>CAWHSR010000014.1:0-81552 GCA_963832015.1 uncultured Acidobacteriaceae bacterium
CAAAATGACATCCGCAATCGGGGCTGGGCCCGGGTATGCACGAAGCGGCGGGAAGCGCCAAGTCGCTTAGCGGTGCGTTAGCCCGAAGCTCACGGCTCCGGCCGATCCTCCGATGTTGACCAGGCAGACGGCGCGCTCCAGCTTGTGATGGCCGGTCTTGTGGAAGAAGTAGCTGAGACCAATGACTCCGGCAGTTTCACCAATAAAGTTCACTGCCAGTCCCGCCGTCGAGGCCCCGAATACCCGAACGATCGGATTCAATTCCTGTCCGCCACTTTGGAGGTTGGCGCGGGTCACAGCGAAGTCGGCGCCGTTCAACGCTGCGGCAGCGATGAACAACACGTTGTTCTGCCTATCGAAGAACTTGTGCTCGGAGCTTGCGACCGGCTGCGTGAGGACGACCGGCGTAACGGGCTCAACCGCGGGAATAGGCGCATCCGGAAGCGACGCGGATGCAAGCAGAGCTTGAGCGTGCACCGACGGACAGAGGCAACGCCGACCGCCACCGCCCCGAAGCTCAGCCAGAAATACCTTGCGAATCTGCGTAGGATCATAAGTGCCCGCCGAGGTCGGCGTGGCACTTAAGAAGGGGCAACCGGGTGGCCGCGAATCCAGCATTAGATTGGCGGCAACATGCTTGTAATCAATGACTTGATTGTAATTTTTAATGAGAATCGGCGGCGCCTGTGCATTGTTTTGCAGGTTGCGCCGGGACTTTGCCCATACGGGACGGGCAAGGCTTATTTCTTGTAAACAACGCCGCCCTTCATCACAAAGCTAACGTTCTGCACCACGCTAATGTCCTGCAGCGGGATCGCCGGGCACGGCAACCACATCCGCGAGGTACCCAGCCTGCAGTGCGCCGATCTGCCCGTCCCAGCCGAGCAGCTTTGCGCCATTCAGCAGATCCGCTTGCAGCACCGCCAGCGGCGACATGCCGTACTTCACCATCAGAACAAATTCACGAGCCTGCGTCCCGTGGGGAAAGGGGCCGACGTCGGATCCCACAGCCATCGGCACGCCTGCCGCGACCTGCTTCTTGAATTCCTGGGCCTTCACATCGAGCATCTGGCGCTGATGCGCGCCTTGTTCCGGCGTGGCGGCGTGATTCGCAAAATATTCGAAGATCGTGAACGTGGGTACCGCGAAGATCTGCTTTTCTTTCATGAGCCGCATGGTCTCGTCGCTCAGCTGATCGGCGTGGTCAATCGAAACCACTCCTGCTTGCGCCGCGAAAAGCGTTCCCGGCTCCCCGGTGGCGTGGACGGCAACGCGGCGGTCTAAGCGCGCCGCTTCCTTCACTGCAGCTTCCAGTTGTGGCTCGGTGTACTGATATGGAGTCAAGAGCCGTCCATCCCGAAGCGAGTCGGCTCCGGTCTCGTAAATCTTAATGAAGTCGGCGCCCTCCTTGAACTGCTGGCGTATCACCGCTACCAGTTCGTCGGCGCTGTTGGCGTAATTCGCGTTGGGCAGGATGTGCTGTTCCGGGTTGTAGCCGAGAGCATCCTCGTGTCCGCCAAGGATGTTGATCGCATTTCCGCTGATTCGCAGCCGGGGGCCGGGGATGCGGCCTGCGTTGATCGCATTGCGGACTGCAGTATCGGCCGAGCCTGCGCCCTCGGTCCCCATATCGCGCTCCGCGGTAAAACCGGCGATCAGATCGTCGCGTGCCGCCAACGTAGCGGTGATGGTGCGCTCCGGAACCGACTCCTGCACGGTTTGCAGGTCCTCTGCGCCAGGATGGAGGAAAAGATGGATATGCGCGTCAATCAGACCGGGAAGCAGCGTGCGATCGCCCAGGTCGATCACCTCGGCGCCAGCCGGACGCTTGACCGACGTCCCCACTTCGACAATGCGTTCACCTTGCACCAGGATTTCCCCCGGCTTGACCATGCGGCCGGTCTTCACGTCCAGCAGACGTGCGGCATGCAGCACGATCGGATGGCTCGGCGCGGCTTCAGACTGTCCCGCGGCATGCACGACGAAGGTCAGCAAGGGGAGACAGATTGTGGCAAGGGCGAGGTTTCGCATTATCATATCGCCCGCGATGGTACCACCCGGAATCGAGGCCCCGCCACAGGCTCTGTGATGCCGATCACAGGTTGCGGTAAGACAGGTCACACGTAAAGTCGCGGCTGACAGGCGAAACTGAATCAGCGCATATGAACGACTTTGGGGTCCTCAACAATCGCAAGCGCGCCTTGATCGCCCTCATTCATTCCCTGATCTTTCTGGGGATTGCGATCCACGGGTTCGCCTCGCCGAAAGCCGGAGTTCTGCTGCACGGTTCTGGCGGGACGGGTGACTTCATCCTGATCGGGATCTACTTGACGGTGGCGTCGATTCTGGCCTGGCTGGTGAGTCTGGCGCGCTGCACAAAGGAGCGCATGTATTTCATTCTTTGTACCGGAAGCGCGACCTTTGGCCTACTGCGCACGACTTTCGGAGACGCGTCTTTGCCCGCGGCCCAGTACCTGCGCGTCATTCTGCTGACGTCCGCCGTGGTCGTCGGAACGTGGATTTTTCGTTCCTTCTCGCAACCTGTCACTGAAGACGTTTTGTCTGACTAGATCTTCCCCCCGAGAGTAAAAAAGCCGTCCGGGATCAACCCCGGGCGGCTGTTACAGGAGGAGGTCGGCGAGGCTTTCCTCGACGAGTTATGACAAGAAGAATTCTTTGGTCAGCGCGGCCCAATCTTCGTCGGGCATGTGCGCGGTGAGGTCATCGACTGCTACGCCGCCGTCCTGCGCTAGTGCGCCTACCGCCGTCGGCATTCTGCTATGCAGCTTGAGCGCGGAGGATTCGGTCCACAGTCGCGCCAGCGTGCCGCCCATCAGGTTGCGGAAGTTGATCTTCGAGTCGGGAGCCTGCACGGTCACGAGCCAGCCTTCTCCGTAAGGATCCTTGCGAGCCAGCTCCGGATCGTTGATGACTGCTTCGTTGATGGCAGTGATGGTACCCTCGATCGGGGAGACCATGTCGACCGACTTGCCGTCGCGGAAGATGGTCCAAATCTTCTGTCCCTGGCGAACCCAGCGTCCGCGTTGCGGCAGCGCGATGTTGTCCACCCTTCCAACTAGCTTGGATGCGAAGTCGTCGATGCCCACCCGCACCAGTTCATGACTCTCGCTCAGCGCCCAGGTGTGCCCGGCATGATAGCGGAGGTTTTCTGGAACCTGGAAGCCGGCAACCACTGCCGGAACCACACGTGCTGCGGATTCACGATTCGCCGTCTGCAGAACGGGCTGCTTTGCCAGCTGCTTTTGTCCACGCACGTAATCAATGAGCAAGAAGATTGCGAATGTCAGAAGTACCATGATGACTGTCATAACCCACCTCGCCCGGAGTTCCCTTTTTACGTCTGGGTCACTCACGCTCTTAGTAAGGCAATCGCCAGGCCAAACCTGAAACGAGGTGCGCGGAGAACGTGGCGATAACTGCATCTTCAGCGCTGTGAGCAAGATAGCGAGACGACGGATCGCGGCGAGGCGCAGCGTGCAAGAAAACGCCACGTTGATCTGCGATGAAGATCTCAACAAGAAAAAGACATCAATCCGCGCGAGTAGGGCGAACGGGCACTCGAACCGGTGTGCAATGAACGACTTGGCCTGATTCGAACTGGTGCTGCGATCCGCATCACCGCGCTGCTGCAAATGACAACGCAGAATGCCGCGATTAGCGGCTGCGAAACCCTGTTGACCGGCATCACGCATAGGAGTGATGCACATCACGGCTGAGAAAGTGGTAATTGATGAAAATCTTAGCTGTCTGAAGCTGCTGAATTTCGCGACAGCCTTCGATCTGATGAGATAAGCAGCTTGTAAGCGGTCCGATTCCCGTCTGCGGTTACGCCGGTAATCGCTCCTTCTTCTCTCCTCAATCAGCTCAGGCGGCGGTCGAAAGGATTTCCGGACGGCTCTAGTCGGCTCAAACAGCCACGCCCGGAGAAATACTTGATGAGCAAAGCACTCTTATATGATTCCACGGTTTGCATTGGCTGCAAACAATGCGAACAGGCCTGCGCCACGCAGAACAAACTACCTTATAACGACGCCATCGCCGCAGAAGAGATACAGTCGGAACACAAAATGACCGTCGTGCTCACGCGCGGCGACAAGTTCATGCGCCGCCTGTGCATGAACTGCAATGACCCTTCTTGCGCGTCGGTCTGCCCAGTAGGCGCGATTCAGAAGACTGCACTCGGTCCAGTCACCTACGACGCCTCGAAGTGCATGGGCTGCCGTTACTGCATGGTGGCGTGCCCCTTCAGCGTTCCCAAATATGAATGGGGAAAGCTTGTGCCCAAGGTGCAGAAGTGCACCATGTGTCCGGACCGCGTGGCCCAGGGGAAGCCGACCGCCTGCGCGGAAATATGCCCGACTGGCGCCACAAAGTTCGGCGAGCGCGACGAACTGATCGCCGAGGGGCAGAAACGTATCCGCGAAAACCCAAGCAATTACGTCGGCCACATTTACGGGCTCGAGGAAGTCGGCGGCACATCCGTCCTGTTGCTCTCCGCCGTTCCCTTCGAGACTTTCGGCTATCGCAGCAATCTTTCCAAAGATCCCATGCCCATGCTCACTTACCGGGTCTTGTCGCACATTCCCGACTTCGTTCCTCTAGGTGGAATGGTTCTGGGCGGAATCTGGTGGATCACGCATCGCCGCGAAGAAGTGGCGCTGGCCGAAGGCCGCGCGACACCGGCCATTCAAGCGACTGACCCAAAGACTGCCAACAAGAATGGGAGGAAGCCATGATGGCCCGCACCAACTTCAAGCTCACATTCTGGAAACTCATCTTCCTTTTCTTGATGGCCGCCGGGGCTTATGCCACCTTCGTCCGCTTTACCCAAGGCCTAGGCGCCTCGACCCACCTCAGCGATCAATTCCCGTGGGGCATCTGGATCAGCTTTGACGTGCTCTGCGGTGTAATGCTCGCTGCCGGCGGATTCACTCTCACCGCCGCTGTCCACATTCTCAACATCAAGCGGCTGCACTCCATCATCCGGCCGACGATTCTTACCGCATTCCTCGGCTACATCCTGGTGAGCGCAGCGCTGATGTTCGATCTGGGCAAGCCCTACAACATATGGCACCCGCTGATCATGCGGAATCCGCACTCCGTGATGTTCGAGGTGGCGTATTGCGTGATGCTTTACACCACGGTGCTTGCGCTCGAGTTCTCGCCCATCGTGCTAGAGCGCTTCAACCTGCGGAAGCCGTTGAAGGTGGTGCGCGCCATCCTGATTCCGCTGGTGATCTTCGGCGTGATCCTCTCCACATTGCATCAATCATCACTGGGCACGTTGTATCTCATCGTCCCCGAAAAGCTTTACCCGCTGTGGTATACGCCCCTGCTGCCGGTCTTCTTTTTCCTTTCGGCGATCGCGGTAGGACTGGCGATGACTATCTTCGAATCGTCGTTGAGTTCCAAACATTTCGGATTGCAGCTCGAGTTGCCCGTTCTGCAGGAACTGGGCCGTGTTCTGGTCGTGGTGCTGGGGGTCTACGCGATCCTGCGCTTCGAAGATCTGGCGAATCGCGGCGTCCTCAAGCTGGCGTTGCATCCGGGGTACGAGATGTATCTCTTCTGGTTGGAGATTTCTCTCGCCATCATCCTTCCGCTGGCGTTGCTCGTACAACCCCGAGTGCGATCGAACGCTAACGGGCTTTACCTCGCTGCGGTGCTCGTAGTTCTCGGGTTCATCACCAACCGGATGAACGTGAGCATCACCGGATTCGAAGGATCCACGGGAGTCCGCTACTTTCCCAAGTGGACTGAATTAGCTGTCACTGGATCGATCATCGCCGCCGGGTTCGCGCTCTTCGGCCTGGCCGTGAAGTACTTGCCAATCTTCCCACAAGAAGGACTCGCTCATGAGCAGGTCACGGAAAGGGAATCCGCACTGCCCGACGTTGCGGCGGTGATGGAGCATGCCGGAGACTGAACCCACTCGCGGCCGCTGGTTGCGTCTGAGTCTTACTCTCAGCGCCAAGCTGAACATCCTTTTGCTTGGCGCCATGGTGGTGATTTTTGCGCTGCTGGGATATCTCAATGTCCGCCTGCACCGCCAGCATTTGGAGCAGAACACCTTGCTCTCCGCAGAACGGGTCAGCGACGTCATCAAGCACAGCACGACCGATTACATGCTGGTCAACGATCAGGAGGGCTTGTACCACTCGATCAAGACGATGGCGGCCGAGCCCGGCATGGAGAAGATCCGCATCTTCGACCAGGAAGGCAGAATCACCTACACCACCGACGCTGCCGAGCAGAATCATGTTGTCGACAAGACCGCCGAAGCTTGCTACGCCTGCCACGCGCAGTCGCAACCGCTGGCGCGGCTGAATCGTCCCGACCGCTTCCGTATTTATCGTAATGCTGCAGGGTCCCGAGTCTTGGGCATCATTACTCCGATCGAGAATCAGCCGTCGTGCTCCAGCGCTGCATGCCATGCGCATCCGGCAGAGCAAAAGATCCTGGGCGTGCTCGACACGAATCTCTCATTGGCGAAGGCCGACGTGCAGGTCGCCGAAAGCAGCCGCCGCATGATTGCCTACACCGGCTGCGCCCTCTTGCTGATCGCCGTGCTCAGCTGGTTTTTCGTGTGGCAGGTCGTTGGCCGCCCGGTCAAAGCGCTGGCACACGGCACGGAACACCTAGCTGCCGGAGATCTCGGTTATCAGATTGACGTGCAGTCCAAGGACGAACTCGGAGAACTCGCCCGCTCCTTCAACGGCATGAGCCGCCAGTTACAAACCGAGCGGAACGAGAATGTTTCATGGACCCATACCCTGGAAGACCGCGTCGAGCACAAGACGCGCGAACTCAAGCGCGCCCACGAGCATGCGTTGCACACCGAGAAAATGGCTTCCATTGGGAAGATGGCTGCGGTGCTCGCGCATGAGATCAACAATCCGCTTTCAGGCATTCTCACGTACTCCAAACTGCTGAGAAAGTGGATTGAACGCGAGGACGGGGGACGGGCCCACCGCCAGGAAATCTGCGACTCCCTCGATCTGATTGCGTCCGAGAGCCGACGCTGCGGCGACCTCGTCAAGAATCTGCTCACTTTTTCTCGCACCACGCCCATGAACCTGCAGCCCGCGAATCTGAACCAGGTCGTGGACCGTTCGTTGCGGCTGGTGCAACACCAGTTGGATCTTGCAGGAATTCAAGTGCAGCCCCACCTCGATCCCGATCTGCCGCCTGTTTTGTGCGACTCCGCCCAGATCGAGCAAGTGATCCTCGCGCTAGTCATGAACGCCCTGGATGCCATGCCACAGGGCGGCAACTTATGGATTCTTACCAGCTTTGGCCATGAGCCCAACCAAGTGCGAATCGTGGTACGCGATGACGGCTCCGGCATTCCGGCTGAAATCCTGCCGCGCATCTTCGAACCCTTTCTCACAACCAAAGAGACGGGACGCGGCGTCGGGCTGGGCTTGGCCATCAGCCACAGCATTCTTGACCGCCACAACGGAAACATTGAAGTGCAGTCCGAAGCCGGCCGCGGCACAACGTTTACTGTAACTCTGCCGTGGGATGCGGATCGCGAGAAGGCCGCGCCGTCCCCGGCCAACGAAATTGCCGCTATCGCTAGCGGGAGGTGAACCAGGTGGAAACACAAGGGAAGCTAATGATCGTCGACGACGAATTGAGCGTCCGCGATTCGCTGGGAAAATGGTTTCGCGAGGAAGGCTATGAGATTGGCACCGCCGCGAGCGCGAGCGACGCGCTCACCCGCATGGCTGAGAATAAGTGGGACCTCGCCCTGCTCGACATCAAGATGCGCGGCACCGACGGAATCGAGCTGCAGCGCCGCCTTCACGAGATGGACCCGGACCTCGTCGTCATCATGATGACGGGCTACGCGTCGGTGGAAACCGCAGTCTCTGCCCTGAAGAACGGAGCCTATGACTACGTCAGCAAGCCGCTCGATCCGGACGAGATCGCGCACCTGGTAAAAAAGGCTCTCGCCCATCGCCGCGCGGAAAAAGAAAACGTCCGCTTGCGCGAGACGGTAGCGGAGATCACACGCCCCGGCGATCTGGTGGGGCAGAGTCCAGCGATGCGCCGAGTTTTTGACGCCATAGAAACCGTTGGCCCCACCGACGCGAATGTACTGATCACCGGAGAGAGCGGAACAGGAAAAGAGTTGGTCGTACGCGCCATTCATGCTGCGAGCATGCGACGGTTCCACCCCCTGGTCGCGATTCACTGTGGCGCACTGACCGAGACGCTGCTCGAAAGCGAACTCTTCGGCCACGAAAAAGGGGCTTTCACCGGAGCGCAGTACCGTAAGAAGGGGAAATTCGAAATCGCCGAGGGCGGCACCGTATTTCTCGACGAAATCGGCGACATCAGCCTGAAGACCCAGACCGACTTGCTGCGCGTGCTGCAGGAGCGCGAGATCACCCGCGTTGGCGGCAACCAAGTCATCAAGGTCGATTTCCGCTGCGTGGCTGCCACTAACAAGAATCTCGAGAACATGATTGAGGAGGGCACGTTCCGGCCGGACCTGTTTTACCGGCTCAACGTATTCCGCATCGAGCTACCCCCGTTACGCGAGCGCCGCGAAGATATTCCCCCGCTGGTGGAACACTTCGTGCGTAAGTTCGCCCTTGCCATGAACAGGCATGTCACCCGCATCGCACCCGTCGCCATGGATCAGTTGCAGCAGCAGCCGTGGATGGGCAACGTGCGGGAACTCGAGAACGCCGTCGAACGCGCAATGGTCGTGGCTCAGGAACCCGAGTTGCGCGAGCAGGACTTTATCTTCAAGGCCCAAGCCGCCCAGGCAGCGACAGCCGCGGGCAAGAGCCTCGACGAAATCGAGAAGGCTCACATCCTGCGGGTACTTGAAGAGTGCGGCGGCAATCAGAGCCGCGCCGCGGACGTCCTCGACATCGACCGCGTCACGCTTCATCACAAGCTCAAGCGCTATGGCTGGACCCGCACTCCGGTGGAAGCCCGCAACTGAAGCCGAGGAAGCTGGCCCGAATGAATCTGGTACATCTGCTTCCGGTTGGTAAGGTGGATCTCACACTGCTATGCGACTTACGCGCGGCGATTTCTCGGAGTCTCGATGTGGCTTGTGAGATTCTCCCGTACCAGTTCGATCCCACTCCTTCGTATCATGCCGAGCGGCAGCAATATCATTCTTCCGAAATCCTGCAGCGCATGCAGCCGCTTGTGCGCCCTCAGGACTGGCGGTTCCTAGCGATTGCCGATGTCGATCTTTACATCCCCATCCTGAAATACGTTTTCGGAGAAGCCCAGATGGGCGGCCCTTGCGCCGTGGTTTCCGTGCACCGGCTGCGGCAGGAGTTCTATGGTCTTGCCCCTGATCTTCCGCTGCTGGGCCGGCGTCTCCTCAAGGAATCCGTGCATGAGTTGGGTCATACCCTCGATCTGCGCCACTGCCAGGACTACAGCTGCGTCATGGCGTCCGCGCATTCCGTCGAGTGGATCGACCTCAGGGAAAGCACGTTATGCGATTCCTGCCGTTCCCAAGTGGAATTGAAAACGGCTGCTCTCCCACGACGCGATTAACCGGGGCGATCCATCGCTACTTGGCGACCGCCACATTGATTCGCGCCACCCAAGCTGGCGATGCAGAATGGGTGGCGCGAGTTCGGCTATTTCCTACTGGCAGGCGGGATGATTCCATTCATCCGCAAATACTCCACCAACTGTCCATAGTGATCGTACATATGGACGCAGTCTTCGAAGGCGAGCCCCAACCGCGTAGCGGTGCCCGCCGGCCAGGGTGAAATCTTCGGGGTGGGAATCGGCACGTTGGCGTCGTCAATGGAGGCTGCTGCCCGGTGCATGTATACAAGCGACTCCTTGAGATAGGCGACAATTTCCACCTTGCTCTGAATCGCGTCGGAGCCGTTCTCTCCTTTGCCAGTGTCCGCCGGCGGTTTCTCCCCGAGTACGCCTGCGCCCAGCAGGTAGTTGTCGGCAGCAATGTGTTTCACCTGTGCGGCAAATGAGCGCGCGTCTTTGAACTCTCCGCCGAGGGCGCGAAGGAATATTTCTCGGCGGGCATGGCGTCGGCGACTCCGATGACCAACTTCTCCCCGTCGCTGACAATGAACTCAATAATCTGGGCATTGGTTCGGTGCTTGGCGGCATCGGCAGTTGGCAACTGCGCGAAACATCCACCGGCGAGACTCAGCAGACATACAAACATCCAAGTCACTTTGTTCATAAATGCTCCTTTAAGGGATGTGTTAGCAAGACAACTCCGTGCGGGACCGGACAAACGTCCCGCTCAGGCGTAGAGGTAGCGATTTTCCTTAGGAGTGAGGAGGCCCGCGATCGGTCTCAGGCGGGCCAATCGAAGAAACGATAATCCCTGACTCAGGCCGCACTGAAATCCTATCGGCGACGTCACGTAGGGGAGCCGAAGTCTCGCGTGGTTGGAACGCGAGGAAGTGAAACTGCATGAGACTGCGCAGGCTGCACCCGCTAGTCCCCCGTTTCAAGACGTGCTGGCACGCTTGGCGGTGAACAAGAGCTGCACGGGGCATTTTCTGGAAACGATCCCGCCGCGCGACGGAACCCACACAAGGACTCGCCGACGGGCCGTCCCCGCCAGCTACGCACCCAAACGACGAGGCGGCCAGCACCAAAATCAACACGGATGTGACAGAGGTTCGACGCATGGAATATTCGTTAGACGCGCGGCCGGCTGCAAGGTTACCTCGAAGTCACCGCGCAACAGCCCGCAAAACCCGTCTCCCGTAGTAAGCTTCCGCCATGAGTGACTCCTCGAGGTGACTATGCAGCAGGGTCAGACAGCTCTGGTAACCGGGGCCAGCCGCGGAATCGGGAAAGAAATTGCGCTTGAGCTGGTGCGAAATGGCTACCGCGTTGCCGTGAACTATCACAACGATCCGCCATCGATGGTGGATGCGACCAT
The DNA here is from genome assembly GCA_963832015.1 of uncultured Acidobacteriaceae bacterium. Taxonomy (GTDB): domain Bacteria; phylum Acidobacteriota; class Terriglobia; order Terriglobales; family Acidobacteriaceae; genus Sulfotelmatobacter. The sequence goes on from CAWHSR010000014.1 coordinate 10,934, forward strand.
TGCCGAGATTCGAGCGCTGCAAGCGCCAGCACAAGATGGTGTGCTGGTTGTCGAGGCCGACATCCGGTCGAGCAGTCAGGTGACGGCGATGTTTGAGCGCGTGATCAGCACGTTTGGGCGGCTCGATCTGTTGGTGAATAACGCCGGCGTGCAAACCTGGAAGCCGCTCCTCGATGTGACCGAAGAAGAATGGGATCTGGTCGTCGACACGAACTTGAAAGGATGCTTCCTGTGCACGCAACAAGCCGCACGATATATGAAAGACCACGGCGGTGGGGCGATTGTGAACCTGGGCTCAGGTTGCAACAAGCTCGCATTCCCGTCTCTGGTGGCCTATACGGCGAGCAAGGGTGGAATTGAAATGTTCACCAAAGAAGCTGCAGTCGAGCTGGGCCAGTACAACATACGCGTGAACTGCCTGGCCCCGGGGTCGATTGAGTCCGAGCGCACTCGGGCCGAGGATCCGGACTACGCAGGCACATGGTCGAAGCTGACGCCGCTGGGTCGGGTGGGTACGGCCGCCGACATCGCGCCCACGGTGGTTTTTCTCGCCAGCAAGGGTGCATCGTTCATCAGCGGACAGACCATCTGGATCGATGGAGCTCTGTTCACCAAGGCGCAGTGGCCCTACAAGAAGTAAAGGCTATTGCGACGCGGTCACGGCACGAACCTAGCCCTCGTAGTACACTTTCCGGCATGATGCCAAGACATTTCACGACCGTATTCGTTACCGTCTTTCTAAGCTTGACGATCGGCAGTCTCGCCCTCGCGCAGGCTGCCACAAAACATAAGTCCGGCGTTCAGGAAAAACCTTTTGGCACGCAGGATGGGAGGTCCGTCACCTTGTACACCCTCACCAACGCAAACGGCGTCGAAGTCGACACCATGAATTATGGCGGCATCATTCTTTCTATCCGTGTGCCCGACCGCAAAGGCCAGTTCGCCGATGTCGTTCTCGGGCACGAGAAGCTTGAGGGCTATATTCCGAATCCGCCATACATTGGCGCCATCGTCGGACGCTATGCCAATCGCATTGCTAACGGCACCTTCAAGCTTGACGGCAAGACCTACACGTTGCCCAAGAATGACGGCCCTAATACTTTGCATGGCGGCACCGATAAGACCTTTAATAAGGTCGTCTGGGATGGCGAAGCCTTGAAGGGCAAGACCGGAGTTGCGTACACATACCTCAGCCAAGACGGCGACGACGGCTTCCCCGGCAATCTGAAGCTGAAAGTCACTTATACCCTGACTAACGAAAACGAGCTGGTCATCGACTACGAAGCCACTACCGACAAGCCCACGGTCCTCAATCTGAGCCAGCACAGTTACTTCAACCTGGCGGGAGAAGGCACGGGCGACATTCTGAATCACGAGGTCATGCTGAACGCCGACCGCTTCACCCCAGTCGATAAGAATCTCATCCCGACTGGCGAACTGCGTCCCGTCAAAGGAACGCCGATGGATTTCACCACCCCTACCAAGATCGGTAGCCGCATCGACGACAACTACGAGCAACTCATCCTCGGCCACGGCTACGACCACAACTGGGTCATCAACGGTAAAGGCAACGGCCTCACGCTGGCGGCACGTGTGTATGAACCCACGAGCGGCCGCGTGCTGGAAGTCTCAACCACGCAGCCCGGAGTGCAGTTCTACACCGGAAACTTCCTTGATGGGACAGTCACTGGAAAGCAGGGACACGTCTACAAGCGGCGCTATGGATTTTGCCTCGAGACGCAGCACTTCCCGGATTCGCCGAATCACCCGGACTTCCCGAGCACAGTCCTGAAGCCGGGCGAGACGTTCAAATCGAAGACGGTGTTTAAGTTTTCGACGAAATAGTGTCGGAGCTGCTCATTTCGCTGGCGTTGCCTGTGCCACCACGGCCGCCAGCGGAATCTCCAACGTTCCGGCCTTGCTCGAGCCCTGATCGTAAACACCAGAACGCAGGTAGACGGTTGACGAGGGTGCGTCGATCTCCAGGTTGAAGGAAACACCCTTTGCCTGCGCGACGGCGTAGCGATCGGGCGGCAACGTCAGCTCGAACATCCGCACCATCCAGTTCAGTGGCTTGCCGTCGCGGTCGTAACCGAGCAGCGTCACTTCGAGATTGCCGTGGCGCACTCCATCGGGAGCGGGTTCGAGCGTGAGGTGATCTGCCGCGACGATGAAACTCACGCGGTAGCGCGTAGCCGGCCCTTTCATATTCTCGTTGTCGCCTGCGCGCTGCGCTCCCGCCGCTGGTTGCGGGCTCGCGGCCAGCACGCGCATCGTATACACAATAGAGGTCGAGTCCGGCGTCCCATGGTCCATCAAAGGCCGCAGCGGATCGCCCGTGGGCTTCGACTGCGCCGACTGCACAAATGTCTCGTTCGTAGCATAGTAGCCCCGGCGATAAGAGAGCTGGTAGCTACCTCCACTCACCTTCACTTCGATGTGGCGCAACCGGCCATCCATGTTTTTGTTCGTCGGTGAATAAGTGATCGTGTAGTAGTGCGTGCCGTGGTTGAGCACATGGGCCAAGGCGTCGTTCAGTCCGTTCGTGTTGTAGAGCGCCTCGCCGCCGGTGTCCTTTGCCAATTCATCCATCGCGGCGAAGCTGGCATTGCGTTCCGTGCTTCCCGCTTGCAGATCGTTTACCTGGTACTGCGTCATCTGCTGCTCGGCCTTCACGCCCGCAATCTTGGGCGGCTGTGGGCCGCTGAAATCGTATTGGCGGTCTACGGCAATGCCTTGCGCACCGATAGGATAGATCGCGACTTGCGCTGCAGTCAGCAGATTCGCCGTCCTTGCCACATCGGCCTGGTATTGCCGCATCACTTCCGCTCCTCCTGGACTGAAGTCGCCGAAGATACTGAGTGGGAAAGATCCCGAGAACCAAATCACATTCTTGCGTCCCGGAATTCCCTGCAGATAGCGGGCAAGCTGCTGCATCGCCTCCAGGGTAATCTGGACGCGCGCGTCCGTCTGAGACGAGGCGGTCTCTTGCTGAAACTGTTTGAGAGCATCCGCCGACGCCTGAATCTGCAACGATCCCGTCGATGCCGCCATTTCTTGCATTTGAGCGACCATTCGCGCGTTGGCGTCCACTTCGGTGCTCGTCTGCAGCAGCGGCGACAATTGCGGGTTGCCCGCCGACTTCTGTCCATTCACCGCCGCCATCAGCACCGTGGGATCGCCGGTGAATCCTTGAATGAAGCGCAGTCGCGCCCCCAGGGTGAAGATCGCAAGGCGCGTGCCCGGCCGGACTCCCTTGACGTACTTGATCATCTGGGCGTGCACATAGCTCTGATCGGACATCTGGGTGTTGAGCGCGTCCAGCAGCAAAATGTTTGCCGCGTCTCCCGTCTTGGCCAACGGCAGGTTGGAGAACGTATTGGGCGGCAGTTTAGCCTGGAGCGCCGACATATCGGGCAGCCCCGCATGTTCGTCGAACGAAGTCAATGTCTGCGGATGGCTATCCTCGAAGATCTGAAATTGGTCTTTGGGCAAGCCGGTGACAGGCTCGTCCTTCCCGTCGGTGACGACAACGTCCACCAGAACCCTACGCACATTGGCGCGGAAGGTCGGCTGTTGGCCAGAGGAATCAGGATTGGACGTTTGGGAACAAACTGGAAAAACAAAGAGTAGAACTACACTGAGCAGGCAACCGCGGGTCGCAACCATTGCGAGCCTCCTCTGAACCGAGAAGACTACCACGAATGCGAGACTTGCGATGTCGACAAGCTGTATAGACTTGCAAGGAAGTGTATAAACGTGCCGCAACAGGGATAAACAACGGTGCCCAAGGACGTCACTCGCCGCGCAACTCCTGCACAAGCGCCTTCTCGACTCGTTTGCAGTGGTCCGCCTGTAGTTTCTTCCCACCCGAGGTCAGATAAAAGGTATCGATTGCCATCTGTCCCTCGGTATCAATCAGGGCGATCTCGATATTGCATTCCTGATCTGACAGGCATGAGGCGATCCTGTGCAGCAGCCGCGGACGGTCTTGAGTAATTACTTGTACCAACGTGCTGGTCGAGGACGACGAATCATCAAAATCGATCTTGGTTTCAACTTTTACCTTCGCGATCGCACCCTTCTCGGAACGCTGTCGGTCGCGCAGCATCTTCTCCAGATCGGCCTCGCCCAATAGCACATCGGTCGCACTACGCTTGAACCGTTCCCACTCCGAAAGATTCAACTCGAGGGTTCGAAACCGATCGGTGAAGTAAAGCGTATCTACTACCGTTCCCGCCTCGTTGGAGAACGCATTCGCCTTAACAATGTTCATGCCCCAGGCTGCGAGAACGCCCGCCAGCTTGGCAAATAGAAACGGGCGATCTCGCGTCACCAGCGTCAACTCGTACCAGTGGCGTCCGCGCTTCAAATCAACCTGCACCGGATCTTCGCCGAGCTCGTCGGCCATCCCCATGTGCTGCATCACCTCTTCAGCGGTATGGACAAGCAAATAGCGCTGTGGGAATCCCTCGAGAAACTCTTTGAACTTGCCGCTGGTCACCGGCGCAAGAGATCGCAACCGCGCCAACTTTTCATCGTTCACGTCGGCATGGACACGCTGGTCGGCGCTGCGGTTCAGGTAGTTCTCGGCGCCGATGTAGAGCTGCCAAACGTTCTCGGCCTTCCACGGCGTGAGCGCCTCGGGGTTCACCGCCTTGATGTCGGCATAAGTCAACAGTGCGAGCATCTTCAGCCGTTCGGTTGTTCCCATCTTCTCTGCGAAGGTCGCCACTGTCTCCGGATTGAAAATGTCACGTCGCAGCGCCGCCGACAGTTCGAGGTGACTCGCGATCAGAAACAGCACCTCCGTCCGCTCCTTGGGATCCATGTCGAGCCGATCCATTGCGTGATTCGCAATGTCGAGGCTGGCCTCCACATGATTTCCGCCGGCCACGCCTTTGCCCGTGTCGTGCAGCAATAAGGCCAAGTACAGGAGCTCCGGATCTTCCAGTTCGCCGAGCAGTTCGGCGTAGCGCTTGTCCCATTCCGACTGCGATTGCTTCAACCTGTGCAGGCTTTCGATCGCGAGAAAGGAATGCTCATCCACGGTGAACCGGTGATAAAAATCGCGCACCACGAGCGAGTCGATCAACTTGATTTCCGGCAGTAAGAGGGTTAGCAGACGCAGGGATTGCATGGCGCGCAGCGCATCCGCGGCATGCGGCTGCAGCAGTGTTTCCTGCAGGTAGAGCCATAACTCCGCTCCACGGGGCGGCATCGATGCCAAGGCCGGAAGCGCCTGCTCGATACGGTACTCGGTGGTCGCGCTCAGCTTCAGGCCGTGGTGCGCCATGAAATGAAATAGCCGCAGAAGCACTTCAGGATCCTGCAGCGCCGAGGGCTGCTGCAGAAAGATGAGGCCATCCACCACGGAAAAGTCCGGCGTCGTGAGCCTAGACCGCCAGCTCTGCACCTGCCGGTAAAGCGCCGACCAGGCTTCCGGGATTTCTTCCAGCAGTTGCGTGACCGTCCGCTGGACCGCGCGGGCGTGCCCGAAATAAATCCGCATCCAGTCGGCGGCTGAGAGTTCGCCGGAATCCGCGCCTCCAGTCGGGGATCCGACGATCGTCGCTCCGACTTTACGCGCAGCCGCTTCATCCTGCGCTTCCCAGCTCAGCGTGTTGTCATCGCGTCCATGGCGGAAGTGCAGGAAGCAGCGCGCCGACATGAGGAAGTCCAACGCTGCATCGAGTTGCTTGCGCACCGGCGCCCGCAGCGAACTCGCGTCGGGCCAGTCGTGCAGCTTGTCCATTGCCGATATCAGCGCAAGCCAGGAGGCAACATTGCAGTCGCGCAACCCACCCGGCGCCTCCTTCAAATTCGGCTCGAGGTGGTAGAGCGTCATCCCGTACTTCGCATGCCGCTCGCGGGTGACCTCTGCAAGCCCCTGCAGCAGGGCCTTGGACTCGCGCATCACCAGCTTGGGAATGACCTTGTCATGAAGCCGACGGAATAAATCGTGATCGCCCGCGAGGTGGCGGCAGTCGAGAAGAGAAATCGTGAACTCAGTGTTGTTCGGATCGTAACGGTCGCATTCGCTGAGCGTCCGCGAGGCTGGACTCAACTTGAGCCGTAAGTCCCACAATTCCTGCGAAAAGCGGCGGACGGGATCTTTGAGAGCTTTCTCCGCGTCCCGATCCCCAAAGAGAAAGAGGATATCGATGTCGGAATAGGGGAACATCCACCCCCGTCCGAATCCTCCAGTAGCGACAAGGGCAAAGTTGGCAGGCTTGGCCGGGTCGGGCGAAACGATATCGCGCCACAGCCGCGCGAGAATGTCTTCCACCAGCCGGGTGCGTTGTGCTAAGGCCGCGCGCCCGTCCCCGGAGACCTCGAACTCCCGCTGAATGCGCGCCGATTCGTCGCTGAGGGAGCCGCGCAATTCGCTGATCAATGAGGACGCTGCCATCATGAAAGTAATTCACCCCGCACCGCGTGCCATTGGGGGAGGCACTGCCTGTCAGATGCTTTCCGGTTGCGTCCCGGCGGTACTCGTTCTGGCGTTCGCGGAGACCCCGTGTGAAGCGAGGGCTACAGGGCGCCCTCGCCGCGCTCGTCGTTGCGGATGCGAATCGCCTCATCCACGCGTGACAGAAAAATCTTGCCGTCGCCGATCTTGCCCGTGCGCGCGGCTCCTAGAATCGCCTGCACAGCCTTCTCGACCATCGCGTCGGCTAGCACCATTTCGAGCTTAGTCTTGGGGATTAAATCAACGCTGTACTCACGCCCGCGGTAGACCTCGGTATGACCCTTCTGGCGTCCGTGGCCGCGCACCTCAAGCACGGTCATGCCTTCGACGCCGATTTCCTGCAGCGCAGTTTTGACCGCTTCCAGCTTGGAGTTTTGAATGACCGCTTCGATCTTCGTCATAATGTCATTAGGTCCTGTTCTGCGTTCTTGAACATTGTCGCCGCGTCAGAATGCTCCAGCATTTTTGTCTGGCCTCTACGCCGACGCTTCCCAATAATATCCCTCTTCTCCGTGTTGGGAGAGATCCAGTCCCTGCACTTCTTCCTCTTCTGAAACTCGCAACCCGATGGTGACATCCACGAGTTTCAGAATTGCCAAGGTTCCCACGATCCCCAGAACCCACGCAATCCCTACACCCACCAGTTGGTTCAGCAATTGATGTACGTTTCCTTCCAGCAAGCCGGAGGCCAGAACGTTCCCTCGGGAATCCTTAAAGATCGGATTCACCGCGCTGGCCGCGAAAACCCCAGTCAGCAATGCTCCCAGCGTCCCGCCCGCCCCGTGTACCCCAAAAGCATCCAGCGAATCGTCATAGCCGAATTTCGCCTTCACCTTGGCCACCATCCAGTAGCAGAAGACACCGGCGATTAACCCGATCGCCAAGGCAGGCATGGGTTTGACGAACCCAGAAGCTGGAGTGATCGCTACCAATCCAGCCACCGCGCCTGAAATTCCTCCCAGCACGCTGGGCTTGCCGTTGCGGATCCACTCCGCCGCGGCCCATCCCAACGCCGCAGCCGCGGCCGCAAAATGCGTCGCCACAAAGGCGCTTGTTGCCAGGCTCCCAGCAGCCAGCGCGCTTCCGGCGTTAAATCCAAACCATCCGACCCACAGCAGGCATGCGCCGATGAAGCTCAGCACGACACTGTGCGGCGGCATTTGGTCCTTTGGATATCCCACACGCTTCCCCAGATACAACGCGCACACCAGAGCCGAAACTCCCGACGTAACGTGCACTACCGTTCCGCCGGCAAAATCCAGCGTCGGGAATCGCCCGCCCAGCGATGCATTCAACAGTCCGCCTTTCCCCCAAACCATATGCGCCATCGGGTCGTAGACAATGACAGACCACAAAACCGTGAATACCAGCATCGCACTGAACTTCATGCGTTCCGCGAACGCCCCGGCGATCAGCGCCGGAGTGATGATGGCAAACATCAACTGGTAGACCATGAAGGTCTGCGCCGGGATCGTCAGGGCATACGCCGCATCCGGCGCCGCTCCCACGCCCTTCAGAAAGATGTTCTGCAGTCCCCCCACAAAGGCGTTGCCTGATCCGAACGACAAGCTGTAGCTGAAAAGGCCCCACAGCACCGTGATGACCGCCATCAGAACGAAGCTCTGCATCATCGTGCCGAGCACGTTTTTCTTGCGCACCAGCCCGCCGTAAAACAACGCCAGCCCGGGCCCAGTCATCATCAAAACCAGCGCCGAACTGGTCAGCATCCAGGTGTTGTCGGCGGAACTCTTCGCGTCAGCCGCTTGTTGTTCCAGCCGAGCCAGCCGGGAATTCAAATCTGTCGCCGAACTCGGCGTCGTGGCTGAGTTCTGAGCGGTAACAAACGGTACAAGCGTTAAGATCAGCAGGGCGGTTGCCAGCCCGGACACCAAACTTCGAATTGACACTGTCACCTTGTCCCTGTCCGCGGATTCCGACGCTGCGAGGCGCTGCCATCCGAGACCGCCTCAATGTACAGTCCACGACAGTTTCACGGAAATCGAAACTATTTATCGTGTCTATCAGGTTTTGTTATTGATGGCTCAGAACTTGAATTGCACGTCCAGCTGCATGCGCCGTGGAGGCAGGGCCGCGACCGGCTGGCCAAACAGAGGCGAGGATTGCGTTCCAATGTAAGTCATGTAATTCGGGTGATTCAGTACATTGAAAGAGTTGAGCGAAACCGTAAGAACCTTGGCTTCCTTCTTCGCCTTCGAAAGCGGGAAATCGTGGGACAGGTTCAGGTCCAGACTGATCTGGCCGGGCCCAGGCATCGTGTTGCGCGCGACCCCAGCGGGACGATCATTGAGGATGCCGTCGTGATTATCGTCGCCACCAGTAGTGATATCGACTGGCTTGCCCGCATAAAGGGAGAGCGCGACACCCAGCGTAAAGAATCGCGTGGGCTGAGTCGACGCCAGCAGATCGAACTTCTGGAGTCGGTCATTATCGGCGCGTCCCCAATCCCCGGCGGCGTTATAGCTGTTCGCGGGAAAATACGTGATGCCGCTGGTGTTGTTGTCCGTGCAACCCACCGTGTATTGAATTTGGCCGGAGAAATACTTGCTGGGCTGGCCGCGGAAGGTAAGTTCCAGTGCGTTGCCCTTCAAGTATCCCAGGGACTGCATTTCGCGCACCTGCCCGAGAGCTGGGTTGGGATACGCATAGTTTCCGCCGACCAGTACCGGAGCGTTTGCATCAATCGACCGGAATGAGCCGATACCGCGAGTGCCGATGTAAACCGCGCTAAACGTGCTCTTGGCGGTGACTTGGCGCTCCACCCCTGCGCTGTACTGCAGAACGTATGGAATATGCGCGCGCGGATCCAGCACCACCACGCTGACGGGAATCTGTGACAGAACCGTGGGGTTGATGGGATATGAAACCAAGGGTTGATCGACGATGAAGCGCAGCAGATTGACGCCATTGAAGTGCAGCAGATCGCCGATGGGGCTCGGGCCGGTGCGGTCGTAAAAGATGCCCGCGCCTCCCCGAATCACGGTTTTGCTCTTTGCGCTCGGAGCCCAGGCAAAGCTGGCGCGCGGGGCAAAGTTGTCGGGATCGTCGTAAAAATAGTTCTGCCAGTAGTAGCGCAGTCCGAGGTACAGAGAAAAATTCGGGCTGACGCGGATTTTATCTTCTACGAACGCGCATATAACTTTTTCCAGAAAAGCCACGTGGCCCTGGCCTGTCTGCACCAGGTAGGTAGCCGGCGTCGCCGCGGTGTAGTCATTGGAACTGGCGAAGGTATAAGTGCCGGCTCGGTTCGTGAAGTCATCGAGTCCGCGGCGGCTGATATCTGGGATATCGACTCCAAAGCTGAGCTGATGCTTGCCGTTCGCGTAAGTGGCGAAGTCAGTGCCGTCGAAGTGATATTCCGTTCGCCGGGTATCAGCCTGCGCGCCGCCCGCGGTAAACAGTCCCGAGACCACGACCTGTGCCTCAGGTTGAATACTGGCAACCTGCGAGTCGAAGTGCCCCACCAGAAAACGCAACTGGTTCACCCAGTGTGGCGAGAACTGGTGGAGATGGCTGATGTTGAGCTCGTGTTCCAGAAAGCTTGTGTCGGTTCCCGTGCTGGGAAACATCGTTCCGCCCACGTTTGAATTCTGGCTTGAACGGTGCTCGAACGAGTATCCAATCCAGGACTGGTCTCCGTTGGCTAGATCGTGGAACACACGGCCGGACCCGAAGAAATGACGAGTAGGGTTGGGAACGGTCTGGCCGATCGGACCGAAGCCCAGCGACTCCGCGGCCGCAATGGCACTTGGATCGACAATGGCTTGCAGATCGAGCGAGTCGTAGTCGAGTGCCGCCAGAAAACTAGTGCGCTTGCCGCGGCCGATTGGCCCGGTAATCGAGCCCTCGTAATATTGCCGGCTCTCGGGAGGCTTGACGACGGCGAAGGCGTTGCTCGCGTCGAAGACCGAGTTACGAAGCATGAAGTTCAACTCGCCGTGGTAGTCGGAAGTTCCGCTCTTCGTGACAATTTCCAGGCGGGCGCGGCCGGGCCGCGAGAAGCGGGCAGAGTAGGGATTGTTGTTGATCTTCACTTCCTGAACGGCGGACGGCGTAACCCCCGGTCCGTTGGCTTCAATCCCATTGACCACGAGGGTCACGCCGTTCGTCCCGGTCGCGTTGTCGTCGAGAAAGCGGGACATGGTCGTGATGTAGTCCTGGTCGAAGATCGGCACTCGGTTGAGAGCATCGCGGTCGATGGCATTGGCGTTTTGGTTCTCGGAGGTTTCAGTGCTCACGAGTGGGACATTGATTCCAGTCGCCACGGTGACGTTCTCGGTGTCGACGGAAATCTGCATCACCATGCGGATCGGTGCGAAACGCTTGTTCGTGACCATGGCTGCGACGCTGGCATCGCGAAAGCCCCCCGCGAGAAACTCCAGCATGTATTTTCCGGGAGCAATGTTGTCGAACCGGAAGGCGCCGACGTCGTCAGTCGCTGTCCGGGAGAGGACGTCACCCTTCGCGCCTAGCAGATAAACGTCCGCCTTGACGATCGCTGCGCCCGAAGGGTCTAACAAAGTTCCGCTAATGGAATGTGAGGCCGCTCGATCTACGGCAGACCCTGAGTTGGTAGCTTGATCAGGTGGTCCTTGGGCAAAGACATGGGAGGGCTGCGCCAGGCGGAGGAGCGTCGCCAACAGCATGCAAGGAAGGCCGCCTTTCGACACCAAGCGCCTTAACTGTGATTTGGCAGCCTGCATCGATATCAAGGGTAGCTGAGGAACCTGAAAGCGCTCTGAAAACGACTCGCGGGCTCCAGTTGCCTCAGAACTAGACATATAGCGCCTACGGTCTTTCCCGGATGGCGCCTACTTGAAACCCCGGAGACAATCGTAGTTCGTCGCCTCAAGATTTTTGCCGAGAGCGCGTTGGAAAGCGAGCCAAAGGGCAGTGGAGGGTCATTGTGTCGAGCGAAGCGTCTAAGGCAAGTACTACGCTCCCAGGTAAGGTCGAAAAGGTAATTCATCCTCACCCCAGTTCCGGTGAACCGGAAAAAGCTCAGATCACCGTCGAGGGAGCGGATCACCTCTATCGAGAGATCCGCGTTCCGAACCGTCTCACCGATGCGAACGGAAAAAAAGTAAAGCTCAGAGAGGGAGCCGAGGTCGAAGTCAAAATCGAAGCGGAATCCGTGGTCACCAAAACTGTGCCGCACCATGACGACGGCGCAAATCCTACGCCGTGAATCCGCCTCCGATCGCGCGCGGCTGAGGCGAGCTTAGTCTCCCCTATTTTGCCGGTGGCTTTTGCTCCTCGGCAGGCTTGGCGAACTTCGCATCGTCCACTGGAACGTTCTGTTTCACCTCGCTCACCTGAATCGTAAACCGCCCACTCGGCCGCGCCAGGGTCCAGCGATAAGGAATCTTCACTCCTTTCGCGTCGCGATAATCCGCATAATCGATTTGCGTTGGAAGCCATCCCAGCGCGGTCTCTGCGTAGCGCACCAGCCGCACCAGCAGTCCCGATTGCTCGTCAAAATACAGCTGGACGGGCGGCTTTCCCTCACGCTGGCCCACTACGATGTACGCCTCATGGTCGCCGACCTTCTCCGTACCCTCGAGTCGCAACTCGCTGAACATCGGCTTCAGATGCGTTGCCAGGTGCAGATCTGCGTCCATCGACGCCGCATCCAGTTCACTTCCTTGCATCGGGCGGAAGCCCGGCCGCCCGGGCGCAGCCAGCCAACCGTCGTGCCCATTAAATGCCGTGACGTTATCTCCCTCCGGCATGTGGGTGAATGATATGCGCTCGTCCGGATCCTTCGAATAAATATCGATCGGCAGCGATTTCCCGCCAAAATCGATCGTGCCTTTCATGACGCGAGTTGTGACCTTGTCGATGGCCGCCGCTCCGCCTACCGCCTGCACATATTTGTCGAGCAACTGGTCTGGTGAAGGGCCGGCGTTTTCTTTCGCTTCGGCCGCCTTCGGCGCGCCCATGGGTTCCTTGGGCTCCTCGGTCATGACCGCCGGGATCGGCTGAGGCATCGCGTTGCCGTGATGGCACGAGTTGCACGTTACGGCGCGGTGTCCGTCGAAATTGTCTTTGTTGATGGCGAACATCATTTCCATCATCTTGCGCGCCGTCTGCTTGGTCTTCTTGTCGTCCTTCTCAAAGGCGCCCTGCACATGGCAGAAGTCGCACTGGACCCCGAGCGAGGCCGCGATGAACTGCATGGTCGGGAAAAGTTCCTCGGCCGGAATTCCCTTGAGCACCTGGATGTTTTTGAATTGCTCCTCGGCCTTCTTCCCCGCCGCATTTGTAAGCTGGCCGGGAGCCGGGGCGTGCGTAGTTGTGCTCGACTGCGTCTTTGCAGTCGCGACCATGAGTCCCGATGCCAGAAATAAAACAATAACTGCCAGAACGTCCACGCGCTTTGCGTTTATCAAATGTCTGCCTCGGTCGGAGTCTCTAGAGTTTAACAAACGCTCAAGGCTCATCGGCCAGCCGATGTCGAGCTGGCGATCGATATCGGGTACGGTCAGGTTACCGCCAGGCGGGCTTTGGAGCCGGAGTCCATTCCGCGCCCATATCATCGTCCGTGATCAGACGACGCGCCCCTAACCGTTGGGCGAGCACGTCGCCAGATTCCAGCCCTAATACCCGAGGAGGCTCTTTAATGCTGTCGGCGAATGCATTGTACGCAGCGAGCACGAGTTGTCCACGGGGCGTGCTCGTATTAAACATCTTCTTCCCATCAATCTCATACCGGTTTAGCACGGAAAACCAATGCGCCTTATCCAGAATAATGGGCGAGTCGCTCACCATGAGAAAAGTGATGACCCGCAGACCGTAGCCGTATTCATGAAGTCCCGTAACGAATACATCGGGAGACTCGGTAGCGTTGTAGTAATAGATCCCAGCTGGCAGCAAGTGTTGTTTCACGATTTGCAGGAACTCCGTCGACAGCACCTGTGAACTGTGATCGCGCCAATGGTATGAGGTGTTAGCCACCATGACGTCGTACTTCACCTCAGGATGTGCTACCAGCCACCTGCGCCCATCATCCACGTAGATGTGAACTTTTGGATTGTAGAGGAGGGAACTCACTTCAGGATATTGCGCGATCAACGAGAGATATCCCGGATTGATTTCCACAATGTCCAGGCTCTCCACTTCGGGATTGTTCGCGACGACCTGAGCCCAAGAACCCGAGGCGAGGCCCAGCATGAAAGCGCGCTTCGGATGCGGATGGAACAGGCTCAGAACATAGGCTCGGATGACAAAGTTCTTGTCGTTTGCTGGATCGATATTAAAATGCCCGTCATACACTCCACCCCCGAACACGGCATCATCGGCCGTGACCGCGACGATTCCATTCCGGTTTTCGACAACATGCTTCATGTAGCCGACTTCCGCGGCTTTCGGGCCAAAAATCATCTTCCCGTAAAGATTGCCATACGCCAGAGCCGCCAAAGGAATCGCTACGATCGCCACGAGCGCGATCGCCCATGCCACTTTCGGAGGAGACTCGAAATGCCCGTTGCGGAAAACAATCACAATCAAACCAGTGAGTGCGGTTACCACAGCCAGCTGAATCGAGATTGCCTGCGTGCCGAAGTGGTCCATCAAAACGAATCCAATCACAAGGCTGCCCAGAGTTGACCCAATGATGTTGGAAAGGTAGATCAGGCTCACGCTCCGGCCGGCGGAACTGTTGGCCGAAACGGACGCCTGGCACAGCAGAGGCAACACCGAACCAAGCAAGCCCGCAGTTAGAAAAAACGCCGGGGCACTCATCAGCACCGGAACGTTGTGCCAGGACAGGTTGGCCATCAGAGGAGGCAGGTACACCGAGACTGCCCCAGCCAGAAGCATCGCGCCACCGGCCACGGTTAAAGGATGGATGCGTTTCTTACGGCACAGCATCTCACTCAAGAACGATCCGGCCGCGATGCCGGCGAGATACGTGGAGAGAAGCAATGCGAAGGCTGGAGCTCGATCGAACGTCGCCAATGCGAAAATGCGAAACCACGCAATTTCGAAGCCCAGCGCCAGAAACCCGGCAACCCCCGCAATCACCGCAGCGGTTCGAAGGCCTAGAGCCGGCTGGGATGCGGCGTCAGCAATACTCTCACTCGTAACCACTGTCTCGTCCGGCTCGCGTCGCTGACTGCGCCCGTAAAGAAATGCGCTCGCTCCCACAGCAGTGTTCAAACATGCTGCCAGCGTCACGGATCCCGACTGTCCGAAGTCTCGAAGAAGCACTTGCGCACAGACGTAACACGCCACCGCCGAACCAAGGGTGTTTACAAAGTAAAGAGTGGCAACCGAGTATCCAACGCTGCGTGAACTTCGTACCAGTTGTTCGACCAGCAGGGGCAACGTCGCCCCCATCAGCATCGTGGGCAAAATGAGAAGCAGAAAACTGAAAAGAATGATGTATCCGAGGCTCGTTCCAGCTGTGAATCCGGACGCCCAATGGAACAGCCGCAACGAGATCAGCCCAAACCCCGCGACAGCCAGTTCACAGACACCAAAGATCGAAATCCCCCGGTCGGGAAACTTTTCGGATGCCAGCCCGCCCACCAGGCTGCCGATTCCAAGCCCAAGCATGAACGCGCTCACCACCACGGCCACCGATTGAACGTTCACTCCATAAATCGAGAACAGGACGCGTTGCCACACGATCTGGTAGATCAGCGCCGGGAAACCGGAGCAGAAGAACAGCGCTGCGATCAAGGCAGACTGCGCTCGGCTCCCCTTCGTCCGAGAGCCAAAAAGAACAACCAGCAGCAAGAGAAAATCAAAGGCCAACACTGCAGCGACTGGCGCGCCTTCCATGGAACCTCACGGGAGTAAGTAAGACTGAGTTGATGAGTTCAGTTTGTTATAACCCAGGAGAAGTGAGCGAACCCAGTGACAATGGTTATTCGATACACTTTAGTAAGAGCGGAACGCACGGCTCGGCATTTAATTCGGAGTTAGATATCTACTTCCGCTGCCCCGAGTCGTCTTTCCCGGGCCGCACAAAGAATTTCCACTTATCCATTCCTGCCGATACAGCAACATCGAAAAATCCCACCATCATTTCGTCGGAAGTCTGATCGCCCCAGGTCACCGTCTTCGTCGGATCAGGATTGTGTGGATTGTTTTTCGAATTGTCGTACCACGCGATCGCCCGCAGCCGCGTTCCCGCCTTCAACGGCCGCGGCACGGCCAGGCGGTAGCTCAACTGCCAGTGAAAGTGATAGTTCACCCGCAGCAGCACCTCCACGCTGCCATCGTCGTGGACAATGTCGTACTCAAACCTTTTCCCGCGCAGATGCATGTGCGGAAACAGACTCAACAGCGTGGCGTCATTGGGCAACGTTCCTTGCACTTCCACGCGAAAGTCATCCGCACCCGGAGGAATGATCAGCGCATGATTGTTCAACTGCAGCGTGATCACCCTCTGCTTCGGCGGCGTCTTCGCGAACACAAGCCCGATGCTGGTCTGATCCTGATCCGCTGTGCCGTTCGTGGTGTAGTGCATCTGGAACACCAGATCCGATCCCGCCGGCACAAACTTCGCCATCCCGTCCGGCCACTCATCCGGAGAACTTCCCGGCGCATACACGAGCAGCAGATCGCTGGTGGTCTCGTGCGCCTCGCGCCGTTCCAAAGGGTCATTCAACGTCGACGCCGTAAACGGCTCACCCACTGGCGCGTGCCGCAACCACTGCGAGTCCGGTGGGCGAATGTAAACGACCGCATGATGCACATGCGCCGGGCTGCCCGGCCGGAACTCCGACAGCTGCACCCAACGGTCCTCCGCAAAATGCGTGGGCACAATTTCGTAGGTGTACTCAATCTCACCGCGCGCGGGAATCTGCACCGCCTTGGGCATTTTCACCACCAGATCAGGCTGCGGGATATTCCAGCCCTCTGCCCACGTCCGGGGCGCGGGCGCATCGTGCGAATCTCCCGCGGGCGCGCCAGCCTCCGCCCACGCAACCAGAGTTGCGATCTGCTGTGGAGTCAAAGAAACATCGTTGGAGAAATGTCCGTAGCGAGGATCGGCAAACCACGGCGGCATCATCCTCATCTCGACCGCGTGCGCCATCGTCCCCGCCCACGTGCGCGTCTGCTCGTAAGTGACCAGAGGCATCGGCGCGACTTCGCCCGGACGATGGCAACTCTGGCAGTGATCCTGCAGGATTGGCAGCACATCCTTATAGAACGTAGGGGCAGCCGGCACTCCTGGCTTTTCAAGAGCGGCACCACCAAAACCGATCCCCAGGCCGATGATGCAGAGCATGCCAGCAGCTTTGCGAACCATGCTGTGATTCTACAAGCCCAAGTTTCTCCTCTGTGCCCTAAGTGTCCTCTGTGGTGGAGTTGCCTGGCGACTCAGGTCGCAGCGCCTGCCGCGAAAAGGTGCTACATTCAAGAATTCATGTCAGCCCCTAATTCCCGCTTCGTTCGCGCTTGCAAGTCCCAATCCGTCGACCGCACACCTGTCTGGTTCATGCGCCAGGCCGGTCGCTATATGCCCGAGTATCGCGCGGTCCGCAAACAGCACTCGCTTCTGGAGATTTGCAAGAAGCCCACGCTCGCCGCCGAAGTCACCATTACGGCCGCCGAAATCCTCGGCATCGATGCCGCCATCATCTTCGCCGACCTTCTGCTACCGCTCGAAGTCATGGGACTGCCCTTTCATTTTTCAGCGGGCGAGGGACCGGTCATTGAGAAACCGGTACGCAGCAAAGCAGACATCGCAAATCTGCGCACCGACCGCGCCGCCGAGCTAGGTTATGTTTCCGAAGCCGTTGCTCTGGTGGCAAAACATTTCGGCGACCGCCTGCCCGTAATCGGTTTCTGCGGCGCTCCCTTCACCCTCGCCAGCTACATGATCGAGGGCGGAGGCTCCCGCAACTACATCCACGCCAAGAAGATGATGTACAACTCTCCTGCCGTGTGGGACGCCCTGATGTGCAAGCTGGTTGCCGTCACCGCCGCCTACTCAGCCGATCAGGTGCGCGCCGGAGCCGACGTCATCCAGATTTTCGACAGTTGGGTCGGATGCCTCAGCGTGGAAGACTATCGCCGCTACGTGCTGCCCCACGTCACCGTCATGGTAAAGCAGTTGCAGAAAACCGGAGTGCCCATCATCTATTTCGGCACCGACAGCGCGACGCTGCTTCCTGCTATGAAAGAGACCGGAGCCGACGTTATCGGGCTTGATTGGCGCATTCCACTCGACGAGGGTTGGGCCCGCCTCGATCACAAATGTGCCGTGCAGGGTAACCTCGACCCGGTGCTGCTGTTCGCCGACTGGAAGGAATTGAAGCCGCGTGCGGAAGACATCCTCCGTCGCGCCGCCGGACGCCCCGGCCATATCTTCAATCTCGGCCACGGCATCCTGCCCGAAACGCCGGTCGACAATGTGAAGAACCTAGCCCGCTTGGTGCAAGAGTATTCGGCCCCGGTTTCCGAGAGCCGGAAGCCGAAAGCCGGCAGCCTCAGTTCATGACACGAATCGCAATCATCGGGGGAGGCATCTCCGGCCTGGCCGCCGCCTTCGCGCTCGAACAGGATCGCCGCGCCGGTGTCGACGTCGACTACGTTCTTTACGAATCGTCCACGCGCCTAGGCGGCGTCCTCCGCACCGAATACATCGACGGATGCGTCGTCGAAGCCGGCCCCGATTCTTTTATCACCGAAAAACCGTGGGCTGCCGATCTGAGCCGCGCATTGGGCCTCGGCGATCAACTCATCGGCTCCAACGACGCCGACCGCAAGACTTATATCCTGACCAAGGGCCGCCTCGTTGTCATGCCCGACGGCCTGATGTTTATGGTCCCGACCAAAATTCTGCCCACAGGCCTCTCGCCACTATTTTCATGGAAGGCAAAACTGCGCATGACGCAAGAGTTGTTCCACCCACCGCGCGCCGTCGATCACGACGAGTCCGTCGCGGCCTTCGTGGAACGTCACTACGGCGCTGAGATGGTTGACCGCCTCGCCGATCCGTTGCTCTCCGGCGTATACGGTGGGGAAGCCGCCAACCTCAGTGTCCGCGCAGTTCTTCCGCGCTTTGCGGAGATGGAGCGCACGCACGGTAGCCTCGGCCGCGCCATGCTAGCTGCGCGAAAGAAAACGCCGGCTGGACCGCACAAGCCCGCCCCGCCGCTGTTCACTTCTCTGAAGAATGGAATGCAACACCTGGCCGAGACCGTAGTGTCGGGACTTGCGCCAACTGCGCTGCTGACCAACGCGCCGGTGCAAGCCCTGCAACGCGAAGCGGGGAGCTGGGTCGTTTCGGCCGGCATGCAATCCGACGAATTCGATTCGGTCATCATCGCCTTACCTGCGCCCGCGGCCGCGCAAGTGCTTCGCATCGTCAGTCCCGAGCTTTCCGCCGAACTCGGCGGCATCCAGTACAGCTCCTCGATCACGATTGCTCTGGGATACGATCGCAGTGTGCGTCAGTCGCTCCCGCCTGGCTTCGGGTTCCTCGTGCCCCGCAGTGAAGGGAAGAAACTGCTAGCCGCAACCTTCGTGCACAACAAATTTCCGCACCGTGCCCCGGACGACCGCGCATTGCTGCGTTGCTTTTTCGCGGGAAACAACGCGGAAAGCGTCTGGCCACTCGCCGACAGTCAGATCATAGGAATCGTGCGCAACGAGCTGCAGCAAATCCTTGGCCTGCGCGCCGAGCCGCTCTTCGCGCGCGTCTACAAGTGGAAATCGGCCATGGCGCAATACGGCGTGGGACATCTCGAGCGCCTCGACCGCATCGAACGCTTCCGCCAGCAACTACCCGGCCTCGCGCTCGCTGGCAACGCCTATCGCGGCATCGGCGTTCCCGATTGCGTCCGCTCCGGCCGCGACGCTGCAAAGGTCCTTGTAGAAACGTAGGTTGCTACCTCTCGGCGGCCAAACAAGCAGCCTCCCACAGGTTGGCTCGTCTCCCCAAAGAAGAAAGTCATCAACCGATAGATTGATGGCAGCGTTCTCTTCTAGTTCTAAGGACCGTGGCTGCTAGGCGCTCACCTGCGGTGCCGGTTCTGCTGCCTTCTCATACGAGATTTCGCCCTGGGCAGTATGCCGCCGCCGCGCCTTTCGTCCGAACACAGCTTCTTTCACCAGTTTGAAAATCGTATGCCGGTTCTCCGCCACTACTTTCACCCAAGCCAGTTTCCCCAACATCGGGAAATAGATGCCGCGAAAACAGATCCGCGCTAGGAAAATATTGATGCGATACCCCAGCGGCTGGTCGTCCAGTGAATCGACGGCTTGGGCCAGCGCCTCGGGACTGTAAGCATGCGCCCACCCGTATTTCACTTCGGCGTGCGCCTCTTCGATGCTCATCTTGAGCGGCGTGTGCGCCATTGCGAACGGGATGAACTCTTGCCAGTGCTTCACGCGCGTCAGCCGTCCCGCAGCCTCCAGCCGCTTGTAGAGCGGTGTCGCCGGTAACGGCGTCAGCAGGCCAAAAATGGGCAGTCCCGGCGGCCACGTGCGCACCTGCGAGAGCGTACGTTCTGCCACCCCAGTCGTGTCATTGTCCATGCCGAAAATAAACGACGTGATCGCGTAAACGTTGCGCCTCGCCAACCGCTCCAGCACTTCGGCATATTCTCCGGGCTTGTTGAATCCTTTGTTCACATCTTTCAGGTTCGCCGGATCGATCGATTCCATGCCAATGAACACCCACTTGCCCCCCGACGCCGCGATCAGATCGATCAGTTCCTCATCGCGCAAAAGGTTCGCGCTGATCTGCGCCACCCAGTGCACCTGCGCTCCGGCGGCAATAATGTCACGCAGCAGGGACTTCGTGCGCTTCACGTTGATGGCAAAGTTGTCGTCGATGAAGAACACCGCCATCTGCCCTTTTTCTTTCCGCGCGCGCGCCTTCAGCAGCAGCAACTCATTCACGACGCTCTCGTTGGTGCGGAAACGAATCGAGTCGCCGAAGAATCCCGTCACCGTGCAGAACTCGCAGCCGTAAGGGCAGCCTCTTCCCGACTCGACTGGGATAATCCGAAACGTCCCCCAGCCTTCTCCAACTTTTTGCAACATTGCCTTCGCGGCTTGGGGAACCAGATTGAATTGCTCGAGATCGATCGACTGCCACGGAATCACGGGATACTGCTTCAGTGACGGCTTGCGTTCTTTGCCCATTTCATCGACTGGCGTATAGATTTCTTTGAGTTCGCCGCGCACCGCATCGTTCACGATCTGCGGCCAGGTTTCATCGGCCTCGCCCAGAGCCACGGCGTCCGCATGGCGCGGCCCGCCATCGCGCCCCAATGCCTCGTCGGCCAACTCGGTGACGTGGGGCCCGCCCATCACCACCTTCACGCCAGTTGCCCGAATCGCGTCGGCGATGCGGTACGCCTTCGCGATCATGCGTGTCATCGCCCCGATGCCAACTAAATCGATCTTTTCGTCGCGGACATATTGTGCAATCTGCGCCTCGTCCATGGGCTTGGCGTTGCCGTCAATGAGCAGCACCTCATGTCCCGTCGGAGTGAGCGACTGGAGAAGAAACATCCAGAGGTGCGGCATGAAATTGCGAGTGACACCATTGTCGGGGTTGTACAAAAGAATTCTCAATGACTGCTCCCTTCGAAAAGCAAAGTACGTTACCGAACGTACAAACGTGCTTCACCGCACGGAAGCGTCACGAGCGATGCCAAGAATTGGCAAAATCTACTTATTTTTCATGATTAGATTTGGTTGGAATATGAACCCAGGGAATTGTACACCCGCGGTGCAAGTTCGGGGGTTCGCTCACGTCTTGAGATGCCGATCAAGCCATCATAGATGTCTCAGCTCTGCTGATTAAGCCGGGATCGTTGCTTTTTTTGCGCGGGCTTCCGGCGCAGGCATGCCACGACCAAACGTATTTCCTCATACGTAATTTCTGGAGGTAGGGATTCTTTCAGCGGTTTGAGGCGCTGCAATCCTTCCACGTCGAGGCTCGCGCAAGCGGCCTCGATCACAGCCAGCTTGTTGCGATCAATCCATTCGGGACGAAATTCGAGCTCGCCTTTCTCGACCAGATTGGCAACCGCATTCACCACCGTCGCGATCTGACGGCCCCGAATCTGGGCAATCTCTTCGAATGTCTTTCCCTGTGTGAGCAGTTGCAAGGTTTCCAGGGCTGGAGCCGTTTTCATTTCCAGCGGCGCAGAAGCCCGCGCGCCTTCGCGATACTGTCGCAGCGCGGAGAGAATACCTTGCCCGTAGAGATCCGCTTTTCGCTCACCGATGCCCGTGATGTTCAAGAGTTTTGCAATCGAGTTCGGCTTTGATCGACAGATCTCATCCAGCGAAGTGTCGTGCAGCACCACGTAGGCGGGCGTTCCCTTTTCTTTGGCGGTCGTCCGGCGCCACTCGCGCAGGTACTCACGCAGTCCCTGATCCGCATCAGCCAACGGGCTCGCAGCAGCAGCTCCCGCGCTCGAAACTGCCCGGCGCACAACCGCGGGGGTCATGGGCTCGGTCAACCATGGTGGCGCGGCCCCGCAGACATCGCAGCCTCCACACGACGTCCATTTCGGCGTTTCGCCAAAGTGCGTGCAGATCTGGCGGTGACGACACCTTCCCGACTCCGCAAACGCACGAATCGTGCGGTACCGATCCCATGCGCGATCCCGCTCCGCCTTGTCCAGAATCTGGTTGGCAAAGTATCCCAGTAGACCTGCGTCCTGCTTACGCCACAGCAAAATGCAGTCGGCGGGGTTGCCATCGCGGCCCGCGCGGCCAGCCTCCTGATAGAACTGCTCGACTGACTTCGGCAGCGCCAGATGGATGACGGCGCGCACGGTGGCCTTGTTGATTCCCAGGCCAAAAGCGATCGTGCCGACGAGTACGCGCACTTCATCGGACATCCAGCGTTCTTGGTTGCGGCGGCGGTCGCCCGCGTCCATCTTGGCGTGATAACCAACGGCCGCGATTCCCTGGTCTTGCAGAAAGTCCACGGTTTCTTCCACCTTGTTGATGGTGGGCGAATAAACGATTACATTGCCTTCGTCGCAGTGCCTCAACGAAGTCACTAGCAGGGCCGTGTGCTCGACGCTCTCACATTGGCGCACCAGGTACCGAAGGTTCGGACGATGGAAGCTGGCGATGTACTTATCGGGACTGCGCAACTGAAGTTGCGCCAGAATGTCGTGCCGCACGTGGCGTGTCGCACTCGCTGTGAATGCGGCGATAGGACGATCAGGGAACTTTCCGCGCAAACTGCTCAACTGGCGGTACTCGGGACGAAACTCGTGTCCCCACTCGGAAATGCAATGAGCCTCATCGATTGCGAAAAACGAAATCGGTACCTGCTGTAACCAGCTGAGCGTATCGGCGCGCTGCAACCGTTCAGGCGAAAGATACAGCAAGCGGAAAACTCCCTCGCGCGCCTGCCGCATCACGCGGCTCTGCTCTTCGTTGCTGATGGAACTGTTCAGGACGGCAGCCGGAATTCCCATTTGCGCCAACTGCGCAGCCTGATCCTGCATAAGCGCGATTAGGGGCGAAATCACAACGGTGGTTCGCTCCGACACGACCGCGGGTAGCTGGTAGCACAGGGACTTGCCGCCTCCGGTGGGCATGACGACGCAGGTGTCGTGTCCGGCGAGCAGGCTGCGCACAATGCGTTCTTGCAAGGGCCGGAATGAACTGTATCCCCAGTAGCGACGTAGCGGGGTCAGCAGGTCGGCTTCTGGGGTCATGCAGTCAGTATAGGGTGCGAGAGAAACGAGTGACTATTCCACTGGAGTTTTGGCGCGCTTAGCTCCAAACTGGAACCTGCGACTCAACTCTTCATTCCGGGTACGCTCGAAAACCCAGTACTACAATGGCTTGCCGCCAAGGCCTATTCCCCGATGCATCCTCTCGAACGCAATCCACAGCGCCACAATTACGACAAAGCAGAGCACACTACCTTCAGGTCCGACGGACCCTCCGCTGAGCCAGTCCGGTCCGCGGTACGACGAACTCAGCAGATGACCAGGCCAAACCGATCCGCTGTCGGGGACGGAGTAGAAGAAGGTTTCGCCCCAATCCCAGGCCGCGTGAAATCCCACGGCGAACCAAAGAGTGCCCGTGCGGCGCAAGGTCAGGCAGAAGAAGAATCCGATCAGCGCCGCGGCCAGAAGGCCTCGCCATTGCTCATGCTCGTTGCGCAGGTGAATCAATCCAAACGCACACGACAAGGCCAATGCCGAGGGCCAGAACCCGATCCCGCGCGTCAACGTGAACTGTGTATAGCCGCGCACCAGAAATTCCTCGAACAGTCCGACCAGCAGGAACATCACTGCCCAGAAAGCAGCGAACCTGGCGAGGCGAATGCCATGCAGCACAAAATGACCGAACGAAAATGCGTGCAGTCCGTAAAGCGAACACATCAGCAGGCTGATTCCCGCACATCCCCACAACGTGCCGATCCAGAACAACCGCCCGAAGGCTTGCTTTCCCGGCAGTCCATACGCCTTCCATGGGCGACGCTCGACTCTCATCAATACCAACGCTGGAATCACAGCCGCGACAAGAGTGTAAAACTCCTCCAGCATCATGGACCACAAACCGCTGGCGCCGAGATTCCGCGACCAGGCCAATTCCACAGCCAGTCTCTGCAGCGGCAGGAACATGGCCAAATAAAACGTGATTCCCCAACCTGCGCGTAAGCCTTCCGGGCCCAGAAACACGGTGCGGGCGTAGGAAGGCTGGTGCACCAGGGCAAAGTCGGGCGTTGATGGCGAAGTCGCCGGAGCGGCCTCCAGACCGCCGTTTGTTTTGACTTCGAGTTCGCTCATTGCGGAACTTTCCCTAAACTGCCTCCGCCATGGTAAAACACTCGGCTCGACCTTATGTGTGCATATTTCACGCGCGAACGCTTCGGACGTCCGCAGTTTCTCGCCGGACTGCTGCTCCTTTGCTTTCTGGCGCAGGCCGTGTGGCTAGCGCGCGCCGAGTTGCGAACCACTCACGATCCCGAAAGTCAGGAAGCGGTCCGCATCGGCGAAGGGTGGAAGCAGTGGCATGGCCGCGGGATTGCAGCGGCTCCGCTGCTCGACGCCGCCGTGACTGAGCGAGACCCGTTCCGCTCGGATGACAGCGGTTTTGATACCGAGCATTCGCCCCTGCTGTACGTTGTTTCCGCTGCTCCACTGCTCGCTTGGCCGCGCGACTTCGCGGGCGATTCCGCTGCATACTGGCGCTGGCTTCCGCGCATTCCGTTCCTCGCCTGCGGACTTTTTCTGGGCGCGTCGCTGTGGTACGTAGCACGACGCCTATGTGGAAACACTGGAGGGTTCGTCGCACTCACCTTTTACTGCTTCTCGCCTTCTATCATTCAGGCGAGCGCGGTCTGGCATACTGAACCCGAGATCGTCGCGGCATGGGGGGCGTTTGGAACGATCTTCACGGCCATCGCCGTCGCGCACACGCTTTACGCCCCCCGTGAAGTCGTGCTGTGGAACTGGCGGCGCATCGTGCTGCTCGGGATTTCGCTCGCCATTGCCGTGGGATCGCAGTTCTCATTGATTGTGCTGGTTCCGATGGCGCTAGGATTTCTGCTTTATGTCGCTCCGGTGCGAAGGCAGGCCGGATTTGTGATCTGGATCGCGGCGTGTGTGGTGGGATTTGTTCTGCTCTTCGCAGTGTATTTCTTTCATGCCCACCCATTCGCAGAGAGCATGCGACACGCCGAGTTCTGGGGAGCGACCTGGCGCGGCTTCACCGTCCTGGGCGTCTACAAGCAGGTCGCGGTGCAGATTGAGCGCGCGTCACCTGCGCTGGCTCTGGCGCTTCCAATCGCGCTAATTACTTACGCTGCGTGGCCGCGAACTCGCTACTTCGGCAACACTGCCCCGCTGCTGGTCGCAGTTCTGTTCCTGCTTCTGGGGATGGCGCATCCGCACATGGCGGGCGCGGGATTTCTGCTGGCAGCCGTTCCGTTCCTGTTCATCTTTGTCTCGGGAGTGCTGGCCGACCTGCTGGAGACGAGTTACCGGCAGCTCCGGTGATCCATGGATCGTCGCGGTTATGGCTTTCTACGTGATCTGGAGCCTGTTCAAACCTGGCGCAGGTGCCGCAGGGATGAGCTGGAGACTTCTTGGTGGCGCAAATTGCGCTCCGAAATTCAGCAGCGTACAACTGAACTGCACGCGAATGCGGCACCTTGCTTATCTTTCGCTGGGATCGAATATCGGAGATCGCGAAGGTCACCTGCGCGCTGCCATTGCGCATCTGAAGGCGAGCGGCCACATTGTTTCAGTTTCCTCGTTCTATGAGACGGAGCCGGTGGAAGTCACCGATCAGCCGTGGTTCCTGAACTGTGCAGTGGCTCTCGAAACGACAGAATCTCCCGCGCAACTGATGACGGCGATTCTCCATATCCAGCAGCAGATGGGCAGGAGGCTCATTCAGAGAAAAGGCCCGCGCATCATCGACATCGACATCCTGCTTTTCGACGATATCATCCTCGATTCGCCTGCGCTGACTATTCCTCACCCCGCAATGCACGAGCGCCGCTTCGTGCTGCAGCCGCTGGCGGAAATCGCGCCGCATGCAAAACACCCGCTGCTGAATAAAGCGATCCAGCAACTGCTCGACGCGTTGCCGCCCGGACAGGAAGTGCGTAAGTATGAAGGAGGCTAGGCGCAGAGGAGTTACGGCAGGATGATCCGGCTCCCAGCCTCCGCGGATGTGAACACCGCCGCTTCCTTCTCCGGAAACTGGGCAAACAGGAATTGGACAAAGGCCCGCGACTTCGGACGCCCCGAGGTCCGCCCGTTCGCCAGTCGCACCAGAAAGACGAGGGATTTCAGCACGTCGGAATCCCGCAGGCCCGAGTACCCGGTGTGTTTTTGCTCCGCTTCGCGGTACTCCTTGACCATGGTTTCAACCTCGGCCGCAACCCTGCGCTGCGAATCGCTGGTTAAGGGCTGCTCGTAGTGCAGTCCGGAGTTGACCCGGCGCTCGTAGCTTGTCGACAACATCGAAAGAGCGGCAATCAGATCGGGATCGTGCAGGCCGCGGTCGGCTCGCGCCGCTTTGGCCAGCGCGTAGGTCAGCCCCATGAGCAGATGTTCTTTCTCATACATGAACTGATCGGAAAGCTCGACCTGAAGAAATAATCCGGCCGGGTCAATCCGGTCGGCCGACCGCGGCTTCTCATGCTCGTGCGCCTGAATCAGATAAGGACAATCGCTGGGACAATCCAGCGTCACTTCGCGCTGCTCGCCGCAGCACTGCGGGCAAATGCGCCCGTGAACAGCGGGGCAAAAGCGTTTCTCCTTGCGGACTTCACAAATCGCACAACTCAATCGCAGGCTCCTAAACGGGGTAATGTCTGTTCGAAGGTTACCACGCTGGTACGCGTACTACGCCCACGTCAGCATCCCAACGCTCAGAAAGCCCTGTAGAAATGGCCTCTCCCGCATTCGTAAATTAGAAAACCCTTGTAAAATAAGGTGTTTTCCACAGGCTCGCGGGTATAAGATAGGCCCCGCTGGTATTAAACCGATTTTCCTGAGGAGGAATTACATGGCTGCAGGTTTGACAAAGACACAGCTCATTCGGCATCTCGCCGAGAAAACTGAGCTCCCCAACAAAACCGCGGCGGCGTTCCTGGAGCAGTTGGCCGACACCGCTATCAAAGAAACCAAGAAGAACGGCATTTTCGTTGTGCCCGGCCTCGGCCGTCTGGTGAAGGCGCACCGCAAGGCCCGCGTGGGACGTAACCCGCAGACCGGCGAACCCATCCAGATTAAGGCGAAGACCGTCGTGAAGTTCCGCGTCGCCAAAGCCGCAAAGGACGCGATCGCCCCCAAAAAGTAGTTGTTGTGTGAAATCATGCAGAGGCCGGCGTCAAGCCGGCCTTTGGTTTTCTGGAACACAGGTTTCAAAGTTTCAAGGTTTCAAAGTCTCAAGGTTCCCCCCGTGGCGATTCGGCGGCTGCGAAACCTTGCAACTTTGAAATTTTGAAACCTGACCTCCACAACTGGATCCTCATCGGCATCGGCGACATCGCGACGCGACGCGTCATCCCCGCGATCCAAGCTGAGCCCCGCAGCCGCCTCTACGGCCTTGTCACCCGCGATCCCGCAAAGGCTGTTCCTTACGGCGTACGCGTTTGGAGCACTCTCGACGAAGCCCTCGCTGATCCTGAAGTTCACTCTGTCTACGTCGGCACGCCGGTCTTTCTTCACGCGCCGCAGACGATTCAATCCCTCCGCGCTGGCAAGCACGTGCTCTGCGAAAAGCCCATGGCGATGAACGAGGCCGAGGCCCGCACCATGGTCCGAGCTGCCGACGAGAGTGGCAAGACCTTCGGCGTAGCCTACTACCGCCGCTCTTATCTAAAGGTGCAGCGCGCGAAGCAACTGCTCGCCGCCGGCGTGATCGGAAAGCCCGTTCTCGCTGAAGTCACGAACCACATGTGGTTCGACGGCCAAGGCAGCCGCAGTTGGCTGGTCGACCCCGCGAAGGCCGGAGGCGGCCCGCTCTTCGACGTCGCCTCGCACCGCATCGACGTTCTGAATTTTCTTTTTGGACAGCCGTTGCATGTTACGGGCCAGCTCTCGAACGTGGTGCATCACTACGCAGTGGAAGACAATGCTACCGTCATGATCGAGTACCCCGACGGAGTCCGGGGCATCGTCGATGTCCGCTGGCATTCGAAAGTGGTACGCGACGAATGCCGCATCCGCGGCACCGACGGCGAGATGGAGCTATCTCCGCTGAACGGCCCCGATCTCGTCTATCCCGGCGCCCGCGAAAATCTCCCTGCTCACGCCAACCTGCACTATCCCATGCTGGAAAACTTCGTGGACGCGGTGGAAGGCAAGGCCCCCCTGATCGCAAGTGGCGCGTCATCTTACTGGACGGACTGGGTCACGGAGAAAGCCCGCAGCTAAGCTGAGGAATGTGGGGACCGCCGCCCTGGCTGTCCGCCGAGCGAAGCTCGGCGGTCTGTGCTCCGCGCATTGTCCAACGCGACGGCCGAACGTCGTGAAGCCTCCTACTTCGCATACTCATTTTTCACCACTTCGCCGCCCTTCATCACAAACTTCACGCGCTCCAGCGTTGTAACGTCCTTCACCGGATCCCCATCCACGGCAACGATGTCGGCCCATGCTCCCGGTTCCAGGCTTCCGACCTTGCCCGACCACCCCAGCAAATCCGCAGCATTGATCGTCCCTGCTTGAATGGCCTGCAACGGAGTCAGCCCCAACTTCACCATCACGGCGAACTCGTGGCCATTCATGCCATGCGGGTACACCGCGGCGTCAGTGCCCAGCGCAACCTTCACTCCACTGGCAAACGCGTGCGCAATGTTCTTGCGCGCGGCCGGAATCACGTCCTTCGCCTTGGCCAGCAGCGGAGGAGGCAGGTGAGTCAGTCCCGCGTTGTCGAGCATCCAGTCGCCCAAGTAGAGCGTCGGCACCAGATAAGTGCCGTGCTCCTTCATGGCCGTAATCCCCGCATCATCAATGTAAGAGCCGTGCTCAATCGAGTCGACCCCGGCCTCTGCCGCCCAGCGAATGCCCTCCGCCCCGTGCGCGTGCGCCGCCACTTTGCGGCCCAACCGGTGAGCATCGGCCACAATCGCTTTCATCTCTTCCAACGTGTATTGCGAGGCCTGCGGATTGTCCCCCAAAGAAAGCACGCCTCCGGTTGCGCACACCTTAATGAGATCCGCGCCGTACTTGATATTCTCGCGCACCCTGCGTTGCACGGCCGCAATGCCGTCCGCCACACCATCACCCACCGCGTGATATTCGGACGGCAGCATATTGTTGTCGCAGTGGCCGCCCGTAATGCTCAGAGCTGGCCCGCTGACCAGCATCCTCGGTCCCGGTACGTCGCCAGCGTTGATGGCGTCGCGCAGAGCCACGTCAGTGAAGCCACTGGCACCTACGTTCCGAACCGTTGTAAAACCTGCGAGCAACGTGGTCCTCGCATTTTTGGCACCGATCAGCGCTTCTCGGGGCACGGAGATTGCCAGCCGCTCATAACCGAACTTGGGCTCCATGGTCAGGTGCGTGTGGGAGTCAATCAAGCCAGGCAGGACGGTCGCATTTGGCAGATCGATGTGCACTGCATCCGCGGGAATTTTCGCCTCCGCGAACGCACCCGTGCTGAGGATCCGCCCATCCTCGATGACCAGCGTCTGGTCCGCGAGCAGCTTGCCCGTCTTCACGTCGAGCAAATGCCCCGCGCGCACCGCGACGTGCCGCGACGTTTGCGCCATGCCCAGCGTCCCGAGACAAAATAATGCAGCCGCCACCACCGTGGTTCCGATCTTCTTGTTGCTCATGCTTTCCCTTTCCCCAGATTGTTTGTTTGATAACCGCGACTACCCGCGACTGATCTGCCCGCGCCGTCCGTCGAGACCCCAGACCCGTCCGGCATTAGCCGCGAAGAAGATGATCAATAGCAACAACAGTGGCAGATGCTCAAGTTCGTTGCCAAAGTAGCGCCAGACCGGCATGCCGTGGCCTGGTTCCCACCATGTGGCGAGAAGCATGTTGATCAGAAACAGAATACCCAGAACGCACGCGGGACGAACCCACAGCCCGATCAGCAGCGAAATGCCGATCAACAGCTCGACGACTCCAACCACATAACCGAAAAACACCGCATGGGGCAGAACCACTCTCGCCAAAAAAGGGCGATAGAAGCTGACCGCACCGTTCGCAATGTAATCCTGCAGATACGTCTGAAAGCCGCCGTGAGCGAAGCCCGGCCCTGTCACTTTGTACTCACCGAACAGTAGAAAGAACACCGACACGGCCATGCGCACGCCAGCGATTGTCCGTGACAACGCGGAAGAGGGAACCATCATTTCAGGATTGAGCCATTTCAGGATGGACCGGCCGGGCGAAATACTTTAGCCTCCGGGCCCGTCGTTGGAAACGTACTGCTCGAGTGAGTCGAGTTCGTGGCTGAGGTCGTCGACGCGCCACTCCAGCAGATTCCGTATGGAAAGAATGCCCAGCAGCTTGCCGTTGTCATCGGCCACAGGCAGATGGCGGAAGTGCCGCTCCAGCATGGTGCTGAGGGCCTCGCCTGCGCCTGTGCCCCGTGTAGCCATCTCGACCGGCGTGGTCATCAGTTCGCGCACCGGCGTGGTTCTCGGATCTACATGGCTGAGCGCCATCTTCCGCAGGACGTCGCGCTCGGTGAAAATTCCCGCCACTCGATACTCGCTGTCAACGACAGCGACGGCTCCGACATGATGATCCAGCATCTTATGAATTGCGTCCGCGACGGTCGCTTCCAGCCCCACCGCGGCAATCTCCCGGTCACAAAGCTCAAGCACGCTCATAAATACCTCCCTCGGTCCCCTAGCGCTAAACCGAATTTTAATCGTGCAATCTGGATTGACGCATTATGATCCCGTCGAAACGCTTGTCAAGGAAATTTGCAATAAATCTGCGCCCAAACACCGGAAGTCCGCATGGCCCCGTCAGGAACACCTGCTCACTTCGCTCGGAATACCTGCCCATCCTTCATGACGAACTGGACGCGCTCCAGCGCCTTGATGTCGTGCAGCGGGTCGCCACTCACCGCAACGATGTCGGCATACGCGCCGGGTGCCACGACGCCGATCTTGCCCTCCATATCAAGCATTACGGCCGCGCGCCAAGTCGCGCTCTGAATGGCGTCTATCGGTAGCATGCCGAAATCCACCATCCGCGAAAACTCCTGCGCGATCGGCTCGGTCCATGGGATTCCGCCCATGTCAGTCCCGAACACAATCTTCACACCCGCCTTCAGCGCCTTCTTGAACGACACTTCGTGAGCCGAGGCGCGCAAGCGATCCCGTTGCCCGGCCGCCGTATCCGCCGCAGCCCAGTCGGTGTAATAGACGCTCAGCGTCGGCACATACCACGTGCCCTGCTTCAGCATCTGCGCGATCTGCGCATCGCTGATGTCGAGCCCGTGTTCGATGGAGTCGCAGCCCCCGTCGAGCGCACGCTGCAAGCCAATCCCGCCGTAAGCGTGGCACGCCACCTTCTTGCCCCAGCCGTGCGTCTCATCCACAATGGCCCGCAGTTCCTCGACCGTCAGAGTCGGCTGCGAAACCAGTTCCCCGTTCTTTCCGACCCAAGAGCGGTGCGTCATGTAAACCTTGATCCAATCGGCGCCGTGGTCGAGTTGCTCGCGCGCTGCTTTGCGAGCTTCCACCGGACCATCCACTATCTGCGCGCCCTTTGGCATTTCCAGTTCAGGCGCGTACCCTTCCAGCGGATATCCCCCGGTGGTCGAAATCGCGCGCGTGGCGACCAGGAGCCGCGGCCCGGGAATATATCCGCCCTCAATCGCCTGCTTGATGCCCACATCGCCATAACCCGCGCCTTCGGTCTCCAGGTCGCGCAGTGTCGTGAAACCCTGCTCCAGAGCCCGCCGCGCCGCCACCGTGGCTCGCGCCGCGCGCAGTGCCAACGGTGCCGTCAGAATGTTGGCGTCGTAGCCGCCCTGCGCGGGGTCTTCTCCTTGAAGAAAGATGTGAGTGTGCGAATCGATCATTCCCGGCAGCACAGTATCTTTCGACAAGTCGATCACCGCCACATTGGCGGGAATCTTCGCGCTGCCTGCGTCCGAGACGCTCTCAATCCGATTAGCACGAATCAAGATCACCTGATCACGCCGGGGCTTGTCAGACTTGCCGTCAATCAGCGTGCCCGCGCGAATCACTGTGATTTGCGCCGACGACGGAGCGGCCTGCTGCGCGCCCACCAGCGCGGTGAACATAGCGATGAACATCAGACACAAAATCACAGACAGGTGCTTCATGCGCTCTCTCCCCAGGCCGCCCGAGATTCACAGGACGGCCTGCTCGCTGCTGCGTAAGATGATTTAGCGGGATGGATTCTATACCTTCATAGCGATATCCTGCTGCGCGATGGCGCGTCGGAGCGGAGGAGCAACGATGGATCAACACATCGAGTCGGCGGATGGCGCGATCTTCCGGCTGCGCGTCGCGGACACCCAGGACGCGGAGGCGATCGTGTCCCTAATCAACGTCGCATTTCGCAAGGCCGAAGGTTTCCTCCTGGATCGTGATCGCAT
This sequence comes from uncultured Acidobacteriaceae bacterium, assembly GCA_963832015.1. Taxonomy (GTDB): domain Bacteria; phylum Acidobacteriota; class Terriglobia; order Terriglobales; family Acidobacteriaceae; genus Sulfotelmatobacter. The sequence goes on from CAWHSR010000014.1 coordinate 43,437, forward strand.
CGACCTGCCGGCGGTTCGGGAATTGTTACAGAAGGGGAAATTCCTGGTTGCGGAAGACAAGCTTCTTTGTGGGTGCGTTTACATGGAGAAAAGGGAGGATCGCTCCTACCTCGGGCTACTCTCAGTCGATCCGCAACTGCAGAGGTCCGGCCTCGGCTCCCGTTTGATGACCGCTGCCGAAGCCTACTGCGCCAAGGCGGGTAGCCGCTTCATGGATTTGCAAATTGTGAGTGTGCGGAAGGAGTTGCCAGACTTCTATCATCGCCGGGGATACGTCGAAACAGGCACGGCTCCCTTTCCTGCCGGATTGAACCCGAAACTGCCTTGTCATTTCATATTGATGTCGAAACCGTTGACCTGATCACGGGCTTGCGACTCAAGACACCACCGCGTCTGCCTCAATCTCCACCAGAATTTCCGGCGAGATGAGCGCACTCACCTGCACCATCGACGTAGCCGGGCGAATGTCGCGAAAGAATTCCCCGTGCGCCTTCCCGACCTTTTCCCACTCGGCGATGTTCGTTACATACATCCGGGTACGCACTACGTCCTGCATGCTGGCTCCCGCCTTCTGCAATGCGCTCTCGATATTCTTCAAGGTCTGCACCGACTGAGCGTAAACATCCCCCACGCCGACGATCTTGCCCTCTGGCCCAGTCGCCGTTGTCCCCGAAACATGTACATTCGATCCCACTTTCACCGCACGAGAGTAACCAACGATCGGCTCCCATTTGGTGCCGCTTGCAAAATTTTCCCGTTCCATTGAATCCTCCGTGGAACCCTCATTTTACAGGCGCGAAGTGACGAACGGGCTGGGAATTGGCAGCCGCCATCTTCGACTGCCAGCAAACTACAGCAAAATGCGCCCACTCCCTAACGGATTCCGTGCACAACGTCATTCTTATGCCACATCTTCTAACTGATTGGAAAAACGAATCGTGCCGATAAACAAAAGTCACTTGCGTTTCACCATCAAACTGAGGTATCAACACTCGCATGTGGATGAAACTCCGTGCTCGATGCGGAGTTCAGGGGGCTCAAAATGATTCCGGAATCGCATCCGTTGCAGGACTTGTTTCAGGATCTAGTTGGACGGCACTACGCGGAAGAGATTGGCATCCGCGATCCGCAGATCGTAGCCTACGTTTCTCATCTACTGGCGGAGTTCTGCGAAGCTGATCAACTCTTCAAGGTTCACGATGCGTCTGACCGCCCGCTGGCTGACGTCGGCGAGATGCTGCTGGAATCTGATCCCGTCTACGGCCCCGCGCCTTCCTTCGATCGGGAGCGCCAGGTGCGCAAACACATCGGCGACTACACGCTTTTCCTCGCGGGCATGTTCCCCGAAAGCATCAATCACTTCCGGCTGCGCCGCCAGCGTCTGGAAAATTTCGTTGAGTGGGTGAAGGCCGGGAAGGAGAGCTACTACATCGTCTCCAAGTTCGAGCACTTCGAGTACGCTAAGGTCGCTCCTCTGTTTGCGAGTCTCTCAAAGAATTTCGAGCAATGCGTCTATGGCCTGAACATGGTGAAGAACGATCTGGAGGAAATGCAGCATCCCATCGTTCGTCGCACCAACGAGCTGATCATGTAGTGTGTTTACCAAGTGAAGTCACAGCGGCATTCGGTGCGAAGGCCTCCTCTGTGTCCTCCCTGTCCTCTGCGGTTATGCGCGATTCTCACACCCGCAGATCGCCGCTGCTTCCCATCCGGTAAAAACTCAGTGCCGCGCTCCCCTGCGCCAAGTGACGGAACCTACGGAGCGCCCCGAATTCCTCGCCCGGATCGAATCTCTTCTCATGCTCGGCAATCACTACTGACATCGCCCAAACCAGCGACGAATCCGCCAACGCACGCAGCGTCTTTATATAAGCATCCTGCATGCGGTATGGAGGATCGATGAACACCACGTCGGCCGCCACATGCTGGCGCTCCATGCGCCAAAACGCGCGCGGCAGTTCTTCCTCCAGGATCTTGAAGCCTTGGCCGATGCCCAGAGCTTCCAGATTGCCGCGGATCGCATCCGCTGCCGCCGCGGAGTGCTCGACGAAATACACTTCCTTGGCGCCCCGGCTCAACGCCTCGATTCCCACCGCTCCCGTTCCCGCGAACAGATCGAGCCACACGCTGCCCTCGAGCGCCGCCGGGTTCCCCGCGGTCAGCACATTGAATAATGTCTCCCGCAGCCGGTCCGATGTCGGACGCACGTCGATCCCGCGCAGCGCACGCAGCGGACGGCTTCGATATTTCCCCGCAATCACTCGCATAGCTCTGTACTGATGGGTCCCGCACTCACTATATCCATCCATGTAGAATAAAAGTAGCAAAGGCTTATGCGAAGCTGGTCCATTCCGATAGGTCGCCTCTTCGGCGTTGATGTCCGCATCCACCTCACCTTTTTCATTCTGCCCATGTTCATCTTCTGGACAGACTATGAATTGCACCAGAACAACGCTACGGGACCTCGCGACCTGCTGATCGTGGGTATCATTCTGGCTTGTGTGGCGGCGCATGAGTGCGGACACATGCTGGCCGCGCGCCGCATCGGCCTCATCCCGAAGGCGGTGATCTTGTTGCCGCTCACCGGCGTCGCGTTGTATGACGAGCCGCGTACTGAGAAGCCGCAGCCAGCGAATCAGGTTTGGAAGCGAGAGGTCCGGCTAGCTCTGATCGGGCCGCTGGTGAGTCTGGCCCTTGCGTGCCTGGCGGCCGCCGTTGTGAGCGCCTCCGGGCGCGGAGGGGATCTTTGGACGTGGCCCTTCCTCCAGGCCCGCAATTTACCAAAAAGCCTGGTGTGGGCGAATCTCTGGCTCGCGATTCTGAATCTCATGCCCGCTTATCCACTCGATGGCGGACGCATCCTGCGCGCGTTCCTATCACGCACGCTCGATACTTCTACCGCGACGCGACGTGCCGTCTCCATCAGCAATGCCATCGCCATGGTCCTGATGCTGGCGGGCCTGTTCAGCGATAGCTGGCTGACCATGGTTGGCGTGATCGTATTCTCTGCTGCCCAACTGGAGGAGCGCGCTCTCGTATTCCAGTCCGTGCTCAACAATGTTCGCCTGGAAGAGGTCATGCTCACCGACTTCGCCACGCTCTCTCCCGCCGACACGTTGGAAGATGCACTGGAGAAGGCCGTCCACTCCTTGCAGGATGATTTCCCCGTCGTTCGCGGCAGCGATATGGTGGGAGTAATTTCGAAGCAGCGCATTCTCGATGCCCTGCGGGCGGAGGGCAACGGCTACGTGCAGGCGGTGATGAACAAGATTTTCGACGTTGCCCTGCGCCAGGACTCGCTGGGCTCGGCTTTCCCCAAACTCAGCGCCCGCAATTCGAGCATCATCCCTGTGGTCGAAGACCAGCGCCTGATCGGGATCGTCACCCTCCAGAACCTGATGCACTCCATGGCCCTGCTCGCCGAAAGCCGCAAACTGCAGCGGGAAGAGTCGGAATCGTAAGTCCGTACTTGCAGTAAGGTAAATCAGTTCCTCAATTCAACACGTGTGAATACTTTGAGCATTTCCTCCTCCGATGGCGGATTGAGGATGTGACGCATCGCAAAATCCTCAGCTTGTGGATACTTCGTGTCTCGGATACGCTGAGCAGCTTTAGCGAGATCGTAGTGCGTATGTTGGAGGTGAACGTCAGGTCCGAGCAAGAGCCAATCAGCACCGGACTCTCCAAAAGGCATTCCTACACTACCTGCATTGACGACTCGAGTCTTTCCCACGATTCGATCAAACTGCATATGGGTGTGCCCACAGACGACCAGCGCGACGTTAAGTTCCTCAAAGACCGGTAGGAGGCGCGCTTCCGATGTCAAACGCGTAAAGATCTCGTCCTCGTTTCTTGGCGTAGCGTGGCAAAACTGCACCTCGCCGATCCCGTGAACCTCAATGCGCTGGCCCTTAGGCCAACTGTCTAGCTCACGCCCGTGTTCCGAACGAAGTTGCTGCGCTGTCCAGCGCACAATTTCACGCGCCTGTTCTGGAAGGGCCCTGGTTTCCTTGCCCGCCAGCTCGGCAAGCACCGCAACCTCACCATTGCCTTGGATAAATCGAACTGGAATCTCTAGGTTCAGCAAACACGTGAGTGCTTCAATCGGCATCGGCCCCGGAAGCACATCGCCGCCGACCACAATAAGGTCGACGCTGGCTGCGCGAATCTCTTGCAGCACGGCTTCCAGTGCGGGGAGATTTCCGTGGATGTCGTAGATTGCAGCAAGTCGCATGAAGGAGACTCCTTGGCCGATTGGTAATCGCAGCCGAGTAATCCCACTGCCTAGAGCAGCCTTACCGCTTTCGCCTTCTGCACCGCCGGAATCGTCCTCAACTTGGCCAGCACTTCCTCCGACACGCGCCCGTCGACGTGCACCACGGCAATGGCCTCGCGGGGTTGGTCGGATTCCTTCTGCACATCTTTCTCAATGGCACGGCGACCCAGCGAGAAGTCCGCGATGTTGATCGACTCTTCTCCCAGAATCGTTCCTACCTTGCCAATCACACCGGGTACGTCGCGGTTCCGCAGATAAATCAGGCTACGCTCCAGCGGAGCTTCCACGTCGATGCCATCCACATGCAATAGCCGCGGCTCGTCCCCATGCAGCACCGCGCCCTTCACCATGTGCTCTTCCGTCGCACTCTTCAGGAAAATCGACAGCACGCTCCCGGCGCCTCCAGTCGACGATTTCGGTTTGTGCGATTCCAACACTCGCAGTCCGCGCTCTTCCGCAATCGTCGCCGCATTCACCAGATTCGCCTTCTCCTCCAGCGCCTCGTTCAGAATGCCCTTAATCGCGCCGTTACGAATGAGTTCCGTCTTCCACTCCGCAATGTGCCCACCATAACGAATCGAAATCTCTTCGATGCTCCCCTCCGACACCTGCGACAGAAACGACCCCATGCGCTCCGCCAGCACAATGTAGGGCTGCATGGTGGCATACTCTTCCGCCGATACCGAAGGTACGTTCACTGCATTCTGAATCACTCCGTGCTTTAGATACTCTTTGACCTGTTGCGCAATCTGCACGCCCACGGCTTCCTGCGCCTCGAATGTCGATCCGCCCACGTGCGGAGTGAGAATCACATTTTCCAACGCAGTCAATGGCGAATTCTTGAGTGGCTCTTCTGTGAACACATCGAGAGCCGCCGCGGCCACGCGTTTTGACTTGAGTGCCGCCGCCAGGTCCGCCTCATGCACCAGTTCCCCGCGTGCGCAATTCACCAGCCGCACCCCCTTCTTCATTTTCGCGATGGACGCCTCATTGATCATCCCGGTCGTCTGCGGCGTCAGCCCGACGTGCAGCGTAATGTAGTCCGCAACGGCATAGATCTCGTCGAGTCCCGCCAGCCGGATTCCCTGCTCCTTCGCCACCGCTACCGAAACAAATGGATCGTGCGCCACCAATTCCATTCCGAACGCCCGCGCCCGCCGCGCCACTTCCATCCCGACCCGACCCAGCCCGATGATCCCCAGCGTCTTCGCCCGCAGTTCGGTCCCTTGCAGGGACTTCTTCTCCCACTTGCCCGCGTGCATCAGAGCGTCAGCGCGAGACAAATGACGAGCCATGGCCAGCATCATGCCCAGCGTCTGCTCCGCGACGGCAACTGCGTTGGCGCCCGGTGTGTTCATCACGGCGATCCCCTTGTGCGTCGCCGCCTCAAGATCGATGTTGTCGACACCCACTCCCGCCCGACCGATCACGCGCAGTTTCTTGGCGTGTTCCAGCAGCTTCGCGTCGGCCTGCACCGCTGAGCGCACGATGAGGGCATCCGCCGTCTCCAGATGTTGTTCCAGTTTGCCGTCCAATTGATCTGCAGTTAAGACGGTCCAATCTGGCTCCTGCAGTTGCGCCACCGCTGATGGTGAAATCTTTTCCGCTATGACGATTTTCACGAATGATTTCCTTTAAATGAGGATCTCTACAAAAACGTCGCCTGACAAACTCTTGACGAAATCGCGACCAAAAAATGACCGGAAGATGACGCCCCTCTGACACACCCTTCTGCCGGGTTTTCTAGACTCACTTTCACTGGGCCCCGGCCCTTGGGAGAAGACTATGAAAGCTCTGCAACCACTGAAAACAATCTTGCTCGTGGCACTGATCGCCATTACCGTTGCGTGCGGCTACAGCTCCAAGATGACCGCGCCGGTCGCCGGGACGATGCCCACAGTCTCTGCGCTCTCGCCCAATAGCGCGACCGCCGGCAGCGCGGCATTTACGATGACCGTGAACGGCACCAACTTTGCCTCCAAGGCGGTTGTGAACCTGAATGGCACCGCCCAAACCGCGAACACCACCTTTGTCAGTGGCAACCAGCTGATGGTGAGCTGTGCCGGCGGCGGTCATCGCGACTCCGGGTACCGTCTCCGTCACCGTAACCAATCCGGCCATCTCGGGCACCGGGATGTACGGAAGCGGTGGGACTTTGGCGGCAACCTCGGCCGCCATGAGCTTTACGGTGAACTAGGTCCGACGCCGTCCTTCAAGCCCCAACTAATTGTTGCTTGCCGGACTGGGTGCGGGCATAGACTTCCTGCGCTGCCCGCACCGCGGCACCATACTCGATGCTCTTGCCGGTGACCTTGGCCAGTACATGTTCGAGCGCGCCCAGAATTCCGATCGTGTCGAGATAGTCGTAGTACCCAATGTGTGCGACGCGGAACAGCTTGCCCTTCATCTCGCCCTGGCCGTTCGCCACCACAGCATCAAAGGCCTCTCGGAACTCTTTCACAATCTTGCTCGAGTCAATTCCCTCCGGCGCGCATATCGCGGTCAGCGCAGCCGCTGGAGAGGCGGCATACAGCTTCAATCCCAGCGCCTTCGCTCCCGCCCGCGTCATCTCGGCGCAAAGCTCGGCGTTGTTGACCAACTCTTCGCGTCCTTTAGCCAGATCGCCATTGCCCATGCCGCGCACGAATTCCAACGCAGCTCCCAGCGCCGCGAATAAAGATGTCGCCGGCGTATATGCCGTTTCGCCTTTCGCCGCTGACTTCCGCTCCTTGCGCAGATCGAAGTAATAGCGTGGCGAAAGGGTTTTATCCATATGCTTCCACGCCCGCTCACTGACCGCGCAATAGGCCAGCCCCGGAGGCATCATCAGCGCCTTTTGCGATCCGCCAATGATCACGTCCACGCCCCATCCATCGACATCGAGATGCGTCGTGCCCAGTCCGGTAATCGCATCCACCACCAATAGGGCGTCACCGTGTTCCCGCACGATTTTAGCGATTCCCTTGATGTCATGTCGCGCTCCGGTGGAGCTTTCTGTCGCCTGCACAAACACTGCACGGACCTGGTTACTCATGCGCGCCCGGACGTCATCCAGCAAAAACGTCTCGCCATACGGAACCTCGAGCACTTCCACGTGGCAGCCGAACGCCTTCGCCAGCCCCGTCCAGCGCTCGCCGAACTTGCCGGCGGTCAACACCAGCACGGTGTCACCCGGCGATGTCAGATTCGACACCGATGCCTCCATCACGCCCGTGCCTGAACAGGCCAGCACCAGCACGTCATTCTTCGTGCCGATGAATTCCTTCATGTCAGTCAGCACGCGCTGGAACAGAGCGCGGAAATCGGCCGTACGGTGATGTGCGGTGAAAGAAGCCATGGCCGTCTGTGCCGCCGGTAGCAGCGGCGTTGGCCCGGGAGTAAAGAGACGATTCTTATGCAACATGGTCAAATTCCTTATCAAAGAGATGGTCCATCAGTTTACCGGAACCGCGCCCCTGCAGCACGTTTTCAGCAGTATTTGCCGAGATTGGTGTAGCGCAAACCGGAACTTCGCGCCGTGACCCGCATCACACACGTAGCCCCGGACGCATTCGTCCGGGGCCATCAAACGGTTGGACTACGGCTCATTTTTTCGACGCAAGAATCTCCGGCTTATCAATCTTAGGCGGAGTAGCAAGCAAATCTTTCGCTTTAGCAAACAGCGCCTTGGCAATTTCGCCATTCAGATGCGCGTTGCGTCCATTTTCGTCGGCAAACGTATCGAAGATGCCGTATTTTCCCGGCCCCATTTTGATGGCGTACCAGCTAAGCGTCCCCGGTTCCCGTTCGGCCAACGGCTGCGCCGACTTCAAAAATTCCTCGAGTTCCTTTTCTTTCCCAGGTTTGGATTCCAACTGGGCCCAAATCGCAACTTTTCCCATGATGACTACCTCCTGCCGCATCTGATGCCGGACGCACCCTCTTCGATTGGATGATTTCCACGAACCCGGGTGCCCCATTCCTCTTTTCGCGTTCGTGGCGAAAAGAGGGTGGGGATTTTGACTGGTCACACCTTGACTGTGATCGAATCCTGCTCCGTCTATAATCCCCCCATGAGCCTCGTCGACCAGATCCAGAAAGACATCGTCACCGCCATGAAGGCGAAGGAAGAAGCTCGCCTCTCCACCCTGCGCATGGTAAAAAGCGCCCTTCAGCTGAAGACTGTCGAAAAGATGGCCCCGCTCGACGACAAAGAGTCCCAGGCTGTGCTGTCCACGCTAATCAAGCAACGCAAGGAATCCGTCGAGCAGTTCACCAAGGGCGGACGCCAGGAAATGGCCGACAAAGAAGCCGCCGAAATCGTCGTGATCGAAAGCTACCTCCCCAAAGCCGCCGGGGAAGCAGAAATCGAAGCGGGGGTGAAGGCCGCCATCGCCGAAATGGGCGCGCCCACCATGAAAGAAATGGGCACGGTCATGAAGAATGCCATGGCAAAATTCAACGCCGCCGGCATGCGCGTGGACGGGAAGGTAGTCAGCGAAATCGTGAAGCGGGAGTTAGCCGGGAAGTAACCCCGGAATGATTATGTGGGGACAGCCGCCCTCGGCTGTCCGTCGAGCGCAGTTCGACGACCGCTCACTTGCTCCTCTGCAACTCCCGATAAGCCTCGCTCTTCGACACCCCCCGCTCCTTCGCCACTTTCTTCAGAGCTGCCTTCTCGTCCACCTTCTCTTCCGCCATGATCTGCTCGACCCGCTGCCGCACGCTGGGGCGGACGAGCGCGTCCGCCGCTCCACGTGCATCGCCCACCTCGGGCTTTCCGATCAGCAGCGTGATCTCGCCCTTCACCGCATCTCTCGCCTTCAAATTCTCCAGCACTTCACTCGCGCGCCCCCGCAGAAACTCCTCATGCAGCTTGGTCACCTCGCGCGCCACCACCACATGCCGACCTTCTCCCAGAACCCCGATCACATCTTCTAGCGCCTCAACAATCCGGTGCGGAGCCTCATAAAACACCTGCGTCCGCGGAGAACTCTTCACCGCCTCCAGCGCCGCCCGCCGCTCCCCGCGCTTCGCCGGAAGGAATCCGCTGAAACGAAACGAATCCGTTGGCAGCCCGCTGGCCACCAGCGCCGACAGAAAGGCCGACGCCCCCGGAATCGGCACTACCGGCACCCGATGCCGAATCGCTAGCGTAATCAGCCGATATCCCGGATCCGAAATCCCCGGCATGCCCGCATCAGTCACCAGCGCCACGCTCGCGCCTTCCTGCATCTCCTTGACCAGTTCCGCCGACTTCGTCATCTCGTTGTGCTCGTGATAGCTGGTCGTCCGCGTCGAGATCGTATAATGATTCAGCAGCTTCTGCGTCTGTCGCGTGTCCTCGCATGCGATGACATCAACTTCCTTCAGCACGCGCAGCGCCCGCAGTGTGATGTCCTCCAAATTCCCGATCGGCGTCCCCACCAGATACAAGGCCGGCCCGTCAGAAGTCGCAGCCTGACCCGAAGAGACGGTTGCCTCGTCGCTGAATTTCGTCTCGCTCTCAGGCTCGGAATCGTCGAACTCCAAATCCGCATCCTTCATGGCCGGAGTCTACCACCGCCCGTAACTTTCCAGCCCCAGAGCCGGTTTATGCTAACAAGCGAGCTCTTAAGCTGGCATAGAGGGCTTCCCTTCGTGTACCTTCGTGCCCTTAGTGGTTATAGCCTTTGCGAATCAGGAACACAGCATGACCGCCAACGACTTCCGCAAGATCGTCCTCGCCCTCCCCGAAACCGAAGAGCGCTCGCACATGAACCATCCCGACTTCCGCGTCGCTGGAAAAATCTTCGCCACTCTCGGATACCCCGACGAGGCCCGCGCCATGGTCAAGCTCTCACCCGAGGACCAGCACAATTTCTCGAAGGATTATCCCGAAGCATTTATCCCGGTGAAAGGCACCTGGGGACGCCGCGGCGCGACCAGCGTCTATCTGAAGGCTGCGAAGAAGGAAATTGTATCCAGAGCTCTCCAAGCCGCCTGGCGCAACATCGCTCCAAAGCGTTTGCAGAACAAAAAGGGCTGATTCAACGCCACCACAGCCGAGATCCAGAATTGACGCGATCGCTCCCGCGCCCCTAGAATCGATGTGAAACCGAGTTGTCCCTCACAACCGTCTCATACCCATGCCCCTTTACGAATACGAATGCAAGAAGTGCGGCCACCGCTTCGAGAAAATCCAGAAGTTCTCTGACAAGATGGTCAAGAAGTGCCCCGAATGCGGGGGCCAGGTCGAGCAGATGATCTCCGCCCCTGCCGTCCAGTTCAAGGGCTCCGGCTGGTACGTCACCGACTACGCCAAGAAGTCGTCGCCGGGTTCGTCAGGCAACAGCGGCGATTCCTCATCGAAAGAGAAGAAAGACGACAAACCGAAGTCGGACGCCTCTTCGAAAGACAGTTCGTCAAAGGAAAGCTCCTCGAAGGAGTCCTCGTCCAAAGACAGCTCCTCCAAGGAAACCGTGCGCAAAGGTTCCGGCAGACAGAAATAAGCGGCTCTGTTCCATCCGTTCCCGGTCACTCTGTCATCCTTCGCGAAGCGAAGGACCTATCCAGTTTGCCGCAAGTGCAGAGATCTTTCGCTCCACCCAAGATGGCAGCCGATCATTTCGGCCCGTGGAATCTGCAGAACCCAAGCATAACAACTTGCCTCGAACGGCGCCTACTTCAGCTCCCGCTCAAAATGGTCTGTAATCATCGTGAACAGATGGATTCTCGCATCCTTCCCCGAAATGCTGTGCGTCTTGTTGGGATAGATCATCAGACGGAACTGTTTCCCCGCCTTGATCAGCGCATCGATCATCTGAATACTGTTCTGGAAGTGCACGTTGTCGTCGCTCGTGCCATGCACTAGCAGCAGCGCCCCATGAAGCTTCTCCGCTGAAGTCATCACGTCCGACTGCTCGTACCCGTCCTTATCATCCTTGAGCAGCCCCATGTAGCGCTCGGTGTAAATCGTGTCGTAGTTCCTCTGATCGGTCACCGGAGCCACCGCCACGCCCGCGCGGAAGCGATCCGAATGTGTCATCGCATATAGCGTCATCGATCCGCCATTCGACCATCCCCAGATGGCGATCCGATCCTTATCGAGCTGCGGATACTGCTCCAGCAACTGATCCAGCGCGGTCAGCTGATCCTTCAACTCAATCGCACCAAACTCGTGCCGGATCGCGGTCTGGAACTTGCGATCCCTTCCCGGCGTCCCGCGATTGTCCACCGCGAAAATTGCGAATCCTTTCCGTGCCAGAATTTCGTCGAACGGATCCGGCGTCGACTTCCTCACCATCTGCGCCGCCGGTCCACCGTAGATGTTGACGATCAGTGGAATCTTCCCGCCAGCCGGAGCGTCCGGAGGCAGCAGCAACCTCCCATACAGCACCGTCCCATCCTCGGCCTTGAATTCCAATTGTTTCGGCGCGCGCAGCCCGTAGTCGGCGATCGTGTTCTTCGCCGCCCACACCGGATTGCACGCTCCTCCCACTGCGCACAACTTCACGCTCGGCGAATTCTGCGGCCCAAAAAACATGTGCGTATAGTGCTTCCCATCGTCGCTGAAATTTCCAAAGTGCATTCCGTCTTCCGTGGTCAGCGCCTTAAACCCCGATCCATCCAGCTGCATTGAAAAGATATGCACCTGCCGCGGATCGTCTTTATTCGCCGAGAAGAACACTGTCCCCGCAGCCTCGTCCACTCCCTCAATTCCCAGCACCTCGAAGTCGCCCTTGGTCAGTTGCCGCTCCAGCTTCGCATCCGCCGCCATCGGATTCTGCTTGTCAAAGCTGTAGAGATAGAGATGCATGTTGCCGTCGCGCCAGCTCGGCCACAAAAACTGTCCCGACGACTTCAGAAACTTAACCTCGACTTGTTCGAAGTCAATCCACGCTCCCGGCGTCGTCTCCGTAAGCACAATCCGCGACTTGCCCGATTTCGCGTCCACGAAATACAGGTCCATCTTGTCCTCGGTGCGGTTCAGCACTTCCACCCAGATCACTCCTTCGCGCACCCAGCCAAACCGCGGGATGTACGTCTCTTCATCCGATGTCAGCGAGATCCATCGCACCTTTCCCTTTTCCGCATCCGCTATTCCGAGCTTCACCAGCGGATTCGGATCACCCACCTTGGGATACTTCTCGTTCTCCACGTTGGGATGCGTTGGAATCCAGTCGGTGATGGGATAGGTCGGCACCTTGGTTTCATCCATGTGCAGAAACACGATCTCTTTGCTGTCCGGCGACCAGAAATAATTGCTGCGCACGCCGAGTTCTTCCGCGTACACCCAGTCGATATCGCCATTGAATAAATTCTCGCCCGTATCTTTGGTCAGCGCCTTCTCATCCTTGCCACCCACCGGACGAACATATAAATTGTGTTTGCGCACATACGCCACACTTGCGCCGTTGGGCGAAAACTTCGGATCTCCGCTGGGATCGCTCGCCGACGTAAACTGCACCGCGGTTTCCGTTCCCAGGTCATAGAGCCACAACTGCCCCTGCGAATCGAAAATCAAGTGCTTCGAATCAGGCGCCCACAAATACGCCGCCACGTGATACCGCGTCAGCCGCTCCTTCTCGCGCTCATTCTTCACCTTATTCACGTCCGGATCGAGCGACGCCAGCTTGGCTGCGCTCACCAGCATCTGCTTCTCACCGGTCGCCGCGTCCACGTACCACAGTTCGCCCTTTTCTCCTTTTTCGTCACGCTGCACATACGTCAGCTTGGTCCCGTCCGGACTCCACTCCGCGTTCTCGAGCCCGCGCCCGCCCAACCCTCCCGGCTGATAAATGGTTTCAATCGTGAGCGGCTTGGTAGGTGAAGTCTGCGCCCCGGCCGGCACAGCACTCATGGCGCAAAAGATAAAAGGGAACAGGACAAAGCAAGCGATCAAGTAAATCTTTCTTTTCACGAAGCGACCTCACAGCAAGAAGTGACTGCAGATGCACAGAACGCGAACCATCGAGTGTACACTGCCCTAGCCCCAACGGCGTTAGCGCACACGACGGAACTAGCCACCTTCGGCGGTGTGGGAGACTGGCTCATGGCAGGAGTTCCTAAAGTGAGTAGTGCATTGGTTAGGTGGGGTCGCACTCGTGACTTGCGCGGTCGCCGGCCTTAACCTCGCCTCTGCAGGCATGTGCCGCGCGATTCTCGTCCAAGCCCGTAAATCGCGCTCCCCCGCATGCTAGAATCAATACATATTCAATGCTTCCTGACATAGAAAACCTGCTGAAACTGCAAGAGACCGACAAGGAAATCCGCCGTCTGCAAGACGAGGTTGCCGAATTCCCCAAACGCGTCGCCGTCATCGAGCAAAAATTAGCAGGGACTACGGCCCAGCTCGAAAAAGCTCAAGCCGCCGTCAAAGCCGACGAAGCCGCCCGCCGCAAGTACGACACCGCCATCTCAGACCTCCGCGGGAAGATTTCCAAGTATCGCGACCAGTCCCTCGACGTAAAGACCAACGATCAATACAAAGCTCTGCTGCATGAGATTCAATTCGCCGAAAAAGAAATCACCGCGAACGAAGACAAGATTCTGGAGTTGATGGTCAACGCCGACGCCCGCGACAAGGAAATGAAAGCCGCGCAAGCCGAGTTGAAGGCCGAGACCGCCGAGATCGAGAAAGAAAAAGAAGAGGCTCGCCAGCTTACAGCGGAAGACGAGAAGCTCCTTACCGAGTGGCGTGCCAAGCGCGATCAGATCCGCACTAGCGTCAACGAAGATCTACTCCGCCACTACGAGCGCGTGTCTAAATTTCGCGGCAGCGGCCTCTCTGAAGTGCGCGACCAGAAATGCATGGCTTGCCGCGTCATGCTTCGGCCTCAGACCTACAACGAAGTTCGTTCCGGCCTGCAGACCATCATTTGCGATTCCTGCCAGCGAATTCTTTATTTCGATCCTTCCAAAGAACTCGCCGACCAGAAACCTTCGACCACGCGCCCCAAACGCCATCATCCCAAGATCGACGCTCCGCAAGCCTGGTACTACCGCGCGGAATTCAACGACATCGGCGAGGTCTTCCTCTGCCTCACCACGGCCCGCGGCCAGTCCAGCCGCCGCGTCTACGATGTCCACACCGGACGCCTCATCGGCGACATCCTCATACGCGAAGGCGACTACCGTCAGGCCTTCCCCGAAGACATCACCGGAGGCATGCGCCTGAACGGCGGCTGGAGCGAAGACGAACTCGACGCCTTCGGCAACGAGCTCCCCATGGTCGCTTTAGACTCGCTCCGCTCTGACCTGGATTTGGCCCGCCACGAAGCCGCGTCAGGCTCCCACGTCAAACAACCAGTTGCAGCAACCCCTAGCGAACAAGCCGCCAGCTAACGTTTGACGCAATGTCAGACAGGTCCTCCGTCTGCCCTATTCAGATTCCTTAGCATAGAACTTGATGAAACTGGCAGCCACCCGAATGTACCAGTCGCTCCACATGTTCTTGTCCCATTGTTTCGAATCTCCGCCATGTTTGTAGCGGTCTGCTTCCGAGAGGGACCGGCCGATGCTTTGCCAGGAGAATCTCTCTTTCTGTGTGGCCGGTTGTCCAGGCGCGGTTAAACGACGGCCTTGCGCGAATCCGCAGGCCAAGCCCGTATTGAACGATTTCTGGCCGACGGGTCCGATTGCCTCGTCCATTGGGGGGCGCATATCGATATGCGTTGTATTGCCAGAACATCTGCTTCGCATAGCTCCAAGTCCTTCGGTCTGCGCCCATGGCGACGCCATGAGCGAAACCGGAGATCAGGGCTCTCCTGGCGATTTTGTTCCTTGCTGCCGCGTAACCGGCGCCGAGAGCCATCAGGTTCGCCGCAAATCCCGCCAATGGCGCAAGAACTCCCAGACCCAGACCAAGCCGTCCTGCGATCTCGACTCCGAAGATACTAAGCGTCGCATGGACACCCTCGATCACGTCAAATACCCTATCGCTTTTCAAAAAGCGCGTCCGCATACGGCGCATCCGGAATCATGAACGAGAGGACCATTCCATTCTTGGCCGGAGCGGCTGGCACCTCGAATACTCGCGCGAGTAGTTCGCGAAGCGATTCGAAAACAGACCCATAGCTTCCTCCTCAGGGATCTCGACTGGTCCGAGTGCTCCCGGCTCACCTTCACGCCGTAGGTACACACCGCGACAAGATCGCCCGAGGGCCGTCCTCGCAGTTCCTGTGCCGTTCTTAACCATTTGAAAACCAAAGCCCGAAGCGGGACTGGGGCGAAATCGGCTTCGGCTTGACTCCAAATCCCGAGGCACTTGGCGAAGCAAGCTTCGCGGCACAGAGGCTGGCGAGCGAAGCTCGAACGAGCCCCGCGCCTATCGAAGTCCGATAATTTAAGATTGCTCCACCCCAGCGGGAGCAGCAGCATGATCTCAGTCGACACCTACCACATCATCGCCAAATACTACGAGGGAGCCTACTCCGCGAAGCAAGATCTGCTTGACTTGCCCTTCTACCTCGATCTCGCCGAGCAATCCCGCGGCCCAGTCCTCGAGATCGCATGCGGCACCGGCCGCGTCCTTCTCCCGATCGCCCAAAAAGGCATTGAAATCTGCGGAATCGACAACTCCCAACCGATGCTCGATATCTTGCACCAGAATCTCGGCCGCGAGCCGCAAGAAGTCCGCCGGCGAATCACCGTCCACCAAGGCGACATGCGCAGCTTCCGCCTCAATTGGAAATTTTCCCTGGTGATGATCCCTTTCCGCCCCATGCAACACATGTTCACCGTCGACGACCAGGTGGCCGCCCTCAAAACGGCAGTTGCCCACCTGACCGACACCGGAATGCTGGCCTTCGATGTTTTCTATCCCAAGTTCGACATGATTTGGACAAAACTCGGAGAAGAAGTCCCCGAAATGGAGTGGACCCCATCTTCCGATCCCACCAAGCTCGTGCGCCGCTTCTTCCGCAAGGATGCGATCGACAAGATCAATCAGATCTTCAGCTTTACCTTCATTTTCCGCACCTATCAGAAAGGCGAACTCATCCTCGAGGAAACGGAAGCCTTCCGCCTTTGCTACTACACCTACCCGCACCTGCGCGCATTATTCCTACTGGCAGGGCTAGAGCCAGTCGCAGAATACGGCTCCTTCGCCAAAACTCCCCTTGACAACACCGCCGAACAAATGATCTTCCTTTTGCGGAAGTCCGCTTAGGTGTATGTGGGGACAGCCGCCTTCGGCTGTCAAGGTTTTGCTTGTGTAGGACCGGGTCTCTGATCCGGACGTCGAGCGCAGTTCGACCCTGCCGGCAGCTCATCCGAACTCCAACGTTTAAGATGAATGCATGCCGAAAGCTCCCGACGCTCTCCCCACCGTGAAGGTCTCCCCTCGCGGCGCCACCCGCCTCAAAGACGGCCACGTCTGGGTCTATCGCTCCGACATCGTCTCCGCCGAAGGCGTCGAGCCCGGCTCCTTGATCCGCGTTACCGACCACCGCGGCAAGCCCTTAGGCAGCGCCCTCTACTCCAGCTCGTCGCAAATCGCCGTCCGCATGATCTCGCACGATCCGGTTCCAGATCTTCCCGCCCTGCTTCGCCAGCGAATCGCCGCCGCCATCGCCTATCGTGGGCCTCTGGTCACAAACACCGAAGCCTATCGCGTGATCTTCAGCGAGGCCGACTTCCTCCCCGGCCTCATCGTCGACCGTTATGGCGACATCCTCTCTCTCCAAATCCTCACCCAAGCGATGGACGCCAACCTTTTTCGCGATACCGCCATCTCTGAATTGAGTCAACGCCTTCATCCTGTTTCAATCATTGAGCGCGTGGACCCGCGCGTGCGTGAATTGGAATCCCTTCCGCTTCGCGCCTCCGGCCTCCTACACGGCAGCACGAGCGCCACGACCTTCGCTATGAACGGAGTTCAATTCCATTTCGACGCCCTCCAAGGCCAGAAGACCGGAGCCTTCCTCGACCAGCGCGAAAACTACGCCGCTGCCGCCCTCTACGCCAAAGGAGAAGCCCTCGACGTCTTCTGCTATCAGGGAGGCTTCGCTCTCCACCTCGCTTCTCGCTGCTCGCAAGTCACTGGCGTCGATAGTTCGCGCCCGGCGCTCGAAGTCGCCGACCAGAACGCTACTCTCAATCATCAGCTTCTGAACGGAAAAGAAATCGAATGGATCGAGGCCAACGCCTTCGACCTGCTCAAGGACTACTCCTCCTCCGACCGCCGCTACGACACCATCGTCCTCGACCCGCCCGCCTTCGCTAAGAGCAAGCGCGATCTCGACGCCGCCCTCCGCGGCTACAAGGAACTCAATCTCCGCGCCCTCAAGATGCTCCGCCCCGGCGGCATCCTCGTCACCTGCTCCTGCTCATACCACGTCAGCCAGCTCAACTTCCTAGAAATGCTCGCCTCCGCCGCCCTTGACGCCCCCCACACCCTGCGTCTGATCGAGGTTCGAGGACAGGCCAAAGACCATCCCGTTCTCCTGAATGTCCCCGAAACAAGCTACCTGAAGTGCATTATAGCGTCTGTAAACTAATGAAAACAAGCGCCATTTATTAGTTGACATTAACGCGCTCAACTTTTATGCTTCCTTTGCGCTAACTACGCGTCTAATAGAGTGACCGGCGCTTCCATGGAAGAACGGGCGCCTCAGCTGAAAAGAGCCCCGCTTCAGGTCGAAGAGCGGTACTGGAGAGCGGTACTTCAGTGGAAAGCAGTAACTTCTGGAAAGCTGCCTTCAGTGGAAAGCTGCCCTTCAGTGGAGAGCGGCGTATCCGTCGAAAGCTGCGCTTCAGTGGGGAGCTGCCGTTCAGTGGAAGAGCAGCTTCAGCGCCGCGTTGAAGCAACGAATGATGCGGGCTTTAGCCCCTGAGGTCGCTGCCCAGAAATCCCTCGCAGCCCGGTCGCGAAAATCAAATCTCTGACTTAACCAAATTCTTGAAGGAGGATTTAGCCATGACCGTATTAACCCGTTGGGAGCCGTTCCGTGAGTTTGCAACACTGCAGGACCGCATCAACCGCGTGTTCCGCGATTCCTACAGCGGCGCAGGCCAGGACGAGGCTCTGACCACATCCAGCTTTGCCCCCGCTGTCGACGTCTACGAAGACGAGCACAAGGTCGCCTTGAAGATCGAAGTGCCCGGAATCGACGAGAAAGACATCGACGTCCGCGTGGAGAACAACACCCTCACCGTGCACGGCGAGCGCAAGATCGAAAAGGAAGAGAAAGAAGAGAACTACCGCCGCGTGGAGCGCCAGTATGGCAGCTTCACCCGTACCTTCACTCTGCCCACCACCGTGGACACCGAGAACGTCTCGGCGACCTACGACAAGGGCGTGCTGAAGATCAACCTCCCCAAAAAGGCCGAAGCCAAGCCAAAGCAAATCAAGGTCAACGTCGGCACCGAGAAGACCCTGGAAGGCAAGGGTCCAAGCAAAGCTGCGTAATGTGAGTGGTTGTGTAGGACTGGGTAGCAGACCCGGTCATCGAGCGTAGCTCGATGGTTTTTGCGGGAGGCGGCACACGTGCCCGCCTCCCAATTCTTTTGTATTTAAGAGATCTTGTCATCCTGAGCGAAGCGAAGGATCCGTGCACTTTCCAGTCAGCAAAATTGCATAGATCGTCCGCCTGGCTCAGAATGACAAAAGGAAAGTAGAGGTTCCCCATGGCAATTCGTTGGGACAAATTCACCGTGAAAGCGCAGGAAGCCGTCCAGCGCGCGAACCAGCTCGCCTCCGAACATGGCAATCCCGAACTGCGTCCGATTCACCTGCTCGCCGCGCTACTCGAAGACAAGGAAGGCATCGTCCCGCCGGTGCTGGAAAAAATCGGCATCGGCCCGCAAGCCGTCCTGGCCGAAGTCTACAAAGAAATCGAAAAGCTTCCCAAGGTCTCCGGAGAATCCGCTCAGGTTACGCTGTCCAACGAAGTCAACAAATTGTTGGAGCAGGCCTTCAAAGAGGCGTCAAATTTCAAAGACGAATACGTTTCCACCGAGCATCTGCTTCTCGCCATCACCAGCCTCAAGCGCGATGCCGGCCAGCAGATCCTCGCAGCCCACGGCGCAACTAACGAGGCGATTTTAAAAGCGCTAGCCGTCGTCCGCGGCTCGCAAAAAGTGACCGACCAGAATCCCGAAGCAAAGTTCCAAGCCCTGGACAAATACGCCCGCGACCTGACCGAGCAAGCCCGCCGTGGCAAGCTCGATCCCGTCATCGGACGCGACGAAGAAATCCGCCGCGTAGTGCAAGTCCTCTCGCGCCGCACGAAGAATAATCCCGTGCTCATCGGCGAGCCCGGCGTCGGCAAGACCGCCATCGTCGAAGGCCTCGCCCAGCGCATCATTTCCGGCGACGTGCCCGAAGCGCTCAAGAACAAGCGGGTGGTCGCCCTCGACCTTGGAGGGATGCTGGCCGGAGCGAAATATCGCGGCGAGTTCGAAGACCGCCTGAAAGCCGTCCTCAAGGAAATCGAAGACTCGCAAGGCCAGATCATTCTTTTCATCGACGAGCTGCACACGCTGGTCGGTGCCGGCGCGGCGGAGGGCGCCATCGACGCCTCCAACATGCTCAAGCCCGCGCTGGCTCGCGGAGAGCTGCGTGCCGTCGGCGCCACCACGCTGAACGAATATCGCAAGTACATTGAAAAAGACACCGCTCTCGAGCGCCGCTTCCAGATCGTCTTCGTCGGCGAACCGAACGTCGAAGACACCATCGCGATCCTTCGCGGCCTGAAAGAGAAGTACGAAGTGCATCATGGCGTGCGCATCAAAGATTCGGCCATCGTCGCCGCAGCCACGCTCTCGCATCGCTACATCAGCGACCGCTTCCTGCCCGACAAGGCTATCGATTTGATCGATGAAGCGGCCTCTTCGCTGCGCATTCAGATTGATTCCCTTCCCACCGACATCGACCAGCTCGAGCGCAAAGCCACGCAACTCGAAATCGAAAAGCAGGCTCTGAAAAAAGAAGACGACTCGAACTCGCGCGAGCGCCTTGCCATCATCGAAAAAGAACTCGCCGAAATTCGCGAGAAATCCAACACGCTGAAAGCCAACTGGAAAAAAGAAAAAGACCTCATCGCCCGCGTTCGTGTCCTGAAGGAGCAGATCGAAAAGCTGAAGGCCGAAGAGCAAGCCGAAGAGCGCAAGGGCAACCTGCAGCGCGTCGCCGAAATCCGCTACAGCCTGATTCGCCAGGCCGAAGACGAACTGGCCAAGCTCAGCAAGCAGATGGAAGCCCAGGGCGGCAAGCGCATGCTGAAAGAGGAAGTCGACGAAGAAGACGTTGCCCGCATCGTCTCCAAGTGGACCGGAATCCCGGTTTCGAAGATGCTCGAAGGCGAAGTCAAAAAGCTGGTCACGATGGAAGAACGCCTGCGCCTGCGCGTCGTCGGCCAGGACCAAGCCTTGGAGCGCGTCGCCAACGCCATTCGCCGTTCGCGCGCCGGCCTGAGCGATCCCAAGCGTCCCATCGGTTCGTTCATCTTCTTAGGACCAACGGGAGTCGGCAAAACGGAACTCGCTCGAGCCCTCGCCGAATTTCTGTTCGACGACGAACACGCCCTACTTCGCATCGACATGTCGGAGTACATGGAGAAGCACTCGGTCGCTCGCCTGATCGGCGCGCCTCCGGGCTACGTCGGCTATGAAGAGGGCGGACAGCTTACCGAGCAGGTTCGCCGACGGCCATACGCCGTCGTGCTCTTCGACGAAATCGAGAAGGCGCATCCCGACGTTTTCAACGTTCTTCTCCAGATGATGGACGATGGACGCTTGACCGACGGCAAAGGCCGCGTTGTCGACTTCAAGAACACGATCATCATCATGACGTCGAACATCGGCTCCAGCTATTTGCAGTCGGACCATGTCCGCACGCCGGAAGAATTCGAGAAGGCCAGCGAGCAGGTTCTGAGCCTGCTGCACACGCACTTCAAGCCGGAGTTCCTGAACCGCGTTGACGACATCATCGTCTTCGGCCCACTGGGCAAAGAACAACTGGTAAAGATCATCGAGCTGCGCCTGGAGGACGTTCGCCGCCTGCTCGCTGACCGCAAGATCTCCCTCGAACTCACCGACGCAGCGAAGGAACTGCTGTTCACGCAAGGCTACGACCCGAACTTCGGCGCCCGTCCGCTGAAGCGCTCGATCCAGAAATTGGTACAGGACCCGCTCGCGCTCAAGATCCTCGACGGAGAGGTCCTGCATGGTGACCACGTAATCGTCGACGCCGACAAGAAGGCGGGCAAGCTGACATTCGAGGTCAGCCAGCGCGTCGGCGAGAAGGCGCCAGCCAAGACCAAGCGGTGAAGAACCTTGTTCCAGCAGGGTACGCTTTTTCATGGTCTTAAGCGCATCTGGGGCAATCAGGATCACTGCACTAATTCCGCAGAGATAAACACCGGCGAGGAGGAAGACACAGCCGATCGCTGTAACTGCGAGAGGTCGCTGCATTTTGAAGCTATCATTCTATGTGATCCTTGCAACCTTCCGCCGATTGAGTATCATGTTCTCCGGCGCGCGAGGCGCCGCTCATGACCCGAACATTTTCGTCACTCACGGCAGTCATTCTGATTTCGCTCGTCCAACTCTCCGTTGCCCAGGCTCCCATGAAATGGAAAATCCACGACCTCAATCGCCCCTTGCCTCCAATCGTCGATCCAGGGACCGCGAGCACACAGGAAACGCCCGGACGCGCTCCCTCGGACGCCGTCGTTCTTTTTGACGGCAAGGACCTGTCGCGCTGGGCCGACAGCGGCGGCAAGGCTGCAAATTGGAAAGTCGAAAACGGCTACATGGAAGTCGTAGCCAAGACGGGCAATATCTCCACGCGCGATTCCTTCGGGGATTGCCAGCTCCACGTGGAGTTCGCCGAGCCTTCCCCCGGCAAGGGAGAGAGCCAGGAGCGAGGCAACAGCGGCGTCTTCCTGATGAGCACGTACGAGATTCAGGTGCTCGACTCGTACGAAAACAAGACCTACGCCGACGGACAGGCTTCCGCGGTCTACGGGCAGTATCCGCCGCTAGTGAATGCGGCACGTCCTCCAGCGCAGTGGCAGACCTACGACATCATCTTTCACCGCCCGCACTTCAAAGACGGCAAGGTCACGCAACCTGCGCGCGTCACTGTCCTGCACAACGGAGTTCTCGTGCAGGACAACGTTGAACTCACCGGCCCAACCGCTCATGGCGAGCGTCCTCCCTATAAGGCTGGCCCAGACAAGCTGCCACTTCAACTACAAGATCACGGTAACCCCGTGCGCTACCGCAACATCTGGATTCGCGAGCTACAAGAAGGGCAGTGAGAAGTTTCGCGTAGTGGCGGACCCATTCGTCCGCCCGCAAGAAGTATCCCTACAGCGCAGGCGTTTTCCCGGCGAACGCGTCAACGACCGGAGGCGCCTGCGCCAAATACCACGCGACCGCCGCGCGCAGCGCGATCTGCAATCCGTACCAGAGTACCGGAACACCGAGTTCCGCCATCGAAATCTTCGGCACGAGCGATGCGACGGCAACCACCATCACTAGCATCGCGGCCCAGCGTGCCCAATTGTGCAAGCGAAACAATCCCCCTCCGATGAGTGCGTAACCAGTGCCGATGAGCATCGCCATGTACGGTCCCGCGAGTTCCAGCCCATACATGAGCTGCGCTCCGCTGATCAGCGAAATCGCCTCGGGTGCGAGCAACTTCACGACGCCAATCGTCCACAGATAGATCGCGGCGAGGAGGAAGAGCGCGGAAATGACAGTGACACCAGCAGGCCGCTGCATAAGACTGAAGACCAATCCGAGCTTTGTCATCCTTCGCGAGACAAAACCCGTCTCGCTCAGGATGCAATATTCCAGATTTACGCTAGGTCGAACAACAGGACCTCAGACTCTTCAGTGCCTTCGACGCTCACCTTCTTCTCGTCGCTGATCGCTGCACCGTCGCCTTGCACTAGTTTCTTACCGTTCAGTTCGACTGCGCCGCGTGCGACCTGCAGCCAACCGTGACGTCCAGCGGCGAACTCGTGCGTGACTTCTTCACCGGCATTGAGCAGCGTAACGTACAGTTGCGCATCCTGGTTGATCTTCACCGATCCATCGCTGGTATCACGCGACGCGATCAACCGCAGCTTGCCTCGCTTCTGCACCTCGGGAAAAGACTTCTGCTCGTAGCTCGGCGGCAGAGCGGCCTTCTCCGGCTGAATCCAGATCTGCAGCAGATGTACTGCATCGGTCGTCGACGGATTGAACTCGCTGTGGCGAATGCCGCTGCCTGCGGTCATACGCTGTCCATCACCGGGCAGAATCACCGATCCTGTTCCCAGGCTGTCTTTGTGCTCGAGCTTGCCTTCAAGAACGTAGGTGATAATTTCCATGTCGCGATGCGGGTGCGTGGGAAATCCGGTGTTGGGTGCGACCCAATCTTCGTTGATGACGCGCAGCGAGCGGAACCCCATCCACTTCGGATCCCAGTAATCGCCGAAGCTGAAGGTGTGATGAGTTTTGAGCCAGCCGTGGTTTCCGCCACCACGCTCCTGGCTGGGACGAATCTGAATCATGGCGTTTCTCCGTTCCAGATTGAGTTTTTATGGAGTAATCAACTGATAAACATTAGATGCTGCAGGAATGCGGAAAGCTCCAAGCGCGCTCGGGCGAGGAAGATTTGCGAAGAGAAGCTCGAAACAGAGGACCGAAATGGGAAAGTTTACTGGTTAGTGTCCCACCCCCTTCCCCCACCCTCCTGAAACCCGCGACTGGCGCGGGGTTTACAACAATATGCCTGCAAAATCTTGAGCCCCAACGGGTTAGGGGTAAAAATCCTGAAAATGCAGCGCTTGGCTGTGCCGCCCTGGGTTCACCCACGGCGACACCGGTGCATATAATGACGCACCTCAAAATCTGAGGCAAGGTCAGATGTCACACAGTTCTGCCAAGGCTGTGGATTTCTGTTCGCTCCATCGTCACTATGGCTAATTCTTCTCAGTCAGCAGGGTGCATGGATCCTTCGGCCTGCAAAAAGCGCAGGCCTCAGGATGACACGGCGCAGAGAATGGCTATGGCACACTAGCTCCATGCACCGGCTCACGCTCGGCAACTTTGAACTCAGCATTTTTTCTGACGGCACGTACCCGCTCGATGGCGGAGCGTTTTTTGGCGTCGTGCCCAAGGTGATGTGGTCCCGCAAGGTCGATGCCGACGAAAAAAATTACGTCACCGCCGGACTCAACACGCTGGTCATCCGCACCGGCAAGCAGACGGTCCTGGTCGAAACCGGGATGGGAAACAAGCTCTCGCCGCGCATGGCGAAGTTCTACGGGCAGCCGGCGGGGCTTCTGAACGATCTTGCGGCGGGTGGCATCGCACCTGAGGACGTCGACATCGTCATCAACTCGCACCTGCATTTCGATCATTGCGGATGGAATACGGTGCGCGACGGGAACGGTAAGTTGGTCGCGACGTTTCCTCGCGCGAAGTATTACGCGCCAGGAGGCGAGTGGCAATATGCGCGGCATCCCAGCGAGCGCGACTCCATCAGCTTCATCTCAGAGAACTACGATCCGCTGGTCGAGAGCGGGCAGATGACGTTACTCGAAGGCGGCGAGGAGATCGTCCCAGGAATATCGGTCAGCACTTTTCCCGGTCATACGGCGCACATGCAGGCCGTGATTGTGCGCAGTCAGGGAAAGACGGCCTGCTATATCTCCGATCTGATGCCCACGACGGCTCACATCGACCTAACGTGGGGGATGGGCTTCGACCTTTATCCATTGCAGACGATTGAGAGCAAGAAGCAGTATTATGCGGAAGCCGTACCCGAGAAGTGGCTGACGGTTTTCACGCACGATCCGAAACACCCCTGGGCATACGTGGAGAAAGACGAGTCGGGAAAAATGGTAGCGAGAGGAGTGTGAATCCAAATGTCGCAGAACAATGTCGCTATGCTCGGTCGAGTATTCGTGGCTGCACGCTGGTGCCTTGCGGGCTTGATGGTGGCTCTGTGTTTCATGGCCCAAGCCCAGCAGGACAAGAGCGCTCCCGCCAAAGCATCTTTGACCGGCCGCTACGAAGGCTCCGCGAAAAACAAAGCGGAAGAAGTCATCACGGTCGCCATTGATCTGACCGAAAAAGAAGGCGCGCTGACCGGCACCATTCATTCCTCGCACGGAGATTTTCCCATCACCGGCGGTTCCCATCAGGCGGAAGCAGTCACGATCGAGTTCGATGCGGGCGGAGCGGGCACTATCTCTCTGCACATCGCTGACGACAAGTTAGTGGGCACATGGAGCGCGGGGGAAGATGGCGGACCGTTGGAAGTGAAGAAAGGTACGGCGCAAGAGGGTGGAGCGAAAGACAAGTCGTAAAGCGCGACGAATTTGATGTTGTGGGTTGGCTGCATGGCTGAAGAGATTGCCGAAGAAGTCACAAATGCGCAGCTGTGGAAGAGCGGCCCTCAGGGCCGCGTAATCCGAGTTAGATCTGTGCGGGCTTTAGCCACTGGGGTTGTTGCTGCCTCGGAGCCCGCTCTGGCTTTCACGGGCATGGCGCCCACGCCACATCAGTCAAAACTGCTATATTGTCCCCGCGCGGTGGAATGCTCCAAGCTTGGCTTGGATCGGGCTTTCGGGCCGGGTTGGGCATCTCTGGGGTTACCCCAGGGGAACTGGTGTAGGTGGGATTTTCGTCGCGTGAGCGTCTCTGCGCTCCGGCGCAGGCTTGCTCACGCAGGGTCAGACTCGTTGGAGCATTCCGCCGTCGTTTGTCATGCAGGACTCTTCTCTTCTCGGAGCGCTGGCCCAGGCTCTTCTTGCCGGCAAACCGACCGGTGACCTCCTTGTCTATCGTTGCAGCCGCACGCTGGGCAAGTCTTGGCGTTGGATTCGTCCGCTCGCCCTGCGCTATCTAGAAAAATTCGGAACCGGGACGCGTCCTCGACACCGGGATGTCGTTCAGTTTCTCAGGAACGACGCAGGCTTTCAGCGCGCGCGCTCGAAATATTCCGACGAACTGCTAGTAAAAGAGATGCTGATCGCGCCGCATGAAATGCAGTCCGCATCGGCGGCTCGCACTTGGGACCTTCCCGCGATCGACTCTCCCGGAGACCTGGCAAAATGGCTGGGGCTTGATCCGGGTGAACTGCGATGGTTCGCAGATCTGAAGGCACTGGGCTACAAACGGACTGGCGAGCAGCTGCGGCACTATCACTACCGGATTCTGGCGAAGCGCTTCGGCAGAGTTCGATTAATAGAAGCGCCAAAGCCTCGGTTGAAAGATCTTCAGCGGCAGATTCTCCTGTGGATTCTGCAGAAGATTCCGCCGCATCCGGCGGTGCATGGATTTGTAAAGGGGCGGTCGATTAAGACCTTTGTCGCGCCGCATGTGGGTCAGCGGGTCGTGTTGCGGATGGATGTGCAGGATTTCTTTCCGGCTTTCGGCGGGGTACGGATTCAGAATCTGTTTCGGACCCAGGGATATCCGGAAGCGGTCGCCGATCTACTCGGTGGAATCTGTACGAACGCTGCGCCACGCGACATCTGGAATGAGATCGCTAAAGATCTTGGCCCCGTGCCCGTGGAAGAAGCCCGGCGGCTCTACGCGCGTCCGCATCTGCCGCAGGGCGCGCCCACGTCACCGGCATTGGCCAACATATCTTTTTACCGGCTGGATTGGCGGTTGAGCGGTCTCGCGGAATCTGCAGGCGCGAGTTACACGCGGTACGCCGATGATCTCGCGTTTTCCGGCGGTGAGGAATTTGAGAAAGGCGTCGAGCGCTTCGGACTGCATGTCGCCGCGATTCTGCTGGAGGAAGGGTTCGCGGTGAACCATCGCAAGACTCGGGTCATGCGCCAGGGAGTGCGGCAGCATCTGGCGGGACTCGTGACCAACCAACGTCCGAACATTGTCCGACACGACTTCGACCGGCTCAAGGCTGTGCTGACGAACTGCGTTCGACTGGGCCCGGAGAGTCAGAATCGAGAGGGACGTCCACGTTTTCGAGCACACCTTGAGGGCCGGGTGGCGTTTGTGGAAATGATCAACCCGAGTAAGGGAAAGCGGCTGAGGGAAATCTTTGAACGGATTCCGTGGCGGGATTAGTTCTCTAGCTATTGCGGACGAGCATTGCACCCGCAGTTTCGCTAGCGGAAGCCTGCTCTGAGCTTGCCGAAGAAGTGCTCGCGCCACATAATCTGGCTTCGAAGAATTCTTCTACGCGTGCTAGGATTTCCGGCGCGCTCTTCGATTCGTAGATCGCCTTGCGTAGTCCCGCTCCTCCGGGGACGCCGTGGGTGAACCAGCTCGCGAACTGCTTCATCTTGCCAACGGCGTCTGGGAGTTCTTCCGCGACCAGCATCTGGAAGTAGGTGCGGATCATCTGGTAGCGGTCGCCCTCGGAGGGGTGGTCGTATGCACGTCCCACGTGAGCCCGGACGCATTCGTCCGGGGCGGCCGAAGACGATGCCGAGCGTTGTCCACCGACTACGCTGCCAAATTCAAAACCCGGCGAGCTTTCCTCGACCGGGCGGACGAATGCGTCCGCGTCTACCTGAGCACAGAACTGTTCGATTTGGCGGAAGATCCACGGGTTCGACGGCGCGCTGCGGCCAATCATGACTGCATCGCATCCGGTCTGCGCAACCATGGCGCACGCGTCTTCCGGGCTGCGGATATCGCCGTTGCCGATCACCGGAATCTTCACCGCGTCTTTGATGGCAGCGATCCACTCCCAGCGCGCGTTGCCGCTGTAGCCCATCTCCCGCGTGCGGGCGTGCAGGGCGACGGCGGCCAATCCGCAATCTTCCGCCATGCGGGCCAGTTCGACACACACGATTTCTTCGTCGTTCCATCCGGCGCGGAATTTTACGGTGAAGGGAATCGTCACCGCGGCTCGTACGGCTTCGAAAATCCTGCCAATCGCGGGCAGATCGCGCAGCAGGCCAGAGCCTCCGTTACACTTCACAACTTTTTTCGCAGGGCAGCCCAGATTTAAATCGACGAGGTCAAAGCCCAGGCCTTCGACCATGCGCGCAGCCTCCGCCATCACCTTGGGATCGCTGCCGAAGAGCTGCGCCGAGATCGGATGCTCGTCTTCGTAGAAGTGGAGATATCGCTTGGCTTTCTGGTCCTTCTTGCGGAGCACGCCGTCGGCCGAGGTGAACTCGGTCATGATCAGTCCGCATCCGCCAAGATTCCGGATGAAACGGCGGAAGACAGTATCAGTCACTCCGGCCATGGGGGCCAGAACCGTGGCGGGAGAGATGGTGGCAGTGCCGATCGTCAGGGTCGCCGGCACCGACTTCAGCGAAGCGAACTGCCGAACACCTGTGTCCGCTCCACTCGGGTGTACCGGCGCAGCCTCGCGGACAGAGCCTGCCCTGAGCGTGCCGAACAGAGTGTCCGCCCCACACGTTCCTCCCGAGTTGTCCCAGAACTTCTTCACCGTCTTATTCTACCTGCGTCGCAAAACGAAGCCCCCGCCGAAGCGAGGGCTCAAATTTTGGATTGATCCGCGCGAATCCGTAAAGATCCGTGGCCGAGAAGTTACTTCTTCACCGGTTCGGCCTTCGCGTACTTGCGGCGGAAGCGCTCGACGCGGCCGGCGGTGTCCATCAGCTTCTGCTTGCCAGTGAAAAACGGGTGGCAACTCGAGCAGATTTCAACACTAATGTCGCCCTTATGGGTCGAACGGGTCATAAATGCGTTGCCGCACGCGCAATGCACACGCACTTCGTTGTAAGCGGGATGAATAGCTGCTTTCATGGGAATTCCGTCCTCGATTCGAATATTAGATTCTACCGGATATCCACAGGATTCGGCAATCCTGAACCGCTCTCAACTGTCAGCCATCAGCGCTCAGCAAGGCACACCGAATCAGATAGATCCAGCCTGAATGCTGACCGCTGAGAGCTGACAGCTTCCTTCAGAACCGGAACAAATAGCTCACCTTCACGAAAAACTGACGGCTGTCATTGATATAGCCCTTGGCGGTATTAGTGACGTAGCCAGGTGACGTCGGAGTCTGCGGGATCACATTCAGATTCTGCAGGTCGCTGTTGTAGCCGATATAGATCGCGGTGCCCGGATGTAGCAGATAGGTGATCAGAAAGTCGGTGTTGAATTCTTTTTGCGTCGGCAAGTAGGTGTACGGCGATCCAACACCCGGCGTGCCGGCCAGGACAGAGTTGTATTGCAGGATCAGACGCATGGATAGTTGCCGCGTAAATTGCCAATTCCACTTGCTGCGCAGAATGTGATTGTTGAAGATGCCGTGGCCGGCGCCGGGAAATTGAGTCTGTTCGAACAGGTAGGTATCGCCGTTCGTGCTCAGGCGTTCGAACAGGTAGGTGTTCTCGATCTTCAAAGGCTTGATGGGGCGGAACGTTAGTCCAGCCTGAGCCGTATCCTCGCGCCCCAGAAAAGGATGATTGTAGGCTGTAGGAATCGCCAGGGGCGCGGGTGGCAGCGCCTCAAAATTCACGCCTTGTCCCCAGTAGTAGCCAGCGGTGAGCGTAACTTTCTTTAAGTATCCAGTCTGGAAAGAAGCGCCGCTGGTGTGTTCCTGATAATCCTGATTGCCCAGGGTCGTCGGAGGACAATACAAGGCGTACCCGTAGAAGCAGAAATCCTGCGGGCGCAGCCGCTCGTGAAACTCCTCGTACGGACGCACGATGATGACCGTCTGCCCGCGTCCTTGCATTGAAAAATAGGGATTGTAATCTGTGTCAAGTCGCAACCCCGTATGGTCGAAGTCATAGCGGACCGTCATCGACGGGCCCCAATCGACGATCCAGCCCGTCTTGGGGCGAAAACGATAGTAGGCCCCCTGCGTGGTTTCGCGAATGTCCACGCGATTAATGAACCCCGGGATCGACACCACTCCGGGAGTGATGTCGTTATAAATTCCGTCGTAGGAAAAGTGCAGGCCGTCGCGACGTAGCTCGAGCCGCTCGGCGGGCCCGGCGTAGTAATTGTTGTTTCCCTGATTGCCGGAGCTGAACGGGTAGAGATTGGCTTCGCAGTTCAGGTCCAGATAACTCGACGTGGCCACTGCCTGGCCGTCGAGGGTCCAGTTGGGATTGAATTTCAGGTGAGTGTCGACGCCGCCGATGCGGTTGTATTCGCCGGTCGTGGGACACTCCCAGTCGGTGTAGAGCGCGCCCACGCTGGACTGCCGGAAGATGTCTCGGCTCACGCGCGCAATCGTGAAATAAGAACGCATTCCGGAGTACGGGCTGTAATCAGGCACCGCCAGGCCGGGACTACGATCGTCCGCCGCCATCAGTCCGACCGAGTAGGGGCCGTCTTTCCCGGTGAGGCGGATTCCAGCCGACGGGTCGCCGATGCTGCGCGTGAAAAACAAGTCGAGCGGCGTACGAAAGAAGTCTTCGTTCTCCAAAAAGAACGGGCGTTTTTCCGGAAAGTACACGGCATAGCGCTGGTTGACGGTAATCTGCGGGTCCTCGGATTCGATCTGGCTGAAGTCCGGGTTCACGGTCATGTCGACGACGAAGTGATCCTGGATCACGAACTTTGCATCCACCCCGGTCTGGCCCTGTGCCCCCGCATGCTGAAAGTATGGGTTTGTGGGGTCGCGAGTATCGAGGGCCCGAAAGCCGCGCATCAGCCCGTAGGGAATCATTTCGATGCTGTGGCCCGGCGAGATTCCTTCGAGCCCCATCAGGCTCGCAGCCTGGCCCAATCGGCCTTCAATTTTGTAGGAAACATGCGGCCAGAAAGAGTCTTCTGTCTTGCGCGTGATGCCGCGATACAGAATGATGCCCCAATCCTGCTCTTTCGCCGCCGGAAAGCGCAGGCTCTTGAAGGGAATCGCCATCCACACCACGAACCCGCTCTCAGTAACCTTGCCCCGCGAATCCCAGACGGTATCGAACGAAGTGTCGAAGTGCCCGGCAGTCTGCTCTTCGCGCGAAGCCTCGGTCCAGATCGCGTCCCATTGCACTCCGAGCGGCGTGGTTTGAAAAGCATAGGCCCGGCGCCGGTCGTGGAAGGTATCTAGCATCACCTCGACTTGATCATCATCGTAAACATCTTCGCGGCGCGACATGCGAGCACGCACTTTCCGCGGATCGTCGAAACAGACGAACACGATGTACAGATTCTTCTGGTCGTACCCCAGGTAGGCATCCGTAGGCTCGGAAACGCCTTCTCCGTCGTGTGGATTGCGCTGGCTGAAGCCGCTGACCTTCGCCATCTGGCGCGCAATCTCTCCCTGCGGCTTCATGCCCAGGAAGTCGTCCAACGCGGGAGGCCGCGGCAAGCGCGGGATCGTCAGGGCTGGAGGCCCCGCCTCAGATGTCGGCGCAGGCGGCTGTGAATCCTGCGGAAAAGAAGGGAAGGCTGCCAGCTCCGTTGCCGACAGAGCCAGAACCGTGATGACAGCTAGCTTCGCTCGAAAATGGGCCCAACTCTTCAGAAGTCGAACCAGGCGCAAAAAGGTCCCCTGTTCTTCCGCCCCCCAGGGGGAATTGAGCAAGATACACTAACCGCCCCCAGACAAAACAGCAAAATGATGTTTGTGAGGTTTGCCGAACAAGTACCTCCGAGCGCCGGCAGCCTTGAGACAAGGGATTCGGGTTTAAGACAAGTAGGGAAGCACTAGAACAGGGAACTTTGCCTTCGAGTCGGTGTGATCTTGAAATAGTCGTACGCCAGCTGGGTGGCGACGCGGCCCCGCGGCGTTCGGTTCAGGAATCCAGCCTGCATCAGGAAGGGTTCGTAAATCTCTTCAATGGCGTCCGGCTCTTCTGCCAGCACAGCGGCCAGCGTATTCACGCCGACAGGACCGCCCTGATATTTTTCGATGATGGTCAGCAGCAACCGTCGGTCCACTTCGTCGAAACCATACTGATCGACTTCCAGCATACCGAGCGCGGCTTTTGCCGTGGGCTCGTCGATCTTGCCGGCACCGCGCACCTGGGCGTAGTCGCGCACGCGACGCAACAGCCGGTTCGCGATTCTTGGCGTGCCACGGGAACGTCCGGCAATTTCTTCTGCCCCGGCATCGTCCACTTCAACGCCGAGGATCTCGGCCGAGCGCTCCACAATCACTTTCAAATCTGCGGGAGTATAGAACTCCAGCCGCAGCACGATGCCGAAGCGCGATCGCAGCGGCGATGAAATCAACCCTGCCCGCGTCGTGGCGCCCACGAAAGTAAACGGCTTCACTTCCAGCGTGTGCGTCCGCGCTGACGGACCCTGCCCAATGATGATGTCGAGCTTGTAGTCCTCCAGCGCGGAATACAGCAATTCTTCCAACACCGGTTGCAGGCGGTGAATTTCATCGATAAACAGCACCTGCTTGTCCTGCATGTTGGTAATAATCGCTGTCAGGTCGCCTTTGATCTGCAACAGCGGCGCCGCCGTGGGTTGAAAGTGCACACCCAATTCGTTGGCAATGATGTTGGCCAGCGTCGTCTTGCCCAATCCCGGAGGCCCATAGAGCAACACATGGTCCATAGCCTCGCCGCGCGAACGTGCCGCCTCAATCGCCACGGCGAGATTCTCTTTGACCTTGTCCTGTCCGATGAATTCGTTCAGCCGCTGCGGCCGCAGCTTCAGCTCAAACGAGGAATCATCCTCGACGGGAGCGGCAGAGACCAGACGGTCCGGGAGTTTGGAATTATCGGAAGAAGACACGATAGGGCGATAGTAAAAGGAAAAGCGGCCCACCGCAATTGTGGGGTTTCTGCCCCGGGTAAGTACACCCGCTTGCGTTCTTCCAGCTATGTCGGCTGTTGGGGGAAATCCCGTGCCGTGGTCCGGTAAGGAGGCCCCGAGAACCGTAAGAAGAAAATCGTATTAAATCGTTTCTTGGTACTTTTCGGAAGAGGTTGGCCCTATAATCACACTCAATCCAGACAACCAGCCAACGGACATATCGAATCTAGTAGGGTTCAGCAACTCCCGGCGCGGAGTTGGGTTTTAGCCATACAGGCGGAGGCAACTTGCAAAAACCAAGAATCCGGGTTCTGGTAGTCGACGACTTTGATCCGTTCCGGCAGTTCGTATGTTCCACCCTCGGAAGAAGGCAGGAACTTCAAGTCATCGGCGAGGCTGCGGATGGACTACAGGCGGTCCAAAAAGCCAGTGAGCTGCAACCGGAGTTGATTGTGCTCGACATCGGACTCCCTAACCTGAACGGTATCGCAGCCGCTCGCCAAATTCGTAAACTCTCGCCACAGTCCAGAATTATCTTCTTGAGTCAAGAATCCTCGGCTGATGTTGTGCAGGAAGCTTTCGACCTGGG
Organism: uncultured Acidobacteriaceae bacterium; assembly: GCA_963832015.1. Lineage (GTDB taxonomy): Bacteria > Acidobacteriota > Terriglobia > Terriglobales > Acidobacteriaceae > Sulfotelmatobacter. The sequence continues at coordinate 76,886 of CAWHSR010000014.1, forward strand.
GGCATCGGGCTACGTGGTGAAGACACACGCCGGAACCTCGCTTTTAGCCGCTGTGGACGCAGTTCTAGTGGGCGGGCGGTACGTCAGCCCAGGTGTCTCGGGGCACCAATACACTGACGCGAATGAGATTCAAGCTCTTAACCTCAACTGCCACAACGCTCTCCCATCGCTGGTGCCGAGCAAACCCGACCCTTCTCGCAACCACGACGTTGCGTTCTATTCCGATGATGCCGCTTTTGTGGTTGGTTTTGCCGATTTTATTGCAGCCGCTCTCCATGCCGGAAAGTCGGTGGTCCTGGTCTCGACCGGGACCCATCGCACCAGTCTTTCTGAGAGATTGCTCGAACAAGGCGTGGACATTTTTACAGCCCACCGGCAGGGACGATATTTCTCCCTGGATGTCATCGACATCTTGCCAACCTTTATGGTGAATGATCTCCCCGACCCTGTGCGGTTTTTCAGGGTTGTTGGCGGTCTGATCGCCGACGCCGCGCGGGCATCCCAAGGGCAAACTTCGCGGGTCGCAATTTGTGGGGAGACTGCGTCAATCTTGTGGTCGCAAGGTAAGGCGGATGCCGCTATTCAGGTGGAGCAACTCTGCAATCGGCTGGCGAAACAACATGGACTGGATATCCTCTGCGGATTCCCGATGAGTGGCTTTCTCCGCGAAGAAGATCAGCAAATCTTCCAAAACATCTGCAGCGAGGGACTGAACCAACATTCACAAGCATGAACGCAAGCCTTTTTTAGCCGGCTTCTCTCATTGCGTTGCTTCTACCAGTGAACGGAATGCGAGCGTGGATCGTAGTACCACGCTGAAGTTGCGACTCTATCGAGAATGATCCGTTCAACAGCTTGAGCCGCTCCTCCATACTGATGAGTCCAAGGCCTCGGCCCGCCTTGGCTGCTTCCGCGTCGAAGCCAGCGCCGGAATCCCTGACCGTGAGATGAATCTCTTCCGTCGTTCCCCAGAATCGCACTTCGAAGCGCCGCACCCCACTGTGCTTTAGCGAATTGTGCAAGGCTTCTTGTAAGACCCGGTAGAAGCATAAAGAAATCTCACGCGACAACGGGATTGGCAGATCGTGCGTCTGGAAGTCAATCTGCGCTCTCTGCTTTGTGCCAAACACCTGGCAGAACCCTCTCATCGCGGCAGCGATGCCCATGTGCTCGAGCTTTGCCGAGTGCAGCTCGTGCGACAGAGTTTGAATATCGGTGGCCAGGTCGACGGTCCGCATCTGGAATTCACCCAACCGGCTCCGGACTTCTGGCGAATCGGGAGCGTCTTGCTGGAGCTGCTCTAACTCGACGGCCAGCAGTGCCACCCGCTGGCCGATGTCGTCGTGTAGCTCTCTTGCAATCCGGGTGCGCTCCTGCTCCTGCGCCTCGATTAACCTGCGACTCGCGTTAGCGATCGCCGCTTCCGACAGCTTGCGATCCGTAATGTCCGTCACCATTCCGATCATCCGCAGGAGTTTTCCCTGATCGTCAAAAAAACCTCTGGCGCTTTTTTCCAACCAAATCAACGAGCCATCCGGACGCAGAACACGGTAGCTGAGCTGCAGGGCTGGATTCTGTGGCGTAAGCTGTTCCACCGCGCCGACAAACAACGCGCGGTCTTCCGGATGAATGCTCGCCAGAAGTTGTTGGCGAGTAAAGTCTTTTGCCTGATCTTTGAAACCAAGGACATCGACGGATTCCGCGGATCGCACGATTTTGTCCGTTGCAACGTCCCACTCGTACGCATACATCTTTCCGGCCTGGATAGCTAAGTGCAGTCGTTGTTCGCTGTCGCGCAGTGCCTGCTCAGCGAGCACTCGCGCTTGCTCCGCCTGGCGACGCTCCGTGATGTCCCGTTGAATCCCCCACGTCCTCAGCAGCAAACCATTTTCGACAATCCCGATCATGCTGTTAAGGAACACTTTAGGATTCCCCTGCGGGTCCTCCTCATGCGACTCGCGGTCCACGACCCGGTAACCTCCGCGGATGTAGTCGCGCGTTAATTCGATGTTTACAGGATCCAGCGGATCTACGGTTTCGGTGAGCCTTTTACCTGCAAAGTCAGCAGGAGACAGCCCATACATGCGGGCCAACGAGTCATTGCACTCGGCCAGGTAAGACTCATGCAGAATGCGCTGAACCTGCTCATCTTCTGGCAAATCCACCGGAATAGGACGGTCGAGTCCCTGGCAAAAAATTCCTTCCGAACTCTGCGACACGAACAAGCGGTAATTCGACTCGCTCTGCCGGAGGGCTTCTTCAGCCTGCTTGCGCTCCGTAATATCCGCCACCATGCCGACAATCCGCAGCAGCTTGCCCTGTTCGTCGAAGTGCGCGCGGCCGGTTCTCTCCACCCAAATCATGCTCCCGTCAGGGCGCAACATTCGATGGCTGATTTGAAGGTTCGGCCTTTCCGGGCTTAGAGCGGCATCTGCTGCCAGCAGTTTTTTCCGGTCTTCCGGGTAAACCTTGGCCAATACTTGTTGTCCCGTGGCAGCGTGCCCAGAATTGTCGATCCCCAGAATGTCGGCGCAGTCCCCCGAACGAACGATCCTGTCGGTGGCCGCCTCCCATTCATAGGCGAACATCTTGCCTGCTCGAACCGCCAATTGAAATCTTTCTTCGCTCTCTCGCAGCGCCTCTTCCGTCCGCCTCCGTTCCGTAATGTCTTCCACAAAGGCAAAGACCAGCGGAGATCCTCCGTCCTGATTCTTCAGAAGCGAGACATTCAGCCTTCCCCAAAGCTGCGCGCCGTCCTTTCTGACATAACGTTTTTCCAGTGAGTAGTGGTCGATGGCGCCGTCACGAAGCCGTTGAAACAGTGCCCAATCGTTTTGAGAATCTTCTTCGCTCGCAAATTCCGAGCAGCTCATTCCGCACATTTCATCGTCCCGGTATCCCAGCATCGAGCACAGAGCCGGATTCGCCACCAAGACCTTCCCCTCAAGGTCCTCCACTGCGATTCCCAATGACGCTTGCTCGAATAGATAGTGAAAAAGGTACTTAGCCTGTGCCGGTAATGCCTGCAGGGACATTGGCAGCTCCTGAAAATCGTTGGCGAACACCCTAGCACTTTCTAGGGGGAAAGTGAAATTTGACCGACAATCGGAGGCCCGGCAGCCGAAATTCACGCAATCTTAACCACGGTGTCACTGCACTGTAACAAATCCCCACTAGGGTTTCTGGGTTGACCCCGGCTGGATCTCAGTCTCGGCAAGACTTAAAAGTGCCCGGAACCCGATTTCCCAGCCCATGGCAATCCTTACCGAGGAAGTTCAGGAGATCACTATGAAGAAGACCACTTTAGCTCTCGGCCTGTTGGCCGCCCTCGCTGGTAGCGCGATGGCGCAAGAGGGCGCTGTGCCCAAAGGCATCCCGCATCTCGACCATGTTTTCGTCATCATGATGGAAAACCATGGCTACAGAGAAATTCTCAACAACCCTAGCGCCCCGTTCACTAACAAGTACGCCAAGTCCGCCAATCTCGCGACGAACTACTTCGCCGTCGCTCATCCCAGCCTGACGAACTACCTGGAGACCGTGGGTGGATCGAACTTCGGCGTCCACAGCGACAACAATCCGGACTGGCACAATGGGTCCTGTGCGACCAATCTCTCCACCGGAACGGTCAACACTGACAGCCCACCGAGCTCAGCCATTTGTCCCATTTCCGGCACCGGTACTGATGCGGAAACACCGATTTTGGACTGCACCAACGAGGTCACCGGACCTCCATGCGAGATCAACATCGACGGCAAAACGTCGTATCCGGCGGTTTCGACCACGCTCGGAATCACCATCGCCGACCAGTTGGCCGCCGCGGGAAAGACGTGGAAGACCTACCAGGAAAGTCTCCCGATTACTGGTCCGGATCGGGTCAACTATAGTGATGGGAACTTTACCAACAACACCAATTTCTCCCACATCAACCCGCAATTAACCCCGCCACTCTCGTCCGCCGACATCGTGCAGCTCTACGCTTCCAAACACAACCCCTTCGTTTATTTCCGCCACGTTCAACAAGGCACGAACCCGATGGTGAGCTTTGCTCAGATGGCTGGTTTTGACGGGGCCAGCGGGCTCTGGGGAGACCTCGCCAGTGGCAAGGTCGCTAACTTCTCCTACATCGTCCCCAACCAGTGCAACGACCAGCACGGTCGCGGTAACGGAACAGCCTTCTGCGGATTCGATCCCAACGACGACGGTAAGCAGACCGGCCTCAACCCCGCTCTTATCCTCCTGGGAGACCAGGCGCTGCAGAAGCTCGTCACCGCCATCCACCAGTCCCCGGTGTGGACGCGGGGCCACTCCGCGATTGTCGTGATCTGGGACGAGAACGACTACTCCGTTCAGCCGATCATCAATCAAGTGGTGGCCATTGTTGACACCAACTATGGTTTTCACGAGTTGCAAAGCGGACAGTTCTACACCCACTTTTCCTTGCTGCGCTCGATCGAGAGCGGTCTCGGCATCCCTTGCCTGAACCACGCCTGCGACGCGAGCACCAATGCCATGACCGACCTGTTCGGCGAGCCGTAAGGCAAGGCTGACGGACGTGGGTATTGCAACCTAAGTAGGTATGCGTCGGGGCCGGTCCTTCGGGATCGGCCCGGTTTCTTGGCGTCCACTTCATCACCTCTCATTTCATCCTTGCCCGCGCTGCTAGC
>CAWHSR010000015.1:0-69196 GCA_963832015.1 uncultured Acidobacteriaceae bacterium
GAAGGAATGCTTAAGTTAGCGCCTATGGGGCGCAGCCCTTGTGGGCGCAGCCCGGGGCGCAGCCCCGGGCATTGCCCTTTCGGCTTCGCCCCCGTTCAGGATGACATCGCTATAGGAATCCCGATTCGGAACTCTCTTGACCAGCGAGTGACACCCATCACTGACTTGCGCGTGGCAAGCCGGCAATCTCCGCACATGTCCAAGATCTACTACGTCTACATTCTCTCCAGCCAGCGACGCGTTCTCTACATCGGAATGACCAGCAACATTGAGCAGCGAGTCCTTCAACACAAGACACACGCGTTCGCCGGATTCACCTCAAAATACAACGTGACCAGCCTCGTCTATTTCGAGCGTCATGGCTCAGTTCTGACCGCGATCCGGCGGGAGAAAGAAATGAAGGCCTGGAGGAGAGAAGAGAAAATCAACCTCGTCGAATCGGCCAATCCCAAGTGGCGCGACCTGAGCTACGGCTGGTATCAACGACACCGTTATCAGCCAGATGGAAAAGCGGTCTAAGGTTCCACACTCTCCTCAACATGTCATCCTGAGGAGGGCGCTAGCCCTCCGAGGGACCGTACGAAGCCCCGAAAGCGGCAATGCAGCCGCCGAGATCCCGCAAGCTTCATGCACCTGAGGCATTCCCTTCCACAACATCGAAACTTCTGGCCGGCGTAAGGTCCCTCACGCCGGCTCTGCCGCCGTTCAGAATGACAACATCACCAGAACCCCTGTTAGCATGTCTGCGGTCTCAAACCCACACATGAACAGAACTCACGCTCAGCTTCTCGCCCTCGCCACTCTGATCCTTTCCACAACTGCCCCCGCCCAAACCATCCTCGGCTTCACCCCCACCTCTGCCGCCCACGAAACTGAAATCGAATCCAAATTCAAGGCCATCCCGAACGCGGACGAAGAACGCCGCCAGCACCGTATCTTCACTTCGGATCCCCACATTGCCGGATCGAAGCGCAACAACGAACTCGCGGAGTACATTCGCGATGAGTGGATCAAACAAGGACTCGAAGACGTCATCATCCGCCGCTACGACGTCTACGGCACAAATCCCAAGTCAGCCTCGCTCGAAATGATTGCGCCTTCGCACTATCAGGCGACCTTGCGCGAGACTCCGCTGCCCGGCGACGAAGACTCAAAAATTCCCGCCATCAGCGGCGCCTGGCTCGGCATGTCGATCTCCGGTGACGTCACCGCGCCCGTGGTTTACGCCCACAGCGGCAATCCGGAAGACTACGATCTTCTGCGCAAAAACGGCATTAGCGTCAAAGGCAAAATCGTCCTCGTGCGCTACTCGAATCCCTACAGCTATCGCGGATTCAAAGCGCTCACCGCGCAGCGCGAAGGCGCCGCTGCCATGCTCGTCTACAGCGACCCCCAAGAAGACGGATACAAAAAAGGCAAGGTCGATCCCGACGGACCATGGGGCCCCGAATATCACATCCAGCGAGGCGCCATCACCTACGATTTCATGGTCCCCGGCGATCCGCAAACTCCGGGATGGGCTTCAGTCCCCGGCGCAAAGCGCATCCCCATTGAAGAAGCAATCTCCGCGCCGAAGATCATGGCACTGCCGCTCTCCTGGCATGACGCCAAGCCCCTCCTCGAAAACATGGACGGCCCCCTCGCCCCAGCGAGTTGGGGAGGCGGGCTGCCGATCAAGTATCGCCTCGGCAGCGACCGCGTGAAAGCCCATCTGAAAATCGAAATGGACAATGGCATCCAGCCCTACTATGTGGTCGAAGGCCGCATCCGTGGCTCCCAACTGCCCGACGAATGGGTCGTGCTTGGCAATCACCGCGATGCTTGGGTCTTTGGCGGTGTCGATCCCTCCAGCGGCACCGCGAGCATGATGGAACTCACGCGCGCCCTCGGCAAGCTCTCGAAAGAAGGCATGCGTCCCCGCCGCACGCTCGTCGTCTGCAGCTGGGACGGCGAAGAAGTCGGCCTCACCGGATCCACCGAATGGGGAGAGCAGTTCGCCGACGAACTCCGCGCCAAAGCCGTCGCCTACATCAACGTCGACGAAGCCACCTCAGGCCCCAACTTCCACGGTCAGGCCGTCGCCTCGCTCGCCCCCATGCTGGTCGAAACCACTCGCACGCTGCACGATCCCTCAGGAAAAAGTCTCTACGACGCATGGAAAGAAACCATCGCCCGCGAAAAAGCGGAAGGCAATCAATCCAGCCAGTTCAGCTCCTCCGGCGTCATCGACAACAGCCTCGCCGACACTCGCATCGGCAGCGGCAGTGACCATACCGTCTTTCTCAACTTCATCGGCATGCCCGTCCTCGGACTCGGCTTTGACGGAGACTACGGCGTCTACCACTCCGCCTACGACGATTTCTACTGGATGAACCACTTCGGCGACCCCGGCTACAAATACCACATGTTGATGTCTCAGTTGTGGGGAGTAACTGCGCTCCGCCTGGCCAACGCCGACCTGCTGCCCTTCGACTTCGCCAGCTACGCCAGCAACGTCCGCCAGTTTGTAGATGAACTCGCCGCTAAGAATAAGACTGTCATCCTGAGCGAAGTCGCCACGGAGTCGAAGGATCCCTACCACGCCTCTACAGCGTCCCCAAGCCTTACTCAACTCAACCTCAGCGAAGTGGAAAAAACCATCGACGCTTTCGAAACTGCCGGCAAGCGCCTGAACGAATCCCTCACCCGCAAATTGTCGTCAGGAAACATCGACCCCCAGCTCGCCGCCACCCTGAACCACGGCATGATGCAAGTCGAACGCAACTGGCTGAACCCCGACGGCATCCCCGGCCGCCCCTGGTTCAAACACATCCTCTACGGTGCAAGATTCACCTACGCCCACCTTGAATTGCCGGGATTAACGGAAGCCGTCGAAGCCAAAGACTGGCCGACAGCAAAACAGCAGGCAGAAATCCTGCAGCGCGCGCTGTCGAAGAACACAGAACTACTCAATCAACTCAACGCAACCCTCAACTAACTGGTGTTCGGTAGAAGAAGCCGCGACCCTTCACCCGAATCAATCGCGATGAGCAATACCTCATTGGTAGACGCAGTCTCGGGTTCATTGATGACAGAGAGATCGAGCCCCGCCCCATGAATCTTCGTAGGGTCGAGATCCCCAGCCAGCACCGCGGGCCACCACGTCTTACGGGGATCGGGCACATGCCTCAATGATAGGATGGATGGGCCATCACTCTTGAGACGCTTGTGAAGCGCCAGAGCGTCACCGTCCGAAAATTCAAAGGCACACCATTGGGTAGATGGCGAGATGTCATGTAGTTCATGGATACTGCGTGAACCCTCCGGCAAGAAGTCCGGTATCCAACCACGGTCAATCGCGCCGTCTCTCTTCGCATCCGCAAGAGAAGGATAGAACGATTCACGACGATCGCTGTGACTTGCTGCCAGTGTGCAAGCCAGGAAAATACAGAGTGCGAAGGCCACCAGATGGATTCCCGCGGCCGGGTGCCCCATGTCTCGCGTTCTTTGCGAGACGTGGGGATTTTGACTCAACTGAAAATGGGGAAAACACTCCCGACTACCCCGCTTTCATCTCCCGCTCCATCACCCGCCGTAGCGCGGCGTTGATCCGCGTCTGATACCGCCGTCCGTCCCGCTTGAACCAGGCCAGCACATCCGCATCCAGCCGCAACGTCACCGGCTTCTTGATCGGTTTGTAGAACTCCAGCACGTCTTCCATCGAAGCAGCATGCCTCTTCGACGACTCCGTCGACGCGCGCAGGGTCAATCCCTTGCGTCGTCCGGTCTTCTTCCGCGCTCCAGCCGCCGAACCTCGCCGTCCGCTTTTTCCGCCCTTCGTAACTCGTTGTCGATGTTTCATATAGGCCACTCTACTTATAAGATTGTACGTACACAACTGTAATAAAAGTGCTCCTGCAGGAACACTGTGGAAAACTTGCCGATCCCGCCGCTAAACCCCTCATCCAGCAGCACTTTCCTCAAGCGGGACGTCATCGTCCTGCATAAATCCAAACACCTCCTGCGGCACCGGATTCTGCCAGACCGGCGCGAAGGACTGCCGGTGCAGCGGCGTCGGCCCGAACTCACGCAGCGCCGCGAGATGCTTGGGCGTGCTGTATCCCTTGTGCGAAGCCAGACCGTACGCGGGAAACACCGCGTCCCACTCACACATCATACGGTCGCGCTCCACCTTCGCCAGGATTGACGCCGCCGCAATCGAGGCCGAAAGCGCGTCGCCATGAATGATGGGAATTTGAGGCTGCTCGCAGTCGAGCCGCAGTGCATCTACCAGCAAATGATCCGCCGCAGGCGAGAGACGCAGAACTGCTTCGCGCATGGCCGCACGTGACGCGTGATAAATGTTGATCTGGTCGATACGCGCCGCGTCCACTGCAGCGACGGCCCAGGCGACGGCGTGCTCACGAATGCGTTCTGCCAGCACCTCGCGCCGCTCTGGCAGCAGTAGCTTGGAATCCCGTAATCCGCGCACCCGATAAGCCGGGTCAAGAATCACCGCCGCAGCCACAACACATCCGAACAGCGACCCGCGGCCCACTTCGTCCACGCCCGCCACCATCCGCGCCCCAGTCGCCCAGGCTTTCTTTTCATAACGCAGGGTGCAGCGCAATGTCTTGAGCAACCGCAGCTTGGCCGCGGAAGGAGAGAGCGTTCGTGCGGATGGTGCCTTCATCACAAAGCAGAGAGTTGTCACCATCTTCGTCGAGAGCACGCTTTCCCGCAAGTCGGTTTCTATCTTCCTTCACGCCAACACAATGGCACGCTCAGGTCATGCCTTCGCCACCCGGTAATACCGCTTAGTAACCACGCTCCGAATTACTGTCGTACATTGCCCTACCGGACATGTACTGGTAACTTCGTCTCAGTAAAACCGGCAGCGAGAATCATGGTGGAAACCAAACTCAACGCGTCGCCTGAAGACGGCCTGCTCACCGGCAAAGTCGTGCACCTGGCGCTTCCGGTTCGCTGGAGCCTGGTCGGCCAGGAAGGCCGCGGGGCAGCCGAGATGGCCTGCACGTATGACATTCACCCGCACGGCGCGCGACTGCTGAGCGCGCGCACGCTCAGCGTCGGCGACCTGGTGATGGTGGAGCGTGGACGCAACAAGGCGATCTGCCAGGTGGTGTGGTCCGGCGATCCGTCGTCGCCGCTGCGCGGCCAGTTCTCGGTGCAATGCGTGGACGGCAAGGTGCCTTGGGAAGACGAGTTGCGCCAAATGGAAGAGCAATACCAGCCCGTGATTCTCGATGGTGCGCAGTACGGCACGGCTCCCGGCTTTGGGCGGCCTGAAGCCAACCGGAGGCGCCGTCCGCGTTTCTTCGTCGAGGGCGAAGCCGAAGTGATCGACGGCGTGCAGCGCGTGTCCGGTGAAGTGCAGCAGATTTCGGAATACGGTGCGCGCATCGCATCCAAGGAAATGCTGCGCCCGGGCCAGGACTTCCGCCTCATGCTGAACATGTTTGACATCAGCGTCGCGGTCAAGGCGCAGGTGAAATATCTGGTCAACAATCTTGGGATGGGCGTGGAGTTCCAGGAGATCCGCCGTGGAGACCGCCCGCTACTCAGTTACGTGCTGAGCAAGTTGCGCAAGAGAAGGGTCGAAGAATTCGTCGAGGTGGAAGTGGTACGAGAGTTCGCGGCGGTTGGATAGTTTTCAGGAATAGCACGACAGCGTAGGATCGCGCGACGCTCAAGCGCCGCGTTTCCATTTGCGGCATCGCTGAACGGAGCAATGGCGAACTTGGGCCGAGGGGCCGCTCGGGCCGGGTTTGAAACCCGGCCCGACACTAGCAAACCTAATTTCTTTCCACGTCGCGCAGGCGAGCAGCCTTGCCCCTCAGTCCGCGGAGATAGAACAAACGCGCGCGTCGAACCTTGGACGAGCGCAGTAGTTCCACCTTGTCGATCACCTTAGAGTGAACGGGGAAAATGCGCTCCACGCCCTGACCAAAGCTGATCTTGCGCACCGTGAAGCTGGCCTGCGGTCCGTTGTCTCGCTTGATGACCACGCCTTCGAAGGCCTGCACGCGTTCCTTGTCGCCTTCCTTGATCTTCACATGGACGCGAACTGTGTCACCGGGGTGGAATCCAGGGATGTCGGTGCGTTGCGATTTGGCCAGCAGCTTTTCGATGATTAAGTTTGACATTGTCGTTTTTTCCTTCGTCTTTCGAATCCTTGAAATTCTTTACTAGTTTCGTTCGCGCTTGATGCGCGCCAAAATCTTTGCGTCTTGGTCGCTGAGCTTCGCGCCCTCCAGCAAATCCGGACGGTTGCGCAGCGTCTTCTCCAGAGCCCGCTGCCGGCGCCAGCGGCGAATCTCCTGGTGGTCGCCGTTCAGCAGAACCTCGGGCACAGGCATCCCGCGAAAATCCGCGGGGCGCGTGTAATGCGGATAGTCGAGCAATCCGCCCGAACCGCAGGTCGAGTCCGCTGCGCCCGGCTCCGCCGTCTTGTGCGCGGTGAAAGATTCCTGCCGCGTGGAAGCTTCGTTGCCCACCGCACCGGGCAGCAACCGCGTGACGGCTTCGATGATGACCGCTGCACCTAACTCGCCACCGCTGAGCACGTAGTCGCCGATCGACAACTCGCGGTCGGCGAGGAAATCGGCTACGCGCTCGTCCACGCCTTCGTAGCGGCCGCACACCAGCACGATGCGATCGAGCCCCGCCAGTTCCGCAGCGACTTGCTGCGTGAACCGCTGGCCCTGCGCTGAAAGCAAAATCACTGACTGCTTCGCGCGGCCGGCCACGCGGTCTTCGCGGCTCGCCAGTTGCAACGACTCCAGACATTCAAAGAGCGGTTCCGGCTTCAGCACCATGCCTTCGCCGCCGCCGAAAGGGCGGTCATCCACTGTGCGGTGCTTGTCGTGCGTAAACTGCCGCAGGTCGTGGACTTCGATTTTCGCCAGCCCCAGCTCGCAGGCCCGGCGGGTGATTCCGTGATCCAGCGGTCCTTGGAAGAAGCCGGGAAAAATCGTCAGGATATCGGCTTTCATCTGGACCTGAACCTAAACCTTTTAACCACAGAGGACACTGAGGTCACAGAGGAACCTTAGCGCTTCTTCTTTCTTTCCGACTGCTGTTCCTGCGTCTCTTCCGTCGTGACCGGGCGATTGATTTCCAGCATGCCCTCCGGAAGGTTCATGCGCACTTCCCGCTGCGCAGTATCGACTCCTTCCAGGTACGCTTCGGCGAAGGGCACATCAAACTTCTTGCCCGCGTTGTTGGCGACAATCAGCAGCGGGGCTTCGCCGGCCCCGAACTGAATGTCTTCGATACGGCCGATTTCACGGGCGTGATCGAGAACCTTGCATCCGATCAGATCGCTGACGTAATTCCAGCCCGGTTCCAAATCCGCGCGCTCGGCGCTGGGGACTTGTAATTCCGATCCGATCAGCAACTCGGCGTCAGTCATCGAATCGACGCCGCGAAACTTTAGAACAATGAGGCCTTTGTGCGGCCACAAATCTTCGACTTCCAGCTCACGCCGCGCCTGCTCCGACTTCAAATCCTGCGCCTTCGGCAGCGCGAACAGCTTCATGCCTGCGGCGAATCGTCCCGGGACGTCGCTGTGCATTTCCGCAGCGACCTCGCCGTGACGACCCTGCCTCTTCACGACACGCGCCAGCGTAATGAACTCGTCACTTGGTTCAGAACTCACGATCCACGCTACTCAATGATTTCGAGCGTGTAGCGCTTGTGGGCGCGGTGGCCGGCGGCGCTCAGCAGGGCACGCAGGGCGCGGGCGGTACGGCCCTGGCGTCCGATGACCTTGCCGACATCGCTTTCGGCGACTTCCAGTTCGATCACGTCGTCGTCGAATTTCTCGACGAAGACTTCTTCGGGCGTGTCGACGAGCGATTTCGCAATCAACTCGACGAGAGCGCGCACATCTCCAGAAGGCTCAGTCATAAGTCTGCACTCTCACGGTGGAAATGAAAGCAAACTACCGCAGGGGCTAAAGCCCTTAGCAATGATCGGCGCCCTATCGCCGCGCCACCCAAAACTGCCATAGCAGAAACTAGCGCACAAACGGCGGTTTAGGCAGCGGAGCCGGCGGCGGCCGGGGCCGGAGTCTTGGTGAACAGCTTGTTCACGCGATCCGACATCTGAGCGCCCTTCGACACCCAGTACTCGACGCGATCTCGCTTCAGTTCGACGCTGGCGGGATTGGTGCGGGGATTGTAGGTCCCGACCACTTCCACCGGACGGCCGTTGCGGGCACGCTCCTTCTCAATCACTACGATGCGATAGTGCGGTTGTTTGCGCGCACCACGGCGCGCCAGACGAATCATTAACACGGGGCTTATATCCTTGTGTCCGGAAGAGTCCGGTGAGATCGAGGCAAACTCTTATTATGCCGGAGGTTAGCCGGAATGGCAATATACGGCAAGCTCGAGTTCCAGCGCTTGGCCGCCATCTCCAACGGGCATCTGTACAACCTACGCCGCACTCCGCGCTATCGCCAGCGCCTCAAGAATTACCAAAAAACACGGCCCAGCCCAGTGGCCATTGGCGAGCGCCGCCGTCCCAATCCTGCGAGGGCGGCCCGGGTATCTAGCGGGTGGATACGGTGCACCAAGGCGACGCCGAACATGCGAGGGGCATCTACCACATCAACGCCGTGGATGAGATCACGCAATGGGAAATTGTGGCGGCGGTGCCGCGCATCTCGGAAGCGTATCTGGAACCGGTGCTCGTCATGGTGCTGTCCTAGTTTCCCTTTGTCATTCACGGCTTTCACTCCGACAATGGCAGTGAGTTCATCAATCAGACCGTAGCCCGATTGCTGAACAAGCTGATGATCGAACAGACCAAAAGCCGCCCCCGACATTGCAACGACAATGGGCTGGCGGAGACCAAGAATGGGGCCATCATCCGTAAACATATGGGCTGGGGCCATCTTCAGGAGGTCCATGCCGACCCCATCCAGCAGTTCTACAGCGCACATCTGAACCCTTATCTGAACTATCACCGCCCCTGTGCGCAAGCCGATCTCGAGGTGGACGCGAAGGGACGAATCCGTCGGCGCTACCGCCGCTACCAAACCCCTCTGGAGACGCTGTTGAAGCTGCCCAAGCCCCAGCAGTACCTGCGTCCCGGCCTCATCGTGGCCACACTCGAACGCATCGCCGGACTCATGAGCGATACGGAAGCCGCACGGCGCATGCAACAGGCCAAGCACAAGCTCTTTGAACAATTGCGCAAGATCGGGTGAGGAAAACAACGCCTTCTAACCCCCGCTCTGGAACGGGGGGAGGCTTCTCAGGCGCGGAGCGAGGCAAGGAGAGCTCAAACGCCGCCCCCTTGCCTCGCGCTCCATTCCCGGCTCAACCCAAAACCAAAATCAAAACCAAAACCAAAACCAAAACCAAAATCAAACTCAAAACCCTTCCGGGCCCGTATCGAGCCATGCTAAATGTAACCCGAGGGGAGGCCGTCGAGACACGTAGGATGTAACCCGACTCAAAAGAGAATTTGAGGAGGGGTGGGATTGGGACACAAAACGAAGTGGGAATATTTCCGGGCAGTGTATGAGCGCTATCACAAGGCGGGGCGGGAAGCGAAGCACATGATGCTGAACGAATTTTGTCTGAACACCGGCTACCACCGGAAATACGCGATTCGTCTTCTGAACGGAGCGCCTCCCGGAAAGCAACCGGAGCGACGGCGGGGGGAACGCCGACCGCGCTATGGACCGCAGGTGCTCTCGGTGCTGGCGGCGATTTGGGAAGCTGCGGGATATCCCTGGTCGGTGCGGCTGAAGGCCTTGCTACCGAGTTGGATGCCATGGATTCGCAAGCGCTACCGGATGAGCCCGGCGATGGAGAAACAACTCCTGGGCATCAGTGCTCGGCAAATCGATCGGCGCTTGCGGGCGAGGAAGAGTGAGCGGAAACGGCGTGTCTACGGACGCACCAAGCCGGGTTCGCTGTTGAAGCATCCCATTCCGGTAAAGACCGATAGTTGGGACGTGACTTCGCCCGGGTTCAGCGAGATCGACCTGGTGGCGCATTGTGGCAACTCAGGAGACGGAGAGTTTGCCCATACTCTGAACCTGACCGACATCCATAGCGGCTGGACGGAGTCGCGCGCCCTGCTGGGGAAGAGTCAAGTGGCGGTGCAGCAAGCGCTAGATGAGATCGAAGGGGTGTTGCCCTTCCGTCTTCTGGGGGTGGATTCGGACAACGGATCGGAGTTTATCAACTGGCATCTGAAGCGGTGGTGTGAGCAGAAGCAGATCCAGCTCACGCGCGGACGGCCCTACAAGAAGGATGACAATGCACACGTAGAGCAGAAGAACTGGACGCACGTGCGCAAGCTGCTGGGGTGGGAACGCTACGACTCGGCGGCGGTGGTGGAGGCGATCAACGATCTCTATCGTCACGAGCTGCGTTTGTGGATGAACCTGTATCTGCCCTCGGTGAAGCTGGTGAAAAAAGTTCGAGTGGGATCGAAAGTTCGGCGCGTCTATGATGCCGCACAAACGCCCTTGCAGCGGGTGCTGGCTGGGGCACAAGCCAAACCGGAGCGGGTGGCGGAACTCAAAAAACTGCGTCAGAGTTTGGACCCGTTTCAACTGGGGAAGTTGATCGATCAGAAACTGCAACGCATCTACGACATGGCGAATCGGCGGCTCAGTCCGAAAATGACCGCGGAGAACCATGCTGGGCAAGAAACACAACGCGGCCGGCGAAACGGCTGTGGAAAAGCCGCTCCGTGGAAAAGTCCAAAACCAGACTTTTCCACCGAGCTTGGAAATCGCGCAAAGAACGCGCGATTCCCACTTTCCCACAGCCGCGGCGACGGCGGGTCTTCGGTTACATTTCCAATGTCTCGACGATCGACCCCAGGGTTACATCTTTAAATGGCTTGACACGGGGCCGGCGAATCGCTCAAGAGCGGGGGGGGGCCGCCCCTAAGTGTAATAACATCATTGTTGCGCATGAAAAGCATATCTTTTACCGCGTACCGCGGATGAGACCTTGGTCGAGCGGGCGAGACTGGTAGCGCAAGCACGAGGCACGACCCTGAACCTAGGGCCTTCCGCGAGTGGCTGGAACCGTTACGCGCGGTCGGTAGGCCTACCTGTAGACGCACTAATGCGCTGTCTTCGGCACGTTCGATCGTCCGGTCCCTACACACGCGATCAGATGAACGATCGGTAGATCTCCGCCCTGCCTGACCTTTCAGCTGCGACAAGACAAGTCGAGCCTTGCTCGACCGGACAGCCGGGGGCGGCCGTGTCCCCACATGAATCTCTCCTGCTAGACTCGAGCGTTTGGAGGTGAGATTTTGCCGGGTATCTATCTTCTTTCGGGAGTACGGACGGCGATTGGGAAATTCGGCGGGGCGATGGCTTCGCTGACTGCGGCCGACATGGGCGTGGTCGCTGCCCAGGCCGCGATGGAGCGGGCTGGGGTTGAGCCGGCGCAGGTCGAGGAGACTATTTTCGGCTGCGCGCGGCAGGCGGGCGGCGGACCGAATGTGGCGAGGCAGATCTCCGTGCGCAGCGGAGTGCCGCAGGAAATTCCGGCGTTCACCGTGAACAAAGCGTGCGCGTCGGGGTTGAAGTCGATTGCGCTGGCTTACCAGTCGATCCAGGTAGGCGATGCCAACTGCATTCTCGCGGGCGGTACCGAGTCGATGTCGCGCGTTCCTTACTATCTCGACGGCGCACGCTGGGGATACCGGCTGGGCAATCAGGAAATGGTCGACGGCATGTATCGCGATGGATTTTTCTGCCCTCTGGCCAAGATGGTAATGGGCGAGACCGCCGAGGTGCTGGCCGAGCAGTACAAAATCACGCGCGAAGAGCAGGATGAATTTGCGCTTACGTCGCAGAAGCGTGCCGCGCGAGCCATTGCGGCTGGAAGGTTCGACGCCGAGATCGTTCCCGTAAACATCGAAAGCAAGAAGGGTGTCACCACATTTTCCCGCGATGAGCATCCGTTTGCCGATGTGAGCATGGAGAAGTTGGCGAAACTCTCTCCTGTGTTTTCGAAGACCGGAACCATCACTGCCGGAAATTCTTCGGGCATCACCGATGGGGCCGCAGCCGTTGTCGTCGCCAACGAACATTTCGTGAAGCACAACAATCTGAAGCCTCTGGCGCGAATCATGGCGGTGAGTTCGGCGGGAGTCGATCCACGGACGATGGGGATTGGACCTGTGCCGGCACTGCGCAAACTGGAAGACAAGCACAACCTGCGGCTGCACGAGTTTGGGCTGATCGAGTTGAACGAGGCGTTTGCCGCCCAGGTGCTGGCTTGCGACCGCACGCTCAACATGAATCGTGACCGGCTCAATGTGAATGGTGGCGCGATTGCCTTGGGGCATCCGATTGGGTGTACCGGGACGCGCATCACCGTCACTCTGTTGCATGAAATGCTAAAGCGCAACACCAAGCGCGGCGTGGCCACGCTGTGCGTGAGCGGCGGAATGGGGATGGCGCTGGCGCTCGAGAATGTCGTGTGACGATGCGTCCGGCTTGCCTCAGGGGCTAAAGCCCAATTCCCTGAGCGCGCTTTCGGGGCCCTGAAGGGCCGCTCTTCCACGTGGGCCCTGAGGCAGGGTCTTCTGCATGGCCGATGTTCTGCATAGCCGATTTCGACATGGTCGGTGTTCGACATGGCCGATGTTCCAGGTGAATGACGCATGAACGCTGTGCCACATGAACGACACATGAGTGACGAACCGCAGCTTCGTTTGGCGATGGAATCCGACGCCGATTCCCTTCTCGAATTCATGCAGGCGTATTATGCGTTCGACGGCCATGGCTTCGATCGTGAAAAGGCACGGATAGCATTAACAGCCCTGCTGCGCGATGCCCGCCTGGGGCTCGCATGGCTCATTCTCGCCGGCAATGCGCCCGTCGGCTACGTCGTGCTGTGCTTTGGGTACAGCCTCGAGTGGCTGGGACGGGATGCCTTCGTCGACGAGTTCTATCTGCGCGAGGAGTACCGCGGACGCGGTTGGGGCCGCCAGGCGATGGCATTTCTAGAGGAAGCCGCGCGGTTGGAAGGAATTCGTACCTTGCATCTCGAAGTCGTACAGGAAAACACTTCCGCTCTGCAGTTGTACCGCAAGCTGGGTTTCGCCGAACACCGCAGCACATTCCTCTCAAAATGGATCGCTCAGGACGTATCCAAGCCGGTGGGCCGCACCGGGCACTGACCCGGCAGAAGGTGCGCCGAAGACTCTGGGAGGCAATGCTGACATCTGTTATGCTTTTCGCGGTTTTTCACCCTAGGAATCAGATCGCGTCGCGAACTCCAGGGCGACCGATCGATAAGGAGGCAATGGTGATGCGACGCATCGTTAGTTATATGTGCCTGGCAGGGTGCATGATCATGGGCCCCATCGCGCTCGCGCAGGAGTTTTCCGCGGACGTGGTGAACCAGAAGTCAGACAATGTGGGGATGAAGAAGGTTTTCGCCACCAAGGACAAGGTCCGGTTCGAAACACAGGGGACGAACTCGGCAATGGGGCCAAGTGCGATCATCGTTGACGACACGAAACATACATACATTGTGATCATGGCGGAACGGCAACTGTACATGGACGCGCCGGTGACGATGGTGAGGCCGATACTCGCTCATTTCTGGCGCGTGGATGACGTGAACGACGCCTGCTCGGAGTGGAAGAAAACAGCGGAAGAAGCGGGAACCCTGAAGAATTGGGGTACTTGCACAAAGATCGGCAGCGACGTAGTGGACGGACGAAGCACGGTCAAGTACGAGGGCGTCTCCAACAAGGGCGAGAAAAATCACTTCTGGGTCGACACGAAGCTGCACTGCGTAGTCAAGACGGATGGGGGCACCGGGGACGGGATTGAACTACGTAACATCCAAGAAGGCTCGCAACCGACGAGTTTGTTTGAGGTTCCGGCGGGATATACGAAGCTCGACATGGGCAAGATGAGGCAGCGGCCGCAGTAGCAGAAGCCTTTTTCACCACAGGACACAGAAGACACGGTAGCCGTCGAGCTTGGCTCGACGGACAGCCGAGCGCGGCTGTCCCCACACAGGCAACGGAATGGCTGTGCCTGCTTGCGTTGCGGTGGCGAAATCTGGGCACTATACTCAGCTCAGCGGTTTTCTCGAAGTTTTCCGGAGCCTCGATGCCTTTATCCGCAGTAATCGTGGACGACGAGCAACTTGCGCGTGACGAACTCGCCTACCTGCTGAAGAATGCCGACGATGTGAACGTGGTGGCCCAGGGCAAGAACGGACTGGAAGCCGTCAACCTCATCAAGGAACACAGCCCCGATCTGGTGTTTCTCGACGTGCAGATGCCGGGACTGGATGGCTTCGGAGTCATCAAGAAACTCCTCGACCGCAAAATTCCACTGCCCAAGATCGTGTTCGCCACCGCGTTCGACCAGTATGCGGTGAAGGCATTCGAAGTGAACGCAGTCGACTACCTGCTGAAGCCCTTCGACAAAAAGCGTGTGGCACAGGCGATTCAGAAGGCGCGAGCGAAACAGGACGCGAACGCACTCCCGGCCGACAAAATCGAAACGCTGGTGCGGATGATCGAGTCGCAGAAGCATCCGGCGGCGAAAATTCTTCTGAAGACCGTCGGGCGCATGTTTCTGGTCGACCAACGCGACATCTGTTATGCGTGGATCGAAGACGGAGTCATCACAGTCGTGACGGGCGGGCC
This sequence comes from uncultured Acidobacteriaceae bacterium, assembly GCA_963832015.1. Classification (GTDB taxonomy): domain Bacteria; phylum Acidobacteriota; class Terriglobia; order Terriglobales; family Acidobacteriaceae; genus Sulfotelmatobacter. The sequence goes on from CAWHSR010000015.1 coordinate 14,668, forward strand.
GGCCGGCATGGAAGGACAATCCAACTGCCGCACGCTCGAGGAACTGCTCGATAGCTTAGACACAAATCTTTTCTGGCGCGCGCACCGTTCCTACCTGGTGAATATCAACCGCATTCGCGAAGTCGTTCCCTGGTTCAAGAGTTCCTACCAGTTGCGCATGGACGACAAGAAGCAGACCGAGATACCCGTGAGCCGGGCTCAGACGAAGCGGCTGCGGGAATTGTTCGGACTCTGAGAGGTTCTGAGTGGGGAAGGCTGGGACATAGGCATCCGCGGGCTTGATTGGTCGCGCCGCCGCGTAACTTTGAGCTCGTTCCACCGCGGCGAACAGATCGTCAATTAGAGTACCGGAATACATCACCTTATACATTCCATTTCTCCGCCCAAAAAATCCCGGCGGAGCAGTGTTCAGAGCAGCTCCGGAGGACGACGAAACAGTCAGCCGTCCTCCGGCGGGGGAAACTAAACTGCCAGAGCCTTCAAGCCGTTGCGGTCACGGATGACCAAGGTCGGCCCGTCCAGACGGATCAACTGCTTCTTCCTCAGGTTGCTCAATAGCCGGGTTACAGTTTCACGCGCGGCACCGATGCGCTGCCCCATCTCTTCGAGGGTCATGGTGGCGTGAAAGCGAGTCTCCTCGTCTTGTTCTCCTTTGGTCAGCGAGTGCGACAGTAATAGCCTCGCCAGCTTTCCGGCGGAGGAGCGGGTGAGCACGAGATCGTGGATGTCGCGATACGCGGAGTGAAATCGCGGCTCCAGCATTGGCCCGTGTGCATGCCGACTTCGCTATCCGAGTGCATCAGCTCGAGGAAGTGCTTGCGGTCGACAAAGCTCAGCTGGCAGGGAGTAGAAGTCTCGGCCGTCGCTTCCTAGCCCACGCCTGAAATGGTGGCGCTCAGGCCGAGGGCTTCCCCATCTCCGAGCGGCCGCTGGGGCTCGGTGGCTGGTCCTGGCTCCCGCGCACGACGAACGGGCGAGTTGCAAAGAACTATAATGAGTGGGTGGCGCGAGGTTGGGAAAGCAAATCCGTGGAAGCCCAGCAGGCCGAGGCGAGCGAGAAATCGGCCACACCACGTAAGGTGATGAGCCCTGGGGAGGCTGCGCGTTGGCGGGAAATGGAGAGCCTGCGGCTCTCCCGACAAAGGGTGCTGCAGCAACTGGAATCGAGCCAGAATCCGCGGCACCGCAAGCTGCTGGAAGCCTCGCTGGCCGCTCTGGATGAAAAGCTGAAGAACGGATAACGCTCGGGGAGTCCGGACCTCTCCGGACTTCGAAAGCGTAGGTCAGCGGTTCGCAGCCTGAGGTCGTTCGAGCCCGTCACGTATAATGACTTTTTTATGACAGCCTACGTTTACGTCTCTCTCAAGAAGAGTGTTCTCGACCCCCAGGGCAAAACCATTCAGGGCGCGCTCAAGAAGATGGGTTACAAGGGCCTTGAAAGCGTGCGCCAAGGCAAGTATTTTGAGCTCACGCTCGACGGGGGCCTGTCGCGCGAAGAGGCGCAGTCTGAAGTCGAGCGGATCGCCCGCGAAGTGCTCACCAATCCGGTGATTGAAGAATTCCGTTTCTCGCTGGCCGAGTAGCAGGGCTGGAAATCCTTTGAGGTCATCCCATGTGCGGCATTGTCGGCTATGTCGGTAAGAAGAGTGTGGTCCCCATCATTATTGAGGGGCTGCGGCGGCTGGAGTATCGCGGCTACGATTCCGCGGGGATCGCGGTTGCCGGCAACGGCGATGGGCTGCAGCTGCGCCGCGCCGAGGGCAAGCTGCGCAATCTCGAAGAAGCCATCCGCCTGAAGCCGCTCGACGGCAGCTACGGCATCGGTCACACGCGCTGGGCCACTCACGGGCGTCCTACTGAAGAAAACGCTCATCCTCACCGCGACTGCACGGGGAAGATCGTGGTCGTCCACAACGGCATCGTGGAGAACTATCTCAGCCTGAAGAAGAAGCTGATTGAGGAAGGCCACAAGTTCACCACCGAGACCGACACCGAAATCATTGCCCACCTGGTCGAAAAGTATTCCATGAAGTCCGGCAACGCTCACCGACCTCCGCTGGAGGAGGCTGTGCGTCGGACGGTGAAAGAACTGACCGGCGTATTCGCCCTGGCGGTGATTTCCACCGACGATCCCAACAAGATTGTGGCAGCCCGCAATGGTCCGCCCGCCGTGATCGGATTGGGCAACGACGAGTACTTCGTGGCGTCGGATGTGCCCGCGATCCTGCATCACACGCGCGACATTTTCTTTCTAGCGGACGGCGATCTGGCGGTGGTTACTCCTGACGGCGTACATCTCTCCGATTTCGATGGAAGGCCCGTCCGGCGGCAGATCCAACACGTCACCTGGGATCCCATCCTGGCGGAAAAGGGCGGCTTCAAGCATTTCATGCTCAAGGAAATCTATGAGCAGCCGCGCGCCGTTCGCGATACGGCCCTGGGACGCGTCTCGCAGGAGACCGGGCACATTTTTCTCGACCAGATGGAGATCAGCGAGGCCGAGTTCCGCGCCGCGGCAAAGATCAACATCATCGCCTGCGGAACCAGTTGGCACGCCGGGCAGGCCGGCAAGTTCATGATCGAGACGCTGGCCCGAGTGCCGGTCGAAGTGGACTACGCCAGCGAGTGGCGCTACCGGAATCCAATCGTCGATAAGGACACAATCACGCTGGTGATTTCGCAGTCAGGCGAGACCGCTGACACCATCGCGGCACAGCGCGAGGCCAAATCCCGAGGATCGAAGACGCTGGCCATCTGCAACGTCGTGGGGTCGATGATCACGCGCGAAGCAGCGGGCACGATCTACACGCACGCTGGTCCGGAAATTGGCGTGGCATCGACCAAGGCTTTCACAGGACAGCTGACCGCGCTCTATGTGTTTGCCATGTATCTGGCGCAGGTGCGCGACGTAATGACCGCCGAGCAGGCACGCGCCGCGATGTTGGAGCTGACGCAGATCCCCTCGAAGCTCGAGCACGTCCTGACCCAGGATCAAGCTTGCGACGATCTCGCGAAGCAGTATCAGAAGGTCCACGACTTCTTGTTTCTGGGACGCGGCATCCACTATCCCATCGCGCTTGAAGGCGCGCTGAAGCTGAAAGAAATCTCCTACATCCACGCCGAGGGGTATCCGGCGGGCGAGATGAAGCACGGGCCGAACGCGCTGATCGACGAGAACCTGCCGGTCGTGGTCATTGCCACGCGCGACGTCAACAATCCGGGATCGATGCTGCGCTATGAAAAGACGATGTCGAATCTGAAAGAAGTGAAGGCGCGCTCGGGTGTCGTGATCGCGCTGGCCACCGAGGGCGACGAAGAGATCAAGGAAGCCGCCGATCACGTTATTTACGTGCCCGCCGCGCCGGAAGAGCTGTTGCCGATCCTTGAGATCGTTCCGCTGCAGTTGCTGGCGTATCACATCGCGGTGCGCCGCGGCTGCGACGTGGACCAGCCGCGGAACCTGGCCAAGTCGGTCACCGTCGAGTAGGACGTGAACGTCCTTCTGTTCGGCGCCACCGGCATGGTCGGGCAGGGCGTTTTACGCGAAGGTCTGCAGGATCCCGCAGTAACCGTCGTACAAACCGTGGGCCGCAGTGCCACCGGCATGCAGCATGCGAAGCTGCGCGAGATCGTGCATGCGGACTTGTGGCATTTCTCGGCGATCCAGGGCCAGCTATCCGGCTTCGATGCCTGCTTTTTCAGTTTAGGAGTGTCATCGTCGGGAATGAACGAGGCCGACTATGAACGCGTGACCTAGGGATCGCGCTGGCGGCGGGCGAAACCCTGGCGCGGCTCAATCCCGGCATGACGTTCGTCTTTGTATCGGGCGCCGGCGCCGATAGCTCCGAGCACGGATCAGTCATGTGGGCGCGCGTCAAGGGCAAGACGGAAAATGCGCTGATGCGGCTGCCGTTCAAAGCCGTCTTCGTCTTTCGGCCCGGCATCATTGAGCCCGTGCACGGTGCGAAGTCCAAGACGGGCTTGTGTCGTTTCTTCTACGCCATCAGCAAGCCTCTGCTCCCTGCCCTGCGGTGGGCATTCCCCGACTATGTGCTGACCACCGCCGAGATAGGTCAGGCCATGCTGGCAGTCGTGAGACAAGGCGCTCCCCGACATGTACTGGAAAGCCGGGACATCGGGGCGATCTTGCAGCATTCAAAAGACCCTGCGCCTTGAAGCGGGCCGGTACGGCGGACCGATTGCCGCCGGTCAGGCCACCTCCTTGAAGACGTATTCGTGTTGTCCGTCACGGATGATTAACACCCGCTTCCCTCCGCGCTCTCCCACGACAAATTCGAACCCGTCGGTGCCGGGATCGATGGTGATGAATGAGATCGTACCGTCGTCGTTCTTCCGCGATGCGACCGCGCTCTTCCATTCGCCAAGATCGAAAGTTGTGACCCCGCTCGCACTCGACACAGCAAGCTCACCCAGTTCCCTGCTCGAATAGTTCTTGGCCAAACCAGAAGCCGCCGCTGGATCGGGAGGAATGACGAGACGTTCACGGTCTTTGGCGAGGGCGGCTTTGTGGGCTGCCGCGCGCGAAGCAACGTCAGCGACGGCCTCCGGTTTGCCGTCGAAGACAACTTCGAGCAGGCGACGACTGAACGGCCCGAGAAGCATGCCACCACTATCGGAATTGGTGAGCAGGACGGCTCCGATGCCCGAGTCCGGCAGAAAGTAGAAGTTGCTCTTGAAGCCCGACATGCTGCCGCCGTGGCTCACCACCGGGACTCCATAAGTGTGGTCAACAGTCAGTCCCATGCCATAAGACGCGTCTTCGCCGAGGGGAACCTGCGGCTGACGGCGCATCAGTAAATTCTCCGCTGAAACCAGTTGCTGCCCGTTGGGCAACTTGCCGAGGGCAAGTTCGTCCTGAACGTAACGGATCAGGTCAGCAGACGAAGTCCAGACGGCTCCGGCAGGCCGCGCTGGCACGATCGAGTAATTAATGGCCATGCTGGCAACGCTCGGCTTGCCATCTACATCGTCGCCGTGGGGGGTCGCGTGATTCCCTGACAGCGCGCGAGCATAGTCGAAGGTCGTCGACTTCATCCCGAGCGGATCAAAAATCTTCTCCTGCATCGCCTTGTCGTACGCGGCACCGAGTTCCAGGTTGGGGTAGACGAGGTGCGCGCCGATGTATCCGGCGGCGGCCGCCATCAGATTGCTGTACTGAAAGACTTCACCGAATTTGCTGGTCGGCTGCATGGTTGCGAGCAAAGCAAGTTCAGATTCCGGCGTCGCATTCTTGAATTCGAAGAGCCATTCCAGATCCTGCCGGGGCAACCCGGTGCAGGCGCAGATCAGGTTCTTGACCAGAACTTTCTTCGTGGTGTCGGCGTCGCCCAGTTTGAACGCGGGATAGACATCGATGACCGGCTCATCCCACTTCAACTTCTTCTCGTCGACGAGTTCGGAAAGCAGCAGAGTCGTCATTCCCTTCGTGTTCGACGCCGCCATAAACAAGGTGTTCTCGTCGACGCGCTCGGGCTTGCCGAGTTCGCGCACTCCGAATCCACCTTCGTAGACGACCTTGCCGCCGTCGACAAGGGCCATCGAAACGCCGGGGATGCCGAGTTCCTTCATCGATGTTTCCACAAATGATTTGAGTTCCGCGATTCGCGCGGCATCGAGCGGGTGCGGCTTTCGTCCAGCAAAGGTCTCGCGGTGATAGCCCTTGGGACGCAAGCTCTCAAAGACCAGACCGATCGGGGCGGAGCGCTTTTCCGCCGTCGGATCAGTGCCGTCGAGAATAATCACGGTCCACGAAGTCCCGGCGCGCAACGCCAGAGCCTGCACCGCAGCACGCTCGTTGGGCGAAGTCTCGTAGTCAAAGATTTCGCGCTCGTCCCAACCTTCGCGCGCCGGGCGCGGCGTGACCAGCTTGATCGACCGATTGGACTCGGGCTTAAAGGCAGCCCATGCGGCAGCGACCGCGGCTTTGGCGTCGGCAGCCTGCGCGTCGAAGATAGCGATGTGCGTATCGGGCTCGGGCGGTGTCAGGATGACCAGATCCTTGCGGGTCTGGATCGACCAGCCTGCGGGAACCGTGAACGTTGCTCCGCCTTCGGTGACCCGCGGTGTATCGGCCGCCACCTGCTCGCTGGCTGGATTGGTCTCCGCCTGCGCGAATGCGGCGGAGCTGGAAAAAGCAAGGGACGAAATGGTCAGGCAAGCGATCAGAGCGATTCGACATGGAGTGGTGCGGTGAATGGACATTGCAAGGCCTCAGCGAATGAAGATGGTAGAAATGGCGGGTCCAACAATACATCCAGCAGAGCCCACTTGTAAAACAGGACGAGATTCCAACGGCTCACAAATGAAGAGCGTCCATGCGGGGACTTTCGTAGACGTCGTCCTCGCCGGGATAGCGAAGTTCGTTTTCAAACTTTCCGCTCTGCTTCGCTAACGCCCAGATCAAACTCTCCCCAGCCGGCAAAGTTTTCGGCTGCTCGTCGTACACTTTGTCTTCATAGGCGTACTCTGCATCAACCGGCTTCCAACCGTGCTTGCGGAACATGCCGATCAGGTCATCGAGAAAGTACGCGTTCAATGCCCGGTGATGAAGCAACACAGTGTGCCTTACCGGCCGCCCGAGTACGCGCTGGGACAGCGCATCGTAATACTGGGCGCGCTCCCAGATGTGCTCAAGGAAGAAGTCACGATATCCCGCCACGTCGGCGTGAGGGTTGGCGTCAACCCGCTTCTGCAGCCGCGCATCGATGGCCCAGTCGGATGCGTCAATGGTGGCTCGTCCAATGCGATAGCCGTGCTGCTGCAAGAAGGCGCGCATGCCGTCCCGCTTTTCCACGGTGTCGCCTTCCTTGAAGAACGGATAGCGAAACTGGCGGGTGAAATGATGACAATCACGAATGAGGGGCTCGTTTTTCAGGGCGTCGGCTTCGAACTCGGCCAGCGTGACTGGCTTGGAGCCATCGGCGTCCACACTATCGTTGAAGAACAGATGGGAATACGAATGATTGCCGATGAGGTGTCCGGCGCGATCCCAGGAGGCGATGAGTTGACTCCCGGCATTGCTATCGACCCGCTTGCCGCACACGAAAAGTATGGACTTGAGGTTGTTCGCAGCGAGAGCGGCCAGAATGCGCTCGTTGAGTTCGGGCCAGGTCAGTCCAGCGCCACCTGCGGTCGTGGGATCATCGAAGGTGAAGGCGATCTCTGGGACGCGGCTCTCTCCCCATGCTTGCGGGATCGCGGCGAGCATCGTCGCCGCAACCGCGTTGTTCAGAAACTGCCGTCGATCGATTCCGTCATACTGCATCTGGATTGGACCGAATCTGAGTGTACAGTCGGCGCAATGCGGCGGCTAGTGCCGCAAGGGCTGCAATCCAACTTGCGAAAGCGGTCTCGACCACCCAGGCTGGCGCCGCCCCCACACGGTGCAGCAGGAACGGGAAGAAATTCCACGTCGTGATGTGAACGTAGTCCCAGGGATCCTGCGACATCTCGTTGGTATTGAGTCCCCAGGCGTCCATCTTGCCGAGAGTAAAGGCGGTGATGTTCTTGAAGCGCAACGCGATCACGTATGTGGGATGGCCGAGGGTCTCCATTTGATAGATCTCCAGCGGCAGCCAGAAGGCCAGTGATGCAATTTGGATGACGAGGCTCACGGCAAGGATAACGATGGCACCGCGCCAGATCCACGGACTCAGGTTCGCTCGATACCGCACGAGCAGCGGGACTGCGAGTAGCGCCACCATTTCCACGGCAGTCGAAACGTAGCGGTCTCCCCAGGCAAAGTCGCCCGCCCAGTAGGTGTAGCGCGCGTAGAAGGAGATGTAGCCGGCAACCAGCAGCAGCGACGTCACAGCGTAGGCGCGGACTTCGACCGCAAGCCGCTTCCACAAGAGCACCAACAGCACCATAGCGAGAACCAGAACTGGATCGAACAGGAAAATCGATTTCTCGGGCTTGAAGAGCGCACCGAGAATGCCCTCGAGAAAAGGCGTGCTCCACGGAAAGTTCGCCGGCAGAGTGGGATCCTGCGCGCGCGATTCCCGCGCGAAGATTGGGATGTAGGTCTGCGTCCACGATCCGAAGCGGTAGAAGCTGTAGAGGCGTTCTAGAAACGCAAAAACGGCATATACGGGCACTGCAATCGTGCAATAAGCCACAAGTCGCTGCCACAATGCGCGGCCGCGAGTTTGCTCAATCCAGAGGATTAGTAAAAGGAACACGCCTCCCGCGATCAGGTCGATCCCCGTCGTCACGCGAGTGAGCAGGTTCAAGCCAAGACAGAACGAGCCGAAGAAAAGCGCCCGCATACTCGCCGTGCGCAGCCACTCATACTGGTAAGAAAATCCAGTCAGGGTGAGCAGCATGATGTAGTTGTTCTCCTGCATGTTCTGCGTGTAATGCAGGTGGGTCGTGCAAAACATCAGTGCCAGGACTCCGAGCACCGCCTCGTTCACGCTGAAGCGCAACTGGCGGAGCAGACGAAACGCGATCAGCGCCGTCAGCACGTTCAGCATAATGTTCATGCTGTAGCTGACGAGGATGCTGCGTACGGCAGGGTCGTCCTCGTATCCCGAGAAGATGTGCCAATGGGAAATCCAGGTGGCTACCAAGTCCGCCGGGAGCATGAGGAGCGACTGCCCGATCCCATACCAGCTGAAGATGCGGCCGCCGCGTCCGTGCAGGCCGAACTCTGGATACTCGTTGGGAAAGACTTGCGGCTGCGAAGTCCAGAGCCAGTGCGTGGTCTGCAGGCGGTGCATGGTGTCGGCGGTGCCGAGTTCGCCCGACTGCACGACGAAGGCGAGCAGGCCCGCGGTCAGGCACAGAAGGAAGAGAGGATCCCGCAGCTTAGGCCCCCAGCGTGAAGTCATCGCTTTGGATGGTAATACAGGACGGGCTTCCGGCTCCCGGCTTCCGGCCTAAAAGGGTGTGGGCCCCAAGATTTCGTGCCGACGAGGTAGACTGTAGCGGGAAATTTTCATGGCCAAGTGCTCAAACTGCGGGACTGAATTACCAGACAACGTCGCCTTTTGCTCCGCCTGCGGAAGGCCGACGTCGAATACCGATGATATGGCAACGCTCGACTTTGCCACTTCGACTTCACCGTTGCCGCCGCGTCCGCCGTCATCTTCGCGACCACCGTCCTCTCGGCCCTCCAGCTCTGCCGAGTACCTGCTGAACGAAGGACGGTTTCTTCCCGGGCGCCTTCTGGCCGGACGCTACCGCATTATCGCTCTGCTCGGCAAAGGCGGCATGGGCGAGGTCTACCGCGCCGACGACCTGACGCTCGGGCAGGGCGTCGCCATGAAGTTTCTGCCCGACGAGGCCGCGCGCGACGAAGGTTTGCTGGAACGCTTTCGCAACGAAGTGCGGATGGCGCGGCGGGTCTCCCATCCCAACGTATGTCGCGTGTACGACGTAGGCGACGTCGACGGCCAGACATTCTTCACCATGGAGTACGTCGACGGCGAAGACCTGGCTTCCCTGCTGCGCCGCATCGGGCGACTTCCTCCCGACAAGGCTCTCGACATTGCGCGCCATCTCTGTGCGGGGCTGGCGGCGGCCCATGCCAAGGGCGTTCTGCATCGCGACCTGAAACCCGCCAACATCATGCTCGATGGGCGTGGGCAAGTCGTTATCACGGATTTCGGCCTGGCCGGCGTGGCCGACGACATCCGCGGGCCCGAGGTGCGCAGCGGCACTCCGGCGTATATGTCTCCCGAACAGCTCTCCGGCAAAGAAGTCACCACGCGCAGCGATATCTATGCACTCGGCCTGGTGCTGTATGAAGTCTTCACCGGAAAGCGCGCGTTCGCGGAATCTCCGGCAAAATTGTTGCACGCGGGGGCGGACCGCACGCCGAGCCGTCCGTCGTCGGTGGTGAAAGATCTTGATCCCATCGTGGAGAAGGTTATCCTGCGCTGCCTGGAGACGGATCCGTCCAGTCGTCCGGCCACGGCACTGGCGGTGGCAGCGGCGTTGCCCGGCGGGGACCCATTGGCCGCAGCATTGGCCGCGGGAGAAACGCCCTCGCCACAACTGGTGGCGGCCTCCGGCGACACCAGGGGCCTGCGTCCGCGCATCGCGGTTGCATGCCTCCTGTTCGTGCTCTTAGGGTTGGCCGTCGGAGTCTACCTGACCATCCGCTACAGCGCCGTCGAGAAGATGCATCTGGAACAGACACCCGAAGTGCTGGCACACAAAGCGCGAGAGATCTTGGCGCAGATCGGCTACCCGGAAAAGCCCGCCGACAGTGCTTTTGGATTCGAGTACGACACGAATTTCCGTGACGCCGTGGAGAAGGAAAGCAAGACGCCTGCGAATTGGGATGAGGTGCTTGCGGCTCGCCCGACCATGCTGCAGTTCTGGTACCGGCAAAGTCCGGACGTGCTGGATCCGGACGGTTACCGGGATAGCTTTCTGATTCCCGGAATTGTCAGTCAAGATGACCCGCCAACCGCGCTCTCCGGCATGGTCAATGTGAAGCTCGATGCCAAGGGCAGGCTAATCTATCTGCAGGTGATTCCGCCGCAGAAAGACACCACGGCATCGCCGACAACGCCGCCAGATTGGAGTCCTTTATTTTCTGCGGCGCAAGTGGACGCCTCCAAGCTGCAATCCGTTCAGCCCGAGTGGACTTCGCTGGGAATGGCGGATGCACGCGCTGCGTGGACGGGAGTCTGGCCGGGCACGACGAGACCGCTGCGAGTCGAAGCGGCCGCCTGGCACGGAAAACCTGTGTTTTTCGCGATGATCGGCGACTGGAATAAGCCTTGGCGGATGGTTACGGATCATTCCGCCGAAGAAAAGAAAAATCGGGCGAGCCAGATGATCAGTGTGTTTCTGCTGACTGCCGTCCTGGCCGCGGGCGCGCTGCTGGCCCGCCGCAATTATCGCCATGGCCGGGGTGACCGCGAGGGCGCGTTCCGTCTCGCAGTCGTCATGTTTGTACTGGAGATCGGACTCTGGTTGTGCCGCTCGCACTTCGTCGCGGGCTTCCAAACGTTCGGATACCTGATCCTGACGATTGCCGCCGCGCTCTTGTGGGGCGGCGCCATGTGGATGCTCTACCTTGCGATTGAGCCCTGGATTCGCCGCACCTGGCCGCAAGCCATCATTTCCTGGAGCCGCTTGATCTCCGGTCAACTGCGGGATCCGTTGGTGGGACGCGACATCCTGTTCGGCGTCGCCTTCGGCATCCTCTGGCTTGTGATCTTTCAGTTGGGCAACATCCCGCTGGCGCGCATGGGCGCCGCTCCCCAGCTCAGCGGTTTGGACTACCTGATGGGAGGACGCCAGGCCCTGGGCCAGTGGCTCGGGCAGATTCCTTCCTCGATTTTCGGGACGATGCAGTTCTTCTTCCTGCTGCTGGGGCTGAAGGTACTGGTGGAGTTCCTATTGCGGCAGGTGGGATTGAAGGCGGTGCGCTCCGACTGGATTGCGGCGGTCTTGTTCGTAGGGGTCTTTCTCGCAATGCGGGGATTGCAAAGCACGCACCTTTCTGTGGATCTCCCCGTCATTGTCCTCGTCTGGGGCATTCTAGCGTTGATCGTCCTGCGCTTCGGACTGGTGCCGCTGGCCGTCGGGGCCTTTACCGTGGACATGCTCGGGAACGTTCCCTTCACTGCAGACTTTTCCGCCTGGTATATGAGCACGGGGTTGCTGGCCCTGCTTAGCGTAGTCGCACTGGCGGGATGGGGCTTCTACCACTCGCTGGGCGGGGAACCATTGTGGGTCGTCGAACCGGAGTGACGGCGTCGCGCGGCGTCGCGCATGACACGTCGCGCATGAAGCGTTGACGGCTGGCCGCGGCCGACGTAGCATACTTTCCAAACCGGGAGGGGTCGCTATGCGAGCGTTGCTTGTGGGGATTCTCGGCCTCAGCGGTGCGGTTTGCGCGGCACAGACGCAAGAGCCTGCACCGCAGCAGGTCCAGCGATCAGAAGTGCCTCCAACGCCGCGACACCCTCAGCCTACTCAGGATGGCGGAGTCCGTGAGGTGCTCGAAAGCATCGTCATTCCCCCCATCCCTCACGCCCCATTCTTCGCGACCCTTGCGACGGAATCTGTGAAATATGCGGCCGATGGCGGGACTATGACCTTCGTCAACCAGCGCCACATTGCGCGCAACGCGGACGGCCGCATCTACGAAGAGCGCTGGTATCTGGTGCCCAAGGGCTCGAACGTGAAGTCGTCCATGAACTGGATTCAAATCGCCGATCCCAAGCAGCACACGCTTTATAACTGCAGCCCGCAGCGCCACATCTGCGATCTGCTGGTCTACAATCCGGAACCGGATCTTTCGGCGGCAAAGCTGCGAAGAGGTTCTACTCATTCTCTGGAGAACGGCGAGGGCCGCGATGTCTGGGAAGACCTTGGAACACAGAATATTCTTGGGATCGAGACCGAAGGCGTTCGCGAAACCACAATCACGAATGTCGGCGTCCTAGGGAACGACCAGCCGCTCAACAGCATGAGCGAATACTGGCACTCGCAACAACTTGGCCTTAACCTGCTATCGATCCGCTCCAGCCCATATTTCGGCAAGCAAACCTTCGCGATCACCGAGATTTCGACGGGCGATCCGGATGCGCAGCTGTTCCAGCTGCCGGCGGGGTACACGGTGAACGACCAGCGGAAGAACGGGCCGATCTCGCACTAGACAGCCGCTCGCGGTGGGGGACGGGCACTTTTGCCCGTCCAGGTGCTGAGCCGACCTCCCAAAATCTCCAAATTCTGCCGCATCCTCTTCTATTTCCTACGCATCTAAACCTTGACAACGATTCACTCAGGTCTTAGCATGGGCCTTGACGCAATCATATTGACACTGATTTTAAAGCACTTATCGAATTTAGGAGGAGCATTGTATGGGAAAGATTATCGGAATTGATCTGGGGACTACCAATTCCTGCGTGGCAGTCATGGAGGGCGGCGAGCCCAAGGTGATCGCCAATGAAGAAGGAGGGCGAACTACGCCTTCCGTGGTCGGATTTACCAAGACTGGCGAACGGCTGGTCGGCCAAGTCGCCAAGCGGCAGGCCATCACCAACCCCGAGAACACCGTTTATTCCATCAAGCGGTTCATGGGACGCCGCTACGACGAAGTCACCGAAGAGATCAAGATGGTGCCGTACAAGGTCGTGCAGTCGGGCGACCACGTCGCCGTGCTGGCGCAGGGGAAGGAATATACCCCGCCGCAGATTTCCGCTCTGATTCTGCAGAAGCTGAAGAAGGCGGCGGAAGACTATCTAGGCGAGAAAGTCACCGATGCGGTCATCACCGTGCCGGCGTACTTCAACGACGCACAGCGGCAGGCGACCAAAGACGCCGGGCAGATTGCCGGCCTCGAAGTGAAGCGCATCATTAACGAACCCACGGCGGCAGCGCTGGCCTACGGCCTCGACAAGACCAAGGACGAGATGATCGCCGTGTACGACTTCGGCGGCGGAACGTTCGACATTTCCGTGCTGGAAGTCGGCGAAGGCGTCATCGAAGTGAAAGCCACCAACGGCGACACGCACCTGGGCGGCGACAACCTCGACCAGCGCATCGTCGACTGGCTCATTGACGAATTCAAGAAGAACGAAGGCCTCGACCTGCGCGGCAAGGGCAACGAAATGGCCCTGCAGCGTCTGCGCGACGCGGCCGAGCGGGCCAAGATCGAACTCTCCACCACTATGGAGACCGAAATCAATCTGCCATTCATCACGGCCGATGCCAGCGGTCCGAAGCACCTGGTGCAGAAGCTGACACGCGCGAAGCTCGAGGGGATGGTGGAAGACATCATTCAACGCTCGGTGGGTCCGTGCAAGCAGTGCTTGAAGGACGCGGGCGTCGAGACCAGCAAGATCAACGAAGTGGTGCTGGTCGGCGGACAGACGCGCATGCCTCGCATCCAGGCATTAGTGAAGGAATTGTTCGGCAAGGAAGGCCACAAGGGCGTGAATCCAGACGAAGTGGTCGCGATTGGCGCGGCGATTCAGGGTGGCGTGCTGGGCGGCGAAGTGAAGGATCTGCTGCTGCTCGACGTGACTCCGCTGTCGCTGGCGATTGAAACGCTGGGCGGCGTGGCCACGCCGATGATCCCGCGCAACACGACGATTCCGACCAAAAAGACGGAGACGTTCTCGACTGCGGCCGATAGCCAGACCTCGGTTGAAGTGCACGTGCTGCAGGGCGAGCGGCCGATGGCGGCACAGAACCGGACTCTGGGCAAGTTCCACCTGACCGGGATTCCGCCCGCTCCGCGCGGTGTACCGCAGATTGAGGTGACGTTCGACATCGACGCCAACGGCATCCTGAACGTGACCGCGAAAGATACGGCCACGCAAAAGGACCAGAAGATTACGATCACGTCGTCTTCCGGATTGTCTAAGGAAGAAGTCGAGCGCATGGCCAAGGAAGCCGACGCGCACGCGGCCGAAGATAAGGCGGCGCGCGAATCGATCGAAGCCAAGAACCAGCTCGACTCGATGGTTTACAACATCGAGAAGATGCTGCGCGAGCAGGGCGACAAGATCTCCGGCTCGGAGCGTGGAGATGTTGAGAATGCCGTGGCCGACGCTAAGAAGGCGCTGGAGTCGAACGACAAGGCGACCATGGACAAGGCGCGCGAGAAGCTGACCGCAGCGTCGCACAAGCTGGCCGAACAGATGTACAAGGCGGCCCAACCGACGCCGGGAGCGGCACCGGGCGGTCCAACGCCGGGAGCGACTGCGGGAGGCGAGGCGGGCAACGGTCAGGCAAAGAAAGACGAAGGCGTGATCGACGCCGAATACGTGGACGTGGAAGATAAGAAGTAAGAGGGCATTGTCATCCTGAGCGGAGTGGGTGCTTCGCGAATGCGAAGCATCCACGGAGTCGAAGGATCCCCAGTTTTGTTCGGAACGCTGGCGTGCCGGATGGGGGTAGGGATCCTTCGACTGCGATGCCGCCCGCAGCGGGCGGCATCTTCGCTCAGGATGACTTTTCATAGAACTAAAGTGGAGGGGGTTGAAGTGGATTTTCAAGTCAATGGGGAAACGTATTTTCTGAGCCTCGCTGAAGACGAACAGCGTTGGCTCGTTTTTGTGGAGGGTGCTACCGGCACCCGACGCGTCCCAGTCTATGTGGACGGAGCTGACTTCGACGAAGATCTGAAAGTTGTCGTTGATGATCGAGAGAGACGCAAGATTCTGAATTAGACTGGGGTCGGCTTCGCAGCCGATCTCAGCACCGCGCGCAATGGCCAATACCCCGAAGAAGGACTACTACGAAATACTCGGCGTAAAGAAGAGCGCTTCGGCGGACGATATCCGCAAGGCGTTTCGCAAGCTGGCGCGCAAGTACCATCCCGACGTCAATCCCGGGGACAAGTCGGCCGAGGAGAAGTTCAAGTCTCTTTCCGAAGCCAACGACGTTCTCAGCGATCCCAAGAAGCGCAAGATCTACGATCAGGTCGGCTTCTACTCCGACAACATCGATCCTGCGACCGCGGAAGCCTACGCCCGCGCGGGTGGCGGGTCGGGAGGGGGCGGAGGATTTCCGGGGGGCTTCCCCGGCGGCGCGCAGGATAGCGGCCAGGGCGGCGTCCACTTCGATTTTGGCGGCTTCGATTTCTCCGACCTCGTCGATAGCGCCAACCGGGGCCGCAAGTCCGGTGGCGGGAGTGGAGGCAGCGGCAGCTTCCGCGACATCTTCGGTTCGATCTTTGGCGGCGGTCAGGGCGCGGCTCAGGCCGAGGAAGGCCCGGAGCCTGGCACCGACCTCGAATATCAGGTCAACGTTCCCTTCTGGACGGCAATCCGCGGCGGCGTCATGCGCCTGAATATCTCGCGCCACGACGTCTGTGCGACCTGCCACGGCCAAGGCTCGCTCGAAGCTCCTGGCAAATGTCCGGAGTGCAACGGGACTGGCCAGATCACACAGACCGGCGGCCGCATGAAGTTCAATGTGCAGTGTCCACGGTGTCATGGCACCGGAAAGAATCTGACGATCTGCCCCACGTGTCATGGCGAAGGCACGGTCATGAAGACCGAACCGCTCGAAGTGCGCATCAAGGCCGGCACGCGCGACGGGCAGCGCATCCGTCTGCCCGGTAAAGGCAACGCCGGGGCCCACGGCGGCGCGACGGGCGATCTCTATGCCATCATTCGAACCGAGCCGCACCCAATCTTCCGCCGCGACGGCGACGACATCTACCTGACCGTGCCGGTCAGCGCCACCGAAGCCGCCCTGGGGGCCAAGGTCGAAGTTCCCACAATCGACGGACGCGCCCTGTTGAAGATTCCGCCCGGAACGCAGTCCGGCCAAAAGCTGCGCCTGCGCGAAAAGGGCGTGCCGTCAGCCACTAAAGAAGGCGTTCGCGGGGACGAAATCGTCGAGATCACGATCACGGTGTCGATGCCTCGTGACGAGCGCACTAAGGAGTTGCTCCGCGAGCTAGCCAAGCTGAATCCCGAGGACCCGCGGGAAGAACTGTGGAAGAGCGTTTAACACCCCTACCGTTGTCACCCTGAATATTGCTGTCATCCTGAGCGAAGCGAAGGATCTATGCACCCCGCTGGCGGTGAGGCGCTGCCTGCACGTTACATTAGGTCGTTCGGCCCGCAGAAAGCGCGGGTCAGGATGACAGAGTCGTACTGGGCCCAATTACTTCTTCGGCGTCGGATCATCCGCCGGATTGATGTAGTTGAACTGTAGCGGCGACATCCCATGAACCTGGATGACGGTCTCCCCTGATGCTGCGGCATAGTGGTGCATGCTCGGATCGAGGTAAGCAAAGCTGCCCGCCCCGAAGGCCATCATCTTGATGGAGTCGAACGTGTCCCCCATCCCGACTTTGAGTGTCCCTGACAGCACGGTCACGTTCTCCCGATGCGGATGCGTGTGTGGCGCGATCTTGTACCCATCCGGCATTTTAAGGCGAATCGTAAAGTCGCCGGTCGGGGCAGTCGGATCTCCCTCGAGCACTGCGATTTGTGCTCCTGGCGGCACCGAAGGTGGCGCAGAACCGTATTTCACCTGATCGGGAGTGAAGGCGTTTTGCGCCTGCGACGGCTGCACCGCAACGAATGCAACCAAAGAAAGAGCTACCGCGAGAAACGGTAATTTCATAAGACCCCTCCAAAACTGAGGCGCATGATAATCACTGTTTAAGCGCGCGGCAAGGGGATCGCTCAACAAGGCGCGACGGTAAGTGAACCTCTGAAGTCGACGCCAGACGCATTACCTTCGTACGGCCGCGGTCGTTTACAAAATTTTTCAATAATCCTTAAAAAATTGTTGCATCTGTGGAAATTTCCCGTAATCTCACAAATGCGAACTAACTTCGCCGAAATGCCCGGGAATCGCATCAAACCCGGGAGCCGCGAACGAAATGTCTTCATCTGAAGACTCAAGGGAGACGCGGTGGTGAGAGTGAGTCGCTTGAGGAGGAATACATAGAAATTGGCAACAGCTAGCGCCTCGCGTCAACAATCCGAAAGTCCCCAGCAACTCTCCGCCGTCCCCAACCGGAAAAAATTCGTCCGCCTCACGCTTTGGCCGCTGGTCGCCGCCACCTTCTTTATGGTGTCGGGCGGAACCTATGGCACCGAAGACATCGTGCACGGCGCCGGTTACGGACGGGCGATCCTGATTCTGCTGCTCACCCCGCTGCTCTGGAGCCTGCCTACGGCCTTCATGATCGGCGAGCTGTCGAGCGCGCTGCCTTTCGAAGGGGGCTACTATGCCTGGGTGCGCCGCGCCATGGGCAACTTCTGGGGATTTCAGGAAGCATGGCTCTCGCTCGTTGCCTCCATCTTCGACATGGCGATCTATCCCACACTGTTCGTGGCCTACCTGACCCGAATGTTTCCCTGGTTTCAGGAAGGCAATCGCGGATGGTGGGTCGCACTCGCCGTCGTCGTCGCCTGCGCCCTGCTGAATATCGCCGGCGTGAAGGTGGTTTCGCTCACCTCGCTCTGGTTGTTCGCGGCCCTATCGGCTCCGTTCGTGGCAATCGTGCTGATCGCACCCTTCAAGCTGGGGGCGCTGGCCAACGCTGTCACCAAGCCGACGACCTCAACCGTCGATATTCTCGGCGGCTTGCTCATCTGCATGTGGAACTACATGGGATGGGACAATGCCTCGACCATCGCCACTGAAGTGGAGCGTCCGCAGCGGACTTACCCGCGAGCGATGCTGGTCGCGGTCTGCATCGTGGCGGCCACCTACGTCCTACCCTTTGCGGCCATGTGGATGACCGGCTTGAAGCCCACAGCATGGGAGACCGGATCTTGGGCCGATATTGCCGCGCTGGTCGGCGGCCCGTTGCTTCGCATCGGAGTCGTGCTCGGCGGACTCATGAGCGCCTTTGGCATGTTCAACGCTCTGGTCATGAGCTATTCGCGCCTGCCGCTCGCCATGGCACAGGATGGCATGCTTCCCGGCGTCTTCGGCAAGCTGCAGAAGAAATCGCGCGCCCCTTGGGTGGCGATTCTTGCGCTGGCCACGGGATGGGCGATGTGCCTGGGACTGGGCTTTGCCCGACTGGTCACGCTCGACATCCTTCTCTATGGCGCCAGCCTGTTCCTGGAATTCGTGGCGCTGGCCGTGCTCCGCTTCCGCGAGCCGGAACTGAAGCGTCCGTTCCGCGTGCCCGGAGGCTTGTTCGGCGCAATTGCCATCGGCATTCCGCCCATGCTGCTGCTCGGATTCTCGGTAGTCCGCAGCGAGCATGAGCAAATCTGGAATATGAGTTCGTTCGCCTTCGGGATGATCCTGATCGCGGCGGGCTTCGTCGTCTACTTCATCAATCACGCGTTGAAGCCGGCCGGATGGACGGCAGGGGCCGAAAGCAAACCGCAGCCCGTAGCCTGATCAGAGTTCAATCCAAAAAAGAGGACCGGGAAAACCCGGTCCTTTTTGCTTTTCACAAGTGGTTTATGTGGGGACAGCCGCCATCGGCGGTCCGCCGGGCGAAGCGCGGCGAGGGTAGCTGAGAAAAGAGTCGAGCTGCGCTCGACGGAACAGCCGAGGCGACTGTCCCCACAAAATCTTAGATCTAGGCCGCGGCCTTCGCCGAGTCGCGCAGCATCTTCACCTTGTCATGGGCGCGCTGAACGCCGCCAGCCTGACGGCGGACGATCTCCATCAGATTGCCGGGCAGCGATCCGGTCAGGGCCTTGTTATAGGTGTCTTTGGCATCGTCCTCGCCTTTCTCCACCGATTCGAGAATCGTCCTGTCGCCGCCGCCGAGCGCGACCTTGGTGTCGATCCAGGCGCGATGAACCGCCGCCGAAGCTGATCCCGAAACTTTCTTGTCCGGCTTGCCCAGTCGCACCAGTTCGGCTTCGAGTTCCCCGGCAAAGCGCGACCGCTCCAGGCTCTGCTCGTTGAAATAAGTCTTCAGGTCCGATCGCTTCACGTGCTGCGCGGCGTCCTGATAGCCCTTTTGTCCGTCTTTGCAGGTTTCAATAAGATTTTCCACCACGCTGATAGCATTGTTTTCGTCCATAATAGCCTCCGGAATTTGGATGTAGCTTGGATGCGCGGATGCTGATGGGGTTTGGCAGCATTCTGCGCCGCGATAATTAGGAAGAAAAGTAGTCGTGCTCTAGAATCAATCGAGAGAGACCTGTGACCAAACGCAAGTCGAAGGGCGCTTACATGATCTCGGCGGTCGCCGAGATGTACGGCATTCATCCCCAAACGCTGCGGCTCTACGAACGCGAAGGCCTGCTCAAGCCGTCGCGTACCGAAGGCAACACCCGCCTTTACACTGACGAAGATTTGCAGCGCCTGGAGTTCATCCTATCGCTGGCGCGCGACCTCGGCGTGAACATCAGCGGCATGGCCATCATTTTGCAAATGCGCGAACGCATGGAAGAAATGCAGCGCCAGATCCAGGAGTTCGTCCAGTACATCCAGCAGGAAGTGCTGACGCGAGCCAACGCCGCCGCCGATCCGGCGAAGGGCGCGATCGTGCCAGTGCGCAGACCGATGGTGGCGCCCACCGTGCAAGCGCCCAAAAAGCGCTAGTCTGGTAGTCGCCCCAAGTGCTTTGTCACCCCAAGAGTCTTGTCGAAGGACGTACGAAATCGAGGCCAGCAATGCAGTCAGCAGGGCCGTTTGTGGGCGCATACATCCAGGCATTCCCGTTCCGCCTCGTCGCAAACACCCACGAACGTACGGTCCCTCACGGCGGGTCGCCGCCGCTCAGGATGACAATCCTAGAGGTATGATCTAGGGTCACCATGCTCCCCTTCAAGCTCGTCTACAGCGACGCCTATTACCTGCCGATCGGCGACCACGTCTTCCCCGCCGAAAAGTATCGCCGCATCCGTGACCGCCTGATCTCCAGCGGCGTGGCCGAGGCGTCAGACTTTCTCGAGCCGCAGCCCGCATCGGACATGGACATCTTGCTGGTCCACAAGCCCGAGTACGTGCAGAAGCTGAAGACCGGCACGCTCAGCTCGCGCGAAGAAATGGAAATGGAAGTTCCCTACTCGCGCGACCTCGCAAAAGCTTTTTGGTTGGCGGCTGGCGGATCGATCCTCGCAGCCCGCCAGTGCCTGACCGACAAGGTCTGCATCAGCATCGGAGGCGGATTCCACCACGCCTTCCCCGATCACGGTGAGGGCTTCTGCATGATCCACGACGTTGCCGTCGCCATCCGCCGGATGCAGCGCGACGACAAGATTCGCACCGCGATGACCCTCGACTGCGACGTGCACCAGGGCAACGGCACCGCCGCGATCTTCGCCGGAACGCGCACTGCCAGCGCTCTGCTGCCATCCTCTTCGGCGTCGACCGTGGAACAGCCCGCCAACGCTCCCCGCGGAGGCAAGATGCGCGGCGCGCACGCTGGCGAGGTCTTCACCATTTCCCTGCATCAGCACAACAACTATCCGCTTTATAAGCCGCCATCTTCGATCGATGTCGACCTGCCCGACGGCACGGGCGACGACGACTACCTGGCCTGGCTCGACAACGCCATCAGCTCCGGCCTGCGCCAGTTCGAGCCCGACATGCTGTGCTACGTGGCCGGCGCCGATCCGTATAAAGAAGACCAACTCGGTGGCCTAGGCTTAACGATTGAAGGACTAAAGAAGCGCGACGAGCTCGTCTTCCGCGTCGCCCGCGCCCGAGACATCCCCGTGATGGTGACCTACGCCGGCGGCTACGCCCAGAATGTCGAAGACACTGTGACCATCCACTGCAACACGGTGATTGCCGCGAAAGAAGTTTTTGGAACGTAGCGGCTCTGTCTCGGCAGCTGTCGTGGCGGCGACCCGCCGCCGCAACCGACATGTCGCGAATGGCTGCTAAAATGGTTCATCATTCTTATGTTCGAGAATCTACAGGAAAAACTCCAACGCGCATTTAAGACCCTTCGTGGGCAAGCGACGCTCACCGAGGAGAACATTGACGAGGCGCTGCGCGAAATCCGTCTTGCGCTGCTCGAGGCCGACGTCAACTTCAAAGTCGTCAAGCAACTGATCGACCAGATTCGCGCCAAGGCCGTCGGTCAGGAAGTCATGACCGCGCTCTCGCCGGGTGAACAAGTCATCAAGATTCTGCGCGACGAACTGGTCGAGGTCCTCGGCAAAGATACCGCACGGGTGAAGTTCGCGTCGCAGCCACCCACAGTCGTGCTCATGGCCGGGCTGCAAGGCTCTGGCAAAACCACCACGTCAGGCAAACTGGCGAACTGGTTCAAGGTTGGAGGACATCGTCCGCTGCTGGTCTCGGTCGACGTCTACCGCCCCGCGGCGCGCGAACAGTTGAAAGTCGTCGCGCAGGCCGTCAAGAGCCACATCTACGAAGGACAGGTTGGCGAGGCCAACACCGCGACCGTCGAGCGCCTGGTGAAAGAAGCTCGGCGCGAGGCCATCGTCTCTGGCTGCGACGTGCTCATCGTCGACACCGCCGGCCGTTTGCACATCGACGACCAACTCATGGACGAGATGCAGTCGCTCAAGAAGCTGCTGAATCCTTCGGAGATCCTGTTCGTCGCCGACGCTATGACCGGACAAGATGCGGTCCGCTCCGCCGAAGAGTTCCACAAGAAGCTGTCGCTGACAGGAGTGGTATTAACAAAGATGGACGGCGATGCTCGCGGTGGGGCAGCGCTCTCGATTCGTCAGGTCACAGGACAGCCCATCAAGTTCATCGGCGTCGGCGAAAAGTACGACGCGCTGGAGCCGTTCCACCCCGACCGCATCGTTTCGCGAATTCTGGGCATGGGCGATATTCTCTCGCTGATCGAACGCGCCGAATCGCAGATCGACAAGAAGAAGGCGCAGGAGATGGCGACGAAGGCCCTCACCGGCGACGGCTTCTCACTCGAAGACTTCCGCGACCAGTTGCGCCAGGTAAAGAAGATGGGATCGATGAAGAGCCTGATGGGCATGCTGCCGTCGATCGGCCCATTCTCCGGCCTGCAGAAGGCCGCCGACAATGTCGACGAAAAGCAGATCAACCGCGTCGAGGCGATCATCAACTCGATGACTTCGCACGAGCGCAACCATCACGAAGTCATCAACGGCAACCGCCGCAAACGCATCGCCCGCGGCTCCGGCACGACGGTGCAGGAAGTGAACAACCTGCTCCGCCAGTACGCGCAGATGAAGAAGATGTTTAAACAGATGGGCAAGCCGAGCTTCGCGCGAAGGTTGGCCGGAATGAAACTGCCGGGAATGTGAGGAGTTGCCAGTACCGGTTGCCGGTTTGCCTCGTGAGCATCGGGAGGCGAGTATGTATGGCATTCTATTCTCGATACGCCTCTTGATCTACCTCTTCAGGGCCTCCTGGGCGCAGATGAGCGCCATTGGCGGTGAGAAGTGGCCGACAGCAGAGGCAATTGTCACCGCAGATCCGGCGCGCCTGGAAGGGCTATCTGGCTTCGCTGTAGAGTTCCCATACACTTATCGTTTCGAGGGCGAGCTCTACCCAGGTCTGCATGAGGAGCCCTCATTCGGCGGCTTAGGTTCTGAACTCATGGAGCGCTTCACGGAGGGCAGGCACTTCGTCGTTCGCGTCGGAAGTCTCGATCGCGCTCGGACGGGACCAAACCGACAGAATCCCGAAAGGACTTGAGCGAATCGACGAGGCGCACAGACGCGATCTCGTGCGAAAGGGACCCTAGGCACCCGATCTATGAAATGGCGTTCTCTGGAAGAATCGAGTCCCGAGACAGACGCGCGTTCCCTGCGCCAGATCTTCGCTGACCGCAAGCAACTCATCGCGAAATACGTCCCCCCCGAGACTCAGGCCATTCATGCCCAGGCTGTGGCGGATCTCAAGACGCGCCATCTCGCGGAGAACATTCTGTCTGTTGGGGCGAAAGCACCTGCATTCGAACTTCCTGACCATGACGGTAAAATGGTTTCGTCTACGGACCTGCTCGCCGAACGACGACTTGTACTCTGCTTCATCCGCGGCCGATGGTGTCCGTTCTGCGTTGGGCAGACGGAAGCGATGAGTCTCTTTCTGCCGCAGATTGAGCAGGCTGGAGCAGCCCTCGTCGCCATCTCACCACAGACGGTGAAGCAGTCGTTCTTCATGCATGACCAGCACAAGCTGCGTTTTCCGCTGCTCTCCGATGCCGGGAACA
Source organism: uncultured Acidobacteriaceae bacterium (assembly GCA_963832015.1). Classification (GTDB taxonomy): domain Bacteria; phylum Acidobacteriota; class Terriglobia; order Terriglobales; family Acidobacteriaceae; genus Sulfotelmatobacter. The sequence continues at coordinate 38,228 of CAWHSR010000015.1, forward strand.
AGGTCGCGCGGCAGTTTGGGCTGACGTACCGCGTGCCGTCTCTTCAGGAAGCAGTTTATAGGCGCGCTTTCGTCAATCTACCCTTCACCAATGGCGACGACAGTTGGGAACTGCCGATTCCGGCGACTTACATTCTTAATCGCGATGGAACGGTTCTCTACGCGTCGGCGAACGAGGATTACGCGGAGCGACCGGAACCGAACGATATGGTGCTTGCGCTCAGGGGCTAAAGCCCGATCCTCTTGATGCGCTGACGGCACGGCTAAAGCCGTGCCCTTCCACGCCCCCTTCCACAAACCCCTTCCATATGCGCCCTCCACAATCCTCTTCCACAACCAACTCCACAAGCCCTTTCCACACAACCTCGCACAAAACACGGATGACGATGTCCTCGGTAAGCCGCTCTTCCACACTTTCGGTACACTGAATACTCATGCACTACATCTATGGCATTAACTCCGTGACCGAAGCACTCAAGGCGCGCGGGCGGGCTTTTGAGTGGATTGGGATGGCCAAAGAGCGCCACGACATCCGCTTGCAGCGCCTGATTGAAGACTGCCGGCGGCTCGGCGTAAACGTGCGCTTCCTGGAGCGCACCGAGCTCGACAAACTGGCTGGTAACACCGCGCATCAAGGTGTGGTCGCCGTCACGTCGGCCAAGCAATACAACGATCTCGAAGATGTTATCGCCGCCAAGCGCGCGGACTATTCGCTCGTCGTCGTACTCGATGGCGTCGAGGATCCGCACAATCTGGGAGCGATCCTGCGCACGGCCGACGCCGCGGGCGCGAACGGTATCGTGATTCCCGAGCGGCGATCGGCAAGCGTGACTGGCACCGTCACGAAGGTATCCGCGGGAGCGAGCGAGCACATGCCCATCGCCAAGGTGACGAACATCGCACGCTCCATCGAGGATCTGAAAGAGCACAACGTGTGGACGGTTGGACTCGACGAGCGTGCCAAGCAGACTTATTACGAAATGGACTACAACATGGACTGCGCGCTGGTTCTGGGCGGAGAAGGCAAAGGACTGCATGATCTGGTGAAGCGCAAGTGCGACTTCCTGGTTTCGATCCCGATGCTGGGCAAAGTGCCGTCACTAAATGTTTCCGTGGCTGCAGCGGTAGTACTGTTTGAAATCGTGCGACAGCGTCGCGCCAAGCAAACTCCGTCGGAAGCAAAATGAAGTTTTTCGAAATGCATTCTCTTTACAGGATCCTGGGTTTCCTCTGTGTCCTCTGTGCCTCCGTTGTGAATGGTCTTGCCCTGGACCGCGAGGCATTCACCATCACTAACTACGACCTGAAGGTCCAGGTCGAGCCAGAACAACACCGCCTCGGAGCGCGCGGCAAAATCACGCTGCGGAACGACGCTCAGACTCCCCAGAAGATCGCCGTGCTGCAGGTCTCGTCGTCGCTCGACTGGAGATCGGTGAAGGCACGCGACAAGGCTGTGCAGTTCGTCACGCAGCCCTACGCGTCCGACATCGACCACACTGGCGGGCTTTCCGAAGCGATCGTAACCTTGCCCCAGACGATCCCGCCCCAGGGAACCATCGAACTGGAAATAGCGTACGAAGGAACCATCACGCTCGACGCGACCCGGCTCACTCGCATTGATACGCCTGAGGAAGCGGCCAGCAGCACTGACTGGGACCAGATCAGTCCCGGGTTCACGGCGGTGCGCGGAGTGGGCAACGTGGCATGGTATCCGATCGCGACTGAGGTTGCGAATCTTTCCGAAGGCAACAGTTTGTTTGAAGTGCTGGGACGATGGAAGGCGCGGGAGGCCGCAGCCACTATGCACCTTCATATCAGCGTGTCGAGAGACGACGCCGAGCCCCTGCAACTGCTGGTTGTGAATCAGGCGTCGTGCAAGGTGCTTTACGAGGCAATGGGCCGTTCGTCCGTCTCCAGCGCGGACTGCACCTACCAAGCGCTGGGCTTGCTGGCGCCTCTTTTTGTGCTCGGCACTTACGGAACCGTTGATCGAGCGTCGATTCGTGTTTATAACCTGACCTCTCATGCAGCGTCGGCTGAGGTGTATGCCGAAGCTACGGAGAAGGTCCTCTCTTTTATCACCGATTGGTTCGGAGTGCCACGGGAGAAGGCGCAAACCGCCGACCTCGCCGACCATGATGCGGCTGCATTCGAGAGCGGAGCGCTCTTGCTGACGCCCATCTCCAGCGACAATTCCAAGCAGGCCGGATTGGCTGCGGCACATCAGCTGACGCACGCAGCGTTTTCGTCACTCCGGCCTTGGATTGAAGAAGGGCTCGCGCACTTCGCGCAGGCGCTTTATGTCGAACGCGAGAAAGGTCGCCCTGCGGCAATCGAATACATGGGACTGCACCGATCTGCGCTGGGCGAAATCGAGGCGAGGGCGGCCGTGCCGAGATCCGAAGAGGAGGCGAACCGATCGTTGGTGAACACGACCAGCGAGGAACTGTACCGCAGCAAGGCGATGTATGTCTGGTGGATGCTTCGCGACATGGTTGGCGAAGCGGCACTCAAGAAGGCAATCGCCGCCTACCGTCTTGAACAGGACAAAGAACCGTCATACATGCAGCGGCTGATCGCAGCTCAAACCCAACGCGATCTAGAGTGGTTCTTCGACGATTGGGTGTACCGCGACCGCGGCCTGCCGGACTTCAAAGTGGAGTCCGCATTCCCCCGCAAGACTCTGACCGACTCGTTCATGGTCACGATCACGATTGATAATCTGGGCGCCGCTGGAGCCGAGGTTCCGGTGATCGTCAAATTCAAAGGTGGAGAGGTCGTGAAGCGACTCGAGGTTCGCGCCAAGGACAAGGCCGTTATTCGGATCGAGGTTCCAGCGGACCCGCAAGAGATCGTGGTCAACGACGGCAGCGTGCCCGAGAGCAACACGGCGAACAATACGTTCAAGCTCGAGACCACGGACAAATAGGACTCACCCCGGAGACACAGAGGCACGGAGAAAACTAAATAGAACGGTTCAGTGGATTGATTCCGTGTGTCTCTGGATTTAAACTTTTCATCCTCTTCCCTCCGCGTCTCCCTGCCTCCGTGGTAGCTTGATTGGTCGGTTCGGGAGGGATATTTGGCCTACATCCAGTTTCTAGGTGCAGCAGGCACCGTCACCGGCTCGAAGCACCTGATCAATACGGGCGACCCATCGGGAAAAAGCGGCCTTCAAGTGCTCGTTGATTGCGGGCTCTTTCAGGGGTCCAAGGAGTGGCGCGAGCGTAATTGGCACAATACTCCCATCCCAGCCAATGCGATCGACGCAATTATCCTGACCCACGCGCACCTCGACCACTGCGGGTGGATTCCGCGCCTGGTGAAAGAGGGCTTTCGAGGGCCGATCTATGCCACGCCACCAACCATTGACCTGTGCGGAATCATTCTTCCCGACTCCGGGCACCTGCAGGAAGAAGATGCTCGCTACTACAACAAGACCAAGAAGTCGAAGCACGATCCTGCGCTGCCGCTCTACACATTTGATGAGGCGCAGAACTCGCTGCAGTATTTCAAGCCAGCTCGCGTGGGTGAGGAGGTTCGGATCTCGCCTGACTTGTCATTCCGTTTCGTACCCGCGGCGCACATCCTGGGATCATGCATGGCTGAAGTCTCAATCAGTACAAACGGACAGGCGCGCCGCTTGCTTTTCACCGGGGACATTGGGCGTGTGCGCGATCACAAAGTTGCGCCAGGAAAGGTTGTGCACTCGGGTCCGGAAGAGGGCGAGATCGCTGACCTGGTAGTGATGGAATCGACGTATGGGAACCGTACCCATCCCAAAGAAGACCCCATGCCGGAGCTGGCGGGGTTGATTAAGGCCACTGCCGAGCGAGGCGGCAGTGTGGTGGTTCCTGCATTTGCGATTGAACGGACGCAGAAATTTCTATTCCTGCTCAAGCACCTCATGGAGTCCGGGCAGATGCAGCGGATGCCCGTCTTTTGCGACAGCCCCATGGCCATCAAGGCCGTCGAGATTTTCCTGAAGCACGACGAGGAGTACAGCGTCGAGACCCGGGACATGATCCGGAAGTATGGATCGCCGCTGCAGTGGCCGGGATTCACGTTTGCATCGACTCCGGAGGAGTCGAAGCGGATCAATGAGTCGGTCATGCCCTCGTTCATTATTTCTTCGAGTGGCATGGTGACAGGTGGACGCATCCTGCACCACCTGGCGCAACGACTGCCCGATCCGCGCAATCTGGTTCTGTTCATCGGCTTTCAGGCGCCGGGGACGCGCGGTTTTCAGATCAAGAGCAAATCCCACGAGGTGAAGATCTTCGGAGACTTCGTACCCATCCGCGCGCAGATTGCAGCGCTCGAGCAGTTCAGCGATCACGCCGATCCCCCGGAGTTGTTGCAATGGCTGCACACGTTTCGCAATCGGCCTGACGCAACTTATCTCGTGCATGGGGAAACTGACGCTTCGGGGCAATTGCGTGACTTGATGAAGAAGGATTTGGGGTGGAATGTGCAGATCGCGCAGTATCTGGAGAAAGTGCAAGTTTGAGGCCGGCACTCATGAGACAGCGAGGAATTGTATAGGTCCTTCGCTTCGCTCAGGATGACAAGACTATCTTGTGGCTATGAATTGGCAGAACTGAAGGTCGAGAGGGCCTCAAGCTTGGCTTTCGCGGCCCCGGAGTCGATCGAATGGGCTGCCAGTGGAACTGCTTCGCCGATACGGTCAGCTTTGCCTGCGGCTACTAGAGCGGCTGCGGCATTGAGCAGCACGACGTCACGACGCGGAGACTTCTCTCCGCTTAGAATCGCACGGATGATCGCCGCGTTCTCTGTGGCGTCTCCGCCGGAGATTTCGTGCAATGCTGCACGAGTCATTCCGAACTCTTCTGGTTCTATTTCGTAGGATCGGACTGATCCGTCGCGAGCCTCGGCGATGCGGGTGGGTCCGGTGATCGTGATTTCGTCGAGGCCGTCAAGGCCGTGCACGACCAACGCCCGATGCAGGCCCAGCATGCTAAGTGCTTCCGCCAGTTTCTCGACTAGGTCGAGCGAATACACTCCTACTACTTGACCGTTAGCGTGAGCGGGATTCGTCAGCGGACCAAGCAGATTAAACATGGTGCGCATCCGCAGTTCGCGGCGCACGCCCTGCACTTGCTTCATGGCAGGATGAAGATTCGGGGCGTAGAGAAAACAGATGCCGACCTCGCGCAGGCATTGAGCGGCGCGCTCGGGCGACAGCTGAATGTTGATCCCCAGGGCTTCGACCACGTCGGCCGAGCCGCACTTGGAACTGATGCTGCGGTTGCCGTGCTTGGCCACGCGGACGCCTGCTCCCGCGGTCACTACCGCTGTTGCAGTGGAGATGTTGAACGTGCCGCTGGCGTCGCCGCCGGTGCCGCTGGTGTCGACCAAGGATTCTTCGGCGAGAGCGTCGCGGCCGGTGCCGGTGACAGCCAGTGCATCCGCACCGCGGATCGGCAAGGGCGCTGCGGCTACGCGGATCGCCTCGGCGAAGCCTACGATCTCCTCGACCGTTTCGCCTTTCATGCGCAGGGCGATGAGCAGCGCGGCGATCTGCGCGTCGGAGCATTTCCCAGCCAGCACCTCGGACATCACCTCTCGCGCCTCGAAGCGGTCGAGGGATTGAGTGTGGTTCGCGATGCGATGGAGGGCGTCGAGGATCATTTCCGTCAGGCCGAATTGTACGGCATGATTGGAGTTTGCCGCGATGGCATCGGCGCCCTAGATCGCGACCGAGGGGCGGTCCAGCCGTTTCGAGAAGTACTCGCGCCAGTCCTCGGGCAAGGCCTCCGTCGCAAGGGCCTTGCGTATGAGACCGTGATTGTATCTGTCGCGCACAAAAAGGTGGTTCATTTCGGCGATCGTAATGCCCGGGTCGTTGCGTTTGAGCAACTGAAAGTCATCCTCAACCGCGACGGAACCTTCCTGTTCGACGGAGAAGTAGAACCCGCTGCGCCCGCTGCCCAGGAAGCGATCGATCATATCGTCGCGCTGAAATTTGGCGGCCAGCTTGTAGCATGGCATTCGCGGCTGGCGGACCATCACGATCGATGAGCCGATCTGAAAGAGATCCCCGACGTGGAGTTCGTCCTCCGCGAGACCGGTGGTGGTGAAGTTTTCGCCGAACATTCCCCACGGCAGATTGACACCCAGCAACTCTTTGCGCCAGACGGGGTAGTGTTCCGAGGGATAGCCGTATACGGCTTTGTTCGGGCCGCCGTGGACCGTGAGATCGGCCTGGCGGTCTCCGTCAAGGTTCAACGCACGCAGTTGCTGAGGGCCTTCGACCGTTGCTTTGAAGATCCCCGTGTTGATGGTCCTGCCTTGGTACACGATCAGCCGCGGGCGAGCAACGTTGAGGGACAAAAGGTTCATGTTGTGAGCGTTCATTAGGGTTCTCGTTGGATGTAACGGCTGTGCGAAACGTCGCAAATCGGAGGTAGCTTCGTTCCGCGGACATCCGAAAGCGGCTGTCCCTACATGGGACGTTCGCAATTAAAACTTCGCGCCGCGTTTGCCCTAGTTCCCTGCCCTTCTATAGAATTACAGGTTTGCTGCCCGCAGTGCGTCGCCGCAAGCAGGATCCTTCCGATTCTTAACTGATGAGTCGTCCTTATGAAAATCCATGAGTATCAGGCAAAAGCAATTCTTAAGAAATACGGCGTAAGTGTGCCGCATGGGGCGATGGCCGCCTCGCAAGATGAGGCCGAGGCTGTAGCCAAAGATTTATTCAGCTCGGGCGCGACCGGGGTAGTGGTGAAAGCGCAGATTCACGCCGGAGGCCGCGGCAAGGGCGGCGGTGTGAAGATCGCGAAGTCGGTGACCGAGGCCGGCGACCTCGCGTCGAAGATGCTGGGCATGAAGTTGGTGACGCATCAGACTGGACCCGAGGGCCGTATCGTGCGGCGGTTGCTGATCGAAGAGACGCTGCCCATCGAGAAAGAACTTTATTTGGGCATCCTGGTCGATCGCGCCGAGGGAAAGCCGGTGTTCATGGCTTCTGCCGCAGGCGGAATGGAAATCGAGCAGGTCGCGGCGGAGAATCCAGACGCGATTCTCAAGCAGCACATCGATCCAGGCATGGGGCTCGAGGCGTTTCAGGCGCGGAAGATAGCCTTCAAACTTGGCTTGAATGCGAAGCAGATTAATCCTGCGGTGGGATTCTTGTCGAGTCTCTATAAAGCATTCCTCGACACCGATTCCTCGTTGCTCGAGATCAATCCTTTTATTACGACCACGGACGGGCGACTGTTTGCGCTGGACGCAAAGATCAACTTCGATGACAACGCGCTGTTCCGCCACGCCGATCTGCGCGAGTTGCGCGACATCACGGAAGAAGATCCGCTGGAAGTGGAGGCGTCGAAGTACAGCCTGAACTACATCAAGCTCGACGGCAGCGTCGGCTGCATGGTAAATGGGGCAGGGTTGGCGATGGCGACCATGGACATCATCAAGTACGCGGGCGGAATGCCGGCGAACTTCCTCGATGTAGGCGGAGGAGCCAGCTCCGAGCAGGTGGCGCACGCGTTTGAAATTCTGCTCAGCGACAAGAATGTGAAGGCGGTGCTGATCAATATTTTCGGAGGCATTCTGCGCGTTGACACGCTGGCTACCGGCGTGGTCGAAGCTGCGCGGAAGACCAACATCAAGCTGCCGATCGTGTTGCGGCTGGAAGGAACCAACGTCGACGAAGGCAAGAAGATCCTCATGAACTCGGGATTCAACTTCGTCGTGACCGACACCATGAAAGACGCAGCCGACAGGGTAGTTGCTGCGGCGCGGGGCACTGCGGGAGTCACGGAATGGCGCTGAACGGTCTGAGTATAGAAGCGAGGAGTTTTTATTTATGGCAATTTTAGTCAATAAGAATACGCGCGTCATTGTACAAGGTCTTACCGGCCGTGAAGGTACGTTTCATGCGAAAGCTAGCCAGGCGTATGGCACGCAAATTGTTGGCGGCGTGACCCCAGGCAAGGGGGGCACCACGCATGAGGGCTGGCCGATCTTCAATACCGTGCGAGACGCCGTCGAGAAGACGGGCGCTAACGCCACGGTGATTTTCGTGCCTCCGCCGTTCGCGGCCGACGCCATTATGGAAGCGGCCGACGCCGAGATCGACTTGATCGTCTGCATCACCGAAGGCATTCCGACGCTCGACATGGTGAAGGCATGGGAATTCCTGCAGAACCGCAAGTCGCGGCTGATCGGGCCGAACTGCCCGGGGATCATTTCGCCGGGCAAGTGCAAGATCGGTATCATGCCGGCTTCGATTCATAAAGAGGGATCGATTGGGATCGTCTCGCGCTCAGGCACGCTGACCTATGAAGCGGTGCACCAGCTCACGCAGCGTGGCATTGGACAGTCGACCGCGATTGGCATCGGCGGCGATCCGATCATCGGCACGAATTTCATTGATGCGCTGGACTTGTTCAACCGCGATCCGGAGACGGAAGCGGTAATTATGATCGGCGAAATTGGCGGCAACGCCGAGGAGACCGCCGCCGAGTTTGTGAAGGCGCACATGAAGAAGCCGGTGGTGGGATTTATCGCCGGACAGACCGCCCCTCCGGGACGCCGCATGGGACACGCCGGAGCGATCATTTCCGGCGGCAAGGGCACCGCGGCCGAGAAGATGAAGGCGCTGGAGGCGGCTGGGATTCGCGTCGCGACATCTCCGGCGGCGATTGGCGAGACCCTGGCGGCGGCGCTGGGAGTCAGCGTTTAGCTCCGACTGCACGACGAAAGCAAATTCCTCGGACTGGATGAAGCGCCTGAGATCTCACATCTTCGACCCAAGACCTAACTTACCCAAGGATCAACGACCGAACCTATGAAAACTCTGCAACGCACCTTCACCATCGTCAAACCCGACGCCGTCCGCAAGAATGCGGTGGGCGACATCATCGAGCAATTCGAGAAGAATGGTTTCCGCATCCTCGCCATGAAGATGCTGGAAATCTCGAAACATCAGGCCGAACAGTTCTATGCCGTGCATGCGGCGCGGCCGTTCTTTAATACGCTGACTGATTTCATGTCGAGCGGGCCGATCGTGGTGCTGGCTTTGGAAAAGGAAAATGCCATCGCCGACCTGCGCACGTTGATGGGCGCGACCAACCCGGCTCAGGCTGCGGAAGGAACGATCCGCAAGAAGTGGGCGACCAACATCGAGCACAACGCGATTCACGGGTCGGACGCGGAAGATACGGCGCGGTTTGAGCTGAGCTTCTTCTTTGCTGGCTACGAGTTGTCGAAATAGTGAGGCGCCGCCTTCGTCGCTGGTGTGCGGGCAAGACGCCCGCACGGCGGAACGCCGGCGCTACTTTCTAGCCGCCATTGTCTTAGGAGTTCTTCTTATGCCCGTGGTTCAGGTCACAATGCTGCAGGGGCGTACGGCCGATCAGAAGCGCAAGATCGCGAAACGCATCACTGACGCTTTGGTGGAGGAAGCCGGAGCGAGCCGGGAAGCCATCGTCGTGGCTTTCAACGAGGTCTCGAAGGAAAGCTACGCTTCGGGCGGCGAATTGATGATCGACAAAGTGAAGTAGCGATCGGGCGACGACGGTACCTTCCACCACAGACCCGGGCGACGGCGCCGAGCCACATAAAACACTATCCCAACGGCTCGAACAAGTGGCCTTCCACGCGGTCGGCAATCTTGGGGAGATCTTTCTTGGCGTGCTGCAGGAAGTGGGCAGCTGTGCGGTGCGCTTCGAGCGCAGCATCGTCCTTGTACTGCTCGTAGATGAAGAAGCGGCGGGGCTCCGTCTTGTGCCGATGCACCTGGTACATGGCGCAGCCCGGCTCCTTGCGGGACTGTTCGGTCAGCTTCTCAAAGAGTGCGGTAACCTCGGCTTCGTGCCCAACTTTCGCCATCCAGGTAACGGCCAACACCACCATCGTTTCGCTCCTTCCCCGCTCGCGGGTCAGCTGGGGAAGACATTCTAGGCTTTCTTCGCGGCCGTCTTCAACTCAGAAACGAATTCGTCGATCAGGATCGTGTGGTTGCGGTCGGGTCCGGTGGAAATCATTCCCACCTTCGCTCCCGCTTCCTGCTCAACAAATGCGAGGTATTCCTTTGCGGCCGGGGGCAGCTTCTTGTATTCCGTGATGCCCTCGGTCGAGGTCCGCCACCCGGGCAGGTTCTTGTAAATACACTCGGTTTTGTCATAGCCGCTGGCCTGGGCAGGCACGTCGCAGGTGGTTTTTCCGTCGATCTTGTAGCCGATGCAGACTGGAATTTCGGCCAGTTCATCGAGCACGTCGAGCTTGGTGATCACCAGCCAAGACGTGCCATTGATCATGCCGGAGTAACGCAGCAGCGGCAGATCGAGCCATCCCGTACGGCGTGGACGCCCGGTGACGGCGCCATATTCGTTTCCCCGCTTGCGCAGGTTGTCGCCGACTTCGCCCTTGTCTTCGCTGGGGAAGGGTCCCTCACCCACTCGGGTGCAATAAGCCTTGCTGATGCCGATCACCGAATTGATGGCATTGGGCGCAACGCCGGTGCCAATAACAGCTCCGCCGGAGGTTGCGCTGGAAGAGGTCACAAACGGATAGGTGCCGTGATCGATGTCGAGCATCGTGCCCTGGGCACCTTCGAACAGAATCGATTCACCGCTGTTCAGAGCCTGGTTCAGCAGGACTGCCGTATCGCAAACAAATGGGGCGATCTTCTCGGCCGCCTGCGCGTATTCCGTATACATCTTGTCGGCGTCGAGCGGCTCGCTGTTGAAGAGGGCATGCGCAATCATGTTCTTCTCGCGCACGGCGTTCTCAATGTGCTTTTTCAGCAACTGCAGATCCAGCAAATCGGCCACGCGCAGGCCGCGACGTCCCATCTTATCTTCGTATGCGGGACCGATGCCGCGCGAGGTGGTGCCGATCTTTACCCGTCCCGGCGCATTCTCCGCCGCCAGTTCGATCATGCGGTGGTAGGGCAGGATCACGTGCGCCCGATTGGAGACGAACAGGTGGCCATCGATCTCGACTCCGGCCTCGCGCAGGGCACCCGCCTCTTTGAGGAACGCGATCGGATCGAGCACGACTCCGTTGCCAATCACGCTGCGGCATCCGGCGCGCAACACACCGCACGGCACTAGCTGAAGAACGAATTTCTTGCCCTTGATGATGACCGTATGTCCCGCGTTGTGTCCGCCGGCATAGCGCGCCACGACCGAGAAGTTCTCCGACAATACGTCGACGATCTTTCCTTTGCCCTCATCGCCCCACTGGGCGCCTACAATCACCGCTGTCTTGCCTTTTTTCAATTCCAGCTCCGTCACGGAGAATTCGAGCAGGCAGATGTCTGCCGCTGCGCCCGGGGGTCGCACACTCCTTGCCCGCAGGGATGCCTCTACTAAAAAATTACTGGGATATAAGAGCGGAGAAGACGTGTACGAGTTATTTTATCGTGTTAACACGGCGAATACAACGCGCGTTCGACGATATCAACGATGGATTTCGCATCCACCCGGGAGGCATCCGGCGAGTTCAGCCGAGCGAGAGATATGCACCTGCTTGGATGCGGTAAGATGAGAACCAAGAGACGATCCGTCGAGGAGGCTTCGATGAAAAAAGTATTTCACTTCGATGCTCCACGTGAGAAATATCTTTGCGATGCTGCGATCCTGTGGTGCTTCGACAACCGCTTTGAGCTGGGATTCCGGAAGTTCCTGAAGCGCATCGGTATCACGAATTCCGATCCCATAAAGATCGCTGGTGGGGCTAAATGCATGGCGTCTCCGGAACATGAATCGGACCGCGAGTTTGTGCTGGAACAGATCCGCAAGTCCATGCGGCTGCACGGAACGCGGCGCGTGATCTTGATGCTGCACTCGGATTGCGGTGCCTATGGCGGGCTGGTTGCGGGATTTGGCGGAGACCCAGTCGCCGAGGCCGAACATCACGAGCGCGAACTGCAGCGCGCCGCGGCCAATCTGAGGGCGGCGATTCCCGGCGTTGAGGTGCAAGGATACTTCGTTGACTTCGATGGCATCTGGGACGCCGAGATCGGCACGGCGAAGGAAATGCCCGTGGCGACGGTAGCCTGATGCCACAATTCGACAAACACATCTTCGTGTGCGGGAACCAGCGCCCGGCAGGCCATCCACGAGGATGCTGCGATCCCCTAGCCGAAGCCAAACTGCAAAAACTCTTCAAGCAAAAGCTTGCCGAACGCGGACTGAAAGGAAAAGTGCGCGCCAACCAGGCCGGGTGTCTGGATCAGTGCGAACATGGCCCCAACATTGTGATCTACCCGGACGCAGTCTGGTATGGGCACGTCACCGACGCAGACGTCGACGAGATTATTGAGTCCCACATCCTCGGCGGCAACCCGGTCGAGCGCCTCCGCTTGGCAGACTCCTGCCTCAACACGGCGAACTGCGAACACCGAAAACCCAAAGGCTAGGAACCCCTTAGGGGCAACAAAGATTGGTAGACGCGGCAGGAATCAAACCTGCGACCTCCAGATTAGAAAACCACCGCGCCTGCTTTATCGGCCTGAAAGACTCCGCTAAGTGCGAACGATCTTTCCCTCAGGGAGCCGAGCGGATGACTGGCGACGTCCAGTGGATCGCCATGGACGTGCACCAGGAAGGGGTGGTGATCGGGTCCTCAACAGCACTGGCAAGCTGGTAATGGAGTCGATTGTGGAAACAAAAGTTGCACCGTTCTGCAGTTTATTCTCGGTCCACAAACGCAGACGGCGGCTTTCGCGCAGTGAAACTTGCACTACGGTCGCGTCGGGTTGCCGTGCTCTTTTGTATAATCTACGGCTTCGCGATGCGAACATCACGCTGCTCCGCGGGAACGGTCTTCATGCAGCTCAAAGTATTGACGAATCGTGCCATTCTGGGGCAGGCGGCTGCCGAACAGGCGGCTGCGGCCATCCGGCGCGCCCTCGCAGAGCGTGGCTTTGCTCGGATCATTGCCGCGACGGCCGCGTCGCAACTGGAGTTCCTGGAAGCTCTGACGAAGGCGCCGGGGATCGACTGGTCTAAGGTAGAAGCTTTTCATCTCGACGAATACATTGGATTGCCGGTTTCGCATCCGGGAAGTTTTCGAAAAATGCTGCTCGAGCAATTGGTTCGGAAAACTGGAATCGCGAACTATCATTTGCTCGACGGTGATGCCGCCGATCCATTCGAGGTGGCGAATCGTGTTGGCAAAGAGTTGGCATCCCGGCCCGTGGACATCGCATTTCTCGGTATTGGCGAGAACGGTCACATCGCATTCAACGATCCGCCCGCCGACTTCCAGACGGAGGAGCCCTACATCATCGTGAACCTCGATGAAGCCTGCCGCCGGCAGCAGGTGGGGGAGGCGTGGTTCGCCGACATCTCACAAGTGCCGCAGCAAGCTCTCTCGATGTCGGCTCGGCAGATTCTCAAGGCCAACGAGATTCTGGCGGTCGTGCCCGGAAGCCGCAAAGCCGACGCGGTGAAGGCTTGCCTTGAGGGCCCAATCAGCCCCATGGCGCCGGCGTCCATTCTGCGCTTTCATCCCAATGCCACCATTTATCTAGACAAGGACTCAGCTTCGCTCCTCGGCCCGGCCCTTGCAGAATTTAGTCAGGCAGAGTCTGCTAAAAAATGAACTCGCGGGTTATTGCTCGCTCTGAGCGCCCTTCATAGATACGGCACGAATCCCTGCGTCTTCATCTCGAGACGATACACGGAAGTGGTAGCCGTAATGTAGAGCGTCCGATAGTTCTTATCACCCCAATTCAGATTTGCCGGCTGCTCTGGCATCACGATTGTGCCAAGGTGGTTGCCGTTCGCGTCCCAGACCCAGATGCCTTTCGGCCCGGTAACAAACAGGTTGCCGTTCTTGTCCACCTTGATTCCGTCGGGCACACCGTCGCCCTTCCCTCCTGGTTCCTCGCCGAAGATGCGGCCGTTCTTGAGGGCTCCGTCCAGGCCAACGTCGTAGACGCGGATGTTTCTCTGTTCGCTGTCGTCGACATAGAAATGCTTGCCGTCCGGCGAAAAGGCGAGGCCGTTCGGCTGGGTGAGTTCGTTCGTGAGCAACTCCACGTTGCCTTTCGCGTCTAAGCGATAGACGCCCTGAAACGGAATCTCCCGCTTTTCGCCGGCAACGAGATCCAATGTCGGATCGGTGAAATACAACGCTCCATCCGGCCCGACGATCACATCATTTGGACTGTTGAGTTTCTTCCCGTCATAGTGATCGGCTAGCACTTTGTATTTTCCGTTGGGAGTGACCTCGATGATGGCGCGCAATACGCTGGCACAGTCGATCAAGCGATGCTGCCGGTCAAAGGTATTTCCATCGGGATCGCCGAGCGCAATCACCTCCTCCTTCTTGCCATCCAGATGGAGCCGGTAAATCTTATTGATGGTTTCGTCGCTCACGTAGAGGAAGCCCGCCTCGTCCCACACCGGACCTTCCGTAAATCCGAAGCCCGTGCCCACCACGCTGAACTTGGCATCGCGATCCACCAGATCCCAGAAACGTGGCGATTCCGCTTGCAATTGAAACTGCCTGGGCTGGGCTGGAGCGTGTGCGAAACCTGCGCACACCGCAATCAAAATTGCGATAACGAGAACATGCAGAACATTCGTGCTGCGATTCATGAGGACGCCCTTCCGAACAAAATCCTGAGCTGACTCTCGCGGATCGAAGTTTATTCCGCTGGCGACTTCTTCTCAGCTGGCTCCGACTGGGTGCTGTTGGTGGAGGCGACCCTCATCAAGAAGCTGACGACATCGTTCAATTCGTCGGGGCTGAGTTTTGAGCCGTAGTCCGAAGGCATGAGAGGTTGCGCACTGTATTCCAACTTTTCGATCTCTGACTTCGGGAGGAAGTGAAACATCCCGTCGAGAGTCTGCAACTGCAAGGAGAAGTTGTCTTCGTTGCGGATTCTGCCTGTGTATTTCTCTCCGCTACGGGCGGTCGCTGTCACCATTCGCGCCCGAGGATCGCTGTTCGGTGGGGTGGTGATCTCCTTTCGAATTTGCTCCACAGTGTGTGCGCGAGCGTAGTCCGATAAATCAGAGGCGATGAAACCACCTTTGCCGGCGACCATGTGGCATCCAGAACACTCGGCTTTACCCGTGAAAATGGTCTCCCCGTGCGCCGGATCGCCGGGCAAATTGACCGCCCATTTTGCTCCTTGCAACGTGCGCAGGTAGACTACGACCGCTCTGATAGCAGGGCTTTGAAGAGATCGAAAAGCAGGCATCCCGGTCTCAGGAATGCCATTCTCGATAATCTTGAAGATCTGATCGTCGGAAA
Source organism: uncultured Acidobacteriaceae bacterium (assembly GCA_963832015.1). Taxonomy (GTDB): domain Bacteria; phylum Acidobacteriota; class Terriglobia; order Terriglobales; family Acidobacteriaceae; genus Sulfotelmatobacter. The sequence goes on from CAWHSR010000015.1 coordinate 53,473, forward strand.
GCTGCTGCACTCTTGGTCTTTCCGCAATATCCGGCGCCCGTTCGCCGCCTCGGCCGTCCAGACCGTGACAGTTCGCGCAGGTGGACGCGAAGGTTCGCTTGCCCGATACCAATGCCAGCTTTAAATCCTGCTTCCGGGAGCCTTGCGATTGAGTTTGCGACAAGGCGGCGAAGTTGCTGGCAGTCCAGATAGTCGCCAGAACTCCTGCCAACACACAGAATGATTTCAGCCGTGAAAGCATTAACGGGACCATATTTCATTCAGTAAAACACGCCTGGGAGTTGGAACGCCGGAACCAACACAGTAGAATCCGCGCGGCCAATTAATCTCAGGCCTGAACAGAACTTTCACCCACTGGAGTGTGGACCCGAAACGTGGAAATGGTGCACACGGGGATGACAGTGTTTATCCCAATCGCCGTGATTAAGTCAACCCTTTTTGCGGAGTACTCTTCCACGTTGCGACAAACAGTGTTAGAGTCCGCGCACACACATAACGTTTCGGAGGACGAAATGAACAAGTTTCGTGGCCTTGTGAAGTCTCACACCATTGCGGCGTCTGTGTTATCCATCGGCCTTGTCTACGCCACTTTCTGCGGAGCCAGGCTTTTGCGGGCGCAGACCGCGACAACTTCCGCCCCGGAGTCCGGCGCCGCTCTGATTGCGGAGTTTCGCCGCGTCGAAGTGGCTTCGGTCTCAGACGCTCTGGAGCAACTCACCGGCAAGCGTATGTACATGGGTCACCGCATGACACCCATCTTCACCACCAAGTTCGCCGGCTTTGCGCGCACGGTTCAGCTCAAAAAAGACGAAGGTAACAGTGACCCCGCCGCGTTGAACGGAATGTTACAGGCGATCGATGAGGGGTCCACTGATTCCGTTTACGTAATGGCCGTCGAGGATGGCCAGGACATTGCTGGAATGGGGGGATTGATGGGTACGGCAATGGCATCCCGAGGCTATGCTGGAGCCGTGATTGATGGAGGAGTTCGCGACGTCGCGTATTTGCGCAAGATCGGCTTCCCGGTATATGCGACTGGCATCGTTCCATCCACATCGGTGCATCACTATCGCTTCGGAGGCGCCCAGGTGCCGGTGACCTGCGACGGTGTAACGGTCAATGCGGGTGACATTATCACGGCCGACAGCGATGGGGTCGTCGTCATTCCCAGGGACAAAGCTCTAGAGGTGTTGCACCTCGCCCAGCAGATGGACTACAAAGAGCACTCGATGTACGCAGTTATCGAGCAAACGAAATCGATCGTAGAAGCTGTCAAGAAGTTCGGGCGGCTTTAGAAGCAAGAGATCTATTGCACAAATCTCACTTTCATCAGATAATTTTCGCTTTCATTTTGTGATGCTGGATTGTCTCGTCGCTTTATGGCAACCACTCAGAAGCGAAGCTACAACATTACGGCACTGCAGCGTGGGTTGCGGCTTCTCCAACTCTTCAGCGAGTCGCCCCAGGGCCTCGCCGCCAAACAGGTCGCGAGCCGGTCGCGGCTGCCCGTGAGCACCGTTCACCGTTTTCTCGCCAACCTGGAGACTTCGGGCTTCTTGAACTGCAGCGGGGATGGCGTGTACCGGCTGGGAATCGCGTGTTTCGCTATCGGGCAGGCAGCTTTGGGCCAGCTCGACATTCGCCGGGTGAGTCTCCGGTACCTTCAGGAGTTGAATCAGCAAACCCGCGAAACCACTCATCTGACGGTGCGCCATGGACTGTCCGCAGTTTATGTCGAGAAGCTGGATTCGCCGGAACCGTTGCGTATTCACTCCCGCATCGGCGCCGCCGTTCCGTTGTATTGCACCGCGGTGGGCAAGATCATGCTGGCATACATGCCTGACGATGAGCGGGAGAGAGTTCTCCCACAGCTGGCGTTGAAGCGCCTTACCCCAAACACGGTGGGGAATCTTCAGGAGTTGGAAGCTGAACTCTACCGGGTACGCAAGAACGGCTTTGCCTGCGATCTGGAAGAGAACGAGCTTCACATCCGCTGCATCGCAGCGCCCATCTGGGACCATGCCGGCTGCGTCAACGCTAGCCTCAGCATTACAGCCCCGACGGTCCGCATGCCGGCCAGCCCGGCTGCGACAACTCGCGCCGCTCATCCAGGCAGCGGGTTTGCAAATTTCATGCGAGTTGGGATATCAAACACCGAATCATCGCTCGCCCCTGCGAAAATCCAGTGCCTCGGAGGCAGCATTTGCGAGACCTCTATAGGCAGTTAAGTAACGCTGACGTCACGAATTTGTGGAAGTGCTCATAGCATGCGGAAGGCAGCGCTAATCGCGGTCATTTTCACCTGCTTGGCCGCCCTGGCGGGCGATACCGCTCCCGCGAGCCTGTCTGCAGCCATCGATGTCCGCTCCGAAGATCTTCTGGTTCAGCCTCCGGCCGCCAATTGGATCTCCTATAACGGAGACTACTCAGGGCGCCGCTTCAGTGGCCTGTCTGAAATCAATGAGGGAAATCTCGCCGGGCTGCGCGTGGGGTGGGTCTTTCATGCTGCCAATTCGAGCCGGCTTCAGGTCACTCCCGTTGTAGTCAACGGAATGATGTTTGTGACCGCGGCGAACGACGCCTCTGCCCTAGACGCGCGCACCGGTCGCGTGGTGTGGCGCCACTCGTGGCCAGTTTCGGAAGGGTTGATCGACGATGCCTCCGGGCACCTCAATCGAGGCGTCGCAGTATGGCACAACCGGGTCTACATGGAGACCGACAACGCACATCTCCTCTGCCTGGATGCACGCTCGGGGAATCTGATCTGGGATGTGGCGTACGCGAACTGGAACAAGAATTACGGCGCGACCAGCGTTCCGCTCGTGATCAAAGACAAAGTCCTGGTGGGCACCTCTGGCGGCGACGATGGTGTTCGAGGTTTTCTTGCCGCTTACGATGCCATGACGGGCAAGCTAGCCTGGAGGTTCTGGACGATTCCGGGGCCCGGTGAATTCGGTTCCTCAAGCTGGCCCGGAAAGCTCTATTTGCATGGCGGTGGAACGACGTGGATGCCAGGAACCTACGATCCCCAACTCAACACCGTCTACTGGGGTACGAGCAACCCCGCTCCTGATTTCGAAGGCGGCCTCCGTCCGGGAGACGACCTCTACACCGACTGTGTCTTGGCCCTCGATCCAGATACTGGAAAACTGAAATGGTATTTTCAATTCACACCGCATGATGTGTTCGACTTCGACGCCGTCGAGACGCCGATCCTGATCGATGCCGTCTTTCAAGGTGCCCAGCGAAAACTGCTGCTCCAGGCCAACCGCAATGGTTTCATCTACGTGCTGGATCGCACCAATGGAAAGTTTCTTTCCGCAACGCAATTTGTAGAGAAGATGAATTGGGCAAAGGAAATCGACGCCCAAGGCAGGCCCGTCCGGACAGGCATCGAGCCCAGCGTGGCCGGAACTCGCATTTGCCCGGGCTTCTCAGGAGCCACCAACTGGTACGCACCCTCATACAATGAGTCCACGCATTCCGTGTATTTCATGACACTGGAAGAGTGCGAGACTTATTTTTTCAAGCCGCAGGGCTTTCATGAGGGTCGCGGCTATTATTCGACTGGGGTAGAACGCATTCCAGGTGAAACGTCCCAGAAAGTTCTGGCCGCATTCAACCTGGATACAAATTCCATCGCCTGGAAGTACCCGCAAGTTGGGAAAGGACATTCCTCTGGCGGAACCATGACGACCGCGAGTGGCCTGGTCTTCTTCGGCGACGATGCCGGATCCTTTGAAGCCGTGGACGCGCGAACTGGCAAGCCGCTGTGGCACTTCAATACCGGGCAAAGTATGAGTGCATCTCCGATGAGCTACGCCATCGCGGGCAAGCAGTACGTGGCCATTGCCGCGGGGAGTAACATCTTTAGCTTTACGTTGCCGTAGTGAGTGCTTGGAACTCGAAAGCAAATTGCAAATTCAAGGAGACAAATCTCATGATTTCGAATTTCACTCGTCGAACGTTTGCCACGCGCTTCGCTTCCGTGTTTTCCGCTTTGGGAGTCACCACCGCCGTACTTCACAACCGCGCATTGGCTCAGGGTTCGCCCGCGCAGGACGTAGGCGGAATCCGCAAGATGAACAGCGAAGGCAAGCCGGGCAGCGACAAAGATGTCATCATGCCGGTCGTTGTCCACAATGGACTGATTTATGTCGCAGGGCAGGGCGCCCACGATAGTCGAGATCCCAAGGAATGGACGATTGAATCTCACACCACCATGGTCATGGACAAGATCAAGAAGCACGTGGAGATTGGCGGAGGGTCCATGGACACCATTCTCCAAGCGAACGTTTTTCTGGTGAAGATCGAACACTGGGACGGAATGCACAAAGTGTTTGGAACGTATTTTCCTCACGGCGGTCCCTCACGCACAACCGTCGCGGTAGCTGCGTTGCCGGGCGACTCACTGGTGGAAATCAATTGTATTGCTGCAGTCGCACGTAAATAAGCCTCCAAGGAGCACGTCTCATGCGACTCAACTCGAAGTGGAACCGGCGCAGTTTCCTCGGCGGCGTGGGCGTCATCGCAGGTTCAATCCTGGCACCGCGTAAGTTATTTTCAAGGGCTCGCGTTGCCGCAGGGGCAAGCACGCAGCCGAGCGGTTTTGGACAAACCGGCAATCCCTACGAAGAACTTGGGGTGCCCACGGTGATCAACTGCGAAGGGACCATGACCGTTCTCGGCGGTTCACTTCCTCACCCTGAGCTGGAAGCAGTCATGACTATGGCCGGACGACACTTTGTGAACATTCCGGATCTAGAGGTAGCCGCGGGCAAGCGCATCGCGGAGATGCTCAAGTTGCCGGATGGCTTCACAGCGCTTGTAACGTCGGGCGCTGCAGCCGCAATGCAATCGGGACTGGCGGGCATCTTAACTGGGGGCCAAGAGGCCTTGATCCGGCAACTGCCAGATCTCACCGGCATGAAGTCGGAAGTTATCATTCAGAAGTCGCATCGCAATCCGTTTGATCATCAACTTCGCTCCACGGGCATCAAGCTCATCGAGATCGAGACACCTGACCAATTGCGGGCGGCGATAAATGAGCGCACGGCCATGATGCATTTTTCTAACTTCGCCAATGCGGCGGGACAGATCAAGGTTGACGAGTGGGTCAAGCTGGCGAAGCAATACAACATCCCTTGCATGAACGACGCCGCCGCCGATACGCCACCCGTTTCCCATCTCTGGGACTACACCCACATGGGTTACGACCTGGTGACGTTCAGCGGCGGGAAGGCGATACGCGGGCCACAGTGCGCGGGCCTGTTGATCGGACGCAAAGACATGGTGGCGAACGCCCTGCTGAACAACAGCCCGCACGAAGACACGTTAGGCCGCAGCCAGAAGGTGGGCAAGGAAGAAATCCTCGGTATGGTCAAAGCTCTCGAGCTCTTTCTCGCGGAAGACCACGAAGCTCTGGCCAAAGAGTGGCAAGCCCGGCTGGAAGGCATCTCGCGTGAAATCACGAAGGTCAAAGGTGTCACGACGTCGTTCTTTGTACCCGACATCGCCAATCATGTGCCCCATATGAGTATCACTTGGGACGCGACCCGCATTTCATTGACGCCACAACAAGCGTCCAAGCTCCTGCGAGATTCGAAGCCTTCCATCGTGATCGGAGGGGGTGAAGGCAGGCCGGGGTTGACGATGTGCTCGTTCATGCTGCAACCCGGAGAAGACAAAATCGTTGCTGCACAGCTTTCGCGCGTGTTGCGCGAACATGCGGCGTAAGCGAGGATGCTCCCTGCGATGAACGGTGCAAGAACGAGCAACGTGCGCTGGTTTCTGATCTTCTGGCTGTTTGTCCTCAGCGCTGTTTCTTATCTCGATCGCGTAAACATTTCCATTGCCGGCGGGTCGATCGCTGACGCCTATCATCTCAACGATGTGCAGCTGGGCAAAGTGTTCAGCGCCATGCTGGTCGGTTACGCGCTCTTTCAGACCGTCGGCGGCAGGCTTGCGGACCGCTACGGGCCGCGCCGCGTGCTGGCCGGAGGAGTCGCATGGTGGGGAATTTTCACCGCCCTGACCGCTCTGGTCCCCGCGAATATTGCAGGCGCGCTCCTCGTATTCGTCGCAGTCCGTTTTCTTCTGGGAGCTGGTGAGGCCGTCATCTATCCCTCTGCCAATCAGTTCATCGCGCGCTGGATTCCGACCACCGAGCGCGGGGTTGCGAACGGATGGGTTTTTGCCGGTGTGGGAGCGGGTGCCGGCCTTACGCCGTTGCTCATAACCCAGATCATGGTTCGCTACGGGTGGCGGTCATCGTTCTGGGTGTGCTCCATCATCGGGTTCGCGGCCGGAGCGGTGTGGTTCTTCAGTGCGCGCGACACGCCTGCCGAGCATCCCGGCGTTTCCGCCTCCGAGTTGACGCTGATTCGCTCGGGACTTACGCAAGGGCAGCCGAGTCCTGGTGAGAAAGGGCTCGTGCCCTGGGGACGCGTTCTCCAGAGCAGAGAAGTTTGGGCCCTTACCCTGAGCTACTTCTGCTACGGCTACGTAGCCTGGATATTCTTCAGCTGGTTCTATCGCTATCTTGCCAAAGTGCGTGGCCTGGATTTGAAGGCGAGCGCCTTTTATACGATGTTGCCCTTTCTCGCCATGCTCATGTGCTGTCTCTTAGGAGGAACGATTAGCGATCGGCTCACAAAATGGAAGGGACCTCGGGTCGGGCGCTGCGGCCTCGCCGCATTCGCAATTACCATCGCCGGCATATTCATTGCCTTTGGCTCTCAGGTTCAAAGCGCCCGGCTGGCCAGCATCGTGCTCGCCGGCGGAGCAGGTGCGCTCTATCTCTCCCAAAGTTCTTTCTGGTCCGTAACGGCTGATCTTGCTGGTACCTCCTCCGGCTCGGTATCGGGGTTCATGAATATGGGAAACCAGACAGGGGCAGCGCTCACAGCTTCTCTCACTCCCTGGATTGCAGCCCGGTTTGGTTGGACGACGTCATTTCTGGTAGCGGCTGCTTTGTGCCTGGTCGGCGCGGCAACTTGGCTGGTCGTGGATCCGTCGCGTCACCTTAGGGTGGGGCAGGCGGATATTGACACCGAGACGGTTCGGAATGTGAAAACGCTGTCTGATCAGCCCGCAAGCAGTTAAGACTTTTCCGCCGTCCGAGAAAATTCTATGCAGCCCAGTTTCTCAACAGAGATTAACGCTCGTCGAATTCTTGCAGAAATACGGCGAGGCAGGACTGCGGTTACCATCACTCTTCTTTTGGTGGCCGCGCTTGTCACTCCCGCTACCGCCCAATCGAAATCCACGGCGGTCGTCCACGTCGATGTTACGCCCGGGCATGCCATCAACTCCTTCGATCCCGACAGCGCTCTTGGCAGCTCCATCGATGTTCTCTCCCATAACGACATCGATAAGGTTTACACGCCGCACATCCTTCAGGAGTCGCTTTCCGCGGGCTGGGGGCCAATCACGTATCGCAACAATTCCGAACTCCGCATGGCTGCCTGGCACTGGACCGAGAATGGAACCTGGAGCGATCCGGTACACAAGAGCGGATACTTTACTGGCAGCACAGATCTCAAAGAGCCGGTACGCTACATCCTCTCTTATGCATTGCCCCACCGTGGTTTCTCGACCAGCGGAGACCGCCCGCTGCGAGGCCCGAATCTAAGTTATTGGAAGAGCAATCCCTATCTCACCAGCAAGTTCACCGGAGAAAGCGACGCGCTGCATCCGCAATGGGTGATCGTGGATCTGAAGGCTGAAAAACCGCTGAACGCGATCCGCATCGCGTGGGCGAGCCCGTATGCCACGACGTATCAGGTCGAGTACTGGGCGGGAACCCGCGCTCTCGATTTTGATGGAGGCCCTCAGGGCGTGTGGAAGACTTTTCCCTCGGGCGCAATCAAGAACGCGTCGGGCGGGACGGCCAATCTGAAGCTTGCCGACGCACCTGTCAGCACTCAGTACGTGCGCATCCTGATGACGGAATCGTCTAACACGTGCGATCTGCATGGAGCCGACGACGTCCGCAACTGTGTGGGGTACGCCATTCAAGAAATTCGTGTGGGCAGCGTCGACTCCAATGGCGCTTTTGCCGAAGTTCAAAAGAATTTCAGTGACAGACCAACCACCTTCACGTCCTCTTCAATCGATCCCTGGCATTCGGCCGTTGACGTGAACGCCACCGGAGGCTACCAGCACAGCGGTTTCGATTTGTTCTTCACCAGCGGTCTTACCAACAATCTTCCAGCGATGATTCCGGTCACCATGCTTTACGGGACGCCGGACGACGCTGCCGCCCAGATTGCCTACATCGAAAAGCGCGGCTACCGCATCGGGTACGTTGAGATGGGTGAGGAGCCGGACGGCAAGCACGCGATGCCGGAAGACTATGGAGCCTTGTACATCCAATGGGCCACTGCCATCCACAAGGTTGATTCCCAGCTCAAGCTGGGTGGGCCGGTATTTGAAGGCGTGAATGAGGACATCCGAGTCTGGCCTGACGCGCAGGGCCGGATCTCATGGATGGGCCGTTTCGTAGATTACTTGAAGGCGCACGGTCGCATTTCGGACTTGGCGTTCGTGTCGTTCGAGCACTATCCGTTCGAACCTTGCGACATCACGTGGAAGACTTTGTACACCGAGCCGCAGTTAATGAAGCACATCCTGCAGGTGTGGAGAGACGACGGTGTCCCCACAGACGTTCCACTCATGGTGACCGAGAATCATCTGGCTGCTGCACTCACCGGACCCATGACGACGATCTTCGCGGCGCTGTGGCTCGCCGATAATGTTGGATCATTTTTCGAGGGCGGAGGCGCCGCGTTCTATCACTCGCCCATTCAGCCGCAGGGTATTCAGAAGACTTGTCTGGGCTGGTCCTCGTGGTCGAATTTTGTTTCAGACGAGGACTACGACATCCTGGGCTACACATCGCCGTATTACGCGGCTCACATGATCAACCTGGAGTGGGTGCAGCACCGCTCTGGCGTGCATCAGATGTTTCCTTCTTCAACGAACATCAAGGATGCCGGAAGGCAATGTACTGGTCACGTCGTACGCGGTGCATCGTCCTGACGGGAATTGGTCGATAATGCTGGTGAACCGGGACGAGAGCAACCCGCATCAGCGTGCGCGTGCAATTTGAGGATTCCAAAAGCAAGCAGAACCTGTCGTTTTCGGGGCCGGTTACCCTTGTGACGTTCGGAAGCGAACAATACGTGTGGATTGACGATGGCCCAAACAGTCATGCAGATCCGGATCACGCGCCGATCGCGACTGCTCTGGCGGCAAGCTCGCAGACTGCGTTCACTCTGCCCAAGGCGTCAATCACCGTCTTGAGGGGAAAGTTGGCGGCTTTCAAGGATTGAACCTCGACGCCTCGACGCGAGGTGGTAAGTCATCCGATGCGATTTGAACTTGTGCTTCACCGGCTGGAGGGACGTCGGATCGCGATGAGCGATACCTGCTCCAAGTCGGGGTATTGATCCTCTTTGTTAGGAGTGCGTTCGGCTGGAGCAATTTGCGCGATCGTTGTTCGAGCTGGCAGCACATGGCCGAAATACTGGACATACACTCCATCGAACGCCCGCACGTCCGACAAATCGTCCAGATAAACATTCGTGGCCACAACCTCGTCGAAGTTCATACCGGCTTCTTCAAGGTTATCGAGCAAATTTCGCATGGTTTGCCGAAGTTGGTTGGCCGTCGTCGAGGCATAAACGCCCTCCGTGCGGTCCAGGAATGAAGCCACTCTTCGCGGAACAAAACAAAGTATCGCCGGCGAACACGCACGGACTCGCTGTTGGACTGGGTGGCATGTTCTTAGGTCGAACCGCCTGCCTTTGCTTCAAGTCGCGCACTGCGACGCCGGTGTACTCGATGTGGGCGCCGCCAGGAAGACTCGACACCTCAATCGTGGCCCGGGCCGGTGTGTTGCCGAATTCGAAGCGCAGCGCATAGCGTTGGTTCATGATTCGCATCGGGATGTCGGCTGTCAGGTATGGATTGACGAAGACCATGTAGCGGAGGTCCAGGCCGGCGGCCTCCAGGACGGCCTTCATGCGGTCGAGCGCGAAGTCTACTTGCGTTGCGGGGTCATCTGGGACTTTGCCAGTCGAGGGATCGCTGCCGGGCATGGCGGACAAGAAACAGCCGGTCGTGAGTCAGAATGCCAGGGGAGGCGGACTCTTCGGATTTATGCCCGGGAGGAATTACCGCTCGTCGGCCAGCCAGATCGCGTACTGCAATGGCGCTGATCTGAACCGAGGGTTCGGGGAGCTTGGCGACACCCAACACGGCCCGCGCGGGCGGAGTCTTGGCAAATACTTCGCCGAAGGCTCGGTTCACTTCTGGATACTTGCCGCTGTCCTCAAGGTAAACCTGCGTGTAGACGACATGCTCCATGGTCAAACCTGCGGTCTGGACAACCGACTTGACGTTATCCAGAGCTTGCCGAACCTGTGCTTCAAAGGTTCCTGGTAAGCTGCCGTCGGGGCGACGGGGTCCTTGTCCGGAGACGTACAGGTAGTCGCCAGCGTCTACGCCAGGTGAGTAGACACGATTTCCCGCGGCAGATGCAGGCGCAGGAACCACAGCCCGGACTTGAGCATGGATTCCGGGCGTCGACAATAACAACAATCCGGCGAGCAATATTCGCATTCGAATCCTTCATCAGATTCTTAGCAAGTCAAGAAGCGTCTAGATCAAGAGCAGATTTTCCCTTTTGCGCTGCACTCAGAATCTCTCGCAACCTTTGTCCCACAACGATTTCCTGGCCAGGCTGTATGGTCATGGAAACCAGTTCGATGTGGTCCGCCTCCTTGCGTTCTTTGCGGTTCGGGTTGCCTTCGCGCACGGCCGTCACCAGACTTGGATTGTCGGAACCGAGCACTTCGATGACGGGATCGTTCTCGCGCAGCTTCCGCACGCAGTCCGACGTTGTGAAGGCCCAAGCCACTTGGTCCCACGAGACTTTCAAAGTTGGGAAGCGGTTTCCATCATCGGGAATGTAGACGTCCGTCTTCACACCCGGCACGGTGTCGACCAACTTCCGAATGCGGTCAACGCGACCGTTCCACTCGCTGTAGATCTTCTTCTCATCCATGTTCAGCCACGTCTCCAGCGCGGTCACGCATCCGATGATTTCTTCCTTCCCAACTTTCATCGGGCGGCAAACTGAGCCTTCGCGTGGAGCGGAGTTCATCAGGGCTGCTTCAATCAGGTCCTTTCGTCCGAGCAGTAAACCGCTGCACTGCGGTCCGCATAGACCCTTTCCGCCGGAGAAAGCGTAAAGGTCAATCTTCATCCGGGCGTAGAGCCGGGCGTTGTCCGCGGGAGGAATGCCCGCAGCGTCGTCCAGCAACATGGGGATCCTGTGATCTTTTGCGACCGCAAGTTCGCGCTCCAGTTTCTCGCCCAGATCGGTGGTGTAGATCATGGCGGTGTTTTCATTGATGGCATTGGCCAGTTCTTCCGGAGAATAGGCGAGCACCAGTTTCGCTCCGGTCAGCCGGATCGCGCTGTCAAACGCGCTTCTCCCGCCCATCATGATCACTTCATGCTTCAGGCCGGTCGTATCGGGCAATTGCCAGACATACTTGTCGTTGCTTCCAGCCATGCATGCGGCCGTTGCGGCCGCCATTGCGCCGGCAGCGCCTGAAGTGACCATGCCTGACTCGGCGCCGGTCAACTCTGCCAGTCGGCGCCCGGCACCGCGCTGTAGTTCCAGCATGTTAACGAAATATTGCGCAGCCTCGGCCTGGGCCTGACGCACTTCAGGGAACTCCAGAGACCCACTCAGGTAAGTCCAGGTGCCGCGGCAATTGATAACGGTTCGTACTCCTAATCGGGTGTATACATTCTGCCGGGGATCTTTGCCCAGCGCTGTGGCGGCCTGCGCGTAGAGATTTCGCGCTGCGATCTGCCCCAACAGAGGTGCCGCAGCCGCCAACTTCATGAATGATCGCCGACTGGAACTCCGGGTACCCATTCAAATCCTCCTTAATGGAAACGAGGTACGCACACTTCCATCTGTTGAAAAGCTGCCCAACTGGAAGGCGCGCGATCGCTTGTGCGCAAGGCGATTTTGGTATATCACAGAATAACCTTGACGCCCATCAATTTATTGCGTTTGATTAGTTTTTCTTTCGTTCGCGGAGAGTTCTAAACGCAGCTGCCGAGCGCTCGAACTGAAACTGTGCACCGCGGGGGCTGGCGCTCCGAGAGAGAGAATCAATGATGATACGACGGTCGCGAAAGCCGGCCGCAGTGCGATGTGTTTTCCTGCCACTGTTTCTGGCTGGCCTGGCGATTAGCATTGCATTTGGGCAGACTAGGAGTGAATCGCGTCCTGGCGCGAACGCACCCTGTCGCGTTGAACCCGCTGATTATAAGGGCTGGCATGCGCAGAAACTATCCAATCACTGGGTCGAACTGATTGTCCTGCCGCAGAATGGCGGTCGACTGATGCAGATCATTTTCGCCGGACACCCATATCTCTTCGTCAATTCACAATATGAAGGCAAATACCTTCCGCCAAGTCAGGGCCAATGGTTCAACTACGGTGGCGACAAGCTCTGGCTCCTGCCCGAGGGGAACGGAGACGAACAACATTGGGTGGGGAATTCCGATCTGCTTGACGATGGGCCGTTTGCATTTCGAAAGGTTTCGGAAGGAGAGCACTGTGAAGTAGAACTAACGGGACCGGCCGATCCCCGGACGGGGATTCAGTTCCAGCGCACGATTCGTCTGGATGCGGACTCGCCACGCATTCGTTTTCGCGCCACCATGAAGAACACCTCCGGCCACACCGTCGAATGGTCGATGCAGTCGGTCTCGCAATACGATACGGCGGCTCCGGGTTCTCCATCGCAGATGAACCACGATTTCCGCACGTTCACTCCCGCGAATCCCGCGAGCAGCTATCTCAACCGCTACCACGTCCGCTTCGGTCCCGCGGAAAATCCTGCGGCCTCGATCAGAGAAGACGGCTTGTTTGCGCTGCATTACGTCCACGTGGCAGCCGAGCTGTGGCTGGACTCGACAGCGGGCTGGCTTGCCGTCGTCGACGGCAGCAGCAAGTACGGAATGGTCGAACGATTCCAGTTTGAAGATTCCCGAAGCTATCCTGGCAAAGCATCGATCATCTTTTGGACCAACGGTCCGGAAGTAAGGTTGAGTGCCGGCGGCGAGGCCTCCATGAGTTCGGGAGGAGATGGTGCTCCGTATTACCTCGAAGCCGAGATCAACTCACCTCTCTGCCGGCTGCGCCCTGAAGAGAGCTGCAATCTCGAGACCGAGTGGTTCCCGGCCCGCGCGGAAAGCGAATTTCACGGTGCGACCGATGCCGGTCTTGTGGTACGCCCTCTTCGCGCCACCCGTCTGGAGAGCGGCAAGATCAAGCTTTCCGGAGCCTTTGGAGTCTTCTTCGCCGGACGCTTGATGGTCCACCTCTACAATGAACACGGCGCAGAGTTAGGCACCGTGCCTGTGGGAGATGTGGATCCTATCGAACTGGTCGCGCTCGAAAGCGAAATTGCTCCTGCGGAGAAACCCGCCCGCATCTCGCTTCACCTGGAAGATTGGAATGGGCTGGACCGCGGTTCTCTCCAGGAAGTTCCAGTAAGCTCACCGGAGAATCGCTGAAGTGAATTTCCGTGGCAAAGCATGCATCTTGGCGTTGCTTACCGTCTTTCCGTCCGCGGGCCAGAACGCTGCGGCCCAACCGGCGCAATCTGCTGTCAGCGTGGTTGTTAGCGTAAGCGCGGAGGACTTGGTCGCGAAGCCCGCTGGAGCAAACTGGACGTCCTATAACGGGGACTACTCCGGACAGCGCTACAGCAGCCTACGCGAGATCAAGCCCGAGAATGTCGCGAGGTTGCGCGCGGCGTGGGTTTTCCATCCCAGCAACTCCGAGAGGCTCGAAGCGACCCCGGTGGTCGTCAATGGCATCATGTACGTCACTTCAGCGAACGATACATTTGCCCTGGATGCCCGAACGGGGCGCGTAGTGTGGCATTACCAGCGGCCGGTGAGTTCGGGCTTGCTCGATGACGCCGCTGCTCATCATAGCCGTGGGGTCGGAGTATGGCGGAACTTCGTCTACACGGAGACCGATGATGCTCACCTGCTTTGCCTCGATGCCCGCTCGGGGAACTTGTTGTGGGACGTCACCTACGCGGACAAGACGAAGCACTACGGTGCGACGAGCGCTCCCCTTGTCGTCAAAGACGAAGTGATCGTTGGGACATCAGGTGGAGACTCGGGCGTGCGTGGCTTTCTGGAGGCCCATGACGCAATGACGGGCGTGCTGAAGTGGCGTTTCTGGACGATTCCGGGACCCGGAGAATTCGGCTCCGCGAGCTGGCCCGGCGATTCGTACCTTCATGGAGGAGGCACGACATGGATGCCCGGCACTTACGATCCCAAACTCAACACTTTGTATTGGACGACCAGCAACGCTGCCCCCGACTTTGTGGGAGATTCCCGTCCCGGTGACGACCTATACACAGCTTGTGTCTTGGCTCTCGATCCAGACACCGGAAAGTTGAAATGGTATTTTCAGTTTACGCCTCACGATCTTTACGACTATGACGCCAACGAAACACCAGTGCTGGTGGATGTCGCTGAGGGCAGCGGAACTCGCCGCCTGCTTGTGCAGGCGAACCGCAATGGCTTCCTCTATGTGTTGGACCGCGTCACTGGCAAATTTCTGAGAGCCACGCCATTTGTGCAAAAGCTGAACTGGGCCACAGGTGTGGGCGCCGATGGCCGTCCCCTGCTGTCGGGTCGCGTCCCCACCTCGCAAGGCACCTACATCTGTCCAGGCATCAATGGGGCCACCAATTGGTTTTCGCCTTCCTACAATCCCGACACCGGGCTTTTCTATGTGATGGCGCTGGAGAGTTGCAATCTGTTCTTTAGCAAACCGAGACGGTTCACTCCAGGCGAGACCTACTACGGTACGGGCACGACACTTCCGCCGGATGAACATGCTCAGAAAACGCTGCTAGCGTTTTCGCTAGCGGAAGGAAAGCCTGTGTGGCGCTATCCCCAAGTGGGATCGGGCGATTCCTGGGGAGGAACGCTAACGACTGCCAGTGGATTGGTGTTCTTCGGCGATGATGCCGGATCTCTCGAAGCGGTTGAAGCCCACACTGGTACAGCGCTCTGGCATTTCAACACGGGCCAGACAGTGCATGCTTCGCCGATGAGCTACGTGGTGGGCGGCGACCAATATGTTGCGATCGCGGCAGGCAGCGACATTTTCTCCTTCTCCCTTCAGCATTGACGTCGTGCCTCTGCACAAGCCACGCTCCACTCCGCAGTTGCAGGGGTCCACGCGGCCTAGAAGCCGCGCCGATGTTCTGCTTGCGGCAAAGAGTGGAGGCGTCAGCAACTGAAGTGACGTGGGCCTGCTCTTCCACGATCTGCGCCGAAGTGGTGTATGGAACCTAATCCGCATCGGTGTGCCGCAGAAGGTAGCGACGTCAATTTCGGGGCACAAGACCGCTTCCGCATTCCAGCGCTACAACATTATCGATGAGCGGGACATCATGGAAGCCGATCGGAAATTGAACGAGAAGCAAAAGTCCAATGCTCTGCTCGAAACTCCGTTTGGGCAAAGTTCGGGCATGAGTTCAACAAAAACCGAGCATTCCGACCATCCCGAGGCCGAACCCCTGCTTGCGCAGCTTCTTAACTAGTTGATTTAAAATGGTAGGCGCGGCAGGAATCGAACCTGCAACCGCCGGATTAG
>CAWHSR010000016.1:0-60795 GCA_963832015.1 uncultured Acidobacteriaceae bacterium
CCACGAAGAGAAATAGCGGAATCGCTACAATCGCAAACGGCACAATCCAAAACCATTTCTTTCTCATAGTTCGTTCCTCTTTCGTCGGTCGCTCATTCCATAAATTCGTCATATACACGCTGCAACCGCTCCCGCAGATGCAGCACTGCATAGCGTTTGCGCGAGAGCAGCGTATTGACGCTCACTCCGGTCTCCGCCGAGAGCTCTTTGAAACTGCGTCCGTCGAACTCGTGCGCCACGAACACCTCGCGCTGCTCTTTCGGAAGTTCGGCCACCGCCCGCTGCAGTTCACCGAGCAGCACATTGCGCGTGTAAAGCGCCTCCGGTCCGGCATCGGGCGAGGGCAGCAGGTCTTCGAACTGCAGTGACTCGTCTTCCTCTTCCTCTTGCGCCGCCTCGATCTCGCTGAAGTTCTCCGGCTCCTTCTTGCGAAAAAGATCGGTAATGCGGTTGCGCGCCACGCGAAACAGCCAGCCGGTTACGTGCTCGATGGGCATCAGCAGCCGGTTCGCCTCCACCAGTCGATAGAAGACGTCCTGAAGGATGTCCTCGGCATCCAGCGGGTCGGGCACACGGCGGCGAATGAAGTTGCGCAGCCGCGACTGCTCGCGCTTGACCACCTCGGAGATGCGCTGGTCCTGTTCGAGTGCCATCCGGTTCAGACCCGGTTCGAGGCTCGCCGCTTCGTTCATCCACTTTTGTAGACGAATGAGGGGGTGCGGATATTGTAGGGGGCAAGGGTTGCAGGGGCTAAGGCCCACAGTGATTTCTTACCACTTACGCGGCCCTGAAGGGGGCCGCTCTGCCATTCTCGCAGTCACTGCCACCCCAGCGCCACGCGAGTATGATGAGCAGTTAGCGATCACGTCCCATGAGCGTCCGTCCCATCGCCGAGCCCATCCTTGACGCCGAAGAGCGCTTTGAAGGCTTCGAGAACCTGATGCCCTTTCGGGTGCAGAACATTCTTCTGGTCTCGAGTCTCTACGACTCTTTCATCTTGCGCGAAGACGGACGGCTCAACGAACTGCTCATCGACGAATCGCTCGAACTGAACCTCCGGCAGATTCCCGGGATCACGCACGTTTCCAGCTGTGCCGAGGCGCTCGACTTAGCGAGTTCGAATCCGCAGTTCAATCTGATCGTGACGAATCTTGCCGTCGGCGACATGGACGCCGCGCAGTTGGCCCGCGAGGTTCACCGCAAAGGACTGGCCGTTCCGGTGGTCGTGCTCGGTTACGATTATCGTGAGATCAAGAACTTTGTCGCACGGAATCCGGTTACCGACATCGACCGCGTCTTCCTTTGGCAGGGCACCGCCCGCATTCTGATCGCGATCGTCAAATACGTCGAAGACAAGCGCAACGTGCTGCACGACACGCGTGCCATGGGCGTTCCCGTGTTGCTGGTGGTGGAAGACAACATCCGGTATTACTCGTCGTTCTTGCCGGTGATTTATACGGAGATCATCAAGCAGTCGCGCCGGGTCATTCAGGAAGGAATCAATGTCGCGCACAAGCTGGTGCGGATGCAGGCGCGGCCCAAGATTCTGCTGGCGTCAAATTTTGAAGAGGCGGCCCAACTTGTGCAGCAGTATCGCGATTACATCTTCGGCCTGGTCTCGGATGTGGAATTTCCATGGGAGGGCAAGCTCAGTCCCGAAGCCGGTTTCGAACTAGCGCGCATGGTGAAGAGCCTGACGCCCGACGTACCCGTGGTTTTGCAGACCAGTCGCACCGAGTTCCGTCCGCGCGCGCATGCCGAAGGGTATTCGTTCCTGCGGAAACGCTCGCCCACGCTGCTCAAAGATCTGCGCCGAATTCTCACGGACAACTTCGGCTTCGGGGATTTCGTCTTCCGCATGCCCGACCAGCGGGAAGTCGGACGCGCCAAAGACTTGAACGAACTGGAAGAGACCCTGCAAACACTGCCCGCCGAGAGCCTGATGTACCACGCGCAGCGCAATCACTTCTCGCACTGGCTGATGGCGCGCACGGAATTTGCGTTGGCTGCCAAACTCAGGCCCCGCAAAGTGTCCGACTTCAACGGCCCCGAGCACCTGCGCCGTGACCTGATCGAGTCCATTCACGACTACCGCCGGGAGCAGAACGAGGTCTTGATTGGTGACTTCAAGCCCGACACGTTCAAGCCGTCGGAGTCGAGTTTCCTCAGAGTCGGATCCGGATCGCTCGGCGGCAAGGCCCGTGGACTGGCGTTCGTGCGGCATCTGCTGCGGACTCGACGCATCATGCGGCGATTTCCCGGCGTGCGCATTTCCGTTCCACCCGCGGTGGTGATCGCCACGGACATATTTGACCTGTTCCTCGCCGAAAATAATCTGAGTGATTTTGCTCTGCATTGTGACGACGACAGCGAAATCCAGCGGAGATTTCTCGACTCGGCCCTGCCCATTCCGCTGCAAGAGAATTTGAAGTCATTTCTTGCCGAGGTGGATTACCCGCTGGCGGTGCGTTCTTCCAGCCTGCTCGAAGACTCGCAGTACCAGCCGTTCACTGGTGTCTACGAAACATTCATGCTCGGCAACCGGCAGGCTTCGCTGCGGTTCCGTCTCGAGGAACTATCGGAGGCGATCAAGCGCGTCTACGCCTCAACGTTCAGCCAGCATGCGAAGGCTTACGTGCGGGCTACGCCTTATCGCCTGGAAGAAGAAAAGATGGCAGTGATTCTGCAGCAGGTCGTCGGAACTGCGCATGGGACGCGTTTCTATCCTGATTTCTCGGGTGTTGTGCGGTCACACAATTTTTATCCCGTCGAGCCGATGACATTTGCCGACGGCATCGCGGCCGTCGCACTTGGACTCGGGCGCACGGTGGTCGACGGCGGCAAGTGCCTGAGTTTCTGCCCGCGTTATCCGCGAAATCTGCTGCAGTTCTCTTCGGTGGAAGACATCCTCGCGAACACGCAGACGGAGTTCTGCGCTCTCGAATTGGATGGTATTCCGCAGGGCGGAGGTGCCGGCCATCTGCGGGAAGCGCGTTTCGGCCTTGACGTGGCTGAAAAGGACGGCACTCTACACTCGGTTGCCTCGACTTATTCTGCCGACAATCATGCTGTCTATGACGGACTGAGCCGTCCCGGCGCGCGCGTTGTGACGTTCGCTCCGATGCTCAAGCACGGCATCTTCCCGCTGGCGGCAATTCTGGAGTTGCTGGTACGCGCCGGGGAAGATGCGCTGGGAAATCCCGTCGAGATTGAATTCGCGGTTCGCCTGCCTGGAGGGGAAGAAGCAGCGGAGTTTGGATTTCTTCAGATTCGCCCGCTGACGCTGGCGCGGGATCATCAGGATCTCACGATTGGAGACATAAATCCGTCGCAACTGGTTTGCAACAGCTCAAAAGTCTTGGGCAACGGCCGCATCGAAAATCTGCACGACATCGTCGTGGTCGATTCTCAGCGCTTCGAGCGCAGCCGCAGTCAGGAAGTCGCCCGCGCAGTCGCGCACTTTAATGCCACGCTGAGCGCGGAAAATCGTCCGTACCTGCTGATCGGAGTCGGCCGCTGGGGATCGAACGATCCGTGGCTCGGCATTCCTGTGGAGTGGGACGAAATCTCGGGTGCCCGCGTCATTGTCGAAGCTGGCTTTCACGATTTCCGCGTGACTCCATCACAGGGGAGCCACTTCTTCCAGAACCTGACCGCCTTCCAGGTCGGATATTTCACCGTGAACCCCGATGCTGGGGAAGGTTCGGTCGATTGGCAGTGGCTGGCCGATCAGAGCGCTATCGAGGAAGAAGGATGCGTGCGGCACCTGCATTTTGCGCCGCCGCTGCGCGTGGTGATGAACAGCCGGAGTAGCCAGGGGGTGATCTTCAAACCGGAAGAAAATTAGAACGCCGCGATTTCCGGATCGCTAACGGATCACGTGGATTCGGACGCCCAACTTCAGGTTCTTCCATGATCGGTCCGCCGTGTAGACGGGCGCTTGCAACGTCAGCCCGAGGGTTAGACAGGCGCGGTCTCCCAACGACAGCCCAAATGGCCGAGTCTCGGGGATCATGCTGCCCGCAGCTTTCGCGTGATAGGCGGTGAAGGGGATTACTTCTTCGACGGGACTGAGGGCGGCCGCCCATGCGGTCTCTGGGCTCAGGCCACGGTCAACCAGTTTGCTTTGAACCTCTGCGAGGCTGACCGTGCTGCTGGCAGCGGTGCTTAACAGTTGTGGAGTGAGCTTGTCGGCGCCAGGCTCGCCATTGAGTATCGCTAGCAGAGCAGATGCATCGAGCACGATCCTACTCACGCTTGGCCGCCTCGCGTCGTTCCGCGATCAACTCATCGACGAGAGAAACGCCGGGCTTGACGTACTTTCGTACATGTCGCTGTGCCCGCTCGATGCGGCGTTTCATGGTCGTGAGCCGCAGTTCGTCTTCTTCCAGGGTCAAGATCACCTCGTCCCCGGGATTGATTCCAAGCGCCTTGCGAAAAGATGCGGGGATGACAACGCGGCCATTTTCGTTGATCCGCAATCTGGCTTCTGCGTTCATAATCCACTTCCTGTCATATGACATAATACCACTGTATGCCATAGTCCATCATATATGACACGCCGTTACCAGAATGACAGATCGGCCGCACATCCTCCTGTGATCCAAATCACAGCCTGCTTTGAGCTCTCCGAACACAATTATGTAGGTCGGGAATACCGTTATTTCGTACGCCTGGGGGCCGTGTGTTCAAAATCGTCCACGCAGAATTCCTTGCGCCCGGAGTCAAACGCTTTGTGATCCAAGCGCCTCGCATTGCCCGTAAACAGAGGCCAGGACAATTCGTCATCCTTCGTATTTACGAAGAGGGCGAGCGGATCCCTGTAACGATCGAGAACTCCGATCCCGAGCGCGGGACCATCAACATTGTGGTGCAAGCGGCGGGAAAGACAACCCAGTTGTTGAATTCGCTGAACACCGGCGATCACATTCTCGATGTAGTCGGTCCGCTCGGGAAACCTTCGGAGATCGCGAACTACGGGACGGTGGTGGTGGTGGGTGGGGGAGTTGGCACGGCGATGGCGTATCCCACGGCCTCGGCGCTCAAGCGGGCGGGGAATCGAGTGATCTCGATCGTGGGTGCGCGCAACAAAGAATTGGTGATTCTCGAGCCGGAAATGCGCGCGGTGAGCGATTCGCTCATGATTACCACCGATGACGGCAGCTATGCCGACAAGGGATTCGTCACCGACAAGCTGCGCCAGTTGATCGAGAACGGAACGCGCATCGACCTGGTGGTGGCTGTGGGGCCAATCGTGATGATGAGGGCAATCGCAGAGATGACGCGCAAGGAAAATATCCACACCGTGGTGAGCCTGAACCCGATCATGATCGATGGCACGGGAATGTGCGGTGGGTGTCGCGTATTGATTGACGGCAAGAGTGAGTTTGCGTGCGTTGACGGCCCCGAGTTTGACGCGCACCGCGTTGATTTCGCCGTACTGGTGCAGCGCAATTCGATGTATCGCGACGCCGAGCAGCGGTCGCTCGCGGAATTCCACCGCTGCAGGACAGAATCGGCGACTCGAGAAGTAGAGCCCGCGCTTGCCGCAGTTCCGGCCGGACGGCAAGGAGAACTACGATGAGCCCCACCGTGAAGAAGTCAGTCAATCCCTTGCCGCTGAAAGAGCGCATGAAGGTTCCGCGCCAACTGATGCCGGAGCAGGCCGCCGAGGAACGCGCCCACAACTTCAGCGAGGTGAACCTGGGCTACAGTCCGGAACTGGCGCAGCAAGAGGCACTGCGCTGCCTGGAATGCGCCAAGCCGACCTGCACCGACAACTGCCCGGTCGGTGTGAAGGTCAAAGAATTCGTCGAGCTGATCGTAGTTGGCGACTTTCTTGGGGCTGCCGCCAAGATTCGTGAGGACAATGTTCTGCCTGCTGTGACCGGACGCGTGTGTCCACAGGAAGATCACTGCGAAGGCAAGTGCCTGCTATCGAAGAAGGTGAAGCCACTGGGAATCGGCTACCTGGAGCGTTTCGTCGCCGACTATGAAAAGCGCATGGGGACGCATGTCGTGCCCAATGTTTCGCCGACTGGAAAGAAGGTGGCTGTGGTCGGCAGTGGGCCTTCGGGGCTGACGGTGGCTGGCGATCTCATCCAAAAGGGCCACAAGGTTCGCGTATTCGAGGCGTTGCACGAATTGGGTGGCGTGCTGGTGTACGGCATTCCCGAATTCCGTCTGCCGAAACAGATCATCCGCGAGCAACTGGATTACATGCGTGAGATGGGCGTGGAGTTCGAGACCGACGTGGTTGTTGGGCGGACCGTAACCATCGATGAGCTGATCGAGGAAGAGGGCTACGACGCGGTCTACATTGGCACCGGCGCCGGACTGCCGCAGTTCATGAATATTCCCGGGGAGCATTTCAACGGGGTCTATTCGGCCAATGAATTTCTCACGCGCATCAACTTGATGAAGGCGTACAAGTTCCCGACCTACGACGAGCCGATGCTTGATCTGCAAGGAAGAGACGTGGCCGTGATCGGTGGGGGTAATACGGCGCTGGATGCGATCCGATCCGCTCTGCGCCTAGGCGCACGCAAGGCGTATGTGATCTATCGCCGCAGCGATGCCGAGATGCCGGCCCGCGCAGAAGAAGTTCTCCACGCGCGCCAGGAAGGGATTGACTTCCAGATGCTGACGGCTCCAGTCGAGTTCGTTTCTGACGGCAAGGGATGGCTTACGGCGGCGCGCTGCGTTCGCATGGAACTGGGCGAGCCGGACGCTTCCGGCCGGCGACGCCCTGTGCCGATGCAGGCGTCGGAGTTCGACCTGCCGCTTTCGGTGGCCATCATCGCGATTGGCACCAGCGCGAATCCGATTGTGCAAAGCACTACGCCGGGACTGGGTACCAACAAGCGTGGATACATTCAAGCCAGCGAGGAAACGCAGCGCACGACGCGCAAGGGAGTGTTCGCTGGAGGAGATATCGTGACCGGCAGCGCTACGGTGATTCTGGCAATGGGAGCTGGTCGGCGCGCCGCGAAATCCATTCACGACTATCTGACGAACGGCGAGTGGTGAGGAAAGACAGGTTTCAAGGTTCCAGAGTTTCAAGGGTTCAAGGTCACAACAAGTTCGCGACCTTGAAACCTTGCGTTATTCAAAGCTGATTTCCATGTACGTGTCGGTACGCCACCATATCAGCGGAAGGCGGGCTGCCCAATACTTGCGCTTGATGGCTTGGCGCGCCCGGGCGTGCTCTTCCGGCGGCAGAATGCGTGCCGTCGCGGGAAACTCCGCTCCAGTCACCTTCCCGCGAATCGTGCAGGGTGCCACGCGCACTTGCGGATTGTTGCGGATCCGCTTCGTCTTTCCCATGTCGCTGCGCGTCATCACGTAGAGTTTGCCGTTGTCCTCGCCGAACCAGACGGGGGTCGCGATTGCGGCTCCGGTTTTGCGAAACGTTGTCAGGGAAATATATTTCTGAGCTTGAATGGTTGAGGGAATCGAGCTAGCCATGAAGCCATTTTAGACTCGCCTTGCTCGATTGGCGCAGCATCGTGGCGCTCGCACGCGTAAAGGCAAGATGCGGGCGCCACTCCAAGGCCACGCGTCATGCCTCCGATCAACTCCTGTCGTGTCTGGTACGCGGAACGGCTGTCGCGATTGCTCCCATCATGTCTAATGTGTTACAAGCCTGAACATGCGTAAATGGATGAAAGATCGATTACAGCGCCGCAAGAAGAAAGCTCCGGAGCAGGGAAGTGAGGCGGCGCCTCCGCCACTGCAGCCTGCTTATTTCGATGCGGAGCAAGTTCCGAGCACCCCGGCAGCACCGATTCATATTGAATCTGGGCACCCCGAGCCGAGTTCGCATGAGCCCGAGGCTCCAGCGGCCTCTGAATCCGAGTTTGAAGCACAACCCCCGCGTGAAGAAGCGGTGAGCGCCGCGGGGCAGTCGCGGCCGTCCGCGAGTGGGGATGGCCAGCGTGGACGCGGACGTCGCCGCCGTGGTGGGCGCGGGCGAGGTGGGCGCGGTCGCGAGCAAGCCGTGGCACAGGCGTTTGCGCATGCCGCCGCGAAGGGTATTGTTCCTGAGCTGCCACGGACTGAAGAAATCGCGCCCGAAGAAGGAGCGCTGGAAGCGGCTGAACCCGAGGCTGAGGCCGCGCCGCAAGCGCCCCGCGTTCCGGTTGCCATTCCCGCGGCAGCAGCGCGTCCGCCGAAGGGTATCGTCGTTCTGGCGATCGGGCTCCCGGGTTCGGGCAAGAGTTCCTGGTTCAAGCGGCACAACGTGGTCCCGCTCTCCAGCGACATGGTCCGATCACTTCTGTTTGATGACGTGCGAGAACAGCGCTTTCAGGATCTGGTGTTTTCCAACCTGCGGTCCCTGCTCAAGGCACGACTGATTGCGAAGCGCCCCATGAACTATGTGGATGCGACGAACCTTACGCCGCAGGAGCGCCAGCACTGGATCAAACTGGCCAAGGATTACAACTACGAAGTGCACGCCGTATTCTTCGATGTTCCTCTAGAAGTCTGCATCGACCGTCATCAGCGCCGCGATCGTGTCGTACCCGAGGACATCATGCGCCGCATGGCTGCCAAGTTGAAGGCGCCCGCGTTTGATGAGGGATTCGCGAAGATCACGGTGGTTCGCGTGAAGAAGAAGGAATGATCTCTTAGGGCTTTCCTTCGGTTAGTCTTCGGATCGTCTCATCCGGCGTTTCTCTGTCTCCTGGGATCGTGTAGGTGATGGTCTGTTGATTTGCGCTGTGCATCAATTCCTCAATTTCTTCAGGACGCATCGGCATCCCGATACCCGCGCCCAACACTAGCGGTAGACATAACAGCAGCATGCGCATCCGGCGCTTGATTGACATGACACCCTCCCGGCGGAGACCTGGGCCGCAGCGCAAGGAACGCATTCTGCGGCCGGGGACCAGCCTTAGCATGTGAATTGGGTTTTGCCTGGGGCTACTTCAGATCAGCGGGTAAGTGACCGGAGGCGGTCGCGAGGCGACAACGGGTAAGCACGCGAGGGTAGGGACTCCGCTTTCGTCCGGTTGCGGCTCGGACCAAGCGATCGAGACCGCGCCGACGACGAACAAGAGTGGAACGAGAATGGCCCAGAACAGGCTGACAGAAACTGGGGTGAACGCGGCCAGCAAAACAGCCACAAGACAGAAGCACGCGAACAGCTTGCGCAAGGAGATCATCGAGATCAGTCGAACGGTTCCATTTTATACCCGATGTTCCGTTCACCCCTTCAAGTGCGGTAGCAACTCTTTGAACGCAGCCGACGAAGAAGACCGCATCAATTCATAAATCATCATCTCGGTTGAGGAGATGACTGCGCCCGCCGCTCGCATCCGCTCGAGGCCGGTCTTCCAGTTCCACTCGGTGCGCGAACTGACCGCGTCGGATGCCGCGTGCACCAGGTATCCCTCGCGCAGCGCGCCCAAAGCGGTCTGCGTGACGCAGATGTGGCTCTCCATCCCGCACAGCAACAGAGTGTTGCGCTTGCCGGGCAGTCGCTTCAGAACGCTGCAAAATACGTCGCTGCCGAAGCAGGAAAACAATGTCTTGTCGATCGCCTCCGTTCCCGCCAGAAGGGAAGCGACCTCGGGCACGGTTCCTCCGAGTCCCTTCGCATATTGCGTGCTGACCAGCGCTGGAATCTTCAAAATGGTGGCAGCGCGGATCAAGAGTTGCGAGTTCCGTACGAGTTGCTCTTTCTGAAAAATCGGCGGCAGCAGTTTCTCCTGGATGTCGATCACAACCAGCGCGCATTGCTCGGCCTCGAGCGGACGGCGGGCGATCTCGGCGTACTCCGAGGCGGGGTGAATGGAATCGAGGGTGGTAGCCATAGCTGCTCCTGGTAGGAAAAATAGCGTCATCCGATTCTACCGCTCCAAGAGAATCGGGCATGGAGAAGGAAAGGCGCTCGGCTGTGAATGTCGGCGGGGCACCTCGGATGATCGTTTCGGTTGACCCCGGCTCGCTCTGAACCATAAAATGAAAGTGCGCTTGCGAGCTCTGCCGCGAGCGAGAGTTGCCCCCTCGTTCAACGGCTAGGACACCTGCCTCTGGAGCAGGTTATCGGGGTTCGAATCCCTGGGGGGCAGCCAATCAATTCAATAACTTCGGCTCGCCATTCTTCGGGATCGACGATTCCTCCACAAAATCCTCCACAAACGCAGGCCGATTCAGCAATTCCACAGCTTGGCGCGCGGCCTGACTGGAGATGTGCGTGTAGCGCCGGGTCACTGCCGCGGACATGTGGCCCACCATGCTCTGCACCACCGGCAAGGGAACGTTGCGTTCGGCCATCAGCGTAATGAACGAGTGGCGCAGATCATGGAAGCGTAGACCGTCGAGTCTGGCGGCCGTCAGCAGGCTCACCCAAGCCGATCGCCAGGTGCTTTAGTGTCGGGTGACGTCGAAGCCGCGGCGGCCCTTGAGGGGATCGGACTTCATGGTATGGCGGGACAGGTCCGCAGGGAGCAGGTAGTGTTCGGGCTCGCAGGCCCCGAGCGTTTGTGCTCGCACGTAAAGCTTGGTGACTGCTTCCATGGCGGCCTGATTCAATTCCAGCAAGCGCTCGCCGGCGTCAGTCTTGGTGATACCGCGGCGAATGTGCAGGCGCCGGTTCTCGAGTTCAATATCGCCCATCCTCAGTTTCCGCAGTTCTCCACCTCTGGCGCCGGTGTTGGCTGCGACCACCTCACAGTGGTAGGCCACCTCCCACGATGGATTTGACGCGGCCGAGGTCTCGAGTCGGCGCAATTCTTGAAGAGTCAGCGCTCGGCCGATGTTGCTGGCCGCTTCCTTGAGGCGTTCGTAATGTTTGTCGATTGAGCGCCACAGATTCTCTTGCTTGAGCACGTTGACGAGAATGCGCAATTCCAGATTCACGGCTCTGGGCCCGACTGTCTTGCGCCGTTCGGTCTGATAGGCCTTCAAATCGTCAATCGCGACGCTCTTCAATTTGCGGGATCCGAGCCGTCGCAAGAGCTGGCGCAGGAGTGAACGTTCATTGCTCTTTACTTTTTCTGGGCCGAGGTGCGCAGCATGGTTGTCGACCCATAGCGTGCATGCTTGCGCGACCGTCCAATTCTGCTTGTCGGTCGGCAAGATGTTCTCCCGGAGGTCGGCGTCGAATCGTTCCTTCACAGCGATCGCCTGATCGAAGTCTGCGGATCCAGTCGACTTCTCCCTCCACTTTCCTTCGGGATCTTTGAACCGGAAACCATACACACCCGCACGCTTGTACAAACCGTGACGCTTACCTTTGGCCATGCTGTTTCCTCCTCTTGAGTTGCTTCTGTGCCGCTGCTACCGAACGATTCTCATCTTCATACCTCTGATTCCTCGCCCTGCGGTTCTTCTGACCTTGTGGAGTCTTTTCCCAATTACTCTTCCGGCATTCCTCACTATGAAAACGTGCACCTAGACGATGACCGTAAAACCAGATATGGCATTCTGCACAGCGCTGAATGCGCTCAAGCTTTCCACTTTGCGCTAGTTCCAAGATTGCGGACGCTATCCATTGTTCCTCTCGACTCCGTATCCCATCTGTCGACGGCTCGTTCACGAAAACTAGAAGGTAGCGGCCTTGAACGGTTAGCTTGGATATCCACTTCTGGCATGCGAGGTAGTCGTTGACGGGCTTGAGTTCATCGGGATGGATGGATGCGCCGCGGTCCTCTGCTTTCCTGTGCAGCGCGTGCAGTGCGGTGAGCATATCTGTCAACCGTCGAACTGCATCGCTCCTGGCATGCGGCGTGTTGAGCGCTCTGATGACGGCATCGATCTGAACTAAGGGGAGGAGTTGCTTAATCTTTTCTTCGGTTCGTAAAACTTCTTTTTTCAATTCCTCGACGCTTAAGTCGCTTTTTGGCATTTATCCATCCGTCGGGTACAAAATTAACCGTCGGATGTATATTGCTCCTGATTTCACAATCCTGCAAGAAGATTCAGGAAGGGGCGGACGAGATGGGGCTATTCACCGGAGAAAAGAAACGGGCCTTCGGCCTACCGGAGTTTGCGCAGATGTTCAGCATTTCTCGGGACGCCGCGAAGCGCCTAGCGATCGCTGGCACTCTGCACACCATTAAAGTTGGCAGGCGTCGACTGGTGCCGATCGCTGAGATCGAGAGGATCGAGCGAGATGGATTAGGGAAAGCGAGGCAACCATGATCGCCACGATTCCCGAATTGAAGGCCCGATTGAAGCGCGGCCCTAAATTGTCGCGTCGACTACTGGGAGAATTCGCGCTCGTTCTAGCGAATAGCCCGGCGCGTCCGCTGCGCCAACTGAAGCCTGAAGCCTTGACGAAGATCAAGATCGAGTTGATGCGCCTCGCGGGTAATGGCAATCGCCAGAGCTTCAAGTACGTGCAGGAGATGTATCGGCGCTACCCAGAATTAAAAAACTCGTGATAGGAGAACACGAAGACAATGGCTAATTTCATCGAAGTAAGAATCGGAACTGAGTCAGTGTTCGTCAAGAACACTGCGGAGAACCGCGCATTGTTGACGGCGGTGAAGCAGCTTGAGGAGTCTGGAGCGAGGGAGCTGACTGCTACTAGAGTTCGTGATATGGCAGCGGACACTTGCGGGCCAATCTCGATCGAATCGGCGAAAGTTTTTCTCAAGCAACTCTTCGAACCGCAAACCGCGTAAAAAGGCGCGTGATCGATCATGACATTGACCGCCGCCGATCTGGCGATGTTCGCAAAAATCCGCGTCCCGCCCGAGCTGCTCGAGCAAGCAAAGATCCGTCGCGTTACCGATAACGAAGCGCGTGAGCTCCTAGGTTTAAACGGGGCACGCGGAGACATGGCGGGGGTCTTCTTTCCCTACCTCCATGTGGAGACCGGGCATCGCGTCACGGCTCGCATTCGGCGCGACAATCCAGAGGTCGAAGACGGAAAGCCGAAAAACAAATACATGGCGCCGTGGGGAGACCGTCGTTTTCTGTACGTTGTGCCTGGGAGTGAATCTCTGTGCAGCGATCGCAACGTTCCCATCGTACTGGTAGAAGCTGAGAAGAGTGCACTGGCAATCTGGGCGTGGACGCAGCGCACAAAAAAAATTGTGCTGCCGATCGCAATGGGCGGGTGTTGGGGATGGCGCGGGCGAACCGGGATCACAGAGAACGAGAAAGGCCAGCGCGTTGAGGAACTCGGCCCGCTGCCAGATCTCGAGTGGTGCCGGAGGCGGATCACGTACATCCTGCTCGACGCGAACTGCGCGGGCAATCCCAAGGTGCTCGCCGCGCGTCGCGACTTGGCGAAGGCCTTGGGCAAGAAAGGCGCCGACGTCCGCATTTTAAATTTGCCGGCCTCCGAGAAAATTAATGGCCCGGATGACTACATCGGGGGGATGGGCGATGCTGCGATGTTGGAACTATTCAACAGAGTAACACTCGCCAGCAAAGACGGATCAAGCAACAAGGGACTTCTGGCGAACGCGCTGACGCTACTTCGCGAAGCGCCTGAATGGGCCAACGTCCTAGCGTTCAACGAATTTACTTTATTTGTGACGACGAAAAAACCTGCGCCATGGCAAAAAACTGTCGGCGCGAACTGGACTGACTACGACGACTCTCGCACGACGGAATGGTTACAGCTCCATGAAGTCCCGATCACTGCAACTATGCTCGCCGCAGAAGCGGTGCAGACAGTAGCGAGAGAACGTCCGTTTCACCCGGTTCGCGATTACTTCAATGGCCTCGCATGGGACCGAGTGCCGCGGTTGGATACGTGGCTGAGTCGGTATCTAGGGGCATTTGATTCGCCCTTTCTGCGCGCCGTCGGTCCGCGTTGGTTGGTTTCCGCGGTAGCCAGGATCTTCCAGCCTGGATGCCAAGCCGATCACACGCTGCTCCTCGAAGGTCCGCAGGGAATCAGGAAATCATCTGCACTGCAAGCGCTAGCCGGGGAAGACTGGTTTACCGACCACATTTCCGACCTGGGCAGCAAAGACTCGCGAATCGAATTACATGGAAAGCTAATTGTCGAATTCTCTGAGCTTGCGGCCGCGCGTAGGGGCGAGACAGAGAGAAACAAAGCATTCCTGACGGCACGAGTCGACAACTTCCGCATGCCATATGCGCGGCGAAGCGAAGCAGTCCCCAGGAGTTGCATATTCGCGGCGACCACGAACGACAGCACACCATTTGTTGATTCAACGGGCAATCGAAGATTCTGGCCTGTACGTTGCGGAAGCGTCGACGTCATAGCGCTCAAGGCAGACCGCGATCAACTTTGGGCGGAAAGCGTGGTGCGCTATCGGGCGGGCGAGCCCTGGCACCTGGAGACTGACCAACTGAATCAGTTTGCAACCGCGGAACAGGATGAAAGGTACGAGGAGGGAGTTTGGGACGCCGTCATCTTGGACTGGATAGAAAACCCAGTGCAACGCGAAAGCAGGGAGGGAATCCACGGAGATCTTCTGCCGGTGATGCCCTTTGATTCGGAGCTGGGCAGGGTAACCATCACGGATGTATTGCTCCACTGCGTCGGTAAAGACCTTGACCGACTCGCCCAGCCCGACCGGAACCAGGTACAGCGATGTCTGACGCATGCAGGATGGGAACGGAAGCAGGACCGCTCGCGAGGCCCCAAGCGGGGGAAGTGGTTCTATGTTCGGCCAGACTGGGAACCAGTGGGAACCAGTTTTTTCTCGCACATACGTATAGAGAGAAATTGTTTCGTTGTCTTTAAAAAGTTTTGGGAACCAGTCTTTTCGGTGTGCCCACTGGTTCCCACAAGGAGATAGCCATGAAAAAGAAAGTAGACATAGCCGTCCTCGTCGGTAAGCACGTCCGCTCACTCGAGCTCGGAAAACGTGCCTACAAGCGCTCAGATGCGTCGTTAGAGGCAATCCTGAAGGTCATGAAGCCAGGCGACGTCGTGACACTGAAGGGCGGCCGGAGATACGAACTGGTCGACGAATTCGCAGAGAAGCTGACCGTTTTTAAACCGTGCGGCGTCAGGAGATTCAAGCTGGAAGAGATTGCCGAGCCATGAAGCCCGAGGCCAGCCCTGCCACTACGCCAAGGCGGTCAAGGAATGCGGCTTTGTTTGAAAGGTACTCAGTTTTTGAGGCGGGCCAGGGCGTATGGGGGTGCGATATCAAATATCGCGCCCGAGCGGACCGCCTGCCGGGCCACGGCTCGCGAGGACCTTTCATTTTGGTCTAAATTCTTACGGAGGTCATGAAACATGAATGAGTTGAGCCCTAAGCAGCGCCGGATAAGGGGCACAAAGGCCCGGCGAAGTCGCCGAAAGGCGCCGGTATCGACTCCGGGGCGGCCGGTAATGCCACAGAATCTAAGCGCGCCGGCGCGGAAGGTATGGAAGTCGACGGTGAAGTTGCTTGAAGACAGGCGCACACTGACTCCCGGAGACGGTCCTCTGCTCGCGGTCTACGCCGAGATGATGGTCAGGTACCAGCAAGCCTGCGAAAGCCTCACCGCGGGCGGCGTCATGCAAAGAGTGACCGTTCTGGATTCACATGGCAAAAAGGTGACTCGACAAAAACCCAATCCGATGCTGAAGGTCGTAGAGACTTGTGAGATTGCCCTGCGTTCGTATCTGCGCGACTTTGGTCTGACGGCTTTGACTCGGGATCGCGTGAAGCCATTGGCAGAAGAGAAAAAAGACAGTGGCGAGAAGTACGTTGCTGATACGCTGCGACTATGGCGACTCGAAGAGGAAGACGATGCACGCAAGCGCAGACCGATTATTAACTGAAGACGTCATTCGGCACGGCGAGGAACTGGAACTCCAGTTCATTATGGGCGAGCAGGTGAATGCCTCCGACCTGCGCTTCGCCAGGATGTGCCATCATGCCCGGCAATGGAAACTCGCGCACCACGGCCGCAACCCAACTATCGCGGAAGCTCGTGCTGAGATGGCGGACGAGGATCTCGTGCTCACTGTGTATGGCACCGTCGCCAACGCGATTGAGAGTGCGGCTACGTGGGGCATCGAAGTCAGGCCTATGATCGAAGTACCAGACCAGGGCGCGGTGCTCCTGCTGGGGCTGTCCGGTATCTACCCGCATGTCGTCAAGGGTCAATGTTATGGCTGGCAGAAGTTGGAGAACGATCCGACCCCTGGCGCCTTGATTCACTTTGAAACGGTGCGCGAGGCCCTCCAGCGCCATCCCGAGATGGCTCCGGTAATCGCGGCGGCACGTTAGCGCTGCGCGCCCGATGGCGGCAACTGAACAATCTCAGCCAGCCCACGAAGGTAATCTAGAACCCTGTTTTGCCAATTGCTGGATCGATGCCCGTCGAGGTATGCTTCGATAGATCGATGCGCGTCGATCTATCGGGACGGGAGACTCTTCATGCGTTGCGCAAATTGTGGAAGTGATCATGCGATCCAGAATGCTACTGAAGTCGACGTCGCGCTGAATGGTGCGCCGACGGTCCTCCGGTGCAAGCTTTGCTCAACGGAGCGCCGCGCAAAGCCGGAACACCGCGCGCATGTCGACGTCTACCACGACCGCGACATAATTCCATCGGAACTGATCACTGTCGAGGAAGCCCGCGCCAAAACAGCGCTATTGCAGGAAGAACTGAACAGATTAGCCAACTAGCCAAGGGCTTCGCCCTTGATATCCCATCGGGTACTATGGCTTTCCTGGAGTGATGCCGTAGAAGCGTTCATGGCAGTAATCTTCTGGGTATTCCACAACACAGGAGATCGCCATGAACGCGTTCTACGAGCACCATAAGAGTAGCATCGAGTTCGCATATCGATGTTTCGATCGGATCCTACTGAACGGACTGATTCAACCCTTCCAACAACCCGAACGAGTAATCGGCTTCTTCAATACCTATCGGGATGCAAAGCGGGTAATCCGTCGGACCCTCACCGAGATTGCCGACCAGTTTCACCATTGGGTTATCAATCGTGCGCAGAGATGGGGTGCACCCATCGTCGAAGCTCCACAGCAGGAACGGCGCGACGATTTCGTGCTGCCGTACTTGCAAAAGACCGAAGCCGATCATGTGGCCGTCATTCTGAAAGCTCGCGAACCCGCTCGCATCCTAGTTGCCATTGGCGGAAAGCAGAACCAATCCCCGCATCTGGAACTGAAGCAGCGCTGGGTGAATCAATACAATTTCTATCTCAACGACCAACACTGGGGGCCCATGTTTGTCCGCATGTGTCCTTACTTTCCTTTCTCCGCCCGAGTATGCCTGAATCAGCATCATTGGCTGGCTCTTCGGATGCAGCAGGAGGGCATTTCCTTTCGGCAATGCAAAAACGCCTTCTTGCAATGCTCCAACCCCGAACGGTTGCAACAACTCGCCGATTCTCTGACCGCCCAAGATTTATTGCGCTGCGGGCAGAAGTGGCTGACCGCCTTTACTCCCTTCTTCTCCTCCCAAGAGCGGCGACAGGCTGGCTGCCAGCACCGGCTCTTCTTCTCTCAGGTCGAGCTTTGCGACAACCTGATCTTCTTCCGCCGTGCCTCCGTCGACCAGTTCGCCGAGCGCTTGCTCGACATGAACCGAACCATCGGACAACCCAAAAAGATCACTCTCATCTTTGGCCGCAAAGTCACTCGGCAATACAAGGGCAAGCTGCAGACCGAACTCGAAGACCTCGATCTTCCCAATCCCGTCATTCGCAGTCACTACGCCCATGGATTCGCCAAGCAATACGTCCGCGATGACCGCTTACTACGAACCGAGCCGGCCACCAATGACGTCACCGACTATGGGGTCAAAAAGAACGTCGAGAACCTGCCGCAGTTGCGCCAGCGCATGTCCGAGATCATTGACCACTACCACGATGCCCAGCAAGACATCCTGGAAACTTTCATCGATCGCGGCCAACTCCAAAAACTGGCTGAGCCCACCACCCTGACCAACGGAAAGCGCATCCCCGGCCTTAAGCTCGATCACCCTCGGCAACTGGCGGTCATGCATGCTCTGGTCCGCTATTCCAATTCGCTGCCGGCTCCACCTTCACCACCGCCGATCTCTACCCGCCGGTGTTGGACGCTCTCGGACTTCCCCAGTCCCAATACTCCCTGGCATCGCTGCGCTACGACCTCTCCAAACTGCGCGCCAAGCACCTGCTAGACAAACTGCCCCACTCTCGTCGCTACCGTCTCGCCAACAAGGGCTTTTCCATCTGCGTGCTCTTCCTCAAGCTATTCGAGCGCATCTATGCTCCACTCACCGCGGGTCTCCTCAAGCCTTTCGCCGGCGATCGCAACCTTGCCCCGGACAAACGTTGTCAACTTGACCGCCTCTATCAACGGATCACCGACGATCTCGACGCTCTCTTATCCGCAGTCGGCCTCAAGACCGCCGCTTAACGAATCCAACGAGAACAAAATTCTCGTTTCGAGGTGCATAATCGACTAAGTCGTTTTTAAGACCGCTCTGCGAGAGCGAGAGAGAGAGCACAGAGCATGCCGTTTGAAGCGCGCAAGTCCCCACTTTCCGCCGACGAGATCATTCGCCAAGCCTACGAGATTCTCGAGCACACAAAAAACAACTTTGATCGTGCCGCGCAAGGCAAAGTAGACTGCCTGCTACGCTTGGCAGCGCTCGTCAAAGCTGATGACGATCCCAGCCGTGATCGGTTTGGGCGCCCAGCAGGCTTGCAGAGTCTGGCCACGCAGGCTGTCGCACAACGCTACGAGCAGACCATTGACGCTGCCACGCTGCAGTTTTTTCAAGGAACGAGATTTCATGAGCCGGTCATCAGCACGAACGGCGGCCGGATCGTCAAGCTAGGGAACGCCGTGGTCGGCGGTCGCGCGATGGGAGCGGTGACCGAACTTCGAGATCTATCTATGCTCCTGCCTGAGTCCAGAACGTATGCGGGTCTGACTACCGCTGCCGGCGGGGCCGACGGAGGAAACGTAATTCCAATCGGCTTCATTCCTACGATTTTGGCAGCCATGAAACGTACTGACCAGATTTTGGAGGCTGCCAACTGGGATCTCGCGCAAACGGTGGATGGCCGGACGACCAACCAACCATCGCTGACCGATACCGCCACGTCTGCCATCACTGTGGCCGAAGCTGGCGCAATGAGTTTCGCGAATCCCATCTTCGGAAATATCTTGTGGCCCGAGGCGACGACCTGGACGTCTCAAGTCGTCAAGGCGTCCATTCAGTTGGATCAAGACGCCGGTGTAAAACTGGCTGGGTTGCTAGCAGAAGCTTTTCGCGTCCGCTTCGCACGAGGATTCGGCGCCAGCGTCGTGACGGCGGTTCTAGCCGATGCAACCGTAGGCGCCACGACAGCCGCGCCAACCACCGTCCTTCAAACTGACTTGCAGCGCATCATGCTAGCGGTCGATCCAGCTTATGCCGCGGCCGATACTTCGGCTTGGGTTATGAATTGGAAGACCTTTTTGTCGATCATCTCCAGCAATCTCACGAGCAGCGTGGGAGACGCTCTGTACTTGCTGCGCAAGGATGCGAACGGTCACTACCTTCTGTACGAGAAACCGGTATTCATTTCGCCCGGGATGCCAGACATCGGCGCCGGCGCCACGCCAGTTCTATTTGGGGATTGGAATCGGCTGATCGTCCGAAACGTCCCCACCGAAGCGGTGATCCGGCGCTACGACGAACTCTACATGGCCAACATGCAGGTGGGCTATGAGATGCTTTTCCGCGCAGATGCCCAGATTCTTCATGCTGGCGGATCGGGCGATAATCCGATCCAGGCCTTAAAAAATCACGCATGATGAAAGCTGGAGGAGGATGCGCAAGATGACCGGCTATAAATTTCGGCTGCTCGATTCCAATAACGTTTTGTTTGAAGAAGTCACGCTCAAGGTTGCCGATCCTGAGGCGATCATTCTCGGAGAGCGCGTCTATCTGCCGGTTCGTAAGCAGCCGGGCGTGTATCGAGAGGCGCGTTGCGCCGTAGCGCCCATGCCCTACTTCGTGAGCCTACAAGGGCGCTGACGAGGCTTCCGTGAACCCGAATGCGGGTCGACGACTCCGACACGCATTGCCGTAAATGGGTCATGAGGGGCGGCTGTTAATCTGCGTGGCCGCCCCAGTTTTTTTGGAGGAAATATGGTCAGCATCGCGGGAGTTGCAAGACCGTCTGGCTTGCGCGCAGTGGCTCGACTGGGGAACGTCGCGGCGAAAGGCACGACCAATGGCTGATCCCGAGATCAGCATCGCCGGGGTTGCCCGGATTGACGAGCCGGAGCCAGTCTGGATTGCCCGTTCCAAGACCCACGTTGCCGAATTGTCGCTGCTCTGCGCCGATCCGGCCGGGCGCGCCAAGGTTGCGATTTACTCGGGCGGCGAGGGTCGAAAGTGGTACATGCCAACTGGCGCGGCATATCAGTTCTTCGTCGACGAAGGGGTCGAGATCTATCCGCGTGGCCTGGATGGCGGGAAGCAGCTGAGCTTCTCCATCGCTAAGGAAATTTACGACGGCTTCCCCGAGCACTGCGGCGTCAGGCCAAACGAGTTCCAGATCGTCCAGTGTGGCTATGATCCCGAGTCTGAACGGCGTGGCCACCCGCTACCACTGCATTTTCATTGGATTTTTATGAGCGACGATCCGAAAGTGCCATCCGCCGTGCATTGCTCGCAAGCAGCGTACAGCCCGACAATTACAGTCGTCCGCATCGATGTGTTTCTAGCGGATCCGAAGCGGGTAATCCCTCGGGCGGACTGGAGGCAATTTTGCTCAACGTAGGAGACACGTCAAAGCTCGATCAGGTCTTCGCCCGCATTCCCGCCCAAGCGGCAGAATCCATGGGCGCTTGACGACGGCATGACACCGGTCAACACCAGAATCTTCTGAGTTGCTTTGAACGCACGGAGGTAACAGGGTGCTCAACCCCGGAAAGGGGTTTTGAGCGTAATGGTTACGACAGTTATCATGTTATGAATGAGCCAGAGTTGGAAAGCCCACATCATCTCCAACCTCATAAATGTGCCGGTTTTGCTCTCGTTGGCGATATCGGCGCAGCGAATCGCTTCATTTCTACCATTTCCCTCTACCATTTCCCTCTACCATTTCCCCATGTTGAAACTTTTTGATAATGTCCCCTCACGAACTGAATAGAAATGTCCCCATAGACTGAGACCTCCAGCCACAGGAGGTCTCGTTGAAGAGGACAGGCATGAGCAGCGGTGAGCTGGAGCGGGTGGAGGTAATGGGGCGAGTCGACAGTGGAGCACTGAAATTGAAGGATGCAGCTGCCATGCTGGAGTTGAGTTATCGCCAGGCGAAGAGATTGTGGCGGCGCTATCGGCAGGTGGGCGGC
This sequence comes from uncultured Acidobacteriaceae bacterium, assembly GCA_963832015.1. Taxonomy (GTDB): domain Bacteria; phylum Acidobacteriota; class Terriglobia; order Terriglobales; family Acidobacteriaceae; genus Sulfotelmatobacter. The sequence continues at coordinate 21,240 of CAWHSR010000016.1, forward strand.
AAGGGCCTGCAGCATGGGAACGCGGGCCGGCCCTCCAATCGGAGTAAGCCGCTGAAACTACGGCGACGGGTGCTGAATTTAATCAAGAAAAAATATTCCGGCTCGGAAGAGGAGCGATTCGGGCCGACGCTGGCGTCGGAGCACTTGGCGGAAGAAGACGGGATCGCAATTGATCACGAAACCTTGCGCTGTTGGATGTTGGCGGAAGGATTGTGGAGCCGGCAACGGAGGCGAAAGAAACACTGCCAACGAAGAGAGCGCAAATCGCACTTTGGCGAACTGGTGCAGTTGGACGGGAGCTTTCACGATTGGCTGGAGCAGCGTGGGCCGCGGGGTTGCTTGATGGACATGGTAGATGATGCCACCGGCAAGGTGCAGGCTCGAATGGGGAAGGAAGAGACGATCTGGGCGGCGGTCGAAGTATTGCGGGCGTGGATTGGAAATTACGGGATACCCCGCGCGCTCTATACCGACTGGAAAAAGGTGTACAAGCGAAAAGCCACGCCCGCGGAGCAGTTGCGGGGAGAGGTCCCGGTCACGCAGTTTGGAGGCATGTGCCAGAAGCTGGGCATTCGCATCATTGCCGCCAGTTCACCTCAGGCCAAAGGTCGCGTGGAGCGAATGAACGGGGTGCATCAGGATCGCCTGATCAAGAAAATGCGACGGAAGGGGATCGGCAGCTACGAAGCGGCCAACGCATATCTGGAAAAAGAATATCTGCCGGAGCACAACCGACGCTTTGCCTATCCGGCGGCGAGCCGGAGGACTATCACGGCCGGAAGCCGACGGCCCGCGAACTGCGGGAGATTTTCCGCTTAGAGACCGAGCGCGCGATCAGCAATGACTGGGTGATCCGCCACAATGGTCGTTCTCTGCAACTGCAGCCTGGGCAGCGGCGCTATGGACCTACGCAAAGCAAGGCCCTGGTCTGCGAATGGGAGGACGGAACGATGCAGGTGTACTACCGCGGGGAGCGGATAGCCTTTACCGAACTGAAGGAGCCCATACGAAAAACCACCCGGCCCATGCCGGCGCCCGTCAGGCCCATTGTGGTGAGGAAACCTAAGCCAGACCATCCGTGGCGGCAGGGTTATAAAAGCATGAAGCCACGAGTTCCAAACCCGGGGATCGCAACGCCTCTGGTTGGAATGCGCACTTCCGCTTCGCCCTAACTACAGGGCTTCGCTGCAGTGCGCATTCCAACCAGAACACCACAACACAAAAAGGGGACATTTCTAATAAGTTAAGGATGGGGACATTTCTAATTAGTCTTGACACCTCTACCATTTCCCCCTTGACACCGGGTTTGATTGGGAGCAGAATCCGCTCCGATACAGTTTTCCGGCCCAGTTAGGAGTTTCCGACGGGTCCCTTCCAGTTACTTAGGCGTGCTCTCAGATCAAGGACCTTCCAAACTCTCATTTCACGACAGAGACAGAAATTCTGTAAATAGGAGGACACAGGGAATGAAGAGCATCTCACCCCCTTCCAAACTAATCGCGGCATTGTCGCGGCGAAGTTTCTTCGGCCGTGCGGCGGCAGCAGGCGGGGCTGCGCTACTCAGCTCCAGCGTTCCAGCCAAGGTCTGGGCAGACGACGCGTCTCGGTGCGGCGAACCCGGGCTTTGCGATTTTCCGGTACCGATTCCAAACATCAATGTGCCACCAGATGCCCATGTTTATTTCGCAGGGCCGGTGGATGGTTCTGTAGTAGCCACGGATCCCAGCGGGGCGCATCCAGAGGGACGCGATCCATCGGTGATTTTCAACTTCAAAGGGTTCATCGGCGAGGCAGATTTGAACCTGACCGGAACCGGAATCGACCTGACAACGGGTACGACGGCTCCTTACACATTCCACACTGACATGCGCTTCATGCGTGGCAAGTTTGTGGGTACAGACGGGATTGAGCGGAACGCGTCGTTTGCCTTTGTTTGACTAGACAGCGTCACGGGCTCGTTGGGCCCGCATTCGTGGGATGCTGGAGTGTCACCGACAAACGTATTCTGGGCCGCAAACATTCCGGAAGGTAGTGCTCACGTGGATTTGGACGATGGGACTGCGTCGCTTCACGTGCGGAACTTGTGTGTCTATGATGCGTTCACCATCACGAACAGCCTTCAGGGTGTTGATCGGACAGTCAACCAAGTTAAGGGGATCATCCATTCACTGGATATGCGATGGAGCGGGATTATCAAGCGGGACAGTGCAAATGAGCCGGTAAACAAAATGCGTGGAAGCTTCGTGGAGAATACGGCCACGATCGCAGTAACGGCGACGACGCCGATTACGATTGTGACGTCGCTCTCGAACGGCCACGGTTTCAAATTTGTTTCCGATCCAGCCTCGACCAGCGTGAGCAATTTCGCCCAAATCGGCTATGAACGAAATGGAGTGTTTTATTGATTTGATCAACAGGACACGAGCTGACGATGATGATGCACGGCGCGGACGACAACGCCTGCACCAATCAGAGCCATGCTGGTGATGCCCACAATCATCCAACGCCGCTTCATCGAACACCTCTATTCACGGACAGGAGAGCAGATTACACCACTTGCGTACTGACTCGCCGTGACAGGCATCATTTTGGCTGGTTGGCGAAACATCTCGATTACAAAATGCTCGAAACAGGGATTCTGAGTTTAACGGCCTGATAGCGCCAATTGAGAAATCCAGAGTAGAATGACGCTCATTACAGCGTCCGATCTGCTGAGTGTTTAGTACCTGCGGAGACTTCCCCATGGGAGCGTGCGTACATGAATGCGTGCTCGCAAAGTCACGGCGGACGCCACGGAGAACGCGGCGTCACTATGGTACTGGTGGCCCTCGCCATGGTTGCCATGATCGCGATGGCCGCGCTCTCGATTGATGTCGTCATGCTTTATCTGGCGCGCGAGGAGGCGCAGCGGTCCGCCGATGCCGCCGCGCTGGCGGCAGCCCGCGTTATTTCGCTTTCGGGCATGACCGGCGATCCAAGCAACATCTCTGGTCTTTGGTCGGCGATTTGCGGCCCGGGTGGTACTGCCACTCAGGCGGCGACGGCGGTCGCTACGCAGAGTGCGGTGGGGAATGCTGTACCAACGACCGTCAATGTAGTTTACTCCGCCGGAAGTGGCGGCAGTTTCGGCTCTAACAGCGACTGCTCCAGTTCCGGCATCCCTGCGGCGTTCGCCGTCAATCCCATGGTGACCGTCCAAATCCAGCGCTCCAGCTTGCCCACCTTCTTCTCGCGCATCTGGGGAAGAGGTGGCAGCACCGTGAGCGCCAGTGCAACGGCCGAAGCCTTTAACCCGTCAAACTCGGGGAACGTCAGCAATGGCACGACCGGCACGATCACTCCGGTGCAGCCGAGATGTGTGAAGCCGTGGCTAGTGCCAAATCAGGATCCCCTCTACCCACAGCCAAGCCCAAACGGCAGCAACTATGCCAACTACTGCAACCAGAGCGTAGCGGTTGGCGGCTGCTCGTCATTGGTCAGCACCACGGACGGATCGATTACTCACCCGGGAATCTCGCTGAACGGCACCGGCGCGAACGGGGTGATCGGTGAGACACTCTGGCTGTCGCCGGATTGCGACCACACAAACCCGGCGTGCAATCCGCGAAAGCCGCAGCCTGAGGCTAAACTACTACCGCCCTGGGTACGTGCAGGGGCCCCCGAACTTGCAGTTCGTCCCCGCGGCGGACCCCCCGGCGACTCCCGTTGCGGTGCCTTCGTGGGCGACTGGCATGGACCTTTATCAACAGGCGATCGCGGGATGCGACCAATCGACCGTCTACCAGTGCAGCGTGCAGAGCACGGTCGAGTTGGGTGGGGGAAGGCCGAATATCGACTACGCAACCGCCGACGCCGTGATGCTCCTCAGTCGTGAAGCGGACCTGAATACGCTGAATGACGGCCAGGATTCGATCAACAATACCGCGTATCCATTCCAGATTCTTGCCGGGACCGCTAACCCGATCCCTGGACTCGCCGGCAACCCCGGCAACGCCATCACCAGCAGTTCTTCCATCGCCTCTCTGCCCATCTACGACACCGCAAATACTATTGGCGGCGGAGCCAGCCCGGTCACGATTGTAGGATTCCTGCAGGTATTCATTAACCAGGTCGATCAGTATGGCAACGTGAGCGTGACCATCCTGAATGTGGCCGGTTGCGGCAATGGCACTGGGATGCCTGTCGGTTCTATTCCCGTCACCGGTTCCTCCCCCGTGCCGATCCGATTAATCACACCGCAATAGTTGCATGAAGGCTTGGACGAGGATGGCCGAGGAGCACATGTATCACATGTATAGTGTCTGGCTTCGTGTCCTCGGCTTTGGACAACGCCCGTTCGACTTCTCCTGTGGCCTATCCGACCTGTGAAGTTTGAGGCAACTCCAACGCGAGCCGGTTTAGTTTTGTGTGACAAAGTGTGAGAGGCACGATGCGAAGCCGTCCGGCGGCTAGATTCAACCAAGTGAAGGTAAACGGTCCGCCGCAACCTCGAAGAATCGTCAGGCTGCCCACAAATGAGAGCACATGATGCCCTAGCGCCGGGCCGGGCAGAGAGTAAAAGTTCAGTTCAACTCAATTGAAACATGAGCGACTTAGCGGCTGAAGTTGCCGCATCGGTAAATAACCTTGGTAACCGCAGGCGAGGCCCAGAGCCCGCCGTTTGCTAAATTAAAAGGGCCGAGCTTTCCCAGCTCAGCCCCACACCGTCCGCGCGCCCTCCCAATCCTTTCTCAAGATTTGCAGTCGCCTAAAAACTACATCCGAGGCGACACAAATTGCAATCACTGAGTTGGGCCGAACTCGTAGCTGAATTGACGGGACGTGGATACTCCTACGTTCTCTACTTCGAACTGAACTGCCAATGCTCAGGTGATTGGCGCAGCGCCGCCTTAGTCGATTCAGAATTTCGCCCGGCATGTCCGCGATGTGGCGGCGCCGGCGAGCTTGCGATTTTAGGACGCGGACTGACGCGCGAAATACCACCATGGCGGTGTGTCAGTCCTGCGCTTCCGGCCCGATCGCGGGCGTCCGATACCTACGAGAAAACATCCGGCTACGTCAAGGTGATGGATCGCAGGCGCTGTCAGAAGTTTTGGGATCGCGCGAGGCGGGAGCTGGCCTCGATAAGGTAATTGCAGGGGGAAGCGCCGCCGGGCCACGGCGATACCTCCTCCACAAAAACCTCCACAAAAGTAGTCGAATTCATGTGGATAGCAGGGAGATGCACGGAGGTGCAGGAGAGGCGCACGCTGGTGGTAAGCGCTTATTTCCCTAGCATTTGAGCCCTTCCAGCACCTCGCAGCACGCCTGGGCAGGAATTCTCTGGAGCAGGTTATCGGGGTTCGAATCCCTGGGGGGCAGCCAAGTTTTCCTTCTTTTGTACCTTACTCAAAAATTGATCCCCAGCGCCAGGACTTCAGTTGGCGTCGTCCAACCGAAATTGAACACAGTCGTGGTGAAGGTCACTTTCTTGTAGGTGAAACCTGCCAGCACCCCGCGCTGGACGTCGAGGCCGGTTTGATACACCCGAGTTCTTTGCGACACCAGTCCCACTTGCAGCCAGTGCAGCGGCGAGTAGGTGATTTGATCCCAAGTGTAAAAAAAGTTCCCTCCTCGATTCTGCAGGTCGAATACATATTCGTTTGCGGCGTAAAGTTGAACCCGCTTGTAAGTGAGTGTGAACAAGCAGCCTGGTGCGATCCCGTTTAGACCGCCAAAGACAGCACCCACCATTGGCGTAGCTTGCAGCGCCAACTTCTTCCCGACGCTGAAGTTGTAGCCTGCCCAGAGCGACGCGGTCTTCAGGGCCTCATAGTTATAGCGAGCTTCCAGGTGCAGCCAGTTACGGTCGGCAGTGAAATCCGGCGATACGTAGGATTGGCCCTTGGGCACAACGTATCCGCTGGTGGTGAGCACGTATGCCCACGGATTCGGCGCAGCTTTCGAGGCATCTGAAGGCGCACTGGTGGGTGCTCCCTGGGCTATGACGCGGGCGGCGAGCAGGGCAACCATCGCAAGAGCCCCGAGATGTTGTGTGAAAGTCATCCACGCATCGTGGTTTCGCCAATCGTCGCAACGCGTGAGAGCGCGGGGGCTCGAGCTGGATTACTGTTCGCCCACGGCGGACTGAGGGGCGCTTTCGGCGGAATCGGTGGTGCTGGCCAATCGGCTCGGTTGCAAGGCTAGGAGTTGCTGCAGAAGGGCAAGATCGCTCTCAACGTCGGCGCGCGCGGTCTTTCGGACGGCAGCGGGTTTTAATTCCTCACGCAGGCGCGCTTTCACAAGACCCGCGGCAAATTCGGAACTGGCGGGAACGTCCAGAATGTTGGATCGCGCGAGGCCCACGGACGTGACTTCACTTCCATCGCTTACATGCAGGGTGAGTCCTACGGAGGAGTCGAGGGCGGGCTGGGCTGCGGCGTTTAAAGACGTCCAGTGGTGTTCATCGGTATCGGCGTCTGCCGAAGACGAGGCGCGGAGAAGGTCATCCATTTGATTCTGAAAGATGCGCCGGTCGGTGCTGGTCAGGGGAGCGCTCAACTGACATTGAGCATCGAGGATTGGGGAGTTCTTCCCAGGGTTGAAATGCCAGTGTTGCACGTATATTGCAACCGCGGTGCCCGCGGCGTACGGGTGGACCAGGAAGATCGGCCACATGTATTTCTTCGCGGTCAGCATGACCTCGAAAACACCTTTGATCCGCTTGGAGCGTGGAATGCTCCCCGGAACCTGTGGAATGACAAACTTGGATGGCTGCAACTCGGGATGTCGGGTGGTGTACTTGGAAAACGTTCTGGCAAGCTGTTTCGGCGTGGTCACTCCCAAGTCGCCGACAATGCTGCGATGCACAGAATGCGGATAGTAAATACTGATGACATTGCGCGCGAAGTCGGCGCAGTTCGCAGTGACCAGGTTCCAGTGCTGACGGTTTGATCGGTCGTTGAGCAGGGCGATCAGCTTCGCATCCTGCTCGGCGCTGGCCTCGATCTCGAAAGTGTAAATGGTGCGTAGGTAGGACGCCCCGATCAACTCGTACCAGTCGCCACCGGGTGTGCCGCCGCCGGGAAGATCGGGGATAATCGACTCGAGGTGATTTCGCCGGTAACGGTCCCGTAGGAACGCAACCAGTTTCCTGTCGGACAAGAGCGGAACGTCTTCCGGCCGCTCTACGGCGTAAAGGTACGGGATGAGCGGAATGGCAATCCAGTCGTAGCCGCCGATGCCGCGATAGCGACTGAGGACGACTCCGGTTTCGCTAGGGGTACAAGGGCGCAGAAGAACTGGTGTGGTTGCGCAGACGCCGCTGAGGTAGACCGCAGCATGACCGGTTCCCGCCCACTTGCCGTCATGACCATACGGCTCTCCCACCAGCAGGGTTGCTCCGCTCCGCGCCCGTGCCATTGGGCACAAGCAAAGCAAAATGGCACTCAGAATCCTCAGTCTCACAAACAGCCTCTGGTCTGCCTGCACCCGTATTTTTAGAGGAAGGGTCCTGGTTGGGATTTTCCCTCCTGTAACACGAGGATAGGCAACCCGATACAGATAGTTAACTGTCAAAACATACAGTGCGCAATACCAGTGTACCCAAGGAATATAGGGTCCGTTAAAACAACTTCATGGATAATTTGACTGACGCGCAGTGAATTCGTCACTCCGCTCAGAAGCCAACATGCTGGTTTGGGTCCGGACATCTTAAACATCAACATCGGTCTGTTTAAACATCAACATGGTCTGTGCAGTGGACGAGCAGATCGCTGTCATAAGTGACAGGTGCCCATACGAGCAGACGGTAGTGAAATCGTAAGTTGGAAAGGCTAGGCTCAGGAGTGCCGTATGCTGGTCAAGGAGGATCATTCAAGATGTCATTGCGCCGGAGCGTCGGAGAGCTGGTGCTTCGGACCGGGGTTTTGATCTGGCTGAGCCTCGTTGTGCTGTCCTGCGGGTTTCAGATCGCCGCGGTGGCCCAGGCTCCTCCGCGTCTGACCGAGGATGCACGAGGGCCTAGCCAACCTCAGGTGCAGAAAACAAGCACAGCGGCCGACGACGCACAGCCGGACCGGCAGCCTTTGGGGTATATCCACGGCACTGTGTTGGATCAACTTGGCGGGATTTCCCCCGAGGCTAGAGTACGACTGACTCGGCAAGACCAGTCCCCAGTAAGAGAGGTATTGTCAGGGGATAACGGGCAATTCGTCTTTTCCAATCTCCCGCCTGGGCCGTTTGAAATCACGATTTCGGCAGCAGGTTTCGAGACCCAGAAGGTCTCTGGAGTCCTGCTCCCGGGACAGACGTACCTTGTGCCGGAAATCAGGTTGTCGGTGTCCGGGGGTATCACCGAAGTGCGAGTGGCTGTGGCACTGACGCAGGTCGAAGTGGCGCAGGATCAGATTAAGGAGCAAGAGAAGCAACGGGTGCTCGGTTTCATTCCAAACTACTTCGTTAGCTACGTTCCTAATGCCGCGCCTCTGGTGGCGAAACAGAAGTTCGAACTGGCATGGAAGTCGACGATTGATCCCTTCACGTTCGTGGGAGTTGCTGCGCTAGCGGGAGTGCAACAGGCGACAGACGACTTCAGCGGATACGGGCAAGGCGTGGAAGGCTATGCGAAACGCTTCGGAGCAGACTACGCTGACGTTCTTACCGGCACGTACATTGGAAGCGCAATTTTGCCCTCTCTTTTGAAACAGGATCCACGCTACTTCTATAAGGGAACCGGCACTCCTCGATCGCGGTTTCTCTACGCGGTCGCTAATACCGTGATTTGCAAGGGCGACAACAAACACTGGCAGCCGAATTACTCTGGACTCGGGGGAAGCTTTGCAACCGGCGCAATATCGTATCTGTACTATCCGGCCGACGATCGGGATGCGATGAACCTGGTCCTGCAGAACTCCCTGATCAGAATAGGGGAAACCGCGCTGGCCAATGTGTTGCAGGAATTTGTGGTGAGGAAATTTACGCCGCGCCTTCAAAAGCACCCTCCCGAGAGCCCGCCTCCCGCTCAACCCTGAGAGTGCGGTTCGCGAAGTTTGGCGTTTTCCGTTCTGCCCCATATACTTCCTCGACCTGACCTTGTGTTGTCGTGACCGAGGGGCGGTTGAATACGGATGAATCATTCCCACAGAGAGAAGGATCACCAGCTTTATCGGGGACTGACACTCGGACCCACGATTTCTCTGGTTGTGGGAGCCGTGATTGGCACCGGAGTCTTTCTCAAAGCCACGGTGATGGCGCAGACTGTCGGATCGCCGAGCCTTGTGCTTTGGGCCTGGGGACTGGCTGGACTGCTCTCGATGGCGGGGGCACTCACCTATGCGGAGTTGGGCGCGCTTTTGCCGCACGCGGGTGGCGAATATGTTTACTTGTTGGAGGCCTACGGAGAGGGTCCCGCGTTTCTCTTTGGCTGGATGAGATTCGTGATGGGATCCGCCGGATCGATTGCCAGCCTGGCTGTGGGTTTCGCCACATTCCTCGCCGCCATCCTGCCGATCAATTATGTTTGGGCCGAATATCCATATCATGCGTTTGGGCAGTCTTTAGTCTGGCGCTTCGGAACACAACAGGCGTTGGCGTTGGGTGTGATCATCCTGCTCTCGGCCCTGAACTGCGGCCGCGTGGTGCTCGGGGGGCAGGTGCAGCTGTGGTTAACGATTTTGAAAGTTGCCGGTATTGCCATTCTCGTTGGAGGGATTCTGTTCTTTTCACGGGCCGGAGGACTGGCGAATCTGGCGCGTCCGGCAGGAGCGAGGCCGTGGTCCGGGTTCGCGGCCTTCGGGACCGCGATGCTCGCCGCCCTGTGGGCCTATGAAGGTTGGAATCAGATGCCGATGTGCGCGGGCGAAGTGCAGAACCCGACGCGTAATGTGCCGCGCGGCCTGATCATTGGCACAGGGCTGGTGGTGCTGATCTACTGCATGGCCAACTTTTCATATTTCTACGCGTTGCCATTTTCGGAAGTGTTAACGTCGAATTCGACTACCTATCAAGACGCGCTGCCGGTCGCCGCCAAGGCCGCGACGACTTTTCTGGCCCGCTATGGCGCGACGTTCATCTCGCTCGTGTTTGTGCTCTCGACTCTAGGCGCACTGAACGGAACCATCCTCTCCTCAGCTCGCGTGCCTTATGCGATGGCGCGCGACAAGCTGTTCTTCACCCCCTTCGGCCGCGTCAGCGGCGCGACTCAGGTCCCGGTATTCTCGATTGTCTTGCAAGGAATATGGGCGAGTTTGCTGGCGATCTCAGGAACGTATGATCAGCTGACCGACTGCGTGGTGTTCGCTTCGTGGATTTTTTACGCGCTGGTCACGACTTCCGTCTTCGCACTCCGGCGGAAAATGCCCGGCGTGGAACGCCCCTACAAGACGCTGGCCTATCCGTTTCTTCCGTTGGTGTTCGTGGTGGTCGCCTGTTGGTTGGTGTGGAACACGATCCACACGCGACCGCTGGAATCGACGGTCGGCCTGGGTCTGATTGCCACCGGTCTTCCGCTCTATTTCTATTTTCGGAAGACACGCGCCCGAACGGAGCCGAATTCTGGTTCCAACCTTTAATTAATTACTTCGTGCGACGTTGTTTGCTCTTCTTTTTCCGTTTTTGCGGGCTTGCTTTTCTGGAGCTGGATTTCTTTTGTGGAGCATAGGCGATGCAATCCGCTTCAATCAACATTCCCGGCAACTGGCGCAGGTCGCTTCCCACGGTAGTGCGCACTGGATAAGGGGTAGAAAAACGGCGCGCATAAACCGCGTTGTAGCGCGCAAACAGGGCAGTATCGCTCAGATGAACCGTCACCTTGATGACGTCGGCGAGAGTGGCGTGGTCGGCGGTGAGAACGGACTCCATATTGCTGATGACTCGTTCGGTCTGCGCTTCGATCGTATCGCCTGCCAGCTTGCCGGTCGCCGCATCGACTGGACCAGTTCCGGTAACGAAAATAAAGTCTCCGGCGCGCCAGCCTTGTGAGTAGGCTCCCTGCGGCGCCGCTCCTCTTGTGGTTTGGATTACGTATTTCGCCATTTTGCCTCCGAATCGGTAACCAGCTTATGTCCGCAGTCCGCGCGCCCGCACTGGCCAAACCACTTCGACTCGTTCGCCCCGAAAGCCCACGATCTCGTCGTTCAGATTGGCGCAAGTGCAGGCGTGATAGGGGAAGAACCGGATTTTGTCTCCCAGTTTCACGCTCTCCTCTGTGCGCGCCATGCCGTGTTCTTCGTTGAGCCGCTCCACGAATATTTGCCGGTCGACAGCCCGTGCGATGGTAGCCGGAGCAGCGCGCCCTGTGCCGACTCCGCCCGCATCTCCGCTGAAAGTCTTCGTGCCGCCATCGATGGTGAGACGACCGCTTCCGTTCGTGCTGGCCACGGTGCACAACACTGACAGCGCCAGTTGATCTTCGCTGGCGATGCCGTTGTCCAATTGCATGAGGTCATTGAAAACGTAGTTTCCCGCGCGTGTTTCCGTGACTCCGGATACTTCGGCCACCCATTTGCCGGTGGGCGTGCTCCCGGCACTGACCTCGCCGACGTCGATTCCGCTGGCTCTCAGTTGGTTCGCGACCTCAATTACCAGTTTCCCTTCACCATGCCCGGCATCTTGCGGGTTCGGTGCACCGGGAAAACTGCCGGAGCGGTAGGTGGTAATTCCTGCAAAATACAGTCCTGGCAGGGAGTTGATTTCGGCGGCGAGGCGTGTAATGGAGCGTTGGTCGTCCGACGGGATTCCGCCCCGGTGAAGCCCGCTATCGATATCGATGTGCACGCGGATCGTAGCGCCGGCGTCGGACGCGGCTTTCGATAAACCACGGGCGGCTTGCTCAGAATCGCAGTTCACGGTAAGGGTGCGAATGCGTGACGCCAGTGCGGCGAGGCGCTGCCACTTCACTTCTCCAACGACGGGATACGCAATGCAAATATCTTCGATCCCCGCCTCGGCAAAGGGCTCCGCCTCGCTGACCTTGGCGCAGACGATGCCTCGAGCACCGGCGGCAATTTGAAGACGCGCGATTTCGGGGATCTTGTGGGTCTTGATGTGCGCTCGAAACTGGACCTTGCACTTGTCCGCGTGAGCCTGCCACTCGCGAATGTTTGTTTCCAAGCGGTCGAGATCGATCAGGGTTGTCGGGGTGTCCAGATCGTAGATGGAAGACCCTTGCCTGGGATGAGATGGAGCCAACTTGGTTCTCCGTACTCGGATTTAGCTTTCCTAGAATACAGTCTTATCCGACTGCGTGGAATCCTCTCGGGCGGAGTCGCGCTCTGGTTTCCACTGGCGGGCGGGCTTCGTATCCGTTACCATCTCACTCCGAGGATCACCCTCCGCGATCAGCCTCATGCCAACGAACTGCAAACGTGCTCTCGGTACACTCGCCCTGCTCGCCGCCCTCTGCGTTTCGAGCGCGCTCGCCAACAGCACGCAGATTATAGTGGTCCCGGTTGCCAACATGTATTCCGGGCCGAGCGACCAGACCGATGTCGTGTCTCAGGCGATTTACGGCAGCAACGTGACTCTGCTGACTGCTCAGGGTGAATGGTGCAAGATTCAAACGGCCGATCATTACAAAGGATGGGTCCCGAGCCGGCATCTCCGTCTCGTGCAGAGTGGAGCGGGGTATGCTACGGCAGGGGCGGTCGTTCAAGTCGATAGTTTGTTCGCCAATGTCTATCGCGAACCTGACGTCACCCGCCACAAGCCAGTCATCACCATTCCTTTCGAATCACGCCTGGAAGTGATTGCCGATGACGCGAGCGACGAAAAAAAGACTGCAGGGAAGGGAAGCCACGAGGGATGGTTGCAGGTCCGGCTCCCCGACAAGCGCAGTGCGTGGATTCAGGCGAGCGATGTGGTCACAGGCCCGAAGCCGTTGTCAATTCCCGAATCGATCGCGCTCGCGAAGCGCTTCCTGGGCATTCCGTATTTATGGGGTGGCACGTCGAGCTTTGGATTCGACTGCTCAGGCTTCACACAAATGGTCGTGCGGGCCCGCGGCTTCAACATGCCCCGCGATGCCGATAAGCAAGCAGCGTGGACCGGCGTGGTCGCTGTAGAGCGCAAAGATCTGCAGCCCGGGGACCTCCTTTTTTTTGGCGCGTCAGCCCGCAAGATTGATCACACCGGGATGTATATCGGCGACGGGCAATTCATTCAGGACACAACCACTGGGCATCCGGTCATTCAGATCAGCCGCCTCGACGACGAGCCCTGGACTCATCTCCTGGTTGCCAGCCGGAGGGTGAAGTGATCTTCATGTCAATCGAGTGCAGGCTCGCCGCTTCTGCGGCGGGCGCATGACGGGCGGACGTTCGGATCACGTGCGGTAGATTTGCCAGCGGAATCCAGATGCCTTCAACCCTCGACGCGCTCCTGACCAGCCTGGAAGCCGCGAAAAGCCATTTCGGGCGGGGTGCAAGTTCCCACACGCAAGGTTTGCTCGATCAACTGGCACGCTATGAGTTTCGCGACTCCAAATCTCTCATCCTCTTTCATGAGAGCCTGCTGTTTCTGCGCGCGTTCCCGCAATCGCGGATGGTCGTTGCGAAGATCGAGAAGTTGCTGGATGCATTCCATACGAGGGTCGAGAAACTCCGCGATCTTGGCGTCGATATGTCGGCGTTCGATGACTTCGATACTTCCGGCATCGCAGGCACGACCATGCAGGATTCCCTCAACTTCGATGCCGCGCGCTGGTTAGAGCGCCGTATCCCGCGCAATGTTGAGATCGCATGGGAAGATTACGAGGAAGAACGCGCGATGGGATCAACCTGGCCGCGCTTCATTCCCCTGCTAGCGGAAGATGCCGATGTGGAGGCGAACATCCCGTGGCGCCGTTGGCTCAACACTGCGAAAGGGCGTGAGCGGGATATTGCATGGTTGATCCGCCGATTCGAACAGTTGCCGGTCTCGCATCGTGAACGCGCGGAGTTGTATGATTCGCTGCGCCTGCCGCTGCGCTGGCGGCTTGAGAATCTGAAGCTTTCGCGCAGTCGCAACTGGACGCAGCCGAAGGAGTTCTACTATCACCGCGAGCCGCTGCTGGTGCGGAGCCAGGTTTCGCTGGCGCACGAACTCACGCAGCCAATTCCGCGCCTCGTCAAGCTCTCTCGCCACGAAGGCGAGTCTGTTATGGACTCCATCCGGGAAGTGATGGTGGTGCGCTATCGCGAACTCTACGGCACCACACTAGGTGATCCCAATTCCGTTGTGCGCGCCAGTCTGGGTCGCGGCGTCGTCATGTATTTCTGGAATCTTCCGGCCGATCGACGACTGCCACTGCGCGCCTATGTCGCGGGGTTCACCCTGAAGAATGGTGTGCCGATCAACTATATAGAGGCTATCGGTTTCTGCGAATGGATCGAAGTGGGCTTCAATACTTTCTATACCTACCGGCAAGGCGAAACCGCATGGATCTATGCGCAGGCGCTGCGTTGTTTGTGTGCGGTCACGGGCGCGACTACGATCTCCGTTTACCCGTATCAGATCGGACAGAACAATGACGAAGCTCTCGACTCGGGAGCTTTCTGGTTCTATCGCAAGTTAGGTTTCCGGTCGGGCAGTAGCGATCTGGAGCAACTCGCCAGACGGGAAGAGCAGAAGATCGCGGCGAACCCGCAATACCGCACGCCGAAGAGAACGCTGAAGCGGTTGGCGGACGCGCATGTGTTCTACGAACTGAAGCGAATCGATGCTTCATCGGCCTCCGCGCCAGGGGCATGGGACACGTTTTCGACGCGCAATCTGGGCTTGCTTGTGAACCGGCGCATGGCGCGCGAGTTCGGGGGAGATAGCGGAGGCATCCGGCGCGCGTCGGTCGCGGCCGTGAGTCGTGCTCTTGGGATCAATCTGTCCGAATGGAGTGTGGCAGAGCGGGTAGCATTCGAGAGCTGGTCGCTGGTGCTGGCACTGATTCCGAATCTGAGCCGCTGGACGCCGCAGCAGAAGACGGGCGCGGCCAAGGTTATCCGCGCACAGGCTGGGCGCAATGAGATGAGCTATCTGCGGCTCACGCAGCGGCATTCGCGGCTGCGCGAAGAGCTGCTCCGATTGGGATCGAAGCGGTAAGTTTCTCGCCAGTTTCGATTCAATCTATTTCGCGGCGTTGGTTTACGAAATAGTCAAAAAACGATCTGAGGTGTTCTGCGTGACCGACGATCCGCCGCAAGATGGGTCAGCGTCCGAACCGGGAGCTCACCCTGTCCTGCTCTACGACGGCGTTTGTGGGCTGTGCAACCGGATGGTGCAGTTCGTTTTACGCAGGGATCCGGCGGCAGTGTTCAGATTTGCTTCGCTGCAGAGTGGGTTGGCCACGAGCATTCTGGCTCGCCATGGAGCCGATGCTCGGGATCTCGATAGTGTGTACGTCGTGGTGAATTACGAACTGGCGGACGAGCGGTTGTTGTCTCGATCGGAGGCTGTCGCGTTTGTCCTGCAGCACCTGGGAGCAGCCGAGCTTCGCTCGGCCCGTCCGGGGCTGAGACCCGGACCCACACAAGCAACAGCAATACCCGGATCTTTATTCTGGCGGCTGGCCGGGCGTGTCCTGCGACTGGTTCCCGGGTCGCTTCGCGATTTGGGATACAGACTGGTTGCGCGCAATCGGTATCGCATGTTCGGGCGGTATGACACGTGCCCAATACCCACCGAAGGCACTCGCTCTCGTTTCCTCGCCTAGGTCTGGCGATCCGCCGCCGACTCGATGGCCATTCCCTGATGCACGATCAGACGGATCAGTTCGTCCATCTGAACTTCTGTCACCGTCGGATTCATGCAGGTGAACTTGAGGGCCTGGCGGTTGTGGACTCGCGTGTGGCCGACGACTGCGACTCCAGAATCAAAAAGGCGCTGACGGAGAGCAGCGTTGATCAAATCGGAATCAGTTGAAGCATGGGACGCGACGTAGCGAAAAACGACCGTGCTCAATTGCGTCTCGCACATCAGTTCGAGCCGTGGCGTATCCCGAATCGCTCTGGCTGCGTGCCGGGCCAGTTCGATGGTCCGGTCGATCATGGCTGCGAGTTGGGTGCGGCCGAGGGTCTGAAATGAAATCCATAATTTCAGAGCGTCGAAGCGGCGGGTGGTGAACAGGGAAGTCGTCACGAGGTTTGGGATGCCTTCGTCTCCGTGAGCTTCGGGGTTGAGGTAATCAGCGTGCAACTTGATGGAGTCGAAGTGGCGGGCGTCGCGCAGCAGAAATGTGCTGCACGGGATGGGCTGCCAGAAGAGTTTGTGAAAGTCGATTCCGAGGGAGTCAGCGGCCTCGATGCCTTTCAGCTCGGCGCGATGCTGGTCGGAGAAGAGCAGAGCGCCGCCGTAAGCCGCGTCTACATGAAGCCATGCACCCGCGGCGTGCGCCTGGCAGGCCAACTCGGGCAAGGGATCGACGGAGCCAAAATCGGTTGTGCCTGCCGTAGCGACAATCGCCAACGGAAGCAGGCCTGCGGCGTGAGTGGAATCGAGGAAGTCCCGCAGCGCCGCGGAACGCATGCGGAAGCGCTCATCCACGGCAACGCGTACAACGGCATCGGTTCCCAGGCCCAACTGCGATGCGGCCTTCTCTACGGTGAAATGTGCAACCTCGGAGCAGAAAATACGGAGCCGGCGAGCCTCGGGGGGAAGGCCAGATTTTTGCGCAGACCAGTTCCAGTGCTTCTGAAGAAACGCGTCGCGTGCCAGCAGGAGTGCCATGTAATTCGACTGCGAGCCGCCGGTGGTGAACGTCCCGTCGGAAGTGGCGGGCAACCCAACTTCCGCACTCAACCAGCGAATCATCTTCTGCTCAACGACAGTGGCGATGGGGGCCTGGTCAAAGGAATCCATCGACTGGTTGAGTGCGCTGATCACAACCTCGGCAGCCAACGCGGCTAGCAGCGGCGGACAGTGCAGGTGGGCTGCGGTATAGGGATGGTTCACTGCGATAGAGTTTGAGACGACTGTGTGGAACGTGGCGGCTAATTTGTCGGAAGTCGCTCCTGCGTCAGGAAGAAAATCGGTGCTGATGAGGTCCGCCAGCGTGGTGGCGTTCTTTCCGGAAGAGGAAGCTTTTGGCAAAGACTGACAAACAATCCGAGCGGCTTCGGAGACAAGTCTCTGATA
The DNA here is from genome assembly GCA_963832015.1 of uncultured Acidobacteriaceae bacterium. Classification (GTDB taxonomy): domain Bacteria; phylum Acidobacteriota; class Terriglobia; order Terriglobales; family Acidobacteriaceae; genus Sulfotelmatobacter. The sequence goes on from CAWHSR010000016.1 coordinate 38,322, forward strand.
CTGATCTTTGCCGTCCTGAGTGGGAGTCAAGAACTGAGATTCGAACAAGCGCGTCTTCCCTGGGGTTGGCTTAAGTTTTGCGCAATCCGAGAATGAGGGCAACGACGCCGCCGGCAAGAAGAACAATGCCGGCCGCAGGAGGCAGTTTATCGCTGCTTTCGGTTTGGACGCTGATTTTGGCGTCGCCGATCTTTACGCCATGATTCTCGCGGTGAGGAACGGGCACCACGAGCGACAACACTCCTAGTATCAGTAGCAAGATTCCGACGAGGGAAAGGGCTTTCATATTGAAACTCCGATCAGCCGAGTTGTGCTGGATGTCCGCGCTCCTTCAAGCCCGTCACGCGCGGACAACCGCACGTCAGTGATCCTATCATCTCGCGGCGCGCCGGGCGGGCTTCACTCCCACCGAGCTGGCCAGCCACTTGGCCGCGGCGCTTTCATTGCGGGGCCGCCGGGGCTATCATTGCGACCATGATGAACGCGAGAAAAATGCAGAGCTTCTTTGTCGCAGCAATCTTTTTATTCTGTGCCAGCGCCGGCTTCGCGCAATACAACGAATCGTCGGCTCCGTTGGGGGACAAACTCAAGAAGGCTCTGGAGCAGTCCTCGCTGACCGGGGCGCATGCCAAGCCCTTCCACGTGAAAGTGCACTTGTCTGAGTCAAGCAATCCGGCTTCTCCATATCGTGCCGAGATTGAGGAGTCCTGGGCGTCGCCCCAGCAGTGGACTCGCGTGATTGAAACGCCCGACTTCAAGCAGACACTGATCGTCAGCGGGGACAAGAGCAGCGAGCAGATCACCGGCGACTATTATCCCCTGTGGTTGAGGGCCTTTGTGAACGGCCTATTTGATCCTGTCCCAAATGCAGACGTCTGGAAGAAACAGGACTCCAAGGTTACGCAGATGACGCTTCTGAACAGTCAACGCTCGGATGCATGCGCTCGAATGAAGTTCAAGCTTGGATCAGACAAGGTGAACAACGATGCATTTGCAAGTATCTGCTTCGACGACGCCGGGCATCTGAAGATGGTCGCATCGCCCGGCTACGGCATGGAATTTCACGACTACCAGAAATTCGGTGAGATGATGATCGCCCGGCGGTACCAATACGATCCCGAGCCCGGAACCGATCTCGTCGCGAACGTAGTTCTGTTAGAGGAACTAAAGCCGGATGCGGCACTCTTTACGGTTGAGCACGCAACTCCAGCGGAACAGAAGCTGCAGTCCATTCACGTCACGCAATCGACCATCGAGCAAGTCTCCGATAGCGAGCCGGCGATGGTCTGGCCCGTGGTGAAGAGTGGAAAAACGTCGGGCGTGCTCAGTATGTACATTTCCGTGGACCGGCAGGGACGGGTGCGTGAGGCGTATCCGCTGAACGCGGACAATGCAGGATTGCAGGATGCCGCGCGCGACCAGCTCTTGAAATGGAAGCTCAAGGCGATGGTGGTGAAGGGCGTGCCTGTGCAGGCGGAGTCTGGCATGACGTTCCGCTTCAATACCAAGCAGGCGGAAAATACAGGAATCCCCTCGCAAACCGTGGCTGATGACGCGGGTTCTGACGTCGCTCGCTCTGCTAGTCACTAGATTTAAAATCGCGACTCTCTTAAGGATATTTTTTCCTCAGGGCTAGCTCACAAATGAAGACTGACAAATTGGCGAAGACTTACCGTGTCGAGAGCGGCAAAAAGTTCCGTCTGAAAGACTTTGATCCAGCGGATACGGGACACTGGCGATCCAAGGAAAGCGCTACTGAGGCCTTGCAGGAGGGCATCGCCCGTACGGCGGATCTGCAGGACAAGCTGTACGCACAGGACAGCTGGGCCCTGCTCCTGATATTTCAGGCGATGGATGCGGCTGGTAAAGACGGCATCATCAAACATGTGATGTCTGGAGTCAATCCGCAGGGCTGTCAGGTGTTTTCCTTCAAGGCGCCGTCAGACCTCGAACTGCAACACGATTTTCTGTGGCGCACGACGCGCGATTTGCCGGAGCGTGGGCATATCGGCATCTTCAACAGGTCATACTACGAAGAGGTGCTGGTGGTGCGGGTTCATCCTGAAATTCTCAAAAGCCAAAAGACGCCGCCCTCGCTGGTGGGCAAGAATATTTGGGAGGAGCGTTTCGAGGATATCCGGGGCTTTGAGCGGCACATGGCGCGGAGCGGGACTGTGATTCGGAAGTTCTTTCTGAATGTTTCGAAGAAGGAGCAGAAGCGCCGCTTTCTGGAGCGACTGGACGAGCCCGAGAAGAACTGGAAGTTCTCGGCTGCCGACATTCGCGAACGCCAATGCTGGGACGATTATCAGAAGGCCTACGAAGACATGATCGCCAACACGGCGACCGAACACGCTCCGTGGTACGTCGTGCCCGCGGATAATAAATGGTTTACGCGGCTGGTCGTCTCGGCGGTGGTGGTGGAGACACTGGAGTCTCTCCACCTTGCGTACCCCAAGGTGGAAGAGGCGAAGCTAAAAGAGTTGGAAGCCGCGAAGAAAATCCTGATCTCGAAAAAGTGATTGTGCGCCTGCGCGGCATGACTCGTACTCAGCCGTCATGGTCAGCGGGGCTGGTGGGAAATGCCTGCCGCCCTTTGCAGCCAGCCTGGGTTGAATTACCATAACCCAATTGTCCACTTCTTCCCGGAGATAACCTAAACATGGGCCCATCCAGATTTCGAGTGAACGCGTCGATCTTTTCTTCGTTGGCCATCGCGGTGATATTCGCAATCGGGATTGCAGTTCCCGCACACTCACAAGCCAAACCCGAACGGCAATCCAAGGCCGTGAAGCCGTCACCTACAACGCAGACTGCGCAACCACCGGCTGATCCGGCGAAAGACTCCGACGCTGCCGAAAACTCCAAGCCCGAGGAGAAGGCTTTTAAAGGGATGAAGTACCGCATGATCGGGCCATTCCGCGGCGGGCGGTCGCTAACCGCGGCCGGAATTCCGGGGGATCCGACGACTTATTATTTCGGCGCTACAGGCGGCGGAGTCTGGAAGTCGACCGATGGCGCGATGACATGGTCGCCGGTCTTTGACAAAGAGGGCACGTCCGCGATCGGGAGCATCGCAGTGGCGAGTTCCAATCACAATGTCCTGTATGTAGGGACGGGCGAGGCCTGCATTCGCGGCAACATCTCGCACGGCGATGGTGTCTACAAGTCACTGGACGGTGGCAAGACCTGGAAGAACGTCGGCTTGAAAGATTCGCGCGCGATCGGCAAGGTCATTATTAATCCGACGAATCCGGATGTCGCCTTTGTGGCGGCGCTGGGGCATCCCTACGGGCCGAACACCGAACGTGGCATCTTCCGCACAACCGACGGCGGAAAGACATGGGAGAAGGTTCTCTATAAAGACGAGAACACCGGCGGCATTGATGTAGCGTTCGATCCACATAATCCAAACATTCTTTTTGCGGCGCTGTGGCAGGCACGGCGCACTTCGTGGAGCATGTCGAGTGGAGGCCCGGGCAGCGGCCTCTACCGCTCGAGCGATGGCGGGACGACCTGGAAGCACATCGAGGAACACGGCCTGCCGAAGGGACCATACGGAAAGATCGGTGTGGCCGTGGCGGCGAACTCGGACCGCGTGTACGCGCTGATCGAGGCACACAATCCGGATGGCGGACTTTATCGCTCGGATGACGGTGGCGAATCATGGCAGTTGGTGAATCCCGATCACAGCCTGTGGCAGCGCCCGTGGTACTACATGCACGTCATCGCCGATCCGCGCGACGAGAACGTTCTCTACATCATGAACGTCGAGTCCTACAAATCGACGGACGGTGGGCATCTGTTCAACAAGATTCGAGTGCCGCACGGCGATAACCACGGGCTCTGGATCGATCCGCAGAATACGCGCCGGATGATCGCTTCCAACGACGGCGGCGTGACGATAACGCTGGATGGCGGCAAGACGTGGAGCCTGCAGGACAACCAGCCGACCGCGCAGTTCTATCACGTCATCACCGACTCGGCTACGCCGTATCGCGTGTATGGTCCGCAGCAAGATAGCGGTACGGTGGCCATCGTCAGCCGCAGCGACGACGGATCGATCAGCCACAGTGACTGGTACGACGTGGGCGGCGGCGAGGCGGGCTATATTGCGCCGGATCCCCGCGATCCGAATATTGTTTACGCGGCGGATTATCAGGGAAACATTACGCGCTACGACCGGCACATTGGACAGGTGAAGGCGATCACCGAGCAGCCGGAACTTTCCGACGCGCACGGGGCCGCGAACCTGGAGCATCGCTTCCAGTGGACCGCGCCCGTCATGCTCTCTCCGCACGATCCCAACACGCTGTACCACGCCGGCGAGCAGTTGTTTAAGACCACCGACGGAGGCGTGCACTGGCAGGCCATCAGTCCCGACCTGACGCGGAATGACAAGGAGAAGCAGAAAGTCTCAGGCGGAGACATTACGCTCGACGACTCGGGCACAGAGTATTACGACACGATTTTCGCGCTGGCAGAGTCGCCGCTCAAGAAAGGATTGCTTTGGGTCGGCACCGACGACGGCCTGATTCAGCTCACGCAGGATGAAGGCAAGACGTGGACCAACGTCACTCCGAAGGATATGCCGGAGTGGGCGCGCATCAGCCTGATCGATGCTTCGCCGCATGATGCCGGAACTGCCTATGTGGCCGTCGATCGTCACCAGTTCGACGATCTGCGTCCTTACATCTACAAGACCAGTGACTACGGCAAGAGTTGGACGAAGCTGACCCAGGGGATTCCGGACACGGCGTTTGTGCGTGCGGTGCGGGAAGATCCGAAGAAGCGCGGTCTGCTTTACGCGGGAACGGAAACTGGAGTTTATGTTTCGTTCAACGACGGCGCCAATTGGCGGCCGCTGAAGCTGAATCTGCCGACGACGCCGGTGCATGATCTGGTGATCAAGGACAACGATCTGGTCGTCGCTACCCACGGTCGAGCGTTCTGGATTCTCGACGACATCTCTCCGCTGCGGCAGTACAGCGATGACATCGCGCAGAAAGATGCGTTCCTGTATACGCCGGGGACGGCGTACCGGATTCAGGCGGGAGCGGGCGGGGAACGTCATCCTTCCAAGCGGACCGGGCAGAATCCGCCAGCCGGCGCGGTGATTTACTACTTCTTGAAGGACGCGCCGAAGGCCGACACCGAAGCGAAGATCGAAATTCTGGATGCTTCGGGCAAAGTCATTCGCAAATATTCAAGCGCCGAGTACAACACGCTGGAGGAGCCACCCGACCCAGATGACAAGAAGCCGGAGAAGGAACTCAAACCCGATGCCGGATTGAATCGATTCGTCTGGGATTTGCGCTACGAAGAAGCGCATCACGTTCCCGGCTACTACCTCTGGGAATATGGCGGCGGAGCGCGAGGACCGGTCGCCGTGCCGGGTCACTACCAGGTTCGGTTGACGGTGGGGGCACAAACGCAAACGGCGGCTTTCGATCTGAAACTGGATCCGCGGGTGCAGGTCAGCCAGGCCGATCTGGAGCAGCAATTCAACCTGCTGTTGCAGACGCGCGACGAATTGAGCCGCGTCTACGATACGGTCAATCAGATCCAGGACGTGCGTTCGCAGCTGTCAGGACTGAAGCGACGGCTGCCAGAAAACGCGAGTACAAAGACGATTGTGAGCGCTGCGGATGATTTGGAGAAGAAACTGGTCGCGGTCCGCGAGGAGCTTATCAACCTGACCATCAGCGCGAATGAGGATTCGCTGGCGTATCCTCCGCAACTCGACGCGAAGTTGGCTTATCTTGCGATGGATGCCAGCACCGCTGACTCCGCGCCAACCGAAGCCGAACAAAAGCAGTTTGAGAAGCTGAAGCGGCAGAGTGGAGAATTGATTGGGCGTTGGGAGGATTTGCAGCGCCGCGATCTAGTCACATTTCAGAAGCTGACGGTGGAAGGCAGCCTGTCGACTGTGGTGGTGCCTCCGCCAGGACGCGCTACGGACGAGGCGATTCCGGCGCATTGAGCAACCGTGCGAACCTGCACAGGCTGGGGAACGGCCAGGAATAAGGCGTGTTTCCAGCCTGTTGTGATTGATGGTTACTTCTATTACTTCCGTGCCACTTCGATGGCACTGATGTGCCTTGTTCGCTCGAAGCCCTGTTGCTATTGTGCCGATAGAGGTTGTAGTTGCTTCCTCCCCTGAAGGATCACCGAGGTCGATTCGGATTGGGAGGTGTCCTATGCGAAAGATGCATCTGTTCTATGCGGCACTTGGCTTCGCGGTGGCCCGCTGGTTTTTTAAGCGGCAAGCGGTAGTCGACCCAGTCACACGGTTTCGGTCGCAGGGACTTCTGTAGAACGGCTTTCTCCGGGCTTGGGCGTGCGTCCCGTTGCGCCTCCATTTCGTCAAGCGCGCGCCCACTGCTTTCTGCCTGCTCCCTGAAGTAACTGTTACCAAGGTTTGCCCGTATCGTCCCGGTTTCTTCGATTCTCCATACAATTAGCTCAGGGCTTCTCTTGGCGAGCGCCCTGGGCTTTCATGTTCTGGCTGCGAAAAACACGTCTGACTCTTCGCACTGCCCATGCTTCTGGCTGCGCTGATCCCCCTGCGGCTGGTCGCGCAGGATGATCCGACTGGCGATCCGAACGACGCTCCCCTGGGAGACGTGGCCCGTACGTTGCGCAAGAAGACTCCATCGTCGCAGAGCGTCATTGATGACGACAATTTAACGAAGGTGATGGATCAGGCGGAAAGCCGCCACGCGTCGGGCTCAGCGCTCAGGTTCCTGATGGCGGGAGAAAGCAAAGGCTTTCGTGTGAGCGCGCCGGATGTCACCTGTAGTCTCGCTTTCACGGCGAACGTGAAGTCGCTGCTCTCCAATCAATACGCGCAGATGGAATTGCCTCCCGACGAACTGGCGAAGCTCGATGGACCAGCCACGATCGAAGGCGATGCCCTGATCATTGCCGTCTATAACCGGACGGACTGGCACGTCAGCGAGGTTGCGGTGGCTCTGACTGTCATCAAGAAGAACGTGGTTCTGGGTGGCATGTCGATCGGCGATGCGGAGACTGAGGTTCGACCCGAGAAGAAGCCCGATGTGATGATGATTTATCGAATGCGTGCGGCCGCCCCGCCATGGGAAACGACGGTCTTCAATACTTCACTCAAGACGCAGCTTGCTGCCGACGAGGAATGGCATTGGGCGATCGTGCAAGCGAGAGGTTATCCTCCGCAGACGTATTCGGGGAATGTGCCGCAGACAGCGGCGGAAATCAGCGGCCCGGCGGCGGTGCAGGCGATCTCGGATCCGTCGACGTTAGCTAAGCCGACGTTATCTCCGGCGGTCGCTGAGCCGCAGAACACGCCCAAGATTTCGCCCCCGCAAAATCCGCAGTAGAGATTGAATTCTCTCCGAGCGGAGTGCTTTACTTCACAAATCGTCCATTCTGTACTTCGTATTCGATGCGGAAAGGTCTCTGCGTTTTGCGGTCCTGCCAGCCTTCCTGTGCGATCAGACTGTTGGCCTGCGCGAGACGCTCGGAGGGCAGGGGATGGGAGCGAAAGTATCCCTGCAAGCTTTGAATGGCAAGTTGCGAGAGTTCTTCTTCCGGACTTCTGCGCGTGAACGACATACTCGCTGTGCAGTTTGGCGAAGCGTTCGAACATCGTGACCGCCCCGTAGGGCGAGTACCCACCCACAACCGCCAGGTGCATGCCTTCGCGGTCGGCTTCGAGTTCCTCATCTTTGTTGTAGCCGGCTTCCCACACCTGAAGCGGGATTTGCAGGACGGCACCCACGATGCCAAGCTGCAGATTGCGCAAGCGGGCTTCGATCTGCACACGTTCGGCGCAGTGGTAGTGGTCGATGTGTTCGACTTCGTGCCGATCACGGCGGCGAGTTCGTCTTCGCTGGTCATCAGGTCCAGCATTCCCTCGCCGACATAGACCGGGCCTCCGGGAAGAGAGAAGGCGTTGATCATGCCCTTGTCGGGCACGAGATGAAATGAGTAAGGCAGATGCCGGTGGGCGTTCGCACTGACGGTGTTTCCCACTTGTTGCACGTAGCTGTCGAGCGCCTGCTGCTCCGGGCTCAGCTTTTCGGTGGAGATGGAGTATCTGGCGGCCAGTTGTTTGCCGACGGCGATCTCCTCGGCATCGGAGAGGCGGGTGAGACGCATGGGTGCGCGGCTCAGATCGCGCTGGGCGTCGGCTGCCATGGCCACGATTGCGTTCGCGGACACTGGCGTGGGGTCGTGGCGGCGCTGGCTGAAATAGAGGCCAGCGACTCCGACGAGCAGCACAACCACGAACGCGGCAGCACGTTTCATAGGAATTGGCGAATCTTCTCGCTGTACTTGTTGTACAGGAAGGAAGCGGACACCATCGCGACACCCACAATGACGAACGTGATGTAGCGATCGCGCCAGGTCCAGGCCCCTGACCACATATCCAGCAGCAATATCTTCCCAAAGCTGGCGATCAGAAGCAGGAATCCCGTCAGCCGAAAACTGCGTTCTTTGATCACGAAGGCGAAGATCATGATCGACAGCGCTTCAACGCCCCACGCGACCGTGACCATGCCGGCCCGCATTTTGATGGCGAGCATCAGCGTCAGAAGCGCGACGGGCGCGAAGAACATGAATTGCTCAGGATGCCGCATCAGCGCTCCGAACCAGTTGTCGGAGAATTTGGCACGGTAGCGGTCGCGCCACTGGAATGCGAAGGGCAGGCATGCCAGCAGGATGGCGATGGCAGAACCCAGAACAAAATATCTGCCGGTCCAGTCTCCGCCGGTGAAATAGCTCGCGCCGAAAAGGTTGTGCATCACGCCCCGAGTGCAGACTCCCACAGTGAGAAGCAGCGACTGATGCAGGAAGAGGGGCCGATCCAGCCGAAGAGCGAGTCCGAACAGAACGAAAACCACCGCCGCCCAGGCCGTGACCAGCCATTCGTTGGCAAACTGGAAATACAGAAGAGCGACCACGGTGCCGGTGCCGAGGTAGGCAAGCAACATGTCGAAGTGGAACCCACGGTCGTCGCGTGCAGACTGTTCCCCGGGCCCAACTGGGAGTAGACGAAGAACAGGATGAGCGTGATGGGCAGCACCGTGTACATCCGCGGTCCCCAGAATTCGCCGGGATTCCCGGCGGTCAGGTTGGCGAAGAATATCCGTCCGAAAGAAGCGGCCAGAGCCACATAAGCCTGGAACCGAAACTGCCGGACTTTGCGCCAGAGTCCGTACTCGAAGAGAACCAGGCCGAAGACGGCCCATCCCACGGCGATACTCAACGGCTGCAATTCGTACCACAGCAGCAACGAAACCAACGCTGATGCCGCCCACGAATAGATGTGATGAAACTCGCGCTCGCGGAATTGTTCCGGCATGCGGATGATCCGCGACAACGCATAAAAGATGACCGCGACAATGGCCAGCGAGAGCAGTCGGACACTGATGCCGTGCCAATGGTCCGATCACATAAAGGTTTACAGTGACACTGCGCAGCCATGGTGAGAGCGGCGAGCGCATGCGCTTGCCAGCGGAGATCCTCAAGCTCAAAACGGCGATCGACGAGCGCGAGCACGAGAGCAAATACCGCCCAGATCGCAGCAAGCCATGCGTTGGGCGCTTCATGCCAGGCCAGGAACGCCAGCAGAGCGGTCGCGGCAAAAGTGTGCAGGTAAGCGACTGCCTGCCGGCATTCGGAGTCGGGCGTCGTCGATTGGCGCGAAAGGAAGTAGAGGCCCGCGGCCACGATCGAAATCGTGACCAGCCGCAGTGAAACGCCGGGCCAGACCGATTGCTCCAGTTCAAGGTTGAACGTGTAGGCGCGCACGAGGGAACACGCTGCCACGGCATTCGCCTGCCACCCGAGTGGCCGGTAGCCGATCCGGCGCATGACCAGCGCGAGGATGACCGCGAAAACGATCCAGGAGACGGCGATCCAAGGCGCCGGCACAGCTTCGTTGAGCACCCAGACCATCAATCCGGTGCCGGCCCAACTGTACGCGATGCGACCAAAGCGCACGTGGTCCGGGTTCGGTACGCGGATTCGCCGGGCGATCCAATAAACGCCCACGACAACCGGCAATGCGGCAAACGCATGCAGCGGAATATTGTGCCAGCGCTGAACGCCCGAAGGATCGGCAGTCACTGCGGCAAGAGCCGCCAAGACTCCCAACAGATGTGCGTGCCACGCCAGCACGGGATATCCGATCTGTTGGCCAACTTCCAGCAGCAGCACCGCGAAAGCGATCGCGGCCAGAGGTTGCCAGAGTTCGGGTACTTCGAAGTAGATGAGCGCGGTGATCAGCGCCGTGCCGGCGAAGGCGAACAGTCCGCGGAAGAAACGTTGGTTGGAGTCGTCCTCTCGAGTCGCTGCCCATTTTGCGGTGAGATAGAAAGCCGCAGCGAGAATCGGCAACGTGATCAGGCGGTTCTGGACGTGGGTGTACTGCGGAACTTCGCTGTGCAGGTTGACCACGCTGACGCGATACAAGGTCAACAGGCCGAGGATGCCATACTGCACCTGCAGGTGGATGGACTCTCAGCTTCTGTCCGAGCACCGCCAGCGTCAGCATGACGCCGGCGAAGGCGAGGGCAGTCCAGTCGGCTGAGAACAACGCCCAGGCCGCGGCCGCCGCCGCGAAGCATCCCACGATAGGAATGAGCGGTGAGCATCGGCGCGTCCGGAGGATCGCTGAAGAACTGCCGCCAGCGCTGCCCTGCGAGCAGAGTGTTCAAGTAGAAGACGACGGCGCAGAGCGCGAACATGACTCCGGCGTCCAGCACGACATCGTCGCCGACGCGCCGGGCGACCATGAGTTGCTGAAAATCGATTCCGACCAGGTGCAAGCCGACCAGCAATCCTGCGAACAGTCCCAGCCGGCGGAACACGACTTCGCCGACCATCACGCCGGCCGCGAGAAATGCTTCGGCGCCGATCAACCAGAGGATGGCGACGTTGTTGCCGGAGTAGCGGAACGGCACTGCGCCAATCATGAGCGCCGCGCCAAGAACGCTCAGAACGACGAATGCTTCGCGGCGACGTTTGGTGATCGGAAGCTGCCCCAGGCTGAACTCCATCGCGCCAATGATCAGAAGCGCCCAGAACGCGAGCTTCGGGCTGCACCGACTGGAACTTCATCGTTCCGAGCAGGAGCAGCGTGTTGAGCAGCGCGGCCGCCGTGGAAATATGTTCTTCGATCGGAGACTTCGTTTTGCGGACGACGTACGAAATGCGATAGGTGATCCAGTAAAACAGGAGGATCGCAGTGCTGGCGTGATAGTCGGGAAAGGCGTGCCCTTGCGGCGCCTTCGGGACCGAGCAGCCGATACAGCCAGTACAAATGATTTGCGTAACTCGACAGGATGCCGAAGACTTCGAGCTCGAACCATCCCATCTTGATGACGATGGCGACGAGTCCAATGGCAAGGATCACGCCGGCGGAGAGACTGTAGACGTCGTCATTGCTGAGCGCGACGGTGCCGTAGGCCAGCAGAAACGCGATCCCGGTGACCACCTGCGAGCGGTAGCGCAGCGTGTGCACCACCATGGCGAGGGCCACGGCGAGCATGAGGATGAGATCGGCGCTCAGAGAATCCAGCACGTCGCATGGCTGCCACGTGATTCAGCGCGTAGGTGGTCCAGAACAGCAGCGCCCATCCGCCACCGATCGAGGGGTAGGAGAAGACGCGGTAGCGTTCGCGCTTCTCGAGAAAAATGCCGCCGCCGAGAAGAGCGAGAGAGATCGACGTAAGAGAGCGCGACTTTGCCCCAGGGACCGAGTTGGCCGAGTTCCTTGATGCCAAAGTAGGCAACCCCAAGCACAATCAGAACGATGCCGATCTTGTTCAGCCAATTTCTTCCCAGGATTTCTTCCAGCGCGAACACCGACTTCATGCGCTCCTGGGCCGTTGCCTTGGGGGCCGAAGCAGCTGGCGGATGGGCCGCCGATGCGGAGGCGCGGAATGCGGCATGCTGCGGGGGCGCACGACGCGAGCGCGCTGGTGGCGGTGGTGCTGTCGGAGTTGGTGGCGGCACAGGCGGAGTTGTAGGCGCCGTCGCGGGCGGCATCTGCGTCCGCGAAAGTGGAGGCGGAGTTGCCACGGCTGGAGGCCGAGGAGGAATCGCGGAGCTGGCACGACGGGTGCGGGTGGTTTCGACTCAGCCGGCGACGTCGCTGCAATCGGCGGCGCAACAACCGGAGGTGGAACGGGCCGCGGCTTTGGCGGCTCTACGACTTCGGGAACTCCGGCGGCTGTCGCTTCCTCCTTGTCTCTTGCGGCAACAAGATCGGGAACCTTCTTCAACGCGCGGAACGTGCGGGGCTGACGCTCGCCGGCGAGGCGACGATTACCGCAGGTCCGGCGCTTTCTGCGCACTGGCGCAGCCGGAGGCGTTGTCTTGACTGGCTCGGCGTGAACCGCCGAGCGAACGGACTGCGGCGTTTCGTGGGCAGGCTCCGCTGTCGGAGGCGCAGTTGCTATCTGGCGCTTGAGTTCCAACAGTTCACGATGCAGGGCATCGTTCTGCTTGGTGTTCAGTTCGGCCAGATCCTGCAATTGCAGACGAAGTTTATTTTGCTTCCAGGCGCTGAGCCCGACTGCGGCCAGAGCGAAGACGATGCTAATTGTCGGCTCGCTCAGGGCTAATACCGCGATCACTACGAGAACGAGTTCCAGCATTGGCACTCCCCCGTATGTTCGTGATTCCGTAGCCTAAATACTAGAACGCGCAGCAATGGCAGGTCTTGCATTTTCTTTCTTCCTGCAAGCTCGGAAGTTACTAACGTTCTGATCGATTGTGACTGGATTCGCGAACCCCTTCGTGACAAGATGGGCAGAACTCCAACGACAGCAGGAGCTTGTGAGAGCACTTCTATGAGCCAAGGTGCGGTCTTGCCTGTGGTTGAGACCGCCGGAAACGCGCGCCACGGAAGGCGCATCCGAGAGGCGCGCGGACTCCTCGGCCATGGCGGCGCGGATTCTGGTCGCTGGTGATCACGCAATTCCAGGGCGCGTTCAACGAAAACGGCCTGAAGAACCTGGTCGTCTTCCTCATCCTCGGAATGGCCATGCAGAAGGCCGATCGCGATCGCCTGGTCCTAGTCGTCGGCACGCTGTTCTCGGTTCCGTTCATTCTGTTCTCGATGACCGGCGGCTTTCTCGCGGACCGCTACAGCAAGCGCACGGTCACGATCTGGACCAAGTTCCTCGAGATGGCGGTCATGGTGCTGGCCATCGCGGGACTGGGCTGGCAGAACCTGAACCTCGAAATGGCGGCGGTGTTTTTGGCGAGCACGCAGGCGGCGCTGTTCGGTCCCTCGAAATATGGATTGCTCCCTGAGTTGTTGCCGGAGCCGCTGCTCTCGTGGGGCAACGGCGTGCTCGAACTCGGAACTTTTCTGGCGGTAATTGCCGGAGGCGTTTCCGGCGCGTTCCTGGCCGATTTTTTTCAGTCCCATCAGGGCTGGTCGGGGCTCATCTTTCTGGGCCTGTCTCTGCGTCGGACTGCTTTTCAGTCTGGGAATCGCGCAAAGTTCCTGCCGCCGATCCCGACGAAGAAGTTTCGAGCCAATCCGATTGGCGATCTGTGGGTGCAGGGCACGCCTGATCCGCAAGGATCGCGTGCTTTGGCTGGCCGTGCTGGGCAACACGTATTTCTGGTTTCTGGGCGCGCTGCTGACGGCGAACATCGTGTTCTATGGCAGCGATGTCCTGCACATCAGCTCCACGCGTACCGGGATTCTTCAGGCCGCGGTCGCGATTGGCATCGGGCTGGGCAGTCTGGCCGCGGGATATCTTTCCAGCGGCAAGGTCGAATACGGATTGATTCCGCTGGGCTCGGTCGGCATGACCGTGTTCGGGATTCTGCTCTCCGGGCAGAGCTTTCGTTTCGCATGTGCTGGTGCTGCTCGCGGCTCTGGGCTTCTGCCGCCGGATTTTTTGCCGTTCCCGTCAATGCGCTGATCCAGCACCGTCCGGACGAAAAAGATAAGGGCGGCGTGATCGCGGCGGCGAACCTGCTTTCGTTTGTCGGCATCGGCGGCGCGGCTGGCATTTACTACGTCTTCCAGCACTACACCCACCTGAGCCCGTCCAGCGATTTTTCTTGCGCCTCGCTGATGACCGTGGCCGCGACGGTGTACGTGCTGTACCTGCTGCCCGACGCCTTGCTGCGGCTGCTGCTCTGGATCGCGACCCACACTCTCTATCGCATTCATCTGCAGGGCCGCGAGAATGTTCCGGCCAAGGGCGGCGCGCTGCTGGTTCCGAATCACGTCTCGATGGTGGATGCGGTTCTGCTGATTGCCTCCATCGATCGCCCGATCCGCTTCCTGATGTTCAAGGGTTCCTATGATCATCCGCTGGTGAAGCCGTTCGCGAAGATCATGGGCGTGATTCCGATCTCTTCGCAGCTGCGTCCGCGCGAAATGATTCAATCGCTGCGCACGGCAACCCAGGCCCTGAAGGACGGGGAGGTGGTCTGCATTTTCCCCGAAGGCCAGATGACGCGCATCGGCCAGATGCTGCCCTTCCGCCGCGGCATGGAAAGAATCGTGAAGGGCGTGGACGTGCCGATCATCCCGGTGAATCTCGGAGGCGTGTGGGGATCGATCTTCAGCTTCGAGCGCGGAAGATTTCTGTGGAAGCTGCCGCGGCGGATTCCGTATCCGGTGACCGTGACGTTTGGCAAGCCGATGCCCGCGACGACGGGCGCGCAGGAAGTGCGGCAGGCGGTGCAGGAACTCGGCGCCGAGGCCTATCACTTCCGCAAGCGCTACATGCGGACGCTGCATCGTTCGTTCGTGCAGACCGCGCGGCGTCATCCCTTCCGCTTCGCCATGGCGGACGGCCGCACGCCGAAAGTCACGTTTGGCAAGGCTCTCACCCGCACCGTTTTTCTGGCGCGACGGCTGCGTTCGGTCTGGCGCGACCAGAAAATGGTTGGCATCTTGCTGCCGCCCTCGGTTCCGGGCGCGCTGGTCAACCTGGCGGCGCTGCTGATGGGGAAGGTTCCCGTCAATCTGAACTACACGGCGTCCAACGAAGTGCTGGCATCGTGCGCCAAGCAGTGCGAACTGAAGACGGTCATCACGTCGAAGGCCTTTCTGGAACGCGTTCACTTCAGGTGCCGGCGCAGGCGATCATGCTGGAGGATCTTGCCGACAAGCCGCGGCTCCTCGAGCGGTTGAGCGCCGCGCTCATCTCCTGGCTGCTGCCGGTGCGGCTTATCGAGAAATCTGTCGGAGCAACCCGCAAGACCGACGCTCGACGACATCGCCACGATCATCTTCTCCAGCGGCAGCACGGGCGATCCCAAGGGCGTCGTACTCACTCACTACAACGTGGCCTCGAACGTCGAGCAACTGAACCAGGTGTTCATGCTGGGGCGGCAACGACAAGATTCTCGGGATCCTGCCGTTCTTTCATTCCTTCGGTTTCACCGGGACGCTTTGTTTGCCCACGACGATCGGGATGGGCGTCGTGTTCCATCCCAGCCCGCTCGAGTCACGAGCCATCGGAGCGCTGGTCAGCCAATATGGCGTGACGTTCCTGCTGGCGACGCCGACTTTCTTGCAGGCCTATATCCGGCGCTGCGCGCCGGAAGATTTCGGCAGCCTGCAGTACGTGATGGCCGGCGCGGAGAAACTTCCCGAGCGAATCTCGATTGCCTTTGAAGACCGCTTCGGAATTCGTCCGCTCGAAGGCTATGGCTGCACCGAATGTTCTCCGGCCGTTACCGTGAACACGCGCGACTTCCGCGCGGCGCAGTTCCGTCAGGTCGGGGCGAAGCGCGCCAGCATCGGCCATCCGCTGCCTGGAATCAGCGTGAGGATCGTGAACCCGGAGACGTTCGATCCGTTGCCGCTCGGCGAGACCGGCCTGCTGCTCGTGCGCGGCCCCAACGTGATGCAGGGATACTTGAATCGTCCGGAGAAGACCGCCGAGGTTTTGCGCGACGGATGGTACAACACCGGCGACATCGCGGCGGTGGACGAGGACGGGTTCATCCGCATCACCGACCGCCTGAGCCGGTTCAGCAAGATCGGCGGCGAGATGGTGCCGCACATCAAGGTCGAGGACAAGCTGCACGAGCTCAGCGGCGCGACCGAACAGACGTTCGCCGTGACGGCGGTTCCCGACGAAAAGAAGGGCGAACGCCTGATCGTGCTGCACACGCTGCCCGAGGACAAACTGGAAGCGTGCCTCGCGCTGCTTGCCAAGTCCGATCTGCCGGCGCTCTGGAAGCCGCGGCCTGATCAGTTTGTGCACGTGGATGCGCTGCCTTATCTGGGCACGGGCAAACTCGACCTGCGGCGTCTGAAGGAAATCGCAACCGAGGCGACGGTGTAACTCACGTCTCTGCAGTTCAGCTTTGGGAGTAGTCGAACATTATCGTCGCAACCATGTGATCCCACCGCCGAGCACGAGGATGAACAGCAGACTCGCGATGGCGCCCACTGTTATCCATGCGGCACTGCGCTGGATTGGCTCGACCGTTTTCTCCTCGCTGGTTTTCTCTCCCCTCAGCATGCTTGGCAGGCTCAGCAAGCCTGCATTCGCGCCCAGTGTCGAGGGCAGGGCTGAAGCTACCACATAGAACAACCCAGCAGGATTGAGCAGGCCGGCGAATCCCGCCAAAATTCCGTCCGTGAAATAAGGCGTCCAGCACAGCACACGAAGCCTTCGTGAATACTCGACGTTGCCGCGAAATTGCTTCAGTTGGGCCGCCTACCAGCAGCATCGAACGCATAATACGACGCAACGCCGAGCAACGACGAGCCCCACCCGCCATATCCAATGAGGATGTAGATCTTGGATCACCGCCGCCCAGTCTCCAAAGTTTGTGACGCCGGAAAAGAAGAAGTAGCCGGTTCCTGTAAAAAGATTTCCCGCCACAGCCAACACGAGAAAGTAACGAGTCGTCGGCCGGTAATCGCAGACCGGTCAGCAGCAGGAGCCACAGGATCACCGCGGAAACCAGGTTAACCAGCGTGCCGTTTGCCGAAATCCATCGCGTCTGGAATGTCGGATTGCAAGGCGACCGTGCTCACAGTGACGCTATGTGCGCCGCTGAGCCACGCGGTGACTCCGTGGCCCACGTCCCTCGTGAAGAATATCTTGGAGAATACAAGCCAACGCTGAGACGGCGATCACGGTCAGCTTGTCGTCTTTAAAAATAGCGGTGAACTGGGACGAGTGGCATTATACCGTGGTCTATCATGGTAATAAATAGTGACGTGTTCAGACTGAGTTTTCAATTCATGTCCTCGGCGAGCATGCTAGACTAAGCTCAAATTCCAGCAATTGAGGGCACCCATGAAATTCGGCGTCATCATTTTTCCCGGCTCGAACTGCGATCACGATGCCTACTGGACGATTCAGCACGTTGCCAAGCAGCCGGTGACGTTCCTGTGGCACGAATCGCACGACCTGGAGAACTGTGATGCGGTCATCGTGCCGGGAGGCTTTGCTTACGGCGATTACCTGCGAACCGGCGCGATTGCCAAGTTTTCGCCAGTGATGGAGTCGGTCCGCAAGTTCGCGGACGGCGGCGGGCTGGTGCTCGGCATCTGCAACGGCTTTCAGATCCTCTGCGAGTCGGGGCTGCTGCCTGGCGCCTTGATGCGCAACGTCGGCCTCAAGTACGTTTGCAAGCCGGTCCAAGTGCGGGTGGAGAACGTCGAGACTCCCTTCACCAATGCTTGCGCCAAGGGAGAAGTGTTGACCATCCCGATCGGCCACATGGAAGGCAACTATTTCTGCGATCCCGCGACGCTCGAAGAATTGCGGCGCGACAATCGCATCGTGTTTCGCTATTGCTCGCCAGCCGGCGAAATCACTGCCGCGGCCAATCCCAACGGCTCTCTGGATAACATTGCCGGCATCTGCAGTCCCGGGGGCAATGTAGTCGGCATGATGCCGCATCCCGAGCGCTCGGCCGAGCCGGAACTGGGCTGCACCGACGGAATGAAAATATTCCAGTCGATGGTCGGCGCCATGGCGAACCGGTAGTCCATTTCTGCCACCGCTCCTTCGCAGAATTTTCTTGGTTATCAACAGGCTCTCGGTATATCGTCTGTGCTTCTTCCCCTGTAAGTCGGGCCCCAAACCTGATTGTGTTTCATAAGTACACGCGGGGAGGCGTGTCTCTGATGACACCGAAGCAGATTCTAGATTCCTTTTCAGAAACATTAATGCAGGACGAGCGGATTCTCAGCGCGCAAGAACGGGCGCTGGTGGCCACTCTGCTGCAACATGCCAAGACCGCCACCGGCGACAACCAGGAAACGCAGGAAGCGGTCAGGGCGGTCATAGCGTCGGCCGTGGGCGAAACCGTAGCGCAGCGGGCCTTCGCCGTGCTCGGCGGCAGTATTGTCGAACGCATTCTGCGAGGGTGGCACCTTGCCGCTCGGCGACTCAGCGCGGGAGCGACGCGACTATGCGAAGATACCTACGCTGCAGGCTCCAAGAACACCGATGGGAGAGCCGCAACCGCCGTCCGCAGCCGGACCCGGTGTTCGAGCCTCCGCACAAAGAACCGCAGCGCCCGCGATCCGCACTCCGCCGAAGAGCCGCAGCCGCCAGGTGCGCCGATGCGCACGCCAGCGCACCGCCGCCATCGTCCCCAGGGCAGCCGGATCCGCCGATCGCCGGACCGGGCCGCAGAGTCCGAGCGCCCGAAAGGACAGCCCCAGCATCCCTGAGGGAGCCGCAACCTCCGGACGGCCGTTCGTCACGAGTCGTTTCAGAGACCGCCGGCCGTCGCCGAGCGGCCGGCCGTTTTGCCGGCACAATGTGTAGTGCTGGACGAATTCCTGGCGCCGCAGGAACTTGAGGAACTCACGCGCTTCACGCTGGAGCACGAGGCCGATTTCAGCGCCAGCGAAGTGGTCTCTCCCAGCGCGGATGGCGGCATTGTCAACTATGAACATCGCCGCTCGCGCGTTCTGATGGACCTGGCGCATCATCAGGACATGATGCTGGCACGCATCAAGTCCGTGTTGCCGCAGGTTCTCGAGAAGCTTGGCATGGAGGAATTTTCCATCGCCGACGTGGAGGCGCAGGTCACCGCCAGCAACGACGGAGATTTCTTCCACTTCCACAGCGACAACGGTAGCGATCGGGTGGCCTCGCGCCACCTGACCTTTGTCTATTTCTTCCATCGCGAGCCTCGGCAGTTCGAAGGTGGGGAACTGCGGATTCACGATGCGCGCCTGGAAGAGGGAACTTACGTCAGCGAAGGCAGTTACCAGACGATCGTTCCGCAGCAGAACCAGATCGTCTTTTTCCCGTGCGAATTGCTGCACGAGATCACTCCGGTGAATTGCGCTTCGCAGCTTTTCGCCGACAGCCGCTTTACCTTAAACGGATGGCTTCGTCGCTAAACAACCCGGCGTGGCTGGAATGGATGACAACCCTGATGGGAGGGGAGTGTCGCGGCAGACGCTATGCCGCGACACTTCCTCCCGATCGCTTCTATTGCCTGCTGGATGAACTGCCACTGCACCTGATCCCGCAGCGCGCACTGCGGTCGTTGCGGCTTCAAGAAGATCGGCATCAAAGCTCTTTATCTGAATCCCGATGTATTTTGTGTGCCGCGGGGCAAGTGCCGGATGAACTTGCGTCGCAGAAGGAGCTGCTCTCTGGATTCGCTCTGCAGGGAACCATAGCATGGGTGCGAAACCCGGCGAGCGGAAGCCTGCTTCCTTTCTGGCTGGGGCCGCAACTGGAGCGCATATTGCGAGGTCTGCGACCCGAACGAGCCAGTGCCATCGTCAGTGCCGGACAGGCGCGCTGCTTGTTGGCGGCAGCAGATATTCTGATTTCCGAACCGAATGGATCACCGTCATGACGAGCGCGAAGAGATGATCAGCAAGGCATCTCCGTTCTTTCGCGAAAAGGGCTACGCGCCGCTCGGTGACTTGATCCACCCGTTTCATAGTGGCGGCTTTGCGCCGCTATTATCGCTACCTGATTCGCACCGGCGCGATCCGCTTGGGGACGGACAGAGCCCGCGTCGTTATGTGGCTTATAACGAGCCGGTGGCGCGCTTCTTCCACCATGACATCGCGGCGACGTTGAGCGCTGTGGCCGGGGAATCGCTCAAGCCGTCTTACGTTTATCTTGCTTCGTACCTGAGCGGAGCGGAACTGAAGAAGCACACCGACCGGGAGCAATGTGAGTTCAGCGTTACGTTCTGCCTGGATTTTTCTCCCGAGCCCGCGCTTGCAACCCCGTGGCCGATTCGACTGGATACGCCTAGCGGTACCGTAACGGTTTACCAGGCGCTGGGAGATGGCCTCGCTTACCGCGGAACTCGATTGCCGCACTACCGCGACATTCTGGGCGAAGGCCAGACTTCGACTTCAATTTTCTTCCACTATGTCGCGACGGATTTCGCGGGATCTCTGGATTGAGAGACTCGAGTCTACGAAAAACTCTAGTGCAAACCGGAGATCAGATACAGAACCGACAGCGTCTGATTGTAGCTGTAGGCGAATCGCGTTCCGTCGCGATTCACGACACAGGCGCCACCATCACAACTCCTGCGGGAACTCCTGGCCGCAGTTCCTGAACCATCGTTTGTTTGCCGGTCGCGATCTCAACCTTATAGATTCTGCTGGGAAGCTCGCCCGTGTGATAGCCGTAGAGCACGGAGCCGTCGCTCGACCATTGCACGGGAAGGAACCCGCTTCCAGTCCGGGGATCGAACGGGACGAGCCGCCCCCTATCTGGATAGATCGCGACGGCGGAATTCGGTCCGACTCCGACTACGAAGCGGCTATCGGGCGACGACGGACCGCACACCGTTCCCTCGGGGGTCACGGCTTTGGGTTTTCCGCTCGCAATTTCCAGCACGTAGCACCGGGTCGCATGGCCCTGTTCATTTCCATTGGCGATGATCCGTTGTCCATCCGCAAGGAAGCGGGCCCATCCACTCTGCATATGTTCCAATCCGCTGATGTCGACAGACCGGGATTGCCCGGGACCGATAGGCAGCAGCGTCATCTGCTGGGGTTGTCCGGTGGAAACGGAGATCGCCCACTTTCCATCGGGCGAAAGTCCCCCCGCGCTGCCATCCCCGAGACGAACCGGAAGCGTGCCGTCTAGCTTCCGTAGAGCCACGGCATAGCCCCGTCCGGCCGCTTCGCTGGCATCTTCAAACAGCACAAACTTTCCGTCGTGCGAAATATCTTTGGCAACATTCCAGTCGTGCCACGAAAGTTCCACATCTTCCTTGCTGCCCAAAGTGCTGAATGCCATCGCCAGACGCTTGGAGTTCAACGCCACCAGGACACTGCCGTCAGGAGCAATATCTTGCAGGGTGATTCCCAGCGGCAAATCAAGCACAGTGCGGATTTTGCCGGACAAGCTTACCCCATCAAATTCAGGTTCGTGCCTTTTTCCGTGGCCGTGAACCAGACTTCTTTTCCATTCGGGTGCCACGCAACTCCTTGCTCGGACTCATATTCTTCGTAAGAGCCTGCACATGTCCCGCCCGATCGACCATGCACACCGACCGCGATTGTCCCAGAGCGCGGGGTGGTCCATAAACGCGATCTTGTCGCCTTGGGGAGAGAAACGAATATTGCTGATCCATCCGCCGGTCTGGTAGACCACCTTGCCGATGGGATATTCCAGACGACTGTGACCGTCGACGTAATTCACAACTGCCAAATTGCCCTGTGCGTCCCAGTCGGCCCAGCGAACATCCGCCAGAAGTTCCTTTGGAGATCCGCCAGCCAGCGGCGCACGAGCCAGCATTCCGCCGACGGTTTCCAGTTGGCCGTCGTGGGTGCCGTGCAGCACGACCGCGAGTTCATTGTTGCGTGAAATGCCAGCAGATTGGCATCGCTCAAATTGAGTGGCTGGGTTAGAAGGGAATCTCCTACTGTGGAGAAAAGCTGCGCCGGTTTGCTATTCCAGGCCGCGCTGTAGACGATCGACTGCCCCCCGGTGCAAAGCGAGCCGAATACACCGTGCCCGCCTCAAATGTCAGGCGGCGGTAGGCCGGAGAGGAGGCCGGCGTGCGGAGGAATGGGGTAACCAGAGAAGAGCCACCGCCGTCGCCAGTACAGCTACCAGAGTCCAAGGCAGCGCATGCGTAATACCTGTGCTCTTGCCGAATCGAGCCACTCTGAAAGGTGAAGATGTGGAGAGAGTCTCTAACGCGAAGGCTAAATCCTTGGCCGACTGGAAACGGTTCTCCGGATCTTTTTCCAGGCAATGTTTGATGATGTCCTTATATCCAGGCGGAATCGCCGAGGCTTCCAAGTCCATGCCCTCCGGTTCCTCCCGCAGGACCGCAGTCATGGTGTCCACTTCGGTTTCGCCGCGGAACGCTCGGCGTCCGGCCATGAGTTCGTAGAGAATCGCGCCGAAGCTGAAGATATCGCTGCGGTGATCGACCGTCTTGCCCCGCAGTTGTTCCGGAGACATGTAGGCGACCGTGCCGATCATCGTGCCGTGCTTGGTCACCGTGGTCAGGTTCTCGATCGGAC
>CAWHSR010000017.1:0-34955 GCA_963832015.1 uncultured Acidobacteriaceae bacterium
ACTGCAAGAGCCGCGGAAACCCTTGACAACATAGGCAACTCTGCTAAAGTGCGGAGACAGGTTTGCAAACTTCGAACACAACGGGCAGGTACCATGGTCATGAAAAATGTTTATGAAGTTTTGCGGCAGAAGGAAATGGAGCTGACGCGCCTGGAGAAAGAAGTGGAAGCTCTGCGGCTGGTGGCTCCGCTGCTCTCCGAGGAAAAAGAGATGGCGTCGGATATGGGGAAGCCCGCGCTCGCCTCTGCCGTCAACGGACCGCAAGCCACAGCGCGCATTTCGATTCCCGCGCCGCCTTCGATTCCGGCGCCTCAGCCGGTGCGCGCGGCGGGATGGGAAGACACAGCCAAGCGCTGGCCGTAAGAGATTGATCAGAACTGTCGCGATGCCCAGCGCCTAGCGGCGTGGGGCAGAAGTTTTTTCGGCCCGGGACGCGTCCCAGGCTTTTGTTTTTGCGGCGGTTGTGTGCGAGTCCAGAAGAGGGCCTCGGGGGTTCCCATGAGGAAGATGTTTCTGATAACGGGAGATTTTCTTCTGACGACTTAGTGGATCAGAGTCTCCTGATCCGCAACGCACTTCCACTCTCCGTTCAACTTCACCCAGGTATCGGTAAAACGCCCGTGATGGGCGAAGGACTTGCCGCCATCGGTGCCTTTGGTCCGATATTCACTGGTCACGATGGCGATGTTCCCGTAGAGGTAGACGCTGGTGTTGGAGTTGGCGATTTCGGCGGGACTGAACGAGAGATCCTTGATGCCTGCGAGGTATTGCTGCTTGTTCTGAAGGGCCCCGTGGTGATCAACGCTGACGAAGGTATCTGCCATGATGGAGGCGGCCGCGGTCGCGTCGTGATGGATCTCTGCCTGGTTCCAGGCGCTCTCGAGGGCGAGAATCATGCTCTTGACGTCGGCGGAAGTTGTGATCTTCGTCTGCGTGACCGCTCGTTCGGGGAGCACTGAGAGCAGCAGGGCTAGCGCCAGGACACGGATCATAGGCCTTCTTCCTTCGAGAGTCTTTTTCAGACTCTCTCTTGCAGATGCTCTGAGTAGTGAACTGGATCGATTCGCGGGACTACGCGCTGACAATCTCGCGCAGGGCCGCCAGGAGGCGGTCGACCTCCTCAACTGTGTTGTAGTGTACGAGGCCGATGCGCAGGAAGCCGCCGGATTTCTCGACGTCGAGGTGCTCGGTCAGATTCAGGGCGTAGTAGTTGCCGTCCCAGGTAAAGAAGCCGCGGTCGCCGAGTTTGGTGGAGAGGCCGAGGGGAGTGTGGTTTGGTATGCGGATGGCGAGGGTGGCGCAGCGCTCGTGGAAGCGTGCGGGATCGGTGATGCCGTAGATCTTGAGGGCGGGAATCTTGACGAGTCCGGCGATCAGTCGTTTCAGCAGAGCGCTCTCGTGTTCGTGGATGGCCACGTAGGCTGCTTCGATGGCGGCGCGGCGGCTGAGCGGTCCAGCTTCGCTCGACGGACGGCCGAGGCGGCCGTCCCCACATGAGTTGCCGTCTCCACCCGATTCGAGAGCGCGGCGGCCTAGGTCGGCCAAATATTCCACGCAGGCGGCGATCCCGGCGATGCATTCGTGGTTGAGCGTGCCCCACTCCCAGCAGTTCGGAATCGCGTTCGTGTTGGGACGAACTTTGTATGGGCGCAGGTGCTTCAGGTGCTCGCGCTTACCGAAGAGCACGCCCATGTGTGGGCCAAAGAATTTGTAAGTGGAGCACGCCAGGAAATCACAACCGAGCGCGGCGACGTCGATGAGCCCGTGCGGGCCGTAGTGGACGGCGTCGATGTAGGCGAGCGCTCCGGCGGCGTGGGCCAGCTTCACGATTTCTTTTATGGGATTGATGGTGCCAACAGCATTGGAGGCGTATCCGGCGGCGACCAGCTTCGTTTTGGAATTGATTTTCGATGCGAGGTCGGCCATGTCGAGGGTGCAGTCCTCGTCATGGATCTCGGCCCAGCGGACGGTGATGCCGCGGTCTTCGGCCATCGCGAGCCAGGGCGAAACGTTGGCGTCGTGATCGAGCCGCGTAACTACGATCTCGTCTCCGGGCTTGAGGTCACGGCCGATGGAGCGGCTGATGGCGAAGGTCAGCGTGGTCATGTTCGGACCGAAGGCGACTTCGTCGGCACCACAGTGCAGGAAGTCGGCCATGGCGCTGCGCACTTCGGCGATCATGGCGTCGGTGCGGCGGCTCGTGGCGTAGGCACCGCCGGTGTTGGCGTTGTTGTGGCGCAGGTAGTCGGAGATGGCGTCGATTACGCGCTGCGGGACTTGCGTTCCGCCGGGGCCGTCGAGAAAGGCGGCGAGGTGTCCGTTGACGGTCTGGGCAAGCGCGGGGAACTGCGAGCGGACGTAGGAGAGGTCGAGGGTCGGAGTGGCTTCTTCAGTGGTCGGCATAGTGATCTATTTTTATCACGGTCACGGTATAGCGAGTCTTGCTCGAAGCAGAGCCTTTCTCGATCTTGTCTTGCGACGGGGACAAGGGTGTTGACGTGGAAGAGCGGCCCTTCAGGCCCGCGTAGTAGGGAAGAGGGGTGCGGGCTTTAGCCCCTGCGGCGGCTCGGGGCGCGAGGACACTCCGTCGCGGGCTGAAGCCCAGGTTAATTTTGAATAGCGCTTAACGCGGCCCTGAAGGGCCGCTCTTCCACGGAGCTTCACGCCTTCGTTCAGCTCGCGGTTGCCGCCCGCACAAAATCCGCCAGCAGGCCGTAGGCTGTGGCGTACAGGCCGGGATTCTCTTCGGTGATGGAGAGGCCGGGGAAGATGTCGGTTTCGAAATAGATGTAGGAACTCGTCCCGGTGATGCGGGCCATGGGTTGCGTGCTGAGAATCTTTTCGGGCCTCACGCTGGCTTCGACGCCTGTGGCGGTGCGGCGGGCGCGGCAGACCAGCTTGAACGGCCAGCCGTCGCGGCGGGCGTTGCGGAGGGCTTGCGGGGTGAGGTCGCGAATGCCTTCACGCTCGATGTTTTCCAGGCGCACGGGGACGTCCATCAGGACCGTGATGAGGGCGGCGGTTTTGACGGCGGCGTCCCAGCCGTCGATGTCGTGGGTGGCGTCGGTTTCGGCGATGCCGAGAGCCTGCGCTTTCTTCAGGGATTCGTCGAAGGTGAGGCCTTGCTCCATCTCGCTGAGGATCACGTTGGTCGTTGAGTTGAGGATTCCGTGAAAGCCCTGCATGTGGATTGCGGGGAGTTGATCGAAGAAGGAGAAGATGGGGACGCCGTCCATCACCGTCGATTCGAAGAGGAATTGTTTGCCCTGCTTCGCGGCGAGGTCGCGGAGGTTGCGGTAGGCACGGACGACGGGACCTTTGTTGGCGGTGATAGCGTGGGCTCCGTGCTCGAGGGCGGCGCGGATGTGAGTCACGGCGGGCTCGCCGTCTTTCACGTTGAGGGATGTGGCTTCGAAGAGGACGTCGGCCCGGGCAGCGGTGAGCCAGTCGCGGACATTTCCTGCTGCGATCTGGCTGGCGCTACGATTTGGATTCGCTGCCCGCATATCGCGGGCGGGGGCGCCCGCGCCACATAGAGTATTCGGATCGAGGCCGTTCGGATCGGCGATCCAGCCGAGGGTTCGGGACGCGATTCCGGTGATGCGATAGGCGATGCCGTGGCGGGCGCGGAGTTCTTCGGCGCGGTCTTCGAGGAGACGGACGAGTGTCCGGTTGACGTTGCCGTAGCCTAGGAAACAGAGGTTGTAGGTGCGGATGGGAATCTCCTCGAATGTTGAGGGGGAAGGTTTCAAGGTCTCAAAGTTTCAGGGTTTCCAAAAGAACCTTGAAACTCTGAAACCCTGCAGCCTTGGAAACCTTGATTCCTATCCCATCACTGTAGTGTGCTCGGGCTTGATTTTGTAGATCACGCGAACTTCGCTGGGCTGGGCGTAGGGATATTTGTCGACGCCGAGATATTTTTTCGCCAGCTTGTTGATGCTGTCGTCGGCGCCGTCTTCCGTGATCTCGACGACGCGGCCGCGGATCTCGAGATAGCGGTACGGATTTTCGGGATCGATGATGGCGAGCGAGACGCGGGGATCGCGGCGGACGTTGCGGTCCTTCTGGCGCCCCTTGGCGGAATTGAAGATGACGTGCTCGCCGTCGAAGTCGCACCATACGGGCGTGACTTGCGGGCGGCCGTCGGGCATTAACGTCCCCAGGCTGGCAAAGGCCCGCTTCTGAAACAGATCGCGGTACTTCTCGGGGATGAGTTGCGACATAGGAGCCTCCGGGAATTGGATTGCAGCAGCATTATAGAACGCGAGACGCGGCGGTGCGTACTACGCGTCGCTTCCAGTTTTATTGCGTCTTTATTTAGAATTGCGGGTCTAATCAAATTCACCAGCAATGGGAGTGCGCCAGTTCTGCGCTCGGTGGTCTGGCGCTGTGACTCCGGTGGGTTCGTAGACTTGCATTCGATTCCATTTCAGGACTGAAACTATGACTGCATTGCTCCGTGGCCGGAGCCTCTCGTCGCGAGGGGCGATGGTGGTTGCGTTTCTTCTGGTCTTAGCACTGATCGCGCCTCTGTATGCGGGGGCACAGACGGCCCAGAAGTATCCGCCGACGATCGTATTCATGACGGATTTCGGCGTCCTGGACGACTCGGTGGCAATTTGCCGCGGCGTGATGTACGGCATTATGCCCGACGTGCGCATTGTGGATCTGACCCACCAGGTGACGCCGTTCTCCATTTTCGATGGGGCGCGCTACCTGTATGGGGCGACTCCGTATTTTCCGGCGGGGACGGTGTTTGTGGTGGTGGTGGATCCGACCGTGGGCAGCACGCGTAAGGCGATCGTGGCGCGCTCCAAGCGCGGGCAATATTTTGTGTTGCCGGATAACGGACTGCTGACGCTGGTGGAGCAGCGCGATGGGATTGAGTCGGTTCACGAGATTACGAATCCAGACTGGATGATTGGGACGAAGAGGTCGTCAACGTTTCACGGACGCGATATTTTCTCGCCCGTGGGCGCGCATGTGGCGCGCGGAGATGACTGGACGAAGGTTGGTCCGGAGATGCCCGTCAAAGATCTGGTCCGCCTGGACTGGAAGGTCGCGAAGCTCGACGAGACCGGACTGAGCGCGACGGTGATCGCGACGGACGGGCCGTTCGGCAACCTGGTAACCAATCTGGATGGCGACGACTTCCTGAAGCTGGGATACCAGCGCGGCCAGGAAGTTCCAGTCAAGGTCGGCGACAAAGAGTTGAAGATGAAGTTCGTGAAGACTTTCAGCGATGTGCCGGTGAACCAGCCGCTGCTGTACATAGACTCGCGGGGGCATCTCGGGCTGGCGGTGAATCAGAATAGTTTTGCGGCGACCTATGGGATCAAGCCGCCCGCGATGCTGTTTATCCCAAGAGCTGGAAAATAGACGCAGCGTCACGCCAAACTGCGTCGTAGTACGTCCATTGTTTATATACGGGAGGAGTTGGTCATCATGAATTGCGCCGTTTCGCATTCATTTCGGAGGAGTGTGTTCGCTGGATTCCTGCTAGGAATGCTTTTGTTGCTGCCGGGAATGGTGCTGGGGCAGAGCTATCGCGGGTCGATCCGTGGGAAAGTCAGCGATCCGAGCGGCGGGTTGCTTGCCGGCGCGAAAATCACATCGAAAAATGTGGACACCGGCCTGACGCGTGACGGCATTACGAACGAAGAAGGCACGTATGTGCTCGCGGAATTGCCCGCCGGCACTTATACCGTCACCGTGCACGCGCCGGGATTCGCGCCGGTTGCGCAGAATGTGGTGGTGAGTGTTGGCCTCGACACCACGGCCGACTTCGCCATGCTGAAAGTGGAGCAGCATCAGGAGAGCGTGACGGTCACGGAAGACGTTCCGCTGGTGGAAGGGACCCGCGACGTACTGGGCGAAGTTGTGGACCAGCGACTGGTGGCAGATCTGCCGTTGAACGGGCGCGATTTCGGAAAGTTGGTGGCACTGGTTCCGGGCGCGACGGTCGAGCCGGCGGGTGTGGCTGCGATTCAGAGTGGCTTCGGGCAGTTTTCCATCAACGGTAACCGCGACCGGTCGAACAACTACACAGTCGACGGCACCGACAACAACGATCCATTCTTTAATAACTCCGCGTTCAACCAGACGGGGATCGGGGGCGCTCCGGCGTCGTTGCTGCCGATTGATTCGATCCAGGAGTTTAATCTTCAATCGGATTTTCCGCCGGAGTACGGGCGCAATAGCGGCTCCGTGGTGAATATTCTGACGAAGTCGGGCAGCAATCATTTTCACGGGTCGGCGTTTGAGTTTTTGCGCAACAGCGCGATGGACGCGCGGAACTATTTCAATCGCACGCCCGCCGTGAAGAGTCCGTTTCAAAATAACAACTTTGGCGCGTCGCTGGGCGGCCCGATCGTGAAAGATAGGACGTTCTTCTTCGGCGCCTATGAGGGCCAGCGCGAGCGCGTGGGATCAGACTTTGCATTCCAGGTGCCGGGTAATAATCCTCTGCTTCCCGCCAGCGGCACAGCTTTGCCGAACCAGATTGTGGCAGCCCAGACGCTGGTCGAAGGCAACGGCGTTACACCGAGCCCGGCGCTCACCAACATTCTGACGTCGACTTTTCCGGCCGCGACTGGCTTCAACGGAATCGCCGGAACGCTCGCCGGCAGTGTGCAAGACAAGAACGATGTGGACAGCTTTATCGCCAAGGTTGACCAGCAGATTACCTCAACGGAGTCGCTGACCGGACGCTATGCATTCGCGCGCAGTCAGCAGGTTTTCCCGCTGGGCGGTTTGGGATTCGGCGCGGGCTCGCGGCTACCAGAGTTCGCACAGACTTCGCCGACGCGCGTTCAGTTGCTCTCGTTCAGTCTGCTTTCGACGTTGAGCCCCACGAAAATCAACGAAGTGCGTTTCGGGTACAGCCGTTACCGCACGTCGTTCAGTTCGCTCGACGCGAACCTCGATCCTGCCAGCTTTGGAACGGCCGCGGTGCCCTTCAACATGGGCACGGGCGAGACAGGGCTGCCGGAGATCGACTTCGGGGGCACGTTTGAGAACCTGGGAGCGAGCGGGTTCAGCATTCCGCGCGGGCGCACCAGCCAGAGTTTCCAGATTCTCGACAACTTCACGTGGCTGAAGGGGCGCCACACGATGAAGTTTGGCGGTGAGTACCGGCGTGCCGCCATTAGCAGCTTCAACAACAATCTGGAGCGCGGACTGTTTTCCTTCGGGTCAGATCCGAGTGGGCTGGCGTTGTGCCCGGGAAGCCCGACGGATCCGGTCGAGTGCAGCGATGCGGGGGCGGTGACGCTTGCCAACTACTATCTGGGCAATACATTTCCTTCCGTCGACGCCGGCAATACACAGCGCAACACGTTCAACAACGGCCTGGCGTTCTTTGCGCAGGATGATTTCCGAGTCTCGCCGAAATTCACGCTGAACTATGGCATGCGCTGGGAGTACTTCGGTCCGCTGGGCGAAAAGAACAATCTGCTGTCGAACCTCGGCACAGACGGCAATCTCGCCATGGTTGGCACCGACGGATTGCATGGGGCCTACAATCGCGACCTGAATAACTTCGGCCCGCGCGTCGGATTTGCGTGGAACGCTTTATCGAAGACCGTGGTGCGCGGAGGCTATGGGATTTACTTCGACTACATCCCCCAGGATCTGATGATTGCAAACTTCACCAACTCGGCCGGGCTGGCCACGAATCCGATTGGGCCGCAGGCCGTGCTTTCGCTGGCCAACAGTTATGACTCAACCGCGTGGAGTGGCATCAACCCGGCGAATTCGGTGGTCAGTCCGATTCCGCCTCCGTATCCTCCAGCGGGAGCGGATATTTTCTTCACGCCGCGCAATCTTGTGACTCCGTACGCGCAGAACTGGAATTTGAACGTGGAACGGGAACTGAGCGGGACCATGGTTCTGCAACTGGGCTACATCGGGGGCAAAGGCACCAAGCTGGTGCGGCTGCGCGATGCGAACCAGCCGGACATATTTGGCAACCGGCCGAATGCGAACTATGGGTTCATGGACGAGTTCGCCACGATCAGTGCTTCGACTTATAGCGCGTTTCAGGCGACGCTGCGAAGCCGCAACTGGCACGGGCTTTCCGGATTCGCGGGATACACGCTTTCGAAGTCGCTGGACGATGCGTCGGATGGCATCGACTTCAATTTCGCGACCGTGGCGCTGCCGCAGGATTCCAACAATCTTGCGGCGGAACACGGGCCTTCGAACTTTGACGCGCGGCAGCGCTTTACGGCTGCGTTTACCTATGACTTGCCGCGTCTCGGTGGGCCGAAGCGTCTGGCGGAAGGCTGGCAGCTGAACACCATCGTGACGCTGCAAAGCGGTCGCCCGGTGCCGGTGGTTAACGCGGACGACACCAGCGGCGCGACCTTCGATCAGTTTCCCAGTCCGTCGAACTTCCATCAACGGCCGAACCTGGTGCCGGGGCAGCCGATCATCAACTCGAACTGGGCCGCGGCGCCCGACACGATTGGTTATCTGAACGGCGACGCGTTTGCGGATCCGCCTCTTGGAACCTTTGGCACTCTGGGGCGCAACGCGATTTATGGGCCGCATTACCGGAACATGGATTTTGCCTTGACGAAAAACACGCCGCTGGCCGATCGAGTGAACTTGCAGCTGCGGGCGGAATTCTTCAACATTTTCAATCATCCGAATTTTGCGTTGCCGAATTTCTTTATCAGTCCAGGGACGCCCAATCAGGGGTTGATTACGCAGACTCCCGACCAGGCGCAGACGAATCCGGGGTTGGGTGGCGGAGGGCCGCGGGTGATTCAGGTGGGTGTGAAGTTGTTGTTCTAGACGGGAGAGTCAAAAACCCCACTTCTCGCGCAAAGAACGCGCGAGAAATGGGGCGCCCTCGAGTATCAGCCCTGTTCAGCCACGTCTTTGGCTATGTGCGGCAGGACTGCTCGCAGAAGTGCTTCGAATGTCGTTTTGACGCGTTCGCCCGTCTCCATGACTTCTGCGTGGGAGAGCGGCTGGTCGAGGATTCCGGCGGCCATGTTGGTGACGCAGGAAATCGCGAGCACCTTGATTCCCATGTGGCGGGCCGCGATCACTTCCGCCACTGTGGACATACCTACAAGGTCGGCACCCATTCTTCGCAGGTATTCGATCTCCGCGGGCGTTTCGTAACTGGGGCCGAGCAGTCCGACGTAGACGCCTTCGTGCTGAGGGATGATCAGCTTGCCAGCTTCTTCGCGCGCGATCTGCCGATACTCCTTGGCATAGGCGCGCGTCATGTCGGGAAAGCGGACACCGAAGTGGTCATCGTTGGGGCCGACCAGAGGATTCGCGCCTTGCAGATTGATGTGATCGCGGATTACGACGAGTGCGCCTTGCGAGTAGCTGAGATTGATGCCTCCGGCGGCGTTGGTGAGGATGACGGCGCGAATGCCCATGCGTCCGAAGACGCGGATGGGGAATGTGACTTCCTGCGGAGAATATCCTTCATAAAGATGGACGCGGCCTTGCATAGCGGCGACGGGGACGTCGGCTGCCAGGCCTAGGACCATCTGTCCGGCGTGGCCGATGGCGGTCGACCGCGGGAACGACGGGATGTCTGCGTAGGGAACGCGCGTGGCGTCGGTGAGAGAGTCAGCGAATCCGCCGAGGCCGGAGCCGAGGACGAGGCCAATCTTCGGACGGAGTGCGGTGCGTTCCAGAATCAGTTGTGCAGCGGAGTCGGCGAGTGCAAATTGGTCATTCATGATTTAGGGCCATGCGCATGTGGGAATGATTTCGAAGGCAGTGCGGTGCAGTCGTTTCGGAAAGTTGTGGGCGCGGTGGTCCACATGGAGTACATAGGTTCTTCGCTTCGCTCAGAATGACAGGGTGAAGTTGTTCACAAATCGCCGTCGGATAAATGGCGGCCGTGGCCGTTGCGGTCCAGCCAATCATACAGAAATGTCTGGTACAGGTAGGAGGCGACGATCTCCTCGCCGAGTTCGTGAGTTTCGGTGCAGATGAAGGGGACGCGCAGCCCGGCGAGCACCGCGATCAGCGACTGCGTGATGCGGTTGGGATTCGCGGCACGGTAGGGATATTCGGATTTGATGTCGCTCAGCGACGCGGTAACCACGAGCAGGCTGTGGGGACGCTCGCTCATGCGACGCAGGCGGCTGATGAAAACCTTCCGGTTCGTGGTGAAGGATTGAATCAGGTCGGCGAGATCTTTGCGCTCGACCACGCAGGAATCTTCCATCCCGCTGACCGAATAGTCGCCGAGGGGCAGGGCTCGCTCCTCGATGTCGGCAAACCATTTTCGAAAGCGGCGGAAGGAAAGCGGATTCTGTTCGCGAGTGTCGATGATCGCCACGGGGAGCGGAGTGCGGAGTTGCGTGCCTCCGCGCTCGGCCACTACCGGCAGCAGTGGGGGAGCGACTGGGACTGCGGTCGGGGACCACGCTAGGGGTGACGGGATTAGGGTTCGTTTGCGTGGCATGGCTTTGCGATAACACTTGCTTTCATCGCCGCGGCTAAAAGCCCCACTTCTCGCGCAAAAGGCCCGCGAGAAATGGGGTACCCGAATTTCCTGTCTGATTCTAGAACCTCTTCTCGAACCGCGCGAAGGCGGTTTCGAGTTTCCATTGTTCGCGGGCGCGCTCGCTCCCCGCTAGAAATTTCTCGCAGTTCGGCGTGGGCTTCTCTTCGGTCGCTACATCCGCGGAGCAGGCCGCGACTGGACGAAAACTGCTTTTCGTTTCCGCCCACAGGCTTTGTCCCGGCAGGAAGCTGTGTTCGATGCTCTGGCGCGTCACGCGCTTCAGTTCTGTGTAGGACAAGTGATAGCTTTCGACGGCGCGCAGGTATTCATGCGTCATATCCGAGCGAGCTACACCTTCGTCATCACTTGAAATCGCAACCGGGACGCCATACTTCATATACACAGGCAGAGGATGGTCGTCGCCGCTGACCCCGAGAATCTGGTCGTTCGAGGTGAGGTTGATTTCGACCAGCACGTTGCGCGCGGCCATTTCTTTCATCAGGCCGATGGGATCCTTCTCGAGCATCACGCTGACGCCGTGGCCGATGCGCTCGGCGTGACCTCGCTCGACCGAGTCGCGAATGTGGTAGGTGAGGTCCTCGGGCTTCACCAATCCCGCCGCGATTTCGCCAGCATGCAGGCTGATGTGCACCTTCGGATAGACCCCGTGCAGGTAATCGAGCATGGCCATGTGCTCGTGGAAATCGTGGATGGGGACGTACCAGTCTTCGGGCATGACCAGGTCCAATCCCACAAAGCGTGGATCGGAGGATGCGAGTTCGAAGCCGAGCACGATCTGCGCAAAGACAGCTTCGCGCGGCAGGCCGCGCAGCACTTGATAGAGGTAGCGGACCGTGACGTTGCATCCGGGTTCGGCATCTGGGGTGGCGCATTTCAGTTCGGTGCGGGCGCGGGCGTCGTCTTCCGCCAATGTTTTGCTGGTAGCGGCCGTGATTTCTTTCAGGCCGCCTGCAAGAAGTTTCTCCCGCCTCTTGGCAAGATCGTCTTCCCATTCCAGTTGCATGCCGAGTTTCGCGGCGGCGCCTCCGTCGGCAGTGTGCATGAATTCCACGTACTGCACGTGCTCGCGGGCGGCGCGGTTGATGACGGTGGCGACGGCCTCGGCGACGTGGTTGTCGGCCGCCAGTTCGAACTTGTCGAAGGTGGCGAAGAAGTGGTCATGGCCGGACTCGTCACCCGCGCGCCAGTTGCGCATGGACCACGCGTCGATGATCTGGTTGTAGAGGATGTGGTCGTTGTAGGCGCAGCGGATGGCGGGCTTGGGCGTGTAATGCTCGCAGGAATCGCAGGGAGCGCCTAGCAGGCGCGAGGTCGTGCGGTCGACGCAGAAATTATCGGATGCTGCGAAGTCGATTAGATCTTCGGCGTAGATTGCGCCGTCCAGGTGATTGTGGAGGTCTCCTCCCTTGGGTACTTCGCGCACGAATGCCAGCAGTAACTGAGGCTGACGGCGGATGGAGTCGAGGTACTTCGCCGTTTTCTGCTCGGCAGTTTGCGCCGCCGCGAGTGTGGAAAACAGGAAGAGAATCAGATACCGGCGAGTGATGTGCGCGCTCACGAACGGTCCTCCGGGAATTCTGGATTGTAATGCGTCGTTGATGCATGCGCCAATCTGAGAAGATTGCGAGCATACAAAAACGCGCGTCCCCGGACGCATTCGTCCCGGGGGCGATCGCTTCGCTTCGCGAGTCGGACCCTTCGACGTTGCTCAGGGCAGGCTGCGTCCGCCCCTACGCGAGCAGATTTCTCTGCTACATTGTTTTCTTATGCCGCAATCTTCTAATCAGCCTGCTCGCAGCTTTGCCAGCGACAATAATGCCGGAGTACATCCAGAAATCCTGGAAGCGATCGCGCGCGCGAACCAGGGCCACGTGGTGGCTTACGGCGACGATCCGTACACGCGTTCGGCCGTGGCGAAATTTGAAGAGCACTTTGGCGCGGGGATCGACGTGTTCTTTACGTTCAACGGGACCGGCGCGAACGTTCTCAGCCTTCAGTCTCTGAACCGGTCGTATCATGCCGTGCTGTGCAGCGAGTACGCGCACATCTACACGGACGAATGCGGCGCACCGGAAAAACATACGGGATGCAAGCTGATTCCGCTGCCGCATCAGGATGGAAAGATTACGCTCGACTCGGTGCGGCATGCCTACCACGGCATCGGAGACCAGCATCACGTGCAGGTGCGGGTCATCTCGATCACGCAATCAACCGAGATGGGGACGGTCTACCAACCGGAAGAGATCCGGGCGCTGGCCGACTTTGCGCACGAGCACGAAATGTTTCTGCACGTGGACGGCGCGCGCATTGCGAACGCTGCCGTCACTCTCGGCCAGACACTGCGGCAGGCAACGCGCGACCTGGGCGTGGACGTGCTCTCGTTCGGCGGAACGAAGAATGGAATCATGGGCGGCGAAGCGGTCGTCTTCTTCAATCAGAAGATGAGTAAGGACTTTCTCTATCTGCGCAAGCAAGGGATGCAACTGGCGTCGAAGATGCGCTTCATTGCGGCGCAATTCGAGGCGCTTCTGACTGGCGACCTGTGGCGGCGGAGCGCCGAGCATGCGAACCGCTTGGCGCGGGTGCTCGAAGCCGAGGTGCGGAAGATTCCGCAGGTTCGAGTGGTGTGGAAGGTCGAGGCCAACGGCGTGTTCGCGCAGATTCCGGAGCCTGCGATCGCGAAAATCAAAGAGCAGTACTTCTTCTATCCGTGGATTGAAGAGGAGTGCATCGTGCGCTGGATGTGCTCCTTCGACACGACAGAAGAGGATGTAAAAGAGTTTGCGAAGGTCGTGGCGGAGGCGGTCAAGGGGTGATGGGTGGAACCATTTGTTCCTATTGCTTTTTGCTTGGCCATTGACTAAATTGGCCCATTCGGCGCGCGGTGCGCGTGTCCCCAGTTTAGAAACCCCAGGAGTTGTTCATGAACGGGAAGTGGTGGAGCATCGCAGTCCTGGTCGCTATTGCGGGCATGCTGCTGGGTGTGAACAGTTGCGGGCACAGTCAGCAGTTGGTATCGATTCAGATCCAACCGACGGTTGAGACGTTCGGCTCTTCTA
This sequence comes from uncultured Acidobacteriaceae bacterium, assembly GCA_963832015.1. Taxonomy (GTDB): domain Bacteria; phylum Acidobacteriota; class Terriglobia; order Terriglobales; family Acidobacteriaceae; genus Sulfotelmatobacter. Next base: position 13,567 of record CAWHSR010000017.1, read on the forward strand.
CTACTCCGGTAATCGACAATGCCGGCGGGCAGGTGCAGTTGAGAGCTTTGGGTACTTATATCCACCCACCTGTGACAAAAGACATAACAAGCAATGTGACCTGGTCATCGAACACGCCCCAGATGTTCACCGTCAGTTCTACGGGGTTGCTGACGGCGACCGGCGAATCGTGCGGCGGCACGCTGATTTCGGCCACGGTCACCACGAACAGCAGTTCAGGAGGCTTGTCTTCATCGGGCGCGGTCGTGACGGGGTATATGACGGCAAATGTAGTTTGCTTTACTGGTACGGGCGGGGGCAGCGGTAACCCGCTTTTGAGCGTGACTTTCTTGGGTGCCGGCATTGGAACGGTCTCGGATCCGGCCCTCGGCTATAGCTGTTCAACGCCAGGGCCGTGCAGCACACAGACTTTTACAAGTGGTTCTTCGATCACGCTGACCGCAACGCCATCTGGCACGTCGACGTTTGGAGGCTGGTCGATGTGCCCAACGTCTCCGACCAGCAACGTCTGCGCGTTCACTCTGAGTGGGAACCTGGTTGTGACGGCAACCTTCAACTAAATCGCCGGTGCCTCATTCTTCTTCTTGCAGCAAGTCACGCAGGGTGGGCTTGCGCTTCTCCGGTTTCTTCTTTTTCTCGACTACGACTTGTCCGGCGGGGGGCGCGCCGACGCGCTCGCGGGCTAATTCCTTCACCGCGGTGACCGCGCGAAACCGCTTCATTTGTTTCTTTCTAGCCATGCGAATCTCCAAACCTCGTCCGGATGTCGCGTTGCAGCGAGTTTATCCTGAGTGCCGCGCATGTGGGGTTTCGCAGTCAGGCACCCGCTGAATGTGCAATAATTCATAGTTGGTTGGGTGCGTCACAACGCAGACCCGACGCCGAAGCCTATGGAAGAGCGCGATTTTTTTGATGAGAAGCAGGAGAAGAAACCCGCTTCGCTGAATTGTCCCCACTGCCACCAGGCGGGGGAATATGAAGTCACCTGGGTGGTGCGCACGAAAAAGCGCCAGCTTTCCGGACGCGCCGATGAGCGGGACCGCGCCCGCTTTGCGAAATTCCGATCGTACATGGTCCGCAAAGACGACATGATGGCCTGCAAGAACATGCGCTGCCGCAAGCGGTTCGAGCTGACAGGCCAATCCACCGTGATCACCGAGTAGGACCTGCTCTCGTTGTCTCAGCGCGGCGTCCCGAAGTCACAAAAACCACAGGGACTAAAGCCCAGAGTGATTTCGCCCGCCTAACGCGGCCCTGAAGGGCCGCTCTTCCACGTTGTACAGCGCATTTGTAAGTTTTTCCCGCAACCGGTGAAGCCGTTCGCTCCGCAAGACCGTTCTTAATTTGAAAGCTCGATCAGGCAGGTTCGTGGGCGTACTCGCGGTCGAGTATTCCGGGTAGGCGGTCGACTCCTGACTGTTTGGCTTCGCGCTGTGCGAAGGCGATCATTGCCTGTTCACGCTCGGGCGGTAACGGATGGCGTTCGTACGCGGAGAGCAATTCTTCCACGCGCTGGCGGGCGCGCTGCAGAATGTCAGGCGTAGCGCCGTCCATGTCCGAAAGGCCGCGATCGATCACCGCCGATGGGAAGTGTTGCTCTTTGCGGAAGAGTGAGCGTGTCTCTTTCAGTTTCAGAAAATCTCCCGTCAATCCAGTCTGCGCGAACATGGCTACGGCCAGCGAATCGGTGCGCGCCTCGATGCCCTCGATCAGACGCTGGGCCGACGCGATCGCTTCGGCGTCGATGACAAGTTTTTCGATGCTGTGGCACGCAAGAAAATCGAGCATGCCCGCGCCGGAAATCATGTTGATCCCAGCCAGCGTGCCAAGGATAGTCGACATTCCGCTTTCCATTTCAACTTGCGCGTCGATGACGCGGCCGTCGCCTGCGACCATGTAGGCGTGGGTGGGTAGGCCGAGATACTTTCCGACTTCGGCGCAGCCTACATCGAGCATGGCGGTTTCGATCGCGCCCATAGGAGTTTTTCCGGTGCGCATGTCGAAGATGGCGGGCGCGCCTCCCCAGACGATGGGCGATCCGGGCTGCGCCAGCTGATGAATCACGATGCCGCTGATGCATTCAGCGGCGTGTTGCGTGATGGATCCGGCGAGCGTGACCGGAGCGGTTGCGCCCGCCAGAGGCATGCTGACGATTTCTGCGGGAACTCCGGCGCGCGCCAGGTCGACGAGATTCTGCGAGGCAAATTCCGACCAGTTCAACGGCGGCGAGGGGCACACATCGAAGATGGCGCGAGGGTGATTGCGCAGCGCTTCGCGACCTCCGCTCTCAATGGCCACCAACTCCAGCAGGGTGTGCAAGCTCGATGCCGAAAAGGCTCCGGTGACGACGGGCTTCTCGGAATACCATAGCACCAGCAGCAGGCGGTACCAGTCACCGATTTCCGGTGGGACGTCGTTGCAGACCACGGCTGTGGATTGGGCGGCGAACTGCGGCAACATCTCGGCGACCTGCACAAGGCGAACGAGATCGGCCGAGAGCGCGGGGCGGGGCTGTTGCGTTTCTGCGTCGAGAATGTTCAGGCACGACGAGCCGGGATCGAAGTGAACGTCATCGCCGCCATAATGCACGGCCGGCTTGCCGTTGCGGTCGTAGAGGCAGAAGCCGCGCGGGACCAGATCGAGCAGGCGGCGCGCCAGAGCTTCGGGAATGTGCGCCACGCCATCTCTTACGCTGATGCCGGCGGCGCGCAGTAGGTCGACAACATAAGGCGCGACGCGAACGCCGGGGTCTTCGATGAGCTGGAAGACTTCTTCGAGGATGCGTTCGATCAGCGCTTTGTCGAGCAGTAGGAGTTTTGGTCTCATGCGCGTCTCTCCGGGTAACGTCCCTCGGGGGCTGAAGCCCGTATAGAGAAGAGGTGCCTGAGCGCAGCGCTTAAAGCGCTGCGCCACCCAAAAGCGCCGTGCCGAGCAGAAGGGCTGTGCCGAGCAAAAGCGCAATGCTGAGCAAAAGCGTAGTGCCGAGCAGAAGCGCAGGGCCAGCCAAGAGCACGGTGCCAAGCAAGTGCGCTGGGCCATCCAAAACCAGCTTCGAATCTCATATCTGCGCCACAGCGGCCGGTGTCTTTTGTTCCATCAACCGGCGGGCGAGTTCGACCGCGCTCATGGCGTCTTTGGCGTAGCCGTCGGCGCCGATTTCTTCGGCCCAGCGGCGAGTGACGGGAGCGCCTCCCACCATGATTCTTACGCTTGGGCGCAGACCGGCTTTCTCGATGGCCTCCACGACGCCTTTCTGATTGCGCATGGTCGTGGTCAGCAGCGCCGAGACTCCGACGATGTCCGCGTGGAGTTCCTGCGCTTTGGCAGCGAATTTGTCGCCTGCAACGTCTACGCCGAGATCGTGGACGCGGAAGCCGTGCGCGGTCAGCAGCGTTCCGACGAGGATCTTGCCAATTTCATGAATGTCTCCCTTGGTGGTACCGAGTACAACGACTCCGGCCATGGGTCGCACCGTACCGAACTTCTTCATCTCCGGATCGAGCACGGCCATGGCGGCGCGCATGGCTTCAGCGGATGCCATCATGTCGGGGAGATACATTTGTCCGCGCGCGAACTGTTCACCAACGTCGTGCATGCCGGGAACGTAGCCGTGGTTGATGGCATCGATGGGGGCGATGCCGGCGGAAACGGCTTGCTGCGCCAGGCCGCTGGCGGTGTCGGGCGCGCCGTCAATGATGCTTTGGCGCATGGCGGAGAAGTTGTCGTCTGGCATAGAGCCTCTGGGCCATGCTGACGGAGGGAAGGGCGGGAGTCTGTGATTAGGATCACAAAGTGAACTGCCGTCACTACATTTCCCCGCACTCAGGGTGCTCATTTATACTGACAAGTTTCCTTATGGCTCGCGAAAGCCGTAGGGGTAAGGAGTCGCACTCTTGAAAATCCTGGTTTGCATGAAGCAGGTGCCGCAGAAAGATGCGCCGCTGAAGCTCAATGAAAGCGGGGCATGGATCCGCGAAGATGTGTCGTATGAAGTGAACGAGCCCGACGCCTACGCGCTGGAAGAGGCCCTGCGCCAGCGGGAGAAGCACAAGGGCGAGGTCGTCGTCATTACGAGCGGTCCGGCGCGGGCCCAGCAGGTGCTGCGCGAGGCGCTGGCCAAGGGCGCGGATCGGGCGATTCATCTTGAGGACGACAAGTTTGTGGGACTCGATGCGTTCAACACCGCGAAGGCCTTTGCGGCGGCGATCAAGGACGAACAGTTTGATCTGATCTTTACAGGACTGCAGTCCGACGACTACGGCTACGCGCAGACGGGCGTGATCCTGGCCGAGTTGCTGGGACTTCCGCACGCGACCATCATCATGCAGATCGAGAAGACCGACAGCGGGATTCGCGTGAAGCGCGAACTCGAGGCGGGATACTTTCAGTTTGTCGACATGCCGACACCGGCGGTGCTGACGATTCAGTCGGGTATTAATAAGCTGCGCTACGCCACTTTAATTGGCATCAAACAGGCGAAAAACAAGCCGCTGCGGAAGGTCGCGCTGGCGGAAGTGCAGTCGGCGATTGGCGAGAATCTGCAGAAGATCGAGCGGTTGTATGTGCCGCAGAAGACGAAGAAGACGGAACATATCGAAGGGTCGGCGGGCGAAATCGCGAAGAAGCTAGTCGACAAACTGCGCAACGAGTTGCGTGTGCTGTAAATGCTAGTGTGGGGCCGGGTCTTTGACCCGGCCGGGCCGAGCGAAGCTCGGCGGACAGCCGAAGGCGGCTGTCCCCACATGAACCTCGCTGTGGCGCATCTTTGCTGAGAACTGAGAACCGGGAACTGAGAACTCATCATGGCTGAAACCATCCTTGTAGTCGTCGAACAGCGCGAAGGGAAACTCAATCGCGTCTCGTGGGAAACCATCACTGCCGGACAGGCGATTGCTGCCGCAACTGGCTGGGCGCTCGAAGCAGCCGTTGTGGGCGGTAACGCTGCGTCATTCGCCGCCGAAGTTGCAGCGAAAAGAGTGGCAAAGGTGTATGCCGTCGAGTCACCGAAGCTCGAGCCCTACACTCCGGACGCGTTCGCCGCGGCGCTGAAGCAGTTTCTCGGGGCCAAGCAGCCAAAGCTCGTGTTGATGCCGCACACGTATCAGGTGCGCGATTTTGTGCCCAAGCTGGCGACCGCGATGGGGCGCACCGTGATTAGCGACTGTATCGGCTTCAAGCACGAAGGCGGGAAGTTGGTGTTCACGCGGCAGATGTTTCAGGGCAAGCTGGCGGCGGATGTGAGCTTCACCAGCGATGCTCCGTGGTTCGCAACATTTCAAAATGGCGCGTTCCGTGGAGATAAGGCCGAAGCTGGGGCGAGCGCGGCTCCCATCGAAACCGTGGCCGTGGAAATTGCCGACGGCGTCATCCGTAACAGGCCGCAGGAAGTGTTTAAGGAAGCCAAGCAGGCGGTCGATCTCACGCAGGCGGAGATCATCGTGGCCGTTGGTCGCGGCATCAAAGAGCAGAAGAATATTGAAATCGCCAAGCAGTTGGCCGACGCGTTGGGAGGAGATCTCGCGGCGTCGCGGCCCATCTGCGATTCGGGTTGGCTGCCGATGGACCGTCAGATTGGATCGTCAGGGCAGACGGTGGCACCGAAACTCTATTTAGCGCTCGGCATCAGCGGGGCGATTCAGCACATCGTCGGAATGAAGGGCTCGCGGACGATCATCGCAGTGAATAAAGATTCAGAAGCTCCGATTTTCGAAATCGCGGACTATGCAATTGTCGGGAACCTGTTTGACATCGTGCCGCCGTTGACTGAAGAAGTGAAGAAGGCGAAGGCGGGAACGTAAGGTTTCAAAGTTTCACGTTTCAAGGTTTCAGAGATAAAACCATTTGTGAAGAGCAAGCCTTGAAATCCGGCGCTCCGAGACCTTGAAACCTTGAGACCTTAAAACCTTGAGACCTTGAAACTTTGAAACATGCTTTTCTTCCGCAAACCTCTCGAAGGCGTTGAGCGTCCGCAGATGCCGGCCGATGTCGTGATCGTCGGCGGCGGGCCAGCGGGAATGGCTTGCGCGTTGCGTCTGGCGCAGTTGATCGACGCGCACAACGCCGCGCATCCTGACTCGCAACTCAGCAAGGAAAACATCTACGTTCTCGAGAAAGCACGCGAGGTCGGACAGCACTGCCTGTCCGGCGCGTTGCTTGATCCGCGCTCCATGAACGAACTGCTTCCGGGATTCGAGAAGGAAGCTCCGCTCGATGCCAAGGTTGAAAAGGAGTCGGTTTATTTTTTCACCAAGAATGGCAAGTTCAAGTTTCCCATCACGCCACCCTTCCTGCGCGACCACGGCAACTATGTGATCTCGCTGAACCGCTTTGTGAAGTGGCTGGGGAGCAAGGTGGAAGAGACTGGGATCACGATCTTCACGGGATTCGCCGGATCGGAACTTTTATACGACGGAGACAAAGTAACCGGCGTCCGCACCGACGACAAAGGCGTCGATAAAGAAGGTCATCAGAAATCCAACTTCGAGCCGGGATACGATCTGCAAGCCAAGGTCGTGATTCTCGCGGAAGGGCCGCGCGGGTCTTTAACGAAACAGTTAATTCAGAAATTCGATCTCGACAAAGACGCGAACCCACAAACGTACGGCGTCGGCGTGAAAGAACTCTGGGAAGTTCCGGCGGGGCGCATCGCGGCGGGAGAAGTGATCTACACGATGGGCTGGCCGCTCACCACCCATGAATACGGCGGAGCCTGGATTTACGGGTCGAAAGATAATGTCGTCTCGCTTGGCTTTGTGACCGGACTCGACTACGCCGATCCGCGGCTCGATCCGCAACATGTGCTGCAGGACTTCAAGCAGCATCCGTTTGTGGCGAAGTTGCTCGACGGCGGAAAGATGATCCGCTATGGGGCCAAGTCGATGCCTTACGGCGGATGGTGGGCGATTCCGCCGGTCGCAGGCAACGGATGGATGATTCTCGGCGATTCCGCGGGTTTCCTGAACTCGGCGCGGCTTAAGGGAATTCATCTCGCGATCAAGAGCGGCATGCTCGCGGCCGAGACCGCATTCGAAGCGCTGACGAAAGACGATGCGTCTGCGGCAACCTTGAGCGGGTTCCAGAAAAAAGTCGAAACCAGCTGGATCAAGGAAGAACTGTGGAAGGTGCGCAACCTGCACCAGGGATTCGAGCACGGAATGTTTGCCGGCATGTTCCACACTGGACTGCAGATGATCACCGGCGGACGCGGCCTGCGCAACCGGTATCCCGCGAAGGCTGGGTACGAGCACATGCACAAGCTGGCCGACCTTCCTGCCGATGGCGGCCCGGAAGCGCATATGCTGGGCCCCGCGAAGGGCGACGGCAAACTCACGTTCAACAAGCTGACCGACCTCTACCACTCGGGCACGAAGCACGAAGAAGACCAGCCGTCGCACCTGGTGATTCACGACACCAACATCTGCAACACGAAATGCGTGAAGGAATTCGGCAGCCCTTGCCAGAATTTTTGTCCTGCGAACGTTTACGAGATGGTGGAAGACGCGAGCCAGCCCAACGGCAAGCGCATCAGCCTGAACCCGTCCAACTGCGTGCACTGCAAAACCTGCGACATTGCCGACCCATACCAGATCATCACCTGGGTGCCGCCGGAAGGCGGCGGCGGCCCGAATTACGACGGGATGTGATCAGCGATGCTCGTGTGGGGACGGGCGCCTTCGCCCCCGTGTGGGACCGGATCTCTGACCCGGCCAGCTCGGCTGCTGCCGGAAGCCGTGATAGCATCTGCGGCATGCGCCGGATCATTGCCGTCGTTGTTTTGCTTGCGTCTTCAGCTTTGTTCGCCCAGCAGTCTGCACCTTCGCTTCCCACCACCGGTTCCCCCGGCCTCGATCAGTACCGTGCGTCGCGGATTGCCATCTACACCGATGACTTCGGGGAACTGAAACGCTATCGCGAGGCCGATGCGGCGCTCACTCCCCCGAAGGCCGGCGAGCATCGCGTCGTGTTCGTTGGTGACTCCATCACCGACTATTGGAAGCTGGCAGATTATTTTCCCGGCAAGCCGTATGTGAACCGCGGCATCGACGGGCAGACCACTCCGCAGATGCTGGTGCGCTTCCGCCAGGACGTGATTGAACTCCATCCCACGGTTCTGGTGGTGCTGGCTGGAACCAACGATGTAGCCGGCGTCACCGGGTCCACGCGCAACCAGGATATCGAGGCGAACTACGCGTCCATGGCCGAGTTGGCGCGTCTGCACCATATTCGCGTGGTCTTTGCGTCTCTCCTTCCCGTGAACAATTACACCGACGATGCGAAGGAATCGTTTGCCCTGCGTCCGCGTGAAAGAATCCTGGCGCTGAACAGCTGGCTGAAGGATTACTGCGCAAAGAACGGGCTCGTCTATCTCGACTATTTCTCGGCGATGGTCGACGACAAGGGCATGCTGAAGCGCGAACTGTCCGATGAGGGACTGCATCCGAATGCGTCCGGATACAAGATCATGGCTCCCGCTCGCGGAGAAGGCTATTGCGCGAGCGGTCGCAAGCAATCCCTGATTGCCGTCAGCGTACCGACTCAACATTCGTCGAATAGGCGCTCTTCGCGTTATCCTGTCACGTCAAAGGACAACCACATGAGATCTTCTCGTTATCTCCAAACACTGACGCTAGTCCTCTTGGTCGCCGTTGCCACCTTCGCCCAGCAACCGGCGCAGGCCCCGCCGAGCATTCCCACCACCGGCTTCGCTGGGCTCGATCAGTACCGCGCGAGGCGCATTGCAGTGTTCACCGACGACTTCGGCCAGCTTGCGCGCTACCGCGACCTGAACGCCGCGCTCAAGCCGCCCGCACCCGGGGAGAATCGCGTCGTGTTTTTCGGCGACTCCATCACCGACATCTGGCATCTCGACGAATATTTTCCAGGCAAGCCTTACGTCAATCGCGGCATCGGGGGCCAGACCACGCCGCAAATGCTGGTGCGCTTCCGCCAGGATGTGATTAACCTGCAGCCTAAAGTTGTCATCATTCTTGCCGGGACCAATGACATCGCCGGCAATACCGGTCCAATGCGGTTAGAGGACATTGAAGCCGACTACGCCTCACTGGCGGAACTCGCGCACGCAAACCATATCAAGGTGATTTACTCGTCGGTACTGCCGATTCACAACTACACGGACAAGTCGAAAGACTTTTTTGCCCAGCGCTCACCCGAGAAGATTCTCCAACTGAACAGCTGGCTCAAGAGCTACTGCGCGACGGCCTCCAACGGATGCGTCTATCTGGACTACTTCAGCGCCATGGTCGACGACAAGGGACTCATGAAGAAGGATCTCGCCGACGACGGGCTGCATCCGAACGCGGCAGGATTCAAGATCATGGCGCCCGATGGCCGAGGCGGCGATTCAGAAAGCTCTGGGGGAATCAGGAGCCCGGTAGAATATTTTCCTTCGAGCGGCCTTGGCTTGACAATCGCTATGGGGTGAGATGCAACGACTCTGCGACTGAATTCGCACTCCTCACGGACACTGGTGTGGCTGCAGAATCAGCGGCGGTTGTGGCGGCTGGCTGAAGTTGAAGTTGTCGAGCATGTCGTTCGCGGCCGCGTCGCGCGCAGTCAGGCTGGGCAACTGATACCGTGTCTCGACGAATTTCAGCATCGATGAATGCTCATATAGGGTATGGCTGATGTAGCCCTGCTTGGCGAAGGGAGAAATGACGAGCAGCGGCACGCGTGGGCCGAGTCCGAACTGATCCAGTTGCGGCGGAGGAACGTGATCGTAGAATCCTCCGAAGTCGTCATAGGTGACAAAAATCACAGTGGAGGTCCAAGCCGGTCCCTGCATGATCGCGTTGATATACTCCGCAGTCTGATTGTCTCCTGCGCAGATGCTATTAGGCGGATGCTCGCTTCCACCATACGGTAGGATCAACCAACTGACTGCCGGTAATTGTCCGCTCTGTGCATCCTGAAGAAACTGCGCAGTTGTGCCCTGGTTCTGGGTCCACATGGGGCTGCTCCGAATATGACGAATCACCGCGAGAACGCTCGTGCCACCCTCAAAGTAGTACTTCCACGAGATCCCAGCCGCTTCGAGTTCATCCCCCAGGACAGGGAAATCGAAGCACGGGGACTGCTCGGTCCGATGGCCGTTGGCGTCGATAACCGTGACGGTACCGGCCGGAGTGCCGTCGCATGCCACTCCGACCCCGCCGGCCGATACGTTGTCGATCGCTCCTCCCGCCTGCGCAGCTAAGGTAAAAAGATGGTTTGGAAGGCTGGGGCCGTGTACCGAGGTGAAGTAGTGGTCGGCCAGGGCGAAGTGTCGCGCATACTCCCAATAGTGGGGAATCTGCTGCTGACTCGCTTGGGTATAGGCTGACTCATCGGGACTGATCAAATCGAAGCTGTCCATCTTGCCACCATTCATGGCTTCGAGGGCGCAGTCCCAACTGTTGCAGACGGGGGCGTAATCCATGTCGGGCATAGGCGTGAGCGGGACAAGTTGCCCCGCTGACGTTAAACCGCTGGTTACGCCATCTGCACCGGGGAAGGTGCCGAAATAATTATCGAAGGTGTGATTCTCTTGCAGAATGATGACTGTGTGCTGAATTGTGCCAGGCCCTTCTCCCGAACAGGCCAGGAGAGTGAGAGCGACGGAGAGCAACACCCCGAGACCAAGAGCAGCCTTCAGCTTGAAATTTTCTGCTGGATGCAAAATCCACCTGCGTTACTTTCCGGCAGGGGAGACCGCCAAGAGTGTATCACCATAAATCCGTCTATAATGAAGCTGAGTTTCCGACTACCCTGGCCATCGGGCATACCCTGGTTGGGGCGGCGAGGGAAGGGTACGTGGACGTCGATGTTCGCGCTACGCTTTCCGAGGGTGCTGGTGGAAACACCGGCGCCTCCCGCGCTCCGCGAGGAGCGCATTGGAAAGGAGACAGCCGCCGGGATGGTCCCGCCTGTTTGTTTTCTTTCCGACACCAGCTTTTAGCTCTGGGCTCTTAGCATTTAGCCTGACCCCCGCTAGGACGCCGACTGAATTGAGCTGAGAGCTAAAGGCTAATAGCTAAGAGCTTGCTTCTCCACGACAAATTCGGGCGCGCGATTACCGACCTGCGGATCTCCATCACAGACCGCTGTAACTACAAGTGTGTGTACTGCCGCACGGGAAACGAAGGCGCGCTGTACGGGGATCTGCCCTTCGAGGATTATCTGCGCATGGCGCGGGTGCTCGTGGGGATGGGGATCACGAAAATTCGTCTTACGGGTGGCGAGCCGTTGCTGCGCAAGGGAGTGGTCGAGTTTGTGCGCGAACTGGCGCACCTTCGGCCGCCGAGCGGCGGCAGCGGGGAAGCACTCGACATTGCTCTGACTACCAACGGCCACATGTTGGCCGAGATGGCACAGCCGCTGAAGGATGCGGGCCTTTCGCGCGTCACCGTGTCGATGGATGCCGTGGATCCCGACCGCTTTGCGCGTATAACGCGCGTGCCCAATGGCTACGATCACGTGCTGGCGGGCATCCGCGCGGCGCGGCGGAGCTGGGCTGTGGCCCTTGAAAGTGAACTGCGTACTGATGCGCGGATTCAACGAAGACCAGATCATTCCCTTCGGGATGTTCGCGCGTGAAGAAGGCGTGACGGTGCGGTTCATCGAGTTCATGCCGCTCGAAGAGGGACGCACCTGGGCTCCCTCGACCGTAGTCACACTCGAAGAAATCCTGGCGCGGATGGCCGAGTACCGGCCACTGGTGGAGATTCCGCATGCGCGTTCGGAAACAGCGCGGCGCTACCGGTTTGAAGATGGAGTGGGCGAGATCGGCATCATCGCTCCGGTATCGCATCCCTTCTGCGGACATTGCAGCCGCATTCGCATCACCAGTGACGGCAAGATCCGCACCTGCTTGTTCTCGGTCTGGGATCACGATCTGCATGCACAGATGCGCCGGGGAGCCAGCGACGACGAGTTGCAGGAATTCATTCAGGGCGTCGTGCAGAAGAAAGAAGAGCGGCACCACATCGGCGAAGCGGACTTCGTTCCGGCTTCGAGAACGATGGTGCATATCGGAGGATAGCTGTCCGCTCTCAGCCGTCGGCTATGAGTAAGAGCGACATCCAACCGTCGCGTGACGTGTGCAGACCAGCTTCGCTAGAATGAGCAGCCATGAGCGTCAAGGCCATCGTTCATGGTGCATGTTCGGGCGGCATTTGCACTGGCCTGTCACAGCGCCGGAAACCCGCAGATCCGATGATGCCACCGTTGCCGTTCCTGGCCTCGGAATGACGCGAATACTCCGCACGCCCGGGATGAACGACATGTAGCGTTCTGCGGTCAAGAACCGCGGCTTAGAGTCTGGGCAAGAACCGCTGGTCCTACCCTACCTCGGTTTCGACCGCAACGACTATCCCGGCGATGCCAATCTCACGGCCCTTCACCAGACATTTTCCTACGCCGGATATTGGCTGAATAATCCCCCGGGAGCAACGTCGAATAGCTGGGCCGGTCACCGCGCTGCCGTCGAATCCGCAGGATTCGGATTCCTCGTGCTCTTCAATGGCCGGCTTTACGCGCAACTGAAGACCGTAGCGAACGCAACTCGCCTGGGGAAATCAGATGCGCGGGCCGCGGTTGCCGCGACGCGGCGCGAAAAGTTTCCCAGCGCTACCATTATTTTTCTCGATCAGGAGCAGGGCGGCCGCATGCTGCCTGAGCAGAAGGCCTACATCTATGCCTGGGTCGACGGCGTCACGGCCGCGGGATTTCGTGCGGGCATTTATTGTTCGGGCATCGCCGCGGCCGACGATGGCAACGTCGTCTCTGCCGAGGACATTCAGAAGAGTGCGGGCTCGCGCGCCATCGTCTACTGGGCGATCAACGATGGCTGCCCGCCGGCGCCAGGATGTGCGTTTCCCCAGCGTCCGCCGACCCCCGCTCAGAGTGGGGTGCCGTTCGCGGAAGTCTGGCAGTTCGCCCAGTCTCCGCAGCGCAAGGATGTCGCGGGTCGCTGCACCAACTACAGCCGCGACGGAAACTGCAAGGCGCCGGGCGTCGCCGCGCTTCCTGTCGATCTCAACACGGCGACTTCTGCCGATCCTTCGCACGCGAGAACTCACTGACCCAGGGGTTTCCTGGCCCACGGATTTCCGCCGATTTGTCCCCTGCAGAGTGCGTTAAGATCGAGGCATGAAAGCCTCTCGCCTGTGCCTCGCAGTTCTCTTGCTGCTGGTATCGGTGGCTGCGCAACCGTCGAAACCAGTGCCTGCAGGGCCCGTGCCCGCCCAAGTTCTCGGCGCGAAAAAAGTCTTTGTGGCGAACGCCGGAGGCGAGCAACCGCCGTCGGACGATGCACAATTCAGCGGCGACTCCGACCGCGCCTACAACCAGTTTTATGCGGCGATGACAACCTGGGGACGCTATGAACTTGTGGGCGTCCCCGCTGACGCTGACCTGTGGCTCGAAATACGCTTCACCGTCCCGCCTGCGTCGCGAGCGGTGTCTCAGGGGAATACTCTTGGAACAGCCGAATTTGATCCGCAGTTTCGGCTGGTAATTCGAGATCCGAAGACGAATGCCATTCTCTGGGGTATTACCGAGCATGCGGCGTGGGCCGTTTTGAAGGGAAATCGCGACAAAAACTTTGACCAGGGCCTGGCCAAGATTGTGGCGGATTTGCAACGACTCGTCCAACAGGCTACGGATCGTTCGAAGAAGTAGAACATTCTCCGTCGCTCGCGCTAACGGCTCCGCCATTCCGTACGTTAAAATAGAGTTATCCATGTCAGACCGCACGTTTACCCTCGATGAAGCACTGTCTCTTCTGCCTGTGCTGGAATCGCTTCTGCGCACCGCCGTTGCAAGCAAGAAAGTAATGGAAGAAGTAGAGGCTGAGCAACAGGCGCTCGGCCACAAGATTTTTCTGAATGGCGGCACTTTCGTCGATGTCGTGCCGCTGGCCCGGCGCAAGGCGGAGCGGGTCAAGGCGGAACAGCGCGCCAAAGATGCGCTGGCGGAGATCGATTCCATCGGCGTGCAGGTGAAAGACATCGATATCGGCCTGCTCGATTTTCCCTGCGAGGTCGAAGGCCAGATTATTCTGCTGTGCTGGAGAATGGGAGAGAAGTCGATCACTCACTGGCACGGAACGCAGGAAGGATTCGCCGGGCGCAAGCCGATTGACGAGCGAATCGCACGGGCGCGAAAGATCAACTAGTACTTAGCACTCGGTACGCAGTACTCGATTCGCTTTCGTCGCCGGGACGCTGCCATCCGCCTAAATGATTCATTCCAAATAATTTCACACGTGAGCAACATACTCTAGCGTTCTGTGTTTACACAGGAGGAACGTAGTGAGGCCGAGTGCGGCTTTTTGCGGCACAATGGCGTTTCTGGGTGCAACGGGTTCGGGTCTTGGGGGCAAAATCAGGGAGACGGGAATGAATCGGAATCGAGCCGCGGTTCGGGCACTGTTACTGGCAATCGTAGTCTTATCTTTTTCTGCCGCGTCGTTTTCGCAGATCGCGGTGGGCATTTCGGTCCGCGTAGGTCCGCCTCCATTGCCGGTGTATGCGCAGCCGATCTGCCCAGGTCCCGGCTATTTCTGGACTCCCGGCTACTGGGGCTGGAATGATGACGCGGGCTATTACTGGGTGCCTGGCACGTGGGTAGTTGCTCCGGTGGGCATGCTTTGGACGCCCGGATACTGGGGCTGGGGCGGGGGATTTTACGCGTGGCACGCCGGATACTGGGGGCCGCATATCGGCTTCTACGGCGGCATTAACTACGGCTTCGGCTACACCGGCGTGGGGTTCGTGGGCGGCGAGTGGCGCGGCGGAGCGTTCTATTACAACCGCTCCGTGACGAATGTCAGCGTCACGAACGTGACCAACGTCTACAACCGTACAGTCGTCGTAAACAACACCCGGACGGTGAGCTACAACGGTGGGCAGGGCGGGATTGAGGCGCGTCCGACGCCACAGGAAGAGGCCGCCGCGCACGAACAGCATATGGCGCCGTTGGGGGCGCAGGCCCAGCACGAGCGTGCGGCCAGCCAGAATCGCGAGAACTTCGCCTCCGAGAATCACGGGCGCCCGGCCATCGCGGCTACGGCCAGGCCGGGAGATTTCAGTAGCCATTCTGCGGTTCCGGCACGGGCTGCGGGCGGGGAATATCATGCTCCGGCGATGTCGCCCAAAGAGGCGCGGGTAAATTCAACTCCAGCCAATAAAGGCAATTCCGAGGGTGGATTCCGGCCGTTCACGAAACCGAATTCGACGAATAGCTCGCCGAACAACGCACAGAATCATGGCTCGGCCGGCAACCAGAACCGGGGTTCGTCTCCCAATCCGACGTATCAGGAGCACGGCTACAGCGGACAGGGAAATACGTCTCACCCGGCGCAACCGCACCAGTCGAGCCCGCAGCAGCACTCGAGCCCGCCGCCGCAGCAGCACTCGAGCCCGCCGCCGCAACACCACTCGAGTCCTCCGCCGCCAAAGCAGAGCGCTCCGAAACAGGAGCACCAAAAGGGCCGGTGAAGAGAAGTTGAGATGTGAAAAGGCCAGCGTTCGATCCCGCGCTGGCCTCTTTACGTAAGGCATGTGGGGACAGCCGCCATCGGCTGTCCGCGGAGCGAAGCTCCGCTGGCGGTCTTGGACCGCCCTCGTAAGTGGCAAGAGCTCCTTGCTTTGCCGAAGCCGCGGGGCTCCGCCCGGCGACGCTGGCTGTCCCCACATTGCGGTTGTTTGCTTTCGATTTTTCTGCAAGCCGTTTCAGGTGCGGCGTTCTAACCGGGAAGCAGTGCGTCGCCCGTTGAGGAGCACGATTAGCAGGGATGGTTCTGCGCCTGCAGTTCAGGTACCGCAGTGTGCGCCGGGCCAAATCATCTCTGCTACAATTTTTGCAGACTGGCCGGTCGAAAAACAATCATAAGTGAAGGGGCGCACCCAAGGAGTCTCAACCGATTATGTCATCTATGAAGCAGAGAATCCGACTGATGGGCGCCTTTGGAGCTATGGCGACCCTGGGCCTGGCGCTAAGTTGTACGGGATTTTTTGTCAAGCCAACTCTCACAGCGCTCGCGGTCGGGCCGATTTCGCCGACGATCTTTACCGGGAGTACCAATAACACCGTTCAAATGTTTGCAGTGGGTACTTTCACCGGCGGTAGTAATTCGAGTACGCCGGTGACCTGGAGCATTTCGGGGACCGGCACGAACGGTCAGCCCATCGCGACAATCACCCCAGGTGGACTGGTTACAGCGCAAGATGTCGGCACGGGAACCGTAACGGCGTCGTCGAATGTGCTTCCGTCGATTACTGGGACCCAGCCGATCACCGTTTCAATCGCATGCACCACTGCGCCCATAATCAGTCCTACGAGCGGTACTGTGACCGCCAATGTACCGAGCATATCTTTCACCGCTTCCTGCGGTGGGCAAGACATCACATCCGTCGCAACATGGTTTTCGAGCAACACGGCGATCGCCACGGTTTCTGCAGGTGTTGTGACCGCAGTGGGCGGCCAGGGCAACAACGGCACTTTCTTCATCACCGCTAGCTCCAATGGCCTTACCAGCAGCCAGGTTTCGATCACGGCTACCGGCTTCTGATAGGAGAATTTTTAGATATGGCGGGTGGCCCGAGGCGAAAGGGTGCCCCATTTCTCGCGTTTTCTGCGAGAAGTGGGGCTTTTGATTTTCTATCCTTCCCCTTCTCGATGTCTTTCCTCGAACTCGACAGGATCAAATAGATGTCCCTGTGGTGCTACGGCCAAGCGTAACGTTGTGTCGGGCTGTGCGCGCTCCTATGATCGTGGGTTCCTTCATACGGACTCCCCATGTCTGACATACGCTGTATCGGCATTGCTACCGGAGGCGGGGACGCACCCGGCCTCAACGCTGTCATTCGCGCCGCCACCAAAGCTGCCATCCTCAAACATAAGTGGAAGGTCATCGGCATTCCTGATGGCTTTGACGGGCTGATCTGGCCTGAGAAATCGTTTGAACTCACGCTCGAGCGGCGTCAGTGGGATTCTGCCGCGCGGCGGCACGATTCTGGGCACCACAAATCGCGGCAATCCTTTCCACTACAGGACGGAAGAAAACGGACAGGAAGTTGTGCGCGACATCTCCGACGAGATCATCGCCAACTCCAAGAAGCTGGGCATCGACGCCATCATTACGATTGGCGGGGATGGGTCGCAGAAAATCGGCCACGAGCTTTTTCAGAAAGGCGTGAAGATCGTGGGCGTGCCCAAGACGATCGACAACGATTTGTCAGCCACGGAAATCACGTTCGGGTTCGACACCGCGCTGCACACCGTGTCCGATGCCATCGACAAGATTCACACCACAGCGGCCTCGCACCACCGCGTCATGGTGGTCGAGGTGATGGGGCGCGATTGCGGGTGGATCGCGCTGTCTGGGGGCATCTCGGGCGGGGCGCACATCATTCTGATTCCCGAAATTCCGTTCACCATGAGGGGCGTGTGCGAGCTCATTGCGCAGCGCGAGAGGCGCGGCAGCCGCTTCATGATTGTTGTGTCGCCGAGGGCATCAAACTGCCGCCCGAGTTGAAACAGATCGCGCACGGCGGTCCGGTGGGAAACCTGGTCGGTGAAGCGATTTCCCTCATCTCCAACAAGGAGGTGCGGATCAGCGTGTTGGGCCACATTCAGCGCGGTGGGTCGCCTTCTCCGTACGACCGCGTGCTGGCCACCCGTTTCGGCGTAGCTGCAGTCGACCTGATTGCCGAAGGAAAATATGGGAAGATGATTGCCCTGCGCGGAGATTCGGTGGTGGCGGTCGACGTGGCCGACGCGATCGGAAAGCTGAAGACCGTGCGCGGCGATGGAGAGTTGGTGCGGGCGGCTCGCGCCGTCGGAATCGGGTTCGGCGACTGAGCCCGAAACTGTTGATTGATAATTGTCGATTGCTGATGGAGAACCTTCAGCCAGACATATCAACCCAGAATTAGTAATCATCAATCCGCAATTGCGTTCCTCCGCTGTGATCTCAATCACATTCTGCTTGATCCCATCATGGGACCATGATCCGACGAGACGAATCGATGTCGGATCTTCTCTCCATCCCATTGCCAAAGTCGGCGGCTGCACACCGCGGCGAGGAAGAGCTGCGCGCGGCGCGCTTTGCCATGCGCATGTCGCTGGCGGTCGGCGTCCTGATGCTCCTGGGCAAGACGACGGCCTACTACATGACGGGTTCAGCTGCGATCCTGTCGGATTTTGCCGAGTCGGTAGTGCATGTCATCGCAGTGGCGTTTGCGGCATTCAGTCTCCGGCTGAGCACAAAGCCGGCTGCTCCCACGTTCCTTTACGGCTACGAGCGCATCGCGTTTTTCTCCGCGGGATTCGAAGGCGCCATGATCGTCATCGCCGCCATCTGGATCCTGGTGGAGGCGATCGAAAAATGGCTGGCGGGTCTGCCGCTGGAGCATCTGGGCAAGGGCACGTTGCTTCTCCTCGGAGCCGGCCTGCTCAACGCGTGGCTGGGCTGGTACCTGCTGCGCGTGGGAAAGCGCAGCCACTCGCTGATTCTCGAAGCCGATGGCAAGCACGTGCTCACCGACTGCTACACCAGCTTTGGTGTGGTCGCGGGCCTCGGGCTGGTGATGCTGACGGGGTGGAAGCCGTTTGATCCGCTGGTTGCGATCGCGGTCGCAGTCAACATTCTGTGGTCCGGCGGACGAATGGCGTGGCGGTCCGCGGTGGGGTTGCTGGACTACTCTGATCCCGAAACCGGCAAACAGATCCGCGAGAAACTGGACTCGATCTGCAACGAACTGGGCGTCCACTATCACGGCGTGCGCTATCGCACCACCGGATACCGCCAGATCATCGAGGTACACCTGCTGTTTCCGCACGCTACGGAAGTTGGAGAAGCGCACCGGCTGGCGACTGCGCTGGAAGAACGTCTCCCTGCGGAACTTGGCACGCCCGCGGAAGTGATCACTCACCTGGAATCGCTCGAAGACCATGAGCATGTGCACGCGACGGAGCACTACACGGGTCGACCGGAATAATTAGTTTTTTGTGGACTGGGGTTCATCTGGTTTGGCTCTGATGGAAGGCCTCAGCGCTTTGGTCACCTCGCCTGCGATGTCGTCCTGCACGATCAGGATGTCATGCAACGGACGGTCGTACGTTTCAGACCAGACCACGTATCCGCTGTCGGCGCGAATCAAGCGTGCGGCGACCCGCAGTTGAACGCCTGACTTGCGCACGCTCCCATCGAGTACGTATGCGACTCCCAGCGCCTTGGCGACCTCGGCGACTGTGATTTGTTTGCCCTTGAAATAGAACGAGGACGTGGGCGGCGGTACGCGAAGGCCTGGGATCTTGCTGAGCTTATCGATCAGTTCCTCGGTCATGCCGTCGGCGAATTCTTCCTCTTTCATTCCTTCGGTCAGGTCGAGAAAGGGCAGCACCGCAATGGAATTCTGTGGTAGTGAAGAAGCGGCGGCCGTGGGAGGGCTGTTCGCGACCCTACCGCGAAATTGCCAGGCCAACAAAACGACGAGCGCGAGGCCAAGGGCCGCGCCCGCGATCCAGGTGAAACCAGCTTTGCGCTGCGGGGCCGACTTTGGTGCGATGGAAGCCTCCGGCGGCTGATCTATCCAAGGACTGACCGTAGCCACCATCCGATAGCCCAGTCGCGGTACGGTCGCAATGTACGTGGGTTGCTTGGGGTCGTCGCCGAGCAGACGGCGGAGCGACGTCACAGCCTGATAAACCGAATCTTGGGTGACCGTCACATCCGGCCAGACCTGGCTCAGCAGATCATCGATGCTGACGACCTCGCCGCGGTGCTCGGCGAGGCACAGGAGCAAGCGCATCGTTCGCACTTCTAGCCGAGCGGTCTGTCCGTCGCGTGAAATCTCACTGGACGCCGGATTGACGCACCAGCTGCCGATGCGAAGCCTTGTCTCGGTAGGGCGGTTCATGCGGATCGGTATTTCGCGTCTGCTTCCAAATGGAAAAGCGATCCCGCCGATTATAGCCACAGCACCGCGGCGCTATTTCAGAAGTATTCAGAATGTTTCAGAGCAAGTTCAGGACTTCAAGCCGGTCATCTGCGTATCGTCGGTCTGCCGCAAACAATTCGGGTAAAAGCGAGGATCGCGATGATGGAAGATTCTGCGTCCGGGCCGTCGGGCAAGAGAAACGCGCTATTGGCAATCGCAGCAGGCGGAGGAATCGCCGGCGCTTTGGACCTAACCCAAGCTTGCATCCTGTTCGGATGGCGTGTTCCGCTCACTATCGCCGGAGGCCTGCTGGGGCCGGAGGCTCGCCACGGAGGCGCCGGGACCTATGTTCTTGGGGTTGCGCTGCACTTCTTTATCGCTTGCTCGGCGGCGGCTATTTACTACGGGGCAAGTCGCAGGCTGCGTTTCCTGACGGAGCACCCCCTCGTGTGCGGCTTGTTCTTTGGCGCCGCGGTAGAAGAGGTAATGACCCTTGTCGTCGTGCCGCTCTCCGCGCTTCACGACCGGGGCCCGTACGAACTTCACGACCTGATTCTCGGGCTCCTGATGCATATGGTCGTGGTCGGACTGCCGATTTCCTTCAGCGTCCGGCGCTTCGCGAAATAGATTGGTGCGGGCCGCGCTTATTCCTTCATCACCGCGTCGATGGTGGAGTAGAGCTGGCTGTTGTCCTTGACTTCCACGTACGGCTTGCTCGGATTGCGGCTGCTGACGATATAAACCGTCGGCGTGTGGTCGAGCTTGATCGCCTTGCCTAGGTCGCGGTCGGCGTTGACTTGCGCGGCTAGCTTTCCGCCAGGATCGAGGACGAACGGCAAGTCCACCTTGTGCGCGGCGCCAAACTTCTCGGCATACGCACGCAGGTTCTGGGGATTGATTTCCAACTGGTTCTCGAAAATGTAATCCCGAAATTCGTTTCCCAAAGCCTTCGAATGCGTATCGAAGTAGCGCGCCATCACGGCCGCCTGATACGACCAGTTGTGCATGGGCAGCGGAAAGTCGTGACGCACGACTGGGATCTTATAGGTCTTCGACGCCTGCTCGACCAGCGGAGCGGTCCGCCGGCACATGGGACACTGCAAGTCCTCGAAGACGACAATGGCGACCTGCGATCCCTTGGGCGGGCGCAGGACGGAATCCAGCGTGTCCTGGGCCGCGGCGCAAACGACGGCGCCCGCAAGGGCGATGAGAGCGAACAGCGAAACAACAACGAGACGATTCCGGAATATGTTTTTCATCAGTGTTTGGTGTGTCTTGTTCAACCTAACTTGTTCAACCTGGTTGCGCGAATCTGCCATTTGATTAGACGCCAGAAACGGCCTCCGGGCTACCTGCGCCCAGAACTTCCCCACGGGCGAAAGTCTTACCTCTATGGTAACCGAGTCGGATTGCCCATGTCTTGATGAGCCCCGGTGCGGGTGCATC
>CAWHSR010000018.1:0-48549 GCA_963832015.1 uncultured Acidobacteriaceae bacterium
CCCATCCACGATTTCCACGAGCACATGGCCATGCTCGATTACCTGCACGGGGTCTATCCGAAGGTACACATCAGCCTGCATGCTGGCGAAATCGCGGCGGGATTGGTGAAGCCCGAGGACCTCACCTACCACATTCGCGACTCGGTCGAGCGAGGTCACGCCGAGCGCATAGGCCACGGCGTCAGCGTGATGCTCGAGAAGGATCCCATCGGCCTGATGAAAGAAATGGCCGCGCGCAACGTGCTGGTCGAAATCAACCTCACCTCGAACGACCAGATTCTCGGGGTCAGCGGCGACGACCATCCTCTGCCTGTGTATATGAAGTATGGCGTCCCGGTTGCGATTTCAAGTGATGACGAAGGTGTGGCTCGCTCGGATATGACGCATGAATACCTGCGCGCCGTCGAAAGCTATCACTTGTCCTACACAGAACTGAAGCGCCTGACGCGCCAGAGCATCGAACACAGCTTCCTGCCGGGACAAAGCCTGTGGGCGGAAACGAAAAGCAGTTTTCGTCCAGTCGCGGCCTGCTCCGCGGATGTAGCGACCGAAGAGAAGCCCACGCCGAACTGCAAGAAATTTCTAGCGGGGAGCGAGCGCGCCCGCGAACAATGGAAACTCGAAACCGCCTTCGCGCGGTTCGAGAAGAGGTTCTAGAATCAGACAGGCAATTCGGGTACCCCATTTCTCGCGGGCCTTTTGCGCGAGAAGTGGGGCTTTTAGCCGCGGCGATGAAAGCAAGTGTTATCGCAAAGCCATGCCACGCAAACGAACCCTAATCCCGTCACCCCTAGCGTGGTCCCCGACCGCAGTCCCAGTCGCTCCCCCACTGCTGCCGGTAGTGGCCGAGCGCGGAGGCACGCAACTCCGCACTCCGCTCCCCGTGGCGATCATCGACACTCGCGAACAGAATCCGCTTTCCTTCCGCCGCTTTCGAAAATGGTTTGCCGACATCGAGGAGCGAGCCCTGCCCCTCGGCGACTATTCGGTCAGCGGGATGGAAGATTCCTGCGTGGTCGAGCGCAAAGATCTCGCCGACCTGATTCAATCCTTCACCACGAACCGGAAGGTTTTCATCAGCCGCCTGCGTCGCATGAGCGAGCGTCCCCACAGCCTGCTCGTGGTTACCGCGTCGCTGAGCGACATCAAATCCGAATATCCCTACCGTGCCGCGAATCCCAACCGCATCACGCAGTCGCTGATCGCGGTGCTCGCCGGGCTGCGCGTCCCCTTCATCTGCACCGAAACTCACGAACTCGGCGAGGAGATCGTCGCCTCCTACCTGTACCAGACATTTCTGTATGATTGGCTGGTCCGCAACGGCCACGGCCGCCATTTATCCGACGGCGATTTGTGAACAACTTCACCCTGTCATTCTGAGCGAAGCGAAGAACCTATGTACTCCATGTGGACCACCGCGCCCACAACTTTCCGAAACGACTGCACCGCACTGCCTTCGAAATCATTCCCACATGCGCATGGCCCTAAATCATGAATGACCAATTTGCACTCGCCGACTCCGCTGCACAACTGATTCTGGAACGCACCGCACTCCGTCCGAAGATTGGCCTCGTCCTCGGCTCCGGCCTCGGCGGATTCGCTGACTCTCTCACCGACGCCACGCGCGTTCCCTACGCAGACATCCCGTCGTTCCCGCGGTCGACCGCCATCGGCCACGCCGGACAGATGGTCCTAGGCCTGGCAGCCGACGTCCCCGTCGCCGCTATGCAAGGCCGCGTCCATCTTTATGAAGGATATTCTCCGCAGGAAGTCACATTCCCCATCCGCGTCTTCGGACGCATGGGCATTCGCGCCGTCATCCTCACCAACGCCGCCGGAGGCATCAATCTCAGCTACTCGCAAGGCGCACTCGTCGTAATCCGCGATCACATCAATCTGCAAGGCGCGAATCCTCTGGTCGGCCCCAACGATGACCACTTCGGTGTCCGCTTTCCCGACATGACGCGCGCCTATGCCAAGGAGTATCGGCAGATCGCGCGCGAAGAAGCGGGCAAGCTGATCATCCCTCAGCACGAAGGCGTCTACGTCGGACTGCTCGGCCCCAGTTACGAAACGCCCGCGGAGATCGAATACCTGCGAAGAATGGGTGCCGACCTTGTAGGTATGTCCACAGTGGCGGAAGTGATCGCGGCCCGCCACATGGGAATCAAGGTGCTCGCGATTTCCTGCGTCACCAACATGGCCGCCGGAATCCTCGACCAGCCGCTCTCCCACGCAGAAGTCATGGAGACGGGCGAACGCGTCAAAACGACATTCGAAGCCCTTCTGCGAGCAGTCCTGCCGCACATAGCCAAAGACGTGGCTGAACAGGGCTGATACTCGAGGGCGCCCCATTTCTCGCGCGTTCTTTGCGCGAGAAGTGGGGTTTTTGACTCTCCCGTCTAGAACAACAACTTCACACCCACCTGAATCACCCGCGGCCCTCCGCCACCCAACCCCGGATTCGTCTGCGCCTGGTCGGGAGTCTGCGTAATCAACCCCTGATTGGGCGTCCCTGGACTGATAAAGAAATTCGGCAACGCAAAATTCGGATGATTGAAAATGTTGAAGAATTCCGCCCGCAGCTGCAAGTTCACTCGATCGGCCAGCGGCGTGTTTTTCGTCAAGGCAAAATCCATGTTCCGGTAATGCGGCCCATAAATCGCGTTGCGCCCCAGAGAGCCAAAGGTTCCAAGAGGCGGATCCGCAAACGCGTCGCCGTTCAGATAACCAATCGTGTCGGGCGCCGCGGCCCAGTTCGAGTTGATGATCGGCTGCCCCGGCACCAGGTTCGGCCGTTGATGGAAGTTCGACGGACTGGGAAACTGATCGAAGGTCGCGCCGCTGGTGTCGTCCGCGTTGACCACCGGCACCGGGCGACCGCTTTGCAGCGTCACGATGGTGTTCAGCTGCCAGCCTTCCGCCAGACGCTTCGGCCCACCGAGACGCGGCAAGTCATAGGTAAACGCAGCCGTAAAGCGCTGCCGCGCGTCAAAGTTCGAAGGCCCGTGTTCCGCCGCAAGATTGTTGGAATCCTGCGGCAGCGCCACGGTCGCGAAATTGAAGTCGATGCCATCCGACGCATCGTCCAGCGACTTCGAAAGCGTGTATCCCGCGAATCCGGAAAGCCCGTGCCAGTTGCGGCTTCGCAGCGTCGCCTGAAACGCGCTATAAGTCGAAGCGCTGATCGTGGCGAACTCGTCCATGAACCCATAGTTCGCATTCGGCCGGTTGCCAAATATGTCCGGCTGGTTCGCATCGCGCAGCCGCACCAGCTTGGTGCCTTTGCCCCCGATGTAGCCCAGTTGCAGAACCATGGTCCCGCTCAGTTCCCGTTCCACGTTCAAATTCCAGTTCTGCGCGTACGGAGTCACAAGATTGCGCGGCGTGAAGAAAATATCCGCTCCCGCTGGAGGATACGGAGGCGGAATCGGACTGACCACCGAATTCGCCGGGTTGATGCCACTCCACGCGGTTGAGTCATAACTGTTGGCCAGCGAAAGCACGGCCTGCGGCCCAATCGGATTCGTGGCCAGCCCGGCCGAGTTGGTGAAGTTTGCAATCATCAGATCCTGGGGGATGTAGTCGAAGTAAATCCCATAGCCTCCGCGCACCACGGTCTTCGATAAAGCGTTCCACGCAAATCCGACGCGCGGGCCGAAGTTATTCAGGTCGCGATTGTAGGCCCCATGCAATCCGTCGGTGCCAACCATGGCGAGATTGCCGTCTGTGCCGAGGTTCGACAGCAGATTGTTCTTTTCGCCCAGCGGACCGAAGTACTCCCAGCGCATGCCATAGTTCAGCGTGAATTTCGGCGAGACTCGGAAATCATCCTGCGCAAAGAACGCCAGGCCGTTGTTGAACGTGTTGCGCTGTGTATTGCCGGCGTCGACGGAAGGAAATGTATTGCCCAGATAGTAGTTGGCAAGCGTCACCGCCCCCGCATCGCTGCACTCGACCGGATCCGTCGGGCTTCCCGGGCACAACGCCAGCCCACTCGGATCTGACCCGAAGGAAAACAGTCCGCGCTCCAGATTGTTGTTGAAGCTGCTAATGGCGGCACGCCGGTACTCACCGCCAAACTTCATCGTGTGGCGCCCCTTCAGCCACGTGAAGTTGTCGAGAATCTGGAAACTCTGGCTGGTGCGCCCGCGCGGAATGCTGAACCCGCTCGCTCCCAGGTTCTCAAACGTGCCCCCGAAGTCGATCTCCGGCAGCCCTGTCTCGCCCGTGCCCATGTTGAAGGGCACCGCGGCCGTTCCAAAGCTGGCAGGATCGAGGTTCGCGTCGAGCGAACTGAACGACGTGCGGTAACGGCTGTACCCGAAACGCACTTCGTTGATTTTCGTGGGGCTCAACGTCGAAAGCAGACTGAACGAGAGCAACTGAACGCGCGTCGGCGAAGTCTGTGCGAACTCTGGTAGCCGCGAGCCCGCGCCGAATCCCAAACCGCCCAGCGGGAAAACCTGCTGACTGCGCGCGAATGCATAGCGTCCGGTCAGCGACTCCGTTGAGGTAATCTGCTGGTCAACCTTGGCGATAAAGCTGTCCACATCGTTCTTGTCTTGCACACTGCCGGCGAGCGTTCCGGCGATTCCGTTGAAGCCAGTCGCGGCCGGAAAAGTCGACGTCAGAATGTTGGTGAGCGCCGGGCTCGGTGTAACGCCGTTGCCTTCGACCAGCGTCTGGGCTGCCACAATCTGGTTCGGCAAAGCTGTGCCGCTGGCGGGAAGCAGAGGATTATTACCCGGCACCTGGAATGCAAAGTCTGATCCCACGCGCTCGCGCTGGCCCTCATAGGCGCCGAAGAAGAACGTCCTATCTTTCACGATCGGGCCGCCCAGCGACGCGCCAAAGTTGTTATTTTGAAACGGACTCTTCACGGCGGGCGTGCGATTGAAATAGTTCCGCGCGTCCATCGCGCTGTTGCGCAAAAACTCAAACGCCGACCCGTGAAAATGATTGCTGCCCGACTTCGTCAGAATATTCACCACGGAGCCGCTATTGCGCCCGTACTCCGGCGGAAAATCCGATTGAAGATTAAACTCCTGGATCGAATCAATCGGCAGCAACGACGCCGGAGCGCCCCCGATCCCCGTCTGGTTGAACGCGGAGTTATTAAAGAATGGATCGTTGTTGTCGGTGCCGTCGACTGTGTAGTTGTTCGACCGGTCGCGGTTACCGTTGATGGAAAACTGCCCGAAGCCACTCTGAATCGCAGCCACACCCGCCGGCTCGACCGTCGCGCCCGGAACCAGTGCCACCAACTTTCCGAAATCGCGCCCGTTCAACGGCAGATCTGCCACCAGTCGCTGGTCCACAACTTCGCCCAGTACGTCGCGGGTCCCTTCCACCAGCGGAACGTCTTCCGTGACCGTCACGCTCTCCTGATGCTGCTCCACTTTCAGCATGGCGAAGTCGGCCGTGGTGTCGAGGCCAACACTCACCACCACATTCTGCGCAACCGGCGCGAATCCCGGCGCGTGCACGGTGACGGTATAAGTGCCGGCGGGCAATTCCGCGAGCACATACGTGCCTTCTTCGTTCGTAATGCCGTCACGCGTCAGGCCGGTGTCCACATTTTTCGATGTGATTTTCGCGCCGGCAAGCAACCCGCCGCTCGGATCGCTGACTTTCCCCCGGATCGACCCGCGATAGCTCTGCCCCAGCACCATTCCCGGCAGCAACAAAAGCATTCCTAGCAGGAATCCAGCGAACACACTCCTCCGAAATGAATGCGAAACGGCGCAATTCATGATGACCAACTCCTCCCGTATATAAACAATGGACGTACTACGACGCAGTTTGGCGTGACGCTGCGTCTATTTTCCAGCTCTTGGGATAAACAGCATCGCGGGCGGCTTGATCCCATAGGTCGCCGCAAAACTATTCTGATTCACCGCCAGCCCGAGATGCCCCCGCGAGTCTATGTACAGCAGCGGCTGGTTCACCGGCACATCGCTGAAAGTCTTCACGAACTTCATCTTCAACTCTTTGTCGCCGACCTTGACTGGAACTTCCTGGCCGCGCTGGTATCCCAGCTTCAGGAAGTCGTCGCCATCCAGATTGGTTACCAGGTTGCCGAACGGCCCGTCCGTCGCGATCACCGTCGCGCTCAGTCCGGTCTCGTCGAGCTTCGCGACCTTCCAGTCCAGGCGGACCAGATCTTTGACGGGCATCTCCGGACCAACCTTCGTCCAGTCATCTCCGCGCGCCACATGCGCGCCCACGGGCGAGAAAATATCGCGTCCGTGAAACGTTGACGACCTCTTCGTCCCAATCATCCAGTCTGGATTCGTAATCTCGTGAACCGACTCAATCCCATCGCGCTGCTCCACCAGCGTCAGCAGTCCGTTATCCGGCAACACAAAATATTGCCCGCGCTTGGAGCGCGCCACGATCGCCTTACGCGTGCTGCCCACGGTCGGATCCACCACCACCACAAACACCGTCCCCGCCGGAAAATACGGAGTCGCCCCATACAGGTAGCGCGCCCCATCGAAAATGGAGAACGGCGTCACCTGGTGGGTCAGATCCACAATGCGCACGTCGGGCATAATGCCGTACATCACGCCGCGGCAAATTGCCACCGAGTCGTCCAGGACGCCGAAATCCGTCATGAATACGATCGTCGGCGGATACTTCTGGGCCGTCTGTGCCCCCGCATACAGAGGCGCGATCAGTGCTAAGACCAGAAGAAACGCAACCACCATCGCCCCTCGCGACGAGAGGCTCCGGCCACGGAGCAATGCAGTCATAGTTTCAGTCCTGAAATGGAATCGAATGCAAGTCTACGAACCCACCGGAGTCACAGCGCCAGACCACCGAGCGCAGAACTGGCGCACTCCCATTGCTGGTGAATTTGATTAGACCCGCAATTCTAAATAAAGACGCAATAAAACTGGAAGCGACGCGTAGTACGCACCCGCCGCGTCTCGCGTTCTATAATGCTGCTGCAATCCAATTCCCGGAGGCTCCTATGTCGCAACTCATCCCCGAGAAGTACCGCGATCTGTTTCAGAAGCGGGCCTTTGCCAGCCTGGGGACGTTAATGCCCGACGGCCGCCCGCAAGTCACGCCCGTATGGTGCGACTTCGACGGCGAGCACGTCATCTTCAATTCCGCCAAGGGGCGCCAGAAGGACCGCAACGTCCGCCGCGATCCCCGCGTCTCGCTCGCCATCATCGATCCCGAAAATCCGTACCGCTATCTCGAGATCCGCGGCCGCGTCGTCGAGATCACGGAAGACGGCGCCGACGACAGCATCAACAAGCTGGCGAAAAAATATCTCGGCGTCGACAAATATCCCTACGCCCAGCCCAGCGAAGTTCGCGTGATCTACAAAATCAAGCCCGAGCACACTACAGTGATGGGATAGGAATCAAGGTTTCCAAGGCTGCAGGGTTTCAGAGTTTCAAGGTTCTTTTGGAAACCCTGAAACTTTGAGACCTTGAAACCTTCCCCCTCAACATTCGAGGAGATTCCCATCCGCACCTACAACCTCTGTTTCCTAGGCTACGGCAACGTCAACCGGACACTCGTCCGTCTCCTCGAAGACCGCGCCGAAGAACTCCGCGCCCGCCACGGCATCGCCTATCGCATCACCGGAATCGCGTCCCGAACCCTCGGCTGGATCGCCGATCCGAACGGCCTCGATCCGAATACTCTATGTGGCGCGGGCGCCCCCGCCCGCGATATGCGGGCAGCGAATCCAAATCGTAGCGCCAGCCAGATCGCAGCAGGAAATGTCCGCGACTGGCTCACCGCTGCCCGGGCCGACGTCCTCTTCGAAGCCACATCCCTCAACGTGAAAGACGGCGAGCCCGCCGTGACTCACATCCGCGCCGCCCTCGAGCACGGAGCCCACGCTATCACCGCCAACAAAGGTCCCGTCGTCCGTGCCTACCGCAACCTCCGCGACCTCGCCGCGAAGCAGGGCAAACAATTCCTCTTCGAATCGACGGTGATGGACGGCGTCCCCATCTTCTCCTTCTTCGATCAACTCCCCGCAATCCACATGCAGGGCTTTCACGGGATCCTCAACTCAACGACCAACGTGATCCTCAGCGAGATGGAGCAAGGCCTCACCTTCGACGAATCCCTGAAGAAAGCGCAGGCTCTCGGCATCGCCGAAACCGACGCCACCCACGACATCGACGGCTGGGACGCCGCCGTCAAAACCGCCGCCCTCATCACGGTCCTGATGGACGTCCCCGTGCGCCTGGAAAACATCGAGCGTGAAGGCATTCGCGACCTCACCCCGCAAGCCCTCCGCAACGCCCGCCGCGACGGCTGGCCGTTCAAGCTGGTCTGCCGCGCCCGCCGCACCGCCACAGGCGTCGAAGCCAGCGTGAGGCCCGAAAAGATTCTCAGCACGCAACCCATGGCCCGCATCACCGGGACGAGTTCCTACATCTATTTCGAAACCGACATCTTCCCCGGCCTCTCCATCACCGAAGAGAATCCCGGCCTGTACGCCACAGCCTACGGCCTGCTGGCGGATTTTGTGCGGGCGGCAACCGCGAGCTGAACGAAGGCGTGAAGCTCCGTGGAAGAGCGGCCCTTCAGGGCCGCGTTAAGCGCTATTCAAAATTAACCTGGGCTTCAGCCCGCGACGGAGTGTCCTCGCGCCCCGAGCCGCCGCAGGGGCTAAAGCCCGCACCCCTCTTCCCTACTACGCGGGCCTGAAGGGCCGCTCTTCCACGTCAACACCCTTGTCCCCGTCGCAAGACAAGATCGAGAAAGGCTCTGCTTCGAGCAAGACTCGCTATACCGTGACCGTGATAAAAATAGATCACTATGCCGACCACTGAAGAAGCCACTCCGACCCTCGACCTCTCCTACGTCCGCTCGCAGTTCCCCGCGCTTGCCCAGACCGTCAACGGACACCTCGCCGCCTTTCTCGACGGCCCCGGCGGAACGCAAGTCCCGCAGCGCGTAATCGACGCCATCTCCGACTACCTGCGCCACAACAACGCCAACACCGGCGGTGCCTACGCCACGAGCCGCCGCACCGACGCCATGATCGCCGAAGTGCGCAGCGCCATGGCCGACTTCCTGCACTGTGGTGCCGACGAAGTCGCCTTCGGTCCGAACATGACCACGCTGACCTTCGCCATCAGCCGCTCCATCGGCCGTGACCTCAAGCCCGGAGACGAGATCGTAGTTACGCGGCTCGATCACGACGCCAACGTTTCGCCCTGGCTCGCGATGGCCGAAGACCGCGGCATCACCGTCCGCTGGGCCGAGATCCATGACGAGGACTGCACCCTCGACATGGCCGACCTCGCATCGAAAATCAATTCCAAAACGAAGCTGGTCGCCGCCGGATACGCCTCCAATGCTGTTGGCACCATCAATCCCATAAAAGAAATCGTGAAGCTGGCCCACGCCGCCGGAGCGCTCGCCTACATCGACGCCGTCCACTACGGCCCGCACGGGCTCATCGACGTCGCCGCGCTCGGTTGTGATTTCCTGGCGTGCTCCACTTACAAATTCTTTGGCCCACACATGGGCGTGCTCTTCGGTAAGCGCGAGCACCTGAAGCACCTGCGCCCATACAAAGTTCGTCCCAACACGAACGCGATTCCGAACTGCTGGGAGTGGGGCACGCTCAACCACGAATGCATCGCCGGGATCGCCGCCTGCGTGGAATATTTGGCCGACCTAGGCCGCCGCGCTCTCGAATCGGGTGGAGACGGCAACTCATGTGGGGACGGCCGCCTCGGCCGTCCGTCGAGCGAAGCTGGACCGCTCAGCCGCCGCGCCGCCATCGAAGCAGCCTACGTGGCCATCCACGAACACGAGAGCGCTCTGCTGAAACGACTGATCGCCGGACTCGTCAAGATTCCCGCCCTCAAGATCTACGGCATCACCGATCCCGCACGCTTCCACGAGCGCTGCGCCACCCTCGCCATCCGCATACCAAACCACACTCCCCTCGGCCTCTCCACCAAACTCGGCGACCGCGGCTTCTTTACCTGGGACGGCAACTACTACGCCCTGAATCTGACCGAGCACCTCGACGTCGAGAAATCCGGCGGCTTCCTGCGCATCGGCCTCGTACACTACAACACAGTTGAGGAGGTCGACCGCCTCCTGGCGGCCCTGCGCGAGATTGTCAGCGCGTAGTCCCGCGAATCGATCCAGTTCACTACTCAGAGCATCTGCAAGAGAGAGTCTGAAAAAGACTCTCGAAGGAAGAAGGCCTATGATCCGTGTCCTGGCGCTAGCCCTGCTGCTCTCAGTGCTCCCCGAACGAGCGGTCACGCAGACGAAGATCACAACTTCCGCCGACGTCAAGAGCATGATTCTCGCCCTCGAGAGCGCCTGGAACCAGGCAGAGATCCATCACGACGCGACCGCGGCCGCCTCCATCATGGCCGATACCTTCGTCAGCGTTGATCACCACGGGGCCCTTCAGAACAAGCAGCAATACCTCGCAGGCATCAAGGATCTCTCGTTCAGTCCCGCCGAAATCGCCAACTCCAACACCAGCGTCTACCTCTACGGGAACATCGCCATCGTGACCAGTGAATATCGGACCAAAGGCACCGATGGCGGCAAGTCCTTCGCCCATCACGGGCGTTTTACCGATACCTGGGTGAAGTTGAACGGAGAGTGAAAGTGCGTTGCGGATCAGGAGACTCTGATCCACTAAGTCGTCAGAAGAAAATCTCCCGTTATCAGAAACATCTTCCTCATGGGAACCCCCGAGGCCCTCTTCTGGACTCGCACACAACCGCCGCAAAAACAAAAGCCTGGGACGCGTCCCGGGCCGAAAAAACTTCTGCCCCACGCCGCTAGGCGCTGGGCATCGCGACAGTTCTGATCAATCTCTTACGGCCAGCGCTTGGCTGTGTCTTCCCATCCCGCCGCGCGCACCGGCTGAGGCGCCGGAATCGAAGGCGGCGCGGGAATCGAAATGCGCGCTGTGGCTTGCGGTCCGTTGACGGCAGAGGCGAGCGCGGGCTTCCCCATATCCGACGCCATCTCTTTTTCCTCGGAGAGCAGCGGAGCCACCAGCCGCAGAGCTTCCACTTCTTTCTCCAGGCGCGTCAGCTCCATTTCCTTCTGCCGCAAAACTTCATAAACATTTTTCATGACCATGGTACCTGCCCGTTGTGTTCGAAGTTTGCAAACCTGTCTCCGCACTTTAGCAGAGTTGCCTATGTTGTCAAGGGTTTCCGCGGCTCTTGCAGCGATTCCGTAAGGCGCCATCTAGCGATGAGCAGGCAGCTGATTTGACGGCGGTTGTGGCAGTTGAAGAGCTGGGGGCGAGTTGGAAATGCTCGAAGGGCGGCTAAAACCGTTGGAAACTGGAGAGAGCGGTTGAGTTTTAGAGCGGGAAGGAATACGGCGAGCAGGGCGTCAGGGGGACACCGGAAGAGATTGCCGGAAGCCTCGACGAGGGAGTGCGGGCGATCAACTGGTATTTGGGGAAAGAGCGAGGAACCAATAGGCGAAGCGCTTGGCCAGCGCATGAAAGGTGTCACATTTTCGGTGGGCATGGCTGCGAACTTGACGATGGTAGAAGACCAGGGACAGGGTATAGGCAAGAAAGCGGATCATGGTGAGCACCACCAGGGCGGTGGTTTGGTGGACGGCGGGGTGTTTGAGATGACAGTCGGTGGTGAGAGTGTGAAAGACTTCGGTATCGATTCGCCAACGACTGCGACTGAGCTGATGAAGGAACAGGGGCGAGATCGAGCCGAGCTCGAAATTGGTGGCGTAGAAGTTGGTGCTGAGTTGCGACATCGGGATCTTGGCTTTGCTGCGAGGAGCGTCTTTTTCGCGGATCGTGACCCGACGCAGGTGTTCGAGGCGAACGGTTTTGACGACCTGTACCTGGCGATCGGCGACGGGCCAATCGAGCTCCGGCAAGTGCCAGTATCGAATCTCCCGGTCGGGTTCAGCCTGAACGCCGGTGGGAGATTGCTGCGTGAGACGCTCGGCCTCGCGCAATAAGTCGGGCTGGTTCTCTTTCAAGGTGAAGGCCCAACTCAGACCCAGACGTTCTACGGCTTGGACGAAGGGGGCTTGCAGATATAGAGCGTCTCCCACCAACACATCCAGGAAGCGGCGGCCCAACTGCCCGACCAGATCTTGCAACAGAGCCAGGGCGCAGGCGACCTCGCCTTCGCCGTTCTTCTGAAAGCGGACGCCCAGGGGGATGGGAAACGATGTGCTTACCAAGACTACGACCACGATGCGGTGATAGTACTGGATCTCGGTTTTCATCTCGCCGTTCACCTTGTGTTGCACCTCGCGCTCCATACAGGCATCGCAACAGCGGGCAAAGGAACTGCAGATTTCAATGCCATCGACCGCCCCTACCACCAACCCTCGGGACCAATCGGAACGGAGAACTCCGTTGCGTTTCAGGCGGCGGGCAATTTCACAACTGAGCGCGAACACAGCTTCGGGAGATTGTCTTTCCAGCGAATAGCCGAGGGTGTCGTCGCTGATCGGTCCGATGCGCTGGGCCAGCGCCCCATGGTGACACTCGGCCTCGATCTGCAGCAGACTGGGAATCTGCATCGCCGCGCCCAAGAAGACCGCGTCAAACACTTTTTTCCATGCGTGCTGGGGAAACTGCCGTCCTTCGGGCAGAGCGCTCACCAAATCCGAAAAGCCAAACACCTTGTCGAGATAAGCCTCGAACCGATGCCGGTGCCGGCTCAAATTTGCCGATCTTCTTTTTCCCTGAGCTTTTCCTTAAGAAACCGTTTCAGGTTCACGTTGCAGATGGTCGCGGCGGCAGCCTCAAAGCGTCGGCGCATCTCGATCTTTTCGCGCACCTTCTCCACCCACTGCGCCGGAACGTTGAGGGTCTTCGGCTTGCCGTCCACCAGTAGGGAGATTTGATATTGCACGTGCAGGCGTTTGCCGTCGGCGCAATGACAGGTGGGCTGGCCACAGGCCCGTTGGCGTTCGACAAAAGAGCCGGGCAACATTTCGCGGAACAAACCGAGGCTGCGGACGAGTTTGCCGCGCAGTTCTAGGTCGGGTTCGCCGGGTGGCTTCATATGACATTCACGATAGTGTCAGGATTGCAGAAAATCAAGTACCTTCCGAGATTCGCAAGAATGACGTCAATCTGCCAGCGCAGGTGAAACCCCTGCCAATAAACGGACTGGCCTCCGACCTTACCCCCACCTTACGGAATCACTGGCGGCTCTTGTAGGGCTAAACACACGCAAAAACAGGGGGCCAAACAGTTGTAAAGAGAGCGGCGAGGGCCTGTGCAGGCAAGGACTTACAAGAAAAACGGTCAGAGGGAACTCGTCAGGGGCCAACCAGCTAGCCGGCGCTTTCAGCGCTGGGGCGATGATGAACGATGGAATAATTCCCGAAGGAACGACACAAACCAGGACCCCGAAGGCCTAGCGCAGCAAGAAAACCGCGGCTGCCGCGACACCGATCACGAGAAGCGCGCCCAAAACGTATTTATTCCTCGCGATCCACGACTGCGAAGGTTCCAACCCCGCACTCAACACAAACGTGCCTGTTGAGGCCTCCGGCACCACTGGCGTGGCCGCCGTGTCAACAACGGTAGGGCTGAGAACCGGTACCGCCACTGGCACTGCACCTTCTTTAGGTTCCTTAATCGCCGGGGAGATCGCGACGGAAGCCATACCGGCATCGGATGGCGGCGCCACGTCAGCAGTTCCGGCATTCTGCGCTGCAGCCGCAAGCGCTCGGGCCCCCGGTTTCGGCGTAGCTGCAACGACGATAGCCGGACCCGACGCAACAACCGGCGCTGGCGCTGCCTTCTGCACTTTCAGCTGCCCGCGCCACTTTTTCTCCTCACATTCCACGCACAGCGCGCGTCCCGCCGACACCGGGAATCCACACGCGTCACACTTCCGCAGACCCCTTAACACCGGTGGAACATGGCTCTGATCAGTCTCTTCTGCCTTCCCTCCATCCACCGCAGGACTCAGCGCCGCCGACCAGAACAACGGCTTCCTGGGAGCCGGGGCCGACGTCTTTTCGACAGTGGGCGCCTGCCGCGCAATGGCCTTTTGTGCGAGAACCTGCCGAGGCTCTGGTGAAGGAGCGGGATCTTTGGCTTCGACTGGTGGCTTCTCTTGTTCAGCACTGACCTTATGCTCAGCACCAACCTTAGTTAACGGTCCGCCTGAGTCTGGTACCTTCTTTTCGGTCGCAACTTGGGCCGCAAGCGCTGGCGTTTCCAGCACGGACTCTTCGAGAATTGGCTCTTCCAATACAGTGTCTTCCAGGACCTGCCCAGCGAGGTCCTGATCTTCCAGAACATCCGCCTCTTTCGCCACTGCAGGCGAGGCCTGCTGCATCTTCAGCCGCTCGGGCAAACTTTCGGTCGCCTGCGCCAGGCGCACCGCGGTTTCGACCATTTCGCTCAGCCGCTGCACCGCCGATACATCGCGCACTCCGAAGGCATTCGCCTTCCCAGAAAAAAGTTCAAATACGCCCAGTACCTCGTCGTCATTCACGACGGGCATCACGACTACTGACGCGATTCCCATCTGGCGGCACACATCGCGATTCACCCTGACATCACGTTCCGCATCGTCGCAGCGCAGCGGTTGCCGCGTGCGCACGCTCTCCCCGGAAAGTCCAAACTCGGTCGAAAGCAGCGCGCCCAATTCCGGGGCATTCTCCCCTGCGCTTGCGCGGCACAACATGTCATTCTTGCCACTCCGGCGCAGGGCGATCGCCGCTCCGCTCGCGCCCGTAATGTATTGCGCACGGTCTGCCAGCAACTGCAAAGCGGCATCGAGATCTCTCTGCGCCATCTCCGCAAGCGAACGTCCTCCATCCTCGGCGGGAAAACGCACGCCCGCGGTGCGCGCACTCTCCCCCGCGCGTGCTGCGCTCAAAGCCGCCGAAACGCTGGCCTGTGGTCCCCGGGTTGAATTGTTCTGCTGCACTTTTTGCTCCGGATGCAACTCCGCCATCTTCACAACCGGCTCCTGGCCAAGGGTCGGCGACGTGTCCGCAAGAGTCGAATCGTTTTCGATGGCGCGCGTCCCATCATCCCAGATTTGGACGGAACGGGGCGCACTCCGCCCGCCACAGCTCACCTAACATTGCTTAAAAGGATGCAGTAGTTTGAGTCTCGCTCGGGGCACGCAACGTGTCAAGAATTTCGACGCGCAGAGGTACTAAAGTGCGATGCCCTGAAAGAGGGCCAACATCCCTATGGAAGAACGATGTTTCCAGCGCAATTGTGGGGCGGCACTCCAGCACCGCAGTGGAAGAGCCGCCTGTCAGCGCCGCAGTCGAGGAGGGCGCTCAGCGCCCGGTTTAGGAGTGCGTGAGCGGGGTGGAAGAGCGCGTCAGCGCGACCGTGGAAGAGCGGCGCTTCAGCACCGCCTAAGCATCATTGAAAAGGATTCCGGGCTTCAGCCCGCTGGTTGCAATTGATATCAGGACGACTATTTCTACGTCTTCCGTCGCAACGCCGACTGGGCCAGCCCATTCGCCTCCGCATTACTCTCCCGCGGAACGTGCGAAATGGAGAACGCCAGCGACCGCGCCAACTTCCGGCAGGTCCAATGCAACGAATAGAGTCGCGGACTCCGGCACGTGTACTCCCCCGTCATCTGCCGCACCACCACTTCGGAGTCCGAATAAACGTGGAGTTTTTGCGCTTTCAGCGACACCGCGTACTGCAGGGCTTCCATCAACGCGGCGTATTCGGCGACATTATTGTCCTGGTGGCCGATCCATTTAGCGATCCGTACCGGGCCGCTGGCGCAGCCGCTGATCACCACCCCAATGCCCGACGGCCCCGGATTTCCCAGGCAACCGCCGTCCACATAGGCCACGAGTTCTGACATCACTTCTTTTTCGTTACTGCTACTTGGAAAGATGCGCCCATCTGCTTCCACCGTCAAGACGATTATTTGGTTCCCTTTCATACGTTTTGCCGTGCGCCCCAACGTTGTGCAATCTTATGTGCAAAACGCGTCCCGATTGATTTCATCTGTGGATAACTTCCCGCCTTGCAACCGTTTGCATTTCCCGTTATGCACAGCTTTGCCCCAAGCTATTGCACCAATAGTTTGCGTTGACGTTTTTCAATTCTCTGTTAAGGTTGTTTGCGTCGACGGTCGAAAGGGTTGGCACAATAAAACGAGCCAGTCCGAAAGACTGAGTGATCAGCCCAGCGGGGTAACCTGAGGGGTGACCGGACCTGAAAAAACCGACGGCTCTGCGAGGGGTAGTTGGGGTTCGGAACTGCGAAAGCAGTGATCGCATCAAGGGGTCGTGACGGTACATGCCTCCACGCTGTAAGCTCCCTCGCAGGAGCGAGCGGCTAGAGCATAACCAATGTCACGGCCCTTTCAATTTTTTCCTGCCTTTTTTCAATCCCGATTCCCCGCATAATCCAATAAGTTCCCATCCGCCCTTATCGTATCTACTCGAGCGTCAGCGTCATTGCCCTGAAATCAAAGGTCGTCTTGTGCGCCTGCTGTAACAGATCAATGCCAAGGTTCCCGTGAAAGAATTTGCTGTTTTCGACGGTGAACTCCCGCAGAATCCCCGCAGGCTTGAGCACCACCGGAAATCCCCCAATGCTCAAAGGCAACGACGGCAAGACAGCGGCATTCAAAGTTTTCGCACCGCCTGCTCCCTCCATCTTGTAGGAATCTGTTTTTGTCGCCGTGCGCATCAGCTCGGGAAACATCTCCGCAAACGGTGGATACAGATCAGTATTGGTCGCGCCTGTATCCAAGGTGAACGCGAGTCTGCGACCTTCGTATTGCACCTGCGCAACCGGATGTTGTCCATCGAAACACAGATCTGCGTGAGACACAGCTTTGTTCAATGACTTTGGGCCGATCTCAAATGTCTTATCCGCTCCCCACGAAAACTTCTGCAACGCCAGCAGCACCGGTAACCCGATGAGTCCGCCTTCGCCCGGCGGCGATTGATCGAACGGAGGTTGCTGGCTCGACAGCACCAGAAAGGCGACATGCTTCAGGCGGATGGACCCAATCGAAACTTCGTCCGCGACGGCAACCCGCGAGTCGAGTGCCGTGCCGGTCACGTCCCCAATCTTGACCGGTGCCGCCAGAATTCGCAGCCCGTAACGTTTGGCCTCCGATTCGCTCAATACGGATACGTTCGCTCCCGTATCAAACCAATACGTAGCCCGCATACCGTTGATCGTGATCGGCAATCCCGCCTCTTGCATTTTCAGCGTCGTGACAGGCCTGTGCGTCACTTCCTGTTCAGGAAACTCGCTGAGGACCGCAAGCAGTGGACGGTCGCCTTGCACATCGGAGTCCCCGGGCTTCAGGGCAAGCACAGCATCGGCCTGGGCCAGGGCTTCCCGGTATCTCCCCTGCCGCAGATACGCATAGGTCAGAAGCCGATGCGCTTGCAGCGCCTCATCGGACTGTGGCCGCGATTTGATGACAACTGCGAACTTCTTCTCGCACCGGTGCAGATCATTCCATGCACACGCCACCGCACCCTGATAAAACAGCGGAGCGTTCCCTTTTACCACAACATCACGAAGCTCGAACCATCGATGCGCGTCGTAGAGTGCTTTCAGGCTTGCGTCATCCGAGGCTGCGCCAAGGAATCGAGAAGAGACAACAGAGAAGACAAGGAGCATCCACAGTGCAGCTACGATTTTTGCCTTGTGCGTGGGCATCGTTCGTCCGACGATTGCAATATTATCCGACATTTCATCCTGGCCTCAGCTAGCCCTCTCTCAGGCAGGTCTGTTCTAAGCCTCGAGCTTCGTTTCGCCCATTAGAAAATCGTTTTACTAAATTCCACGCTCCTGTGCAATAATTCCTCCCCGTAAGCACTCCGCGCCGGCGCGCGCGCTGTCACGGAAGCAATGAAATCCAAAGACGGAGAATCTCATGGCTAAGTATCCCCTGTCCCGTCGTCAATTTATTCACCTCGGTTCAGGCGCTCTCGCTGCTACTACGGTTGCTAAAACTATCTTGCAGCCGCGCGTGCTGTCCGCCGCGGCGCGTCCCGTCGCTCCCAGCGACACGATTCGCTTCGCCTCCATCGGCACCGGCATTCGCGGATGCGAACATCTGGAAGCTTCCCTCGAGGTTCCCGGCATTCAGTGCGTTGGCGTCTCCGACCTCTACGACAGTCGGCTCACCGCTGCCCGGGAAGCCGTCAAGAATCCCAGTGTCCCCGCCTCCCGTGACTACCGGACCATCCTCGATCGCAAAGACGTCGACTCCGTTCTCATCGCCACCATGGACTTCCAGCACCGCCGCGTTTTCGAAGATGCCTGCGCCGCCGGGAAAGACGTCTATTGCGAGAAACCCTTGTCGCACACCGTCGCTGACGGATTCGCCATGGTCGAGGCTGCGCACAAATACAATCGCATGGTCGCGGTTGGCAGCCAGCGCGTCAGCTCCGTTCTTTACGCCAAGGCCAAAGAGATTTACGATTCCGGCAAACTTGGAGAAGTCTTCTCCATCAACGCCTATTGGGATCGCAATTCTCCCAGCGGCGCCTGGGTCTATCCCATTCCGCCCGACGCCAGCGAACAAACCATCGACTGGAAAGCGTTCCTCGTCGGCGCTCCCCAAGTCCCGTTCGATACCAAGCGCTTCTTCCGCTGGCGCTGCTACACCGATTACGGCGAGGGACTCGGAGGAGACCTCTTCGTCCACCTGCTCTCCGGCATTCAGTTCATCACGGGCATCAATGAGCCGGCGCAGCGCGCCATGTCCTCCGGAGGCATCTTCCATTTCAAGGATGGCCGCGAGTTCCCCGATCTCATCGAAACCCTCTACGACTATCCCAACTGCCGCGTCACCCTGCGCTGCAACTTGAACAACAACGGCGGAGAATTCATCGGCTTCTACGGCACCAAGGGCACCATGATCATTAAGGACGCGACCCTCACCTACAAGCCTGAAGACACGCGCCCCGAGCCCGAAGGCTATTCGATTTTCGGTTGGCCGAAAGCGCTCCGCGATCAGTACCTGCAGAAGTGGCACGAGGATCATCCCGAGCCCGAAGCCCTCAAGTGGAAAGTTGACGAGACTGGCGAGTCTTACGCCAATCCTCCGGGATACAGCGATACCGTCGATCATCAAGCCAACTTCTACAACGCCGTGCGAACGCGCAAACCAGTTGTCGAAAACGAAGTCTTCGGCAACAACGCGGCCATCGGCTGCCACCTGGCCAACTTCTCCTACTTCAACAAAACCGTCGCAGTCTGGGATCCATCGGCAAAGAAGATAGTCAAAGGCTAAGAAGGAACAATGAGGGTGCCCCACCCTTCTCGCGCACTTCGCGAGAGGGTGGGGATTTTGATTTTCGGTGGAAATGAGGGCTCTGCCCCATTTCTCAGGTCTTCCTGCAATGGGAATCAGACCAGTCAAGACTGTGAGCGTATATCTTTCTGATTGGGCTGCTATCGCGGATATTTCGACCCGAGGTCCCCGGGGCAGGGATTTGCCCGGGAACTCCTCTGGTTCTCAGCAACCCGGAAGCCGTCAGCCGCGGCCGCATCGAGCTGCAATTCGACAATCTGTCACTCGCTGACTACCAGCGCGGATCCGGTCTTCGGCATCTGATGATCAAACGCTGATTCTCCGCAGTGCCCCATTGCTGGGTGCCCCATCCTCTCGCGTTCTTTGCGAAAGGGCGGGAACCACGAAAGCGTAATCCGATTACGGCTTTTTCTTCGTCGGCAAATACTTCTTCTCAATCGAAGCCACGACCACATAATTCGGATCCACCATCTCGTTCAAATGAATCTTCGCCACCTTCGATAGCAACTCATACGCATCCAGTTCAGACAGCCCGTAATCTTTGTGAATCCAATGCACCAGTTCAGTCAACGCAATCCGCGTCGCATCCTCCAGCGGACGGTACGCTCCGACGGTCATAATCGCGTCATCATTTTCAAACTGCGGCCAATCGATGGCTCGCCCCTTGATCACACTCACCTGCACGCGCGCCTTCAGCGGAACCTCGATCGCCGACCCCGCGGCCTCCCCATCTCCCATCGCCGCATGCCCATCACCCAGATACAGCAACCCGCCTTTCACATTCACCGGAAAGTACACCGTGTTGCCCGCGCTCGCCTCCGGAGAATCCATGTTCCCGCCAAACTCCGCCGGCACAATCGAACTCCGCGCCTCCCCATTCGCCGGGGCCACACCAATGCACCCAAAGAACGGATGCATCGGAATCTTCACCGCGAAATCCGTATCGACCGCCTTGAACGTTGCGGTGTTGTCGTCGTGGTTAATCCGATAGAACCACACGCGCTCCGGCAACTCTCCGCCCAGCATCGGAGTGTAGTGCGACGAATTGATCGAGCCGAACCCTGGCGAGAACGCGCCCACTCCGTATTCTCCATCCACCTGCAGATCGAGAATCTTGACCGCCAGCGTGTCGCCCGGCTCCGCTCCGTCGACGTAAAACGGTCCGGCCAGCGGATTGTCCCCCTTGGCCATGCCCAACGTGTCGCCTGGCTTCTTCAGCCCGTTGCCAAAGCAGTCGAGAGTATTGGTGTCGAGAATGTCCCCCGGCTTCAAATGCAGCACGGGTTCCGCCGTGGCAAATAGATATTTCACGTTGGCGTTGGTAGTGGTGTAGTGCACAACATTCTGCGCGAAGACGGGACCAGCCAGCAGCACAACCGCAAGAATGCGAGAAATCAAGATACCCTCCGAATTTTGATACGCCAGATGCGAGACGATCCCGTGATTGTAATAGAGCCGGGGTGCACACCCTTGTAGCGCAGTTTGCGAAAGAGCCTGCCCTCAGCGTTGTCGAAGGAGACTGACCTAGACTCTGTGAGCTTGTCATGCTGAGCGGAGCAATAAGGAGAGCAACGCGATCCTCATTGCGCAGTCGAAGCATCACTACCCGAACGGCACTGTTGCGATCCTTCGCCTGTGTCCTCTGTGCCCTCCGCGTCCTCTGTGGTGCATTCGCTGTTCGAAAGGATGCCG
Source organism: uncultured Acidobacteriaceae bacterium (assembly GCA_963832015.1). Classification (GTDB taxonomy): domain Bacteria; phylum Acidobacteriota; class Terriglobia; order Terriglobales; family Acidobacteriaceae; genus Sulfotelmatobacter. The sequence goes on from CAWHSR010000018.1 coordinate 20,949, forward strand.
GACCTAGGAGGCGCCTTTCTTCTGCCGTTCGTAGAACCGCTGCACCTTCGCCCGGTTGCCGCAACGCGTCATGTCGCACCAGCGCCGGTGATGATTCTTGCTCGTATCCAGAAAAAACCATTCGCAGGCTTTCGAGAAGCAAGCCCGCACATAAGGTAGCTGGTCCGAAACCAGAAGATCGGCCGCGGCCCGCGAGATCAGCCACAGCATGCTGTCGAACTGATTCACGTCGTCGAACTTCCACTCAAAGCCATTCTTCACGGGAACCAGCCGCATATGCTCCGCCGCGATCTGTACGGAGCCATTGAGCCGTGCGAGAGCCATGGGCGGCGCCGGACGCTTGTTGATGATCGCCCGGAAAACATCGTGAATCGCCTCGCGCAGCTCTCGTGCCCACTTCAGCGTTTCCTGCGCACGCTCCGGATCGGCCTCACTGCGCGCAAAAAGCCGGTCCACCTGGCTTGAATCCAGCAGGCCCGTATCTTCCGCGAACCGCGCGAGATCCAGATAATTCCCCAGCAGCTCCTTGGGCTGCGTGTAGCGGTCGTCGAGCGTGTTCACAAAGTCGAGGCACACATTGCCCGCAATCAATTCGAAGCGCGGCGGCCGCCGCCGGGTGACCTTTCTGTCTTCACTTGTATGGTTCAGAGGATTTCCTTTCTCCACTATTATCTAACCATTAAAAGCATCTTGACAAGTTAGATTACCTGTCCTAAGATCTTTCTAACCGCTGTAGTAAGGTTTGGAGGTTAGTTCGTGATCAAACACCAGCCGGCAAGAATAATGACCAAGATCCGCAGCGCGAGATGGCCGACCGAAAAGATGGTAAACATTGGAGGCAGACCCGCGATCGTGCCCAGCCCACACAAATCCGCAACCAGTCGCCCGCAGTCTATTCAAATTGCGCTCGCCTTCGCCGCGATCTATCTCGTGTGGGGTTCGACGTACCTCGCGATTCGTTATGCGGTCGAGACGATTCCGCCACTCGTGACGGCAGGCATACGACACTCCATCGCGGGCGCGATTCTGTTCGCATGGGCGTGGGCGCGCGGCTATCGTCCTACGCGCGCGCATTGGATTTCTGGAATCGTGGTGGGCGCTCTGTTCTTTCTGATTGGTCATGGCACGCTGCATTGGGCTGAACAATATGTGGGCTCAGGACTCGCGGCGCTGCTCATCGCCACGGAACCCATGTTCATTCTTGTGCTCGCGTGGATGATGGGACAGCAGAAGATCAGCCGGCTTAGCGCGCTGGGCCTGGGTTTGGGCGTGGTGGGCGTCGCCATGCTGACGGGTGCAGAGTTGACCGTGAAGAGTTCGAGCCTGCTCGGACTACTCGCTGTGCTAGTGGGATCACTGTCATGGTCTGTGGGCGTCGTGATCTCTCCGAAACTCAAATTGCCCAACGACGCTCTGGGACGCACGGCGCTGCCAACGATTTGCGGCGCGGTCATGCTCCTGGCAGCCGCCGGACTGAGTGGCGAGTTTCACGCCACGCACTGGGCCAGCATTTCTCTCAAGTCACTTCTGGGTTGGGCGTATCTGATTGTCTTTGGTTCAGTCGTGGCGTTCACCGCGTACACATGGCTGCTGCAGAGGTGCCCGCCGGCACTGGTGGCCACACACACGTATGCGAATCCAGTGGTCGCCGTGTTCCTGGGATGGCTGCTCGCTTCCGAACCGCTCACGATGCGGGTAGTACTGGCATCGATCGCGATTCTTGGTGCGATCGTGCTCATCCGCAAAGGCGAGCGCAGTGCCACTGCGAAGCGTCCTGACGTGGTTTCAACTGGCGCGAAGATTAAGAGGCAGGAGTGCGCTTAGCAGAGTCTTACTCGCACCCAAACTGACATAGGTAACGGCGTCAATCGCCGTTACCTATCTTCGTTACCTGCGTGCTCGGGGACAGCCATCGCACGCTCAACCCTGCCGACACACTGCCCGATAACTCAACTATGGCCGTCGGATCCGGGGGGACCTAAATTGCATACGCAACTGTACGTACAAACGTTCCTGCAGGAACGTTTGTCCATACTTTCCTGTACGGCATGGGCAATATCTTGCACAGGGGCGCCGAGATGCCGGCGCCTGGTCGGGATGATTCTATCGGTGGTAAGTGACGATGGTCGTTGACCGTGAGCATGGATGGCGAGATTACTTAAGTTGAGGCGTCCCCCTAATAGGCTATTGCGGGGATGAAGAACTGAAGTAGAATCTGCGGCAACTGTGGGAAAGTTTTGATCATCCTACGATCATCATTATTTACGAGTTATTTACGAGAAATCGCGAAGGGATACGGAAGGCTTCAAAGGAAGGCGATCTCTAACGAACACGGGGGAAAGAATGGGGAAGCAGAACAGAAATCGGGTGTGCAGCAGTGGGCTTGTAGTAGGGATATTCCTTTACGCAGTGACGGCGTGGGCACAGGGTGTGCCGCGTGAATATTATGCGTTGAAATCGAGGAGCGTAGCCAGCAACGACCTTACGGCAGCGCTGTGGTTGGTGCGAGGCTTCTCCCGGGGCCCGCAGGAAACAGTGGCAGCCAATGAAATAGGGTTGGACGACGGCAATGTGTCGGAGCCGAGTCATGCTGCGGTCGCCGATTTGCCGGCCCTGAGCAAGGCCGCGAGCCCGGCGAATGCGCCGTGCGGAAACCCGCAACAGGTCATCCAGGTGGTGACGGAGCCCGCCCCGACTGAGACTGCACCGCCCGTCACGCTCACGGTGAAAGCGTCGGCTCTGTTGGAACTGCATGAAATGCGCGAGAACGCGGTGAACCTTTGCCTGGAACTGCCAGCGAAGTACCGCACCCAGTTGCCGGAGTGCGCGGACATCTTCAAGCATGAAATCCGGCTGAAAGCGCTGGCGAAGCAGCAACAACACTGACGGGTTGACAGCCTGCAGGCTGTGCAATTTTGAACAGACGCACCTTGGGGGAACTGCTACGTTCCTTTTAACTACAGTGCAGTGAAGGAACAGTCGCGATCACCCCACGAACCCCGAACGCGATCGTTATCCTTCGTTCCTCAGGTGGCGCAGCGTGTTCTTCACCTCTGCTGCGCCACATCTAAAATCATTGTGTTCGCGCTGGGATGAATTCGCCGCAGATGGCGAGTGGTCGTGAACGCTCAGTCCACCTCGGCCTGCCATATCTTCTTCTGCCGTTCGATGACCTGATAGCAGTCGCAGGCTGCGGTCTCGAGTTTTGGCCGATCGAGAATGCGGACGCTGCCGCGGGAATACTCGATGCTCGCTGATTTCTGCAACACCCCGGCTGCGACGGTGACGCTGGCGCGGCGAGTGCCCAACATCTGCGCCAGGAAATCCTGGGTTAGGGGAAGAGTGGTACTACCGATCCGGTCCTGGCTCATGAGCAGCCATCTCGCCAGCCGGGCGACAACATCATGCAGTCGATTGCAGGCGGCGAGTTGCGTGGACTGCATGGCAAGCATCATGGAAAAACGTTGCAGTTGCTTTTCCAGTTCCCGGCTCTGTGGGAGGATACTGAGCAGGAAGTTGGCTTCCACGCGGTAGGCGGTGGCGTCGCCTTGCGTGACGACCCTGAGTCCGCTGGTCTTGAACCCGAAGATAATGGGCAAACCGACGAAGCCTTCTCGTCCAATTAAGCCGACTTCCACAGTCTTGCCGTCGGGCTGGGTGGTGAGGACGGAACCCAGGCCGTTGTTCAGGAAATACACCGACTTGATGGTCTCCCCGGGTTCATGCAGCACCTGATGAAGTTTGAGCCGGACAAATTCCGCGGAAGAAAGAATGGGAGCGCGTTCCTTGCGTGGAATGGCGCGCAGAATGACGTTGCCAATTTCTCTGCCATTGCCGTCACTGCCGGACGATGGGCTAAAGGGCTTGAGCGGACGAGTAGGGGATTGTTGGGACACAAATGGGCTCCTCGCGACAACGGAAGATCCGTCTGATTTCGCAAGGAACCGTTGCCTGAGAACTGACCGGCGGAACGATGCTGGAAGAGACATCTTCAGGCTACGCGCATTTGCTCGCTTTGTATGTGCTCAACCGCACACATATATGGCCATAACCGTGCAGACCGTTTCAGGGTGCGCGTGTAGCATGCTGACAACAGTGGGGTTCCACCCATCCGCACAACCTAGCTTCACGACCCGGGGAAGAGATCGGCATGGCTATTTCTGACCATGGGAAGCACGGCCAGCGGGGTGGAGCGAAGGTTGTCCGTTGTCCCTATTGTGTCGAGGGAAGCGGATTTCGAACGATGACCGCCGAGGGCAGCACGGGAAAAGACTGGTTCATTTGCGAGCAGTGTGGTCCCCTCGGTCAGCCGACGAATCCTCTGTTTGAATGCACCTGCGCAAAATGTGTGTTGGTCCGGACCTCAAAACCGTCTCCGTTCGCTGATTGAAGTCGCACTCAGGAGATTCTCAGATGCCCGAAGAGTTGTCTGCGACGAGAAAGACTTCGTGTGCGATTTGCGCTGAGCCTGTCGAACTTGAGACGGCCAAGACGGATGAACGCGGTTCGGCGGTGCACGAAGACTGCTACATGGCAAACTTCAAACAGAGGCGCAGGCAACGGGTAGCCGCCCCGCAGCGCGAGGAAATCGCCTCTTCTTCCACGTGAGTAGCTGAACCGACTCAAAAACCCAAACATGCAGTAATGTGCGAGGGACAACGTGTCCGCGCACCATTCGCCTGTCGCCGATTGGAGCGCGAGGGGGCGGCGCCGGAAGCGCACCGTCAGTCGCCTACGTGATCGTCAGAGCGATAGCTTGACTGGTTCCACCGCTGGAACAACCGACGTATCCGGTATTTCCGCTAGGAGTGCTAACGGTGACGCTAGCAGTTCCCGGAGCAGAGATGAGTGTGGTGGTGAGTGTGACCGTCAGCTGTTTACTGTTGACGACCTGGGTGGTGAGCGTCGTCCCATTGATGATGACGACTGAGGAGCCCACAAACTCGCTGCCATTCAGGGTGAGCACGAATCCCTTCTGCACCTGAGCGAACGTGATAGTCGAGGGAGAGAGAGAGTTGAGAATGGGAGCGGGGCGGGCGCTATCGCACAGGGGATTCAGGGCATCGCAACCTGGGAAGAGCAGCAGGGCAAGCAGCAAGACGCTGAGAGGTGGAAAAGACGAACAGATTCGTTTCATGGTTCATCCTACACGCCGGTGCGTGGTGGTGGGTCGATTTGTAGAACGGAAGTAACTGTGCAAAGTTCAGGACGCCGCATGGTCGAGGGCGCTCACCGTTCCTGTGCGGAGGTCGTAGACCGCACCGACGACCTTGAGCTTACCGTCTTTGATTTTCGGCGCCAGGATGGGCTGAAGTTGCGTGAGGCGTTCAACTCCAAGCTGTACATTCTGACGAATCGCGTTATCCAGCGGGTCGCCGGGTTTTCCGTGAGTCTGGGTGACAGCGGGCTTAATCAATTCCACCAGGCCGTTGATCGCTCCGGGCAAGGAATCCTTGGCGTCGATGTGCTTCATAGCGGCCTTGACGGCACCACAGCTGCTGTGGCCGAGGACGACGATGAGGGGCACGTTCAGCTCGGCGATGGCATACTCGATGCTACCCTTGACCGTAACGCCAGCGCCACCCACGACATTGCCGGCAATGCGCACAACGAAGATGTCGCCCACGCCCACGTCGAACAGAATCTCTGGAGCGACGCGGGAATCCGCACAGCTGACGATGACGGCGTGGGGATATTGACCTTCCGCGAGGGCGCGAAACTCCTCAGGGCTGCGCCGGGGACCTGTGGGTTGGCCTTTGACGAAGCGGGCATTGCCTTCTAGGAGGTCTTGCCAGGCTTGGTCGGCGCTGATGGGCGCCGGAGTTTTGCCAGAGGCTGTTTCTTTTTGCGTCGCTTCCTCGTGTGACCCAGCGAACAACTGAGGAGAACTCGCAAGAGTCAATCCGGCGGCAGTCAGGGTCATGAATTTACGACGCGAAACCACAGGCAGGGACTTCATAAGGATCCTTTCTGTCGATCCCAAGTCAGGGCGCCATTGATATTGCCAAGTTCTGGGGACGAACGCAAATGTCAGTTCTGACAGTGCGAGACAACGGAAGCGCGGGAGCGTGCGCCCGCGCCACATATTGGTTTCCTACTTCTTTCAATCTTTAAGTCTTTAAGTCTCTAAATCTTTAGCGGTTGTGGTCGCGGCGGCGGAGATAGTCGATGAACATTTGTTCGACGGGCTTGTCGTAGGCGATGAGGACGTGGCGGACGGTGTGTCCGCTGACGAAGTGGCAGACTTCTTCGGCTAGGTTCTTGGCGTGATCGCCGGCGCGCTCGAGGGACTGGGTCATGAAGATGACTTGCAGGCTGGCCTGGCGGTGAACGTTTTCGGGATTCTCGATGTGGCGCAGGAAGATGAGGTTGCGGAGGCGGTCCATTTCGGCGTCGGCGCGGAGGACGTCGATGGCCTTGCCGATTTCGCGTGCGGAAAAGGCAGCGCCGCAGTCAGTCAGCATCTTTTCAAGGATGGTGGCCATCTGGGTGAGGTCGCGGGTGTCTTCGGAGTCGATGCGTCCGCTGACGGAGAGGGCGCTGTTGGCGAAGCTGAGCAGGAGGTCACCAATGCGCTCGAGGCCGATCATGAACTTCATGCAGGCAAGAAGTTCGCGGGCTTCGGCGGGGGCGACTTCGGTAATGGCGGTGGTCACGCCGCTGTCGATTTCCATGTCGAGCGTGTCGAGTTCGCGCTCGCGCTGGCGGAGGGAGTTGAGCAGGTTGGTGGATCCGGTGGCGATGCCTTCGGCGGCGGCGCCGGCGGCTTCTTTGGCCATGTTGCAAGCTTCCACGGTGCGGCGCACGAGGTATTGATGGGCCGGTTCGGGATTGGGAGACTTGGTCGCGGTACTCATACGTATATCCGCCGGGCGAGAACGTTGGCGACGGAGGGATTTCTGGGACCCGTCGTCACGACTCGGCCGCTCTGGAGATGGGATGGGCAACGACTAAGCATAGGACTTCTTCGGGAAGCAGTGGTTAATGTGCCGTGAATTTTCCGTCATTTTCGTGGGTAACGGGAGATGTAACGGATCTCATCTTTGATTGTCGGCTTTGACTGGACAAATGCAAGGGGAAACTGAAATTGCGCACGTCAAAATCCCCACCCAAGGGAACGAAGTCAAAGTCCCCACCTTCGAAATTCCCCGAGTGTCACAACCAGAATCGAAGCGATATCGACGAAGCAGGCTCGGGCTGGACGGCCGAGGCGGCCGTCGCCACATAAGCAGTGGCTCAGGCGGTGGGGAGGGTGAAGAGGAAGGTGCTGCCGTGGTTGAGTTCGCTTTCGGCTCGAATGGAACCACCGTGGGCGAGCATGATGTGCTTGGCGATGGCGAGGCCGAGGCCGGTGCCGCCGGATTCGCGGGAGCGGGCTTTGTCGACGCGGTAGAAGCGTTCGAAGAGGCGCGGGAGATGCTCAGAGGGAATGCCCGCGCCGAAATCCTGAACATAAAATTCAACCCCGAATTCGACGCCCCGCTTGGCAGGGCGCGCACCGAGCAGGATGCGTCCGCCAGCGCGCCCGTACTTCATCGCGTTGTCGATCAGGTTAGAAAATACCTGATGGATGGCTTCACGGTCGGCGCGCACGGAGGGCAGGGATTCGACGGGGGCGTTTCCCGCGGCGATCTCGACGATTTGCAGGTCGACTTCGTGGCCGCGGGCGATTTCGCGGAAACTTTCTTCGGCGTCGTGGAGAAGTTCGATCGGCGGGACGGGTTCGGTATCGAAGCGGGTCTCTCCGGATTCGACGCGTGCGAGGGTTAGCAGGTCTTCGGTGAGGCGCGACATGCGGGCGGCGTTTTTGCGGATGATTTCCAGGAACTCGCGGTTGGGTCCGGAATTTTCGGAGCTGAGGTCGAGGAGAGTTTCGGAGTATCCCTGAATGGAAGTCAGAGGAGTGCGGAGTTCGTGAGAGACGTTAGCGATAAAGTCGCGGCGGGTTTTTTCGACGCGCTCAGTTTCGGTGAGATCGCGGAGCACGGCAACGGCGCCGCCATCGGGCAAGGGAGCGGCGGTGACGTCGAAGGCGCGGCCGGGAACGATGGAGGTGGCGCGAGTGGTCTTCACTTGTTTGGTGGTGGTGGCGGCTTTGACGGCGGCGAGGAAATCGGGATCGCGAATGGTTTCGACGACAGGCGCGTTGAGGCGCGTGTGCTGGGGAACGAGGCGATCCATGGGCTGGTTGGCCCACTGCACGAGGCCGTCGGAGCTTACCGCGATGACCGCGTCCTGCATGCTGTTGAGAAGAGTTTCGAGCTGGCGCTGGCTGGAGCGCACGGCGGCGAAGCTGCGTTCGACTTGTCCGGCAGTTTTGTCGATGGCGGCGGCGACGCGGCCGATTTCATCAAGGGGGCCGTCTTGGACGCGGGCGCGGAGGTCGCCTTGCTCGATGCGGACGGCGACGTCGACGATGTGGTCAAGACGGCGGGCGGTCCAGATCGAGGCGGAGGCGGCGATGAGCAAGGCGAGGAAGAGGGCAATGGTGGATCCCCAAATCAGGCGGCGGTTGACTTGCGCCTGCACGGCTTCGACATCGGACAGAGGATAGGCGAGGCGGACGGCGCCACCGGAGACGGGAACGGCCACGTAGAGAAATGGAATGCCAACAGTGGCGCTGCGACGCTCGTTCTTGCCGATTTGCCCGGTGAGGGCGGCTGCGAATTCCTTGCGAGTAGCGTGATTCTCCATGTTGGCGGGATTGGATTCGGAGTCGGCGAGAACTTTGCCGGAGGCATCGATGATAGTGGCGCGAGCTCCGGCAGCGAGGCCTTCCTGCGCGGCGATTTCGGGGAGGGAGTGGGCGCGGTCGGTTTCGACGCGGTGGGCAAAGAGTTGAGTCTTCTGCGTGAGGTTGCGCTCGATCTCGGTGCGGAGGGAGGCTTCCCAAGCGCCACCGAGCATGACGTCGAGAGTGGCGGCGGTCGCGGCGATGACGATCAGGAAAACGGCCAGGAGTTTGAAGAAGATGCGGTTCTTCACGGTAGTGGAATTCCAGCGCCGCGGGGGCTAAAGCCCAAATCTGTGGGACTCGCTTGACGCGGCCCTTGAAGGGCCGCTCTTCCACGGCGGCGCAGGCATGTCCCTTTTGCGTCGCAGCCCATCGAGTGCCGCTCTTGTGGATTCATGAACCAATTCGTCTTTCGAAATTGTGCCGGCACGGTCGTCATTTGGGGACCTCGAAGCGATAGCCGGCGCCGCGGACGGTTTTCAGGTAGCGCGGGTTTTCGGGGTCGGGCTCGATTTTTTCGCGGATGCGACGGACGTAGACGTCGACGGAGCGCGGGGTGACATAGGCGGTGTCGCGCCAGACGGAGTCGAGGAGATGATCGCGGCTGAAGACGCGTCCCTTGTGGCGGGCGAAGTAATCGAGGAGGCGGAATTCGGTGGCGGTGGTGGGAACGAGCGTGCCACGCACCATCAGGGTCATGGCGGAAGGGTCGATTTCGATTTCGCCAACTTTCATGGGGCTCGGCGGCAGAGGGCGCTCGAAGCGGCGCAGCACGGCTTTGACGCGGGCAACGAGTTCGCGGGGACTGAAGGGCTTGGCGATGTAGTCGTCGGCGCCGAGTTCGAGGCCGAGGACTCGGTCGGCCTCGCTGCTTTTTGCGGTGAGGAAAATTACCGGGACGGCGGCGAGGCCGGGCGTCTGGCGAATTGTGCGACAGATTTCCAGGCCGTCTTTGCCGGGGACCATAATGTCGAGAACGAAGAGCGCCGGGCGCTGGCGTTCGGCGTCAGCGAGGACGTTGGAGCCTGTGGGGTAGACGCGGACGGTGAAGCCTTCGTTTTCGAGGTGATGGCGGACGAGGCGGGAAATGTCGGGATCATCTTCGACTACGAAAAGGCTTGGTTTCACGGGAGTATTGTAAATCGAAAGCAGTTGCCAGCGGCTAGTTGCTAGTTGCCAGCAGCGAAATCGGGCTCGAATTTCATCGGATTGTAACAATCGTGGGGAAAGGCATCACGACTAGAGTGCATCCTTCGAATTCGCTCGGGACAGGCGTCCGTTCGCGAAGGAAGGCGTCTGGCTCACTTGCGGCTTGTGGAGACGACCAGGTTGCGTGCTTTGTCGAGGTGGAAGTGTTTGCCGGGTGGGATGACTGTGGTGGCGCTGTATTCGGTGATGATGGCCGGGCCGGAGTGTCGCTTGCGAGGTTGGAGGGCGTCCCGGGAGTAGATTGTCGTTTTCTGTTTCTTGCCTGCGAAAAGGACGGGGGCTTTGAGCGAGGAGAGCGTGCCGAGCGTTGCTCGGCCTGGACGGCCGGGGGCGGCCGTCCCCACATGGTTCATTTTTCCCACTTGGTTTATTTTCTCCACACGAGTCTGGCTGGACTTCAAGACGGCACGGAGGCGGAGGGTTACTAGTTCGACTTCGCGGGTGGGGTGGGTGTAGCCGTAGCGGCGGTGGTGCTCTTGTTCGAAATCGCAGAGGAGGTTTTTGGTCAGACGGATGTTGAGTTCGTAGCCCTGGCCGCGGTAGCGGAGGTCGACACTGCGGCGGTAGTGCGGGATTCCCTGCCAGGCTTCTTGGTGAAAATCTTTGGCTGCGGTTTTTTCCAAGGCGGCGAATTCACGATTCAATTTATCGGCGGGAATCTTTCCGGAGGCGCGCCAGAGGACCGTGCGGGAATAATCTTTTACGACATCGCTCGCGAGAATTCCTAAGGCGGAGAGTGCGCCGGGCAACGCGGGGACGATTACGTGGGGAATGCTGAGAGCTTCGGCGAGAGCGCAGGCGTGGAGGCCTCCGGCACCTCCAAAGGCGACGAGTGCGAAGTGGCGGGGGTCGCGGCCACGTTCGATGGAGACTACACGGATGGCTTTTTCCATCGTCGCGTTGACAACGCGGATGACTCCGGCCGCGAACTGCTCGAGGGTGAGGCGGCTTCCCTGCTGCTTCAGAAATTCTTGCGTGACGCGGCGGGTGCGGTCGAGATCGAGCGTAAAGTCTCCGCCGAGAAAGCGTGTGGGCTGCAGGCGACCGAGGAGGAGATTCGCGTCTGTCACGGTGGGCTGCGTGCCGCGTCCGTAGCAGATGGGGCCGGGATCGGCTCCGGCGGATTCAGGGCCGACGCGGAGGACTCCGGCGGCGTCGAAGCGGGCGAGCGAGCCTCCGCCAGCGCCGACGGTGTGGATATCGAGCATGGGAACGCTGACGGGGAGGCCGGCGATCTGGGCGTCGGTGGCGGTTTTGATTTCGCCTTCGACGAGGGAAACGTCGGTGGAAGTGCCTCCCATATCGAAGGCGATGATGCGATCGAAGCCGCTGGCGCGGGCGGTGGCGACGGCGCCGACGACGCCTCCGGCAGGGCCGGAGAGAACGGTGCGGACGGGTTCGCGGGCGGCGGTGGAGAGGGCGGTGATGCCTCCGGAGGATTGCATGACGAAGATCCGGGGAGGGAAGGCTTCCAGCTTCCGGCTTTCGGCTTCCGGCAGAACCCGCGACATAGGGGCTGAAGCCCTGTTCGTGCTCGGGCTCTTCTCGGCCCTGAAGGGCCGCTCTTCCACGGTGGCGCGGACGGCAGTGGAGCGCCGCTCTTCCGTGCCATCTTTCGCAGTGCTCACTCGCCGCGCTGCCCCGAAGCTCCCCGATCCGGGGTTCGTTTCCCTAACCTGCGCGGGCGAGGCGCCCGCGGCCACATGGGGCTTGCTCATGGCTGAGGACCTGGCTTCTAGATTCTCCAGATAACTTTGCATTACTGGCTGCAGGTAGGCGTTGATTACTACCGTGGAGGTGCGTTCGTATTCGCGGAACTCAGGGAGGATCTGGTGCGAGATGGAGAGTGGGACTGCCAGAGGCTTCAACGCCTCGGCGACGGCTTCCTCGTTTTTTGGATTTGCGAAGGAGAAGAGGAAGGAGATGGCGATGGACTGCGGCTGTGCGGCTGAGATTTTCTCTGCGAGAGCGCGCAATTCTTGCGACGTGGGTTCGGTGAGGATTTCTCCATCACTTGCAGTTCGTTCGTTGAGGCCGAAACGGAGATCTTTGGGAACCAGCGGCTCGATGCGGTCGAAGAAGAAGTCGTAGAGCTTGGGACGAGCCTGGCGTCCGATTTCGATGGCGTCTTCGAAGCCCTTCGTGATGACTAGCGCGGTGCGGGCACCCTTGCGTTCGAGCAGCGTATTGGTGCCGACGGTGGTGCCGTGGAGGAGGATTACGTCGCTTTCGTGCGCGATTTTTTGGAGGGCTTCGACGATGGCTTGAGAGGGATCGGATGGGGTCGAGAAGACTTTGAGCATGCGGAGGCCGCCGCGCTCTCGCCACACGCAGTCGGTGAAGGTACCGCCGGTGTCGATGGCGATGCGGAGGGGTTGAGGGCGGCGCGGCATGTGTGAGTAAGTCGGGTGTCGACGAATCTTCGGTCTTTCCTTGGACATCCGGTTATTCCAGTTGGAAGCTGACTCTAACCGATGCACGAATCGAGACTTCGCCTGGAGCGACCGTAGATTCGTCGTTCGACGCGGCTCGGTTGCCAGCGTATGCAAAGGCGTTTTGCGTCGCGACTGCACTATTGAAACTGTCTTCCGAAATTTCCCATGGCTTGCCGATGGTCTGATTCAGTTCCGCCGCCATCGCTACGGCCTTTTCTCGTGCGGCTCTGATCGCCTTGGCCCTCGCCTCATCCTTATATTTCCTGGTTTCGGCGACAACAAACTCAACACTGTCGACTCGATTGACTCCTGATTCGAGCAATTTCGTCATCAGGCGTTCGTACTTCGACAAGTCTTTCAGGGTGACTTGGACGGTCTGGGAAACGTCATAGGTTAGGAATCTTGGCACTCTCTCTTCGGAATATTCGGGCTGCATTCGGAGGGAGCTCGTCTGGATGTACTTGCCCTCAACGCCCGCGCCATGCGCCTCGGCCAACAATTTCTTAACATGGACATCGTGTTGTGCTTTGGCGACACTCAACTCTCTGTCTCGCGATTCGACGCCCAAACTGAGCACCACTTCATCGGGTGCGACATTGACCTCGGCGGTTCCCGTGACCGAAATGAGTCGGGGACGAGGAAGGGCATCCTGCGTTAGAGCCGGTGGCGTGAAGACGGAGAACAACAGAAAACAGGGCAAAACACTGATCGAGTTCAAGCACACGGGAGATGCCTCCTCGCCTTAGATCTGAAGGGCAGGCGCACCATTCTATCCGACAGCACGCGGGCGGGGGCACCCGCGCCACATACCCTAAAGGGCCTGTTCTGATTTTGTAACGGCGGGCATTTTCTTCTGGGCTGTGCGGGAGCGGTCGGGTAGTGTTGCGTTCCGAAGGTTTGCCGGGCACCTTCTCCTGCCCGGACTTTGGGCCAATCGAACAACTCAATCAAAAAACGCTTCCCCGCTTGGGGAAGGCGGAAGGAGTCTTCTATGTTGACGCCCGCTTTGCAATTTGCTGTGAGTTTGGTCTTTGTTTATTTGTTGTTGAGCGCGCTGAGTTCCGCGATCCAGGAGATTGTCGCGAACCTGGCGAAGTGGCGGTCGAACACGCTGGAGACCGCGATCACGCGCCTGCTCGGCGACAAGGGAATCAAGGACGAGATTTATCAACATCCTCTGGTACAGGGGATTTTGCGGCCGAGTTGGCTTTTTATGGAAGTGAAGAGAGTTCATAAGCCGGCATATATCTCGTCCGCCATGTTTGCGCAGGTGCTGCAGGAGTTGCGGGAGAGCAAAGGAGACAGCCTGCCTGATCCGACAAAGAAAATTCTGGCCGCGGTGTTGAGAGGAACGACCACCGCCGAAGAGGAAAAGAAAAGGATCGAGCACTGGTTTGACGATGCGATGGATGGTGTGTCCGGGTGGTACAAGCGGAAGGCGAACGCCTGGCTGTGGATCATTTCGGCTCTGGTTTGCCTCGCCCTGAATGCAGACACGATTTCCATCGGCAAGATTCTGTGGAATGATCCGACGGCGCGGGCAGCGGTGTCGGAGGCGGCGAAGAATTATGCGACGCATAAGGCTGGGAATGATGCGGGCACGACCACTCCTCCCGCAGGCAAGGATGAACTCAGCCGGGTGACGACTGCACGGGACGATCTGGAGAAGCTCCCCGTTCCTCTGGGCTGGTGCGAAGACGATTGCCTGCCGGATGATCCGCGGCGGCCACCAATGGCGGCTTACCCAGTGCTGCTGAAATTCATCGGGATTCTGATCACTGTGCTCGCAGTTTCGCAAGGGGCGCCGTTCTGGTTTGATTTGCTGCAGAAGGCGGTCAATCTGCGGTTGGCGGGCGATCTGCCGCCGGACAGCCGGGCGCAGAGCTGAAAGCACGGAGGCCTGCAAATGCGCAGGCTTCCCCTTCCCGTGCGGTATTGCGGATGTGGAGTAACATTTTCAGCTATGAGATATGAATTTCTGGTGGAAACGTACGCTACTGAGCGAGTGAAGGTGGTCAGCGTGTGGAGCGAGTTCCGCGATGAGGATCTGCGGATGCGTCCGCGGGAAGGCGATCCGAGAGGGCGCAGCGTGTTGGAGCAGATGGTGCATCAGTGTGTGAGCGAAGACTTGTGGTTTCGCAACATGCTGGGGATTGATGTGGGGGCTCCGCCGCTCCCGGCTTCGGAGACGCAGAGGGAATTCATGAAGCGGTACGCGGAGGACAGCGGGAAACGGCTGGTGGCGTTGCAGTCGAAGGGTGAGGGCTGGTGGGAGGCGGACACGAAATTTTTTGAGGTGCAGCGGTCGCGGGCGTGGGTGATGGTGCGGCGAATGACACATACGTCGCACCATCGCGGGCAGTTGATGGAAATGCTGCGGATGCTGGGGCGCGAGGTGCATAGCAATTATGGACCGACGGCGGATACGGGCGGGTTGATGGCGAATCATGCGCCGACGATTTATGCGTATGGGAGTTTGGAAGCGGCGTTGGCGGGAGGGGCGAAGGCCGTGTTGCCGGGGGCGGGCGGGAAGGCGGTTACGGAGAGGCCGGGATAGCTTCACTTTTTGCGCAACGGCTTTGTTTTTGCCTTCGTCACGCGGGCGCGGCGCCCGCGCCACAGAAACCTTCCTTCGCTTCGCTCGGCGGGACAGCCGAAGGCGGCTGCCCCCACATAAATTGTTTTCCCGCCGAGCTTTGCTCGGCGGGCGGATCGAAGATCCGGCCCCACACGACCAACGGCAAGAACTACTTTGTGGTGAAGGCTAGGGTTAGGAGCGTTTTTTGTTCTACTTCGTGGGCTTTGGCGCTTCCTGTGGCCGGGCTCGCGCTGGAGCTGCGCTTTACGCTTAGCACGGGGCGGTCGCCGGCTACTCGTTTCAGGCGGGGGAGCATATTGAAGAGTCCTCCCATGTTCGCGGGTTCTTCTTGGACCCAGACGATGTCGGCGTTCTTGCCGTGGCGATCGAATTCAGCGACGACTTCCTGCTCGGGGAACGGGTAGAGCTGTTCGAGGAAGACGATCGCGGTAGTGGTGTCTTTTCTCTTCTTGCGTTCGGCCTGGAGTTCGTGGCCGATTTTTCCAGTGCAAATTAGGATGCGGTCGGCTTCTCCGACTTCGGTGTCGGGAATGACGTTCAGGAAATTCTTGTGGGTGAAATCCCCGATAGGCGCGCTGGCGTCTGGATGGCGCAGCATGCTCTTGGGCGTGAACACGACTAAGGGCTTGCGCCAGTGGCGAAGGGCTTGGCGACGCAGGAGATGAAAATACTGTGCGGCGTTGGACGGTTGGGCGATCTGGATGTTGTGCTTGGCTGCGAGTTGGATGAAGCGCTCGATTCTCGCGCTGGAATGTTCCGGGCCCTGGCCTTCGTAGCCGTGGGGCAGGAGCATCACGACGCCGGAGAGCAGGTTCCACTTGGCTTCTCCGGCGCTGATGAACTGATCGATGATGGCTTGGGCAACATTGACGAAGTCGCCGAACTGGGCCTCCCAGAGAACGAGCGATTCGGGATAGTCGCGGCTGTAGCCGTATTCGAAGCCGAGGACTCCGGCTTCGGACAGCGTGGAGTTGTAGATTTCGCAGCGGGCCTGTCCGGGCGCGATGTTTTCCAGCGGCACGTATTCGTTTTCGTTCTCGATGTCGATCAAGACGGAGTGCCGCTGGTTGAAGGTGCCGCGGCGAGAGTCTTGTCCGCTGAAGCGCACGTGAGTGCCGGATTTCACGAGGCTGGCGAAGGCCAGGGCTTCGGCCATGCCGTAATCGACGGGGCGCTTGCCCACGCCCATTTCCGCGCGCTGTTCGAGGAGCTTCTTCACTTTCGGATGAATGTGGAAGCCCTCGGGGTAGGTGGTGAGGCGTGCGGTTAGCTCCGATATCTCTTCCTGCGCGAGTCCAGTTTCGACTTCGTATTCGGGGCGATAGAGGCCGCCGAAGTAGTTGTTCCAATATTTCGGGAGTTCGCGCATCAGAGGCTTGTGCTTGATGCTGCCAGCTTGCTTCTGCGCAGCTTCGAACTCGGCCTTGATGGCGGTGGCTTGCGATTGCGCATCGGTGGCGCCGATGTCGTCGGCGTAGATTTCCCAGAGCGGGGGATGCTCTTTGATCTTCTTATAGAGCAGAGGCTGGGTGATGGTGGGGTCGTCGACTTCGCTGTGGCCGTGGCGGCGGTAGCCGATGAGATCGATGACCACGTCGGTGCCGAATTTGTAACGGTACTCGGTGGCGAGGCGGGCGACGCGGACGACGGCGTCGACGTCTTCTCCGTTGACGTGGAAGATGGGAATCGACTGGCGGCGCGCGATGCAGGCGGCGAAGCGCGTGGAATGTTCTTCGGTGTAGCTGGTGGTGAAGCCGAGAAGATTGTTGACCACGACGTGGATGGTGCCGCCGACAGTGTAGCCGGGGAGGTCGGCGTAGTTCATGGTCTCGGCGAGGATGCCTTGTCCGGCGAATGCGGCATCGCCGTGAACGAGGAGAGGAAGATATTTTTCGCGACCACCTTCGCCAGTGCGGTCTTGTTTGGCGCGGGTGCGGCCGACGGTGACGGGATCGACGGCTTCGAGATGACTCGGATTGGAGACCAGGTGAATGTGGACTTTTCCGCCGCTACGCGTTTTGTATTCGCCGGTCGCACCCATGTGATACTTCACGTCACCGGAACCGAGGACGCTGCGGGGATCGACATCTTCGAATCCGGCGAAGATTTCCTGCGCGGGGCGCTGGGCGACGTGAGCGATGACGTTGAGGCGTCCGCGATGGCTCATGCCCATGACTAGCTCGATGGCGCCGCGTTGGGCTGCGGTGTCGAGAACTTCGTCGACGAGAGGGATCAGCGCGGTGACACCTTCGAGGGAGAAGCGCTTGCTGCCGAGATAGCGCTGCTGCATGACTTGCTCGAAGACATCGGCACGGATGAGCAATTCGAGGATGTGCTGCTGGTCTTGTTCTGTAACCTCGAATGCGTCGGATTCCATCTGCTCGTAGATCCAGCGGCGGCGTTCAGGGGAGTAGATGTGGTTAATCTCAACGCCGATAGTGCTGGAATAGATGGCGCGGGCTTCGCGGGCATATTCGCCTTCGTGCTCGAGTTCGGGCGTTTCGCGGGGACGGAGGAAGCCGAGGGGGTCGAGGTCGCCCTCGAGGTATCCCCACTGGCGGTAGGCGGCGAAGACACGTTCGCGTTCGGGATTGGAGCCGTTGGTTTCTGCGACGGCGGCGCGGGAGCCGCCGTTAGAAGTCTTGGTTTTCGGAGTCATATGAGTGCAGTTACTAGGATAAAGGATGCGGGGGAAAGCCAAAAGGCTCAGCCGATGCGACCTGCAGAAAGACCGGTCGACCACGGAGGACACCGAGGACACAGAGGTCCCCACTTCTCGCAAAGAACGCGAGAAACGGGGCACCCGGATTGAAGTTAACCGCAGAGGACACGGAGGGAAATACTGGATGACAAGTCAAAAACCCCACCCTGTCGCAAAAATCCGCGACAAGGGTGGGGCACCCTAGAGAACTTACTTTTTGTGGTGGCTGAAGTTGAACAGGTCCATCAGATCGCCGATGGCTGGAGTGTTCAAGGGGACGTAGGGGTTGGATTTGGTGGCGACTGGATTGGGGAAGTTGTCACGGCTGCGATTCGAGACCGGAGCCAGGTGCCAGTTGGCTTCGATGAACTTCAGGATCGAGACGTGATCGGTATAGCTGTGCGAGATGTGGCCGGGCGTGGTGTAAGGAGAAACTACGAGGACCGGAATCCGGGTACCGTCGCCGAAGAAGTCGAGCGGCTGGACGTATCCCGAGTCATAGTAGCCTCCGCCTTCGTCAAAGGTCACGATGATGGCGGTGCTGGCCCACAACGCTGGATTCGCCTTCACACCGTCAACGATTTTCTTTACGAAGCCTTCGAAGAGGTTGAGCTTGGAAGAGGAGGGATGGCCGTCGAGCCAGCCATCCGGCTTCACGAACGAGACGGCAGGCAGCGTACCGTCACTGATCGCCTCGTAGAGTTCGGTGGTGTCGCGCAGGTGAGTGCGCCCGGCGGGGTTGGTCATGATAGAGGTGCTGTACTGGAACGGATTGCAGATGTTGCAGTACGTGTTGGTGGCAACGACGTAGTTGTCGTCGGGATTGGCGAGGTAGGTGTTCCACTGATCGCCGTAGTAAGCCCAAGAGATATTCTTCTCCATCAACTGGTCGCCGATAGTGGGAAGAGGGGACGGGGGAATGGTGAAGACGGTCTCGTTGGGGTTGCCGATGTCTGCATAGGCGCTGGCGCCATCGCCGTAGTATCCAGGGTTGTAGTTGTTGAGCAGATAGTAGTGGCCGGGTTCGCAATGAGGATCGATGGGCCGTGCGAGAGAGCGCAGGTAGGTTGTGATTGCGCCCACGCCGGGCTGACTGGGGTCAGCGCACGCGGAATAGGTTCCGCCGCCATAGGAGGCAGAGCCGAAGGAACCGCCGCCGTAGCCGTCTTCGGTATACCAGTTGTTGGTGCCGGGAGCGGGATTGGGATTCTCAATCTCGTTGACGATGCCGGCGTTGGGGCTGCCGGCGGCGACCAAGACGTTCTGTGGCGGCTTGGAAGGTTTGCCCTTGGAGTTGGCGAACCAGATGGCATCGCCGCTGCCGAGCATCACGTGGTTGGCGCCGGTTCCACCCATCACGGCCTGGTGGTAGTTATCGCTCATGGCATAGTGGTCGGCGAGAGATTTCAGGTAGGGAGCATCGCCCTGCTGCATGTTGTAGAAGCCCATGGAGGTCGAGCCTTCTTTGGTGGACGTGTCGTTGAAACCGGAGGGCTGGGCGAGGCCGTTGCTTCCGGCTCCGATCGTGGTTTCAACCCAAGGGAAAAGATCGTGCTGGCATCCGGTGGGATCCCAAGGAGTAGCGCGCGTAACGTCGCAATCCATCTGCTGCCACATCTGATAGAAGCGATGGACCGGGCTGTTGTCATAGGCGTCGTAGGGATGGGTCGCGGAAGTAATCTGGAACGGGCCGGGGGGCAGAGAGGAGGCATTGGGGACGCGAGTGTCGACTGCTCCGTGAGCGAGGCCCGTGCCGCCGGTCGTGAGATAAACGTAATAGTCGTCCGGCAGGCCATTCTCTACCAACATGGCGGTGGCCACATCGGGGAAGGGGGCCGTGGTGTATCCGCCAGCAAGGACAGGTGGAAGGACTTCGTATGTGGTGCTGTCCGGCGGGCTCAAGAGATACTTGCTGGGCTTAGAGTCGACCGCTTGCGACTGGAAAGCATTGGGGAAGTTCGGGCCGGGAGTTCCGTCGGCGTTGACGATGCCTTCGGAAAGAAGGTTGTTGACGAACTGTCCGTGGACCGGCTGGTAGGTGGCGAAGATGTGGTCGAAGGTGCGGTTTTCTCCGATGATCACAATGACGTGCTGGATCGGGGTGGCAGTGTGGGATTGAGCGGCAGCGGCAGGCAATGGCGCTCCGAGATTGGCGACGATGGCGAAAAGGCTGACGCCAACAACAAGATGTTGCCTGGCTCGCGCCAGGAAACCCGGTGTAGACATGGATTTTCCTCCTGAGAGACTTGTAGAGGTGAAGGTAGCGGGGGCGTGGTTACGCGAACGTGACGCGGAGATGAAAAACAAGTTAAAACAAATTCACAGGATTCGGGGCGGAAGATGTCGGGCGGAAAGATATCCCACCGAAAGAGTGGGGGCACTTAGCAGAACGTAAAGCTCAGGTTACGGATTTTGCACAGCGTGCCAAACATTCTAGAGTGATTCCTGTAGAACCTCCGGCCCGTGTGGCCTGATTGCTTCGGAAGCACGAAGTTTTGAATCGAACTGACACCGACAATGACTATGACGAAACTGGGCACGCCAACTCTTCTGGGCATTCCTTTCGATGCTTACTCTTCTTATTTGCGTGGGGCTGGCGAGGCTCCGGAAAAGATTCGGGAGGCAATGCGCTGTGATGCGTCGAACTCGTGGACGGAGCTGGGCGTGGACTTGGGCGCCGCCGGAGCATACGAGGACGCAGGCGACTTGAAGTTTGCGGAGAAGGATGCGTTCGCGACCATTGAGGCGGGTGTGGGAGCATTGATGGATGAGGGAAAGCGGCCGGTGTCGCTGGGAGGGGATCATTCGATTACCTATCCTGTCGCGAAGGCGGTAGCGCGGCGGCATTCGGAGCTGACGATTTTTCATTTTGATGCGCATCCGGATTTGTATGAGGAGTTCGAGGGGAACCGGTTGTCGCATGCTTGTCCGTTTGCACGGATCATGGAGGCGGGGCTGGCGAAGCGGTTGGTGCAGGTGGGGATTCGGACCATCAACCGGCACCAGAGAGAACAGGCGGGGAGGTTTGGAGTGGATGTGGTGGAGATGCGAGCGCTGGGGGCATTCGACAGGTTGAAGGCTGCGGGACCAGTTTATATCACGTTCGATATGGATGTGCTGGATCCAGGGTTTGCGCCGGGAGTTTCGCATCGCGAACCGGGCGGGATGTCGGTGCGGGAGGCGATTGCGCATCTACATGCGATTGAGGGATCGATTGTGGGGGCAGATCTCGTGGAGTACAACCCGGTGCAGGATGTTGCAGGCGTGACGGCGACAGTAGCAGCGAAGATCTTGAAGGAGATTCTGGGGAAGATGATTGCGGGGTGAGGACAGATTTGAGAATCGGGGAAGAGCGTTCAACCACAGAGGACACTGAGGACGCAGAGGGGCTCCACGCGGTTTCCTATTCGATTCCGTGGGTCCTTGTCGGTTTCGGGTTACAGTAGTACGAACGAGTTTCTTACTTATGGCAAACAACTTTAAGGAATTGATGGTGCGGGGCTTGGTGGTTGCGGTTTTCGCGGCATGCGTGATTACGGTGGGCTGCGGTGGCAAGCCGACGCAAAACCCTCAGGCCGGTGGGCCGGGAGCGATGCCGGTTAAGGTGTTGGAGGCGCAGGCGGTGCCGGTGAACGATGCTTCAGAGTACGTGGCCACGGTGAAGTCGAGGGATTCGGCCGTGATAATGCCGCAGGTGGAGGGGCAGATCGCGCAGATTTTTGTGCACTCGGGCGATCGGGTGGAGGCGGGAACTCCGCTGATTGAGATCGATCCGCTGAAGCAGCAGGCCACGGTGAAGAGCCAGGAGAGTGCGCGGGCGGCGCAGGAGGCGCAACTGAGCTGGGCGAAGAAGCAGTATGACCGCACGCTGGGACTGTCTGGCGCGGGAGTCGTGAGCAAGCAGGATCTCGACCAGGCGAAGTCGACTCTGGACGCTGCTCAATCGCAACTGGACGCACTCGACGCACAGGTAAAAGAGCAGGAAGTGCAACTGCATTATTACAAGGTCGTGGCGCTGCGCAACGGAATCGTTGGAGATATTCCGGTGCACGTGGGCGACCGGGTCGCGACCACGACACAGCTGACCACCGTGGACCAGCCGGGGAGCCTGGAAGTGTATGTCTATGTGCCGATCGAGCGGTCGTCGCAACTCAAGATGAATTTGCCGGTGCAGGTGCTCGACAGCAACGGGAAGGTGCTGGCGGATTCGCGGGTGAGCTTTATTTCTCCGCAGGTGGATAACACGACGCAGACGGTTCTGGTGAAGGCGCGCATTGCCAATGCGAACGATGCGCTGCGCCAATCGCAGTTCATTCGGGCGCGGGTGGTGTGGGGAACGCACAAGAATCCGCAGGTTCCGATCCTCGCGGTGTCGCGGCTGTCGGGGCAGTATTTTGCATTCGTGGCCGAGCCGCAGAATGGCGGGTCGTTCGTGGCGAGGCAGAAGCCGCTGACGATCGGGCAGACGGTGGGCAACGACTATGAGGTTCAGGACGGCATCAAGCCCGGAGATAAAGTGATTATTTCAGGGACGCAGTTCTTGCGGGACGGAGTGCCGGTGATTCCGCAGAGCTGAAGATCGGCTTCCGGCTTTCGGTTTCCGGGTGTTAAGAAAGAAGTTTGAATGGTAGTCGTTGCGATAGCGCCTTCCGGCTAGGCGGGGAGCCGGATAGCGGAAGCCGGAAGCCGTTTCCTTTACAGTTGTGATTCGTTATTGAGCAGCGAAAGCTGCACACGGGATTCCTCATGTTTGTTAAGTTCTTCATTCAACGTCCGGTATTTGCCGCGGTTTGCGCGTTGCTGATTGTTCTGGCGGGGTCGGCGGTAATCCCGACGCTACCGATCTCGCAGTTTCCAAATCTGACGCCGCCGCAGGTGGGCGTTACCAGCGTCTACATTGGTGCCAGCGCGCAGACCGTGGAGAGCGCGGTCACGATTCCCCTCGAACAGCAGATCAACGGCGCGGAAGGGATGAAGTACATCACTTCCACCAGCGGCAATGATGGGACCAGCAGCATCGTCGCCACGTTCGATCTGAACCGCGATCCGGACCTGGCGACCGTCGACATTCAGAACCGCGTGAACACAGCGCAGGGCCGACTTCCGAGCGCGGTCAAGGCGGTGGGTATCACGACGGCGAAGACCTCGCAGAACTTTGTGTTTGGTGCAGCCGTCTTCGCCGACAACGACAAATATTCGACACTGTTCCTCAGCAACTATCTCGACGTGTACGTGCGCGATTCGTTGAAGCGCATTCCGGGCGTCGCGGATGTGATTATCTTCGGCGAGCGCAAGTACTCGATGCGGCTGTGGCTGGATCCGGGGCGGATGGCGGGACGCGGGCTGACGGCGACCGATGTGGTGAACGCGCTCTCGGAGCAGAACGTGGAAGTCGCAGCCGGGCAAGTGGGACAGCAGCCTTCGATCGCAGGGCAACAGTATCAGATCAGCGTGCGGGCCGTGGGGCGATTAAGCGAGACGACGCAGTTCGACAACATCATTCTGAAGACCAACGCTGATGGCACACTCGTTCGCCTGAAAGATGTGGGGCACGCGGAACTGGGCGCAGAGAGTTATGCCAACGATGTGCAGTTTGACGGACGAGATGCGATGGGCCTGGCCGTCACCCAGCTCTCAACTGCCAACGCGCTCGACGTAGACCGCCGAGCGATTGCAGAGTTGGACCGGCTGTCGAAAAACTTCCCACCCGGCATGCATTACAAGGTTGCGTTCGATACGACGGACGCAGTGAGTGAGTCGATCCGCGACGTGGTCTTCACGGTAGGTTCGGCGATCCTCTTGGTCATCCTGGTCATCTTTATCTTCCTCGGGGACTGGAGGACGACGATGATTCACTTTATCGCGACTCCGGTTTCACTCATCGGCACATTCGTGTTCGTGAAGTTACTCGGCTTCTCCGTCAATACTCTGACGTTGTTCGGCATCACGCTCGCCACTGGCCTGGTCGTCGACGACGCGATCGTCGTGATTGAAAACATTGAGCGCCATATCGCCGAGGGCGAACACGACTCCCATAAAGCGGCGCAAGCAGCTACCGCCGAGATTACCAGTGCCGTGATCGCTACATCGCTCGTGCTGGTTGCCGTGTTTGTGCCGGTGGCGTTTTTTCCGGGGACGACCGGCATTTTGTTTCGTCAGTTTGCGCTGACCATCGCATTTTCCATCGCCATTTCGGCCTTCAACGCTCTCACTCTGGCTCCGGTGCTGGCGGCGATTTTTCTGAGCGGCGGGCACCGGAAAAAGTGGTGGCTGCTGCAAAAGTTTGACGACGGCGTATCAGCCATGACCCGCGGCTACCGCGTCCTGCTGCATCACGTGCTGAAATACAAGCTGGCAATGGCGTTGATATTTTTCGCCGGGCTGGGGCTCACTTATTTGGTGTTCACCCGGGTGCCGACGGGGTTCGTGCCTGACGAAGATCAGGGATACTTCATCATCGTGATCCAGGCGCCGTCGGGGGCGTCGCTGGAATACACGAAGGCCATTGGGAAGCAGGTATCAGACTTACTGGCGGATGTGCCCGAGGCCGAAGGCACATTCTCTGTGGCCGGTTTCAGTTTCGCGGGAGCCGCGGCCAACCAGGGACTTATTTTTGTTCCATTGAAACCGTATTCGCAGCGTAAGGGAGACGCGCATAGCGCGTCGGCGATTCTGAACCGGATTCGGCCGCGGATGTTTGGGGTATCGGGAGCGATTGTGTTTCCGACCCTGCCTCCGCCGATTCAGGGCCTGGGACAGTTTGGCGGGTTTCAGTTCGTGGTGCAGGATCTGGCCGCGCACAGACTCGAAGAACTGGCGGGTGCAACGCAAGGGTTGATGCAGCAGGCGGCGCAGCGCAAGGATCTGACACGGTTGTTCACGTCGTTTACGGCGAATGATCCGCAGTATGTGGTGACCATTGATCGGGAGAAGGCGAAGAGCCTGCATGTGCCGCTATCGCAGATTACGGATACTCTCGGCGTGTATATGGGCTCCTCGTATGTAAACGATTTCGACTTTAACAACCGGTCGTACCGGGTGTATGTGCAGGCAGACAAGCAGTTCCGGGCAGAAGCGGAAGACATGAAGCGGTTCTATGTGCGCTCCGACAGCGGCGCGATGGTGCCCATGGATAACCTGGTCAGCATTACGCAGACGACGACACCGCAGGTGATCAGTCACTATAACCTTTTCCGGTCGGCGGAGATCGATGGGTCGCCGGCACCGGGATACAGCTCGGGGCAGGCGATTGCAGCGATGGAGCAACTGGCGACGAAGATGCCGCAAGGATTCTCGTACAGCTGGACTGGGCTGTCACTGGAGGAGTTGCAGGCGGGAGGAACGTCGCTGCTTCTGTTCGGACTGGGCACGTTGGTCGTGTACCTGACGCTTTCCGCGCAGTACGAGAGTTTCGTGCTGCCGTTCATCGTATTGCTGGCGGTGCCCATGGCGCTGTTGGGGGCGCTGGGTGCGCAATGGATGCGCGGGTTACAGGATGACGTGTTCTGCCAGGTCGGGCTGGTGATGCTGGTGGGGCTGGCGAGCAAGAATGCGATTCTGATCGTGGAATTTTCGGAGCAGTTGCGCCAGCGTGGAGTTCCGCTGATGGAAGCGGCGGTACAGGCGGCAGCGATTCGGCTGCGCCCGATTGTGATGACTTCTCTGGCGTTCATCCTGGGCGTGGTGCCGCTGGTTCTGGCAACGGGCGCGGGAGAGAATGGGCGGCATTCGGTGGGCACGACGGTATTTGGCGGGATGATTATGTCGACCATACTCAATCTTTTCTTTATTCCGGTGCTGTATCTGATTATTGAGGGATGGCGGGAACATGGGAAGGTACGGGTTCGGGGCAGCGAGGAGTCTGTATCGGAGGCGTAGAAACGGTGTCGTCCCTACGGGACTCGCTTCCAAACGTGTGATCCTCCAACGCCGCCCTGAAGGGCTGCTCTTCCACAAGCACAGGTGACCCAAACTAGGGGTACACCCTGGTCCCTGAACTCGGTGGAATCCCTTATCTGGCGGGCTTACCATTGCGCGCCTAGCTTACCTTAGTAACTCGAAAGCGCACGTCTGCGGCGCTATCCTACCCCTAACCGATTCCCCGGGTCTCCGACGGCCAAGTTATGTCGCGGCGACGCGAAGGGACTCGCTTGGGGCGGAACTGGAAAAAAGGAAATGTCTACGAAAATCGGCCACTTCGAAATTTTAGGTGAACTGTCGAAATCACCGACGGGCACAGTTTACAAAGCTAACGATCCCGAGAGCGGGCAGACGATTGCGCTGAAGGCAATCCAACTGAGCGCGTTTGGGGAGAACGCGGCGGCGCTGGAGCAGGCGTTGCTGGCGGAGGCCGAGAGCATCAAGGTTTTGAGCAGCTCGAACATCACTACAGTGTCGAGCGCGTCGGTCATCGACGGGCAGTTCTGCGCAGCCATGGAGTACATACAGGGCAACAGCATAGGAACGATGCTGGCGCGTAAAGAAGGATTTTCGATCTGGGATCTGCTCGACATCGGGAGGCAGCTGTGCAGCGGCCTGGAGCATGCGAAGTCGCACAACATTGTTCACTACAGCCTGGAACCGTCCAAGATCATGTGCGGATGGGACGGGACGACGAAGATTCTGGGATACGGCGTTTCGGGCGTTGGCAACTTCGTACAACACGTTGCGGAAGGCGTTCCATCGATTCTGCATTACATGTCGCCGGAGCAGATTCGCGGCGAGGCTACGGATCACCGGTCGAACCTGTTCAGCCTGGGTGCGATCTTCTATGAGATGGTGACGGAGCGGAAGGCCTTCGATCGCGAAGACGCGGAATCATTGCGGCAGAGCATTCTGGAAAGCACGCCCGTACCGCCGCTGCACGTAAATGCCAAAGTTCATCCTTTGCTCAGCGACCTGATCATGAAAGCGCTTGCGAAGGACCCGGCAGAACGTTATCAGAACGGGCGGGAGTTGCTGGACGATCTGGAAAAATGCAAAGAGTCGAGGCCTGCGGCGAAGAAGGCGGAAGCGCCCAAAGCCCCGTCAGTTCCCAAGGCGAGCCCGGTGGCGCAGGCGAAATTTGCGGCTCCAGTGGCAGCGAAACCGGCGGCGCCAGCAGCGCGCCCGGTGGTTGTTGCTGGAGCCAGGCCCGTAGTCCCCAAGCCGGTGGAGCCAAAGCCGGTCGCTCCGGCAGTTACGGCGGCGCCGAAAGTGGAAGCGAAGCCGTCGGTGCTGGCCAAGCCAGCTTCGAGGCTAGCCATGCCGAAAGCGGCCGCAGCCGCTGCAGGGGTTGGGGGCGGCGAAGCGATGGTGTCTTCGCCCGAAATCTCGGGAGTCGAAGCGCCGAACGAGTCCATGACTTCCAGCGCGGCGGGGACCACCGAGGCGGCAGAAGCTCCAGCCGCGTACATGTCTTCGGCGGTAGCGGACGAGCCGGAGGTCGAGAGCTTCGAGCCCCAGGTTGAGACCTTTGAGCCCCAAGTTGAGGAAGAGGGTCCGAAGATCGCGGTCGATCCCATGATGTCCGAGGGTGGGGCGAAGAGCGGCGGGAGCGTAAGTTTTTCGGAGATGACGGAACTGCCCCCGCTCAAGGAAGTTTACATAGCGCCACCTCCGCCTCGGGTTGAGCCGGTGGCGGTCGCTGCTCCGACTGCGACGAGGTTTCAGAGCGGACGGAAGGCGGACGAGAAGCCGAAAGTACAGCCTCGCGAAGTTGCGCAGAAAGCAATCAAGGAAATCAAAGGCGTTCCACCGCAGTTGATGGCTTATGCCATCGGGGGCGCCATTGCGCTGATCCTGGCGATTGGCATAGGGGTCACCATCTACGTTCACAGTCTGAACAGTGATGATGACACTGGCGCGTCACGCCCGGCAGCAGCGGCGGAGACGCCCGCGCCGGAAGCGAGCCAACCGGCGCCCAAGAAGAACCGGCCCCGGCG
>CAWHSR010000019.1:0-139840 GCA_963832015.1 uncultured Acidobacteriaceae bacterium
GCTGAAGGGCGAGATACGCTTGTAGTTGCCGGCACGCACGCTGAGATATCCCAACTCACCGACGCGATTCGCCAGGACCGGAAAGAGCACTGTGAACTGGGGGTCGTCCATTTTTTTGATCGATACGTCTCACTCCAGTGGACTGCAGCCCAGAAGCAGGAACTGTCCAACTACCAAGAGGGGCAGATTCTGCAGTTTCACAGAGACACGAAACTTGCAAAACGACATGAGTCGCTGGAAGTCGTGCGCGCCGGCCCGGAATCTCTGTTTGCGCGAAAAGAAACCGGAGAAGAGGTGAACATCTCGCCGAAACAAACGCGGGCATTTTCCGTTTATGAGCGTCAGCCCATTGAAATTGCCCCTGGCGACAGCCTCATGCTCACAGCAAACCGTCGAGGGCCGGAATTCCGGGCGACCAACGGAGAGCTGGTCAAAGTGAGTTCCGTAGATGGCGGCGCCATTCGCCTTGAAGACGGAAGAACGCTCCCTGCGAACTATCACGAATTCACACACGGCTATGCCGTCACCGCCCATCGCAGCCAGGGCAAAACCGTAGATACCGTGATCATCTCGGCAGACGCCATGAAAAAAGAATTGTTCTATGTGGCGGCCAGCCGTGGGCGGAGCGAGATCGCCGTCGTCACCAGTGACCGCGAGCAACTTCGTGAATCCGTCGGTGTATCCACGATGCGGCAGTCCGCGATCGAACTGGCTCGAAAACAGCTATCCGCGCACAATGTGGAAAAAGGCACACGGTGTTGACCTCGTGACTGGCGTGAACCGGCAAGCTGGACAGCAGATCGGAGAGCAGCATTCATCCGTTCCGACGCACGCACCGCAGCCGGAAAAGACTCCCCATGTCGGCCTCGACCATGACCTCGGCGGTCTCGGTCTTGGCCTTGGGCATTGAGGTCTCTCCTGGGGCCACACCTGCACATTCCCCACATGGCGGAGAAATGGGCCGGGGGGAAAGGCTTGCGTCAAGGCCGCGCTCTGTGCGCCGCGAAGCGGTCGTGAGCCTTGACACGGGCCGCGGCCCGGCCATGCTGCTCCAAAGTGGGAGATCGGATAACGTGCGTTCGGGGCTGTAACGAATTGCAGTTGTTCCTTCATTTGCCAGTCCAAGCAAGTGTGGCTGCGTTCGGCCCGTTCGAAATATTTTCGATACCTTTTCCCGCAGGTTCCTTTTATAGATAGAGGGCAAAATTTCGCCGCGAATCTATGGAACCACCTCGCTAAAGAGGCGGGCGGTTGAGTGCGGCCATTGCTCTGTTCCCGTAGATTCCCTAAACGTACCTAAAAGCACTTCTAGGCGCTTTAGGCACTTTAAGCACTTGTTGAGAAGTTTGTTCGAAGTCAAAAAGAAAAAAGATTCTTTGAAGGGAAGCAACAAATGCGTCTTGTACGGTTTCTATACGAATAATGTTCTCGTCCGCCCATGACGCGAAGACTAACGCCAGCCGAGTAGTGAATGGGCTCGAAATCTGTCGAACGAAGTCGGACGCCAAAGCCGACCTTCAGACGACGCGGTGATTTCAGCCCGGTCTCGACTCTCGCTGCAGGAGATTTTATGAGCGAGATGCACGAAGCAACGCCAGTCAGCCAGCCGTTCCCTCATTTCGAGAGGTTAGTCGATTCGCGCGAGGCGGCAGCCTTGCTGCAGATCCACCCGAAAACACTTCAACGACTCGCCCGCAAGGGCGAGATACGCGCCATGCGGATCGGAAAATTGTGGCGCTTTCGCACATCCGATCTCGACGCGTGGGTGCATTTGAGGTTAAAGTTAGCCAGCTATCCGTACCGTCCCTAACCACGGAGGATCGTGATGAGACGGACGAGATTTCAGCAAGGCAGCCTTCAGATTGTGAAGCGTGCCCGTGGCCGGAACGCTTGGGAGTATCGGTGGTACGAACTCCAGGCAGACGGCTCTCGCAAGCGACGCTGTCTGATCGTTGGTTCGGTCGAACAATATCCGAACGAGGCGTCGGCGCAGAAGGCCGTAGCCGCACTTCGGGCAGACATCAACGCTGAGAGTCCGCGCACTAGCTTGACTCCGATCAGTGTTCAAACGCTTATCGAACACTACCGGGAAAAGGAACTGGGCGCGAATTGCAGCAAAACACGGAAGACGCAGGTCACCTATGAGGGATATTTCAACAAGTGGATTCTGCCTCGTTGGGGAAGCTATCGCGTCACCGAGGTCAAGGCAGTCGCTGTCGAGCAGTGGCTTCGGTCGCTCAAGTATGCGAATGGAAGCAAAGCCAAAGCTCGAAACATCATGAGTGCCGTTTTCAATCACGCTGTCAGGTGGGAATGGCTCGGTGTGAATCCCATACGCATGGTGCGTCAAAGCGCCAAGCGGACCAGGATGCCCATTGTGCTTTCCATCGAGCAGATTGCGGCACTGCTTCGCATCCTGAAGGAGCCTACGCGCACGATGGTATTCCTCGCCGTGTTCACGGGCCTTCGGGTTGGGGAGTTGCTAGGCCTCAAGTGGAAGGACATCGATTTTCAGAAGATGGAGGTCCATGTCATCCGCTCGATCGTCATGCAACACGTGGGCGACTGCAAGACCGAAGCCTCTCGCAAACCGGTTCCGCTCGATTTGCGATTGTCTAAGGTCCTGTGGAACTGGCGACTGCAGAGTCCATACCCAATCGATGAGGACTGGGTATTTGCCAGCCCACACAGCAAAGGCAAACTGCCGTACTGGCCAGGCTCGCTCTACAAGGCGCACTTGGAACCAGCGGCCAAAGAAATCGGAATCGTGGGCCATTTCGGTTGGCATACGTTCCGGCACACGTACGCGACGCTCCTTAAGGGGAACGGCGAAGACGTGAAGGTTGTGCAAGAGCTAATGCGGCACGCAAACATCTCGGTCACCCTGAACATCTACGCGCAAGCGATCACGCAAACCAAGCGTGATGCGCAGAGCCGAGTCGTGAGCTTGTTGCTCGACAAAAACGAAGAAAAACCAAGCACCGAGGCTTATCGGACGTTAACGGACGTACAAAATTCTGGAGGGGATTTGCAAGTGGTTGATAAGGTTGGCGTCCCCGACGGGATTTGAACCCGTGTTACCGCCGTGAAAGGGCGATGTCCTAGGCCAGGCTAGACGACGGGGACGATTCTCAGGCTGGAGTGCTGGTGAAGTATCGATGTTAGCAGCCGCCTTCCACCCTGTCAAAAACAGGACTTTATTTTCGTTCAGAGCATTTCTGATGCGTCGTCGAATGACGCACGCCGCTGATTCCGGAGACATTGTGTGCGTCAACAGCCGCATCTATTGACTGCTCGTTTTCAGCGAGCGAAGAGCACCGCGCACGGGCTCATGCACTCTTGCTCGGGGAGAGAACGGCCACCTGCGGACTTGGAATCTCTTCCGACTATGACGGCAACGTGCTTGTAGGTCGCGCCTAGACGGCGGCTATCGCGTCGACACGCGCAGCGAGGGCAACAGCGCCACTCCTCGCCCAACCGACTGCCCTGCTAGACTGACTGCGTGCGGCGTTTGATCGTCAACGCAGATGATTTTGGCTACACTTCGGGCGTGAACCGGGCCATTGTGGAGGCTCATTTGCGCGGCGTCGTCACCTCTTCAACGCTCATGGCCAACGGCGCGGCTTTTGTCGAGGCCGCTGAACTCGCAAAGACTGTCCCTCGGTTGAGCGTTGGTTGCCATGTCGTGCTCACTGACGGCGAGCCGGTTCTGGCCGCGGGACAACTCCCATCTCTCACGACCGCTGCGCATTTCCGCGACGGTATGGTGGAATTCGCGGCACGCGCGGTTGCCGGCAGCATGGACGCCGCCCAGATTACTGCCGAAGCCACCGCGCAGATTCGCAAGATTCAATCCGCGGGCATCGCTATATCGCACTTCGACACACACAAGCACACGCATTTGTTTCCCAAGATTCTGCGCCCTCTGTTGCGGGCGGCGGCGGGTTGCGGAGTTCGGGCGGTACGCAATCCGTTTGGACCTCGCTTGCCTTTGCGCTCCAATCATCTTCTGACCCGCCCCAGCCTATGGACGCGCCACGTCGAGGTTCGCATCCTCGGCGCATTCGCGGGCAAGTTCCGCGAAGCTGTGGACCGGGAGGGATTCACCACGCCCGACGGCACACTGGGGATCGTGGTCACGGGTACGCTCGATGAAACGTTGTTTTATGCGATTGCCCGCAGTATTCCGGAGGGCACATGGGAATTCGTTTGTCATCCCGGCTACAACGACGAGGATCTGCAGGTAGGGAAAACACGCTTACGGGAGTCCCGGGAGACGGAACTTCGCGTCCTGACGTTACCGGCGGCCCGCGAGGTGCTTGGGCAGCAAGGGATTGAACTGATCTCGTATAACGATCTGGCGCCCAAACCAGCATCACCCTAGAGGTCGTTCGGTTCCACACATCGGAATGCCCCGGAATCATCCTTAGTACCGACGGACGTAGGGGATTCAGGTACTGTGGTAACCTCTTGAATTCACAGCAAGTAGTATGATTATTCGCAGATAACCCTGTTGCTAGAGTTTTGTAATCTGGAGGTTTTTCACTCATGTCGGCCCAAGGGTCAGCGCCGCGTGCCACACTGGACCTAAAGGTCCGGGTGTGGGGCATGGGATCGAACAATCAGCCTTTCTTCCAAAATGCGATGGCGCAAAACGTCAGCGCCACTGGTGCCTGCCTCTACGGGATCGAGCCCGAACTGAAGGTAGGTGATGTCATCGGAGTGCAGTACGAAACTAGGAAAGCGCGCTGCAAGGTCGTCTGGGTCGTCGACGCGGGAGCGCTGAAGAAAACTCAGGTGGGCGTTGAGTTGGTGGCCGACCAGGATTGTCCGTGGGCCGCTGTTCTTCCGAGAGACTTGCAGGCGGATGAGCGGACGGAGCAACGTCAGGACAATCGCAGAAAATTCCTCCGCCACAAAATCTCGTATCCTCTCGAACTGCGCGACGAGCGCGTGAACACTCCACTGCGCGTGAATGCCACCGACATCAGCGGGAACGGATGTTATGTAGAGACCGTGATGCCGCTTCCTGTAGCCACCGCGTTGCGGGTGGATTTGTGGATCGAAGAAGAGCGCCTAACTCCCTCGGCGGTAGTCCGCACTCGCGACCCTGGCGTCGGCATGGGCATCGAATTCACGGGCTTGCCCGAAGACTCCAAGAAGCGGTTTCAGGCTCACCTCGACAAGCTCGATCCCGGGATGGCCTTCGCCAACAAAGACGGCCAATAGCGCCGTCCGCTCGTGTCGCTTGCGCGCCACTCGTTGTAAAATCTGCAACCACTGCCCATTCCAGCCATCGAATGACAGGAACCACGAGAAAGCGGCCCCTCGCACATGAAGATCGGCATCACCTGTTATCCGACATACGGCGGCAGCGGAGTTGTCGCCACGGAACTCGGCCTTGAGTTGGCGCAACGCGGGCACGAGATCCATTTCATTTCTTACGCGCAACCCATCCGCCTGCGCGGCGAGGAACCGAACATCCACTATCACGAAGTGGAAGTTTCCCGTTATCCGCTGTTCGACTATCCTCCGTACGATCTGGCGCTGGCCACGCGCATGGCGGAGGTCGCGCAGCTCTACGATCTCGATTTGCTGCACGTGCACTACGCCATCCCGCATTCGGTGAGCGCGCTGCTGGCGCGGCAAATGTTAGCCGACGGGCCACGCGGGCGGCGTCTGCCCTTTGTTACGACTCTTCACGGAACCGATATCACTCTGGTGGGACTCGACCGCTCCTACTTGCCGATTACGCGCTACTCGATCCAGCAGAGCGATGGTGTGACCGCGATTTCGAATTACCTGAAAGACCGCACCCAGCGTGTGTTCGACGTGAAGAACAGCATCGAAGTGATTTACAACTCGGTGAACTGCGACGTCTACCGCCGCGACCCCGAATCGTTCGCGAAAGTGCGGGCGGAGTACGCGCCCAACGGTGAGCGCGTGCTGGTGCATCTCTCGAATTTTCGCCCTGTCAAACGCCTCACGGACGTGATTGAGATCTTCGACCGAGTACACAAGAAGATGCCTTCCAAGCTCTTGCTGATCGGGGATGGCCCCGACCGTTCGGTCGCCGAGTGGCTGGCCGTGCAGAAGGGCATTCACGACGACGTTCTGTTTCTCGGCAAACAGGACCAGATTCAGGAGAAAGTATCGATCGCCGACATCATGCTGATTCCGAGCGAACTGGAATCGTTCGGGCTGGCTGCGCTGGAAGCCATGGCGTGCGAAGTGGTTCCGATTTCCACGAGGGCGGGTGGAGTGCCGGAGGTCATCGAACACGGCAAGAGCGGTTACCTGGCCGACGTGGGGGACGTCGAGACGATGGCACGTTACGCCATTGATTTGCTCAGCAACGACGATTTGCTGCGGGAAATGGGCAAGCAGGCTCGGGCGGCCGCCAAAGAGCGCTTCTGTTCCACCAAGATTGTGAAGCAGTATGAGGATTTCTACCGGCGCGTGCTGGAGCGCTCGGCGTAGAAGCCCTCGGGAACCGCGCTCGCCGCCTCCACCAAAGGCAGGCGGATTCGGATCAGAGTTCCCTTCCCTTCGTGGCTGTCGATGGTCATACGGGCCGTACCTCCGTAGAGGACCTGCAAGCGCTCGGAGATGTTTGCCATCCCGATACCCATCCCCGACCAACTGCTGCTCTCTTCCAATTGCGCGCCGCCCATGCCGACGCCATCGTCCTCGACTTCAATGATCAGGCGCGAATCGACGAGTCGGCTACGCAGGTAGATGCTGCCGCCTTCCACCTTCGGACCCAGCCCGTGCTTGATGGAGTTCTCGACTAGCGGCTGCAAGAGCATGCTGGGAACGACCACGTCGAGCGACGCAGGGTCAAGTTCCTTGACCACTCGCAGCTTGTCCCGCCCGAATCGCACGACTTCGATGTCGAGATAGTTGTCGATGAATTCGAATTCGTCCCGCAACGGCGCGAATGCTTCGCTGCTATTGAGCAAGCGCCGCAAGATGGTCGCTAGCTTGAAGATCACGTCCCGCGCCATGTCGGGATCAAATCGCACCAGCGAAGAGATCGAGTTCAGAGTGTTAAACAGAAAGTGCGGATTAATCTGGTTCTGCAGCGCTTCCATGCGAGCGTGCAGCAGCAGGCGTTCCTGCTCCTCGAGCTTGATCTGGATGCGCACGCTATTAAAAATCTTCAGTTCGATTCCAACCGCGGTCACCGCCGTGGCGTAGATCGCGCTGTACACCCAGTAGCTGCCGGGACTCTCGATGCTGGAGATGGAATTGGGGAAATGCTGCACCAACTGCGTTTGCACGAAGCGCAGGCCAATCACCGTCCAGAAAAACATGATCTGCCATTCGAACAGGCGGGGACGCGACAGATTGCGCCGAATAATGCGAAAAATGCCTTCATCGATGAACGGGGAGAACGACCAGATGTCATCTTTATCGACCGCCCAAGTGCGTAATTGCCCGGCGAGAAAACCGGAAAGCACGTCGAAGGGCATCGCGGCCCACTCGTGGTGCAGAAGAGCAGGTATGCCAACCAGGACGCCGCCCAGCGATCCCGCCCAGCGCCCGCCGATTACGCCCAGCAAAAGCGCGGTCTCAAAGCTCATGTCGCCGGCCTGGAAACTCTTTGAGAAAATCCGAGTCCATACGCCCACCATGATTGGCAGCCCGAACCAAAGCACCAAGTACACCTTCTGCCGGAAGGTGCGCTCTTCGCGAAACAAGAGATTCTTGAATTCCTTGGAGCGCACCAGGCTGCTGGACACGGCCGCGGCTACGCCTAGCTTGAACAGCAAATTGAATAGGATGAGCCGCTGTTCCATGAGATTTATTTCTAGTGAATTGTCAGAGTAAAGCTGTACGACGATGCGAACAGCCCCTCAAAACTGTAGCACGAAGCCGGTTGCTCGATCTCCTTTGCGCTCATCTGCTACGAACCGCAACTGCTGCCGCACCACGCCGCAAGAATTGCATCCTTGCGCGATCTTATGAAGACGGAACTTCAACACAGGTTCCGGAGTCATAGAACTGTAGAATTAAGTATTGGACGCTCCAAAGCTCAGCTCTTACGAGAGGGCAACATGCGCCTATTTCGTCTGGTTTTCTTGTTTGTGGCAATGGCTGGCAGCATCTCGCTGCTGGCTCAGACCCCGACAACCACGCCCCGGCCTCCCCAGTCAGCCCGACAGGCGCTGCTGGAAATGTTCCTGGGGAAGGGTGAAAACGACTTTACGAAGCATCTGCCCGAGGCCGCACACCAGGCGTTGATCCATAAAGGCGACAGCCCAGAGACGAACGTGATTCTCAAAATCTCTGCCATCGGACGCCAGATGGTTGCGGGGGGCGAACGACTCGAGTCATTCGAAACCGGTCCCAACCTCCTGATCAGCGAACAAAACGACGGCCACGAAAAATACGAAATCGCAGTCGAGCATGACACACTGCTCGGCGAAGACGACGAAATTGAACTGTCCATCCACTATTACAAAGACGGGCAACTGCAACCGCTCCCCGTCGTGCCTCGGCTGATCTTCACTCTGCGGCAAGACAAGGAAATCTGGCGGCTCACCGAAGTCACGGCGGCGGTACACGCTCCGCTTACCGATCCCGACTACCTCAACGGATTGCGTAAAGACCAGAATGAGTCGAACGAGACTGCTGCGCGAAACCGGGTGGTCAGCATCGCCATGGCAGAGACCAACTACGCAGCCCGGCATCCCGACCGCGGGTTCGCCTGCACGTTGGCCACGCTATCAGCGCCCGAACCGGGTGCGATGCCGGGAGAGAATGGTTTTGTCTACGATCCCGGTCAGGGCAACGAAGAGTGGAGTGGATATCGCTTCGCCCTTATGGGATGCGACGGAACTCCAGCGGCCAAGTATCGCATCACTGCCGTGCCGCTTGAGTCTGATGCGGGAATGAAGACGTTTTGTGCCGACGAGTCGGGTGCGTTCAAATTCGTTACCGCCGGAAAAAGCTCCCGCTGCTTCAGTCGAGGACAATCGGTGAATACGGCTGCCGTCTCCAACCCGCCCGGAGACTGAAGCCATCCGCCATCTAGCTATAGGCGAGTTCTTTGGCGCGCTGCGCTGCCTTCACGACGGCTTTGATCAGCGTGACGCGCAGCTTCCCTTCCTCGAGTTCCATGATGCCGTCGATCGTGCAGCCGGCCGGAGTGGTCACTGCATCTTTGAGCAATGCCGGATGATCACCGGTCTCGAGCACCACCCGTGCTGCGCCAAGCGTAGTCTGCGCCGCCAGTAGCGTCGCGATATCCCGCGGCAATCCCACCTTCACGCCAGCTTCCGCCAAGGATTCAAGAATGATGTAGATGTAAGCCGGACCGCTCGCCGAAAGCGCGGTCACGGCGTCCATGTGTTTCTCGTCCACGACAACCGTTCGGCCCACTACATCAAACATGTGGCATGTCATGGCTACGTCGTCGGCGCTGGCGTGCTTGCCTTTGCAGATCGCGGTCATGCCGGCTCCCAGTTGACACGGCGTGTTTGGCATGGCGCGGATCACCGAAACTTTCGGCGGCAGATTTTTCTCGATCATCGAGGTAGGCACCGATGCCGCTACCGACACGATCACCTGCTTCGCGGTGATGTGACCACTGATCTCGCGTACGACGTCCTCAACGACCTGCGGCTTCACGCCGATCACAATGATGTCGGCGCCTTTGGCAGCGTCCACGTTGTTGGTTCCGACTTTCACTTTCAGCTTTGCAGCCAGGGCCTTGGCGCGCTCTTCGTGCGCGACGGTCGCGCAAGTGGACTTCGCCGAGAGCAGGCCATTCTTCAACAGGGCCTGCAGAATAATGCTGCCCATCTTGCCTGCACCCAGGAACGCCACTTTCTTTCCTGCCAGATCGTTTCCCATGATTTCCCTCGGAACACACCAAAATCCTAAACACAGAGTAGACAGAGGAACTGCGGATTCCGGAGGAATTCCTGTGTGTACTCCGTGTCCTCTGTGGCTTAAGTTTTATGTTGCTTGCTCTGTCGCTCCATCCAATTCCACGCGGTCGCCACCACATCGCGCAGGCCGCGGGTCGCCTTCCATTGCAACAGAGCCTGGGCCTTTGCCGGATTCGCCACTAGTATCGGAGGATCGCCCGGGCGACGTGGCACCATCTTCCGCGGCACTCGCTTTCCCGTCACGTCCTCAACGGCGCTGATCACTTCCTGTACGGACGCTCCCGTGCCCGTGCCGACGTTCACGGCAAAACTTTCCTTCCCCGCCGCCAGATGGTCTAGCGCCTTCAAGTGCGCGATTGCCAGATCGTCTACGTGGATGTAGTCGCGCACGCAAGTTCCATCCGGCGTCGGATAGTCCGAACCAAACACCTGCAGTTCCGGACCAACCCCCGCCGCTGCGCGCAGCGCCAGCGGAATCAAGTGGGTCTCGGGATCGTGCAACTCGCCGATCTCGCCACTTTCATCCGCTCCTGCAGCGTTGAAATAACGCAGGCTCGCGAATTTGAGTCCATACGCTCGGCCGTACGCCTCCAGCGCCTGCTCGAAGAACAGTTTCGTCACACCGTAGGGATTTACCGGCTGGCGCGGAATGTTCTCCTCGATCGGAACTTTCGCCGGTTCGCCGTACACAGCGCAGGTCGACGAGAAAATGATCTTCTTCACTCCCGCATCGACCGCCGCATTGAGCAGGGAGAGGCCACCCTCAACATTGTTGCGGAAATATTTTCTGGGGTTCGTCACCGACTCGCCGACATAGGCGTGCGCTGCAAAATGCATGATCGCGTCCGCGCGCGGCAGCACTCGCGCTAGGGCGGCAGAATCCAACACGTCCCCCTTGACCAGTTCAAAGCCCGCCGCCAGGATTTCGTAGCCAGTGCTGAGATTGTCGAAAATGATAACCTCATGCCCGGCGCGCTTCAGCGCCCGCGCCGCATGACTACCGATGTATCCCGCACCGCCAATGACCAGAACGACCACGAAGTTTCCTTTCCGTCCGCAATTTTCGCCGGGCACCTAAGGACCAGCGCCCGCGCACTGCGAGCGTCGGAACTGCGGCGATTTCCAATGGCGTCACGGTTGCCGAAGTTTCCAGACCGGGAGGGAGCAGACAAACATTGTACACAACGCGTGGCAAGAGCCTACGCGAACCGGAGGTCTTCGAGTTGGTCGCTGGTTTTGATTGGAATTCGGGCAGAATTGGTGAGACCATTGGACTAGAGAACGGCAGGAGCCATCGTATGAAATTTCGCATTGCAATATGGGCGACCGCAGGTTTTCTCGTAGCCGTCGGTTGGGCAGTTTATGCCTTCGCTTCAACGCCTCCGGCCTTGACCTTCAACGACCCAATCATGACGCTGGTCCGAATCAGCTGCCCAATTGCCTTGATCAGTTCCTTCCCAATTCGTATGGAGTGGACCTTTCTGGCAAACGCGGCGACGTACGCATTCGTTGGCCTGATCGTGGAAAACCTGCGACAACGACTGATGCACGCGAGATAGATCAAACCAACCGCTCGGCTTGGTCCGTCATCCGCTCCACTGTGCTGCTAAGATTGTGCCTTCGCCTTGGGAGGTTTCGTGGAAAACGAATTGCCGCCAGATCCCCAACCAGCGCCCGAAGCCGTCCCGGAATCCGTGCCCGAACCGCCGCGCGCGTCCGTGCCTCAATCGGACCCAATCGCGTCGGCAGCGGTCGGCGTGGCTGATGCACCACCTCCTCAGCAGGTTCCCGCATACACTGATCGAGGCACAGGCTTGATGGTCTTCGGCGTGTTTCAGATCATCCTGGGATTGCTGGCCGCACTCATGGTTCCACTGGTCGCTCTCAGCGCATTTATGTCCCGACTCTCGCCTCGCGGCACCATGCGAGCCAGCCAGTTTCTCTCCGGAGTCGCTACCTATACCTTCATCGCCGCAGTGCTGCTCGCGCTGGGCATCGGATCAGTGCAAATGAAGCGCTGGGCGCGGGCGCTAACGCTGGTCACGTCGTGGTACTGGCTGATTATGGGTGCGCTCGTCACCGTCTTGCTGACCGCAGTACTGCCGGTCGCCATGCGGACTGTGCTGGCACAGATGAAACAGAGCGGTCCGGAGGCGCCGTCGCCGGCAGCGTCCACGGCAGTGATGGCCGTTATCCTTACGCTGATGATTATTTTTATGGCGTTCTTTCTGGTGGTGGTGCCGACCGCGTTCGTCATTTTCTACGGCCGCAAGGATGTCGCTGAGACTTGCCGCCATCGCGACCCCGTCGAGCGCTGGACCGATCGAACACCCTTGCCCGTGCTCTTCGCCAGCGTCGTGCTCTTCACCGGTGCGGTGTACCTGCTGCTAACAGGTGTTACGACACCACTATTTCCGTTCTTCGGGCGATATCTAACCGGGGTTGCAGGCGCAGCGTGCTTTCTTGGAATGGCCACGCTCGACATCTATCTGGCCATCGCATTGTTCCGTCTGCACGGTGCCGCCTGGTGGATTGCGATCTGTACACTGGCCATCCGCCTGTTCTCCATGGCGCTCACGTATGCTCGGGCCAACATGATGACGGCCTACTCGAAAATGGGCATGTCAGACGCACAGTTACAGATGATGAACTCAAGTCCGATGCTTCGCGGACACGTGCTACTGTGGTGGAGCCTGCTCTCGATGGTCTTTTTCTTCGGCTACCTGCTGTGGTTGAAGAGATATTTCAAAACACCATCCTCCGCGCCATCAGCGGCGCTGCCTGCGATGATGGGTTGATTGCTGAGGAACTCTATGACCGAACAACTTGCCGACAAACAATGCGTCCCATGCCGCGGCGGCGTTCCGCCACTCAAGGGTAGCGACCTGCAGAAGTTGCATGGCCTCGTTCCCCGCTGGACCGTGGAGAAGGACCATCATATTCACCGTGCGTTCAAGTTTCCCGACTTTCGGGAGGCGCTGGACTTCGTGAATCGCGTGGGCACGCTGGCCGAAGAACAGGGGCATCATCCCGACATTCTGCTGGCGTGGGGGAAGGCCGAGATTACGCTGTGGACGCACAAGATTGATGGCCTGACTGAAAGCGATTTCATCATGGCAGCCAAGATTGACAGGTTGAGCGGGGATTAAGCTAAGGGCGTCCGCTCACAAGCCTGCTTGAGGTCTTCAAAGAATTGCCTGGTGCTTTGCGCGATGGCACTCTCAATGGCAAAACCGGCGACGCGCGAAAAAACTCCCACGAACTCCAACTGCACGCGTATCTCGGTCTCGAAGTCGGATAAAGCCTGGAAGGTCACCTTGGTCTCAAGCGTGATGCCTCCGAAGTGGCTGAGAAAGTCCACACGACGGCTCGGCTCGAAGTGCATCAGCACCTGATCCACCGTTCGAACGGCACCATCTATTTCGATCTGCAAGCGGCTCGCATCCTCCCAAGGCCGCCCCGCCCAGCGAATATCGCGTATGAAGGAGCACCACCGCCACGTGTCAGGCTGGGTATAAACCGCGAATACGGTTTTTAGAGGACGAGTTACTACGACACGGATTTCAGACGACTGCATGAAAGTGGCGTGCACCAGACGAATCAGGCGCTGGTCGAAAACATGTGTACACGCAGTTTAGGGCAGGACCAGGAGCAGCGCAAACGAAGAATTCACCGCTGCAAGATCGCAAATCATGATTCGGCCGTAGCCCGGGACGCAGTTTCGCAATCTTTCCGCATTTCCTCGAAAAATCCTTTCGTAGCCTTCGTGATCGCGGGCGCCAAGGCAAATCCCAGCGTGCGGGAAGGAGTGCCGACCAGATTCATCACGACGTTAATCGCCGTCCGATCATCGGCGACGGGGGTGAAGCTCACGCGGGTCTCGCACGTCATTCCAAAGACGTGGCTGAGATAGGACACACTTTCCTTCGCAGCAAAATGTTGCACGACTTGATCGATATTGGCATGGATCGGCTTGAGGGTCTCGATGCGCAGCCGGCTTCCCTCTTCCCAGGGCTTGCCGCGCACCCAGCGAATTTCGCCGAACACGTTGCGGTTGCGCCACCGATCTACATCCGTATAAATGGAAAAAACAACGTCCAGGGGACAGTTCACGACGATTTGGAAGTCAAACGACTGCATGGCAACGGCGGCGAAAACGACATCAGCAAGGCGCAACTCTCCTCACGCCCCGAGCAAAGTGTAGGAGAAAACACCACAGAGGGCAATCAGGAAACCGCGCGAGTCTGGTTCAGTCGGCTGGCATGTAAGGCCCAGGCTAGGATCGCAGCAGGAATCAACATCAGCAGCCCAGTACTGGTCGCGACGGTCCGCGCCGAGATTCCGGCATCCAGAAAACGGCCCGCTAGATAAGCGGTGACGGCAAAGGTAAGACTACCCAGGCCAAGGTCGGCAGCAAACACTCGCCCGCGGAATCGGTCTTCGGTATGAAGTTGCAGCAGCGTGGTCGAGAAGACCCATACGGTCGAGCCTCCCATGTGGGCGAGCATTGCACAGGCCGCAGCCATCCACACGCTGCGGCTCGCGCCCAAAACTCCGTAGCCGCATGCGATGGTGAGATACCCGAACAGAATTCCCAGCCGAAGTCGATGATCGCTCTCCCCCGCCCAACGCGCCGCCACCAGAGGGCCCACCATCGCTCCTAGCCCGCGCCCTCCGAGCAGAATGCTCATGCCGAGCATGGCTCCGCCCGCGGCATCGATGCCGTGCCCGTGCACGGCAAACTCCCGCGCTCCCATCACCGTAAAGATCACCCAGCTGGGGCCGACCATGAGTTCTCCGGCTTTCGCGAAGACCGCCGGCAACAAGGTCGGATGGCTGCGGATGTAGCGAATCCCCTCCAGCACCGGAGAGAAGTCGACAAGATCTCGGGGCCGCAGCGCTGAGGCAGCATACGCGTGCGGCTCAGGGAATTGCATTCCACCGATCAGCAACGCCGAGGTGAGAAACGAAAGCGCGTTGAGAATGAAGACCGTGTCACGTCCAAAGAAAGCGGCTACCAGTCCGCCGACAGCGGCGCCAATCAGCAGGTTCACCGACCAGGTCGCCGAAGACAGCGTGTTGGCGACCAGGACCTCACCCTCACGAGCGATGTTCGGAATCACCGAACTTCGCGCCGGTTCGAAAAACGCCGCCATCGTGGTCTCCGCGAGCAGCAAGGGATAGACCAGCCACACCATGGAGCGCGAACGCACGAACAGCATGGCAAGCACGACCACGAAGCGTATGAGGTCGGCGACAATCATCACGTGCTTCCGCTTCAGACGGTCGTTCACCACGCCCGCCGTCGGCCCTACAAAGGTCTGCGGCAGCACCTGAAGCATCAAGGCTAGAGCCACCGAGCCCGCGTGCCCGGTCAGTTGCAACAGAAGCGTATAAATCGACAGCGTGTAAAACCAGTCGCCAACCTCACTGACGATCTGTGCCATCCAAAGACGGCGAAAGTTACGGTTGCCGCGCAGGAGCCGAGCATAAGAGCCAAACGAAATTATTGCGACGTTGTGCTCTGGCTCAGGTTCCATGCGGGGTCTAGTTT
This sequence comes from uncultured Acidobacteriaceae bacterium, assembly GCA_963832015.1. Lineage (GTDB taxonomy): Bacteria > Acidobacteriota > Terriglobia > Terriglobales > Acidobacteriaceae > Sulfotelmatobacter. Next base: position 15,454 of record CAWHSR010000019.1, read on the forward strand.
AACTGGGAGCCTCGATTTCGACCGGAATGGTCCGCATGTCAAAACGTGGACAAATTAGTGCAACTGATTTCACTGTGGCGAAGACGGGCATTTTGGGTTTAGCTGCGCCGGAGAATATGCCATTTATTATCAATAACATAGAGGCTATTATTTAATGCGCGGAGCGGGAAGAATGGCAGGAACAGTGCTTACATCAATTCGGAGTTACCGATCATGAGCCGATCCTCGAGAATGTTGTCGATTTCGCTTCCCTTACTGCTGATCCTTTCCGGAGCGGCACTAGCAAACACCTGCAACGAATTCGCGAGCTACGACTGTGCTAAGTCCACGCCGAACATCGTTCATGTGGGGGGCGGCGGGGTTTCCAGCGGCCAGTCCGTGGGAATTCTCCTGAACAGCAACACCTTTAACGTGACGACTGCCAATGGTAAGGGAGTTGGGGACACCGTCATCATTCTGGCCGCATTCGCGAACGGAAAGCCCTCGGGCAGCCTCAACGGAGTGTCGTTCGTCAGCAGCCTAGGCGCTTTTGAAGGCGCTTCCACCGGGGCGATCACGAGCAGTTTGAAAGGCTTGGGCTTTTGCGGCTCGACCTGCAATCTGTCGTACGGCTACGTCTCGCTGGGAATTCTGGGCGCAGGCGGCATGACCATTAAAGCCAGCGGTGTTGCCGCGGGTACTGTCTTTTACGCGGAACTGGTGAACCGCGACGGGAAAATTGTATACATCACGCCCAACTCGGAATCCGCCATCCTGGGGCGCGACATCAGCACAGTTCCAGAGCCGGGCTCTCTGATGTTGATGGGCACCGGTCTGATCGGTATCGCTACCCAAATCCGTCGTAAGCTGCGCGCATAGCCTCGCAGAGAATATTTTTCCGAGACCTCGGGCGAATCTGCCCGAGGTTTTTTTGCCCGCGCTTTGGTTTGTTGGGCCGCCGGCGGAAAAACTATCCTTGAGAGGAGGGCTGCGAACCGGTTCGCAGCTTACGCTTCAGGTCGTCGGCGATCTGCTTGCCGTGAAAGCGACCGTTTTCGATGAAGATTTCGTTGGTGCGTGATCCGGCGACGATCACGCCTGCCACATAGATTCCCTTGACGTTGCTTTCAAGAGAGATCGGATCGCATACCGGACGACATTGCTGCTCCGACAACTCGATCCCCATACTGCGCAGAAAATCGTAGTCCGGATGGTAGCCAATCAGGGCCAGAACGAAGTCGTTTTTCAATCGCATTGGCCCGCGCTGCGTGTTGATCACGACGTGATCGATGCCAATCTCCTGCACCGAACTATTGAAGTGCGCCTCGATCTCTCCGTTCTTGATTCGGTTCTCAATGTCGGGCTTGATCCAGTACTTCACGTGGTGGTGCAGTTGCGCGTCGCGGTGCACCAGGGTGACGCGGGCTCCGTGACGCCATAAATCGAGCGCGGCAATCGCGGCGGAGTTCTTGCCGCCAATCACTAGCACATCGGCGTCGTAATAAGGATGCGGCTCGCCATAATAGTGCGACACCTTCGGCAGGTCCTCGCCCGGGATGCTGAGCTGATTCGCCAAATCGTAATATCCCGTCGAAACGATCACTTTCTTCGTCTTGTAGTCATGCGGCCGTCCGGCGCGGTCGGTGGCAGTGATGCTGAAGTTCCGGTCTTCGCCCATCACCGTCTTGACCCACTCGTACTGCCGAACGTCGAGATGGTAGTGCTCCGCCACCTTGCGGTAGTACTCGAGCGCCTCTTCCCGCGTGGGCTTCTGTTGCGCCGTAGTGAACGGAATGTCACCGATCTCAAGCAGTTCCGGGGTGGTGAAAAACGACATGTTCGCGGGATAGTGGAACAGCGAATTCACCAGGCATCCCTTGTCGAGAACAACGACTTTGAGTCCGATCTTCTGCGCCTCAATCGCACAGGCCAGCCCTGTGGGACCAGCGCCGATCACCAGAACGTCGGTACTCATCTCGGGATGAGCCTTGGCCTTGGTCTTGGCGAGGGTATCGAGTTCTACGGCGGCGAGGAATTCGGGCATGGGCCTCAGTGCAGAGTCGGTCGAGGCAAACGAGGGTTCGAGCGCAACTCGGAAACCGTTGATTCTAGCATGCGGAGATTACGCGACAGAGTCTGAGAATCACAGCCGATAATCCTAGGCGTTCTGGATTGCTTCCTCGACCTCCTGAGGATTCTCATGAACTCCGAGGAGATTTCCGCCACATTGGATCGCCGAGCCGGAGCCAAATGGCACTACCGACGTGATCGAATCGGCGTCCACCAATACCTCCTGATCTGGATTCAGGTGGTCATGCAGCGTGATCATCTTCATGTGTCCCCCTCGAATGTCCGGTCTGAGGATTTTACGTCAGCAACGCGGTGTTGGGACACAGCACAACGTGGTTGGCCCATCCTTCGCAGCAGTTTCGCGAAGGGCGGGAATCAGACTGGTGACACCGTGGGATTTTGCCTCGGATGCCGCCGTATAATAGTCGGTTCTCATAGCCGTCGAGGGCCAGGCGAATGACGCGCCGGCCCGCCACACAGGAGCCCTCATGTCCACTCTTACCGAAGCAGGAGCCTCAACCCAAGGCAAGACTCGCATCGAGTCCGACAGCATGGGGAAGATCGAAGTGCCAGCCAACGTCTACTGGGGCGCACAGACCCAGCGCTCGCTGCTGCACTTCAACATCGGACGCGACACCATGCCGCCCGAGCTGATCCGCGCCTTCGGCATCCTCAAGAAGGCCTGCGCGCTGGTGAATCAGGATCTGGGCAAGCTTCCCGCGGACATAGCGAGACTCATCGTGCAGGCCGCCGACGAAGTGATTGCCGGCAAACTCAACGAGCAATTCCCCCTGCGCATCTGGCAGACCGGTAGCGGCACCCAGACCAACATGAACGTGAACGAGGTGATCTCCAACCGTGCGATCGAAATTGCAGGCGGCGAGATGGGGTCGAAAAAGCCGGTCCATCCCAACGATCACGTCAACATGTCACAGTCGTCGAACGACACGTTCCCGGCGGCCATGCACATCGCAGCCGCCGATCGTGTGAAGAACGCGCTGATCCCCGCGATCAAGACCGTGCACCGCGCGATCGCTGCCAAGGCGAAAGAATTCGACAGCATCGTCAAGATCGGCCGCACCCACCTGCAGGATGCGGTGCCCTTAACCGTCGGACAGGAATTCGGCGGCTGGGCGAGCCTGCTCGAACGCGATATTCATCGGCTGGAGCAAGTACTCGAAGGCCTCTACGACCTCGCCATCGGCGGCACCGCGGTGGGCACCGGACTCAACACGCATCCCGAATTCGCCGAGCGTGCGGCGAAAAAGATCGCCGAACTGACGGGCCTTCCCTTCCGCTCCCACGGCAACAAGTTCGCCGCGCTCTCGGCGCACGATGAAATCGTATTCGCCCAAGGCGCCATGGAAACGCTCGCCGCCTCGCTGATGAAAATCTCCAACGACATACGCTGGTTGGCCTCCGGCCCGCGCTGCGGCCTGGGCGAACTGTCGATCCCCGAAAACGAGCCTGGCTCTTCGATCATGCCCGGCAAGGTGAATCCCACGCAGTGCGAGGCCATGACCATGGTCTGCGTTCAGGTGCACGGCGCGACCGCCGCAGTCGGATTTGCCGGATCGCAGGGCAACTTCGAACTCAACGTCTACAAGCCGGTGATCATCTACAACTTCCTCCACTCAGTCACACTCATCACCGACGCCTGCCACGGCTACGTCGAATACATGCTCAACGGCATAGAAGTCGACCGCGCCAAAGTGGACTGGTACGTGAAGAACTCCCTGATGCTGGTGACCGCTCTGGCGCCGAAAGTCGGATACGATAAGGCCGCTCAAATCGCACATACGGCTCACGTCGAGCATGCCAGTCTGCGCGAGGTGGCATTGAAGCTGGGATATCTGACAGGCGAGGAATTCGATCAGTTGGTGAAACCGGAAAAGATGACGCACCCGTAATCGCAACCACTTCCGACAGGTGCTCTTTCGTCAACATCATTCGGAGACGGATGCCCTTCGCGATTGCGTCATCCCGGGACGACGCATCACTCTCGAATGGCCCTAATCCGCCTGGCTGACGACGGGATTGAGTTCTCGCTTCGCTTTCGGCGTCGTCGTAATCACCACCACACTCACCAGCACCAGGAGCGTCCCCACAATCGTCCGCGGACCAATCGCTTCCCCGCCGAGGAAATATCCCACCAGCACCGCGACCACCGGATTCACGTACGCATAGGTTCCCACCTTGGTTGGGGATTCGTGGTGAATCAGCCAAACGTACGCTGTGAAGCCCACGATCGATCCCGCCACGATCAAATACGCCAAGGCGAGCCATGCCCCTCGCGATACTGCCTGCACATGAAAGCCGCGAAATTCTCCCAGCAGCGCCGCAGTCAACGTGAGGAATACGCCCCCCGCGAGCATCTGAGCCCCAGAACTCATGGCTTTGGCCGCGGGCAATGGCAGTTTGCGACTTAAGGACGCAGCCACCGACCAACTAATCGCCGCAAAGATCAACGCGCAGGCACCCTCCGTGTCGACTGGAGCCTCTCCCAAACTCATGGAGTGTCCCACGAGAACTGCGACGCCGCCAATCCCCACCAACAGCGCAAGCCCGAGTCGAAACGTCAGACGCTGTGTGCGTAGGACAGCAATCTCTGCGAGCGCCATGAACACTGGGATGGTCGCCATCATGACCGCCGCCATCCCCGACGGTACGCGCCGTTCCGCCCAGAACAGCAACCCATAGTCAAAAACAAAAATGAGCACAGCGAGAACCGACGCCGCGCTCCACTCGCGCGCAGTCGGAGAGGCCGTGCCCCGCACCCTCATCCAGCCATAGAGTACGAGTCCCGCCACCAGGAAGCGCATCCCCGCCAGCAGAAACGGCGGCACCTCGCGCACTCCGACCCGGATCGCCAGGAACGTCGAGCCCCAGACGAAATAAATAATGGCGAAGGCGAGCAGCACCTTCCAGACACGAGGTTGGGAAGCAGCATCCATGCGGATGATCCCTTCGCGAGATCGGCAGTCAATCCCGTGGCTGATTAGATCATCGCAACCCGCACAGGGCGCGGATTTCCAGCATAAAAAGATTTTATGAGCCTATAACCGTGGACGCAGTTCAAGCAGACAGGGCTCGCTCACACTTGTTGTGTTGAAGGGTAGCGGGACTATTTCTTGAGCAGACTGGTATGGCTGGCCACGCACTGCCACTTGCCGCCGTCCATGACCCAGGTGTCCGTGAAGCGTCCGACGTGGTCATACGGCTTCCCTTGGTAGGAACCCTGCGTGTGATAGACCCCGGTAACCACCGCGGTGTCGCCAAAGAAATTCATTTTGACATCTTGAATATTGAGCGCCGTCGGTTTGAAGCGCGGATCCTTGATATCAGCCAGAAATCTCTGCTTGTCGCTGAGTTCGCCGTCCCACTCGGTGTTCACAAACCGGCTTGATACCAGCGCCTCAAGGGCCGACGAATCCCGGTTCACCTGAGCTTCATTCCACAGGCGTTCCAGGACCAGCAGTTTGCTCTCGCGTGGATCGGCCTGCTGGGCGGCCATTCCGGCGGTGCCCAGAGCCAGCAGGAGACAGCAGAGGATTATGGTGCGCTTCATAGCCGTACACGCTCGCCGGCATCCCTACGTGGGGCGAACGTTCCAAAACGATAGCAGCGGCAACAGCAGGCAAGCCACGGAAATGCACAGAGGAGAGGTTACGAACGTCATAGACCTCAGACGTCAAAACCTCGGGCTTAAGGATCAGGAGTTTGCGGTGTAGGTTTTGAAGTCAGAGGTCTGAGGTCCTCTCTAGAATGCCCACCGCAGCAGCGTCGCTCCCACGGTAAATCCGGCGCCCACCGATGCCATCATGACGAGACTTCCCTTCTTCAACTTGCCCTGCTCGATCGCTGTATTCATCGCCAGCGGAATTGTCCCCGCTGTCGTATTCCCGTAGCGCTCAATGTTGACCACGATTGCCTCCGGCCGCAGGCCCAGTCGATCGGCGGTCGCATTGATGATGCGCAGGTTGGCCTGATGCGGAATGAACGCATCAATGTCGGAACCCTTGAGCCCATTGCGCTCCAGCAGTTTCTGGCATAGCTCGGTCTGCTTGCGAACCGCGAACTTGAAGACCTGCTGACCGTCCTGGTGGACGTAGTGCATTCTCTTCGCGATCGTATCTTTGCTCGTCGGGTTCAGGCTACCACCCCCGGGCATGTACAGGAATTGCGAACCCGAACCGTCGACCTCGTGAATGTAGTCAATCAGCCCGACGGACTCGTCTTCCGCAGGCTCCAGAATCGCCGCACCCGCGCCGTCGCCGAAGATCACACAAGTGGCGCGGTCCGCATAGTCGATAATCGACGACATCACATCCGCGCCGATCACCAGAATTCGCTTGTGCGATCCGCTACTTATGAACTGCGCCCCCACTTGCACCGAGTACAAAAATGCCGAGCAGGCTGCGGAAAGGTCGAATCCCCACGCTCCCTTCGCGCCCAACTTGTCCTGCACTAGACAAGCGGTCGAAGGAAAAAACATGTCGGGCGTCACGGTGCCCACAATAATCACGTCAATGTCGGTGGGCGCCAATCCCCTCTGCGCCAGCGCTTTCTTGGCAGCCTCGACAGCGAGATCGCTCGTCGCAACGCCTTTTTCCGCAATGTGGCGCTCGCGGATGCCGACGCGGGCCATGATCCACTCATCGTTCGTGTCGACCATTTTCTCCAGGTCGGCGTTGGTAAGCAGGCGTGGCGGCACATGGGTGCCGAGGGCGCTAATTTTGGCGCGAATCGGTTTCGTCAACAAGAACTCCTGTGGATGAAGGCTCAAGTATTTTGAAGGATTAGCGGGAGAATGTCTAACACCCCCACTACTTGTCATCCTGAGCGCAGCAACGGACCCACACAATTTGCCGAAGCCCGCAATTACAGGTGTCCTTCGCTTTGCTCAGGATGACAACCGACAGTTGCTAGAACGCCCACCGCAGCAACGTCGCCCCAGAAGTGAACCCCGCGCCCACGGTCGCAACCAGAACCCGGTCTCCTTTTTTCAATCGTCCTTCTTCGAGCGCCGTCTTCATGGCAATCGGAATCGTCCCCGCCGTCGTATTCCCGTAACGATCAATGTTGATGATGACTTTCTCCAGCGGCATCCCCAATCGGTCGGCGGTTGCGGTGATAATGCGGCGGTTCGCCTGATGCGCTATGAAGCAGTCCACATCTTTTCCGGTCAGCTGGTTCTTTTCCAGGATGCGCTCCGTCATCTCTGCCATCTTCTTCACCGCATACTTGAAGACATTCTTGCCATCCTGATGAATACAATGCATCTTTTGGTCAACTGTTTTGTGCGTGGCCGGATTCAGACTCCCCCCTCCCGGCATGAACAAATACTGCCCTCCCATGCCCTCAATCTGCGCCACGTGGTCGATGACCCCCACTTCTCCGTCCTCCGACGGCTCCAGCAAAACCGCGCCCGCCCCGTCGCCAAAAATAATGCACACCGCCCGGTCGGTGTAGTCGGTCATCGAAGAATTCACGTCAGACCCGATCACCAGCACTTTCTTATACTGCCCCGACTCCACGAACTTCACCCCCGTATTCAGCGCGTACAAGAATCCAGAACATCCCGCGGACACATCGAAGCCCCATGTATTCTCAATTCCCAACTTGTGCTGCACCAGGCATGCCGTCGACGGATACATCATGTCGGGCGTCACCGTCCCCACCACGATCAGATCCACTTCCTGCAGATCGAAGGGGTGCGACTCGAGCAGATTCTTGACGGCTGCGACTGCCAGATCGCTGGCCGCCACGCCCTTGTCCACAATATGGCGCTCGCGGATCCCCACACGCTCCATGATCCATTCATTGGTGGTGTCGACCATCTTTTCCAGGTCGGCGTTGGTAAGAACTCGCGGCGGCAAATAGGTGCCGAGCGCGCTGATTTTGGCGCGGATCGCTTTGGGCAATGAGGGCTCCCTGAAATATGAAAACTGTGTATTTTCAAGGATTGGCGGCAGAATGTCTAACCTTATCGACGCATGTAGGGACAGCCGCCCCGGCTGTCCTGGCGTAAATCGCCCGCCGTCAAGCCGCAGCCCGCTCCCGCTCGTGCTCCATCCATTCTCGGATGAAACTCGGGCAAGCCACGATCCCGAAGTCGTTATTTTCCCCGTCGATCAGATACGAGAGCGCCGCCCGATCCAACTCCTCAAGGTGCTGGAGATTGAGCAAAGGCCACAACTGGCACTCCGCAGCCGACTGAACCAGGTGCCCCAGATACGGCAAGTGTCCCTGAAACAACTGACCGGATACGCGGATGGTGATATGGGGAGCGATTTTCGGACCGATACTGCGACGATTCATTGTTCTCCTCTCGACGGCCAAGGGTTTTGCCCTGCCTACCTCTACTTGATGCCCGAGAAGACGTTTCTTGCGCAAAGAGTGGTAAAGGAGTTGTAAATCTTGGTAACCAGGAGGGCAGGAACTACTCTGTGCAAAAAAAAATAAGCCAGGCACCGGGGACTCACTGCACACGCAAGAGCCCGTTACCGTTGCTTCCTTCCGGACCTGGCGGGGTTGGCGGGAGTACGTCGCGTAAGACCGATGCCTGACCTAACCCATTCTAGCATTCTGCCGTCGTCGCTCCAGAGGGCCGCGTCAGCGCCGCGTCGAAGCCCAGTCACTGGCGTCGTCGTCCGACCATAGCACCAGCGTCCCGCCGGGCTGTCGCGAGCGCATCTTGCGCTCGCACCCGTCCTCAGCACGACTTCCGCCAAAGTGCATGTGACTTTCGGTGCAAGATTCTCTCCCGAAACCCTTCCCTTCTGTTGACGTTTGTCGAACAATAGAGGCCGAGGCTGGCAGCCTAACGCGAGCAGGTGCAGAGGTCTGCCCGGCCTTTCTCTGCTTAGTCACACATGGCGCCCCAGTCCCCACAATCCGGCGTAATTCCGCTGAGCCGGGCCATCGACCATTACTTTGAACTGGCGTTATACCTGCTTGTCCTTACAGGCTTTGCCACGCTCGCCAGCACCGGGGGACTCGACCTGCCTTCCACCATCATGGTCGGCGTCGCGCTGGCGGTTCGCGGCTATCAACTGGCAAAACGGCAAGCGTTCGTAATTTCCGAGGCCTGGACCACCCCGCTTTCCATCGCCTACTTTGTCTTCTTCGCTGCCGACTACTTCATCCTTTCGCGGGGATTCCTCCCGGCCACAGTGCACCTGGCTTTATTTGGGGTGGTCGTGCGGATGTTCTCATTGCGCCGCGAGCGCGATCACGTCACGCTGGCGATTCTCGCTTTCCTGATGGTGCTGGCCTCCGCGGTGCTGACGGTCGACAGCATCTTCCTGTTTTCGTTCGCCGTATTCATGATGATGGCCGTGGGGACGTTCGTGCTCATGGAAATGCGGCGGTCTGGGCATGCCGCCAACATTCAGGCCAGGCATTCCAACGATCCCCAGGAACATCGCCACCTTGCCTTCGCATTAGCCCGCGTCGCTCCGGCCCTGATGGTGATGATCCTCATCGGTGGCGCGGTCGTCTTTTTCCTGATGCCCCGCATGTCTGCCGGATACATGGGCGGCTACTCGTTCGGTACCGATCTCTCGTCCGGCTTCAGCGATCATGTCCAGTTGGGCCAGATCGGGCAGATCCAGCAGTCGGGCGCGGTCGTTATGCACATCCAGATCGACGGCGACACAGTTGGCGGCTCCGACCTGCACTGGCGCGGCGTCACGCTCGCGAATTTCGACGGCCGAGCGTGGTCCAGTCCTCGCGAGCAGTTCACGCTGCAGCACCAATCCGACAATACCTTCAAGGTCCCGCGAGCCAGCGCGTTGGCACGCTCGCTCGCGAAACCGATTCTGGCGCGCGAGCACGTCATCCACTACCGCGTGCTGATGGAACCGATTGGCACCAACGTCTTCTTCCTCGCGCCGTGGGCTCGCAGCGTCAGCGGAAACTACCGCATGCTCGCTTCCGACGCCGGCGGAGCGGTCTACAACTTCGATTCGCAACGGTCCATCAGCCGATACGAGGCCGATTCCGACATCGCGACCGCCACGCCCGCAGAGCTACGCACAGCCGGGCGCGATTATCCCCTGCAGATCGCAAGCCCCTATTTGCGGCCACCGCCAGTTGATCCGCGCGTTCCCCAGCTCGCCACTCAGATCACCAAGTCAGCCGGCAACGATTTCGACAAAGCGGCTGCCATTGAGAACTATCTCAAGACACGCTTCGGTTACACCTTGCAATTGCCGCAAACTCCAGTCAAAGATCCCGTCGCCAATTTTCTGTTCGAGCGCAAGCAGGGACACTGCGAGTACTTCGCTTCCGCCATGGCCGTTATGTTGCGTACCATCGGCATTCCCTCGCGGGTAGTTACAGGATTCCGCTCCGACGAGTTCAATGACCTTACGGGAAACTACGTCGTCCGCGCTAAGGACGCGCATGCCTGGGTGGAAGCTTACTTCCCCGGCTACGGTTGGCAGACCTTCGATCCCACTCCCGCAGGGAACGGTGGGACGCCGCAGGGCTGGAATCGACTCGCGCTTTACGTCGATGCCATGGCGTCGTTCTGGCGCGATTGGGTGGTCAGCTACGACACGTCGCACCAGTATTCGCTCGGTCAAGCGGCATTCAGCGGTACCCGCGGCGCGTGGGAGAACGCCCGGAGGTGGGCGCGAACGCATTATGCCTCGATGCTGAAATGGGCCCGTCGCAGTCAAGACCGTGTGCAGCATTCGCCCGGCCGCTGGGCCATCCTCGGCGCGGCAGTCGTGCTGATTCTTTTGCTGATGGCGAATCTTGGCCGCATCGCTCGCCTGCTGCGTGAAAAATGGCTGCAGGCTCATCCCGAGCGCTCTCCGGAACAGGCCGCCGCCATGTGGTATCAACGAATGGCGCGCGCGCTGGCACGCCGCGGCCTGCAAAAACCCGCAACCCAAACTGCCCAGGAGTTCGCGAAGAAGATTGAAGATAGCCGGCTTCGTGAGCCGGTGGCGCGCTTCACCCAGGTCTACGAGTCCGCCCGATTTGGAAACTCCGCCGAAGATGTAAAGCGTCTGCCGGAATTGTATGAAGAAGTCGAAACCGCGGCGCGTATGCGCTAGCCGAACCGCTTTATTCCACCAAGAGGAAAGTTCTAGAACCGCCAGAATGCGCCGCCGCCGACAAAGAAATTGTGCTGGCGCGACTTGCCCGTCGGAGCCAGAGGAAAGTCTACCGCCCCAGACCAGAAGTCACGAACTCCTCCGCGGATGCTGAGCTTACGCCACACCTTCACATCGAGACCAAATCCGGCCTCCAACACACCTGATGTCCCAGACGTGCCAGGATTGGGACCGCCATAGAGCAGTTGCGAGCTTTGGCTGATGTGGCCAAAGCCTCCTCCCACACTCACCCAGGGGGAAACCGCCGTCGTCGGAAACAAATTGAACCGAACCGCCGGGGTCACAAACAGTTCACTCAACTGTGCCGGCACCACCGCGAACCCATACGAGCCGCCGTTGATATCTTCGTCCTTGTTGTACATCAGGACGACTTCGCCCGAGATGGAATAGATCGGAGCCACCCAAAATCGGCGGGCGTATTCCACATCGAAACTCAGCCCGTTCCCGAAAGCGATGATGGTGTGCGGGTCCGTTCCACCCGTAATTCCCTGGTTGCTGATGAACGTGCGCCCGAGGGCGCCGCCCAGTTCGTTCTTCTCGTCCTGCGCTACCGCCGATGCCACCAGCATGGTCACTACCAGTGCGACCGCAACCCCAAGACGTTTGCCTAACATTTCGCCTCCTGCGAGGTGGTTCATAAATTGTTACGGCGGTAAGACATAGCCTAGCACGACCCCGGCGGTTTTGGATCAGCTCGGCTGTTTTTCCGGTGCAAAACGTCAGCATCGCACCGAACCGGCCGCTCGACGGAGTGCTGTCGCGCGGGATGCTAGAATAAAAAGATTGCATGCCAGTACAAGACCTCACTGTTAGCACGTCCCCTGATCTCAAGCCTGATCGAAAATCAGAAGTCAGGAGGAAAAGATCCGCGCAGACGTCGCCCGCTGACCGCCCGCAGATCGATCGCCCGCAGAAGGTCGGCTTCGTCAGCCTCGGCTGCCCCAAGAACCTCGTCGACAGCGAAGTCATGATGGGCCTGATCGCGCGCGCCGGAGCCGAACTCACCCGCCGCGCCGAGGACGCCGACATCATCGTCGTCAACACTTGCTCCTTCATCGAAAGCGCCCAGCAAGAATCGGTCAACACCATCCTCGAGATGGCCGCCCACAAAACCGGGGGCAAGGCCAAGAAACTCGTCGTCGCTGGATGCCTGGTCGAACGCTTCCGCGATCAGATCCAGCGGGACATTCCCGAGGTCGATGCCGTGGTGGGCACGGGCGAATTGGAAGAGATTCTCGCGGCCACAGGTCTGAAGCCCGTAGCGGCGCCGCAGCGGAGCAGCTCCCCATTCGTCGTCCTGCCGTCCCGCCCCGAAGGCGACGCTCGCGCCGCGCAAGGCCGCTTCTCGCGCGAATCATGGGACGGAGCGATCACTGATCTACCGAACTATCTCTACGACGACGCCACGCCGCGCATTCTCGCCACCCCGCGGCACATGGCGTACATCAAGATTGCCGAGGGCTGCGACCATCCCTGCACGTTCTGCATCATTCCGCAGTTGCGAGGACAGTTCCGCTCGCGCCGCTTCGAATCCGTAGTCGCAGAAGCGGAGCGCCTGGCGCAATCAGGCGTTCGCGAGATTACCCTCATCGGCCAGGATACGACCTGCTACGGCGAAGACTTCGGCCTGAAAGACGGCCTCGCGCTCCTGCTGGAAAAACTCGCCGCGATCGAAGAGCTCCGCTGGGTGCGCTTTCTATACGCATATCCCAACAAAATCACCGGCAAGCTGCTCGACGCCATTGCACAGCACGAAAAGATCTGCTCCTACATGGACGTCCCTTTGCAACACGCATCGGCCTCGGTGCTGAAGCGCATGAAGCGCGGGGGGGAGCCGATGTCTTCCTGCGCTCGATCGCGAAAATGCGCCGCACCATTCCGGACCTCACGCTGCGCACCTCGTTCATCGTCGGCTTTCCGGGCGAAACTGAAAAGGAATTCGAAGAACTCTGCGATTTCGTGCGCGAAGCCCAGTTCGACTGGATGGGCGCCTTCGCCTACTCCGACCAGGACGGCGCCGGAGCCTACGCTCTGGAAGGAAAACTTTCCCGGCGCGAAATCGAGCGCCGCCGCAAGCACCTGATGGGAATCCAGCGCCAGATCAGCAAGCAGAAAAAGAAGTCGCTCGTGGGACGCGCGTACGATCTGCTTCTCGAAGGTGAATCCGAGGAAACCGAGTTGCTGCTCGAAGGCCGCACGCCAATGCACGCGCCCGAGATCGACGGCAAAGTCTTCGTCAACGACTTCCCCGAGGAAATCGACCCACAGCCCGGTCAGTTCTACCGCTGCCAGATCACCGAAGCGCACGATTACGACTTAGTGGCGAAAATTCTGTAGCGATCGTTTTTCTGCGCGTCGTCCCTCGACCAGGCGCCCGACTACAATACAAATCGTATGCCGCGTAAGCGTACCGTCAAACTCCGCTGCCCTATCTGCAAGAAGCCAGTCAAGAGCACTGACCCCGACTTTCCTTTCTGCAGCGACCGCTGCCGCCTCATCGACCTTGGCAAATGGGCTAGTGGCCAGTACGTGATCTCCTCTCCAGTCACGGACGCCGAAGAGGCCATCCGAGACCGCAATCCCGAAGACCCTGAGGACGAATCGTGAAGCTCGATCCCGCGGACACGGCGCTTTCCGATGGCTGCACGGCATCGGCAAATCCGCGCGCTCCGCAATGGGCGACGCTCATCGCCACCTTCTTTGGGATCGGCCGCCTCCACCCCGGCCCGGGCACATGGGGTTCGGTCGCCACGGTCCTCCTATGGGCCGCCGTCACACGCGCTCTGCCGCCCGAACTCCGCACTCCCATCGCCGGAGCCCTCGCCCTGTTCATCACCATGATCGGCATCCCCGCTGCCACCCGGGTCGCCCGCGCCACCGGCGGCAAAGATCCCCAATTCGTCGTCATCGACGAAGTCGCCGGACAGCTTATCGCCCTCGTCGCCGTCCCCCTTGCGTGGAAAACTTTCCTCGCCAGTCTTATACTTTTTAGAGCGTTCGATATCATCAAGCCGCCTCCGGTGCGCCAACTGGAGAAACTTCCCGAAGGCACAGGAATCGTGCTCGATGACGTCGCGGCAGGAATTTTTGCCTTCATCGTAATGCATCTCTTGCTGCACTTTGGGCTACTAACCATTTAGCGACTCAGTTCACCACCATGGGATTTTCCGACCGCATCCTCGGCAAGAAGACCATCAACGGCGGACCGCGGATTGAAATGGTTGCGCCCGCTGCCGCGCTCGCTGGAGGCGAACTCCGGATTACCGGCTCCGGCCTCTGCCCCCAGGAACTTCAGCGTCCCAAAGTAAAATTTGGCGATTTCGAAGGCTCCATCATCGTCAGCTCCGACGGATTCCTCGTCGCCCGCGTGCCGGAAGGCGCCACCACTGGCCCGGTCGTCGTAGCCACCAACGGCCACATCAGCAATCCCCACACGGTGAAGGTCGCCGTGCCCATCGCCGAAAATCTTCACCCCGTCACCAGCCCCGGCGTCGACGCCGAGGGAAACATCTATGTCACGTTCTCTGGATCGCGTGGCCAGAAAGTCCCCGTCGCCATCTTCAAGATTGACACTAACTACAATGTCAAGCCCTTCGTGACCGAGATGATGAACGCCACCGCCATCGCCTTCGACCGCCAGGGACAGATGTACGTCTCCTCGCGCTTTGACGGCGCGGTCTATCGCGTGGCTCCCAATGGCACCATGACCACCTACGCTGAGGGCATGGGCGTCGCCACCGGAATCGCCTTCGATCGCGAGCAGAGTCTCTACGTCGGCGACCGCAACGGCACAATCTTCAAGATTTCCCGCGACCAGCAGGTCTTCGTATTCGCCACGCTCGAACTTAGCGTCTCTGCCTACCACCTCGCGTTCGGCCCGCACGGCGATCTGTTCGTGACCGGACCCAACGACCGCGTCTTCAAAATCGATCCCAACGGAACCGTGACCACTTTCTACAAAGGCCTGGGAAGGCCGCAAGGACTGGCCTTCGACGTCGATGGCAACCTCTACGTTGCCGCCTCGCTTTCCGGCACCCGCGGCATCGTGAAGATCGCGCCCAACGGCCTGGCGAATCTTGAAGTCGCAGGCCAAGGATTAGTCGGCCTCGCCTTCGCTCCCGGGCGCTCCGTCATCCTCGCTACCAGCGGTACAGCCCAGCAAGGCGGCGGCGCCGTCCACCGTCTCTCCTGGAATATCCAAGGCCTCCCGCTAATTCCAGAATAGCGACCCCTTTGTGTCCTCCGCGTCCTCTGTGGTTTTCATTTAGACTTTCAACGGTGAACGCCGAAATCATCGCGGTGGGTTCCGAGATGCTCACACCCTTCCGCATGGACACCAACTCGCTCTACCTCACCGAGCAGCTCAACCGCTTGGGGGTCGACGTAATTTTCAAAAGCATCGTCGGCGACAATTTCCGCAATCTCGTAGGCGCTGCCCAGCACGGCCTGTTCCGCTCCGACATCGTAATCTTCATCGGCGGCCTCGGCCCGACCGAGGACGACCTCACTCGCGAAGCTGTCGCCGAAGCGCTCGGCCTGAGTGTGCGACCTGATCCGGAAATTCTCACTCGCCTCGAACAGCGCTTCGCCGAGCGCGGCTGGACGATGTCCCCCAACAACGCCAAGCAAGCGGACGTTCTCGATGGCGCGACCGTTCTCCCCAATCCCAACGGCACCGCTCCCGGACAGTGGCTCTGCGGAGAATTCGATGGACGCGAGCACATCATCATTCTGCTCCCCGGTCCTCCCCACGAACTCAAGGCTCTGTTCGAAGCCGAAGTGCGTGAGCGCCTGCACGCCAAAGTTCCTCCGGCATTTCTGGCGGTCCGCACCTTAAAGGTCGCCATGCTCGGAGAATCCGCAGTCGACGCGCGCGTCGCTCCCATCTACAAGCGCTATACCGACGTCGAGACCACCATCCTCGCGGGCGCCGGAGAAATCGAACTGCACTTCAAAACCGTCGCGCCCACGCAAGACGCAGCCCAGCGCCGCGTCGACGAAGTCGCAGGCGTAGTCGAAGACGAACTCGACGACGCGGTCTACTCGCGCAACGGAGAATCGCTCGAGCAGATCGTGGGCTACTGGTTGCAGATGCGCAACGCCACCGTAGCCGTAGCCGAATCCTGCACTGGAGGCCTACTGGCCGAACGAATCACCTCAATCGGCGGGAGTTCGCGTTACTTTCTAGGCGGGGCAGTCGTGTACTCGAATGCCCTGAAGACAGAACTCGCCGGCGTGCCTGCCGAAATGATCGACCGCCATGGCGCCGTGAGCCGGGAAGTCGCGGCGGCCCTGGCCGAAGGCATCCGCTACCGTTGCGAATCGACGCTGGGCGTAGGCATCACCGGCGTAGCTGGCCCGACCGGTGGCACGCCGGACAAGCCGGTCGGCTTGGTGTTCCACGCCGTGGCCGGCAGCACAGGCACCGAGGTGGTACAGCGCAACTTCCCTGGCGACCGCAAACGCATCCGCCGCTTCGCCAGCACCATGGCGCTGGATATGGTGCGGAAGAAGTTGATGTGAAGATCAAAGTTTCAAGGTTTCAGAGTTTCAAGGTTTCAGAGTTTAAGTTTCAGAGTTTCAAAGTTTCAGAGTGGCTAGGTTTTGGAAACTATGAGACCTTGAAACTTCAACCCAGAAGCTGCTAGCTGCAACGGGCTCTGCTATGCGCCTCTTCCTGGCCCTTGACATCCCCGATGCCATCCGCGACCGCATCGCCCGCTTCGTCGAAGGTGTCAGCGACTTCGCTCCCGACGCGCGCTGGGTCGAGCCTGAATCCCTCCACGTAACTCTGAAATTCATCGGTGAGCAACCCGAACCCGCCGTCGAACAAATCAAACATACGCTATCCACGATCGAATCGAGCGCGCCCGAAATTTACTTCCGCGGCTACGGATTCTTCCCCACCACAAAATCCGCACGCGTATTCTGGATCGGAATGGAAGCCACACCGCAACTCGCAGCCCTTGCCGTGGCAATCGACGAGAAGATGCCCGCGCTCGGAATCCCCAAAGAAGACCGCGCCTTCAGCCCGCACCTGACGCTGGCGCGCGGCGCAGGCGGCTCCGGCTCCCCACGCCGCAATAAAAAAGACGCACCCAACCGCATCTTCCAGCGCCTGCAAGAAAAACTCGCCGCGCTGCCCACGCCAGAGTTTGGTACCATGACGCCCCGCAGCTTCTTTCTGTACCAGAGCAAACTCTCCCCGAAAGGATCAAAGTACACAAAGCTCTTAGCGTTTGATTTAAAGTAGCGCTGACGTCTCGCGGTTGTAGCGGGGGCGTGCAGCCCGCGCAGCGCGATCAAAACCGACGCCTTCTACCCCATGCCCCGACTGCTCCAAATCGCCGCCGCCAGCTACCTGCTGGGCTCCATCCCCTTTGGCTATCTCCTCGTCCGCATCTTCCGCGGCGAAGACGTCCGCCGCACCGGCAGCGGCAATATCGGCGCCACCAACGTAGCCCGGAAATCCCCCGCACTCGGCATATTGACCCTGCTGCTCGACGCCCTCAAAGGATCCGCCGCCGTTGCCATCGGCATCATCCTCAGTCCACCGATCTTCGAGCGCATTCCAATCTCGCAGATCCCGTTGCGTACAATCCTTCCCGCTTCCTCGCCCGACTTCGCCCTCTACGCAGCCCTGGCCGCGCTCTTCGCCGTCGTCGGTCACATCTTCCCCATATGGCTGAAATTTCGCGGAGGCAAAGGCGTAGCCACCGGACTGGGCGCATTCGTCATGGTCGCTCCCAAAGCTGTGCTGTTGTCCGCCGCAATCTTCGTCATTCTTGTGCTCGTATTCCGCTATGTCTCTCTGGGATCGATCACCGCCGTCGCGGCCTTTCCCAACATCGCGCTGGCTCTGCACGAATACGGCAACGTCGCCATTGCGCTCGTACTGATGTCCTTCGCGTCGGTCTTGATCGTCGTCAAACACCAGGCCAACATCCGCCGGCTGCTCGCAGGAACAGAAAACCGTTTAGGATCGAAGCACGCATGAGCGACATCGCAGTGATTGGCGGAGGCGCGTGGGGCACAGGCATCGCGATCGTCCTTGGACGCAAGGGCACGCATCGCGTCCGCTTGTGGGCGCACGAAACGGATGTCTGCGAGTCGATCGCACAGAAACGTATTAACGAGCGCTTTCTCCCTGGACGCAACATCCCAGACTCGGTGACCGCCACCAACGATCTCACCGAAGCCCTCCGCGGTGCGCAGATCATCGTCAGCGTCATGCCCTCGCAACATTGCCGTGCGCTGTTCGAGCGCATGCACCCGCTGATCGGACCGCAAACAATGATCGTCAGCGCTACTAAGGGTCTGGAAGAAGGGTCTCTGCAGCGCATGTCAGAAGTGATTACCCATGTTCTAATGCACGATGACGGGACCACTCCTGCTGTCGGAGCGCTCAGCGGCCCATCCTTCGCACAGGAAGTCGCGCGTGGCGATCCCACGGCAGTCACCATCGCCTCGCAAAACGCCGAACTGCTGCGCACCGTGCAGCAGGAATTCAGTGACTCGAGCTTCCGCGTCTACACCAACAACGACGTCGTCGGCGTGGAACTCGGCGGAGCACTGAAGAACACCGTCGCCATCGCCGCCGGAATCTGTGACGGACTCGGACTCGGCCACAACTCGGTCGCAGCCCTCATCACGCGCGGCCTCGCCGAAATGACTCGTCTCGTCGTCGCTTGCGGAGGCCGCATCGAAACCATGGCTGGACTCGCCGGACTCGGCGACCTCGTCCTCACCTGCACCGGCGGGCTGTCGCGGAATCGCAGCGTGGGCGTCGAACTTGGCCGCGGCAAGAAGCTGCCCGAGATCATCGCCGGCATGCACGGCATGGTTGCCGAAGGTGTCTTCACCACGTCCGCCGCCGTGGGACTGGCTCACGCCCGCAACGTGGAAATGCCCATCACCGAGCAGATGCACGCCATCCTGCACGACGGAAAATCCCCGCGCGAAGCCATTCAGGTATTAATGTCGCGCACCGGCAAGAGCGAAATCGGGCAGTCGTAGCCTCCGGCAGCCTGCCCCCTTACGCGACCGCATGAGCCCCCTCCAGTCGTGCTACTCTTTACGGTTCTCTGAGGACTTATTTTGAGAATGCGTGTCGTTGCCGTTTCAATTTTGCGCATAGTCGAGATTGCTTTCGTTTCTCTTGCACTGGCTTGGCTCGAACTTAAAGTTACCGAAGCCCGTGATTGTTGGGCCTGCACACCAGGACAGGTTCTTGCGCACGATCTCCTCGGTGATGAACAGAGTATTGCTGCGCTTGCCAAAGAGACACTTCTAGACTTCGCGACTGACGCACTGATCTGGTTCCTCTTGATCGGCGGTATCGCGCTTGCCATCTTGCGGTCCCGAACGAAGCGAGCCTCTCTTAACAAGAAGAAAGGCACTCAATGAATCCCGCTTGCAAGTTGTCGTATGCCACTGTCGCACTGGCGATCCTCTCGTTTCTTCTCTTCCCTCTCCACCTCAGCGCACAAAGTAAAACCATCGCCGAGCGCCTCGGGTATCCCGCCGACTCAAAGCTCCTTATCATCCACGCCGACGATCTTGCCGTCGCTCACTCCGAGGACGCGGCCAGCTTCGACGCGCTCGACAAGCAAGCGGTCACCTCTGCCAGCATCATGATTCCCTGTCCTTGGCTTACTGAAGTTGCCGACTACGCCAAAGCCCGTCCCGATGCCGACCTCGGCCTGCACCTGACTCTCACCAGCGAATGGAAAACCTACCGCTGGGGCCCGATTTCCTCTAGAGACAAGGTCCCAAGCCTACTCGATCCCTCAGGGTATCTCTGGCCTGATACACCGCAGTCCGTAGGTGCTCTGAAAGCCGATGAAGCCGAGCGCGAAATTCGCGCCCAGATCGAACGCGCCGTCGCCATGGGAATCCATCCCACGCACGTCGACAGCCACATGGGCACGCTCTTCTCGCGGCCTGATCTTTTCGCCGTCTACGTGAAAGTCGCTCACGAGTACAAGTTGCCCTTCCTCGCATTCATCGCCCCAGATACTCCCAAAGAACTGTCATCGGTTCTTTCCAGCAAGGATGTCCTTCTGAATTCCGTGCTGATCGCCGATCCTTCGGTTCATCCCGGGGACTGGAAGGCCTTCTACGCCAATGCCATCCAGAACTTGAAACCGGGCGTCACCGAAATTATCGTCCACCTCGGCTACGATAACGCCGAACTGCAAGCCGTCATGGTCGATCACGCCGACTACGGCGCAGCCTGGCGCCAGCGCGATTACGACGTCATCACCAGTCCCGAATTCAAGAAAGCCATCGAGGACAATCACGTAATCCTGATTCATTGGAAAGACCTGAAGAAGTTGCTGCAATAACTTTTCCGGGGAACGTGCGGGTTCGTGTTCGGCTTTGGGATGCGCGGGCGAAACGCGCGCACGACAGCCGCCGGGACGGCGGCGTCACAAGAAAGCCTATCGCGGTTTCAGCACCGTTCTCTGACGCCTTTAGCAGTGCAGGCTCCTGCCCAACGCGCAAGTACTGCCCCGAAAGGGTACTTTGGTAATGCCAACCTCTCCACCTTTCCGTTCCACCCACCAATTTCGCCATTAGAATTTTAGGGATACCTTTGAAAGCCGCCGCCACTTCGCTTTCGGCGTCTGCGAGAAGTGAAGGGAGAGACTTGTCCGCCACCGCTCCGCATCACGCGCGCATACCGATTCTCTATGTAATTCTCGGCGTGCTTCTGGTGATCAGCATCGTCCCCATGTATTTCTACTCGGCCAAAGTCGAGTCCATCAACGGGGAGCGTCTGAAGACCAATGAGCAGTTGCTGCAGAACACGGTGACGCGCTCACTTGCGGATGATCTCGCCCAGCACCAACGCTCCCTGCGCATGATGCTCGCCAACCTGTCGTCGGCGATTCAGATTGCCAGCGGAAGCGATCTCAGTGAAACCAACATCCATTCCCCCGAACTCCGCGCACTGCTGGAACATTTTGCATCTTCGGACGAAGAGATCGCCTACGCGACCCTGCTCAACTCAGACGCCAAGGGCATCTACAGCGGAACCATCGTTCCTGATGCGTTCCTGAACCGCGAACTGGAGCGCGCCTATTCCGCCGCCCGTGAGGGCCGCGAATACAACGGGCAAGCCTTGGTCGTCGGAGAAGGAAACACAGCCCGCACCGTCTTTTTGGTCAGTTATCCCGTGAAATACGGCGATCGTTTTCTGGGAATGATCGCGACGGTGGTCGACTTGCAATTCCTGATCCGCCGCTTGCAGGAAGTCGCTCGCGGAGGCCTCACACCCTACGTAGTCGATTCTCAAGGGCGCCTCGTCGCCGCAGCGACTCCGGGATTTGCCACCGGACAGGACATGAAGAACCTCGACATCGTGCGCACCTTTGTCGGCCGCGGGAACAAAGCGCGGTTTGCCGAGACCCGCGAGTTCACTGTCGGCAATGGCTCCGATCGAGTTGCGATGCTGGGCACATTCAGCCCTGTGATGTCGCTGAACTGGGCAGTGGTCGTGCAAAAGCCCCTCAATGATGCCTATCGCGATGTCATCGACATGCAGGGAACCGCGCGCCTGCTGGCTCTTGTGGCGGTTCTGATAAGCATCTTAGTGAGCATCTTCGCCGCACGCCGCATCACTAATCCTTTGCAGGTTCTCACGCAATCAAGCCGCGCCCTCGCGCGTGGCGACTTTTCGCAGCGGGTGAGTCTATTGAGCCGCACAGAAATTGGCGAACTGGCCAACACGTTCAACACCATGTCCGATGAACTCGAGCATTTCGTCGAAGACCTCAAACGCGCTGCCGAAGAGAACCGCGAGTTGTTTATGGGCTCCATTCAAATGCTCGCCGGAGCGGTCGACGAAAAGGATCCCTACACCCGCGGCCACTCCGACCGCGTCACGCGCTATTCCCTGATGATTGCGGAGGAGATGAAACAGCCCGCATCGTTTCTGGAGACCCTGCGCATTTCGGCACAACTGCACGACGTGGGCAAGATCGGCATCGAAGATCACATCCTGAAGAAGCCCGGCGCGCTGACTGAAGAAGAATTCGAAGTGATGAAGACGCACACGACTAAGGGTGCCAACATTTTGCGTCCGGTAACGCAACTGGCGGAAATGCTGCCCGGCATCGAGTTGCACCACGAGGCGCTCGATGGCCGCGGATATCCTTACGGCTTGCAGGGCGATCAGATTCCGCTGCTGGCGCGCGTGATCGCGGTCGCCGATACGTTTGACGCTCTGACCACAAACCGCCCGTACCAGCAGGCGCATACGCCTGATCAGGCTTTGCAAATTATCAAGAACCTCGCCGGCAAAAGACTCGATCCGGAGGCGGTCGCGGCGCTGCTCGCGGTCTACGCGCGCGGCGACATCAAGATCCAGCGCTTCACCATCAAGCGTCCAATCGCGCAGCCGGTGGCAGAAACTCTGGTGGTCGCAACCGCAGCGGCCGCCGCTGCCCCCACCGCTCCGGCACCAACCGCACCTTTGGAAAGAACTCGAGTCTAGGCAGGCTTAATGCGACCTACCGATCGCGTCAACTACTGACAAGACTCGCTCGCAAGCTTCTTGCCTCTACCATGAAGTGAATTGTCTTCGGCTTGCTCGATCACGCATCGTTCAGCTACGCATTCAAAAGTGTTATCGCGGAAGTAAAACAAGAAGCGCCGTCCCGGCCGTGGGATGGGCGAACCAATTTCCAGTCTGCGGGCGATTCTAACAATGATGCGTCACCCTCGACCATATAAAACTCGCCCCACTTTAGTGCTATCGCGCTAAACTTGCATCGAACCTCGACGCCATCCAACGTCATCGGGAGAACCCATGCGGTAGCGTTCCCATAGGACAAAGCGCAGGATGCCGACCTCGTCCTCCTCAAATTCGCGAAATTTAAATCCGTTCACGAAAGACTTGAGCACCAGGTCGTCGCCCTGAAGCTCGACCGACGAGCTAGGAGCATTGGGCTCGGCATTCCTACCGTCGTTCAGCTGATAGAACATTGTTTGCATCATTAAACCCTTTACAACGCGGCGACGCGCCGCTGCACCAACAGGAAGTACACAGCTACCAGCACCAGCAGGAAGCCATTGACTGCTAACACCAGGGGAGCCGTGTAGGCGGGGACCAGCCATCCGGACACCAGATTCCCCATTGGCATACCGCCGCGGAAGGCGAAGTTGTAGACGCTCATCACGCGGCCGCGCATTTCGTTGGTCACGATCAGTTGTACGAGCGAAGTCACGGTCGCAAATACGGCCATCATCGAAGCGCCTACCAGGATCAGCATCGTGTAGGACAGGGGCAAATGCTTGGAGAGGGAGAATCCCGCAATCCCCGCACCCAGAACAATCAGCATCGAGAGTGCGAAGCGGCCCTTCTTGGAGATGTTCCCCAGGCTGGCCACGCCGAGCGAACCGCAGATTGATCCTACGCCCATCAGCGAAAGCAGATTGCCATAAGTCTCCGGGCCACGATGGAAGATATCTTTCACGAACACAGGAATGTACGTCCGCATGGGCATGCTCAGGAACGTCATGAGGAATGCGAGCACGATCAGGCCAACCATCGACCCGTGACGCCAGATGAAATGGATGCCCTGCTTGAGGCTGCTGTACATCGTTTCCTTGGTGCTCTCCGGCATGAAGCGGGCGGAAATGAGGGAAAGCGAGATAACGGGTGCCAGAAACGAAAGTGCATTCAGCCCGAAGCACCACTTCTCGCCGAATTTCGCCAACGTGATGCCAGCGAGAGCCGGACCGACCGTGACGGCCAGGTTGAACTGAATCGAATTCAGCGCAATCGCATTGGGCATGTCTTCGCGATCGACGAGAGTGGGAATCAGCGCCTGATAAGCCGGTCCGCCGAAGGCCTGGGCGAAACCTGAGACGAACGAGAGACACAGAATCTGCCACACGTGCACGACGCCGAGGGTGACGAGCAGCGTAAGCGCTCCAGCGCTCGCCATCTGGATGTACTGCGAGATCAGCAGAATCTTCCGCCGCTCGGTGCGGTCCGCGACCACGCCGCCGATGAGGGTGAACAGAAAAATGGGAATCCCTGCCAGGAATTGATCCAACCCGAGCAGAAAGGAGGAATGGCTCAAGCGGTAGATGAGCCAGCCTTGCGCGACGATCTGCATCCAAGTACCGATACTCGAGGTACAGGCGCCGATCCACATCAGGCGGAAATCGCGATAGTGAAAAGCTTTGAAGATTCTGCGCAGCGTTGGCGTCAGCATGGGCTCCGTGCGGATTGTGGTTCCGTGTCTATCTTCGCACGAGCGCGCAGGTCCTTGCTTTGGCGATCCTCGGGCGAGAGGGAATGAGCAGAAGCTTGAGCCACGAAAGCAGGATCACGAAGGCCTGATTTCCCGCGCCGCTTTCGAAATCGCGGTAGTTAGGGGGAGGGGTGCCTCCAAGAGAACGACTGTCAGTTATTACAGTTTTCTCCAGACCGTACCTGGTGTTGACTTATGGAATCAGTGCTTCGGCACGAGGAAATTGCTGACACTAGAATTTCCTTTTATTGGGTGGCGCAGTTCCTCTCATCCCCACAAAAGTTGACAAGACTGCGCCACTTTCTTCCGTTCTTCACTCACTCCGACTCACTGCGGTTTGTCCGCCTTCGCGGCTGGCCAGCCGAAGGCGGCTGTCACACATGAATCGATTCGGGGGATGGCGATCTGGTCGCTGCACAATCGTAACCATCGCGGAGGGTGGAATCGGCATCACAATAGGGCGATGCGGAATTGGGCAAAGACCGCGATTGTAGCTGGATTGTGTGGGCTAGCGTTTTGTGAGGCGCGAGCGCAGGAAGGGGCTCGCGCAGTCGGATACGATCGGGGGACGCAGCCTTCGCCGAGTTCAGCGCCAGCTCCGACGAAGACGGTGACGGATCCGACTTCGCCAAAGGGGCACGGGCAAAAGAGCGCTAAGACGCTGACTTCGGATGATCGGCTGGCAGTGATTGCTTCGGCGCTCGATTCGAAGACGCCGCGAGTTGCGGAGCGGGACTGCTCGCACCTAGTGCATGCGATTTACGAGCGGGCTGGGTTTCCATATGCCTATGCGAGTTCTGATGATCTGTTCGACGGAGTGCAGGGGTTTCAGCGCGTGTCGCAGCCGCTGACCGGGGATCTGGTGGTGTGGCGGGGGCATGCGGGAATTGTGATTCGTCCGTCGCGGCATGTGTTTTTTAGTTTTCTGCATGCGGGGCCGGGGACGGATGATTATCGGAGCCAGTACTGGAGCGGGCGGGGAGAGCCGCGGTTTTATCGCTACGTGAAGAATGCAAGTTGCGCTGGATGCACGCTGGCTCGGCGCCGGGCAAGTCCGTGATGGGGGAAGCAGCGAATCCTCACAATGACTGCCCACCGTGACCCCTCGTGCTTGACCCCTCTCCTTTCCAGTTTCGAACTCACCTGTCGCCGAAGGTCTCTCTGCTCTGTCTTCCCTTCTTGCCCGTATAATCTACGTTCGGGCTTTTTATGATTCAGACTCTGTTTGGCAGCCTTACGGAAGAACAGAAACCTAGCTTCATGGACCGCATGAAGCAGGCGGTCACGCGCACGCGGGAGAATCTTGCAGAGCGCATTGAGGAAGTGGTTTCGTTCGGCAAGGAGATTGACCGCGGCACGCTGGACGATCTCGAGGCCACACTCATTGGCGCCGATTTGGGGAGCACGACCACGCAGGAAGTTCTCGGCAAGCTGCGGGAGAAGGCCGACCGCAAGCAGATTAAGGATGTGCAGGAACTCAAGCGACTGCTAAAGGAAGAGTTGCTGGCAATTCTGAACGCCGCAAACACGCGTCCTGTGAACAAAGTTGAAGGCGCACCGGAAGTAATTCTGGTGGTCGGCGTTAACGGTACGGGCAAGACTACGACGATCGGCAAGCTCTCGCAGGTGTTTCGCTCGCAGGGAAAGAATGTGCTGCTGTGCGCGGCGGATACGTTTCGCGCGGCGGCAATCGATCAGCTGGAAATCTGGGGATCGCGCACTGGCACGGAAGTGATCAAGACCAAGCCGGGAGGCGATCCGTCGGCGGTTTTATTCGACGCACTGCAGGCTGCGGTAGCGCGCAAGGTCGACTACGTCGTCGTCGATACCGCAGGACGGTTGCACACCAAGACCAGCCTGATGTTGGAACTCGACAAGATGCGGCGGACGGCGCAGCGAATCATTCCCGGAGCCCCGCACGAAACTTTGCTGGTAATGGACGCGACTACAGGACAGAATGGGTTGCAGCAGGCGCGAATGTTTACGGAATCGGCTGGGGTCACAGGGATCGTCCTGACCAAACTGGATGGGACGGCGAAGGGCGGCGTTGTGGTGGCGATCTCGCGCGAACTGGGGTTGCCGGTTCGATATGTTGGGGTGGGTGAGAAGGCTGGCGATTTGTTGCCGTTTGATCCCAAGGAATTTGTGGATTCGCTGTTTGAGTAGGAGGACGTATGGCGGAGGAGCAGAAACGTTCGCGATTCAGCATCGTCATTGATTTCTTGAAGCGGCTGCTCGGCAAGAAACCCACTCAACCTGGAGACCCGTATGCGTATGCGATGGCTCCGGTGCGGAGGGGCCCGAAGGGGCGGAGCGGGGCGGCGGTCGCGGACATTGAGGATGATTCGTTTGAGAGCTTTCCGCCACGCAGGGGCTAAAGCCCAGTCATTTTGAGCCCACTTTACGCGGCTCTTGAAGGGCCGCTCTTCCACGGTTGTTTCATCTTTCCATAATGTCTGCTCACTTCTCAACGTCTGCTCATTCCTCTGACGAACAGCTTCTTCATCGCGCACTCGAACTGGCGCGGGAGGGTGTGGGGCTCGCCTCGCCCAATCCTTATGTCGGCGCCTTGATTGCTGACGCTCACGGAAACGTGGTGGGCACCGGCACCTACTCCTATGCAGGCGTGAAGCACGCTGAGGTGCTTGCGCTGGAGGCCGCCGGAAAGAAAGCTCGCGGCGGAACTCTTTACATCAATCTGGAGCCGCACGCGCATCAGGGGCGCACCCCTCCGTGTACTGACGCGTTGATTGCGGCGGGAGTTCATCGAGTCGTAGCGTCGATGGCAGATCCGAATCCGAAGGTCAGCGGACTCGGATTTGAAAAGCTGCGGGCGGCGGGGGTACACGTTGAAGTTGGAAGACTGGACGAGCAGGCTCGCCGGCTGAATGAGGGATTTGCACGCTACATCCGACATGGAACGCCGCTGGTGACGCTGAAGGCGGCGATGACGCTGGATGGAAAGATCGCGCCGCCACCGGCGGATACACGGGAACGGCAGGATGGGACTCCGGCGGGAGGATGGGTGACGAGCGAAGTGGCGCGCGCGCACGTGCAGGAGTTGCGGCATGCAAACGACGCGCTGCTGGTGGGCGCGGGGACGATCTTGTCGGATAATCCGCTGCTGACCGATCGCAGTGGACGGGCGAGGCGGCGTCCTCTGCTGCGGGTGATTCTCGATTCACGATTGCGGGTGCCGCTCGAGTCACGGTTGGTACAGAGCGTGGCAGCGGAACGAAGAAATGATGTCTTGATCTTCTATTCTTCAGCGGACGAGCAGAAGAAAAACCAACTGAAAGAACTGGGAATCCGCATTGAGAGACTTCCCGCAGGGATGCCGGATGGACGGCCGGATTTGCCTGCGATTCTGCGGCGCCTGGGACAACTGGAAATCACCTCGTTGATGATCGAGGGCGGGGCGACGGTGAACTGGACCGCGCTGGCCGCGAACGTGGTGGACAAGGTTTTCCTTTATTACGCGCCCAAGATTCTTGCCGGGACGGGGTCGATTCCGTTTGCAGCGGGAGCGGGATTCCATCACATGAGCCAGGCGGCGCAGGTGAAGCATGTGCATCTACATCGCTTCGGTGAGGATTTTGCGGTGGAAGGGTATTTGCGGGATCCGTATGGGGAGTGAGAATCTTCACCACAGAGGACACGGGAGGACACAGAGTTAAAGGCGAGATTTGGGTTTCTCTGTATCTCTGGGACGCCGTGTCAATTAAGATGTTCCTTTCATCCTGGAGGCAATTATGTTTTCCGGAATCGTGGAAGAGGTTGGGCGCATTACGCGGATTGAGCAGCGCGGGGAGAACCGGCGGATTACGGTGTCGGCTGAACAGGCACCGAAGGAGCTGCAGACCGGCAACAGTGTAGCCGTGAGTGGGGTGTGTTTGACGGCGGTCGACATCAAGCCAGGATCGTTCTGCGCCGATCTCGCACCGGAAACGTGGGTACGGACTTCGTTCTCGCGCATTCATGAAGGCGCGCTGGTGAATCTTGAGCTGCCGATGAAATCTGACGGGCGCTTTGGCGGGCACATTGTGCAGGGGCACGTGGACGGAGTCGGCAAGCTGATCGCATTTGAGCGCATTGCCGACTCAGAGAACTGGTGGCTGCATATTGAACTGCCGGATGATGTCGAGAAATATACGGTCTACAAGGGTTCGATTTCCATTGAGGGGATCAGTTTGACGGTGGCGAAGCTGGAGAAGAACCGGTGCACGATCGCGATTATTCCACACACGGTGGACGCGACGAATTTGCATTCTTTGAAGGCGGGGGATCCGGTGAACCTTGAGGCTGACCTCATCGCGAAATACGTGGAGAAGATGATGAGAGGCGAGGCCTCGGAGAATTCGCTGACGGTTGAGGATCTGGTGCAGCAGGGGTTTTAGGGTTTTGGGTTTCGAGTTGTCAGTCGCAAACTTCGGGTCTTTGAGAAGTCCCGGAGAAACGTGGTCCGGAAGAGAGCATCGCGCACAGGGGCTGAAGCCCGCTCTCATTCTGCCCTCAACGCGGCTCTGGGGCCGCTCTTCCACAGCGGTGCACACCCGGTCGTCACTGCGCCAGTGATATGGCGTTTTTTACGACTGTGCCGCCTTTCATCACGAATTGGACATGCCGCAGTTGGCTGATCTCGGTGAGCGGATCGCCTTCTACGGCGATTACATCTGCGTAATGACCCGGTTCGAGCGCACCTACTTTATCTTCCCATCCCATTAATTCTGCGGCGGTCGTAGTGGCGGCACGGATCGCTTCCAGCGGGGGCATGCCGCGCTTGGTGAGCGAGACTAGTTCGTTGGCGTTTTTGGCTTGGCCTTCGGCTTCGGCCGCGTCGAAACCTGCCGCGATTTTCACGCCGAGGCTCATCGCCATTTGAACTTCCTGCTGGATTCCTTGCAGGAAGGCGTCGAAATGTTTCTGTTGCTCAGGAGTGCGGGGATCGTTCTTGCGACGCTCGACGATGCCATCGATCACGCCGACTGTGGGAACCAGGAACGTGCCCTTCGACTTCATCAGTTCGAGATCGGCGCGGTCGATGCCGTGTCCGTGCTCGATGGAGTCGACTCCGGCGGTGACGGCGTTCTTGATGCCATCGGGCGTCGTGGCGTGCGCGGCCACCTTGAGCCCCTGTTTATGCGCTTCTTCGACAATGACGCGGATTTCATCGACAGTGAGCGTGGGATGATTCCAGTCGGCGTAGACCTTGATCAGGTCGGCGCGGTGGCCGATCTGTTCGCGCACGGCGCGGCGGGCTTCTTCGACGCCGCTGACCATTTGCGCGCCGGTGGGAAAATTCGTGAGATCGGGAGAGACGCCGAACGGGTTGTACTGGCCGACGGCGGCGATGGCACGGGTGGCGACCTGCATGCGCGGGCCCTCGGCGAGACCTTGATTGACGGCGTCGCGCAGCGCGACGTCAGCGTAGCCCGAGCCTTCGTTCTCGACATCGCGGATGGTCGTGTATCCGGCTTGCAGGGTGATGCGGGCATTGTAGGCGCCTTCGAGGGCGCGAAAGGCTTGCGACTTCGTGGCAAGGTTGAGGGTGTAGCCGTCGTCACCTTCCGGAATACGGGCCATGATGTGGGTATGGCAGTCGATGAGTCCGGGGAGGAGCGTCGCGCGGCCGAGGTCGATGACTCTCGCATTCTTCGGAGCGTGAGTCTGGACGTCGGATGCTTTGCCAACTTCCTTGATGCGGTCACCTTCGATCCACAGGGCAGCGTTTTCGAGGTAGGCGCCTTTGCGCACGTCCAGCAGTTTCGCGGCTTTCACCACGATGGAAGCGGGTGCCGGAGGCGCGGGATTGGATTGCGCAAGGGCGGCCAAGTGAAACGCGACTAGGGCAACGGCTGCGGGGAGTCGAGTTTTCATGGGTCCCTTGATTACCACAGTCTGGAGGAGGCTACAAGCGGATTGGGTTGGGGCACACGAGAAGCTGTGCGATTTCAGTTGTGTAGAGGGAAACTGGTTCAACCACGGAGAACACCGAGGACGCAGAGAAGTGGATTTACACGTCCAATTTCACTTCGTCGAGTTCCAGAAATTCCTGGATGATGGGCTCCTTCGATTTTTCCATGTCGGAGTAGGGGCCAAAAAATATGGCGCGGCCTTCGTGCAGGAATACGACTCGTTCGGCAAGTTTCTTGGCCAGGCGCATGTCGTGAGTGACGACGATACTGGTCAGGTTCAGTTGAATCTTGAGGCGCTTGATGAGGTCTCCGAGCAGTTGAGCCATGAGGGGATCGACCATGGTGGTGGGCTCGTCGTAGAGGACACACTCGGGACGGGCGGCCAAAGCGCGCGCGATGGCCACCGACCGCTTCATGCCGGTGGAAAGATCGGAGGGGAGCAGGTCGCGCATCTCCTGTACGCCGACCATTTGCAGCAAGCCGTCGACGATCTGGTAAGTCTGCTCTTCGTTCAGCTCCCTGCTCTCGCGCAGAGGGAACGCGACGTTTTCGCCTACTGTGAGCGAGTCGAAGAGGGCTCCGTTCTGGAAGACCATGGTGACTTTCTTGCGGATGTGTTCGAGCTCCTCCTCGGTGTAGTCGGTAATGTCCTCGCCTGCAACGATGACGCGTCCGGAGTCGGGCTTGAGGAATCCCATGATGTGGTGGAGGGAAACAGATTTGCCGACGCCGCTGCGTCCGAGGATGCAGACGGTTTCGGCGGGGACGACGTTGAAGTTGACGTGATCGAGGACGACGTTGTCGCCGAAGGCTTTGGAGACGTCGCGAAATTCGATGTAGGGGGCGGGTTGGGGAGCATCGTCTGACATGGGGCAGCTTCTGTCTTCAAACTTCCGGCTACTAGATTAACCCGCTTTTCGTTCTGGCGACGATCTTCGGGGAGACCCCCTCGCCGATGAGCCGGCCGACGAGTGAATCGACGATTTATCGCCAATCATCAAGCGTCACCCTGCGGGTGCCGAGAATAAGACCTTCACGACGGTGTTGTCTTTGAAAACAACGTCGAAGTATTCAGGAAGTTCGCAATCGCAGACGGTTTCGTACCGCCAATCATTTGCGGCGATTCTCTTCTTTGGCTCACCTAGGTTTTTCAAAACCTCGTCTTTTGAGGAGCCAAGGTGCAAGGCATGCCAATTCCCAAACCCATCCGTTGGCTTGAACCATTTGCTTTCAGCGTGCTTTAGCTCGCTGGCATGGATGGCGGGGTCGACTCCTGCTCGCAATGTAAGCTCGCCAACGACGGAGTTGGTGTACGAAACGGCGTGCAGCGTCGCAGTGTGTCCCTCATCGATGAAGTAACGGCCGCCCGTGTCGCCCTCATTCTTCCGAGCAATGCCTTTGCCGAGAAGCCGCTCCACTTCGGAATCAGATGTTACGCTCAGCGTGACGCCGGAGAAGTTCAGTGGCCAGCAAACCGTTCCGCGCTTGAGTTTCAACTCCTGAGAACGAGCCGTTGCCAGCATGCAAGCTACTACCAATGCGCAACCCGTGATAAGTTTTCGATTCATACCGACATGATAGCTCTTGAGACTATGGCGCTAGAGCTCGTTGACCTCCGAGAACTGGTTCCGATCAACGAGAGTTCGGTATCTCGCTGGCCTCGGCCAATTCCCTCGGCGTATTCAGGTTACGGAACATTTTCGGGGAGAAGCCTAAGGTTTCCAATTCTTTTTCTGCGGTTGTCTGCGTTGTGGTGGGTGTGAAGAGCGTATCGATTTTGTAGCGGCCTGCTTGCAACGCCGTCTCTGCAACGCCGGCAAAGGCTCGACGGTAGATAGCGCAGAGAGGCTGGTAGCCTCCCTCGGTTTTCGCGACTGTGACGAGCGCGCCGGAATTGCTGGCGCGTTTCAGCAGGTATCGCAGCAGCGCGGGGGAGATGAAGGGCACGTCGACGGCGAGGATCAGATTCAGGTCGGTGTGCGATGAACGGAGGGCGGCGTGGATGCCTGCGAGCGGTCCGCAGTCGGGGAATATGTCTTCAACGGTCGGAGCGAAGGGAGCGAATTTTGCGGGATCGCCGACGATGCGGACGTCGGGCGTAATGGAGCGGGCTACATTCAAGACACGGGCGAGGAGAGTCTGGCCATGGAAGGTGACGAAGGCTTTGTCCGCGCCCATTCGGGTGCTTTTGCCGCCGGCGAGGACGAAAGCGGTTAGGTCGGGTGTGCCGCCCATGAAGCGATGATACATGGCGTTGACGGTTCGAGATGGACGAACAAGGGTGTTGTCCTTCCGGGAGTCAATTCCTCCATGGCCTCTTACTCCATGGCATCTGACGCAGCGCTGAAGTGCCGATCTTCCACGTCGCTGCGCGCACCAACGTCACAACGCGCGGGCTCGTCCGCAATGGTGAGGACTGCGCTCGCCCCGTGGCGCCGACAGTTTGCACAGGCTAAGGTCTTGTGTCGCGGTCAGTTGCGGCAGTGCGACTGGGGCACAGTGCACGAAAGTAACCTATCCAAAGTAAAGCCTTCGCGAGATGATGAGCGTGCATCCGAGGGTTCCCTGACCCGGAAGTAAAAACATGCCGCAAAAATTCATGGATGTGCTTATGCTTGGGCGCTGCTCTCACGAGTTCTCATGGCCGCGTCGTGGTGGGGATGGCGACTACTATCAGGTCTGCCTGCTCTGTGCCGCGGAATACAAGTATGACTGGACGACCATGCGCCGCACACAGCGAGTGGAGCATGCCAAGCCCGAGACGACGATCCGTCGCAGCCATGCGCGGGAGAAGCGTCCGTCGTGGGTGCCGCGGGCGCGCCGGTTAAAGCTCGACATTGCTCTGCGGTACCGGGTCAACAAGACCAGCACGTGGTACGAGGGGATTATCGAAAACATCAGCCAGAGCGGAGTACTGTTCAACGGTCCGCAGAACCTTCCGGTGAACGCGCTGATCGAGATGGTGTTTGAGATGCCGGAAGAAATTTCAGGACAGAAAAACAGCAACGTCGTGTGCCAGGGGCGCGTGATGCGATTTAAAGATGCGCCGACGGCCGAGGACACGGCTGCCCAGGAGAATGGGGCGCTGGCGGCTTCGATTGTGGATTATAAGTTTATTCACTAGGCGGGGTGCGAGGCCGGGATGGCCCTCGGCAGATTAGGGCTCCCGCGACAGCCGGCGAATCGCCAGCGCTACTTCGGACTTCGGCGCGACGTACCGCGACTGTCTCGGTTCCTTCCTTTTTTACTCGCGCATTTACATCTGCAAGAATCCGCATCTAAACTGTTCTGGATGTATTGGAACTCAGTTTCCTGGTGGTGTGTCGGGAGTCGAGTATGAAAATCAATTCCCTGCTTACGTCTTCGTGCAGTACTTCCCTACTTCTAGCGATCGCTTTAGGGATAGGCTTGGGGTGCGCGCGGAAGCCTGACGACGCCAAGATTTCCAGCGACATTCAAAATAAGTTCAACCAGGATTCCGGACTCGCGAGCAAGCAACTCAAGGTGCAGGCCGAGGACGGCGTCGTGACTCTGTCGGGCGCCGTCGACAATGACGCACAGCGCGCGGCAGCGGGGCGTCAGGCTGCGTCGGAGGCTGGGGTCAAAACGGTCATCAACGATCTGCAGGTGGGTAATGCGTCGGCGACGCCCCCGGCGGGAGGGACCCCGGAGTCAACGACCGCGACGAAAACTTCGGCCGGTACGCCCGCTGAGAAAGCGAAGCCAGTTACGGCCAAGAAAAGTAGCCAGGCTCGAAGCTCCGACAATTCAAACTTGGACGGGCAGTCGGCGGATACATCGATCGCGAGTCAGATGAGCGGTGGCCGGCAGCCGGAAGCGGCAGCACAAACTCCTCCACCGACGGATAACACAGCAGCGCAGGCACCGCCTCCGCCGCCATCGCCAAAGAAGCTGATCATCGATCAGGGGACACCAGTAACGGTGCGTCTGATCGATCCGATCGATAGCGAGAAGAATCAAACGGGCGACACGTTTCATGCCACCCTGAACGCGCCGATGAGTTCTGACGGAGAAGAAGCGGTACCGGCGGGCGTCGAACTCACGGGTCATCTGGTGAGCGTGAAGAGCGCGGGCAAGTTTGCGGGGCAATCGGAAGTGGTGCTGCAGCTCGACAAATTGTCGGCGGGCGGTAAGACCTACAGCCTGCAGACCGATCAGTACAAGAAAACAGGAAGTTCGCGCGGCAAGAACACGGCTGAGAAAGTTGGCGGCGGCGCAGTACTTGGGAGCATAATTGGCGCTATTGCCGGCGGCGGCAAAGGTGCGGCGATTGGCGCGGCTGCGGGTGCGGGCGTGGGAGGCGGAGTGCAGGCCGCGACCAAGGGCCAGCAGATTAAGCTCCCGTCCGAGACCGTGCTGAATTTCACGCTGCAGGCTCCGATCACGGTGGTGCAAGCTCCGCCCGCGGACGCGAACCGCCCGAAGCTGGGAGACTCGCAGTAAGGGCTCTTCGCCAAGGAGCATCGGGTAGAGCGGCGCGGATGGGGATCTCGCGCGACATTGGGCAATGGCTTCGATTACGGCGCTGCTGTTCACACACAACGATGCTCTTCGGCTGGGGCGGACGCTGGAGACTCTGTACGCCTGTGACGAAATTCTCATTGTGGATGAGGGCTCGCAGGATGCGACTGTGCGCGTCGCGCGGCAGTACGGGGCGAGAGTTCTGGAGGCAAGGCCAGGAATATCGCCGGCGGACTATATCCAGGCCGCTCCATCGACAGGCGCAAATTCGCGCTGGATTTTGTGCCTGGACCCACACGAATCGCTGACGGAGAAGTTGGCCGCGAGCTTGTTTGAATGGAAGTCAGAATCGCTGCACGGCAGAGCTCGTACGGCTCCGGCATACTCTGTTTTCCTTCGCGAAGAAACGGCCGAAGGGTGGGTGGCGGTCCCGGCCGCGCAGACCCGGCTCGTGCCCCTGGCATGGAACGTGTGGAAGGGAACGCTTCCGGCGCAGGAAGCTGGCGCTATTGTGCTGGAAGGAGAATTGCTGCGGTTCGTCTTTCCGTAATGGCGGATTATTTCTGGCTTGCCAGGCCAGCCTGGACTGACTGCATCGCCGCCATCCGCTCCTCCATGTGTCGCGTGAGGTGCGGCGTGATGCCGAGCATCCGCTCCACCACCATCAAATGCCCGCGGTGATGCATCTCGTGTTCCTTGGGCGCGATCAGCATTTCGAATCGCGATTTCACTCGCGGCTCCATCCCTTCCGGATACTCGACCTGCTCACCCAAAAAGGCCTCCGAGGCACCTTCGAGAACTTGAGCGTACTTCTCGCCCTCGGTGCGCAAGAGTTCCAGTACTTGCGCCTTGGTACGCGACACCTTTGCCTCGGCTTGCAGCTTGTCCCTGAACCCGAAGAAATCGAAGCCAACCAGGGAACTGCGGTGCTCGACGGCATGGATCTGCTCCTGCACGCGCGGCATCACCGCAATGTGTACCAGCGTCTCCCCGATCGAGCGGCATCCCTCCGAGGGGCGAAAACCGTATTTCTCTTCCGGAATCTCCTCCGCAATTTTGATCGTATTATGCCGGACCGTGCGGAACGATCGCGCGAGCTCTTTTGCTCCGTAATAAGTCATGCCTGCCTTTCCCTCCAGAGTGCTTTTCGAGAGTAGTGTATCGCGCCGTCTGGCTGAAAACGGCCCCTGTCTCGCCTCCGGCACCGTGGCGGTGCGAGGCCGACATTGTCACGGCCTCAACTACCCTCACCGGCCTAGCAAAGGCGCATTCTCATTGAGCGAAATTGCAAACAGGCTCATTTGAAAAGCGCTCCCGGACTCAGGAGTCACAACTGCGTGTGATTCTGGTCACATTCCGCTCTACGGGCCACGCCTAGACTTTTCTGTTGTGGCAGTTTGGGCCACCTAAGCCCTAGGAGAAGAAGATATGCGTGTAATGAAGTTCATCAGTCTTGCCGTCATTGTGGTGGTGATCTCAACATTTGCAGCGGCGCAGGCGGCGCCAGCTCAGACTGCTCCCACCGTAAAGCATATTCCGATCACTAACGCCGCGCCGAACTCGGGCAAAGACATGTTCGACAGCTATTGCGCCGTTTGCCATGGAAAAGACGGCAAGGGCACCGGGCCAGCAGCCTCGGCCATGAAGACTCCACCGATCGATTTGACGGCTCTGGCGACGAACAACGGTGGAAAATACCCGGCATCGCACGTTGCGGCCGTTATCCGGGGACAGGCCGTGACGCCGTCCCACGGCAGCCAAGATATGCCAGTGTGGGGACCGCTTTTCTCGAGCATCAGCCAGGGTCATGAAGGCCAGGTACAGCAGAGAATCACGAATCTGGTCGCGTATATCGAGAGCTTGCAGGGCAAGTAGTCTGACAGGGGCTTCACGAACCGAATCTTCAGGCTCCGGGGCGCGGATAGCGCGCTCCGGGGTCCATTATCTACGCTTCAAGGCGAGACCAGGAAAATCCGCTCTTAGGCCTTACGGTTGTCATCCTGAGCGCGTCAGCCAGATCCAATTCAGCCGTCGCTGGCGGGTTCCCACCGGAAGGAACCTGCTCCTTTTTTCCCGCCTCGAGGCCGTAACCCACCAGTGGTCAATGTCTTACTGACCCTTGGCCGTTTGGCCAGTGACTTCAGTACCTTAGTCCTCGCTGCGTGATCGACTTATAATCCAACCAAGAACTGAGAATTGCAGCGTTCTTCAGGAGAGGCTCGCGTGCGGCGCGGGCGCGCCTGGGAGATATTCAGAGACCAAGTGGATCCGTTCCTGGCATCGTCGATTTTTCTCTTTGGGCTGGCCTTCGGCAGCTTTCTGAATGTGTGTATCTACCGACTGCCGCTGGGACTGTCGGTGGTGTCGCCGCGTTCGGCGTGCCCCAAGTGCAAGCAGCCGATCGCTTTCTACGACAACATCCCGGTGTTGAGCTGGATGATTCTGCGCGGCCGCTGCCGAGACTGCAAGACCAGGATTTCACCGCGGTATTGGATGATTGAGTTGCTAACAGCCCTGTTGTTTCTCGCGTGCTATTGGCACTTCGGGTTGACGCTTTCAACGCTGAAATACTGCGTGTTCGCGTTTCTGTTGCTGGGACTGATTTTCACGGACGCAGAAACCAAGCTGCTGCCAGACGCGATGACGCTGCCCGGACTGGCGCTGGGGTTGATCTTCAGTCTGCTGGTGCCGGTGAATGATCTGGCTTCGCAATTTCTGCCGGGAATGATGAACTTGCCATTCAGCGGAGATATTTCGGCGCGGTTTCTGTCACTGCTCGATTCCCTGCTGGGGGCGGCACTGGGTGCTTCGTTCATTTACGGAGCGGGAGCCATTTATTTGCGCTGGCGCGGCACGGAGGGCATGGGGTTCGGCGACGTGAAATTAATGGCTATGGTGGGCGCGTTTCTGGGAATGAAGCTGACGGTCTTTACCGTGTTTACTGCGTCGCTGGCGGGATCGATGTTCGGATTAAGCACGGTTTTTGTGGTGTGGCTGAAGCGCACACACCGATTCATGAAGCGACTGGCCAACGCGCAGGCGGCGCGGCGGCGCGGATGGCAATCGGCGCAGGTGGTCTACCGCAATTATCAGATGCCGTTTGGCGTTTTTCTGGGAAGCATGGCGCTGTTGGCATTCTTTTTCGGCAACCAGTTTCTGCACTGGTACGGAGGGCTCTGGTGAAAATCCTGGCCAATCCGGTGGTGCTGCGCGCCATCGTGGTGTTGGTATGCGCGACGTTCGCGTTCCTGATGGGCTTGTTCTGCATCCGCGCGCTGCGCAAGAGCATTGCGGAGGAGAGTGACTTTTCTGCCGAACCTACGCCGTCGCTGGAGACACTGCCGCTGCATCTGTACAACACGGTGATCCAGCAACTGAAGCAGCAAAAGCACGAATTGCAAGTGCAATCGAGGGCCGAGCAACAACGAGCGCGGATCAGCGAGAACTTCAGCCACGCGGTGCTTTCGAATCTTTCATGTGGCGTGCTGGTCTTCGGGACGAACGGACTGGTGAAGACGGCGAATCCTGCGGCCAAGGCGATTCTAGGATTTGCATCGACCACGGGAATGGGCGCGGAAGATATTTTCCGGGGCGCCGTAATCAGTCCGGCAAAGTGGCGAGCGGGCGCTGGGGCGGACGAAGCCAACGACGAACTGGTTTGCCTCGCGGACGAAGTCAGCATGGTGCTGCGCGAAGAGAGTAAGCGGCGAGAGGTCGAAGCCGAATACGAGACGCCCGGGGGCGAGAAGCGATTCATCGCGGTCACAGTATCTCCGGTGCCGGCATCTGAAGGCGGTCTGCTCGGCGTCACCTGTCTGATCAACGATCTGAGCGAACTGGAACAGATTCGCCGTCAGCAGGAACTGCATGGCGAGATCTCGGCTGAGATGGCGCTTCAGCTGCGCACCTCGCTGGCGACGATTTCCGGCTTTGCACAACAGCTTGCCAACAGCCGCGATGCGGAACACTCTTTGCAGTTGGCCAATGACATTGCGCACGAAGCCGCGCAACTGGATCGGAGCATTGGAGGATTCTTGACGACCAAGCGGGCGGCGCACGCAGTGGCGGCGGGCCGCTCGGCGGATTAATTTCGAAATCTACTGGGCGTGTTGGCCTGAACGTGCGGCCATCCCAGCAATACAGACTCAAGTAGGAGAAAAGGTGGAAATCATGAAACACATCGCATGCAGTGGAATGGGACTCTTGCTGATTCTTAGCTTGACTGGCGTTCCTGCCGGCGCCCAGAATCAGACGCCATCGACGTCGCAGAATTCTTCTTCCGGTTCGTCTTCTTCGGGCTCATCACTGGGTGACTATGCCCGGCAGGTCCGCAAGGATCCGGGCAGCACGTCGAAGCCGAAGGTGTATGACAACGACAATCTGCCCCGGGAGGACAAACTCTCGGTCGTAGGCCCGACGCCGGCGACCACCACCGCCAATACCGCGGCACAGACGGATAGCACGGCTCCCACCGAGACGGGGGCTAAGCCCGGCACCGACAACAAGGAGGGGACCCAAGACAAGGCGGCAACTCAACCAAAGGCCCCGTCGGCAGCGCCCACAACGGCTGCTGAGGACGAAGCGACTAAGGCAGCTGCCGATAAGCAGTGGGCCGACAAGATCACGGCTCAAAAGGATCAGATTGATTTGCTAGGTCGCGAGTTGGATGTGCTGCAGCGGGAATACCAGATTCGTGCGGCGGCAATGTACGCCGATGCTGGCAACCGCATGCGCAACTCCGCGGACTGGGACAAACAGGACACGCAGTATAAGCAGCAGATCGCCGACAAGCAAAAATCGCTCGACGACGCCAAGCAGAAGCTCGAAGACCTGCAGGAAGAGGCGCGGAAGGCTGGAGCGTCGGCTTCGGCTCGCGAGTAAGAAACAATCAGTCAGAAAGGTTCGAGCGCCGGGGCGAATTGGCCCGGCGCTCGATTTTGTTTTGGCTGCGCGGGCGAGACGCTCCCGAGACAGCCGGTGGGACGCCGGCGCTACTTTCTTAGGTTCTCCTTCAACTTACGGATTTGTTTTATGTGGTGAAGGCCGTGGACCAGGTGGAACTTTCTCCATTCTGCTGCGGTGAGGGGACCGAGGATGGGATGATCGAGCAGTTTGCGGTGCGCACCTAGATTTTTTTCGCATTGCGCCATGATGTCCTCCATCTCAGAGATCTTGGGGCCGATCTCAAACTGCACCTTCTCGGCCGGCACTCCGCGGGGACGTGCGACGGGCGGGGCTTCGCGGCCCGACGGAAAGTAACCAAACCCTACGACAACAAGTGCTTGGCCACGCTGCGCCCATGATTGGGTCGTGGCCAACGGCTTTCCGGATTCAGCTACACGCTGAAATCCCTTGATGGTTCCGGTGTAGGTTAGATAGAGATGCTCGAGAACCTCATTGATAGACCATTTCCCGGGCAGGTGCGAACTCCACTGTTCGGGTCTGAGTCCAGCGACTGCGGACGCAATCTCTTTCTGCAATCTCTCCAGGCGAGGGTCCACGAGGGTTACTTAGCCTTTTTCAATCTTTCGGTTAAAATGTTGCGATCACAAAACTCATCCAAAGTTATCACAGGAAGGAAGTCATGAAGACGGCCAGCCTTGCTCCGATGGAATGCCCCGTGACGGCAGCGGAAATGTCGGGTAGTGCAGATCAAAATCTCTGGAGCCCCATCCGCAGTGGTTCGCGCGCGAGTTTGCTGGCAGTGCTTGCGATCGCGTTGCTCGCACTGCTCAGCGCCTGTTCCTCGGATTCGAAACCTACTGAGGAAGCGAAGCCCGAGGTCAAAGGTCCCGAATTGATCACCGCGCGATCCGCATTCCAGAAGCTGTATGTGGCGGCGCGCGGTTGGAACCAGGACGCGAGGCCTTACCGTATTGAGTCTACGGCGACCACCGACGGCAACGGTCATGACGGCAAGTGGGCCGTATGGCGGTGCGGCTTCGCCTCGGCAACCCAGCGGTCCGCAAAATCCTACACATGGTCGGGCAGCGCGGCTGACGGGGCACCTTCGCGCGGTGTCAATCCCGGGATCGAAGATAGTTACAATTCGTCGAACTCTTCCATGCAAGTGTTTGACATGGCGTTCCTCAAGATCGACTCAGACCAGGCTTTCGACACCGCGCAGAAGCACGGCGGCGACAAGGTTCTGGAAAAGGCACCCGACACACCGGTTATCTACATTTGCGACTGGAATCACAATACGAATGAGTTGACCTGGCATGTCATCTATGGCTCCGCGCGCGAGGGCGCAAAGCTGACCGTAGCGGTCAACGCTTCCACCGGCGAGTTTATCCGGGTGGAAAAGTAAGTGTACTTCCAGGCTTGGCTTCAGATTCGCAGATGGCGAGGTTTAAGGTACACGGGACGTGCCTTACCGGTTCGCGTCTTCTGCCTGGGTGATCTGGGCTTCGATTTGGGAAAAGAAGTGATGCGCGGCCTCGGCCGAGGAGATGGCGCGCTCCAGGGAGTGTCGCTCCCCGAATGCGACAATCTCCGCTGCGGAATATTGGAGACGAACCCGGCCGCTGGCGCAATGGGCGCTTAACAGTTCGACGCCGGCCGCTGCCAGATCAGCGCGAAGGCGGCCAACGTCAATTTGTTTCCTGGTTCCGGACCCAACTGCAACTCCTCAGCTCGTTTGGGGAAGCGCAGGCGGGTCGCGGAAACCGTATGGGAGGACTGCCCTTCGCGGTTCCTGCGGGACCCACCCTGCGAGGTCATCAGTTCTAGCTGTAAATATAGTACACGGCGTTAGTTATACGCGGTTCAAGTAATTATTTTTCAAGTCTTGGAGGCGAAGTGCCCCGGCATCCTGACCCAGATTTGGAACAGCGTATTCTCGGCGCGGCATCGCGGATGTGGGCCCGCGGCGGCGAGAAGGCGCTCACCATGCGAGCGGTAGCGAAGGCAGCGGGCACGACCACGCCAACCGTCTACGAGCGCTACCGCGACCGCAACGACATTCTCCGCGCCCTGCGCCTGCAAACCCGCAGCGAACTATTTGCCGCGCTCAGTTGCACTCGTACGCTGGGAGAGGCATTCCAGGCGCACCTGGATTTCGCTCTGGAACACCCTCACGCCTACGAGGTTTTATTTGATGGAGTGGCTCGACCTCCTTCCCTACATGAGGCGTGGCCGTCGTTCAACCTGATGCGCGAGCGGGTGGCGAAGCGTCTGGGCGGTAATCCGCGGCAGCACACGAGGGTCATGCTCGCGGTGTGGTCGCTCATGCATGGAACGGCCATGCTGATTATCCGCGGGGGATTCGAGGGCGTGCTGCGCACCCAGACGATACATGCCTGCATGGACGCGTTCGAGGGGATCCTCGACTCGGCGGCGCGATCCAAGGGCCTTGGTCAGGCGGGACCGAAGTGGCCTTCGAATCTGATTCTGGGCGAGGGCAAGAAAAGCCGAGTCGGGAATGGCAATGACGAATTCCCGAAAGGAAAATCGAAAGTCAGGAACCCCCTCAGGTGATGGATGCCAAGCCTGCGAGGCTATGGGCACGGCGGCAGATCCGGTTAAGACCAACGTCAGGATCTCACCGCGCGGATTTGACACTAACGGCAACACCCTTCAGCCGTTGAATGGCTTTCTGTGCTTCTTCCGATTGCGGTCCGTGGGGTAGGATCTTCAAATAATTTTCGTATTCCTTGCGGGCCTCGTCGGGCTGGTCCAGTTTCTCCAGGCACACAGCCAATCGGAACGTGGCCACAGCGTCATTCTGTTTGTAAGCTAACGCCTCGCGGTAGCGGTCCGCCGCGGCGCGGTAGTTCTTGCGCTCCTTAAAGTAGTAGTCTCCCACTTCAATATCTTTGGCCGCTTTATGCGGGTTCCAGGGATGAAACTCTCTGACGTCACCGTTGCCGGGGGCGCCTTCCACGTCCCTCAAAATATCGGAACTCTCGGGGTGAGCCTTTTCGTCGTCGGCCGGGGGGCTCAAGTCGATCGGGGCATCTTTGCTTGAACTTTCGCCGTCTTCCACGTCGTTCGCACTAATGCGATCGGAGCGCGGGGGCGCGAGCGTCGGGTTGTGCGGCGCGGACGGCTTGGAAGCGGGGGACGAGGCGGAATCTGGGGTCTGTGAATTGGACGGAGCAGAATTGGAAGGAGTGGAGTTCTGCGCCGATACCGCGACGCTGCTTGTGAGCAATACGATGAAAAGCCAACTGCGCATAGAAACTATTTTACCGCCCTCCGGGTTCCGTCACACATTAGCGTTTGCTCAAACATTGTTTGCTCAAACGTGGGTGGCGCGGAAGGCCTGGAGGCACTTGCGTGCGGTTTCAAATTCTGGGTAACGGCTTCCTTCTTGCTCAATCAGATAATACTCGACGCCGCCGACGCTTTCGGCGGCCTGAAAGATGCCCTTCCAATCCGCCTTACCTTCCCCGAACAGGGTTTTGTAGCCGACACCAGGGTCCGGCGACCAGTCTTTACAGTGGATGGAGCGAATGCGTCCCGGGTTGGCTCGGATCCAGGCGACTGGGTCGGCACCGGCCTCCAGGCAGGTTCCCACATCCAACTGAAGCATCACTGACGGTTTCGTGCTCTTGGCGATAATTTCGATGGGGCGCTGCCCTAGCGCGCCCGTAAATTCCGCCTGATGGTTGTGGTATCCGGGGGTGAGGCCGGAGGGCTCCAGAGTTTCGGCGGCGGAATTCAGCTTGTCCGCGATGGCCTTCCACCCGTCAGCACCAGATTTCGGGTCCGACCAGGCTAGGACGACATACTTGGTGCCGAGGGTAAGGTTGAGGTCGCGGACGCGGTTGATGTTTTTTGCGTCGAGATAATCCGCGTCGTTGTGCGTCGAGTAACAGCGCATGCCGAGGTCATCGAGCAACTTGCGCGTCTGCTTGGCCTGGGGCTCGGTCCATTCGAAGTATGGGGCGTAGAACTCGACGGCCTGATATCCCATTTGAGAGACGGCACGCAGGGTGGCTTCGGGATCCTGCTTGAGGGCATCGCGGACGGAATAGAGTTCGAGGCCGACGGGAACCGCGGAGTGTGGAACCGCACCCGAGGCGAGGCCGCGGAAAGCCCACGGTAACACCGCAGACATGGCTAGAAACGAACGGCGGGAGAGAGAAGTCATGGCTGCAATCCTACTCAGCCAATAGCCAAAGGCCAAGAGCTACATCCCCAGAAAAAAAAGCAGGCCGCTCAGGGGGAGGCATTGAGCGGCCTGGTTGGCGAAGTCCTCCGGGGAGGAGGGTAAACTCTTCGTTACATCGATGACGGATTGTTCTGGCCAGTCGTGGCTGGCGCAGCGGGCTTGGTGCTATCGCCAACGGTATTCGTCATCAGGCGCACATCCACGCGACGGTTGTCGGCGCGGCCGTTGGAAGTCTTATTTGACTCCACAGGCTTATCCTTGCCGAGTCCAACCACGTAAATCTTGTACGCGGGAACGCTGTACTTGGTAGCCAGATACTGGATCACCGAACTGGCGCGGCGCTGGCTGAGGTCGTAGTTGTAGTCTGCCGGCCCAACGGAGTCCGTGCCGCCTTCGAGCGCGATAATGTAGCCCT
Organism: uncultured Acidobacteriaceae bacterium; assembly: GCA_963832015.1. Classification (GTDB taxonomy): domain Bacteria; phylum Acidobacteriota; class Terriglobia; order Terriglobales; family Acidobacteriaceae; genus Sulfotelmatobacter. The sequence goes on from CAWHSR010000019.1 coordinate 59,832, forward strand.
TGGTCGAGGCGAAGCTGGCCGCGAGCTGATCGAGAGCCTGCGTGGCCTCCGGCGTCAGGTTGTCTTTGTCGAAGCCGAACTTCACGGAGGTCTCGGCAACGGCGTGATAGTTGTCGAGGTTGGCGACCGTGTTGGTCAGCACGCCCACGCGGCCATTGGCGGCATCCGCCATCTGTTGGGCGGACGCGGCGGTCTGTCCGGCGGATTGCGCCTTCTGCTCGACTTGATCGGTCTTGGCATTCACGGCCTGAATGCCGGCCTGAGCGCGCGCGTCGACGTCCTTGATGTCCTTGGTGTTTTTCGCGGTCAGGTCGTCGAGTTCATTGGTCTTGTTAATAAGTGGCGTCGTCTGCTGCTTAACGTAGTTCTTGCTGGCGCATCCAACGGTGGCCACCATGCTGGCTGCCAGGCAAATTACTAACGAAGTGCGGTTCATAGGGTTAAGGCTCCTTGGTTTCGATCTTGTATGTCGCTTGTGGCGCTTGGCGAGTTGCCCGTGCGCCGGAACATCCAAATCTTTAAGGCCCTGGGAAAGACTCGATATCTTACAGCTTCCCCCTCTGCTTCTGCACGGCAGATGCCAGTTTTCTAGCCTGGAAACGTGCGCCGTAAGTATATACATTTTCAATGGTTTGCGGAAATATATTGCAGCGGTTGGACCGTCTTACCTGGTGGGCCAGAACGCAAAGCACACACACGGAGTGGAAAATTTATATGGTGGGACTCAGATCGCGGCCGACAGCCTAGTTGGCGATGGGCGGGCACAGGAGCGGAATCGTCTCCCTCTTGTTCCGGCGGTAGACTCGGAAGTCACCAGCATCGACTGTGATGACCGTATGGCGAGGATAAAGTTCGCTCATGCGAATCAGACATAGATCGGCAAGGTCTGGCTTGCGGTCGGCGTAGCGCCGAGCCAACTCCTGCAACTGGGGAATGTGCCGGGAGCAATCAAAGGCCATTCGTAACAACTCATCCTCCACCAGAGACAGCACATAGGCGCTCGATTCCAGGTGAAACGCAGCCTCAGCGAGAACCGCTTCGCAGGTCAGCAAGGGTTCGGTGCTCTGCTTCGCGACGTCAAGGGCCCACGAGTGGTACTCGTCGTTTCGCCTCGCGAAGGCCACGATAAAGCCCGTATCCGCGATGGCTTTCATGTGCGAGAGAATCCCTTACGAGACGAAACATTCGAGGGACCGCCGCTGATCGCTCCGGCATGGCGAAGGAATCGCTGCTTGCCCCCAGAGGACCTGGCCGCTTCAAGTTGCTGGCGGATGAGCCGGCCTACAGGAACCCCGGTTCGGCGCGACTGTTCTTTCAGCCACGCCAGAAGTTCTTCTGTAAGACGGATTGTCAGTGTATGACTCATATGTCACGATTGTAACACACCATCACACCCAGCATCATCGACTAAAATTGAGTATTCCCACTGATGGACCTTCTTCAGAAAATCCGCACCCTTCCCACCGAGCCGGGCGTGTATCTCTACACGAACGCCGAGGGCGACGTCATCTATGTGGGGAAAGCGAAGAACCTGCGCAGCCGCGTGGCCAGCTATTTTCACGAAGGCCGGTGGGAGGACGCCAAGACCGGAACGCTGGTGCGCGAGGCGGTGGACGTCGACTACATCGTCGTCGCGAACAACAAAGAGGCGCTGGCGCTCGAAAATAATCTAATCAAGCAGCGCAAGCCGCGGTTCAACATTCTGCTGCGCGATGACAAGACTTATCCGTATGTGAAGCTCACCCTGGGCGAGCGCTGGCCGCGGGTTTACGTCACGCGGCGACTGCGCAAGGACGGCAGTGCATATTACGGGCCGTACTTCCCTGCCAACCTGGCGTACCGGATTGTTGATCTGATCCACCGCAATTTTCTGATTCCTTCGTGCAAGGTAGACCTGACGCGGTTTCATCCGCGGCCGTGTTTGCAGTACTACATCAAGCGCTGCCTGGGGCCGTGCGTGCAGGAACTGACCACACCTGAGGTTTACCAGGAGGCAGTGCGCGATGTGAAGCTGTTTCTAGAAGGGAGGCCGACGGATCTGAGCCGTTCGCTGCACGCGCGCATGGAGCAGGCTGCGGCCGAGCAGGAGTACGAGCGCGCGGCCCGGTATCGCGACTTGATTTCGACGGTGGAGCAGTTGCAGGAGCGGCAGCGCGTGGCCGCGGCGGAAGGCGATGACGCGGATGTTTTTGGCTACCACTACGAGAAGGGGATGCTTGCGGTGAATCTTTTTCACATGCGCGGCGGGAAGATGGTGGACCGGCGGGAGTTCTTCTGGGAGGAGTTGCCGGAGTTTGGTATTGCCACTGACTATGTGGGGACGGCCGCCCTCGACCGTCCGGGTGAGCAAGGCTCGCCGGTACATTTGGACGCAGGTGAGGAGATTGATAGTGATGACAGCAGCCGAGCAGTCCTCGGCACAGACGGCCGAGGGCGGCCGTCCCCACATGATCAGTTTCATCCCGGGGAGTTTTTCTCGGCGCTGCTAAAGCAGCTTTATATCGGACAGCCTTATGTGCCGCGGAACTTGTATGTGCCCGTCGATTTTGAGGATCGTGAAGCGCTCGAGGACCTGCTCTCTGAGCAGAATGCGGGCGAAGGCGCCCGCGCCACACGAGTGCACATTCTTGTGCCGCAGAGGGGGGATAAGCGGTCGCTCATCGATCTGGCGGGAAACAATGCGAAGCAGTCGTACGACCAGCGGTTTCGCGTGCTCAAACCGAATGCACAAAAGATTCGCGAAGAATTGCAGGAAGTGCTCAGCCTGCCCGAACCGCCGAAGCGGATCGAGTGCTTTGACATCTCGCACATACAGGGCGCGGAAACCGTCGCGTCGATGGTGGTGTGGGAAGACGGGAAGATGAAGAAGTCGGACTACCGGAAGTTCATCATCCGCACCGTGGAAGGCGTGGACGATTTCGCGTCGATGCGCGAGGTGGTTACGCGCAGATACAAGCGGCTGCAGGAAGAAAACAAGCCTATGCCCAGCCTGGTGCTGATCGATGGCGGCCTAGGGCAACTGCACGCTGCGGCGGAAGCCCTGGATTCGCTGGAGATCATCAACCAACCGCTAGCCGCGATCGCCAAGCGCGAGGAGACTCTGTACGTCGATGGACAGGAGAAAGATCCGGTGGTACTCGACCATCACTCGCCGGTGCTGCACCTAATTCAACTGATTCGCGATGAGGCGCACAGGTTTGCTGTGACATTCCATCGCAAGCGGCGGCAGATGCGCGACCGGTCGACCGAACTGCTGGAGATTCCGGGGGTAGGAGCGAGCACCACCCGGCGACTCCTAGAGCATTTTGGCAGCGTGCAGGCGGTCAAGCAAGCGGATCCAGCAGCGCTGTCGGCGGTGGTGACCCGAACGCAAGCCGAGGCTATCAAGAATCATTTCCGGAAGTAAGCTGCGTCCGGTTCGTGGCTACTTCGGCTCCGGACTGGCGTTCCCCATGTCGAGGACAACCTTCCAGGTTCCATCTTTCTGCAGCTTCCAGATGCTCGTGTATTTGCCGTATTGCACGACGGGCTTGCCGTCTTTGTCCTTGGCGTGGAACTCGTAGTTGCCGTAGGTGTAGCCGAGATCGCCGGAAGCAGAGATGTCAGCGCCGACTGGGGTCCAGAGGAGCCGATTGTTTTTGTCGTCGAGAAACCCCATGCCCTTGGCGATCTCGGCTTTGCCCTGGATCAAAGGCGCGCCGTTTGGAACTTCGACGGAGTCGTCTGCGTAGTACGACATGTATCCTTGGGAACCTTTGTCGATGGCGGTTTTCATGAATTCGGCTTCGAGTTGCTTGAGCATCTCGGGCGTGGCTTTCGGGGAGGCCGAAGCAGTGGTCCGCGCGATGGGGAGCGCGATAATCACGACCAGGACAACGACGATTAGAACGGGCAGGAATACCTTCATGCGAGCCTCCGGATGACGCGCCATTCTACTCTGGCTGAACCCAAATCAACCACAGAGGACACGGAGTACCCAGAGGAGCAACCGGGCAAGCGCAGACCTCGGTTATCGCTTTTTCCTCTGAGTCCTCTGAGCCCTCTGTGGTTAAGATTCGAACGCCTTTGCTACACTACCGGACATCCCAAATGACACGAATCTTTGCATTATTTCTAGCGATTGTCGCCGTCGGAATTGGCGGCTTGTCTATCATTTCTGCGCAAACCTCGAACCCTCCGGACATGGCAACGCCCCCGGAAAAGCATTTGCGCAACGTGCACCAGTTGACCTTCGGCGGGCAGAATGCCGAGGCCTATTTTTCCGCAGACGGCAAGAAATTGATCTTCCAGTCGTCGCATGGCGATGTGAAGTGCGACCAGATTTTCGAGATGAATATCGACGGCAGTGAGCAGCACATGGTCTCGACGGGCAAGGGACGCACGACCTGCAGCTTTTTCTATCCCGACGGCAAGAAGATCCTTTATGCGTCGACGCACTTGGCGAGCCCGGAATGCCCTCCGCGTCCTGATTTTTCAAAGGGATATGTGTGGGCGGTATATTCGGGATATGACATTTTCACGGCGAATCCGGACGGATCGAACCTGAAGCAACTGACAAACGTTCCAGGCTATGACGCCGAGGCCACGATTTCGCTCGACGGAAAGAAGATTGTGTTCACGTCGATGCGCAACGGCGATCTCGACATTTATTCGATGGACGCCGACGGTACGCACGTCAAGCAACTGACGCACGAACTGGGATACGACGGCGGGCCAACCTTCTCGCCTGACCGCAAGTCGATTGTGTTCCGGGCCTACCATCCGAAGACTGAGAAAGAGATTTCGGACTACAAAGAGTTGCTGGCGCAGAATCTGATCCGCCCAACTTCACTCGAAATATGGACCATGAAGGCAGACGGCAGCGACAAGAAGCAGATCACCAACATCGGCGCGGCAAGTTTTGGTCCGGCGTATACGGCGGATGGGAAACGGATCATCTTTTCGTCCAACTACGATCCGGAGACGCATGCCACGGGCGGCATGGGAAATTTTGAATTATGGCTGATCAACCCCGACGGCACTGGCCTGGAGCGCGTCACTTACAGCGATGGCTTCGACGGCTTCCCCATGTTTTCGCCGGACGGCAAGAAGCTGGTGTGGGCCTCGAATCGCAACGCAAAAGCGCCGCACGAGACGAACATCTTTATTGGGGATTGGGTGCCGTAGGGATTCCGACGTTTGTATCGCTGGCGGGTGCGAGGCCCAGACGGCCTCGCGACAGCGGCGGGACGCCGGCGCTACACTTTCAAATCTCTGGCTCTGCTTGCTAGCCAGGCTGTAACCAACATCATCCCGCACCAGCCCAGCACGCGGACGGCGGCCGCAATCTGCGTGTCGTGATCCAGTACCCCCAAGCTGGAGAAGATCTTAAAGAAGTCGTGCTCTACGAGATCTGGGTCGCCCGTCGTGACCAGCGGAAGCACCTGTGCGCGGGCATCGGCCATGTAGGTGGCGGTGTAGAGCCAGTTCTCGAAGAAGAAAAACAGGCAGAAGACGAAGCCGGCGGCCTGGCGCTCGGTGAAGAAATAGGCGGCTAGCAAGAATGGGACCAGCCACTGCAGGAGGGTGCCTCCCCAGAGTCCGAGCGTGGGGCCGAACCAGCCGAACAGATTGTGTCCGCCCTCGTGGACGATGAGGTTAGCGTTATCGATGAAGAGATAACCGCCATGAGCCGAGAAAGCGTAGGCCAGGAACGCCACATAGAAGATGAGCCACGCCACGAGAGCGGGGAGGGAGAGCGGCTTCCACGGTTCGTTGAAACACCGTGCGTCGCGAATCGATTGGAGTCGGTCGAGCATGCGCCTTAGACGATTCTACGGAGACAAATTTGTGCGCGGCAGATTACCAACGTGCGCTTTGTCCGGCTGAAGAGTGACTAGGACCTTAGGCCGTCGCCGGAAGGGGATGTTTCTTGCTAAAGTGATCTGACGTGGGGGCGATAACCGTTCTGGGATTCCTATGAAACTGCGGCAATGGATTACCGGGATCGTGCTGCTTGTGCTGTTGGTTGCGGCCATTGTGGGCATCGTGTGGACGCGCGAACCGGCTGCGGCGAACGAAGACACACCCACGACAGCGACCAAAACGTTCCTGGGACGGAAGACACCCGCTGCGGAGCGTCCCCTGGTGGATCAGCGTCCGTTGCAAACCGCCAAGCGAATGACGGCACTCGCGGGCACGCACGAAGAAGCGACTCTCGCGCATGAAGCGGAGAAAGTCGGCGACCACGAAGTGGACCTGGCATTTTTTGACTCGCTGCGCACGGCCGAAGAAAATCCTCCTCCGCTCTCACCGCAGTCCAAGCAACTAGCAATCCGGAAGGAGAAGGCTGGCCTAGCGGTCAAAGAGGATCAGGAAGGGATCGCGCTGCTGACGCGCAAGATAGCCTCCGCTTCGGAAGCACAAAAAGACAACCTTCAGGATCAGATCGATGTCGCCAAGGCGCAGATGGATCTTGATCAGGACGAGTTGGACGATGCCGCGGAGGATCTGGAGCAGTCGGGCGGCGATCCGCAGGCGAAGATCAAGCGGCTGAAAGCGGAACATGATGCGAGCGATCAACTTCCGCGAGCGACCGCGGGTTCGGCCGCGAGTCCGTACGAGCAGGACTACCAGGCTCGCACTCTGTTGAGCGTGTTCCGGGCATGGCGGGCGCTGCGCGACAAGAAAGCGCAACTGGAAGCAGCGCGCAATGAGGCGACGGACAAACTACAGCGTCTTGCCCAGCGGCATGCAACCCTGAGCGGCAAGGTCGAGAAGGAAAAAGAAAGCCGGGAGGCGGCCAAGCAGCAGGCGAAGGGATTCTCCCAAGGGAGCAGCGTCGCCAACCGGGAAGCATCGAAAGCGACAGCACAAGCGGCGCTTGATTCCCTGAAGCAGTACACATCCGACCAGAAGAATCTGGCCGATTTGGGCAGGCGTATTCAGGACCAGCAGGAACTGAGCGACATTTATTCAAACTGGTTGGCATTGGTCGAGAACCGCGAGCGGGCCGCCCTGCACCGCATGATCGAATCATTGCTGTGGATTTTGCTGGTTCTAGTAGCGGTGTACGTGGCGGGTCAACTCATTGAGCGCCTGTTTACGGGAATGACTGCGGAGAACAAGCGTATCGACACGCTGCGAGCGGTGACGAAATTTGCGGCGCAGGCCGTGGGCGCGATCCTGATTGCGTTTCTGATTTTCGGCATGCCCGACCAGGCGACGACCGTGCTGGGACTGGCGGGCGCCGGCCTCACGGTCGCGATGAAAGATTTCATCGTCGGGTTCTTCGGATGGTTCGTGTTGATGGGCCGGAACGGGCTGCGCGTGGGCGACTGGGTCGAGATCAACGGCGTTGCGGGTGAGGTGATCGAAGTGGGATTGTTGAAGACGATCCTGCTTGAAACCGGGAACTGGACGGACGCTGGACATCCTACCGGCCGGAGAGTCTCATTCGTAAACACGTTCGCTATCGAAGGACACTTCTTCAACTTCACAACCTCGGGCCAGTGGATGTGGGACGAACTCGAGCTGACCATTCCCAACGACCAGGATCCTTACGCCGTCATCGACGCGCTTCAGAAGATGGTTGAAAAGGAGACAGAGGCGAACGCGCGAAAAGCGGAACTGGAATGGTCGCATACGACGACGCGTTACCGGGTGCAATCGATCTCGGCGAAGCCCGCCATCAACGTGCGGCCGAGCGGATCGGGCGTCCAAGTAACCGTGCGTTATATCACTCGCGCCTATGAGCGCTCCGAGACACGGAAGAAGCTGTATGCGGAAGTCGTCGGGTTGCTGCGCGGGAAGCGGGATGCGGTGAAGGTAGAGCTTCCGGCTAGTCGCGCCTAACCTTACTTAAGCTACTTAAGCTTTCAGTTTGCAGTTCGGATCCCTGAATTCGATGACCCTTTCTCTTTCCAATCGACATGACTCACCCTCTAAAGAGGCGTTGGGAACTCTCATCGTCACAGGAGCCAGCCGCGGGATTGGCGCGGCTGTCGCCCTGCTCGCGGGCGAACGCCGATACGCGGTTGCGGTCAACTTCTCCACCGGCAAAGTCGAGGCTACGAGAGTAGTTCATGACATTGTGGCTGCGGGCGGGCGGGCGGTAGCAATTCAGGCCGATGTTGCACAGGAGGAAGACATCGTGCGTTTGTTCGAGACTGCCGAGCGCGAGTTGGGGCCGATTAAGGCGCTCGTGAACAATGCGGGGGTAACCGGGGGATTCGCACGCGTTGAAGAAGTTTCGAGTGCGGCCATCGCGACGGTCATGGCAGTGAATGTTGGCGGGACTATTCTTTGTTCGCGCGAGGCGGTGCGGCGGATGTCGAAGCGGCACGGCGGAAGCGGCGGCGCCATCGTCAACATTTCTTCGCTCGCAGCGCGCACCGGGGCCGCGGGAGAGTGGGTGCACTACGCGGCATCAAAGGGCGCCGTCGATAGTTTCACGATTGGACTCGCGCGCGAAGTGGCTACCGAAGGCATTCGCGTCAACGCCGTGGCGCCGGGATTGGTCGAAACCGGCCTACACGCCGCGAATGGCGAACCGGGCCGGCTGCAACGACTGATGGGAACGATCCCGATGGGAAGGCCGGGCATGCCCCACGAAGTGGCTGAGGGAGTTTTGTGGCTGTTGTCGCCTGAGGCGTCGTTTACGACGGGAGCGATTCTGGAGATTGGTGGCGGACGGTGAGGAGGAATATTTCTCAGTTCTCAGTATTCGGAATTCAGTCTCTCGAGCGGGCGTTTGTCTCTGAATCTTTCCGAAGGTACGCCTTAATCTTTTCCGGCAAGCGCGACGCGTGCAGAATGTCGCGCAGCTGCGCGGGTGGCAGGCGGCGTGCGAAGTGCAAGGCGCGGGCCATGGGTGTGTATTCATTTCGCAACAGCGCCATTCGAATCTCAGGGCGCAGCGACCACTTAGCGTGATGGCAAATGGCCTTCACGAATGCCGGCGCGGCAATTGGGCGCACTAGCGCCTTGACGATTGCGGATTCGGTGACTCGTGGATTATCGAGCGCGGTCTGCCAAACGCGCGCTTCCTTGTCGAGCAGTAAGGCGGCGGCCACCATGGTGGAAGACCGGCGCGCCAGCGCAATGCGCTCACCCAGAGTGATCGAGGCGAAGCGCGTCACTAGCAGTTCGTCAGCAACCCGCTTCAGGTCGGCCGCAGCTGCAGGGATCAACGAGAACTGCATCAGATCGAAGGTGTAGAGCTCTCGGATCAGACGCAAGGCAATGCGGCGCGGCGCGCGGGGATGAGCGGCTAGGGCCACCCGAACTTTTCGTGATTTCATCACGACGGTATTGCGGCTGATCTGCTCGATCACTTCGGGAGGCAAGTTTCGATCTTTCACGGCAGCCAGAGCGAGATCCGCGGTCAGAGCGGATTCAGGGGCGTCGAAGTTGAACGAAGTGGGCGGGGAAGCCGATTCCGGCGAGGTTGGCAATTCGATCGCGTTCTCGTTGTCCGAATTCATGCGGCATCGTGGTGGGGAGTGTCGCCTGCTCTACCTGCCTCGTCGCGCCATTCTTAGCGCTCCTTCGACGGGTTCCACAACCTGCGGATTCACTTCCACCCGCGGGTCGAGGGAACGGAGTTCATTGTAGAAAACCTGACGCACCAGCGGGGCGTGACGAAAGACGCCGCCGGTCATGGCCACAGGGACGGGAGCGCTGTGTCCTTCTGCGAAGAGGCGGCCAATCGCCACTGCGGCTACTTGGGCAAGTTCCCGGCCCGCCCTGGTGAGGACCTGCGCAGCCAGATCGTCGTAGCTGGCGGCCACCACAGGAAAAAGAGCGGCGAAGTCGGGGGGAGGAATCGAGTTTGCCGCGCGAGCAAGATCGGCGAGCGCACTCACTCCCCAGGCCTTGCTGAGAGCTGTGGCCAGAGGCGAAGCTTGCGGCGATTGGCTCTCCGTTGTTCCATCGCGCGGATCCGACGCCCGCAGAACCGCGTTGACGGCGGTGCGTCCAATCCAGTGTGCGGAACCTTCGTCCCCGATGGAAAATCCCCAGCCTCCGGCGCGAGCGGTGTTTCCCTGCGGGTCGCGACCATACGCAATCGAACCCGTGCCGGCGATGACGATGACGCCCGGGCCAGAGTCGAAGGCAGCTTCGAGTGCGATTTGCATGTCGCCGACCACATCGATGGGAGCCGTCAGAATCTCCGCCAGACATCGGCGCACCACCTCTGCCAATTCAGGATGAGCCGCGCCGGAACCGCCTACGCAGGTGCGCACCACTTGCGCAGAAGTAATGCCGGCGGCAGCGCATGCCTGGCGCACCGATTGCTGAAGGGACTCGCGCGCTTGTACTTCTCCGACACGAACAATATTGCTGGGCCCTGCGGTCGCAGTGGCGAGCAGTTGCGATTCATCGCCCACCGCGCACGTGGTTTTCGTACCGCCACCGTCGATGCCGAGAAAGTAGGACACGATTTATTTTTAACACAGAGCCGTTGCCAGTTGCGTTGTACGGTCTTGAGCGAGGACTACAGAGTCTCACTCGCGGAAAGTGGGGATTGCTTCGATAATTAGACACAGCTCGAGCCCAGAACAGGTTCCGTTGCAATACGGGCCGCGCACAACGATAGACTCCTGATGGCCGCGGATCGGCTCCCGGCGGAGGCGTGGAGACGCCGCCACGATAGCCGGCAGGATGCCGGCGCTACTAAGCTATGGGCCTCAACCATCTCGATTTCGCGATTATCGCGCTCTACCTTGCAGGCATCACGCTGTTTGGGCTGCGCTTCCGCAAGAAACAGCGCTCGTTGCGCGATTATTTCCTGGCCGGGCGGGATATTCCGTGGTGGGCAATCGCGCTCTCGATTGTCGCGGCTGAGACTAGCACTCTCACCATCATCAGCATTCCCGGGCTCGCCTACGACACCAACTTCACGTTTCTTCAGGTTGTGATGGGGTATGTGGTGGGGCGCGTGGTCATCAGCTTCGTGCTGCTGCCGCACTATTTTCGCGGCGATCTCTATACAGCGTACGAACTGATCGAGCGGCGCTTCGGGAAAGGGCTGCGCTCGCTGACCGCAGGATTGTTTCTGCTTACACGGGCCGCAGCGGAAGGCGTGCGTGTGTATGCCGTCTCGATCGTGGTATCGATCGCGCTGGGAACGGGCGAAGTGGCGTCAATCGCGATTATCACTGCATTGACGGTCATCTATACATTTGAGGGCGGCCTCGCGGCAGTGATCTGGACCGACGTCGTGCAAACCGCGATCTACGTAGGAGGAACGCTGGTCGGGCTGGTGACGATTCTGCATCTCGTCCCGGGAGGATTGAGCGCGATTCATGCGGCGGCTGCGAGCGCGGGCAAGTTGCAGCTATTTGATTTCAGCCCGAGCGCCTGGATTCCATATACGTTCTGGGCGGGGGTGATTGGCGGAACGTTCTTCACGGTAGCGAGTCATGGCACGGATCAACTGATCGTGCAGCGGTTGCTGGCGGCCCGTGGGCAGAAGCAGTCGGCCACGGCCTTAGTCTCGAGCGGACTTGCCGTGCTCTTTCAGTTTGCCTTGTTCCTGACTGTGGGGATCATGCTGTGGGCGTTCTACCGTGTGCCGTCATCGACGTTTGGCAGGCCGGACCGGATTTATCCGACATTTATTGTTACGCGCATGCCACATGGAATCTCGGGACTGCTGATAGCGGCGATCCTGGCGGCGGCCATGTCGAACTTGAGCGCGGCACTAAACTCCCTGTCATCGACCTCGATCATGGATTTCTATGTGCGGCTGCGGCCGCTGGCCGATGAGAAGACCAAGATGCGCCTGTCTCGCCTAGCCACGCTCGCTTGGGCGCTCGTGCTGTTCGGGCTGGCCTGATCGCGCTCCACAAAGTAGGCCGCGTTGTGGAAGTAGGGCTGCAGATCGCGTCTGTGGCCTATGGGGCCCTGCTCGGAGTGTTCCTCCTCGGCGTGCTGACCCGAAGGGCGAATCAGCGCGGGGCGATGGTTGGGATGGCCTGCGGCTTTGGCGTGGAATTGTACCTTTGGCTCGGGACGCACGTGCCGTGGACCTGGTGGGTAATGATGGGCTCGACCGTGACGTTTGCGGTGGGGTGGGTCGTCAGCGTGATCGCTGGCGGGTCCGCAGAGGAGGAACACAGGGTCCCAAGTTGATCCGCAATCAAGATGGGCTCTTCTTTGAGGTCGCCAACGCGGTCCAGTGGTACTCGAACAGCTGGAAGTAGTGGCTGCTTTTCAACTCTTCGTTCATCGGGAAGTGTGCATCGTGAAATGTTGGACTAAGGTCGCTGTGCTTCTGCTCTCTGTTGCTGCTATCCGGGCAAGCGCTCAGGCGGCAGCGGAAGGCCAGGGTGGCGCGCAGGAAATTCAGGCGCGCGGCTTCTGGACCGATCCATCCACCGGCCTAATGTGGGCGGGGAGGGACAACGGTAGAGACGTAAGCTGGAAGAATGCGATGAAGTACTGCCGCGTTCTTCGGTTGACCGGCTACTTCGACTGGCGGGCTGTAAAGGACTTCGAAATAATTGCAGGAAAGGTCGAGACAAGACCTTCTGCGGTGGGTTGTAGTTAAAAGTAGGCGAGAATCAATCGACGGTGCGAAATGATCCTATTCCCTGCCCTTTCGCGATGGGCGCTGACGTTTTTGATTTTCTCTTTTTTTCCGGTTGCGCAACTGGCCGCCCAGTCGGGTGCTCCGCAGCCCCAGACGCAGCCTCCGTCTCCGGCTCAGAAAAACGGGGCTTCGACAACCAAACTGGTCGGGCAGCCCGCGCCAGAACTGCCCACCGAGGCGCAGGAGTCGACTCTGACCATTCACCAGACCGTACGGCGGGTGATCGTCGACGTGATGGTGCGCGACGCTAATGGTAAGTCGGTGCACGGACTGACAGCCAGCGATTTTTCGATCACGGAAGATAAAGAGCCGCAGCGGATCCTTTCGTTCGATGTATATGACTTCGACAAGGCGTCGATCTCCCGCGGAGCAAATGCGCCTCCGTTACCACCGGGCGTCTTCGAGAACATTCCCAAAGTTCCCGAGCGAGGGCCGCTCTACGTCATGCTCCTCGACCTGGTGAACACAGGGACGGCGGACCAAATGACGGCCCGGCAGCAGGTTCTGAAGTTTATCCAGAGCAAACCCGCGGGCACACGATTTGCCGTCTTCGTCACGACCGACAAACTCTACCTGGCGCAGGGATTCACCGAAGACAAAGACTTGCTATACGCCGCGCTGGACTCCAAGCATCCCAAGAGCCATGTGCCGAGAGTCTTTATGCTGGCTCGGAACTACGGCTACGGCGATCCGTACACCGCCGTGGATATGCTGACCCACATCGGCGAATATCTGGACGGCATTCCAGGCCGCAAGAATTTGATCTGGGTAGCGGGAACCTTTCCGCTGTCCATTTCGCCTGAGGAGGGAAATTCCCCGTTGGCGGACCAGATCAAAACGGCGATCAACGCCCTGGCACAGGCCCAAATTGCGGTCTTTCCCGCGGATGTGAGTGGAATAGACCCGAATCCGGCTGCGGGCACGTACGTCGCGAGTAAGGCGGCGGAGGAGCAAATCGCCTCCCTCACCGGGGGCCGTGCGTTTTACAGTGATAACGGCTTGGTGGATATTCTGAACACGGCTACCGAAGATGGCGGGAACTACTACACCCTGACCTATTCCCCTCCCGCGTATACCGATGACGGAAGGTGTCACAACATCGCGGTGAAGCTGGACCAGGAGAAATATCAGCTGTCGTATCGGCACGACTACTGCCGCGTTCCTCTGGTTTCCACTGCGGCGGAGGAAGACCAACGCGATGCAAAGTCCGCGGCGGTCGCAGTCCCGCTTCAGGCGGGCGATGTGCTGCAAGGCAATATAAAGCCAGGGGCGCCGATGCTGCACGATCTGGTGTTCTCTGTGCATTTGCGAACCGAGGGCGGAGTTGTGACGGCGACACCCACGCAAATGGTCCTTCTTGACGAGCAATCCGCGTTCTACCGCACCCATAGGAGGAACCGGCCACTCCAGCCGCTGCCGCCGGTTAAGGTTCAGACTTACACGGTCGACTATCGGGTACTCGATCCGCAGTTCAAGGCACAGGCGGAACGCAGCGGGCGCCAGGCAACCTTGGAGTTTGCCGTGGCGGCATTCGACGAAGACGGCAAGGTGCTGAACGGTATCGTGAACGATGGAGTACCGGAGGAATCTACACAGCCGGCAGAAAACAAGGCGGGGCTGTACCGACTGCACCAATCGTTGATCGTCCCGATAGGCGCAAAGTCGATACGAGTCGGGGTGCGCGACCGAATGAACGATCGCATGGGGACCCTGGAGGTGTCGCTCCCGCTCGCTCCGGAACCAGTTCGGCAGGCGTCGTCAGGGCACTAGAACGGTGCCACAAGTTTCGATTGAAGATAGGCGCTCAAACCCTCTCAATCCTCGCGTATACTCCAACTCCAACATGGCTGAGGTCACTGGTCCTCCGTCTCGTCCCGAACTCTCTCGCGATCTGGGGGTGAGCCACGCTTCTGCTGTGGTGGTGGGAACCATTATCGGCAGCGGCATTTTTCTCGTGCCCGCCGAAATGATGCAGTCCGTGGGCTCTGCCAAACTTGTTTATCTGGCGTGGGTGGTGGGCGGATTGCTGTCGTTTGCCGGCGCGCTTACGTACGCAGAACTGGGAGCAATGAAGCCGCAGGCAGGCGGCGAGTACGTTTACGTGCGCGATGCGTACGGCCCGTTGGGCGGGTTCCTATACGCCTGGACGTGGTTCGTGATCGCCAAGCCGGCTTCGATCGCAACCGTCGTCACAGGACTGGTACGAATTCTCGGAACCTTCCCCGTCTTCTCATTCTTCTCAGTCAACGTCATCAGCGCGCCGTTTGCCGTGACTTGGGGACAGATGTTTGCCATCGTCGCCGCCGTCCTCATTTCATTGCTGAACTACCTCGGCGTGAAAAAGGCAGGTGAATTCCAGGTTGTGTTTACGCTGCTGAAAGTGGCGATCATCCTGGGGATCGTGGTGGTCTGCTTCAGCGGATTCGGCAACGTTGCTGGCCGGGGATGGAGCAACTTCGCCGGAACATTCGCGGGGGCGAAGGGCGGAATTGCCGGCTTCATGGCGGCGCTGGTGGCGGCGCTCTGGGCCTACGACGGGTGGAATGATCTGAACATGGTGGCGGGCGAGGTGAAGCATCCGGAGCGCAACATTCCGATTGCGCTGATCGCGGGCGTAGCCACCGTGGGCTTACTCTACGTGCTGGTCAACGCCGGGGTGCAGTATGTGCTTCCGGCCAACGCGATTGCAGCTTCCCCGCGTCCTGCCTCGGATGCAGTCGCGCTCGTGATGGGGCGGATGGGCGCCAGTATAGTTTCGGCAGGCATGGCGCTGTCGATGCTGGTCACGCTGAACGGCACAATCATGAGCGGCGCACGCGTACCATTCGCGGTGGCGAGGGATGGATATTTTTTTCGAGCGCTGGCGGAGGTGCATCCGCGGTTTCACACGCCCTCGGTGGCTCTTGCGGTCCAGGCGGTGCTGTCGATTCTGCTGTTGCTGCTGGGAGCGAATTTCCGGCAACTGTTTTCCCTGGCGATTTTTGCGGAGTGGCTCTTCTATATGATCGCGGGCAGCACAATATTCGTGTTCCGGCTGCGCGAGCCGCAGGCGGCACGTCCATATCGCATGTGGGGCTATCCCTTCGTGCCAATCGTTTTCGTTGCGGTGGCGGCCGCGCTCTTGTGCTACACATTCAAGAATGACTGGCCGAACTCCGGCTATGGAGTATTCATCATTCTGGCAGGAGTTCCAGTGTTCGCGATCTTCGCTTACTTGCGCAGGAGAAGGGAAAGCACAAGTCCCTGACTTTGAAACCACGCGAAAAAAACCGCCAAGAGCGCGACGCCGCTCACATCCGGTTTCATGGGTGTTTTCCGCAGACACCGTGGTTTTTCTTCCCGGTTTCGTCGGATAGCAGCCGCATGGCGTCGGCCGAAACCACCGTCCCACGCCCGTTTTGAGCCGATTCCCCAAAAGTGCTCTTTTGACGTTACCTAAGGTCAAGAGCCGTTGACACGTTTACCCCCTGTCCTATCTCCCGTATTTTTAAGACTCCAAGGCTCGGCGTTCTCCCCTACCGGGCACCCTATGGAGTGAAATTGCATGGCGACGGCTTACCGCGGCTTTCAACTCGGACTACTGCCCGAACGCAAGGTGAACAAACGGGCACTGGCGACCGCCTATGGAATAGTGGCGCTGGTCCTGCTCATCGTAATCAACCTCGGGCTGATCCTTCCGGAAAAGCTGCAGCTCAGGCAGTACCACATGACGGAACTGATTCCCATGCCATCGTTGCGGCCGGAACCGGAGCCCATCAAGGTGGTGAAGCCGGAGATTCATCCCAAGCTGCTGCCCGCCGTGAAGCTTCCGGTGTTTGAGCAGCCCAAGTTAATCGTGCCGCGCGAAGTTCGCCGGGAAGCGCCTAAGCCAGTCGAGGCACCACAAGTTGTGGTCAACCAGTTCAAGGCTCCGGAATTAAAGATCGCAGCGGGTGGGGCGCGTCCCCAACTGGTGCACACTGGAGATTTTGGCGGCAGTTCGCAGAAGCCGACGGTGAACGCTGCAGTAGAGAAAGTTCAGACGGGCGGGTTTGGCGATCCCAATGGGTTGAAGGGCGAAGGCAAGCAGGGCGCGAAATTGTATGCCGCCCAGGCAGGCGGTTTTGATATGCCCGCGGGTCCTGGGCAGGGCAACGGGTCGGGCGGAGCCAAGGGAATCAAAGGCACGGTGGCCAGCGCGGATTTCGGCAACGGCATTGCGACCGGAGGCAAAGGTGACGGACGCAGTAACGGCCAGGGAGTTGCCACCGGTGGATTCGGATCGGAGCAGGTGGTGCACGCCGGACCGAGGGTTGTGCAGGCGGATTCCGGACCGGCAAGTACTCCGGTGGAAATCACGTTCAAGCCCAATCCGGTTTACACGGAAGAAGCGCGCAGCCTGAAGCTGGAAGGCGAAGTGCTTCTCGAGGTTAGTTTTTCTGCGAACGGCACGTTGCACGTGAATCGCGTGGTGCGCGGTCTGGGCCACGGGCTCGATGAAGCTGCGATCGCCGCCGCCAACAAGATCCGGTTCAAGCCGGCTTTGCGCGGCGGGCAACCAGTGGATTCCACAGCAGTGGTTCATGTGACGTTCCAAATGGCGTACTGAAGACTTTGGCGAGGTAACTCTGGCAATTGACCGGTCAACAGAAACGGGTCAAAGAAACTTGGAGAGAAGAGTCATGCGTACTTGGAAAGCGATACTCACTGCGGCGTTGCTGGCATCGATGAGCGCGGCCGCACAGCAAGCGGCGGAACAACAGCCGTCCGCACAGCCGCCTGCGCCCGATGCGACGCAGACAGCGCAATCGGCTCAGCAGTCTACCCCGGCAACGGCGCAGCCAGCGGCGGCGCAGGCCGCTGCGATCGCGCCACCGGCTCCATCGCCTGCTCCGACCACCATGGACCAGGTGGTGACTCTTTTTATTGAGCATGAACACGGTCTGATTAAGGCACTCGCAACCCGCACGCCGGTGGTCGAGACCTACTTGCAGAATTTGACCGCGGACCCCCAACTCGGGCCGGTGCCGAGCGCCGATCACTACTTCCTCGGTCGCATGGATATGGGAGAAACCGTCGACCGCAAGGACTACTTGAAGGAAGAAGACCGGAGCATGCAGTCGCGACTGTTGGGCGGTTTCGGCAAACTCTACAAGGTCCAGTACCAGCCCTTGGGCTTCTCGTGGATGGTGTATGCCGACCGCACCGACTTCGACCGCGAGCATTATGAATTTCGTTACGCCCGCCGCGAGTTCCTGGGCGACGTGCGCTGCCTCGTGTTCGACGTGACCCCGAAAGCGAAATCCGGCCGTGGCCGCTTCCTGGGCCGCATCTGGGTGGAAGATCAGGGCTACAACATCGTGCGCCTGAATGGAACCTATGCTCCTGCGCCGCGTAACGCCATGTTCTTTCACATGGACAGCTGGCGCTTGAACCTGATCCCCGGCTACTGGGTCCCTGCCTTCATCTACAGCGAAGAAGGCGACTTCAGCGCTGGCGTTAAGAACCGCCTGGCCTTCAAGGCGCAGACCCGCATTTGGGGCTATGACCTGAAAAAAGGCGGCAAGGACGACGAACTGACACAGATCCGCGTGGACAGCGTGACCGATGAGAGCGCCGCTGCGCAGGATGCGTCCCCGCTGCAAGCTGAGCGGGTATGGCAGCAGCAGGCGGAAGACAACGTTGTGGAGCGCTTGACCAACGCAGGATTGCTCGCGCCCGATGGCGATCTCGACCGGATTCTCCAGACTGTCGTGAACAACCTGGAAGTCACCAACAACATCGACCTGCCGCGCCCGGTACGGACGCGCGTTTTGCTCACTTCTCCGCTCGAAACGTTCAGCGTGGGTAACACCATCGTAATTAGCCGGGGCTTGGTGGACGTGCTTCCCGACGAAGCCAGCCTCGCGGCTGTGCTCTCGCATGAGCTCGCGCACATCGTGCTCGGCCACAACCTGGGCAGCAAGTACGCATTTAACGACCGCATGCTGTTCTCGGACGAAGGAACCTATCAGAACCTCGGCTTCAAGCACATTCCGGAAGAAGAAACCGCTGCTGATAAAAAGGCAGTAGAACTTCTGAAGAATTCACCGTACGCACAGAAGTTGGACAACGTAGGCCTGTTCCTGAAGGCGCTGCAACTGCGCGCTCCGCAGTTGAGCGCACTGCTGACCACCCACTTGGGCAATCCTCTGGCGGAGAATGGAACCGTCAGCCGCTTGTCCGCTCTGTCTACGCAGGGTCCGGCGCTGGACAACACGAAACTCGATCAGATCGCCGCTCTGCCCCTGGGCGGCCGCGTGAAGATCAATCCCTGGGACGACAAGGCGGAAATGGTGAAGACGGCTCCGGTCGCCATCACCTCGGCGCGTGACAAAATGCCGTTTGAGGTCACGCCCTTCTTTCCGCGGTTGATCCGGTACGGTACAGGCACCGCCGCTCCAACTGCGGCTCCGGCTACCGCTGCCGCCAGCAATGGCTCGGGCAACTAACAGGCAAGGCTTCTACTCCAAGTTGAACTAAGACGTAGGCCGGGATCCGGAAATTCCTTCCGGGATACCCGGCCTTCGTTTTTTGGACAGAGCATCTTGTCGCCGTGTGTGCAACATGACGTTCAGCTCGATACCATCACTGCGGCTTCGTGTCCGCTGAACTGGTCGTGGCAGCTTTGGTGATGATTTCCAATTCCTTCAATCGCTCTTGCCGGCGGAGAGCCTCCAACTCGCACAGCTTCTCCCTGCGGAGTTCCCGTAGGGTCCTTCTCTCTTCCCGCCAGATTCTGAATCTCTGGGCCAATGAGGACCCTACGGCGGCGAGCTTCGCTTTGTCTCTTACCGCCTGCTCCGCGCCCCTCTCTGTTTTCAGCGTGGCCCATTGTTGTTTTCGCAGGGCGAAGCGCATGTACATTTCCTGCTCGCGCTCGTCCTCTAGTTGATTAATCAGCCGCCGGTTGGAAGCGACGACGTCGACCAGGGCGCTGGTCGTCCAGGCGAAGGTGAACAATCCGGAGATGCCAATGACGGCGCTCATGATTCGCCAGTGCTCCCCTACGTCAACCCTGCCCATGCCAAGCGTGGTATAGCAATTGGCACAATAGTAGATCGCATCGTAGGTTTTCACAATCAAACCCATTTGAGTGAGGGCAAAGGACCAGATAACAACTTCCACGAGATGCAAAATAAGCATGAGCAGTACAGACCAGCCGAACAGGAACGAGGCCGTAACAAGATGGGGCCGCTCCAGCCGCAGACGTCGCTCGCCGCGGTGTTGAAGGACCTGGATCCAGTGCAAACCGGAACCATGGAACAGCGCGATCAAAACCAAAATGAACGCCCCGATGCCCAGCGCCGCGAGTGGTTTGAATTCATCCGGAATCTTAGCGAGAAGTGTCGGAATAGGGCCCCACAGTCTGTCGTCGTCTGACTCTGTTCTACAGAGTAGGGTGTACGGTAATATTCAGGGTGCGTACAACTGTCGCTTTTGACAGGTGCAGCAAAGGCTCTTGGATGGACAGTCAACTGGCCAATGCCGGGACGTCGTCATTCCGAGCAGCGGGTCCCCGGATTTTTGCCTTCTCTTGACTTCCCCTTTCTACGTGCCAGCGATGCCCTTGTTCTGCAGGATTCTGACCACGACCCGGCGATTCTCCGCTTGCCCCTCCACTGTGGCATCAGGCGCGACCTGACTGCTGGTTCCCATCGCGCCGGGAGCTAAAACGTTTGTCAACGGGATGTTCCCCTGTTGTTCGAGAAATTCGAGAACATGGTCGGCACGTTCCGCGCTTAGTTTTTGGTTCAGCGCGGCGCTTCCCACCTTCGATGCGTATCCTTGCACTTGAATGATGTAGGCTGTAATGCCCACCGCCTGCTGCGCCAGTTTGGGGAGCTGCGGTTTATACTGCGCGTCGATCTCGGTGCTGCCGTTGGCGAAGTAAACCGTCGTCTCCCCCAGGATGTTGTAATCCGCCAGTTCACCGAAGCGTTTATTATCAGCAGCAATGGCCGCCTTGTTCGCGGCGATCGCGGCCTGGTTGGCGGCGGTCTGCCGCTGTTCGGCCTGCAGTTGCGCCTGTTGCTGCTGCAGCGCCGCTTTCTGAGCCTGAATTTGCTGCTCGCTCTGCTGGATCTGCTGCTGGTTCGCCTGAGCGAGTTGCTCGGTCGGAGCCACGCCAGCTTGAATGTCTTCAGCATTCTTAAGGTCGTCACCCTTGAACTTAACAGTGTTTGCGACGAGTTGGTTTTGCGCGTTGTAGGATCCCTGCACCTGCACCGGAAGGCCCGGTATCAGCGCGGTGACACCCATCTCTTTCTTGCGAGCTTTCAACAATCCCTCGACTTCGTCCACTTCGGTGGAAGGCGTAAGGAGCACCACGACGTTGCCCGAAAACTGAGTCCTCACCGTCATGGTCGCGCCACTCCTTCCGTTGATCACTCACTGCAGGTTTTGCCCTGCGGCCATACCGCACAAGTACAAACACCGACAGGGACATAGTTGCGATGGAAACGATTCCTTCCGCCCATTTTTTGTTCATTGATCTCTCGCTCCTGTTCACGTATCGAGAATCCCGCCTTGTGTCCTTTCAACTTCACCGATGTCGTTGCGGACCGCGAAGGCAGAAGGGTATACCTTGGAATTTACGGTTGGCGTTGACTGACCCGCATGCACGCAGGCAGTCAACAGGCACTCCACTTACCAGATTTCTACTGCTGGAGAACTGAGGGGCCTACTGGCAAAATTGACAGCACATGCGATGGCCGTCGCGCCTTAATTGCCGCTGGACGCGACCGTCTGTTTCGTTGGCTGTTCATTCTTCAGCCAGTTGTTCAGGATGCCCTAGAACCAATTGGTATCCGGAACCTCCGCCACCCGGAAATACCTGCGACAAGGCAAGCCCGTTCTTATATTTATTGAAAACCAAGTGACTTCCACCCTGAGCCGAGTCGGGCTGAGCGGACTCCGCATCCACCATAACCGTCGGCTTCCCACTGGCACTTGATACCTCAAGAACGGTTTGACCGGCCCCCGGCACGGGTCGGATTATGTAGCTTCCAGCCGCAAGGTGGTGTTCGCGACTGTAAACGGCTGCGACACCTTGAAATCAAGCTGGTTCATGATTTGAGCATTGGCCGGCGCAAGCCCGATGGTCAATACACTCAGCGCGCCCAACCCAATTCTTTCAATAACGTTTTCATGGGACCTCCCTTCGATTACGGCTTTCCGTTCGCGAAGAATATTGTTCAGTGCGTGCAGAGTCCACTGGCAATTTTGCCAATGGCCTCGTTTCCATGATGTAGATAAGCTGGACTGTGTCGCACGAGAGCATCGGGAGCAAGCACGATGAGACGCGCCCGCCACGTAAGTTCTGAGGACCCAGAAACTTCCTCGTGCAGTTGGGAGTGACTACGACGAAATGATGCGACCCCACGTTTTCCGCTTGGTCGGACTCTGGTTGCTGGGCGCAGCAATGCTGACCGGCCAGAATTCGCAACCGGACTTCAATGCCTTTTTTGCAAGGTTCAAGGTTGCTGTGGCCCAGAAGGACTCCGCCACGCTGACGACGTTGATGATGCCCGGCTTTAGTTTCATTCGGGCTCAGAGTGTGACGCCGGCGGATGTTTTCAAAGGACTAGAAGCCGACGGCGGTCTGCAGTGGACCAACTTGCAGCAGGCGGTCCAAGGACAACCAAGCCCTTACCAACTGCAAGGCTCGAACGCTCCTGCGCGCGTCTTGCATTGCACGCCCACCGAGCGCATATACAGCTGCTTCGTGATCTTTCAGCAGGACGCGCACCATCGCTGGGGCTGGAAAAGCATGATCATGCCCACAAGGTAGCCCCTTGGCGGAATCGCGGATCCTTCTGGTTTCAGAACAACGGTTTCAAAAGCGCCGACGCCGTCCTGTGCGCGGACTGTTCGTTTTGACAGGTGTCCATGACCCCACTTAGCGATAGAGTTGCCAACAACTTCTGGAGGTCAAGCATGTCGAACAACGAACCGAAAACCTGCGCCCACCTGCCTTGCCTTTGCGTCGTACCGGAAGGTCAGAAATATTGCGGCCAGTCGTGTGAGGATGCGGGATCGAACGATGTCGAGATTGCGTGTGAGTGCGGCCACTCACCCGGTTGTGCGCTTACGATAGCGGATAAATCTGTCGCCTAGCATCGCACGCCCGGATCATAGGCGCAATTCCCGGTTTCGACAGCTTCTTGTATCTTGTATGTTGATGTAGGAGTCTTGACTCCGGAACGCCGGGTACAGATGAGCAGTTTCAGGAACTAGACGATCAAGTCTGCGGGTGGCCGAGAACGCTGGCAGCCGCTCCGCCCTTTGCGCAGTCAGCGAAGGGTGGCCCCGCCTGTGCGGCACGCTTCTCGTATCCCAAGCGGCTCCGGCCACCCTTTCCCCAGTTCTCGTATCGAAAACGCCAAAGAGCGGTGAATGAGACTTGGCCGCTGGAATCGCGAACCTCTCCTAGGGCGTGCAGTGGAAGATCAGCGCAGGCAGAATGTTGAACAGTTGGAAATTGAGTTTGACAGAGCTGAAGCTGGACTCGAGATATGGCAGAATCACGCGCGTGTACTGGAACAGCAGCATCGATCCTTCCGCCTTGAGTGCCAGGCGGGACTCCTCGAGAATCTCGCGGCGCAGCGAATCGGTCATGTTGAGGTATGGAAGACTCGAGATGATGTAGTCGGCAGGTGCCAGGCTCTGCTCCGCCAGAACACCACGGACCCGTGCCGCCGAGCCCTGTACCACACGAAAACGCGGATCGCGGACGTGGTCGCGCAGATACTCCACGAAGTCAGTGTTCAACTCGATGGCAACTAGAACCGCGTCGGGACGCATGCGCTTGAGAATCTCGCGCGTGAAGGTGCCTACACCGGGTCCGTATTCCACGAGAACGCGCGCCCGTTCCCAGTCCACCTGGCTCATCATGTCATTCACGAGGAAGGGCGAACTCGGGATCACCGAGCCTAGCATGGTCGGACTTTTCAGAAAATTCCGAGTGAACAGTGCCAGCGACGACAAACGCGCGGCGGACCTCTTAGCAGCCTGACCAGCCATTCGGTTGTTCTCGCGAAAAGAGAAACAGCGTGCGGTTCTTATCCTAGCCCAACCGAGCGCGTTCCGGAGGCTTCTGCGCCCACACTGAAGTAGTAACGAGATAGGTACTTTGGTCACCCATCTGTGATGCCGTCGCTGCGGCCCGCGGTTGTCGGAGCACAACTTTCCCACGGTAACTTGCGGCGCAGACGGAGGCTCCTTGAGAATCAGGTTACTAGCGCTCAGACATTGCAGCTGCGTCGAGGAAGCACCCTTTTTGAGGCTTTGGCTCAATACTTTACTGAAGGCCGTATCGGGGACGTACTTTGTCCTGACCTCACTGTATTGTCTGCTGGCATTTCTGCCGTACACATTCTGTGCGTTCATCAAGACGCCGCCTTACGCGTGGATGCCATGGCTTGCGCATCATCAGGCGGCGCTTTATTGGTGCGCGGTTGCGGCCGCGCTGATTTCCGCTTGGCCGTGGCAGAAAGACCATCGAACTTGGCTTGGGATCGGCCCGCTATTCGTGGCAGGAGTTTACCTAAATCTCCGTCCATTTTTGCCTGGGTTGGAAAACAATGGCGCGGCCTATGCCTGGAGCCTGATTTCTCTGCTACCGCTGATTGGGATCGCTGTATGGCAGTCCGCGAGCGCGGCAAGACAACGCAGCGTAACTAGCGTTGACGGCAGTGCAGAGGTTTTTGGATTCTCCGCCGGACTGCTGGTCGCGGTCGTGGTTAGCGTGATCTACAGCGTGGGCGCGAGAGTTCGCATCTACACCGACCGCCATACGCTGACATTTCACGGGCAGGACGCGGCAGTCGCGTTCTGGAGTCTGGTCTCTCATGTCGCCCTCGCGATCATAGTTCTGTCGGCGCTGAACTTGATCTTTCTGCTCGCCGCTAAGACCTCCAAACCTCAAGTTGTTCGCCGCGGGCTGGTGGGCGCGCTGATCACTGTAGTCCTGGCATTTGTGCTGACGCGGTTTCTGGGCAACGCCATGAGTTTCGACGGATGGAGCGCGTACGTGTATGCGAGCGCCTTCGCGCTCACCCTCACGCTCTGGGGATTCTCGATGGTCAAACCGTTTCTGGCGCGCAACGTTGAGACCACCACGATTGCAACCGCGTCAGGGAAAGGCCCACCGCTCTCGTTCGCACAAACCATCTTCATCTGGATCGCGATGGTGATAGTCACGTTGCTCGCGCTAGGATCGCGCTCGCTGATCGGCGGTGAAGACTGGAACGGCTTTGTCGAAAGCACCTCGGCTCTCCTCTTCTGGATCGCGATGAGCCTGTGCGTGTACCGGCTGCGCCCAGTGCGCACCGACTATTCCGTGGTGGCCATTGTGGCCGTCTTAGTGGTCGGCGTTTTTGTCTACAAGGGGTTGCAGGTCACAGAGATTTTCTGGGGCAAGTCCGTCGGCTCAACCGACGACGAAATTTCTCTCAAACTCGAGGAATACGGTGCAGGCGACCCATCGTTCCTGCTCGCCCATCACATGCTGGGCAATAGCCGCGGAGAAGTGTGCGGCGACCTGTGCCGCATCATGCGGGAATACACGAACGTCCGCGACACGCGCACGAACACGGACGTTCGACTGGTCGACAACTTATCCATGAAGCAAAGCGCGCGGCCGAATATCTTTGTGTTCGTTGTGGACGCGATGCGTCCGGATTATCTGGGTGCTTACAATCCCCGCGTTAACTACACGCCCAATCTCGACGCCTTTGCCCGCGACAGCATCGTGCTGCACAACGCGTACTCGCAATATGCCGGGACTTCCCTTTCCGAACCTGCCCTCTGGGCCGGCACCATGATGCTTCATGCGCACTACCTGAAACCCTTCTCGAAGGTGAATGGTCTGGAACAGATGCTGCGCGCCGACAATTATCACATGGTCGTGAGCATGGACGAAGTGCTGAAAGAGGTCTTGTTGCCTAGCGATCCACTGACCAAGCTGGACACGGACAAGGAACTCTGGAACCAGCTGGAAATCGGGTCAACAGTGCGGCAGGCTGAATCGGCACTCGACGGTCGGAACGGCTCGCAGGAACCTATCTTTTTTTATGATCAGCCGAAAAACGTGCACCAGTTTGCGCGCAACGATGTACCCTCGCCGACTTCGCAACACTGGCAGGCGCCGGATGGAATGAGCATCCGCATCAGCTATGAGGTGCATTGGGTCGACAAATGCCTGGGAGAGTTCTTCAGTTATCTCAAGCAGCGTGGAATGTATGACAACAGCATCATCATCGTGACCAGCGACCACGGCGATGCTACCGGCGAGTTCGGACGCATGAGCCACTCGACCTCGATCTGGCCGGAGGTGATGCGGGTGCCGCTGATCATCCACCTGCCATCGCAGACGCGACAGCGTCTGGTGTATGACGACACTCGCCTTTCGACCCTGACCGACATTACGCCGACGCTCTACTACCTGCTGGGGCATCGGCCGATCGCGCAGAACGCGCTCTACGGCCGGCCTTTGTTTGCCGAAACGAAGCAGGAACTGGATCGCTACCCGCGGCGGGATCTTTTGCTGGCGTCCGATGTTCGTGCGGTGTATGGAATCCTGACGGCGGACGGGCGTTATTTGTATACAACGTATGATTCGCCGGCGCAGAGCTATCTGTTCGATCTTGCGGCTGACCCAAATGCCGAGCACAACATTCTGACGCCACCGCTTAAGCAGCGCTACGACGAGGAGATCATTGAGCATCTCCACGTGATCGGTGACTTCTACGGGTACAAGCCCGGAGTGGGATCGCTGCTGGCGTCATCAGCGCGCTCCGCCAATCCTCAGTAATTCTTCCAAGTTCCTGATTCCCGCGCTTGTCGAAAAAAAGCCCCGCGGGAACAGCCGGAGGCGGCTGTCCTCACCTGAGCATCGTCGCAGCGAATCTGATTACTTCGCGCCTAGATCGTCGTGTTCGTGGTAGTTCGGATACGACGGGCGTTTGATCTCAGGCAGTGGATGCTCCTTCAATTGCTGCATCACCACCTCAATGGCTTTTTCGAGTTGTGCGTCGCGACCGGAGCGCCATGCGGCGGGGTCGAGATCGACTTCGACATCCGGTGCGACACCCTTATTCTCCACTTCCCAGTCGCCGTTGAGGCCGTAGATGGCGGCGCGCGGCGCGGTGACGCGGCCGCCATCGATCAGTTCGGGGTAGCCGCCGATGCCAACGAGTCCACCCCATGTTTTCTTGCCGATC
This sequence comes from uncultured Acidobacteriaceae bacterium, assembly GCA_963832015.1. Taxonomy (GTDB): domain Bacteria; phylum Acidobacteriota; class Terriglobia; order Terriglobales; family Acidobacteriaceae; genus Sulfotelmatobacter. The sequence continues at coordinate 86,652 of CAWHSR010000019.1, forward strand.
AGCGGACCGATGCCGGCTTTGCGGAAGTACCACGGCAAAGCATCGCCGCCGGAGCCAGACATTTCGTTGATGATCATCACCTTCGGGCCATAGATTGCTTCCGATGGACTTGACCAGTCGTGGCCCTCGCGAGTAACGACCTTGCTCATCATGGGGCGGCGCAGGTAGTCGATGATGTAGTCGGCGAGTTGGCCGCCCTCGTTGAAGCGTTCATCGATGATAGCTCCTTGCTTTCCCACTTGCGAGAAGAAGTAGCGGTTGAAGCTGGTGTAGCCACCGCCCGCGGTGTTGGGCACGTGGACGTAGGCTATGCGGCCTCCGGTGGCCTGGTCGACGCGGCGGCGGTTGCTCTCGATCCAGGCAAGATGGCGCAGGTTCTCTTCGCTCTCCACGGGAACAACGGTGACGTCGCGGGATTCTTTTCCGTCGGGATTCACGCCGACTTTGAGAACGACCTGCTTGCCTGCGGTCTCTTCGAAGAAGCTATAGATGTTGTCCGTGGCGTGAAGCTCTCGGCCGTTGACGGCAAGGAGGTAGTCTCCGGCTCTGACGTTGACGCCGGGTTGGGTTAACGGGGCCTCATTGCCGGGGTTCCAATTTTCTCCGTCGTAAACTTTGGCAATGCGGTAGCGGCCATTTTCCAGGCTGTAGTCGGCGCCGAGGAGACCGCCTTTCACCTTCTTCGGCTCGGGCGCTTCCCCACCGCCGACAAACATATGGCCCACCGTCATCTCGCCAAGACATTCTTGAAAAAGATAAGTCAGTTCGTCGCGGGAGGCGATGCCATCGAGGTACGGCGCGTATTTTTTCTTGGCTTTTTCGAGGTCGAGACCGTGATAGTGCGGGTCGTAGAAGAAGTCGCGCTCGATACGCCAGGTCTCGTTGTAAATTTGCTTCCACATGGCGCGGGGCTCGACGTAGACTTCCCATCCATCGAGTTTAAGTGGGCCCAAGCCCGGCTTGGGCGACCCGCCGCCGGGGCCATCGTCAGCCGAGGCTGTAGCCCAAGAGTCGCCTTTGCGGTAGAGAAGTTTCTCGCCATCGAAGGAGACGGTGAAGTCGTTGACATCGTCCATGAACTTGTCGACCTTGCGTTTGCTGAGGTCGAACTTCTGAAGGGTCTGGCTGATGTTGGGATAGTCATCTTCGGTGACGACCATGGGGCCTTCGGCGAGAAATAGAATGCCCGACTTCCCGGAGAGCATATTCAGATAGTTTTTCGCTGGGATCGGCAGCGAGAGGATGCGCTGTCCGATGCCGTCGATGTCGATCTTCACAATGACGGGTTCATCTTTCTTCTTGTCCTTATTGTCTTTGTCTTTGTCGGCGGCAGCGGGAGCGGATTTATCTGCATCCCTGTATTTGTTTTTTGATTTGTCTTTGGTCTTTTCTTGGGTTTGGTCCGCGGCCTTGTCCTTATCCAGATCTGGCTTCTTTTCGTCTTTCGGTTTTTCCTCGTCGCTTTCAGGGGCCAGGGGCGACTTCTCATCCTTGCTGAGCACGGCGACATAGACATTGCGCGAGACGCGATGCTCGTCGCTAGTCATGTCGAGGCCGGCAGTGGTGAGACCGACGTTCGTTGAAGCGGTGAAATAGAGATATTTTCCGTTCTTATCAAAGCTGGGATAGAGTGCGTCGCTCATGCCATCGGTGACCTGAAAGATCTTGCCTTGATCGAGCGAGTAGACGAAGACCGCGTGCTGTCCGCTAGGAAGTTGTTTGGTATAGGCGAGCCATTTGTTGTCCGGGGACCAAGTCTGGCCGGTTGCATTGGAAGAAAAAGTCCAGAAATAGTCAGTGTCTACAAGCTTGGGAGTGGGGTTGTCGAGATCGACGTACCACAACTGCAAGCGCTTATCGATGTAGGCAATCTTCTTGCTGTCGGGAGACCAGGTGGGCGTGTAGAAGAATGACGGCGGATTGCCAAGGTTGATGCGGCGCACCGTTCCCAAGCCGTTCTGATCGCGGATGGCAAGTTCGTATTCTCCGGACTCATCGGAGAAATAAGCGATGGACTTGCCATCGGGCGACCAGGCGGGATCGCGATCGGCCATGGCGGGACTGCGCGTGATGTTGCGAATGTCGCCTTTGTCGGTGGGAACCGTGAAGATTTCTCCCCAGGCTTCGAAGACAGCCCGCGCTCCGGTAGGGGAAATGCTGAAGTTCTGGATGCGCTTGGGCTCGACCTTGGCGAAGTGCGGACGCACGGCCTCGACGTCACCGGCAACGTGGATAGTCACATTCCGGGCTTGATGAGTCGCGAGCTCGTAGAGCTTGATGGCGCCGAACTGCTCGATGACGATGGCATCGGGACCGGCCGAGGCAGTTTTGAAATCGAGTCCGTCGCTGTGCAGAGCTTCCGTGACTTGCCTGGTTTTCGTGTCGTACGCAAAAAGGCTGACAGGACCGTTGCGGTCGGAAAGAAAATAGATGGTATCGCCGATCCACATGGGATGGTGGTCGTTAGAGTTGTCGCGGGGAATCTTGACGATGCTGGAGTCTTTGAGATCGGCGATCCAGATGGGAGTGGTCTGACCGCCGTGGTAACGCTTCCAGGCTTGCTGCCACTTGGGATGCGGGACGTAGGCGATGTGCGTGCCGTCGGGCGAGAAGGACGCATCCTCGGCGATGGGGAGAGGCACTTCGGTGGGAAGTCCGCCTTCGACGGGAACCGTGTAGAGCTGGTCCTCGAAGTGAATGAAGCTGTTGCCCCAGGAGTTGAACAGGATCTTCTTGCCGTCGGGAGTCCAGCCGGCAACATATTCTTCGGCGGGATGGTAGGTCAGGCGGCGAGGGATGCCGCCGGCGGCGGGGACGACGAAGACATCACGATTGCCGTCGAAATCGCCGGTGAAGGCGATCAGGGAACCGTCGGGAGAGAAGTACGGAAGGCCTTCGATTCCAGCCGCAGAGGTGAGGCGGCGGGCGGCGCCGCCGTCGCGGCTGACGATCCAGAGGTCGTCGGCGTAGGCGAAGACGATTTGCGTCTTGCTGACAGTGGGGAAACGCAGCAGGAGCGGCGGATTCGATTGGGCTGCGCTGAATTGCGAAAGGATCGACGCAAGAGCGACCAACAACAGACGAAGTTTGCGCATGAGGGGCTCCAAACAAGGCTTGCTGAGTGAAGGGGCATCTTAGTGCGCGGGATAGAGCAGGGTCAAGGCGAGGGGTTGTCCTCAATCTGCAACGACAAATCAAATGAGAGGAGCCGCGAGTCTCACGCCCGGTGAACCTCAAGAGGCGGTCGCCGCATCTAAGGCACGTATATGTCAGCCGTACGATCCGGCCCCGGTCTAAACACGCGCGACCTGGCGCGCGCGGGTTGGCGTGTTCTCAACGGTCATGTTCCGCTGCTGTCGATTGAGATCACGCGCGAGTGTCCGCTGAGTTGTCCCGGTTGTTATGCATACGGTGACAATCATCTGGGCGGAAAAACCACGCTGCGAGAACTCAGCGATTTTCGCGGGGACGCGCTCGTCGAAGGCGTGATCGACCTCGTGCGCCTCCACAAGCCGATGCACGTCTCGCTGGTCGGAGGCGAGCCGATGGTGCGGCATCGCGAGTTGTCGCGTATTCTTCCAGCTCTCAGTGAGATGGGTGTGTTCACGATGGTGGTGACCAGCGGGGTAGTTGCGATTCCGCAGGAGTGGATGAAACTTCCGCGGCTGCGCGTTGCCGTTTCTATCGACGGGCTTCCCGAGCATCATGACGAGCGGCGCAAGCCGGCGACCTACGAGCGCATCCTCAAGAATGTGGCCGGGCGATCGATCAACGTGCATTGGGTGATCACGCGTCCCATGATGGCGCGGGCTTCCTACCTGGAGGAGTATGTTGCGTTCTGGCAGGCGAGGCCGGAGGTCGATCATATTTGGGTGAGCTTGTACAGTCCGCAGATGGGGGAGGAAAGTGAGGAGCGACTGACAGTGGAGGATAGGGAGCGGGTGGCGCGGGAGTTACCGAAGCTCGGGCGCTCGTATCGGAAGTTGCTGCTACCGGAGGGAATGGGCAGAGCGTTTGTGAATCCACCGAAAGATCCGGGCGAGTGTTTGTTTTCAAAGATGTCGATGAATTATTCCGCCGACCTGCGGAGTCACGTCGAGCCCTGCGTTTTTGGAGGGACTCCGGATTGCAGCCAGTGTGGATGCAGCATCAGCAGCGCGCTGCACTGGATTCGGGACGTGAAGGTTGTGGGCCCCGTTAAGGTTGGACACCTGGTGCAGAGTTCTCTGGCTGTGGGATCTGTGGTGCGCAGGATGCGCGATGGTTTCGACGCGTCTAACCGGTGGGGAAACAGCGTTCGGCTTGTCGGGGAGAAGACCCAGTTGGTGCAGATTCGGTCGAAGGAAGAAGGCGAGACGCCGTGAAGAGTGGAAGACGTCTAAGGGATCCCTGCAACTTTTGAGATGAGGGTTGGAGGCGCGGGCGGAGACGACCTCGCGGCGGCGGCGCCGGCGCCACGGTTTCTCGCTACGATTTGTCTGTTTCTTTTTTCTTGCCTGGGAGGCTGCCGGGATTTTCGTGGACGCGCTCTCGGAAGCTTCCGCGCATGCCCGTGGCCAGGCCCACGCTGGATTCGCCGAATTTGTCGCGCAGGCGGTCGGCGGCGGCCATGGCATCTTTCCAACGCTGCTGGCGGTTTCCGTCAAGCAGGTTGATCTGATCGGGCTGCGACGTGAAGGACGAGGCCTGCACGCCCAGAAGTCGAATCTGCGCCCCTTTCTTCCAATTCTTCCGGAACAGAGTGCGGGATTGCTCAAAGATTTCCGTGTCGAGCTGGGTGGGGGATGGCAGAGAGTGGGCGCGCGTGATGGTGGTGAAGTCTTTGTAGCGCAGCTTGAGTTGGATGGTACGCGCGTGGAACTGTGATTCACGGAGGCGCCGGGCAACCATTTCGGATAGGCGCATTAGCGTGGCTTCGAGCTGGGCGACGTCGGCAGTGTCTTCGTTGTAGGTGTGTTCGTGGCTGATCGATTTGGCGCCGACGTCGGCCCCAACTTCGGTGTCGAACCACCCGCCAGCATCTTCTCCGCGAGCCTTGCCGGCCAGGGCCAGGCCCCACTTGCCAAAGCGGTCGGCGAGTTCGGATTCTTCGAGGCGGGCGAGGTCTCCAACTTTCTTGATACCGAGCGCGTGAAGGTGAGTCTCCATGACCTTGCCGACGCCGGGGATTTCGCGGACGTCGAGCGGGGCAAGGAATTGCGCCTCTTGGCCGGGAACGATGTAGAGCACGCCGTTGGGCTTTGCCTGCGCCGAGGAAACTTTCGCGATCAGGCGGGAAGTTCCGATTCCTACTGAGCAGTTCAGGCCTGTATTGGTTTTCATGCGCTGGTGCAGGGTATGCGCGGCCTTGAGCGGAGGACCGTGCAGGCGTTCGGTGCCGGTCATGTCGAGGTAGGCTTCGTCGATGGAAGCCATTTCCACTTGGGGGGAGAACGTGCCAAGGACTTTGTGGACTTTCTCGGAGCAATCGCGGTAGCGCTCGGGATGCCCGTTGACGAAGATCGCATGCGGACACATCTTGGCCGCGGTGCGGAGAGGCATGGCGGAATGGACTCCGAACTTTCGCGCTGCGTAGGAAGCGGCGGAGACGACGCCGCGCTCGTCGCGCTGGCCACCGACTACGACTGCCTTGCCTTTTAGGGAAGGGTCGAAGAGTTCTTCCACGGAGACGAAGAAGGCGTCCATGTCGACGTGGAAGATGGTGCGGGTGAAGGCGGGCTGTTGGGATGCAGCCATGTTAGACGAATTTTAGCAGCCATGTTCACTACAAGCCTGCAGCCAATAAAGGTGTGATCATTGTCACGCATCTTTGTGACGCGGCGCAATTTCCTTGGTTTTACCCCCAAACTGGAACTATAAAAATGGCAGATCGTGGAGGTGAAAGGTCTGCTACCTCAGGCAGACACTGCCTGCACGAAGACGCAGGTTGGGAACTCACCTCCCAAGGGTTCCCTTTATGCGCAAGACTCTCCTACGTTTATTGGCGTTGTCCCTTTCGTCAGGTTGGCTCCTCTCCTGTGGGAGTTCCGGTAAGCAAGCAGTTATTGTACCCCGCCACAAACCAGCAGCAGTACATTCGCGTTTATGCAGGAGGCGGGAAATTACCGTTTTCAGCCCAATGCTGGGCAAATTCACGACGACCAATGGAACCACTGTGTTTACCGCGTACGCGGTCATTGATCCTTCGACGAATCACCCGGTAACTGGCGCGTTCTACTCGATCATTCTTTCCCCGGACGGCAAGAAGGCCGCTATCGATCTGTATGGCGGTCTCGACGGAGATACCGATCAGAGGGACATCTTTGTGGCCGACTCAAGTGGTGTTGGCCATCCGGTCGAGATCACGAATGATGCCTATGAAAACATCATGCCGCAATTCTCGCCCGACGGCAAAAAGGTCGTCTTTGCATCCTTGCGACCGATACCGGGCAACACCACTGACGAGTGGCAATGGCAGATTGCCATCATGAATGCCGACGGTAGTGGAATGGAGCAGGTCCTGCCCATCCCTCCAGGCATCGTGTACCGGATGGCCCCAACCTTCTCACCGAACGGGAAGCAGATCGCGACTCAAGCCATTGGCGACCTTAATGCGGGGACCCCCTTTCAGGCAATACTGCTGACGAACAATCGACGGCACAAATCCCGTGACCCTGACCAATCCCCTTTTCTCGGATACCTGCGACTACTGCGAAGATCAACTACCATCATTTTCCGCGGATGGCCGCAAGATCGCATTTAGCCGGGAAAACTATACGCAGTCTCCAAGCGTATCGGACATTTACATCATGAATGCCGACGGCACGAACGCTACTAAGCTGACCGATGGCATAGGAATCAATTCGGATCCGCTGCTGCTGAGCGGCTCCGACCTCGCTGGAACAATTCTCTTTAACTCCAATCGGGACAACCTCGGCATCGCGTCTGCTGCCTGGTTCGATCTGTACAGTATAAAAAACGACGGTACCGGGTTGACCCGTTTAACCAACCACACGCTCTTCGCCGGGATGTGTGGATGGTGGTACGAAGGCATTGGCAACGCAGATACCGCCGCCCGACGGGCTAACATTCTTTCGCGCAAGCACCACCCAACCTATCGGGGTCGTCCTCCGATAGGCGGGTTGCACTGGTAACAGATCTTGCTGCAGGCGAAAGCGCCGCGCCTCCATTTGGAGGGCGGCGTTTTCGTTTCGAATGTAACTAAACCAGCACTTTTTCTGACGTTGGGGATGCCGCGCTTCGCGTCTGCCGGACCTTGTCGTAAACCTTTCCGTATTCGCGGGCGGAGGCACTCCAGGAGAAATCTTTATTCATGCCGTTGCGCATGAGTGCCTGCCACGAGGCCTGGTCGCGATAAGCCGTTAATGCTTGCTTGATGGTTAGCAGGAGCGATTCGCCGTTGTATTCGGTGAACTTGAAGCCGCTTCCCTTCCCAGTGCGGGCGTCCCAGGGCTCGATCGTGTCGTCGAGGCCGCCAGTGGCACGGACGATGGGCACGGTTCCGTATTTCAGGCTGTAAATCTGGTTCAGGCCGCAAGGCTCGTAGCGCGATGGCATGAGGAACATGTCGGCGCCAGCTTCGATCTTGTGAGCGATCGCGTTGTCGTACGCGACCTTGACGGCGATCTTGTTCGGGAACTGCTTGTTGAGGCGAACGAACATTTCTTCGTAGGTCTTGTCGCCGGCGCCGAGGGCGACCACGATCATTTCTTCGCGGGCGAGGCGGTCGGCAATCTGCGAGATCAGGTCGAAACCTTTCTGGGCAGCAAAACGGGAGACGATTCCGATCACCGGGAGTTTCGGGTCGGCGCTCTTGACGCCGAATGCGGCCAGCAAGTCAGCTTTGCATTTGGCTTTGCCAGAAAGATCCTGCGGGGAATACTTGGCTGCGGCGAACTTGTCGGTCTGCGGACTCCACTCGTCGTAGTCGACTCCGTTGAGAATTCCGGTGACCGTCGCCGCGCGGTCGCGCAGGACGCCTTCCAGACCGAATCCGTATTCAGCGGTCTGAATCTCCTGACTGTATTTCTTGCTGACGGTCGTGATGAAATCAGAATAGGTTAGCGCTCCCTTGAGGAAGTTGACCTGGCCGAAGAATTCCATCTTCGAGATGGTGAAGAGATCCCACGGCAGCATAAGAAGAGGAAGTGTGTCGGGCGGGAACAGTCCCTGGTAGCCCATGTTGTGGATGGTGAAGACTGTGCCGACGGCCTTGAATGCGGGGTCTTCAGCGTAAATGGTGCGGAGCAAAACCGGAACCAAGGCCGACTGCCAGTCGTGACAGTGAAAAATGTCCGGGACGCCCAGGATTTTTGTAGCCTCCAGCACGGTGCGCGAGAACAACGCAAAGCGCTCGGCGTTGTCGGGATAGTCCCCGGCCGGAGTGCCGTAGAGGGCGTCGCGGTCGAAGTATGGCGGGTACTCGACAAAGTAGAATTTCACACCGCCCTGAGTGCCTCCGCTGACGACCGAGGCGAAACGGTACTGGTCATCGAAGGGAACGGTAACACTTCGAACCACCGTCGCAGGTTCGGAGAGCTTGGTTTGGCGATACCGCGGCAGATAGACCGTGACCTGATGTCCGAGGGAGGCCAGGGCGCGGGGCAGGGCGCCAACGACGTCCGCGAGCCCACCGGTCTTTGAAAACGGAACGCCTTCCGAAGCAACCAACACGATGTTCATGAGGGAGGAACCTCCAGAAGCGCGCACGATTTTTGCGGCACACGCTATTATGAATGTGACTCGGGCCTGAGGGTCCAGCAGGTAGGATGCCCGGACCGACTTCAAAGTCTACTTCCCGATGAAATGGGGGTCAATGTGCCAAAGGTAGCGTCGGCGCGCCGTCCGCAAACCAAGCCCAAAATGGGCCAGCATTTTCTGGCCAGCGAAGACCTCGCGGCGCGCGTCGTCGACACCTTGGGCGACGTGTCGCAGAGTACTGTGCTGGAAATCGGTCCGGGGCGCGGGATTATGACTTCCCTGCTGGCGAAGCGCGCGCGGCGACTGATCGCGGTGGAACTCGATCGGGTGCTGGCGGCGCAGTTGCGCCTGAAGTTTGGCATGGCGCGCAACGTAGAAGTTATTGAGGCCGACGTTTTGGCGATCGACTTCGATTCGCTGTTCGGACCGAAGCCCGGATTGAGCCAGCCGGGCATCGACCTGAAGCCGCAGCCGGTGAAGGTGGTTGGGAATCTTCCTTATTACATTACGTCCGACATTCTGCTGCGGCTGTTTGAGTTTTCGAAGTACTTCGACAGCATTGTGATCATGGTGCAGCGCGAGGTGGCGGACCGGATCGCGGCGGAACCAGGGGGGCGCGATTACGGAATGCTATCGGCCACGGCACAGTTGTATGCTCGCGTGGAAAACTTGTTTACTCTGCCACCGGGAGCGTTTGTGCCTCCGCCGAAAGTACATTCGTCGGTACTCCGGCTGACCATCCATCCGCAGCAGGAGAAGTTGGGAGTGGCGGGCGATGGGTTCATCGATTTTTTGCGGCTGTCGTTCGGGCAAAAGCGCAAGACTCTGTGGAATAATTTGAAAGCGAAGTATGAGGGAGCAGAGTTGAAGCGGGCACTGGCTGTGGCGAAGGTAAAGGCTACTGCGCGGGCTGAGACGTTGACTCTGGAAGAGAGCGCCGCGATTTATCGCGCCTTGCGTGACGTCCGGACTGAATCATAGGGTTGCTGTTGGTCCCAGATGGGTCGAGGGGGGCCATGAATACTACTATCTTGCGTCATCCCGCGGTCGCGGGGCGATTCTATCCTGACGATTCCGATGACCTCCGCGCGGAGGCCCAAGGGTATCTGTCACAAGACAATTCTACGAAGCAGCCTCCATTGCGCGCCTTAGGATGCATCGCACCGCATGCGGGGTATGTATATTCCGGGCATGTGGCGGGGGCGGTGTTTGCGCGGGTCGAAGTGCCGCGACGCTGCATTGTGCTGTGCCCCAATCACACCGGTGTGGGTCGCGCGCTCGCGGTGATGAGTGAAGGAGCATGGCAGACGCCGCTGGGGAATGTGCCGATCGATGCTGCACTGGCAGGGGCTCTGAAACAACGGTTCCCGGAACTGCAAGAGGATGCGACAGCGCATCGAGCCGAGCATGCTGCGGAAGTGGAACTTCCCTTTCTGTTGCTGCGGCAGCCGGAACTTCGTTTCGTGCCCATCGCGCTGGGGACGGGACAGTTTGAGGTTCTCGAACAACTCGGCAAGGCATTGGCTGACGTCGTTGCAGCGCAGAGCGACCCGATCCTGATTGTCGCTTCGAGCGACATGAATCATTACGAGTCGGACGCGGTGACGCGCGCGAAAGATCACCGGGCGATCGAGCGGATTCTTACATTGGATCCACGCGGTTTGTTCGACGTCGTCACGCAGCAGGACATCAGTATGTGCGGCTTCGGGCCAGCGGTGGTGATGTTGACGGCTGCACGCCAACTGGGAGCGAGGTCGGCGGAACTGGTGAAGTATGCGACCTCCGGTGATATCTCTGGGGATAGAGATAGGGTTGTGGGATATGCCGGGGTGGCGGTGGTTTGATTTAGTTTGTGCGCCTGCCGCCCGGCTTCGCTAGGGCCGGACAGCTGAATGGGGGCTGTCCTCACCTAGCAAAAAGGGCGGCCCAAGGGCCGCCCTTTTGCTAGGTCATAGACTCCAGCCTAGTGATGCGAACCGGTGGACGAGTGTCCGGCCGACGTACTGTGGCCCATTGACGTTGACGCAGACGGGGATGACGTCGTGCTGTGCTCGGGTTGGCCGTAGCCCGCAGGGGCTCTAGGCGAACTCGTCGAGAACTGAGGAGCGGGCCGTACTTCGACGAATCCGGACTTGGCAACCTGATGATTCAGATGGTTGAGATTCTCCAGCGAGCCGCGCGGAATCCCTATACCCGCCGAACCCGCACTTACCAGAACGCGCGATGGAGGCATGGCTGAAACCGATCCGCCCTTCCCTACGGCGACGGTCTTCACAGTGCCAGTTGTAGGCGCCTCGAGCGGATGGAAATTGACCGGCAGCGTTCCCGCATAGCGCGGAACGGTGACCCATGAATTCCAGCCCCCGGGCTGCCACATCCAGCCCATTCCAGGAACCATCATCCAGCTTCCGTAGCGGTAAGGCATCCATCCCCACGGATAGGCAGAGGCGAACATATAGCCGAAGCCGGGATACCAAGACCAGGCGCCGTCCATAAAGGGATTCCAGCCGACTCCAGTGAAGTAAGGCTGCCACATCGTGCCGTAGCCGGGGACGTTGCTATACGAGCCGTAGTAATTCAGGTCGCTCACACCATATCCATACGGCGAAGAATTGTTCTTCGCGTATTGATCGTGATAGGCGGAAGCCTCTTTGTCCCAGGAATCGAGGGGAGCTTCTTCGACATTGTTTGCCAGCGTGTACTTGTCATCGGCCGCTGCGTCAAAGGTCGCTGTCTTCTTCTTGGCGACCGTGACCTTTCCCGTTGGGCCTTCAACGTCAAGATCTCCTTTAAACACGGCCAGACTCGCGACTGCGGTCGAGGTATCGACGCGGAAGTGGGCGGCGTGATCGAGCGAGACTTTCTCGCGTGAGAAATTGAGCGTGAGTTCGTCTTTGCCCAGCCAGTTGACGTAGGCCATGCCCTCGACGAGGTTAACGACCGAGACGCGCTGGCCGGAATCGCTCAGGCCAAGCGTGCTGAATTCTACGGTCGTGTTGGGAGTGAGACGCAGAGAGCTGCCATCTTCGAACTCGATTTCGGCGCGCCCGCGATCATGCGTTTTTACCTGCGCCCCTTGCGTGATGGGAAGGTTCAGGAACGCACTTTCGAAACCCATGCCAGTGTTCTTGTCAATTTGAACCGAACCTTGAACATCGCTCAGGCGCACGATGCGCGCCTGCGAGCCGGCCAGAGCGGGCAACGCGAAAAGCGCGCAGGCAGCGGCCGTCAGAATCACAATGCTGAATCTGGAAACGGAGAGCTTAGACATAGCAACCCCCGGAAGGCATTCTTCGACTATTAGAACACGGTTTGGGGGAGGAAGTTGTAAAACTTGCGTCACCTTAACTATTTGGCCGAATCGCATACCCAAAGCGGGGACTTGGCCCCCTTCGAATTAGGCTGGTACGTCCCTTTCCGCACTGGATTTCAGGACCGTAAGGCCGGTTGAGGCGAGGGTAATCGACTGTTGGTTACCGATACCGGAGCGGGTAGCGGATCAATGTGTGGCAGGCGGGGTGTTCCCCGTGTCCATGATCCGCTGCGCTCGGGCCCGTGCAACGTTCATGACTGAGCCATCATCATGAATCTCCTGCAAGATGGGCCTTACGGCTTGCAGTTCGACGAGCTCGCCAAGCCGGGTCTGATCTTCCATCCGCTTCAACTCGTCATCGAGGGCAAGTTTCTGATAGCGGCGGCCATGGGCGAGACGGCGTCCGAACTCGAGCGTGGCAGAAATGCTCTGGAACAAAGTCGTCAACTGCTGGACGGCAGCTAGCGAGGAAAAATTGTAAGCGGCGCTCGATTCGCGCTGCCCGTCTTTGTAGATCAGCTTCTTGGCTCCGGTGAATGCCAGCTTGCGATTGCCGGAGTCGATTTTGCCGGAAAAGTAATGGGCTTGGGCAGCGAGGTCAAAAATCCGAGCGCGGGTTGCTTCCGTGAGAGTGAATTCGGTGCGGTAGGTTTCGCGGTCCTCGGACTCCTCCGAGATTCGGGCCGAACATTCGTAACTGGCGTGGCCGTCGGATTGTACGGTGAGGGAGTACCGCTCGGGGTCCGACTTAGGAAAGTCGAGTGAGAAAGTAATGGTGGCGGGATCGGCGGCGCGAACGGGGAGACCGAAGAGAAAAACGACACACGCGACTACAAGGAGCGGGAACGAGCGGTCGAATCGCTGCGTCCGTCGTGCGCTATCCGATCTTGTCTTGCTCGTTCCCTTCATCAGTCTCAGGTTCGTACTCGCAAGTGAACTCAAACCGCCAAACAGATTATGCCAAAAGTGGATTATCGATTGAACTCTATCGCGCCACGGCACGCTGCCGGCTGAGGGTACCAGCGATGTGCAGATGGCAGATAGCAATGGCCAGGGCGTCGGAGGCGTCCATGGGTTCTGGGGGAGAGGCAAGTTCCAGAAGCCTTGTCACCATGTGCTGGACTTGCTGCTTCTCGGCGCGGCCGTAGCCGACCACCGACGATTTGATGGTAAGCGGCGAGTATTCGGCGACTTCCAGTCCGGCGGTGGAGGCTGCCAGCATGGCAACTCCACGCACTTGGCCCAGTTTGAGCGCAGACTTCACGTTGAGGGCGTAGAAGACGTCTTCGATCGCGACTTCGTCGGGTTGGTGCTGGACGATGATTTCGCCCAGTTGGGTAAAGATGCGGGACAGGCGTCTGGGCAGGACTTCGCGGGGAGAGAGCTTGATGGCACCGCAAGTCAGGCAACACAGCTTTCCACCCAAATCCATCTCCACCACGCCATAGCCGGTATACTCTCCGCCACAATCGATACCCAGGACTCGCATGTGAAAGCAGTTTATCGCGGAACCGGGATCCGTCCTAGTGGCAAAGCTTATGGCAAAGACTGAGCGGCCGCAAACCATTTGCGGCCGAAGAATTTTCCACGCTCACCACGCCCACGCGTAGGCATCGACACGAGGATCGGCACCGGCGCCGAGGACTCCCGTGTTGGCGTCAACAACGATTCCGGCGTTCGAGCCAAGCGACCACGGAGGATCGACGCGCAGCTTATGACCGCGGGCGATAAGCGCCTGCCGCGTTGCTTCCGGGATGCGCGACTCAACCGCCATGTCTCCGGGATACATGGTGTGGGGGAAAGGGGATGCCGGAAAGGCACGCGACGACCAGCGTGCGGCCTCGATGGCCTGCTGGATGTTCATGCCGAAGTCGATCATGTTAATCAGAGTCTGCATCGTGCGCATGACCTGGTCGTCGGCGCCAGGACTGCCCATGATTGCGTAGGGCTGCCCGTCTTTCAGGATCAATGTGCTCTGCAGCGTGCTGCGCGGGCGCTTGCCGGGTTCGAGGGCGTTGGCCTCGCCGCGAACCAGCGAATAATAGTCACCGCGGCAATTGAAAATAATGCCGGTATTTCCCATGACAACTCCGGTCCCAAACAGGCTGTGCAGGCTGGGCTCGAAGCTGACCATGTTGCGGTCTTGGTCGACGATCGCGATGTAGCTGGTGTCGCCGTCGTGGCTGGCATCGCCGTCGAGGACCTCGTGCACCGGGCGGTCTAGTGGGGATGCGTTCGTCGTGAACTTCTCAGGCGAACCGGGGCGCAGTTCCAGCGAGGCTTTCGCGGGGTCGATGAGCTTTCGGCGTTCACGGGCATAGTCTTTCGAAAGCAGGCCATCGTAGGGGATCTTGATGAAGTCCATGTCGCCGAGATATTTCTCTCGATCGGCCATGGCAAGCTTTACCGCTTCCACGTTGATGTGCAGAAAGTCCGGGCTGTTGTGGCCCAAGGCTTTGAGGTCGTAGCCCTCGAGAATGTTGAGGGTGATAAGTTCGGTTGGTCCCTGGCTCGCCGAAGGGTTCTTGTAGACCTGATAGCCACGGTAGTTGATCGAAACGGGGGACTCGACTTCGGCCATGTATTCTGCGAAGTCCTCGTAGCGGAACAGGCCGCCATTGGCCTCGGAGAATGCAGCCAACTCCTTCGCAATATCGCCTTTGTAGAAGCGGTCGCGGCCCGCTTTCAGCGCTTCGTGTCTGCCTTTAGACTGATTTGCTTTCTCGGCTTCGACCAGTCTCTTGAGAGTGCGCGCCAAGTCTGGATTCTTGAAGATCTCGCCGGCCTTGGGTGGATGACCGTTCGGCAGATAGATTTTGACAGTGGTGGGATACTTGAGAATTTTCTTCGACTCGGCGATGTAAGATGCGCCGTATTCGCTCAACGGGAAGCCATTTTCAGCCAGGTCGATTGCGGGCTGAAGAACCTGCGCGAAGGTCATCGTGCCCCAGCGGTCGAGCAGCGTGTACCACGCGTCCACGACTCCTGGGAGTCCACCTGCGAGCAAGCCGTCGCTCTCGGGAATCTTCCCGCCGTTGTTTTTCTCGTACCACTCAATCGTAGCGAGTTTGGGGGCGCGGGGCTCAGCGTTGATGGAATAGACTTTTTTGTCGCGGGCGTCGTAGACGAGAATGACGGCGTCACTGCCCATGCCGTTGAGCGAGAAGTCCGTGACGGCAAGAGCGGCCTGGCCACCGACGGCCGCGTCGAAGGCGTTGCCGCCCATAGCGAGAATTTGGCGGGCGGCTTCGGTGGCCTCGGCTTTCATGGAAGCGACGGCGGCGTGCCGCCCGCGAACGACCGGACGCATGGTCTGGGCTGCATCATCACTCTGTGCGTGGAATTGGGGAACGATCGCGAGGAAGAGAAGAACGCCTAGGAACGTGCTTACTCGGGAATGGTTTTCGTGACATTAGTTTGCACAACCTCGTTTGGCGGTGGAATCCCACTTTTCGCAAAGAACGCGAAAGATGGGGCACCCGACTTTTCATAGGACCAGGATTCAACTCAAAACCTTTACGTGCGGGGCTATCCGCCCCACATGAACTGCCCGCACGAGCCTAACAACATTTTGGGCGGCGGGTTTTCGCCTCTTCGAATTCTTGGCGGAAGGCGGCGTAGGAAGCGGGTGATGACGCCATCTGCTTCCGGTAGAGAAAACGATCGTAGGCGGCTTCGTCGAAAATTTCGCGAACGATCGCTCGCACCGTTCGCAGTGCCTCTAAGATGCGGCTCATCCTCTCTCCTCTGCCAGACGCGTCATCACAAACGGTGTTTCCTTCAAGCGCACTTCTTCCCTGCCGCTGAGAACTCCGAGCCATTGCCGCACGGACTCGATCAGCACTAGCGTGACCATGACAACCAGAACGGCTGTAACTGCGGCGTCCAGACGATTGTTGAAGACCAGGCGCGCAGTTGCCGCAGTCGCCGGACTTGCCGCCAGAACCTGCGCTTGCGCCAGGAATCCTACGCGCGGATTTGGATCGAGAATCTTGTGCCACGACGCGGTGAATGTAACTGCGACCAGCCAAGCGAGGGGCACGAGTGTGACCGCGACGTATCGTGCCCGGTGCATCTTGATGATGATCGTCGTTGCTACGCAGAGAGCGACAGTGGCGAGCAACTGATTGGCGATACCAAAGAGTGGCCAGAGAGAATTAATGCCGCCGAGCGGATCCTTTACACCTTGCCATAAGAAGTATCCCCAAGCGGCGACGATTAGACCGCTGGTGGCTAGAATCGAGGGATACCAACTGGTCCGACCCAGAGGCTTGTAGAGGTGGCCCAGCGCATCTTGAATCATGAAGCGGGCGACGCGGGTGCCGGCGTCGAGGATGGTTAAGATGAATAGAGCCTCGAACATCACGGCAAAGTGATACCAGAGTGCCATGACCGCGCTGCCACCGAGGCTCTGCGAGAAGATGTGCGCCATGCCTACGGCGAATGCAGGCGCGCCCCCGGTACGGTTGAACAGAGTCTGTTCGCCGACGGCGTGGGCCAGAGCTTGCATGTCCGCGGCGGTCACGGGAAATCCCCAACTGGCGATGGTTGCGGTGGCGGCGGTGGCGGTTTGTCCGACTACGCCAGCGGGGCTGTTAATCGCAAAGTAAACGCCAGGCTGAAGCACGCAGGCTGCAATGATCGCCATCACGGCGACCGCAGACTCGGCCATCATGGCGCCATAGCCAACTATGCGGGCCTCGGTCTCACGGGCGATCAATTTGGGCGTGGTTCCGCTGGAGATCAGTGCGTGGAATCCGCTGATCGCGCCGCAGGCGATGGTAATGAAGGCAAAGGGAAAGACTTTTCCCGCGAAGACTGGGCCGGTGCCGTCCACAAAACGAGTCAGCGCGGGCATGTGCAGTGTGGGATGCAACACGACGATGCCGATGCCCAGAAGCGCGATCGTTCCCAGCTTCACGAACGTGCTGAGATAGTCGCGCGGCGCCAGCAGCAGCCACACCGGGAGCGCGGAAGCGGCAAACCCGTACACAATGATCAACTTTGCGAGGGTGGTCCCCTGCAACGTGAAGGCCTGCGCCAGGTACGGGTTGAGCGAGGTCCAGCGTCCTCCCCAGATCGCGAGGAGCACCAGGATGAAGCCGAGGATCGAAACTTCAAGCACTTTGCCGGGTCGAATGCGCCGCAGATAGAGACCCATCAGCAGCGCAATAGGAATTGTCATGGCAATCGTGAACGTGCCCCAGGGACTGTCTTTGAGCGCATTCACCACGATCAGAGCGGCCACGCCGAGCAGGATAACGAGAATCGCGATCACTGCCGTGTACGCGACAAAACCACCAACGCGTCCGATCTCTTCTTTAGCCATTTCGGTCAGCGACTTGCCGTCTCGGCGCACGGAGAAAAGAAGGATCACGAAGTCCTGAACACATCCGGCGAATACGGCGCCGGCCAGCACCCAAAGCGTCCCAGGAAGATAACCAAACTGCGCGGCCAGAACCGGCCCAACCAGTGGACCCGGCCCTGCGATGGCGGCGAAGTGGTGCCCGAACACGACCCACTTGTTGGTGACCAGAAAATCGCGCCCGTTTTCGAGGCGTTCCGCAGGAGTTGCGCGGAGGGCGTCAAGCGCAAGAATTTTCGCCGCAATGAACTTGCTGTAAAAGCGGTATCCGAGGGCGTAGCAACAAGTCGCAGCCACGACCAGCCACAGGGCGTTAATGGGTTCGCCACGGTGAACGGCGATTACGGCCACCGCGGCCATGCCGAGCACGCCCACCATGAGCCACGCAAAGATCGACACCGTTAGATTCATGTCCGTCGAGCATTGTGTCGAATCCTGCGCGGAAGCGCAATGCCCATGTAAAGCCGCGCGGAAGGCTCTGCCTGAACGATTTTCTGTGGGCCGTCTGGCTTTGGCTGCGGTCGATTTAATGTTAATCTATCTCTTCCGACCGGTGTTCACCCTTGCGTTTTTGGGCCATTTCGTCGCCCCTGCACTCGGGGTGCATTCGGAGGACTTTATTCGGAACTTATACTCGAAGAGGAGCAAACGATGAAGATTGGGATGTTAACCGGCGGGGGCGATTGTCCGGGACTGAACGCGGTCATCCGCGCCGTGGTGCGGAAGGGCGTGTTTCACTATCACGACGAATTCGAGGGCTTCCTGGAGGGCTGGCGCGGCCTGATCGAAGACAAGAGCATGGTCCTGGATCTGGATGCTGTGGGCGGCATTCTGCCTCGCGGGGGAACCATTCTGCGGACTTCGCGCACCAATCCGTCGAAGCGCCCAGACGGGATCGACCGCTGCATCGCGACGATTGAGAAGCACAAGATCGACGCCATCGTGGCCATCGGCGGCGACGACACCTTGTCGGTGGCGCAAAAGCTACACGAACGTGGAGTCAAGGTCATCGGAGTGCCCAAGACGATCGACAATGATCTGGGGGGGACAGACTACACTTTTGGATTCGATACCGCGTGCAACATCGTGTGCGAAGCGATTGATCGCATCCACACCACGGCCGAGGCGCACAACCGCGTGATGGTCGTGGAGGTTATGGGGCGGGATGCAGGCTGGATTGCCCTATACAGCGGCGTCGCAGGCGGCGCCGATGTCATTCTGATCCCCGAGCGGCCCTTCGATGTCGACAAAGTCGCCGAATCGATTCGCCAACGCCACGAGCGCGGACGCTACTTCTCTATTATTGTCGTGGCGGAGGGCGCAAAGTTTTCGTCGGATGCCGGGTCGGGGGCACCGATCCTGCAGGACATGGGCAAGGACGAATTTGGTCACGCCAAATTGGGCGGCATCGCCAATATCCTGGCGCGCGAGATCGAGAAGCGTACGGGCTTCGATACGCGGGCAGTGGTGTTGGGTCACATTCAGCGCGGCGGCTCCCCCAGCGCGTTCGACCGTGTGCTGGCCACCCGGTACGGCCTGGGTGCGATCGATATGGTTCATCGCGGCGAGTTTGGCTGCATGGCGGCGCTGCGGTCGAACAAGATCGTGTCAATTCCACTGAAGGAGGCCATCGCGAAAAACCGGGTGGTCGACAATGAAATGATTCAGATCGTCGACGGCCTGTTCGAAGAAACCGGCGTGAAGGAAGTGGCGGGCCGGTAGATCGCAGGGATTTCGGCATCCGCTGCGGTTTCCGAGCGAAGGCCTTGCTTCGTCGACTCGCGGCTGGCGTACACTACCAGCGGGCCAACGCACACCACGATGGAACATCTCTATGCCCGGCTGGCTCCTTCACTGCTTGTCATCATCGAATTAATTCTAGTGATTGCCACTGGTGCGCTCAGCTTCTGGTCGGCGCGACGAGCGCAGAAACAGTCAGGTCCTTCAACACTTCAATCCTTCGAATGTGCCTTCGGCCGCCTGGCTCAGCGACGAGGGCTCGCCGTATTAGCGGTGGGGGCGGGAGTAGTTGTAGTTCGGGCTGCGCTCATCCCGGTGCTTGGCATTCCGCACCCGCGGTGGAACGACGAGTTCAGCTATCTGCTCGCGGCGGATACGTTCGCTCACGGGAAAATCACGAACCCCACTCATCCCATGTGGGTTCACTTCGAGAGCTTCCACATCATCGAACGCCCAACATACATGTCGATGTATCCTCCGGCGGAAGGACTGGTTCTGGCGGCAGGGCAATTGCTGGGGCATCCGTGGGTCGGACAACTTCTAATCACAGCCGCAATGTGTTCGGCGTTGTGCTGGATGCTACAGGGATGGTTACCGCCGCAGTGGGCTTTGTTCGGCGCGATTCTGGCGGCTTTGCGGCTGGGCATTCTCAGCTATTGGATGAATAGTTACTGGTGCGCTTCGGTAGCGGCCCTAGGCGGGGCGCTCGTGCTGGGCGCGTGGCCGCGAGTGCGCAAGAGAATGTCGCTGGGCTCAGGCTTGCTTATGGCTGTGGGTTTGGCAATCTTGGCAAACAGCCGACCGTATGAAGGACTTGTTTTTGCGATTCCGATTGCGGCGGCAATGATTGTCTGGCTGATGGGACCCAATCATCCACAAGTTTCAACTGAGTCTGCGGCGCGCGGTTTTGCCGATCCTAACGGCGCTGCTGCTTGCTGCCGTGGGAACGGGTTACTACTACTACCGGGTCACGGGAAATCCGTTCCGCATGACATATCAGGTGAATCGCGAGACATATGCGACGGCACCCTATTTCCTGTGGCAGACGCCGCGACCAGAGCCAACGTATCATCACGACGGTCATACAGTCGATTTCTATCGCTGGGAACTTGGCCGCTTCGAAGACAGCCGCACGCTGAGCGGATTTCTCAGGAGCAGTGCGGTGAAGGTGGCAACAGTGTGGCAATTCTACTTGGCCCGGCGTTGACTCTGCCCTTGTTGGCGCTGCCGTGGGCGATCCGAGACCGCAACATGCGATTGCCGTGGCTGCTGCTCGCATGCATGGCTCTGGGATTTGCCGTCAGACCTGGACGTTGCCTCACTATTTTGCGCCTGCGACTGCTGCTCTTGTTCCTGGTGATTGACGCAATGCATGCGGCATCTTCGCCTGTGGCGCTGGCGGGAGGACCGGATGGGAGCCGTCACTGGTGACGATGATTCCCATAGTGGCTTGCGCGCCATGATCCTGTTGCGCGTTACGGCAGTCGTCGCGCACGCCCCCATCGAACCAGCGTGGCCACGTGGAAATCTGCAGCGGATAAGGGTCCAGCGAGGAACTCGACCGGATAGCCCGGGACCGGCAACTCGTGATGAGTGGATTACGGGCCGCATCATGACGTCGATTGGGAATGGGTGTGGAATGGCGCCGACATCGATGGTTCCAAGGTGGTGTGGGCCCGCGATATGGGTGACGGCGGCAAAACAAGGAATTGCTGGACTATTTCAAAATCGCCGAGTGTGGCAGATAAACGGTGATGATCCGCAAGCCGGAACTGAGATCCTACGAATTGAAATAAGGACCAGCAGGGCTTGCGTGGCCTGCACGCCGCGTCGAGCTTGATACACTTCCACAGCGCAGCCGTTTCGATTCCCGTGACATCGCTAAAGATAAAACATATTCCCGCTTTTGTTTGTGCTCAGTCTTGTTCGTCAGTGCGACGGCGTGGCTGTACGTGCACCAGGATTCTGGGCCCATGGGCGGATGCGAAAGACCTGCAAAAGGGCGGGCTCAAGGCGCAGATGGGCGATCTGTATCCGCGATGGGTGGGCGCGCGCGAGCTTCTTCTGAACGGACGCAACCCGTACAGCCCCGAGGTAAGCCATGAAATTCAGACGGCCTACTACGGGCACATTGTCACCGCAGACGACGCGTCGCGACGCGTCGTCGATGAACAGCGATTCGTTTATCCAGTCTATGTTGTGTTTCTGATGGCGCCCACGATTCATACGGACTTCGCCAAGGTTCAGTTCTGGGCTCCGTTCGTGCTGGGCACGTTTGCAGGTTTGAGCGTTGTGTTCAGCCTGGGCCTTCTGGACTGGCGAATGCCGTGGACGACTGCGGTCGCGCTCATAGTATTGGTCGTGAGCAGTCCGCAGATCGTGCAGGGAATGCGCCACCAGCAATTGGCGTTGTTGGTTGGGTGCCTGCTCACGGCAGGAGCGTGGCTGGTGCACAAGGAGTACCCTGCGAGCGCTGGCGTAGTGCTTGCTTTCTCGACAATCAAGCCGCAGATGGCGCTGTTGCCGTTGGTCTGGTTTGTTTTCTGGGCCGCCGGAGAATGGCGCGCCAGATGGCGTCTGGGGCTGGGCTTTGGCGTGACGCTCTCGCTGTTAATCGGTGCCGGTGAACTTCTTGTTCCCGGATGGCTGGGGGATTCCGTCGCTGCGATGGCGGCTTACCGCAGATATTTTCCTACAACCTCCCTGCCACGGTTGCTTCTCGGTGACACGCTCGGAATCGCAGTTTCGTTTGTGATTGTCGCATGGCTTCTGATCTTCGGGTGGAAGCACCGAAAAGCTGGCGGAGATTCGCCGAGGTTCGTTGCGCTATTTGCTGCATTTCTGATGGGAACGGTGCTGGCCTTCCCACTGTTTACGCCTTTTAATCAGGTATTGCTGATACTACCTGCACTCCTGGTGATGCGCGGATGGGCAGGAATCGGCCGCCTCGGCCGGATGATCTTCATCGTGGGAGTGTTCTGGCCCTGGGTCGCTTCGACGGCATTGTTGGTATTGCGGCCTCCGCTAAATCCAGCAAGTCAACTTGCGCTGCTTCCGGCGCTTGCGGCATCTGCCTGCCGTTGCTTTTGCCGGTTCTGCTCTGGAGCAGGCGGAACTCGGCTCAGGGTATGGCGCCGGGGGAAACAGTTGCCGACTGAGAACTTGGGATGTTGAAGAGCGATCGCACAGGTTCAGCAACCGAGCTTGCACAGACTGGCGCGTGGCTGACGGCCAGGCGACTCCGCGCGCACGGCGCGCTCCTCGCTGTGTGTCTGTGGTCGTTCTACGCCTGGAACGTAGCGACTCCTGGCCTGCGCGACCGGAACGGGAACATTAGGGGAACAGACTTTCTACATCTCTACACGCTGGGCTCAGTCGCAGCGGCTCATCGTGGCTCCGATTTGTATGACATGAATGCGCAGGCGGCGCTGGCGGCGCAACGCGTGCCAGATGCCGCGGATGTCCAGTATTTGCCGTTGTATCCTCCGCAAGTGTCAGTCTTCCTCGCGCCGCTGTCTCATCTTTCGTACGGCTGGGCGCTCTTTGTATGGTGGTGCGGCAGCGCGGCGGTCTACGGCATTTGTTGTTATTACATCTGGCGGGCCTGTCCGAACCTGCGTAGCTGCGGAGGGACCGTCGCATTGCTCGCCGTGGCATACCCTGCTTTCTTTCATCTCATCGCGTGGGGTCAGACGGCTGCGGCCGCACTCGCCTGCTTCACGTTGATGTACTTCTTGCTGCGCGACCGGCGGCAGTGGCTGGCAGGAATGGTTCTGGGCTGCTTGATCTTCAAGCCGCAGTTGGGTCTGGCCGCAGTCGTCTTGTTCGTTTCAATCGGGGCCTGGAAGACGGTGCTCGGGGCGCTTATTTCGGCGGCTGGACAACTCTCGGTGGGCGCACTCTACTACGGAGTTGCGCCTCTGCAGCGGTGGATACGAATACTTCGGAATGTAGGCGACTTGTGGCCTCTGCTCGAACCCAAGCTCTATCAGACACACTCTTTGCGAACGTTTTGGACGATGCTTCTGCCTTGGCCGGGACTCTCCTTCGGCCTTTATATCCTGAGCGCGGCGGCTGTGCTCGGGCTGACGATCGCATGCTGGAGGCGCGCAAACGATGTGTCGTTGCCTCTTCGGTATTCTGTCCTGCTCTTGGCAAGTGTGCTGGTTGCGCCCCATCTCACGGTCTACGATCTGGCAATTCTGGCACCCGCGTTTCTCCTACTAGCCGACTGGCTTGTCGCTCAGCCGCTCACCCCCTCGACCCGCTGGCTCGGAACACTTCTCTACTTCGTGTACATGCTTCCGCTGCTGGGACCGTACACTCGATGGACGCACGTTCAACTGTCGGTGGTTGCGATGGTGGGTACGTTGTACTTGATCTGGAGCGTCTCGCGCGTGAGCACGGCGCGGGTTCATCCGGCCGGAGAAGTGAGCATTAGAATTTCTTAGCGGTCGAAGATACCGAAACTATCGCTCGTTCCCGAACAGAAATGCCAATGCCTCCGGGAAACGGCGGGCCCAGGCCGATTCGTGGTGCGAAGCGCCTTCGTCGACGACGAGTCTCATGCGTGCGTCGTCTAGTCCCGCGCGGCGCAGGATCGCGGCAAGTTCGCGCACATCATCCACCATGCTCTGATCTTTGTCTTTGCGCCCCGCCTCGGCGGTTCCGGTTGCGAGGTAGACTCGCTCCGGCCACCGTTTGACGCCACGACTCTGCCGTATCAATTGACGGTTCGAGGCCCAAAGCGAGGGACTCTCCAAGAGCAACCGGCCAATCACTCCGGGACGCACCGCCACCGTGTATAGCGAGATCAGAGCACCCAGGGATGAACCGCCCAGTCCCGTATTCTCGGGCCCAGCGGCCACGCGGTAGTTGCGGGCCATGAACGGAAACACTTCTTTGAACAGAAACGCGGGATAGCGTGTGCCGAGCGCCCGCATCATCACGGGATGCAAAGAGCGGTGCGGCATGTACTCGCGGATACGCGCCCGGGCCGCATTATCCATGCCCACAATAATCATGGGCGGCACAACACCCTCGCGGATCAGGCGGTCTCCGGTTTCGTCGACCTGCCATTCGATTCCGTTGAAAGAGGTCGCCCCTTCGAACAGGTTCTGTCCATCGTTCAGGTATAGGACGGGATAGTGCCGTTCGCCATTGACTGCATCGTCGTATCCCGGAGGGAGCCAGACGCGCAGGAATCGCGAGTTGCGGAAAATTCGGCTGCGGAATTCGTGGAGGCGCAAATCTCCTGTCGCAAACTGCGCGCGGATTGCGCCGGCAGCGGGTCCGGGGGCATAGCTTTCTGTTTGCTGGATTTCTTCCATCAGGAGCAGCGCCCTACCAGAATACAACGGAGAACATGATTTACGCTGTCGCAGTTCTGACTTTTACCGCGATTGCGAGCAGGCTGATCAGGGAGATCAGGGCTAACGAGATCAGGCACAAAATACACCAGGTCATGAGTTCGTAGGCTTCGATATAAGTGAGGTAGAGGGCGAAGGCGAGGCCAGCAATCGCCGCTCCCAGCAAGCGGTTTGGCGTCTCTGTTCGCGACTTCCAGTATGTGGCCAGGACGAATAGGACGGCGTATCCGGCAACGCCGATCCCGGCCACGGGCACGCCCTGGATGGTCGAATACTCGCTACGATTGACGATGTCGCAACTGAACTTCTGGTTGAAATCGCAGAACGCGGTCGCGGACTTGGCGTAGTGGCGCTGGAGCGATACGACCGAAACAATAACACCCGCCAGCGACAGGAGCGCGACGAGCAGGAAGAGAATCCGGTTGCGGGGCGTAGGGTCCGTCACGGCAGGCTGCACCCCGTCTTGTCGCTCAGGGCTTCCATCGAGAGGACGCCTTCCTTCGGGGATTCGTCTCCAAACTGCCAACTGGGAAACAATTTCACTCCCGCGATCTTACAAACCGCCGCCTCTTCCTGGGAACCCTTGATCGCACACTCCTGGTAAGGCACGTAGTGGAAAGCTGCGCCGAACATTTCCTTCTGCTCGATGCAGTGCGGGCACCAGTAGAGGCCATACATCTTGGCTTGCTTGGTCGCCAGGCATTTCGCGAAATTGTCGTACCTGTGATTTTTGTAGTAACGGCCTGCGATGAACGCGGTGGCCAGCAGAATCACAACTATGCCATAGGTAGCCATCTTCTTCGTGTTTCCATCGCTAGCGCTGCCCTCCCGCTCCAGTTGCCGTTTCCGCCGTTCTTCAGACATGACTCATCCTTATATCACGGGAATCGGTGACGATCAGGCCACGACATTGAGCGCCCCGGGGAGTACGTCGAGTTCCTCGCAATGCAGGGTCAGTACTTCCCCGTCGACCATGACATCGACCGGAGCATCCAGTTTGAACTCGATACGCCGCGTGCCCTGGCGCTCGGCCAGCGGGTGCTCGACGTGCGTGCCGTCATAGAGGCCGGGCAGGTTGCGGATCAGACCCAACCGGCCAATCGGACCCCAGCGCACATACTCCACTAAACCGTCGTTGATCTCGGCTTGAGGAGCAATCATCATCGTGCCTCCGGTGAATTTGCTGTTATTGAAAGTGAGGAAAAGGCAACGCCGGTCGTCGAAAGACTCCGCGCCTTCGACGCGAACCGGGAAGGGGCGGCGGTTGAAACGCGCAAGCGTCAGAAGAATGGACGCCTGGTATCCCAACTCTCCCCAGTGGCTAAAGCGCCGGGCGCGCAGGGTGGCCACATCGGCCGAAAATCCCATACTCAACAAATTAATGTAATGAATCACTCCCGTGCGGTGACGCAAGCGCATCACGTCGCAGGCCCGGCTGCGGTGAGCGAGTAACGATTCGATGCCATACGTCGACGCCCTGATGACTGAAGTCGCGCAAGAAAGAATTGCCCGTGCCTAATGGTAGGAACCCCAGGGTCGGCCGCTCTCCTGCAAGGGCCTGGGGATAGAGACCGTTCACGATTTCATAGGAAGTGCCGTCGCCGCCGACGGCGATGAAGTTCCTGACGCCGCGTGCATAGGCCTCCCGCGCAATCTCCGTCGCCTCGCCCGGAGCACGGGTGGCCGCTACCTTAACGTCAATACCGCCAGCCCGCAGACGATCGAGGGCAGGACCGAGCAGTTTGCGACTGCGCCCGCCTCCTGCCGCCGGATTCACAATCGCAAGATAGTTTTGCCCCAAGGTTCCAGGTTCCGTTTTTACAGTAAGGGAATGATCTGCGCGTCAAGACTTTCGCACGATAAATGCTACTTCAGCGGCGGTCACAACCCCACAATTGCGTCCCGATTTATCGACTTGCCAATCTCTTCCGCTAACACTTGCCGCTTAATCTTCATCGAGGCAGTTCGAGGGAAGTCTTTCTCCACGACCAGATATCCGCTGACGCGCTTGAAATCAGGCAATCGACGATTTCGCGCCGAGATATCTTCGAGCAACTTAGCGTCGAATTTCTGAGTCTGCTCTAAGCGCAGTACGAGGACCAGGCTTTCACGCCCGAGTTCTTTCTTCGGCCAGACGTAGTTCGCCGCGAAGACGGTGTATTCTTTGACGGGCAGCCCATCGAAAACGGTCTCGATATCCTCTGGGTAGATGTTCTTTCCGCCCTCGGTCACGATCATATTTTTCTTGCGGCCGAACAGTTGCAGATGTCCACCTCTCTCAAACCGTCCCAGATCCCCCGTGAGGAGCCAGCCGTCGACGATCGTTTCTAACGTCAGCTCGGGATCATCGAGATAGTGCGACATGACGGTCTTACTGCGAACCGCGACCTCGCCCACGCCATCCGCGTCGGGACTTAAAATGCGCAGTTCGACGCCGGGCAACGGCTTGCCGACCGTATCCGCACGGAACGGCTTGAGATCGTTGAGCGTGAGCGCGGTGCCAGCCTCGGTGAGCCCATAGCCGTTCACCACCGGAATGCCGAGGTCGTAGAAGAACTGCATGGTGGAGGGCTCCATGAAGGCCCCACCCGTGATGAGGGCCAGCACTTCGCCACCAAATCCGCGGTGAACGTTCGGCAGCAGCATGCGGCTGAGCTTCACGTTAGGGCGGCGGCGCGTCAGCAGGCGGTTGGTGGCGATCATGGCATTCAGGAAGGCCCGCTTCCACGACGGGAGTTCGTCGAACTTCGCGCGCAGGCCGCGCTCCAGGTTCTTCACGATCATCGGGACCAGAGATACGTAAGTGATGCGGTAGCGCACAAAAGCGTCACGCACGAACTCGGGTCGCAGCGTACGCAGATGGACCACGCACGCTCCGCACACGAAGGGACCGATGAAGCCCACCATGAAATCGATCGCGTGATTCGTGGGCAGAATGCTCAGATAGCGTACACCCGGCCAAAAGGGGTACCAGGCAGTCAGCGCACCACACTGTTCCAGGTAATTCTCGTGGGTGAGGACGCATCCCTTGGGTCGGCCACCCGTTCCCGAGGAATAGACGATGCAGGCGACATCGTCCTTCTGGCGCATGACAAAGTCGGGAGCGCCTTTGCGCTTGAAGTCCTCCCACCGAAAAGCACCCGCCAACTCCACGCCCAGCGGGGCTTCCGTCACGAGGACGATCTTGGTGGCAATTTTGTGGAAGTCGGGGGACTCCATGATCGCGCGCCACAAGTGGTACTCGACGATGAGCACCTTGGCCTTGGAGTGGGCGAGCAACTGTAGGTGCTCAGGCGCGCTCAGCTTATAGTCCAGCGGGACCAGTACTCCTCCGCAATAAAAGATGGCGTACGCCGAGATCAGCCATTTCGACTGATTCGTCATGATGATGGCGGCGCGATCGCCAGAATCGTAATCGGCGTCCTCGAGGGCGCGGGAGAGGGGCAAAGCGATCTCTTTGAAATCGGAATACGTGAGGCGGACTTTTTCCCGGTCACGTTCCGCCTCGATCAGGCAGACTTCGGAGGAAAAACGGTCCAGCGCATCGCGCAGCGCGGCGCCCAGACAGGTGTATTGGCGGAGATCGAGCATTAACCTTTCATTTCACCACAGGGACGGGTGCGCGCGGGGAAAAGCTTAGTTATCAATTCATTACCCACCGAATCTCGATTGTGACTTCAAGGATCTAGAGCCGCGCCTGAATCTTTCCCGCGAGCGTCCGGAAATCGGTGACACCTTGCAGTTCGTAGTCCGGGAGTTCGACGTGAAAGTGGTTCTCCAGGCGCGTCAGCAGATCGAGCGTTTGCAGACTGTCAATGCCGAGCGCTTTGAAGAAATCGGCGTCGGGGGAAAGTTTCTCGCGCGGCACCTTAAAATGCGCCGCGGCCAGCGTAAGGATCTCGTCGAGAGTCTGATCGGCTGTTTGCATATAAGTTACTCTAACCTGTTTTGCGACTCCTGACAGCGCCCGGTTCTCACGGCAAATAGGGCTGCGCGTCTGTGCTCTCTACGAACTTCTTCAATCCGGCTTGCACGGCTGGCCGCGAAAACAGATCGCAAAAAATATCAATTTCCTTGCGCAATTCGTCGTGCGGAACCGGCTTGATAAATCGCTTGGCCGCAACCGCGGTTTGCCGGTCGAACTTTCCCAACTGGGCGGCTGTCGCGCGGGCGGCGCGCAACGCCTCGCCTTCCGAGACGACCTGGCTGACCAGACCGATCTGCTGGGCTTTTGTCGCGTTGAAACTGCGACCGGTCATGAGCAGGTCACGCACCACTGCGTTCCCCAAATCCCTTTTCAGGCGCGGGATTCCGCCGAATCCGGGAATGAGTCCTAGCCTCAGTTCTGGAAAACAAAAACGCGCCATTTTGTCGGCGATGATCAAGTCGCAGACCAATGCGAGTTCAAATCCGCCCCCAAACGTTACGCCGTGAACCGCCGCAATGGTGGTGAGAGGCACTGCATCGATTCGATTCAGCACGCGGTGGATGCGCTCCAGAAAATCGCGTACGCCGTGGACGGCCTCGGCCTTCCCCATGGCCTGGGAGCGTTCATACAGTTCTCGCAGATCGGCTCCGGCGCAAAAACCGCACTTCAAGGCGCTGTGGATGATCAGAGCATGCGCGTCCTTCTCCAGGTCATCGAGCGCAGACGCAAATTGTTCCAGTTCATCGAGCGACAGGGAGCCCAGTTCGTTGCAGGGATCGCGGTGGAGTGCCAGTTCGATGACTCCACTGTCAACCTTCCATGACAGAGCTTGCCCGTTGAATTGCTGTTTGCCCAAGGCCTTCCCTCTCTACGCTGACTCTAGACCGCCTGCTTGACTTGATACATCTCCTCGATCTCGCTCTTCAGGCGCGCTGAAATCGCTTCGCGTTTCAGCTTGCCCATTGCTGTGAGCATTCCACTCTCGACAGAGAACGGTTCCTTTTGCACGCGAAAGACACGCACTTGTTTGTAGTGCGGAAGCTCAGGATTGACGGCATCGAGCGCGGTCTGCACCTGTTCGCCGGTCACGCTACCCGTGACGATGACGGAGAGATATCCGCGGCCATTGCCGACCACAACTACTTGCTGCGCACCTGGCAAATGCTGGGCGATCTCCTCTTCGATTGTTTCGGGCGCGATCTTGTGGCCGGAACCGAGGACGATCAGATTCTTGATTCGCCCCACGATGCGCCAGTTCCCTGCCGCATCCATCTCGCCCTGATCGCCGGTGTGGAACCATCCATCGCGCAGGACGTCCGCGGTCTGTTGGGGACGGTTCCAATAGCCGGGAAACACGTTCGGTCCGCGGACAACGATCTCGTCGTTGTCACCCAGCTTCATCTCGATGCCTGAGATCGCGGGTCCGACACCCCCAGGCACGACGTTGTCCGGATCATCCATGGTGCAGATCCCAGTCGTTTCCGTGAGTCCGTAGACCTGCAAAACGGGGATGCCGAGCATGCTGAAATAATCCTGAGCTTCGGGAGTGAGGGGCGCCGATCCGCAGATCAGGGCTTTCAGATTCGAGCCCACCATTTTCTTGCGGATCGCCGGGAAGACCGCGGCCTTGGCCAGCCAGTCCCAGACAGCGTCGCCCGCTTTCGAGCTACGCTCCTTTTGTCGTACCCGCGCGGTCCTGGCGCGAGAGTAAATCGTGTGAACGATGCCGCCCTTTTGAGCGATCTGTTCGTCCACCGCGCGACGCATGCGCTCGAGCAACTGCGGCACATTCAGGAAGTAGTGCGGAGCCACTACCGGCATGTCGCTTGGGATCTTCGTCAGGTCGGTGTTCAGTGTCACCAGGCTTCCGCGCAGCAGGAAAGTCAGCACAGCGATCCAGGATGCGCAAAAACTAAACGGCAGGTAGTGAAAGATGCGGTCCTGCCCGGATCGTCCGCCCATCAGCGAGTCCAGCCGCGCCGAGGTGCAACCCAGCATGAACCCGACGTTCGCGGCCGTCAGCACCACACCTTTCGCCTCGCCCGATGTGCCCGACGTGTAAATGATTGTGACGGGATCTTCATCGCGAACCTGTGGGCGATCGAGCGAGACTCCTTCGACCCCTGAAAAGATTTCATCAAAAAGAAAATGGCTTGGCGCTTCAGAGCCTCCAGCACCTGGCCAGTTCTGGAGGATACCGTCGCGCAGTTTCGCATCGCCGCAGCACACTAGCGATGGCGTGCAGTCTTTCATCATTGCGACCAGTTCGGCCGGGGCCTGCCGGAAGTAGAGCGGAACGACAATCAATCCCTCGGCCATTGCTGCGAAATCGACGGCCATCCAGCGGATGCTGTTCGCAGCCAACAGGCCGCAGCGGTCGCCTTTCTTCAGCCTCCGGGCAGCAAAGAAGGCTCGCGCTGTGCGGATCAACTCGAGGAATTCCGTACCGGTCACACCGGTGATTTGACCGTCGCGGATTTCCTGGAGCACCCGGGTGTCCGCCGCGGCCTTGAGTTGCGAAAATATTTCCCCGACAAATGGCATGGTTGTTCGTACCTGGAGAATCTGCGGATTCAGTTGTAGGCCGCCACCAACTGGCGAAGCGAGGCGTTCATGGGCGGAAGATAATCTTCCCAACTCCACTTGCCGGTGCGTGTCTGGAAGTCGGGGTACCGCCGTTGGACCTCTTCCTCGAAGTAAACTCCCATTCGCGCCATGACTTTCAGATTCTTCACCACTGTGCGCGCAATCCCGTCGGCGATGCGCTCGCCCTGCGTGGCCAGTGTTTCGAGAGCCACCAACAGCTTCGGTTCGAGGTCAGGATCGTCGACGGTCATGAGCAACTCCGGATGGCCGCGCTCGCGCATCAGATTGCGAATGCGCTCATCCATGGTGATACCCGCTGAAGGCACCAGTGCCGGCATGGAAGTCACGATGCCGTGATAACGCGAAGAAGCCATCATGTGGCAGGCGCGCAGAATGCTGACCAGTTCATACATGTTGTACTGGTCCGAACTGAGCACCGGCACTCCACCAAGTTTCTCGGAGATACGGTTTGCCGCGCGCGCATCCATGCGCTCGGTCGCCGCCAGAATCACGAACACGTTCCGCTGCTTGCGGAAGGCATCCACGGCCTTCGCAATGGAACTCAGGTAGTGCTCGTACGCACGATCGGCGGCAGGGCCTGCATTATGGAAGTAGGGCCCGCGATAGTGGCTCTTCTTGTAGGCGCCCGTCAGGCTGTGAATGGCCGCTTTCGCCACAGAGGCTTTCACCGGCCATTCAAAGGGATTGATCGGGCAGACAACAAGGACAGGTGCATTACCGTCCCAGCCCACCTGGCGTAAAACACTTTGGCCATACTCCGCCGGACGTGGCTCGAACGTCCATGCAGTATCGGTGCCGATCTCGGTTGGTACGCCCAACTCACGCAACACGGTTCGCGACTCTTCATTGCGAGTGATGATCAGCGAGTTCTTGCAATAACGGCCGCACATCTTGGCGACCAGAGGATCCATGTGTCCGGCCTCTGCACCGTATCCTACGGAAAGTTTGTTCTCGACCGCGGCGATGCCAAGCGAACCAATCATCATCGTCGTCAGCGCGTTGGCGAACTTACTCTTGAACATGGAGCCTTCGCACGCTATTACGCCGTGGTGCCGCGGAACCTCATCGGACAAGAATGGCGGAAAAATATCGGGCAGGTGCACCTGCTTCGTGCCCTCGAAGTATCCTTTCGAGAACTCGAAGTTCTGACTCATGACGCTGAACTCGACCCGCTCTGCGCCCAGGATGTGACGGATCTGGCGCAACATTTCGTCGACGCGTACGTCCGAACCCATGTTGCGGGTGCCGTTGTAGCCGGCAAAGAGCAGCTTCAGTCTTTCGCCGGGCTGCCAGGGATTGTGTCCGCCCAGCATCCATCGGGCTTTGGCACGCTCGATGTTACCGCTGACCCAGGCTTCCAAAACGAAATCCATCATGCGGCAGTCCCTCCTGCGGCAGCGGGCCAAGGCTTGTAGTTGTATTCGAAGTTATTCTCCCGGCTGAACTTGAGGAGTGGAAAACTGTACTGCGAAAACGGTACCGGCTTGCGCTTCAGTTCGGTGGTCACGCGAGTGTTATCGAACAGCGTATTCCACACCAGATACGGCATGAATACCTTCATCAGAGAAGCACCCTTGGCCATCGCTCCTTTCCGATTGGCGAGGAAGTTGACGGAACCGGAGAACGGCTTCTCCGCAAAAGGCAGAAACACAGGGCTGCGCTTCTGCTGAGCGGCGGCCAGTGCCGTCGTCAACTCGCGGAAGGTCTGTGATCCCGTGCCCGAAGAAAGATGGTAGGTGTCGTACTCCGGCTGGTCTTTTTGGTGCAAGGTTGCAATCGCGTCTGCGACAAAGTCCACATTGACGATGTCGATCTTGTCCGTGGGACGGAACGGCAATACCGGCAGGCCCGCCAGAAATACGAAGGCCTTGACCATATCGAACTGGGTCGTTTCCGCGTGACGGCTGTCTCCCAGGACAATGCTCGGACGGAAGACCGTCTTGGGAGTATCCGGCAGCAAGACGCGAGTCATGTGCTCACAAAACTTCTTCGTGCGCGCGTAGGGATCGTAGTCGGAGCGGTCCCATTCGATCGATCGATCCTCGGTGACCACTTCATTGCTGCGCTTTCCCGCTACAGCCACCGTGCTGACCTCGCTGAAACGTCGCAGACCGTGGTAGTGCTCGGCATGGCGCGCCAAGGTCAGCACCTCGAGGGTGCCCCGAAGATTCACGTTCAGGCAACTCTTCTCCGATTTTCGGTTCAGCGACGC
Source organism: uncultured Acidobacteriaceae bacterium (assembly GCA_963832015.1). Classification (GTDB taxonomy): domain Bacteria; phylum Acidobacteriota; class Terriglobia; order Terriglobales; family Acidobacteriaceae; genus Sulfotelmatobacter. The sequence goes on from CAWHSR010000019.1 coordinate 119,886, forward strand.
CGCGCAATGGATAACGGAATCCGTGGTGTGCACCAGCCGGTCGTACTCGTCGCGGCCGAGACCAAAGCCGGTAGAAGTCAGGTCTCCGCAAAAGATCCGCACTTTCGTCTGCAGATATTCGAAGAAGCGCGGGAATTCCAAGTGTAATTGCAGGGCACGCCACAGCCGCAGTTGCGCCTCCTGCGGATCACGAGCCCGCACCAGCACGTTCAAAGAAGCGCCGTGACCTTCCAGCAGGTTGGCGGCAACATGTGCGCCGATGTATCCGGTCGACCCGGTCAGGAATATCGCCACGTGGCTCCGTCGGTCCCGGTCTTCACGGCATCTCCGTTCGCGGGCGCAAGTTGAAAGGTGCGGGGAGGCCGTGCTTCGAGAGGCCTTCCTTCAATCAAAGGATACGTCCAGCGGCGCAGAGCCGGGATGTGAATATTGATCCAGTACTCCCACCAATCGAGCGAGCGCGTGTCGTATCCGAAAAGCTCCTGCTCTTCGGGTACGAGCGCATACGAGAGTTTCTCGATGTTTTCAGCCGCGAAATCATGCTCGTTCAGCAGGATGAAAGGTTCGAACAGTTCGATGAGTTTTTCCAAACGCTCGAGGCTCCGCTCGGTTTTCACCAGCGGCGCTTTTTTCAGCGGCAACGGCGACATCACCCGCTGAATGGACTGCACAATCGCTTTCTGCGCCGGGGCGGACATGCGGTTGTAGCGGGTCTTTGAAACCGGAATCGCATCAAAGCGCAGGCGCAGCCACGATTCCAAGCCTTCCTGGGCGCGGTAGTGCTTGCGGTGCGCCAAAGACGTCAACTCGATCGAACGGCCCATGTCGCAGGGGTTGGTTACGGAGGTTGCGAGTTGGTACATGGAGTCGTGGCGGCGTTCCATCACGGCGGCGGCAATCAGCGTCATTCCGCTGCAAACGGCGTCCACCGGAATAATGTCGAGCCTCTTGCTCTCGTTCGTCGGCAGCTGGCGGAAATAGGTTCCCAACAGATACGACAACGATGCGGAAGTATTGATGCCCTCGTTCCACCCGAGGAACGGTTTGGCGACCGACGTCTCAACGATTGCGGGACGCACAATCGCGATGGGCAGTCCGGCGCCGTGTTTGGCGATCAGTGACTCGGCCAGGCTCTTGGTGAGCGTGTAGGTGTTCGGCCAGCCTAGTTCCTTGGCGCGGCGCGTTCCCGCCTCGGTCAAATAAGTTTTCAGCCAGCGCACGCGATTCTTGCGGATCTGATTCTCGAGAGCCGCGCCATGCAGATTTTTCGCTGCATGTTCCTTGGATTGCGCCTGCATGCGCAAGCCCGACGTGACTTCCTCGCTCTCGGCCTGCACCTCGGCCTGCTTCACGAATTCCTGGAGCGAACGCCATTCCTGTTCGGCGTCGAAATCTGCCAACCCGCGGGGATTATAGTTGGGCGTCAGCTTCTCGCAGACCCGGCCATCCTGCTCGCCGGCCACGTAGCAGGTGGAGAGATGCAGAAGTCCCGCGTGATCGGCAGATCGCACGAACTCGAGAATATTGACAGCGGCGTCGGTGTTCGTCGTCAGGGCGTCCCGCAGGTCGGGATTAAAGTCGGTGAGGCCAGAGCTATTAATAATGAGGTCGAGGTTCTTCTGCAGGCGGCGCGCGGTCTCGGGGCTGAGTCCGAGGCCCGGCTGCGTAACGTCGCCTTCGACGACTTCGATCTTGTCGTGCAGAAAGTAGAGGAACCGGTCACCGTGCCGGTCAAAAAGCGGATCGAATACCGGCGAGTCCTCCACCATCTTCTCGAAGCGGCGTTCGGCCGGGTTCGATTTCTGGCGGCGGATCAGCAGATAGATCTTCGCCACGTCGGGCAAGTCCAGAAGCGTGTTCGCCAGCCAAACCTTGCCGATGAAGCCGGTAACACCGATCAACATTACGTGCTTTCCCGTGAATGCCCGGCGAACTGAGAATCCCGGGGCCTGCCTGCGGCCCTCGAAATTGACAATCGGCCGGGTCGGAGCAAACGGCCGGCGCTCAGCGGGAATGACTGCCGCGCGCAGGTCTTCCACGGAGATATCCAGTTGCCGCGCCAGAGTCTTCGGAGCCCTGCGCCCGTCGGGATTCTCTTCCCGTATGCGAGCGAACGCGCCGCGCGGGCGGATCACCGGCTCCAGCAACCTGCCCGTCGCCGTGCCATCGCGAAACTCCAGGCGGTTGGCTACGATGCGCTTGGCGCCAAGATGCTGGGCTAGCGGGCGCATGACGTGATCCAGTCCCTGGCTGACCAACACAACCTCCGCACCGGCTTCCACCAGTTCCTGCACTTTGCGGACGCCACGCTCTTTCAGGCGGGGCTTCAGTTTGTAGAGGAAGAACTCTTCTCCCAGCAGGTCGAGACGGTCGCGAGTGACTCCCCTCAAGACGGTGTGCACTGCCCGGGTAGCGAACTTGCGGTTCGTGGAATACAGAAAGGGCCGCAGCAGGGCCATCAGAAAGATCTGCCCACGCCTCCGGAAGCGTTCGGCGAAGGTCTGGGCATTCCAAGTGAAGAATGCCACGGGCTCGACCACGGTCAGGTCGAGCAGGCTGCCCTCAACCCGCCAGTAAACGGTGGGGGCCGTACTGGAATTATTGTTTGTCGATTCCAAAATTGGTGATCGTTCCTCTATGAGGCTTCCGTTCGCTAGGGTCAGACGAAGTTTCTATTGTAAACCGCAACGGCCAACCTGGAATCAGTAACTTACTGATTCTGCAAACAGCAGGAAACGCAAGAAACGCGAGATTTGCACCCATTTTAGATAAAATTTAGATACGGCAAAAAGGGGGACCTTGCTGGAGCGCCCTTGGAGCAGGCGATGAATCTGCCTTTGAATCACTCCTTGGCTGTCGCACCCTGCTTGTGCTTCCTGTTCCAAGAACTCATCCGTCATACGGTCTGGGACACCCTTGACGCCTATTTCCATGCGTTCGTCTATTTTGGCTCTAGACTTTCCGGCTCGCTTCTTTGCCCATACACGTTGTGCGAGTTCGCAAGTAGCCCATTCGCGCTCAAACTGCTTCTCGTCCTTGTACCCACGCTGCGTGCGAGCGACCTGTTCGGCGACGCGATCTCGAAGCTAGTGCAGTGATTGCCGAATGCCGCGAAGCCGGAAGATCGACATGGAAAAGGTTCTGGCCTGCATGGACAGGGTCTGCCCGAAGTGCGGGCGCTGCATCCCGCCCGCCGAGGTTCAGCGAATCGACTTCAATAGCGTCAAGTGTCCCGCGTGCGGCGAGGCCTTCGTCCCGAGCAGGCGCTAAAAGCCGACGTGTCACGGCTTCAGTAGCCACTGTGAATCGCAGTCGCAGTTCGCCGAAAACCAATAGTGATGCTTGCCAGACTTCGTGCTAACTTAGCTGCCCTGGAGGACCTAGGGAGGAAGAAAAGTGGACGACGGGTCCGAGTGCAAAAAGAATTATTGAGCGTGGCATCGCCGATGCGCTGACGAGGAACGGGGTGCACACCGCGAGCGCGTTGTCGGACGACGTGAGGTCGCGCGCTACTATCGTTTGGCCTCCTCGATGTGAACCGGCGATCCGGGTAATCGACGATACGAACAGGACTCTTACGCTCGACGCTTATATCAATGAGAAGAAGAGCGACCCCGCCTACGCCAGCAGTTTCATCCCGAGCACGGCGAAACCGCGAGTCCGCGTCACCGACCAACAAGCGTTGTTCGGTACCGATTTAGGAATGGTCGCCCGCGGAGAAATTGAAATCGTGGACGACCGGGAGCGGCCGCGCCGCTGAGCCATGGGCGGGAGCTGTCAGTAGGTTTATGGCCCCGACGGGTTCGCGCACTCTGACCAAGAGGGACACCGAGAGCGTGCGGAGCCGCTTCGCCGAACATCGCGAGCGGCAAGGTGCGGGTAACGGAGTAGGATGATCGCGCCGCTAGGCGCGACGCGAGTGACTGCGCATGCACTATAGGTTGTGGTTCACGCCCCAGACCTGCCAGTCGCGACCCAGAATGCCCGCGCACTGAGCGCAACTTAACACATCTCCAGAGAGTTAACCTACCGAGCGGCACGCTGGTTACCCCGTAAGCGACCTTCTCCATTACACTCATCTTCCGACCGGTTTCAAACGCTCCAGATGTGAAGTGAAGCGAAAAGCGGCTACTCGTAGTGCAAAGCGACTGCCGGGTCGGCGATCATGGCGTGGCGGGCTGGAATGTAGCAGGCGATGACGGCGACAATCGTAATCGTCAAAGCCACCGCCGCGAACGTCAGGGGGTCCAGCGGTGTAATGCCAAAGATAAGGCTTTGGAGCAGGCTGCTGCTCAGCAGCGCGGCTATAATCCCCGCGATGAGGCCGAGCGCAACCGGCCATAGTCCTTGTCGCATGACCATCAGAAGCAAGTGCGACGGTTGGGCGCCGAGGGCGGTGCGGATGGCGAACTCGCGTCGTCGCTGTTCGACCGAGTAAGCCAAGACTCCGAAGATGCCCAGTGAAGCAAGAAGCAATGCCGAAACTGCGAAAGAAGACGTGAGTGACATCTCGAACCTGCGGCCTTCCAGATTAAGTGCGACCAGTTGCGACATAGGTCATAGTGCCACAATCGGCACGTCCGGACCAGCCTGATGAATCGCATTCCGCACGGCGTTTGCAACGCTCGCGGGGTCCTGCACACTCCGCATAACGATGGAGGCGGATCCTGGCGCACTCGGAGGCACCTCAGCCCAGGAGTCGGTGACGTAGACCATGTATAGCGGGGGCTGATCGAGACTGGTATGGATGTCGCCGGCGACTGCGATCACCTCGCTTGTTTGTAAACCTGCCCATTCCGCCAGGCATTGCTTGCCAATGGCATTCTGGTTTGGCCAAAGCCGATGCGCCAGGCTTTGCGACACAATGACTTGTCTCTTGCCGCGATCGTCATTGTTGAATGCGCGTCCGGCCAGAACCGGAATACCCATAGTTTGGAAATAATCCGGGCTCACAGCGCGATAATTAGCCATCGGCTCGTCCTGCGGCGAGAGCGGATGACCCGGCAAATTGATGCCGCTTACCGAACCCTCTCCTTCCAACGGAAGGATGCTGACCCATGCGGCCGAGCGAACGCCCGGTAAGCTGCGAATACCCTCCAGGGTGCGGCCGTAGAAGGCCTCGCGCATAGCCGGTTTCTCGTACGCGACCGGTGGCAAGTCGACATCGGCGGCGAGCACATGTTCGACGCTGAAGCCGGGATCGAGGCGGACGAGGTTCAGCAGGCTGCGGCCCAGCAGTACGGCGGTGATCAAGAGTACCGTGCACATTGCAACTTCAGTACCGACCATGCTCGTCCGTAGCTTGCGAGTGCGGCGGTTCTCGGTCACGCTCTTTCCTCCGGAACCGAGCGTCTCATTCAAATTGACGCGTGAGACCAGCCATGCGGGCAAGGCCCCGAACAACGCGGCGGTCATGACAGATGCAGCAAGAGCAAAAACGAGCGTGCCAGCGTCAACTCTGACCTCACCCAGGCGTGGAATGTCTGCGGGACCGAAACGCACCAGCCAGATGACCCCGAAGTACGCAAGTAGCGCGCCCAAGAATCCACCGGCAAACGCAAGAAGCAAGTTCTCGACCAGCATCTGCTGAACGAGGCGCGACTCGGATGCACCCATCGCCTTGCGAATGCCCGCTTCGCGAAGCCGTCCCGGCACTCGGGCGAAAAGAAGGTTCGCGATATTTACGCAAATCATGAGCAGTAATGCCCCCACGGCGGCGAGCAGCAGAATCAGACCACGTCGCGCCGAGCCGACGATTTCTGATTGCAGCGGAGTGATTTCCGCTCTCAGATCGACACCACCGCGCGCCTGCTTTGCGATCTTCGCTTGAATCACGTTGAGCTCGGCGAGCGCCTGAGCGGCGGTAACGCCGGATTTGAGCCGCCCAATCGCTGCGAAGTCGAATTCGCCAATCAAGTCCTGTTCATAGAACTTGGGCCCGTTCAGCGGGGTCACGAACTGCGAGCGAGGGGAGAAGCCGTTTATACCTCCGGGGAAGCCGAAGGATTTGGGCAGAACGCCGACGACCGTGTACGGAGTTCCGTCGAAAATTATGGAACGCCCAACGATGGACCGATCGGCGTTAAAGCGGCTGCGCCAGAACGAATCGGTGAGGATAACTGCGTGTCCGCGATCGGTTTGATCTTCTTCTGGCAGAAAGGAGCGGCCAAGAGTCGGATGGATGCCTAGCAATTCCGGGAAATTCGCCGAAGCACGAGTGCCGCGAACTTGTTCTGGTTGCCCGACGCCGTTGAGGATCATCGAAGTGGATTCGGCAATCGCGATGCCGTCGAAAGAGCTAGATTCCCTTTGCCAAATCTGAAAATCAGGTAAGTTGGCTTCTAAGATTGGAGCCGAGTTCGCCCACTGCGGAATGACCTCGTGGATGGTGTAGAGCTGCTTCGAATCAAAGTAGCTGAGCGGTCGGAGCAGAACGCTATTGACCAGGGAAGAGATCGCTGTATTTGCGCCGATCCCGAGCGCCAACGTCGCTACCGCTATGGCTGCAAAGGCAGGCGACCTGCGAAGGACGCGCAGGCCAACACGAAGGTCCTGTACGAGCGCTGTCATGGGTCCTCTCTATCCGGACCAAACTCTAGCTTACTGCATTCGGAGTGCCGGAACAGCCGTGTCGTAGACTGTTGAGTAGAGGGCAGAGAGTGTGGGCGGCGGGGGGCTTGATTGTGAGGATGAACGTTCGGTTCCGGTCAAAGAGTGTCCGAAAGTGGACGTGGGGATGTTTCAGGTGGGATGTTCCCACAGCTTCGATCTGGTCGGCACTCCGGAAACTGAATGGGCTCGTGGTTGTAGTAAATATCCCGATTAACGCTCAAACCCCTCACTGAGCGCTATGGCCTGGTTTCGACAGTTATCGAAACGGAGCTACATGGATTTTTGGATGAAGCAAGTCTATTTCTTTACCGGAGGTGGGTAATTTTTCAGAAGCTTTTTTACTGCTTTTGCCAAGTTCTTCTGCTGTTTCTCGGGCTTGGCCTTCGGATCAATTGTTTTGCTCACCACTCCTCGCCAGACTATATCGTGAGCCGCCGAATCGTACATGTCTAGGTCCAACTGACCTTTATAGATTGTCGACGTCGACCCAGTGGTTGTGGTTGTACCCATCCCACCATACCAGCCGCCTCCCCACCCAGGCCCATAGCCATAACCTGCACCGCCATAACCTGTACTGTAGGAATTGAACTGCTTCTCTTGGCCAATAGCTGGCTGATACCCGATGTAAAGATTGGCATCGTCTCCCTCAACTTTGGTCAAACCTTTCGTAGCGAGTTCCGCATCCACTGCATCCTTGATTTGCTTATCCACTAAGTCGTTGACTTTGTCCGCGTCTTTGATCGGCACCCATTTGTACGTTTTGAATTTTGAGAAGTCGGCATTTTTGTCGAAGTTGTAGCGGACATCCTGAGCAACGGAACTAGCCGCAAGCAGCAATGTGACAACTGAGAGAACAAATGAGAGAGCAAAGAATCTTTTCATATTCAATCTCCGAGCCAGACCGGCGAGCCCTTTCGTATGAAGCGGCTTCCCGGGTTGATGTCGGGAACAACTGAAGGTCCCTTTGATTCTGGTATTACGCTAGCGCCTGAGGGGGACACGTTATACTGTCAGAATTGACAGCAAAGGTTTAAAAGCGCCGCACGAGAAGGGTCAACTCTTGGTTCTTGGCGCAATATCGCTATTACGCTTAAAACCCCTCAATGAAATATGGCCTGTTAACGTCAACAATCCGATAAACTGACTGCGTATGTCACGCCGCGGGTACGTGATTCTCACCTGGGCATTCTGTCTTGCAGTTGCTTCTACAACTAAGATTGGGAGCGCCCAATGCACGGATACAGCAATTCAGCAAGCACAAAAGCAAACAGTTGTTGCTGCCCCGGACTATTCCAAGCAAATTCTCCAGGCGAGACAGGCGGCTCTTGAGATTTACGACCATGGGTTTGTGGGGAATTCCGGTTCGGCTATAAACAACAAGGTCGGACGGCCCCCAGGAATGTCAGTTGCGGTAGCCGTCCACGGCAAGCTAGTGTGGGCTGAGGGATTTGGGCTCGCCGATCTGGAGCAGTGTGTTCCAGTATCTCCCCAGACAAAGTTCCGAATTGGAAGCACTTCAAAACCATTAACTTCTGCGGGGGCAGCACTACTCTACGAGCAGAAACGGCTCGATCTGGATGCTCCCATACAGCGCTATGTAGCCAGTTTCCCAGAGAAGGGCACATCATAACTACCCGCCAACTGCTGGGGCATCTTGCAGGAATTCGCAGCTACAATGCAGCGGATGGCGACAAGGAGAATCAAGACACATAGACACATACCATTCCGTCAAGGAATCGCTGAAGCGGTTTAAGGACGATCCCTTGGTCGACCCTCCCGGCACAAAATGGCGCTATTCAAGCTATGGATACGTCCTTGCGAGCGCTGCCATCGAAGGGGCGGCGGGCCAAGATTTCCTCTCATTTATGCACGACAAATTGTTCCTGCCACTTGGAATGCAGAATACAGTCGCAGACGAAAACGACAAAGTCATTCCCAACCGCGCCCGCTGGTACAACTTGAGGAGCGACGGAAGCTATCGAAACAGCCCTTACGCCGATTTGAGCTACAAGTGGGCCGCTGGAGGTTTTCTGTCCACTGCTGAGGATCTGGTTCGCTTTGGTTCAGCTCTGCTGGAGCCCGGCTTCCTGAAACAAGAGACTCTGGAAATGATTTTCTCGCCTCAAAAAACAACCAGCGGCGAGAAGACAAAATATGGCCTCGGCTGGGAGATTCATGACGCTGGAGACGGAGAACCCGTGCGACGATTCGAGCACAGTGGTGGGGCAACGGGAAGCAGTTCGTTTTTGATCATCTATCCTGACCAGAAAGTTGTAATCGCTTGGCTCCTGAACAGCGATGATTTTCGAGACTGGCCGTTGAGGAAGGTCGCCGCCCCATTTTTCCCGATTGGACAATAAGACTCGAAAACCACGCGCCAGTTGGTGAAAATCTCGATAACGCTCATTCAAACCCCGTTCACGGGTTCTTGGTGAAACTGCCATCTTTAGCGATCGTGCTGTCTGCGAGAATCTCGTCTAGCTGCTGATTGACCCGCCTGAGTTGACGTTTGCGCAATCGGCGGAGAACCGCTATCGCCACCGCAAAGATGGTAACCATCCCTCCAACGATCGTTGCGATAAATTCTCCCAACAAGCGATCCATGTCACTGCAATTATGCGCGGCGGGTGAGGCCAGAGCAAGTTTTTATGCATGGGTAAAGTGAGACTTAACCACGACCTGCAAATCGACACTCGCAGCGAGTAGTTGACGAAAAAGTCCGTTACGCTCAAAACCCTCAATGAGCGATATGGCCTGATAACGTCAACGATCAATCTCACCTTCCATCGTTGGAAGAATCCTGGGTCAGCAAAGGCTGGGACTAGCTCGTGAAGTTAAATGAAGGGTGAGTCGCGGTGGCTCACCCTCCATTATTTTCATTACCAGGTTCATTGAGTAACAGCCGCAGTCAGAGCCGTGATGGCACCATTGGCAGGGACTATGCGAGTATCGAGCGGATTGCGCGAACTCGTCCGCTCCGGCAGTCCCGTGGTGGCAGTGGTTCCGCTCACGATGTAACCGGTTGTCATTCTATCGCTGGCTTGGGTCGTAAGGCTCCAAGCGTAGGGTATGGATAGCTTGCATGTTCTTGTCGAGCCAGTTCCAGTGGCCGCGACGCTGTTGGTTTCGGAGTAGACGGTGGGGCTGGTTGTACCATCCACCACCGAAACATCGGCGCTGCAGATGAACTTGGTCAAGGTTGTGGTCTTGACGGTGATCGTGATCGTCACGGTTATGGTTCCCCCAACCACGGTCGCGGCAGGGAGCGCGGAATCTTCTTCCGTTGCCGCGGGCACAGGTCGAAATGCTCCGGTGTGGGGATCGAGGTATCCCAGAATGCCAGTCGTGGCTTGGCTGTTTGCTGCTTGGCCCCATGCTGTCGGTACTGCAATTCCGAGGCAGCAAACACATAACAACAGCTGCTTTGTGATTCTCATAAGCGTCTCCTAAATAGATAGGCGGAAACTGGGGAAGGAATGGCTCACGCAGTCGAGGAAAATTCTTCCAGCGGCTGGCACCAGAATAGGCGAGTTCTCATTGAAAAGACTGGAACTTCGGAGGGAAAGCAAATAGATCAACCGCTAAGTGCTGCGATTCCTTTGACCTTCGCGTAAGAGCGTAGTTGTTGATAAATCGCCATAGCGCTCAGAACCCCTCAGTGAGCGATATGGCCTGGTTTCAACAATCGTTTTTCCCAAACTCGGGAAGAAGGTGTCTAATCTCCACATGCTGCAAGAATTGCACTTGGCGGGTGTGTATTGTCGGCTTGACATCTTGAGGAGGAACTTATGCGGCAGTTCGTAATAGTGTTTCTGGGCATGCTGTTCTTTGGAGCTTCAGGTTATGGGCAGGATTCGCTTGCTGCTCCGTCGCAAGAAGCCCCGGCGATTGCCCACGGGGCATATCCCGCGCAGGTGATCAAGACTCTCGACTCCAGCAAACTGAAGCAGGACGATTCGATCGAGGTGGAAACGGCGGGAAGTTTCAAACTGCCGACGGAACGCTGGTCCCGAAAGGCTCCAAGATGATGGGTCGCGTCATCACAGCGAAGGCTCGCTCCAAAGGCGATCCGGATTCAGAATTAACCCTAGCCTTTAACAAGCTGAACATCCAAGGAGGAAAGGTACTTGCGCTGAAGGGAACGGTGCAGGCCGTGTATCCTCCGTCCGAAGAGCCAATGGGGCCGAACATGTCGACCATGGGCACATCGGCGGGCGGGGCCATGAAGGGAGCGGGCGGAGATGCTACCGGCTTGACCAACACAAGGACCGGCATGGATACGCAGGCGCCGTCCACCGGACAACTTGTAGTGGACACCAAGGCCATTGGTGTGCAGGGCATGCATGATTTGTCGCTAGACAAAGGTGTGCTGACTTCGAAAGGAAAGAACGTGAAGCTCGGCATCGGTGTGCGATTGGTTGTGCGCGTCGACATCTTCGGTTAGGAATGGCAAATTAGCGGCAGGATTGTTGCCATTTCCTCCACAGCGAGCGCAAGTCAATTGAGTTCAGACCACTACCAGCGCCACGGTAGAAGGCCCTATAGTTGGCGAAAAATCGCGGTTACGCTCATCAAGCGGGCTTGTCCGATTTTCAAACCTGCCTAGAGATGGCGCGTAGGATGACCTGTGCCTTGACATCGCGGGCACACTCTAGAACCAGAGCAGTTCCTACACTTGGGTTCGCTTTGGTTGATGTGGACATTGACGCCGCTCCCAGAGCATTCGTTGCACTTACCATTTCCGTGACATTCTTTGCAGATTGAAGGACCGGTCATTTTTCCACGATACTTTCACGACTGATTGTACGCAACGCTGAAAGGACCGTTGTCGATCGCGGTAGGGACACCGGTCTGCGAACTGAAAAGCTGTTGGAATGATTGTCTGAAGGAGGAAAAGCAAACATTGTCAGACTGTGCGTCACCATCGCACGTAGCCTACGAGGTTGGAGCGGGGAGGCAACAGACGTTCGAAGCCCTCGGACAATGTACCCACACCCGCAAGAGTGACAGCGGAACCGTGAGGCGACGGTGTATCTGCCAGCATAAAGTGGAGAAGGGGCTAGGCTTGATAGTAAGGTCAGAATACACAAATGCTCGTAAGCGTCGTTACCCTAAGAGAGCCTAAGATGCTGCGTGGCTCTTGGCTGCAGTGGGTACGGCGAGTATCCGGTCTGCGCCGTCATGGGTAAACATCACACTGCCGGCGTAAAGAGTGGACCTAACCTATCGTGTCATTCCAACGGAACAGGATAAATCCGTATCGCTCCTCCCGAATAGGGGAAAGTAACATCGCAAGATGGAGCCGATGGCGGTGCGGACATGCAGAGGCAAGGAGGAAGCGAATGCGCTCTGTAATGGAGCGGATACCGGTTGCGTCAGTTACATCTGACAACATCACCGGACGCGAAAGCGGGCAGACTTCCTTCAGGTGCTTCACACGAGAGAACAGGGCAAATCGGCATATGAGGACAAGGCAGACTGCGACCTGAAAAGCTGTTGGAATGATTGTCTGGCAAGGAGGAACTGATCAGACCGTGCGTCCCATCGCACGTAGCCTACAAGGTTGGAGCGGCGAGGCAACAGACCGTTCGAAGCCCTTCGACAATGTACCCACACTCGCAAGAGTGGCATCGCAACCGCGAGGGAACGGTGTATCTGCGAGCATAACGCGGAGACGGGGCTAGGCTTGGTGGTACGGTCAGAATATACAAACGCTTGCAAGCGTCGTCAGCCTCGAAGAGCCTAATAATGCTGCGGGGCTCTTTTGCAGTGAGTACGGGTGCTTTTGTCTTCTCCCGTCATGGGTAACCAACATTGCCGGCGCAAAGAGCGGACCTAACCCATCGCGTCTTTCCAATGGAACAGGGTAAATCCATATCGCTCCCCGTAAGGGGTAGATGCATCGCAAGGTGCTCCGATGGCGGTGCGGACAGCATAAAAGGAAAAAGCGAAGGTCGCTCTGTAATGGAGCGAATATCGGTTGAGTTCGCACAGGAACAACATCACCGAACGCGAAAGCGGGCCCACTTCCCATATGGTGCTTCACACGAGATAGTTTGGCGAATCGACCACTGAGGTAAAGCAAATGACGACAGCGCAAACTGTTGGTGCGATCTCAAACGAAGCGGCAGAATGGCTCGCCATTGATTGGCCATCCGTTTACCGCAACGTTCGTCGACTCCAAGTGCGTATCGTGAAGGCAGTGAAGGAAAACAGGTGGAACAAAGTGAAAGCCTTGCAACGCCTGCTAACCCACTCCTACAGCGGCAAAGTTCTCGCCGTTCGACGAGTGACGGAAAATAATGGCAAAAGAACCCCCGGTGTTGACCGTGTTATTTGGAAGACACCAGAAGATAAAATAAACGCAGTACGTGACCTCAGGCGTAGGGAATATCATCCTCAGCCCTTACGACGTGTTTACATCCCGAAAAACTCGGACAGGAATGAGAAGCGCCCTTTAGGAATTCCCACTATGCTCGACTGCGCGCAGCAAGCTTTACACCTGCTAGCGCTCGATCCCGTCGTGGAAACCACCGCTGATAAAAACTCCTACGGGTTTCGTCAGCAGCGGTCCTGCGCCGATGCGATCGCACAGTGCTTCACAACGCTGTCTCACGCACCGGCTACGCAGTGGATTCTGGAGGGCGATATCAGAGCCTGTTTCGACAAAATTTCCCACGATTGGCTTCTGGCCAACGTCCCTATGGACCGAACCATTCTCCAAAAGTGGCTGAAATCCGGGTATATGGATAAACACGTTCTTCACGAAACGACGGAGGGAACCCCGCAGGGCGGAATTGTCTCTCCAGCGCTCGCTAACTGCGCGTTGGATGGGCTTGAGCGACTTTTACGGGAAAGGTTCCCGGAAGGGACACGTCTCAAGTCTCTCGGAGGTAAATCCGCTTCTGTGAATTTCATCCGTTATGCGGACGACTTTGTCATCACCAGCAAATCGAAGGAGATCCTGGAAGGAAAGGTCCAGCCGCTTGTTGAGCAATTCTTACAACAACGAGGGTTGGAACTCTCTCCGAAAAAGACGGTCATCACCCACGTGGAGAAAGGCTTTGATTTCCTCGGACAAAACGTGCGCCGTTACCCTAACGGGAAACTGCTCATCAAGCCGTCCAAGAAAAACTTAAAAACTTTCTTGGATGGCATCCGCCAAACCATCAGAAACGCCCGGGGTATGTCTGCCGCCGACCTGATTGATTTGCTCAATCCCAAAATCCGTGGTTGGGCAAATTATCATCGGCACGTTGTGAGTTCACGCATATTTTCAAGCGTGGATCGCTCTATCTTCTATAATCTGTGGCAATGGGCTCGCGGGAGGCACCAGAAGAAAAACTCACACTGGCTCAAAGCGAAATACTTTGAGAAACGTGGGACCCGTGATTGGTGCTTCTTTGGTGAAACCTGTGATGACCAAGGACAGCCGCATAAAGTTTGGCTGTACCACGCCAGAAGCACCCCTATCCGACGCCACGTCAAGGTAAAAGGCGAAGCTAACCCTTACGATCCCGCGTTTGAAACCTACTTCGAAGCACGCGAAGGTTCTCATATGCGGGAGACATTTCGGGGAACTCGTACACTTCGCTATATCTGGCACGAGCAACGTGGGCTCTGCACGGTCTGCAATCTACGTATTACGCGGACTACCGGATGGCGCTTACATCACTGCGTCCCTCTGGTGCAGGGTGGGTCAAAGAGTGCTGAAAACCGCGTTTTACTCCATCCAGAATGCCACGACAAGGTTCACAGCCTTAAACTTTCCGTATCAAAGCCGCGTCTCCCTGAAAGAGGCGTTCGAAGGGCTTGAGCCGTGTGATCGGGAAACCATCACGCACGGTTCTTAGAGGGCGGGGCGACCGCAAGGTCGTCCTGCTACTCGGTTGACGACAGCGCGAGCTGTTGGTGCAGTCTCACGCGAAGCGGCAGAATGGTACGCCATTGACTGGCACACCATCAACCGCAACGTTCGCCGACTCCAAGTGCGTATCGTGCAGGCGACGAAGGCAAGCAGATGGGGCAAGGTGCAAGCCTTGCAACGCCTGCTGACCCACTCGTATAGCGGCAAGGTTCTCGCCGTTCGACGAGTGACGGAAAACAATGGCAAGAAAACTCCTGGTGTGGACAAAGAAATTTGGGACACACCAGAAAAGAAGATAAAGGCCGTACCTGCACTTAAGCGAAGGGGCTATCAACCGCAGCCTCTCCGACGTGTTTACATTCCGAAATCGGATGGCAAAACGATGCGCCCGCTCGGAATTCCCACCATGAAAGATCGAGCCCAACAGGCATTGCATTTGCTGGCACTCGATCCCGTGGTGGAAACGACTGCCGACAACAACTCCTACGGGTTTCGCCAGCAGCGGTCCTGCGCCGATGCGATTGAACAATGTTTCAATACACTGTCCAAACCAAATCCGCAGTGGATTCTAGAGGGCGATATCAAGTCCTGTTTCGACCGAATTTCGCATGATTGGCTTGTGGCTCACGTCCCCATGGATCGAGCCCTTCTCCAAAAGTGGCTGAAATCCGGGTATATGAAAAAACACGTCCTTCACGAAACAACGGATGGGACCCCACAAGGCGGAATTATCTCACCCGCGCTTTCCAATTGCGCGTTGGATGGACTGGAGCGGCTTTTGAAGGAAAAGTTCCCGACAAAGAAAGCCTCTCTCCTCCTTTGGAGGTAAATTTCCCTGTGTCAATCTCATCCGCTATGCGGATGACTTCATCATCACCGGTAGAACTAAAGAACTACTGGAAGGAGAAATTAAACCCCTCGTCGAGCAGTTTCTGCAAGAACGAGGGTTGGAACTTTCTCCCGCGAAGACGGTCATCACCCAGGTGGAGAAAGGTTTTGATTTCCTCGGACAAAACGTGCGCAAGTATCCCAACGGAAAATTGCTCATCAAGCCTTCCAAGAAGAACGTTAACACCTTCCTGGGCGGCATCCGGAAGATAATCAGAGCTGCGCGGGGCATGTCGGCCGCCGATCTGATCCGTAAACTCAACCCCAAAATCCGGGGTTGGGCCAACTATCATCGGCACGTGGTGAGTACACGCACGTTTGCCTGCGTGGATCACCACATCTTCTCTAGTCTATGGCAATGGGCACGGCGAAGACACCCGAACAAGAACACACGCTGGCGCAAACAGAAGTACTTTGCGTCGCGTTGTGGTCGATGACTGGTCCTTCTTCGGTGAAACGTGTGATGACCAAGGCCAGCCTATTCAAGTGTGGCTGCGGCCCGCCCGTCGCACACCCATTCAGCGACACATTAAAGTCAAAGCCGACGCGAACCCCTACGACCCTGCCTTTGAGCCCTACTTCGAAAAACGCGAAGAAACTCATATGCAGGACACATTTCGGGGTACTCGCACGCTTCGCTTTCTCTGGCATGAACAACGCGGGCTCTGCACTCTGTGCAATACAAAAATCACTCGGATCACGGGCTGGCGTCTTCACCACTGCGTTCCCCGTGTGATGGGTGGTTCGCAAAGTGCCGAGAACCGCGTTCTACTTCGTCCACCATCGTCCGTCTTCACTCGGTCAAACATCTCGGGGCGGATGCTGCCGCTCGCTGTATCGGAGTGCTTCGCAGTCGCTGTGCGAACCTCCGGTATGCAATCGTCGCGGAGTTGTACCTGTCCGGTATCGTCGTTTTTATGTCGTTTCAGTTCATCCCTATGTTCATCTTGGGTAACGACGTGGAGTCCAAAATGGTGGGCACGTTTTTGCTCGATTCAGCGTTCGCAACCAACGTGCTCGCTGTTTTCCTGATCCTGCATTTGACTCAGTGGTTTGTCTTCCACAGAATCAACACTTACTCCGAGCGCCTGCTGCGTGGCGGGCCGTCAACTCTCAATTTGGCGTAAACCGGGCATGAGTTGTCGTTCGGGTCGCGCAGCTTGCAGCCATTCACATGCCTTGGCGTGCCTAGCTTTGATTCTACCCCGTTTTTTAGATAAAAGTTAGATGCGACTTTTAGAGGCGCATTTCGTGCAGTGTTTACGCTGGTTTTAGCGCGTGCGAAGTTTCTATTGTAAACAATTGATGGGACGACGCGAGGTCGAAAGCTTGTGGTTTCTGATAGCCCCACGGTGCGCGGGCGAGACGCCCCTTCGGCAGCTTAGGGTAAGGTACCGCGAAAGCCGGCAGAGCCTGCCCTGAGCGCAGTCCAAGGGATGCCGGCGCGACGGTCAGCCGGTTTCTCTTGGCCGACGGCCGACGATTAGGGCGACTGTACCGCTGATAGCCAGGGTCGCGGCGATCGCAAGCAGCCCACCGCGAAAGCCGCTGTTTGACGTGCGAAAGAACCCGATGATGTCCGAACCGAAGTATCCACCGAGATTCGCCAGCGAGTTAATCATCGCGATTCCGGCCGCTGCCGGAAGGCCGACCATGCGCGTGGTCGCCATCGCCCAGAACGGTCCCACCATGGCCTCAGCCCCGGCCATCCCAAGTCCGACGCCAGCAATCACCAACGCCGGAACCTTGCCATAGGCTGCCGCTACCAAAGCCACTGCTGCGCAGAACGCCGGAAGCGCCGTGTGCCAGCGCCGCTCCCCGGTGCGATCCGAGCGCATTCCGACCAGCACCATTGCGATGGTCGTCACTACAAACGGAAGAACGGCAACCATGCTCGTCTCAAAATTGCCCAGCCCTGACAACGACTGGATCAGACTCGGCAGCCAGAACGTAACCCCGTACATGGTCGTAGATACACCAAAGTAAACCAGTGAAAGCATCCAAATTCTAGGGGCGATCAGAACCTGCCAGAAGCTGCCCTGTTTCAGACGTGACTCCGCCTGCTGTTCGCCGGCTAATTTGTTCAGCAGCCATGCGCGCTCCTCGCCCTTCAGCCAGGTGGCCTCTTCCGGCCGGTCCGAAAGCACCCAAAGAACGATCGCTCCCAGCAGGATAGCCGGGACGCCCTCCAGCAGGAACATCCATTGCCACCCTGAGAGCCCTTTGCCGGTCAGGCCGAGCAAAGCGCCAGAGACCGGGCTGCCCACGATGCCCGCGAGCGGGTTCGCCGTCATGAACCAGGCGACGGCGCGAGCCCGGGCGCGCGCCGGGAACCAACGCTTCAGGTAGAGGATCATGCCGGGGAAAAATCCCGCTTCTGCGGCACCCAGCAGGAATCGGAGACCATAGAAGCTGATGGGGCCCTGGATGAGGATCATCAAGCAGGAAATGACTCCCCAGGTCGCCATCAGGCCTGCAATCCAGCGCCGGACGCCGAACTTCTCCAGAACCAGGTTGCTGGGGAGCTGAAAAAAAAAGTAGCCGGCAAAAAACATTCCTTGAGCGCGCCCGATGACACGGTCGCTTAGACCAAGCTGGCCCCGCATCTGCAAGACGGCAAAACTGACGTTGATGCGGTCCAGGTAGGCGACGATATAAAGAAGGAAGAGAAACGGCATGAGCCGCCACATCAGTCGGGAGACTACGGCGGATTCAAGACGGTCGGGGGCGGTTTCCAAGGTGCGTGCCAGTGTTGCGAATGTTCCGTGGTGCGAGGATTCTACGCTAAGTCGAGCCCTTTCCGAATCTCGGCTACGATCTGCTGCGGTGGCGATGCGATCTGCACGGTTACGGCTTCGTTTGGTTCTTCGAGGTCTGAGAACTGGCTAGCCAGAATCTGTTCGCCAGCGAAATGGCCCTGCCGCGCGCGCAGGCGCTCGGCGATCAGGTCGGCGCTTCCCTTCAGGTACACGAAACGCACTTCCGGTCCGATGGCGAGTTCCTGGCGATAGCTGCGCTTCAGGGCTGAGCATGCCAGCACAACGTTGCGGTGGTCGGCGATCCAAGCGGTGATCGCGTTGCGCAGGCTGTCGAGCCAGGGCTTTCGGTCGTCGTCGTTAAGCGAGATCCCGTGCCGAATTTTTTCTATATTTGACGGCGGATGAAAGTCATCCGCATCGGCGAACTCCCAGGCAAGCTGTTTCGCGAGGAGGCGGCCGACGGTTGTTTTGCCCGCGCCGACGACTCCCATCACTATCGCGATCATGAGTGAGGATTGTAGCGTGCCTGAAACCCGGCCAAAGCATCTTTCGGGTGTGTGGGCGAGACGCTCGCACGAACAACCGCCGGAACGGCGGCGCTACGTTCGAACTTACTTTTTCGAATACGTCTTTTGGGTGCCAGTGCGGGCGTTGGTCACGGTGAAGGCGCCGTCCGGCTGCGCTTCGACCTTGATGTACTTCCCTTCGCAGGGTTCTTTCACGTTCGCGATGCGTTCGCTGTCTACGTTGTGGGCTTTGTCCGATTCGGCGGCGTAGTGCAGCTGCCACAAGTCTTCGAGGCCCGGAGAATCGTGCACGATCTGCCATGCCGCGGGACTCGATCCCTTGCGGGGTCCGTTGTCGATCACCGCCACCCCAGGATGCAGCGCCCATACCATCGCCTTAGGATTCGATAGGTCTGCTCCATGGTGGGTGACCAGAAAGAGGTCGACCGTGCCAATGAGGTTATTGGGACAGGCTATCTCCAGCTCCTTCTTCTTCGTGAGATCGCCGAGATCGAGGAAACGAAACCGCCCGTAAGTAATGAGAACGCCCACGGAACGGGCATTCTCGGTATTGTCGTCGGCAGCGGCAGGCTCGGAACCGCAATAGGAGTTCGCCTCTCCGGCACCGGGTAGAGGTTTCGTCAGATGATCTCCTGCCGCAGCCAGCACCTGAACCTGTATGCCCTTGATCGGAAGGCCCCATCCGGGCTTGACCACCACATGGGCGTGGCCTGCGATCGCCTTCTCATAGGCGGCATAGTCGGTGCGCGTGACTTCGGAGTCTTCCAGATTCGGACCGTGATCGACGAATGTGCCCACCTTAATTCCGTCGACCAATTGAGGCACGCCGCCCACATGGTCGCGATGATAGTGCGTGATCAGGACGTAGTCGATCTGCTTGAGGCCCGCCTGATGAGCCGTCGCGAGGATCCGGTCGGCATCGCGGCCTTCGTATCCGGGCCAGCCTGTGTCAATCAGCAACGACTCTCCTGACGGACTCACGACCAACGTCGCCTGCCCGCCTTCCACGTCGACGAAATAAATCTGCAGAGGCTTCGGGCTATCTGCGGCAGAAATGCAAGGAGTTCTTATGACGCTGACACACAGGCAAAGACTCAGAACGGCTTTCAGGACTGAACGCATCGGTTGGCACCTGATTGGGAGATGTTGTCGAAGATTATGCCACGCGGCTGAGGAAAGCGTCAGCGTTGTTTTGCCGGGCAAACGGTACAGCGACGAAAGGCTTTTCGGAGCAGCCCAGCTGTGCTTAAGGACAGTTGGTCGGAGCCGGACGACCGGCGAACCGGGACTCAATCCACGATA
>CAWHSR010000020.1:0-142107 GCA_963832015.1 uncultured Acidobacteriaceae bacterium
TAACAGACTCGTCTTCCGACCAAGTCAGAGGCTGCGCCAGCGAGCGTTTCGGATTTCCTGCTTGATCCATTTGATCCTCTTTGGGCCATGCCCAGGAGATGAATCCCAGTATCACGGAGCGGCCAGAAGCCAAGCCGAGACCAGTACGCCCTTAGCTTTCGCACGGCCTCATCCTGTCTAACGCCGGGTGCTTTCAATCTTTTCAATGCCTTCCGATCACGGGCGAAGGCAGGAGTAAATTGGAGCGGCCAAGGTTTGCACGCTACTAACCCGCAACCAGCTCCGAAAATGTCGATAGTCCTGTCGACGGCAGCCGGGCCGATTCCCATTCCCCGCCATTTCGGATGGATCTCCACGCAGTCGATGATTAGCAGGTCACATGCGGAAGCGTCGTATTCATCTTGTATCTCTTCTCTCCAGTAACCGGTTTCCAAGTCGAACAGGAGTTCCCAGTATTCCGCGATGCTTCCCGCGATGCCATCTCCTAGCCTATCAGTGCTAATGCCATGGTCCATGCCTTCACCGAATTGCACCAAAGACGCCTTTATGTAACCAGCGCCCTCCTCGTTTCCCAGGTCCTCAGACTTGGCGAAAACCCTGCCCAAAATGGACTGGACAAAGTCTGCGTCAACGTATTCTTCGCGCAACGAGGTGCGCACAGCGAACTCGATGCTTGCAACCATGTTCGTCTTGGTTTCGTCCACTTTTCGCGAAACAGCGCCTTCTTTTTCAGTCTTCATGTCACACCTCAAGCCGCTGTTTACCGCAATGTTCAGAATCCGTCAAACGGAGTGGATGAACACGCCGGAGTCCGAGAGAGTTTTCAACTGAGAACGCTACGGGTGGTGACTCGATCCGCTTTAGCGATCGCACCTTCCAGCTGTGGTTGCACTTAACTCCCGCAACCAGCGTGGTTCAAAGTGGTTACGAGTAGCACTGTGCGGCTGCATAGCCTCCCACGGTCCGTTTGACCGACAGTATTGTGGCCCAATTAAAGCGCCAGCGGCGGGGCACAGGTACAAAGCGCCAAACGACGACGCTGCAAGGGGTTACTTCAAGAAAATCACACGCTTCGAAGAATGAGAGAGAAACGCCGAGCAATCCCGTTTGACCAATATCTACATTCCGCTTAAATGGAAACTCGCGGATGCAGTGCTGAAGGTGGCTTTTTCTGGCGGTCACTGGGCAGTGCGAAGCTCCGCCGAGATGAGGACCCAAATGTCAACCCAGCCCGGTCCGGCCAACCCGGACATTTCCCTTTCAACGACAATAGAACCTTACGTCGACGTCAAACGAGCAGCTTCCTATTTGTCCGTCGCGGTCAAGACGCTTAACGAATGGGCTCGCCTTGAGAAAATCCCTGCCTACCCGTGGGGGGACGGCAGCAGGAAGACCTGGCGATTCAAACTCAGCGAACTGGACGAGTGGATGCAGAGGAGGATAAACTCCGTTCGTCGTCCGCCTCTTTCGGAAAGGACGGTAAGACGTGAGAAAGAGGCACACTAGTACAGGATTTCCAAGTGTAGTTAAACGCAAGAACGGAAAGAAAGTAGTCATCTGGCGATGGTACGAGACAGGCCAGGATGGCAAGTCTCGCGAGCGTTGGAAGACCCTTGGTTTGGCCAGTCGGTTCAAGTCTGATGCCGCGGCACAGCAAGAAGCAGAACGCCTAGGCCTAGGCCGACCGATCGAGGCGGGGCCGCGAACTCTGAAGGAACTCGTCGATCACTGGCTGGATACGGAATGCCCAGGGACGGACGAAGACCCGAACGAACGTCGGGCTTTCTCCACCCGGGACAATTACCGCGGCTATCTCCGGAAGTGGGTCAAACCGCGATGGGGCGACCAAGCCTTGGACGAAGTGAAGGCCGTCGCCGTTGAGAGTTGGCTGTCGACCTTGAGAAAAGACGATGGTACGGCTCTAGCCGATGGTTCGAAAAAGAAGATCAGGGACCTGATGCATCTTCTATACGAGCACGCAATCCGTTATGAATGGACAGACCGTAATCCGATTACGTCTGTTCGGCAAAGCGGCGTGCGCCAGGCGACACCCATCCGCCTTAGCGTTGATCAGCTTTCCCAACTTATATATGGTGAGCTGAAACAACGAGAGCGAGTGATGGTGTTGCTGGATTTCGGAACCGGACTGCGGAGGGGTGAACTGAGCGGCGTTCGATGGGAAGACATCCGTTTCGACGACAAGGTTTTGATCCCAAAGCGCTCGATCGTGAAACAGCGCATTGGTAAGGTCAAGACGGAAGCTTCGAAGAAGAGCATCCCACTGGATGATGTGCTGATCGAAGAATTGTTGGCTTGGCGTCGGGAGACTCCTTATGCCCAAGACAGCGACTACGTCTTCGCCAGCACAAAGATGAGAGGCAAGCAACCGTACTGGATGAGCCGGATCATGCAGCATCACATCAAGCCAGTCGCTGTGAAAACCGGGATCGAAATTAAGGGATGGCACACATTACGCCACTCCTACACGACCCTGCTGCGCCAGAACAACAACAACCCCAAAGTAGTGCAAGGCCTGTTGCGGCATGCCTCGTACTCAATCACGATGAATGTCTACGACGAAGCTATGTCGGAAGAGAAGCGTAGTGCCCATCGTGGAGTGATCCAGCAGCTTAACCGTAGCGTAACCCGTAGTGCGCCAAAACCGGCAATTCCGCAAGTGGTTGATAAGGTTGGCGTCCCCGACGGGATTTGAACCCGTGTTACCGCCGTGAAAGGGCGATGTCCTAGGCCAGGCTAGACGACGGGGACGAGTCTCAGGCTGGAGTGCTGGTGAACTACCGATGTTAGCAGCCGCTTTGCACCCTGTCAAAATCAGGACTTCGCGACTGCTTGGCCCGTTGATCGAAGAAAGGCCGACGACTTCCTCACCGAAGAAATATATCCTACGCACCCAAAGGGTTCCGTCCTCCCTTGATTTCCGGCTTTCTGCCTCCCCACTCAGCAGCATGGTCCCGCGCTAAGTACAGAAAATAATGTATTTACGGGACGGCCGCCTTGCTCAAACAATCAAAATAGCTCCGCTACGAACAGAGGATCGCAAGAATGCATCCAGGGAATTTACAAATCACAACGAAAGGATCTGACCCTAACCGTATGCAACAAGAAACGTTAGCGCCAGAAATCACACGTTGCAGTTCCGGATGTACGGGTCTCGATGATGTTTTGGGCGGCGGTCTGCCGGTGGGTCACGTGTATCTCGTCGAGGGAGAGCCCGGAACCGGCAAGACTACGTTGGCCCTGCAGTTTATGGCCGAAGGGCTAAGACGAGGCGAAAAGGTTCTGTATGTCACGCTTTCCGAATCGCGCAGCGAACTCTTGACGGTGGGGCGGCTGCACGGACTGAAGCTGAACGGCCTTACTATTCTCGAAGTGAGGCCCAGCGAACAGGACTTAAAGCCGGAAGGTCAATACACCGTTTTCCACCCCGCTGAAGTCGAATTGAACGATCGCGTGCAAACCATCATGGCTGAAGTCGACCGCCAGAAACCCGACCGCCTGGTCGTCGATGCGCTTTCCGAAGTGCGCATGCTTGCCAAAGACCCCTTGCGTTACCGCCGCCAGATTCTATCTCTGAAGGAATATGCGCCAGAGGACTGCACGGTCTTGTTGCTCGACGATCGCACCAGCCGTTACGCCGATCTTGAGCTTCACAGCATTGTGCACGGCGTCATCTCGATGAGCCGGGTTGGCCGCGAGTACGGCAAGACCATGCGACGGATCGAGGTGACGAAGCTACGAGGCAGCGCTTTTCGCGAAGGTTTTCATGATTACCTGATTCGTAGTGGCGGCGTCGTCATTTTTCCGAGGCTCGTCGCATCCGAATACGCCAACGATGAGACTGACAAGAGCGCGGCGCAGAGCGGTATCCCGGAACTCGATGCCCTTGCGGGCGGCGGCCTTAGTCGGGGGACCAGCACGCTACTGATTGGGCCGGCCGGCTGCGGTAAAACGACCCTGGCTCTGCGCTGGCTGACCACTGCCGCGGAACGCGGAGAAAAGGTAGTGGCATTCATTTTCGAAGAAACCGTGAGCACCTTGGTAGGCCGCGCCACCGGGCTCGGGATGAATCTTAGTTCCCACATCGCATCCGGACACATGAGGGTTGAGCATATGGATCCCGCCGAGGTCTCGCCCGGAGAGTTCGTCGACATGGTCCGTCGCAGCGTAGAAGAAGATGGGGCTCGCGCCGTCCTGATTGATAGTCTCAACGGATTTCTCCAGGCCATGCCGGGTGAGCAGTTTCTTGCGCTTCATCTCCACGAACTGTTGACCTATTTGAACAATCGCGGCGTGCTGACGTTACTCGTGCTGGCGCAAATGGGACTGGTGGGCAGCGCGATGCAAACTCCGATCGACGTCAGCTACTTGGCGGACAACATTCTTGTGCTTCGCTATTTCGAAGCGCGCGGCGAAGTTCGCCAGGCCATCTCGATGATGAAGAAGCGCAGCGGAGGACACGAGCGGTCCATCCGCGAATTGCGCCTCGGCCCCGATACCATACGGGTGGGAGCGCCGCTGTCGAATTTTCAAGGAATTTTGTCCGGCAGTCCAACGTCGCTGGCTCCGATCTTAGGGAGAGACCCGGTCGATGCCTGATACGCTGACCGATCTTCGTGTGCTGGTGTTCGCGCCGTTCGGGAAAGACGCTGCGCTCATCGAAAGAGTGTTGGCACAGTCTGCCATTACTATCTGCACGCTGCCCACGTTTCAGCAACTGGAAGACGCGATCTCCGAGCATGCCGGGGCAGCAGTCGTAACCGAAGAAGTGCTTCAAAATGGGGCGATCAGCGCGCTCGCACAAAGGCTTTCCGCGCAGCCTCCATGGTCCGATTTTCCCATCATCGTCCTGACGGGAAGCGGGTTCAGCACGGCCACGTCGGAGTCGGCGGTGCGTTCACGCGCTCCGCTGGGCAACGTGACTCTGCTCGAACGTCCGTTGCGCCCGGTTACTTTGATCAGCACGGTTCGCAGCGCGCTGCTGGCCCGCCGCCGGCAGTACGAGGTTCGCGATCATCTGCAGAAGAGGAAGGCTGCCGAAGAAGCCCTGCAACGCGCGCATGATGCCCTGGAATCCCTCGTCGAGCAGCGCACGGTCGCTTTGCGCCGACTCTCAGTGAAGTTACTGCGCGTGCAGGACGAGGAGCGCCGCCGCATTGCTCGGGAACTGCACGATAGTCTCGGACAGGATCTTACTGCGGCCAAAATCAGCCTCGACATGATTGCCCTAGACAGTCCAAGCAACTCTCTGCACCTCCGGGATGCGCGGCAACTAGTGAATCGGTCGATCGCCGATACACGGACTCTCTCGCACCTGCTGCATCCCCCTCTGCTCGATGAGGCGGGATTTGTCTCCGCCGCAAAGTGGTACGTGGAGGGCTTTGGCACCAGAAGCGGCATTGCAACCAAACTTCATCTTCCCGAACATATACACCGGCTTCCGCGACGGACAGAAACTGCGATGTTCCGCATTTTGCAGGAAGCTCTGACCAACGTGCACCGTCACTCCGGAAGTCGCGCAGTCGAAGTGGTCGTGGCGTGCGACGACATCCGGGTCGTGCTGACCGTGAAAGATCACGGAATGGGAGTTCCCCGAGAAGTGTTGGATCGGTTCTGGAAGACAGGGAATGTTGGCGTGGGCCTGGCAGGAATTCGTGAAAGACTGAAAGAACTTGGGGGCGCCCTCGAAATCGAATCGAATTTGGACGGCACGCTGCTGCGCGCCACCATTCCAGCCTGTACCATTGATGCTCTTGAAGCCGAGGACGGCAACGCGTTCATGGACACGGGACAACAGTCCTCCGCTGCTGATTGACGAACCGCTCCCAGCGGGACCACGGGAACCCATCGCATTTACAATATGAGTCGAGGCGGTGGCCTCGTCTTTCTATATGGCTGATCCCTTATACCTGAGTCTGTGGTTTCCCGATTTCTCCGGGCCGGCAATGCTGCCCCACATGTTTGCCGTCTTGCAGCAGTTCCCTTTTTCGGAGCTGCGTCCCGGCGTCACTTATGCTTCCGTGCAGCCTGTTTCGTGGAACGAGGCTAGCGTGCTCGAACGCCGATTCTCACCCGGGATCACCCCGGAAGAAGCGGTCGTGGTCGCCGCCGATCTGATCCATGACGACTACGCTTACGTCTTCGATGCGTATTGGGATCTCTGGACACCCAACGAAACTGGACACCAGTGGTCGCTCATCCCCAGCCTGGTGAAGTTTATTGTGCAAGGGGAAGAATTCGATGAGGGCACTTACCAAGAAACCGGACACATTGAGATCGACTTCGGTCTCGACTCGCTGTTCGTGCAGGAGAGTGTCGAACTGAACGAAGAGACTCAGGTAAAGATTCGCGATAACGTGGCGAAGTTGGTCGCGTTCACGAAGAAAGCGGAGAGCAATACGCGGGCTACTTCGCGGCGCCTGTGGTCGGAATCAGAAGAGAGCTTACCCCAGAAACTGATCGCACGCCTGCAGAAAGTGCAATAAAAGCCACAGAGGACACGGGGGATACAGAGTCTTGAAATTACTCAGTGTCCTCCATGTCCTCTGTGGTTAAACGCTCTACTTCGTTCGTCCGCCTTCGACCTTGAGTGTCTCAGCCGCAGCCGCTTGCGCCGCTGCCAGCCGTGCAGTCAGCACGCGGAAGGGTGAGCACGAGACGTAATTCAAGCCGGTCTTGTAGCAGAATTCCACGGACGACGGCTCGCCACCATGCTCTCCGCAGATTCCGACCTTCAGCGTGGGCCGGGTCTTGCGCCCTCGCTCGGTGGCCATTTTCACCAGTTGTCCAACACCTTCCTGATCCAGCGCGGCGAACGGATCCTGCTTCAGGATGCCTTCGGCCAGATAAGTCGGCAGCACCTTGTTGACGTCGTCACGCGAGAAGCCGAAGGTGGTCTGGGTCAGATCGTTGGTACCGAACGAGAAAAACTCTGCCTCTTTGGCGATCTCGTCCGCGACCAGAGCCGCGCGCGGCAACTCGATCATGGTGCCAACCAGATACTCGACCTTCATACCCTTCTCTTTGAATACTTCCTCCGCGACGCGCCGCACGATCGCGCCCTGGTTCGCCATCTCTTTCAGCGTGGCAACCAAAGGAATCATGACCTCCGGCAACACCTTGATTCCCTTCTTCGTGCAATCGACAGCCGCTTCGAAAATCGCGCGAGCTTGCATCTCGGTGATTTCGGGATAGGTGATACCGAGACGGCAGCCGCGATGGCCGAGCATGGGATTGAACTCGTGCAGCTGTTCGACCCGTGCCAGCAGCGTGGGCAAGAGTTTCTTGAGGTCGTTGACGCCCTTCGCCCCATAATCTGCATAGCGCCTCACAAGTTCTTTCTTCTGCTTCGCGTCCGCATGAGGAAGTGTGGCGATTTCCACCATCAGGTCTTCGCGGCGCGGCAGGAACTCGTGCAAAGGCGGATCCAACGTGCGGATCGTCACGGGCAGGCCGTCCATTGCTTTGAAGACGCCGGCAAAGTCTTCGCGCTGCATCGGCAACAGTTTCTTCAATGCAGTCCGGCGGTCCTTCTCGTTGTCCGCCAGAATCATCGCGCGCATGTGCGGAATTTTCTTCTCTCCGAAGAACATGTGCTCGGTGCGGCAGAGCCCGATGCCTTCCGCCCCGAATGCCCGCGCCTGAACCGCGTCGCGGGGAATGTCAGCGTTGGCGCGAACCTTCATCTTGCGATGCGGGTCGGCCCAGTTCATGAACTTCTGCAGCTCCGGATCATCGGGAGACGGATCGAGCGTACCTAGCTTGCCCTTGATCACCCGGCCGGTAGTGCCGTCGAGCGAGATCCAGTCGCCTTCCCTAAAGGTCTGGCCCTTCACCCGCATCTCGCGAGCCTTCTCGTTGACATCGATATCGCCCGCGCCCGCCACGCAGCACTTGCCCATGCCACGGGTCACGACCGCAGCGTGACTGGTCATGCCGCCGCGTGAAGTAAGAATGCCCTTCGCGACTTCCATGCCGTGAATGTCTTCCGGTGTCGTTTCGGCGCGGACCAGGATGACTGGCTTCTTCGTCGTGTCGTGTCCGGCCATCTTGACCGCTTCATCCGCGGTGAACACGATCTGACCCACGGCCGCTCCCGGCGAGGCGGGCAGTCCGGTCGCGAGCACTTCCACTTTCGTGCTCTTCTCATCGAGACGCGGCACGAGGAAGTCGTACAACTGGTTGGGCTCGACGCGGAAGATAGCTTCTTCCTTTGTGATCAAACCCTCTTCCACCATCTGAATCGCGACTCGCACCGCAGCGAGGCCCGTACGCTTGCCGTTGCGGGTCTGCAGCATGTAGAGCTTGCCATCCTGGATGGTGAACTCGAAGTCCTGCATGTCTTTGTAGTGCTTCTCCAGCCGCGTGGTGATTTCGCGAAGCTGGTCATAGACATTGGGCATGATCTTCTTCAGTTCGAGGATCGGCACCGGAGTACGGACGCCTGAAACCACGTCTTCGCCCTGCGCGTTCATCAGAAATTCTCCGTAGAACTCGCTCGTGCCGGTTGCCGGATTGCGGGTGAAGCCTACACCCGTGCCGCTGGTGTCGCCGAGGTTGCCATATACCATGGCCTGCACGTTGACCGCGGTGCCGAGCATGTCGTCGATGTTATTGATGCGGCGATAGTGCTTCG
Source organism: uncultured Acidobacteriaceae bacterium (assembly GCA_963832015.1). Classification (GTDB taxonomy): domain Bacteria; phylum Acidobacteriota; class Terriglobia; order Terriglobales; family Acidobacteriaceae; genus Sulfotelmatobacter. The sequence continues at coordinate 8,654 of CAWHSR010000020.1, forward strand.
CTCGATCGTTCTGCCAAGACCGGAACACGGCGTCGCGTGCCATCACCAGTTGTTCGCGCGGATCCTGCGGGAAGTCGCGCTTGGCGTGCTTCTTCACGACCTTCTTATATTCGACGATCACTTCCTGAAGATCTCTTGCGGTGAGGTCGGTGTCGAGCTTGGTCTTCCGCTGCTTTTTCTTGGCGTCGAACACTTCGTCGAATGCTGCCTTCTCAATGTCGAGGACGACGTTGCCGAACATCTGGATCAACCGCCGGTACGAGTCTGCCGCGAAGCGTGGATTGTTGCTCCGCTTGGCGAGTGCTTCGACGCTCTTGTCGTTCAGACCGAGGTTGAGAATCGTATCCATCATCCCGGGCATGGAAAACTTCGCGCCCGAGCGGACGCTCACCAGCAGCGGGTTTTCGCCCGTGCCCAGCTTCTGGCCCTGCAGCGCTTCAAGCTTCCCCAGGGCTTCGTCCATCTGGCGCTCGACTTCCTTCGACGTAGTCGACGTCCGCATGTACTCGCGGCAGGCCTCGGTCTGAATGGTGAATCCCGGAGGCACGGGCAGCGCGGCATTGGTCATCTCGGCCAGCCCGGCGCCTTTCCCGCCCAGCACGTCCTTCATCTTGCCGTTGCCGTCGGCCTTGCCGCCGCCGAAAAAGTAAACGTACTTGGTGGTGGACTTCTTGGATTCCTGCACTTCAGTTTCGGGGAGAGTCATCGTCGCCATATATGAGTCCTTTGTTTCTGGATTTGCGAATTGAGTCTAAATCCTGCCGTTTCGATCTTGGGTGGCGCAGCGCTTTAGCGCTGCGATAGGCTCCCAGGAGGAAACAGGGCTTCATCCCCTGAGGGACTTAACTTCCCACGCCTTTATTGTCGGTCACAATCTCCGAAAAGTCGGCGATCGTGGAAAACTCCTTCAGCAATGTCCGCAGCAGCGCCAGTCGGTTCGCCCGCAACTTGGCATCCTCGACCATGACCATTACTTTGTCGAAAAACGCATCCACGGGCTCGCGAGCAGTAGAGAGCAAGGTCAACGCTTCGCCGTACTCTCTCTTCTTGCGAAGCGCCTCGACCTTCGGACCATTCAGTTCGACATAGGCAGCGAGGTTCTTCTCTTCCTGCGCAGAATTCGCCAGATCCTCGAATGAGGCAGCTGGTGCGATACCCTTCTCGGCTGCCTGCTTCAGTATGTTCCGCATGCGCTTGCAGGCCGCCCCAATCGCCTGAAACTCCGGCAGGTGCAAAACCTGCTTGACCGCCTCGGCTCGCTGCAGCGCATCGACTACGTCTTTCGCGTCTGCTCCTAGCACAGCCTTCACTACATCGTACGCGTACCCGCAAACATCTTTGAGATAAAACTCCAGTCGTTCGCGGAAGAACGTTGCGACCGACTCGTCGAACGTCACATCGTCAACAAATTTCTTCTCCGCTTCCGACCGCTGGTATCCCGAGCGCGCATCGCGCATCAACTCGCCCAGCCGCAGCGGCAACTTCTTTTCCGCAATGACCTTCACAATCGCGTTCGCCTGCCGGCGCAGAGCGAATGGATCTTTCGACCCGCTCGGCACCAGTCCTAGCGCAAACATTCCGGCGATCGTGTCGGCCTTATCGCCAATCGAAAGCACCGCACCCTCCGTCGACCGCGGAACATCGTCGTCGGTGGACTCGGGCTTGTAGTGATCGTAAATCGCATCGGCAATGGCAAAGCGCGTGGCTTCGGGCAGGCTTTCGTCCAGTTGCTGCGCTCGCGCGTACAACCCGCCGACGATTCCCTGCAGTTCTGTGAATTCCTTCACCAGTTCGGTGGTCAAGTCGGTCTTCGACAGGCACACCGCCTTGTGGATCACTCCCGGCCGCACCGTCACGCCGCTCTGCTTCAGGATTTCGCTCAGCCAACTGCACAGCCGCTGCACGCGCTGCGTCTTGTCGAAATAACTGCCCAGATCTTTCTGGAAGGTCACATGCTTCAACAGTTCCAGCCGCTCCAGTAGAGACTTTTTCTGATCGGTCTGCCAGAAGAAGCGTGCGTCGTTGAAACGTGCCCGCAGCACGCGCTCATTGCCGTGCCGGATCAGGCCTTGCGGATCGCTATCGGTGTTCAGCACCGCCAGAAAATGCGGCGCCAGTTTGCCGGCAGCATCTTCCACCGCGAAATACTTCTGGTGATCGCGCATCACCGTGACCAGAACTTCCTCAGGCAGCGCAAGAAACTGCGGATCGAAACTGCCTAGAATGGCCGACGGAAATTCCGTCAGATTCACGACCGTATCGAGCAGCGCTTTATCTTCTCGCCAGCGCGCGCCGGGAATGGTGCGTGTCGCGGCATCGAGAGCCTTTCGAATCTGGTGCTCGCGCTCACCGCGGCCCAGAACCTTCGCAGCTCGCAAGCGCTCAAAATATACCGGACCTGCATGCGGAATCGTCACCGCGCCATCGCTCAGAATGCGATGCCCGCGCGAAGTCTTTCCTGCCCGAATGCCGTCAAACTCCAGCGGAATCGTCTCTCCATCAAGCATCGCGACCAGCCAGCGTACCGGACGCACGAAGCGCTCGTTGGGCTTCTGCCAGTACATATTCTTGGGCCAGTAAATCGTGGATAGTTCTTTGGGCAGGCCCTCGGCGAGAATCTCAGCCGCGCTGCGCCCTTTTTTCGTGACCTTGGCGGCGATGTATTCGCCCTTGGGGGTGGTTACTCTTTCCAACTGAGCGACGTCAACGCCGGCCTTCCTCGCAAATGCGTGAGCAGCAGGGGTAGGCTGGCCATCCTTATATGCAACGTTGATCGAAGGCCCGGTGACCTGCTCGACGACGTCGGCTTGGGAAGCTGCGATTCCGGCCGCCATCACGGCCAGCCGCCGCGGGCTATCGAAGTGCGTGACTTCACCGCCCGACAACCGCTCACGGGTCAGCAGCGCGGTGACGCGCTCGCGCAATTCTTCGGATGCCGCGCCAATCATCCGCGCCGGAATCTCTTCGCATCCGATCTCTAATAAGAAGTCTGGCATGCCTTCAAACCATCCAGTGTTTCAAAAGGTTGTTCTTGTCGACTGTGACGGAAATCACAACCTACCTTCCGCGAGCCCAAAGCGGGACACTAAACCCCTTACCCCACAGGCGATAACGCCTCTTTTTTCGCCTTCGGCTTCTTCGCGGCCGCAGGCCCAGACTCGTCGGATTGCTCCGGAAGCGCTGATTCACTTTTCTGCTGATCGACCCACGCCTTCGCGATCCCGACAGCGAGCGCACGCACGCGAGCGATCACGCCCACGCGCTCAGTCACCGAGATCGCTCCACGCGCATCAAGAATGTTGAACAGATGGGAGCACTTCAAGCAAAAATCGTAAGCGCCCAGCAGCGGGAAGCGCGCCTTATCGCGCCCAATCCCAGCGCCCAAGGTTTTGTCTTTCGTCAAAGCCCCATACTGGTGCAGCAGCCCCTTGCACTCCGCCTCGCACAACTCGAAATGCTTCCAGGCCTTCTCGACATCGGCCAACTCGAAGTTGTAAACAGAAAACTGCAGTTCATCCGCCAGCCGCACGTCGCCATACTTCACCACGCTGCCCGTATCCGGATCGCGCGCCCAAACGATGTCATAGATCGAATCGACATCCTGCAGAAACGCGCCAATCCGCTCGAGCCCGTAGGTTAGCTCGACCGAAATCGGAAACAGATCCACGCCACCGCATTGCTGGAAGTACGTGAACTGCGTGATCTCGAGGCCGTCGAGCATGACCTGCCAGCCCACGCCCCACGCGCTCAGCGTCGGCGCTTCCCAGTTATCTTCCTCAAACTTGATGTCGTGCTGCCGGAGGTCGATACCAATCGCTGCCAGCGATTCGAGATATAGCTCCTGCACATTCTCCGGCGGAGGCTTCAGGATCACCTGCAGTTGCATGTGCTTGAACAGCCGATTGGGGTTCTCGCCATAGCGTCCATCTGCAGGACGGCGAGAGGGTTGTACGTACGCCACCTTATAAGGCTTCGGTCCCAGTACGCGGAGAAACGTTTCCGGCGCCATGGTGCCGGCGCCGACTTCGACGTCGTAGGGCTGCTGCAACACGCATCCGCGCTCGGCCCAGAATGCCTGCAAGCGCAGGATGAGTTCCTGAAACGTGAGCGAGTTGGAGGAGGATGAATTCATGAACGAAACCGCCAGCCGACCCAACACTTTTGCCTGAAGTTAGCAGCCGAGAACTAGAAGCTGCTTACAGTGCCTGGGAACGCAGCAGGTTAATTCACGATTGTAATGGAAGCGGACGGCAGTCGTCAGCAAACCAGCCCGGCTAAGTGTTGCCTTCTACAACACGTAGAGATTCCTCCACGCGCTGGCTTCGTCCGCTCGATCCTACAGAGAGGTGGCAGTTCCGTCGACGCACCCTGAAAAATCTACGCAGTAGAGCACCGCCGAAAGCGTGCCATCGCCCGATACGCATACCCTGCAAGCCTTTCATATTCAGTCGAATGCAGCGTCTATTGCAGGAAGGGCATGAGAAATGCTGCCAAGAAGGAAGGTAGGCTGTCGAACCCTTTACTCCGCTAGCGCTCCCATCCGGTCTATCAGAGGTTCTGCATGTCCAAATATGCACTTTCTTGCGCGATTGCATTGATCTGTGCGATCGGATTCATCCTGTCCAGTTGCAGTGGGAGCGGCAACTCCCACTCTTCTATTATGGCGCCCGCCACGGTCAACGTTGCGGTCAGCGATCCCACTACTTGTTCTGGACCGCAGGGCGCCTTCAGCCACATCTATCTCACCATCACCGATGTTCAGATCAATACCAGCGCCAGCGCAGGAGACAACGATCCAGGTTGGGTCGACCTCACCCCGAATCTCCAGCAAAGCCCGCAGCAGGTCGACATGCTCGGACAGGCCAACAACCAATGCTTCCTAGCCATGCTGGGATCGGCCGTCGAGCTTCAACCCGGCACTTACCAGCAGATTCGGATCATCCTGGCGAGTAATTCGACGAGCTTTAACAACAATGTGTGCGGGAGCACGGCGAATTGCGTCATGCTCAGCAGTGGTGCGATGAATACGCCACAGCCGCTGCTGCTTTCCAGCGAGTCGAAAACCGGATTGAAGATCCCATCCGGCCAGATCGCGGGCGGTCAGTTCACCATCGCGGCAGGAGAAACCAAAGATTTGGATATTGACTTCAACGCCTGCGCCTCAATCGTGACTGAAGGCAACGGGCAATTCAGGCTCAAGCCTGTGCTGCATGCCGGCGAGGTCAGCCTGACTTCATCTTCAATAAATGGAACGATTGTGGACAACGCGACGGGACAGCCGATTGTGGGCGGCAACACTGTGGTCGCGCTCGAGCAGAAAGACAGTTCCGGTGTCGACCGCGTGATCATGGAAACAGTCACGAACGCGAGTGGGGTGTTCGTTTTCTGTCCGGTTGCCGCGGGCACGTATGATGTTGTCGCTTCCGCCGTGAACGGAATGCAGGTCGCGTACGGAACCACGGTGATCACCGGAGTGCAATCCGGTAATGCGATGGGGACGGTTCCCCTTTTCGTGCAAGCGGGAGCAAACACCACCGCTGCGTCGATCACCGGACAGATCACCTCTAGCACGGGCAGTGCCGCAACTTCCGCCGATATATCTCTCTCTGTCCTGCAGCCGATTTCGGGAAACAGCACAACAGTTCAGGTCGCGATTCCTCTGGCAGCGCAATCCGCTGCCCTGGTGAGTTTGACCACGGGTGCGTCCGCGAGTTGTCCGGCGAACACGGATTGCGTTAGCTACACGCTCGTCGTCCCAGCGGCCAATCCCAGCGTGGGAATGTTCAGCACGAGCGGAGCGCAGACGCCTGCGTCCCCGGCCGGCGGCCCGGTGAGCTACACGGTGGACGCCGTGGCGTCCCTGAGCGGCAGCGCCGACTGTACTCCGTCAGAGATGCAGACCAGATCCACGAGCAGCAACGCGAACCTGACGGTCTCGGCGGGAATGAGTGTGACTGCGGCGACGTTAGCGTTCACAGGGTGCCAGTAAAAGGTCGCGGCTGGAATGCCACGTCAACCGGCAGAAAACCGGTATACGGTGACACTCGCGGGTGCAAATCCCCGAATCCCCTCGAACCTGCTCTCTTTGCTTTAGCTTTGTCAATCCGCTTGCATTTGCGATAGACTCACTCCCTCATAAGGGGGAGTGTGTCCGGATCCTTACCATCAGTGTCGGATGACACTTACGCGACGCCCGACCGTCTCGATTCTTGGAAGGAGATTGCCTCCTATCTCAAGCGGGATGTCCGCACCGTTCAGCGCTGGGAGAAAACGGAAAAACTCCCGGTTCGCCGCCATCTTCACGAGAAACAAGGTACGGTCTACGCCTTCAAATCGGAGATTGATGCGTGGAGTCAGGGTCGTCAATTGCAAGACGACGACTTTAGCAACGACGCCGATGCAGATATCGTTGAGACGGAAGACGACCCGCAGGATCTGACATATTCCGAAGAAGAATTTGTCCCGCCGCCACCCGAACCGGTCCGACGATTTCTGTCGCCACGACTGAAGCTCCCTCTGGCTATTTTAGGAGTAGCCGTGGCCGCCGCTGTAGGGGCACATCTCCTCTGGCCGCCAAGTCAGAACGTGGTACTCGCGGTGCTCCCTTTCAAGAACCTGGGAGGATTCGACCAGGAAGCTCTCGTCGACGGATTTACCGCAGAGACCAAGACGAGGCTGGAGCAGGTTCAACCCGAAAAAATGGGCGTCTTACTGCTCACCAAGAGGTATGCAGATCTTCCGCTAGAAAAGGTTGCGGCTGAATTTAACTCGGCCTACGTGTTGCAAGGTGCGGCGAAGATGGTCGGTCAGAAGGTGTCGATTACAGCTCGGCTCAGTCGAGTGGGCGCTCGCGGCATGACTTCCGTGTGGAACGATCAGTACGAAGGAGACTTGCGCGATATTCAGCACATTCAAAGTGAGGTCTCCTCTGCGATTGCCAAGGCTGTTCTTAGTCAGATTCCGAATGCGCAACCCACCGAGCAACTCAATACCGAGGCCTACGAAGCTTATCAATGGGGCGCGTACTTCCTCAACAAACGAACCACACACGACTTGTTAAAGGCATTGGATTACTTTCAAAAAGCCATCCAGGCAGATCCGCGATACGCACCTGCATACGCAGGTCTGGCAGCCTGCTACTCCCTTCTCGGCTCGGCCCCTTACACTCAACTACCCCCCAAGGAAAGCTACTCCAAGGCAGAGTCTGCTGCACGGAAAGCACTCGAACTGGACGAGTCTCTGGCCGAAGCACACATTTCGCTGGGCTACTCGCTGCTCGTCTACGAACGCAATTATGAGAAGGCCAGGCAAGAGTTTGAGCGCGCGATCAAGCTGCGTCCAGGATATGCCACCGCTCATGACTACTATGCCTACTACCTGACTGCCATGGGAGACATGACCAAAGCCATCGCCGAGAGGGAAACCGCGCGCAAACTGGACCCTGTTTCACCTTTGCTCACTACCGCGCTTGGGGAGGCCTACTATCAAAACCGCCAATTCGATTTAGCGATCCAGATGGCGCAGAAGGCGCTCGAACTGGACTCCGCTTACCCGGTTAGCATGATCAATCTAGCGCGGGCTTACGAACAAGCGGGCCAGCACCAGCAGGCGCGCGCTATCTATCAGAAGATGCTCGGATTTGCCCCCGACGATCCTGGCGTGTTGTCTTTGATGGCGCATGAGTATGCCGTTTCCGGTGACGCAACGTCGGCCCGCAAGATCGAGGCTCAGCTCGAGGCGATGCGCAGCCAGCGGTACGTCGCTGCCCTCTACATCGCCTTGATATGGACGGGCCTGGGCGATCGGGACCGCGCTTTCCATTGGCTGGATCAGGCGTACGACGAAGACTGCGAATACCTGGTGTATTTGTCCACCGAACCCGCGGCTGATCCACTGCGCAGCGACCCTCGCTTCCCCCAATTGCTTCAAAAGCTGGGACTTAGCTCCAGGCACTGACGAGTTGTCCTGGTTCCGCGCCGAATAGACGCTTCTTCACGAATTCCCTCGAAACCTCCGGAATTAGATCTCCCAAGGTGAGCGCACCCATGTCGTAATGCGACATTGCCCGGTGCCGCGCTTTGCCGCTTGCTCCCGATTGACTCTACCGCTAGCTTCCAGCGCATGACGAACGCGATTGCAGTTGCCGCCTGGGCTGTATCGGCAGTCGTCGCAGCCGAACTGCTCGGTTACCTGCTCCATCGTCTGCTGCACAGCGGATGGATCCCGTTTCTGAGCGTGAACCATATGAAGCACCACCTGCTTCTCTACGGCCCTCTACAGAAACAGCGGCCCAGTGAGGAATACTTGGATGCGACCACGGGTGAGATTGCCCTTGGCAATATCGGACTCGAATGGATCATCCCCGCCGGAATCTTGCTGATCACCCTCGGTAGCCTGTTCTGGTTTCTGGGGGTTGGAGCCGCTTATCAGTTTCTGTTTTTCGGGATCGTTCTCGCCTGGAGCTTCTGGGTCTTCAGCTATCTGCATGACCGCATGCATATCAAAGGCTTCTGGATGGAGCGCGTGCCTGTGCTTCGGCGCTGGTTTCGCTGGGCGCGCAATCTTCACGATATCCATCACCGGGTAGTCAACGACGAGGGGCTCATGGACAAGAACTTTGGCATCGGTTTTGCATTTTTCGACTGGCTCTTCGGCACCATGACGTCCGTGCAGCCTCCCTTTAATCACGCGGGGCTCGCGGCGGCGAAGAGAAGGTTTGACTTCGTCATGCGGAGATCGTGTGACCTCCGTACGGCGAACGGGGAAAATAACTAATGAAGCCCCCACTCAGATTCGTGACCGGCAAGGAACACCGGAGAAGAATCAACGACCCACGCAGTTGTGACTTCTCAACATCGAAAAATGAAGGGAGAAACTCTATGAAGATCGAACATCTGGCTGCTCTTATCTGCGCGCTGAGCGCGGTATCAATGGCCCAAACGTCAACCCCCAGCCCAACTCAAAACTCTAGCCATACGTCTGCCATCAAGGGCACGGGTGAGAGAGGTTATTTGCCGAAGTTCTCAGGTCCTGCTCAGATCAATGACTCTGTGATTCTCCAATCCCCTGACGGCAACCTCGGCATTGGAACGACCGCGCCTCTCTTCCCACTGCATATATTCAATGGCAACAGCACGCCGCCGCCCGGGCAGTACCCCACAGCGCTCTACGTAGAGACCCCCGTCTCGGTGGACGGCACCAACACGGTCGCGATACAGGGTCTCGCAACGTCCAACAGTGGATCAGTATTTGGAGTTTTGGGAACAACATATAGTCCCGGAGGGATTGCTGTGTTCGGCAACAACACGGGCGTGACTGGAGGGGGCGGCGGGGGAGTGGAGGGCATAACCTCTTCCACCGATTTTGGCTTCTCGTGGGCTATCCGTGGAGACGCAATTGCGTCAACCGGATCCGCTCTCGCTCTGTTCGCCCAAACCTACAGCCCCGACGGCACCGCGGGCTACTTTCTGAACCGCGCCTCCGGGAACATCATAGTCGGACACGTTGGTCAAAACGACGATCAGAGTGTCTTCCGCGTGGACGGCACCGGTCGAGTTTTCGCCGATGGTGGCTTTCAACCGAACGGGGCGGATTTCGCAGAGTCCATGGCGGTAACGGGTAAGCGCGGCGGCTACGCAGCCGGCGATCTGCTGGTGATTGATCCAGGCGCAAAGCGTCATCTGGCCTTGGCGCAAAAACCCTACTCCACTCTCGTCGCTGGAGTCTACTCAACCAAGCCGGGCATGCTGGGAAGCACGCGCAACATGGACGCGCCCGGTGCCAACGATGAGATCCCGCTCGCCGTTGTTGGCATCGTACCTTGCAAAGTCAGCGCTGAGAACGGACCAATCCGGGCCGGTGACTTGCTGGTGGCTTCTTCCACGCTCGGTCACGCCATGAAAGGAACCGACCGCGCCAGAATGTTGGGTGCAGTCGTCGGGAAGGCTCTCGAGCCCCTGCCGACAGGCACAGGCGTAATACAAGTGCTGGTCACGTTGCAGTAGTACATACTCTCAGGGGCCGGAACCGCAGGTTATAGGGGTTCCGGCCCGAAGTTAATCCGGGGAATGATGGCCAGCCATCAGTTGCTACTTACAAACCTCGGCTGATAAGCCCGTTTCGGCTTAAGGAACACGAAACGTAATTTCAGCCCGGTAGGGGCGTGGTTGGCCGCTCTCAAGGATAGGGCTGAAGTGCCATTTTCCGATTGCGTCCATACAAGGCATTGTCAATTCTGGAGCTCCGTCACCTGCGATCTCCTCGATAACCGTTCCGTTCGTATCGACAGCGATTCGAATGTTGCACGCTGCGCCCGATTTACTCCCCGACGGGAATTCTGGATCGACGATGCCTGTCGCCAGCTTTCGAACTTCTTTGTCGGTAAGCGGATTGGCAGGACCGTACTGCCTCGTATCGAATGTGAAATTCCAAATGGCCTCTGCCTGAACCGCGACCCCGTCTTGCATCAGCGGCTTGAACCTCCAGCGCCTGATCTGACGCCTCGCAGAATCGTCAGCTCGTTCGACGGATACACTTAGGGGCAGAATCTCCTGCACCTGACCGAATCGATCCACCGACACGTAATAGCTGGTCTCTCCAGTTGTTTTCACATCCTCGAGAACCTGCGGCCAGATAATGTTTGGCGATTCCAGCGCAAGGCCGCGCAACTCAGCTTCTGGCACAACCACACTTCGAATCCACTTGTCTCTTGGAGTAATCTCCGAGACTGAAAACTGGGCATCGCTGCTCTTCAGTTCTCCGAGAGCGTCCACACGCCCTTGATAGCTGTCGCCGTGGTCGAGGGTATAGTCGAGTGAGCGTGCGACTCTCTTCCCGCTGAAATTCCGGTAGTCGCTAAACGTCACAGACCGGCCCGGCCCTCCCAAAGATTCTGTCAAACCCTGCCGGCTGATACCGCACATTCTCCCAGCCAAATCGAAGCATGTCTTGCCCGATTCATCGGACCGGCCATTTGCCTTCGTCCGAACCTGATCGCCCAGTCGCACAGCGGCGATAATCGAGCGCGGATCGACCATGGCCGTCGTTAGAACCTGAATTGCCAAGGGCATGTAGCCGGTAGAATTCTGCTCAAAAACACGATCACCGTTCACCACCAGCGTCTGAGAGAACTCCTGTGATCGGATCGTTCTTCTCCACTTGTCGGGAGCAAGCCAAGACATCTCAACAGATATATGCTCGTTGGGATCGCTGCGCTCAGTGATTGTAGCTTGCAGATAAAACGGCGTGCTCCCGGGTTCGGTGAGCCATGCTTGCTCTACTTGCGCGCCCAGAACGGCTTGCCCGCCCGCGACAGGAAAGAATACAGCCAACCCGAGAATCACAAACGAAGTGGCAGGTAGCTTTTTCACAGCGTTCGAGAGTAAATCTCGAACATCACAATTGCCAGCACTAAAAGCCGCCCTTTTCCAGCATACCCGCTGTCACCAGTTTCTTCTCGATATGTCGCTGCAGAATCTGAATCAGGAACTTGCGCAGGTCTGCGCCCTGCGCTTTCGGCCATGGCATTCCCGCGAAACTTTCCACCGGTGCGCGAAACATTTGTGCGGCCAGCGCCCGCGAGTCGCTTGAAATTTCGGAGGACGCCAGTCGCTTGTCGTCGGGGCACATCAGGCCATCTGCCAGCGCATGGAAGTAAGCTCGGCTACCGTTCAGGCTGCGGCCGCACACGATGCACTCCGTCAACTCAGGCAGGAAGCCGACCAACCGCGTCAGCCACAATTCGAAATATGTAACCGGCAGCCAAACGTCCGGGCCCGTCAGGACGTGCAGCACGGAGAGCGTCAGGCGGAAGATCGCGTCGTTGGCTTCGTGGTCGGGGAGCAGTTCGTCGAGCAATTCAGCGACGTGCCCCAACGCAACCGCCCGCGCATAGCTGACCTCCGAGGCCATTGGGGATTCCAGCACTTCGCAAGAATCGAGCCGCGCCAACTCCTGCCGTTCGCGGACGTCATAAAAAGCCCGCACGTACGTCAGAGGCTCGAGCGCTCCGCCGAAGCGTCGTTTCGATTTCTTGGCCGACCGCGCCACGCCCCGGACTTTGCCCTCCGCGCGCGTGAACAGAGTGACCAGCAAATCAGCCTCGCGCAGCGGATAACTGCGCAGCACGATCGCTTCCGACTCTCTCAGGGCCATGGGAACTCGACGGGTGAAGGGTTGATTCTAGTGGAAGCAGCTTTCCGCCGTCAGCTATCAGACGCTCCAGCAAAAAGCGGTCCTACTTGATTCGGCAGGTTCCAGCTTCGATATACTTCTAGGATTGTGAAAAGACTTGTCTCGATCCTGCTCTTGATTCCGCTTGCCGCTGCTATTGGTTTTGCCGACGAGACCTCGTTCAACCACGTCAAGGTGCCCAGCGCGAAGGGCAAAGACGTCAAGGCCGTGTTGACCTTCAGCGACCAGGACAAGGCTGTCGAAGTGCACCCTGCCAAAGGCGCCCCTGTGATAATTCCCTATAGCCAGATCGACAAGTGCGCTTACGAATACTCGATCGGTCTCATGGGTGAGACAGAGAACTGGCTGGAGATTCACTACCACGATAAGGACGCACCAAAAGTTTTCGTCCTGCACATGGACGGCCGCAATTACCTGCGAATTCTGGACGCTCTGAAGGCGCACACGGGGATTGACGCCGAGGTTCTCGGAAACGCCAAGAAGCGCTAGTGCTTTGGGAGTCCAGCCCCTTTGCCAGAAATGACAAGGCACGCGCCCATAAAGAACGCGCGCCTATGATCTCATCAAAGCCAACAGTTCCCACGCCAAAGGCCGAGAGCTAGAAAGCCGTTTTACCGCCCGAAGTACTTGGCGTTGCGCTCGGTGAAGGCGTTCCACTTCTCCGGCAGGTCGTCGAGCGCGAAGATGGCCGAAACCGGGCACACCGGAACGCAGGCGCCGCAGTCAATACATTCCACCGGATCGATGTACAGCAACTCCTCGGTCGCGTACGCGGGCTCGTCTTTTTTGGGATGAATGCAGTCCACCGGACACGCATCCACGCATGCAGTGTCTTTGGTGCCAATGCACGGCTCAGCAATCACGTAGGCCATAAAGGTGTCAGTCTCCTGAGAGTCTCTGCTTCTATTTTACTACCGCGGCGTTTTTGTGACCGGACATTCTAGCAAGAATCGATGCGGCTGGTACAGGGCTCTCCTCCGCCTCTCCTCCGCCTGCTCGAACCGTTTCCGCGGCATCCCGATTCCTGCAATATTGACTGCTAGAGTACCCATGACCGAAGTAATTTGGACGCGTAACGCCCGGGGTGAGTTAATGACGGCAGAGACGTGCGGTGCGACCTCCTCGTTGAAGGGCGCAATTCATGGACAAACTCAAGGTTGTCGTTTCCCTGATTACAAACGACAACGACTATCAACTGGAACAGGCGGCCTCTGCCCATGCGGCCGCGCTGCAACTCGGGGCCAACGTTCAGATCATCTATTCCGGCAACGATGCGGTGCAACAGACGCAGCAGATTCTCACCTTCATCCAGGACCCATCGAAGCGCCCGGATGCCATTCTGGCCGAACCCGTAGGCACGGGTATGGCCCAGATCGCAAAGGCGGCCGTAGGCGCCGGAATTGCCTGGGCAATCATCAATACCGACGTGAACTACATTACCGAACTCCGGCAACATGCTCTGGTTCCCGTCTTCTCCGTAATGTCGGACCACGAGGCGATCGGCAAGATTCAGGGCCAGCAGATCGGCGCGTTTCTCGGGGAGACGGGATGCGTTCTCTATATTGAGGGCCCCTCGGTTCGCGATGTTGCAAAGCTCCGGACTAAGGGAATGCTCTCGACCAAACCCCAACGCGTCGATGTGAAATCCCTCAAAGGCGATTGGACGCAGAACAGCGGTTATCAGGCTATGAAGTCGTGGCTATCGCTCAGCACGTCGCGGCAGTTGCACGTTGGCATGATCGCCGGCCAGAACGATGATATGGCTCTTGGTGCGCGCCGGGCCCTGGAAGAGTTGGGCAATTTGACCGAGCGTGATGCCTGGCTCCGGCTTCCCATCAGCGGATGCGACGGTCTTCCCCGCTCCGGCCAAGAGTGGGTCCGCCAGAAGCGGTTGGCAGCGACGGTGATCTCGCCGCCGCTCGTCGGCGATGCCCTTCACTTGCTGGCTTCCGCCCTCACCGCCGGTTCGCAGCCGCCTGAACGTACTGTCGTGGCTCCCAACTCCTTCCCCTCTCTGAAAGAGCTACAAAAAGCACGCGCTGGGGCCGCGAAGACGTCGTAGCGTTGATTCCAAGCGAGAAGAGTCAGAGTCGTTAGAAGATTGCTTCAGGCCGCTCTCGGTTCAATGCCGGTTGGATGGATTTAAAAGAACGGCTGGCAGCTAGAAGCTGCCAGCCGTTCCTTACTTCTGACGTTCGAGTCTGTTACCGATGTCCGCCACCGTGTCCACCGCCACCGCCGTGGAATCCGCCTCCACCATGGAAGCCTCCACCACTGTGGACTGCGCCGCCGCCGTGGAAGCCTGCGCCGCCATGAACTACTCCGCCCCGGGCGTATCCTCGAGCATAACCGCGTCCGTAACCGCCAACGTAGCCGCGTCCATAGCCCCAGCCTGGCCGACCCCAACCAGCATGCCCCCAATACCCCGGCCGACCGTAGTATGCGCCGTGGCCCCAGCCCCAGTGGTACCAAGGGCCGACACCGACAAACACTCCGCCAACGAACCATTGCGGACCGTAGAAGCCGTACGGTGCGCAGGCATACGGATAATAGGAATAGTACCCGTACGCACATGCTGGCGGCCCGGCAGCGTATCCTGGGCCGGCGTATGTCTGATCGGCATAACCTCGATCGGGATACCCTTGATTGGGTGGGCCTTGATTAGCTTGGCCTTGATCGGGGTAACCGCGATCGGCTTGACCCTGGTCGTAGCCCTGATTGTTTCCGGCCGCAACTCCCGCATCAACCTGCGCCTGGGAATACGCAAGCGGCAACATCAGCACTGCCATCAACGCCAAATACTTTAGGTAGCGCATATAAAACCCCCTAGGCTCCAGAGCCACAACTTCTATCAGCCCTGGATACCTTCTATGGTCTGGTTTTGGGCTGCCTGTCACCGCCAACCACCTAACCAGAACCACTACCTATTTGAACGCGGAATCCGCAGAAAAGTTGCAGGAACCGAGGTGGCTCATTTCAGCCATCTTGGCTAAATTCAACCACTTACGGGCCTCGATGTGTCCATGGCGGGGGTCCGTTAGGGACGGTAAATCCAGGTCTGGGAGGTCGCATCGGGATTGTTCGGATATCCCCCCGCCAAGAGCACGCTGCCGTCGCGGAGCTTGGTTTCCGACATGAAATGCCAGGGGGCGTCCATTTGCCCTGCCGCTACCAGGAACTTCCCGCTGGCTGGGTCAAAGACTTCCACCTGCTTGCTCCCGCCGGCAATCAGCAGCTTCCCGGAAGGCAACTGTACGGCTTCGTCCGGCAGCTTGAAGCGGCTGTCGTTCATTGCCGCGGCAACCGTGAACTTCGCCGTGCGTGGATCGTAAACCTCGGCGCTGTTCAGATTCCCATTCCAGCCGCGCGAATCGGAGCCGCCGGCGACAAGCACTCTCCCGTCGTTCAGTAGCCCAGCGGTATGTTTGCAACGCGCTGTCTTCAGGCTGCCGGTTTCTGTGAAGGTACCGTTTTTCGGATCGTAAAGCTCTGCGCCGGACTCCACGCCGTCCGCATACCCCCCCGCAATGAGAACATGCCCGTCCTGGAGCAGAGTTGCCGTGTGCGAGATGCGCGCGTGGTGCATTGAACCAGTGGGCTGGAACGAAAGCGTCTTAACATGGAAAATCTCGGCCGAAGCCAGGGATTCGTTATCGCGTCGTTCCCCACCTGCGATCAGCACATCTCCATTGGTCAGCAGCGTGGCGCTCGGCCGCCCACGCGGAATCGTCATCTTCGCGATGACTGTAAACTTGCCCGTGGCCGAGTCATACAATTCCGCCGAATCCGTGCCTCCCATGCCCACCCATCCTCCGGCAATCAGCACCTTCCCGGACGGCAGGAGAACCGCCACTTGCCCGACTCGCCCGATGCTCATCTCGCCCGTGGGCTGAAACTTGCCGGTCGCCGGGTCGAAGAGTTCAGCCGACTTGTAAAACTCCTGATTGCGCCGCATGCCGCCCGCGATGAGGACCTTGCCATCGGGGAGCAGTGTCGCGGTGTGTCCTGAGCGGGGATCAAGCATCGGCGAGGCAGGAGTCAGCGATCCGGCGGTCCCCGCTAGCGATGACGATGCATGCATAGAACCGGTTCGGAATGCAGCAGCGAGAACAAGACCGAACGCCACGGAAGCGACTACGTGAAGGCGGGAATCGTTCATGACGGTCCTCCTTAAGAGGTCAGACGCCCGAAAGAAGTCCCGGTGAGCACAGCGATTACGCTGGAATCAATTCTTTCTTCTCACTCGGCTCGTATTCCACGATATAGCCAGCCACCGCGCTCGCTGCGACGGTCAGCGGTGATGCCAGATACATCTGGCCGGGACCGCTGCGGCCAGGGAAATTGCGGTTCTGCGCGCTAATCACCACCTGGTCAGGACGCGTTGAAACTCCTGGCCCGGCGTTGATGCACGCGCCACAACTAGGCTCGATCACCTGCGCACCAGATTTCTGGAAGACATCCAGATATCCCTTGCGGAGACAATACTCGCGGGTCTCTTGCGATCCGAACTGAATGTAGAACTTCACGGAACCGGCTACGTGCTTGCCTTGCTTGAGCGCGTCGGCGAGAACGGCGGCGTACATGTCCATGTCTTCATTCTTGCCCGCGGTGCAGGTGCCGCCGTAGGCGATCTCGACTGGGACAGGCGTATTCAATTCACGAACGTACTTGCCATTGCCGGGATCGCCCGGCGTAGCCACCATCGGCGTGATCTCGGCTGCATCGAGTTCGATCACATGCGCGTACTGCGCCCCAGGATCGCTGTATAGACCTTCAATCATGGCCTCGGCTTTTGCACGGTCCATGCCACGGCGCTCGACCAGGAAGTCCACAGCCTTCTTGTCCGGCGCGACGATGCCGGTAAATCCGCCGATCTCCGCCGCCATGTTCGTCATGGTGGCGCGCTCGTCAACGCTCAGCTCTTCGATGGCCTCGCCCGCGTACTCCATGACTTTCGCAAGCGCCCTGCCGCTCCGCACATAGTCGAGGCTCAGAATCTTCAGGATGAAATCTTTCGCGGTCACGTTGGGATGCTTCTTGCCGCGAACCACGATTCGCACCGACTCAGGCACCTTCACCCGAACGTCTTTGGTGATCCACGAATTGAAGACGTCGGTGGTGCCGATACCAAAGGCCACGCAACCGATCGCGCCCACATGCGGCGTGTGCGAGTCGGAACCGATATTCAACTGCCCAGGCAGCGCGTAGCTTTCGAGCACGATGGAGTGGCAGATTCCTTCCGAGCCCTTGCGGTCGGTCAGTTCGCCATGCAGCCGGATTCCCTGCTTCTTCGCGAAATCCTGCTGCTTGAGTTTGAGCTGCGTAGCTAGGTCGAGCAGGCCGAGTTTCTTTTTCTCTTCGGAAATTACCTCATCCAGAAACGTCAGGTGGTCGCGGAAAAACAGGATGCTCGACGGATCGTTGACCTTGGCATCTTTGCCGACATAGCGCTCGAAGAAAATCGCCGCCATGGGCGTGACATACTCGTGACTGAATCGGAGATCCGCACGCGCAAATCCGGTATCGCCGGGCTTCACCGACGGTACGCCGACTTCGCCCTTTTCGTTTAGCATGTGCCGAGCGAAGATCTTCTCGGCGAGGGTCATTGGGGGGGGCGTGTAGCGCCGAACATTCCCCGCCATTTCCAACTTCATATTGCGCTCGATGGCCGGCAAGAACACTTTCCCCTGCATCCGAGCCACGTTGAACGGAAACAGCCCTCCATACTCGATCACCTGCCGCGTGATCTCATCTTCCCCGGCCGTGAACTCGCTCAGCGCGATTTCTTCTCCGCTGCGGATTCGGTCGATCAACGAGAAATTGGTCGAAGTCAGCAGCCCCAGGTTCTGGCAGTTCTGTTTGTAAATGCGCTCGATGTTCTCGGCAATCACAACCCGAATGCCCGCGCACATTTCGGCATACGGAGACTGCTCGCGGCTCGATCCTTTGCCACGCCGCTTCCCGCTGACCGCGCAGACGAACCCGCCGCGCTTCACGTCGCTGCGGCCAATGGGCGTCACGTTGCCGCACTTCAACCCGAGATACGGAATCTCGCCCAGCGTCTCGTCAAAGTAGAAACAGTAGTGCGCCGGAGTAATCTCGTCGGTCGAAATGTCATCGCGCAGTTTGGGATTGTTTGCCGGATTCTTCGTATCCCAAGGCAGGTCTTCGCCTGCAAGTTGCCGCTTGATGAATTCCGGATCTTCGGTGAGAAAAAGGATGCGTCCCTGCAGTCGGACTTTGTCCGGCCGCTTTTCGATCTTGCGTTCCAGCAGAGAATTGATCACGGTAGACCTGAAGTGTTCTTGAATCGGCCACCGCCCGGAGCGGAGCGGGCCGGCGTCCCCACTGGTTTATTGTAACTCGGGCAAGCGGAGCGACGCCGTCACAGCAGCGCCGTTCACCCCTTGTACGCGCTGGGCTCAGGCAGGGGAGCCAGTCCTCGTCCCGCAAAGATTTCCGCAAATTCGTGCAGCAGCGCCTCGTGCACCAGCCCATTTGACGCCAGCGTCTCGCGGCTGTCGATTTCAAACGGAGATCCGTCAAAACGGCTGACCCTGCCGCCCGCTTCTACCACGATGAGTGCGCCCGCAGCCGTGTCCCACGGATTGAGGTTGAATTCCCAGAAGCCGTCAAAGCGCCCGCTGGCCACATTGCACAAGTCGAGCGCCGCCGATCCCGCCCGCCGAACGCCGTGGGTTCGCAACGTAATCTGGTGATAGAAATGAATGTTCGGATTCTTGTGCCGCTTATGGCTGGGAAAACCTGTCGCCACCAGGCATTCTTTCAAATGCGTTGCCTTCGACACGTGAATCGGCTTGCCGTTCAGGTGCGCGCCTCTTCCCCGCTCGGCCGTGAACAACTCGTCGCGCGTCGGATCGTAGACGACTCCAGCAATGCGGCGTCCCTGCCCCCCTACTCGATGCTCCAGCCCCATCGACACGCAGAACACCGGATATCCGTGTGCGAAATTGGTGGTGCCGTCGAGCGGATCGACATACCAGCGATACTCGCTGCCCTGATCGTTGAGTCCTTGCTCTTCGCCCAGCACATCATGCGACGGAAACTTCTGGGTGATGCGCTCGCGGATCAGCACCTCGGACGCACGATCCGCCGCCGTCACCAGATCGGCGTCCCCCTTGTACTCGATCTTCAGCCCTTGATGGAAATACTGCAGAAGCAGCGCTCCGGCTTCGCGAGCGATGGCCGACATCGTGGGAAGGTAGCTTTCGGAATTGCGGGTCGCGGATGATGACATGGATTTAAAGGCTTCGGGCATTCGGCTTTCGGCTGCCGGACTTCTCACGACAGATCTCACCTAACAGAAACAATCACAACAAAGCCCCGGAGTCGAGCACACGGAAGCCGGAAGCCGAGAGCCGGAAGCCTGCTTCACTTCTTCTTTCCGCCATCTTCCGCGATATACATGATCTCGTGCTTGAAGATGAACAGATTGGGCGCGCCCTCGCGGGTCAGTCGCACCATATTCTTGTCGTAATACTCGATCCAGCCATGAAAGATCTGGCCATCCAGAAGCTTAACCGAGACCGGCTTCTGCTTTTCGCCCAGTGCCTTGAGGAAAGCAGCCTCTTCGAAGGTATCTTCCGGAGGAGGCGTCCGGCTGCGTTTGGCGGCGTTGGGATTCCCTTGGGAAGCGCGGAAAGGCATGCACGCATTGTACACAATGCGCTGAGCCCAACGGCGCACGATGGGACGAAACCCGCACCCAAAATCCGGAGTACAATGCCTGAAACCTTCTCTCTTCCGGCAGGAGGCGCACCGTGAAGAAATCTCCTTGGATTTCTCTCCCTGTAATGCTCGGGCTGTGTGTAACGCTTGCGGTGCCGCAGGCTCGAAATAATTATCCAAAGCCGCCGGCGCCTCAGGATTCAGCGAACATCAACCAGGCGCCGACCACTGCCCCAAAGCGCCTCGATATGGTGCAACTGCAGCGAGACGCTGATGATCTGGCTCGTACCGCGCAAACGATCCCTACCGACGTCGCCAGCGTCCGCAAAGGCATGCTGCCCAAAGACGTGATCGACAAACTGAAGCAGATCGAAAAGCTGTCGAAGCGCCTGCGAACAGAACTGAACCCCTAAAGCGTCACCTCAAAGAAAAGCCACCAGCCTTGCGGTTGGTGGCTCGATCGTTTCTTCCTCGCTCTTCTAGAACGTAAAGCGCAGACCCCACTCCATCGCTCGAGGCGAACCCAGTCCGAATACGCCGGTACCGTTACCTACGCGGAACACGTCGCTTTCGGGGCCAGACTCACCAGGTTGAATCTGCTTATGGATGCTGTTGATCGAGCTAGCACCGGAATCCAACCACCCGTTCATTGCGCCAGGCGGCAGGTTGAAGTTGGAGAAGTTGAAGATGTTGAAGATCCCCACGCTAGGCTCAATCTTGAAGCGTTCGTGGAAGGTGTGACTCCAACTCAGCCGGAAGTCGAAGGCCCTCACCCACGGAAACGTAAGTTGGTCCGCCGGGGCCGTGGTCAGGGTGGGTGCCACACCGCCCACCTGTGCGAGCTGTGCCGCCGTGAACAGCCCGTTGCTGACCAGAACCGCCCCAGCCGGAGTTGGCTGTCCGGCAAACGTGGAGTTGTAACGGCTGATGGCCGTGTTCAAGCCCGCCACACCGAAGTCCCGCTGAAAGGACCCATTCGTCGTACCCGGCAGGGGTTGGCTGATAAATCCACTGCCGCTGAAATCGGTTTGGAATATTTGGCCCGCAGTGCCGGTGCTGCCCACGATGGTGGGGCTGGAAAGCGGGCTGTAGAAGTGCCCGATGAGACCGAATCGGAACCCGTATGGCACCTCGAAGCTCCCGCCAAACGAGATTTGGTTGGTCCGGTCCAGCAGCGAGGGGCCCATAAACTTCAACGGGTTATCGTTGTCGGCGGCTTGCAGAACGAAGTCCTGATCGTTGGACGATACTGGATTCGAAGGAGGACTGTTTCCGGCGAACGCCAGCGGATTCACAAAGCGAGACAGCGAGTACGAAACTTGGAAATTCGCGGACTTCACGCCGCGCATCGGGTTCGCTTTATTGTCCACGAACTTCATTTGCAGTCCGTTGTAGACTGATCGGCTGATTGGCTCCAGGAAGAGCATCTGGCCATAGAGCGGGTTGATGCCGCCAAAAGCGCATCCCGGACTCGGGCATGAGGACCCGAAGTCGTTCGGAGTGCCAAGACCCCATCCAGTGAAATCGCCCAAAGCAACGGGCCGCGGAATCCATGTTCCCTTATCGTTCGTGCCATTTGCGGGATCAGTCGGGCAGCTTGCGATTGCTTGAGCAATTGTGGGCTGGCCGCAATTGGCTAGAGTTGTGGCTATTGCTGCCTGCGCTCCGGCTAGATTGAAATAACGCGTCGACCCGGCGTGGTTGACATCAATCCCTAGCAAACCGTGGGTCTCGACGTTTCGAACATAATCCGCGCTGATCATCATGCCGTGCCGGATTTCACGTTGGAATCCAACATTCATCTGCAGTGAGCGCGGCGAGCGGTAGTTCGGTGCAAACAGTCCTAGAGCAGGATTGAGCCCGGGACCGGTCTTCACGCCATTGACAAAACCAAGTTGCGAACTAATGTAGGCCGGATTCGGGTTGGTCAAACTGAACGGGTTGTCGGCCTGATAGGCGTTCTGAAACGAAGCTAGAGCGTTAGCAGCCTGACCAATCGTTTCCGAGCAGTAGCTCTGATTCGTAGCGGGGTCGAGTCCTTCGACCGAGTCGATTGTGATCGTTCCCGCCGTGCTGGTCGGAACCGGCTGCGCCGACCCACCGAAACAAGCAAAGGGGGACTGCAGGAACGCGCCATTTTGCAGCCGTAGAGGCCTGTCGAAGAGCACATTGTTGAAAATAACGTTCTCGTAGTATAAGCCAATACCTGCCCGGACAACCGTCTTACCATTGCTGTACGGATCCCAAGCCAGTCCCAACTGCGGAGCAAAGTTCGTATTCGGTTGTCGCACGCGATTGCCGTAACCCGGAAACGCTGCGTTCAGTTCCGGAATCGCCGGCAAATCGCTGTCTGTGCGGCCTGTGTCACGTTCCCAGCGCAAGCCGGGAGAAATGGTGAGGTTGTGCAAAATCTTCCATGTGTCGCCTACGTAAAACGACAAGCGGTTGTCAGGCCCAAGGCCACCAGCTGGGTAGCCAAGCGCAGCCTGAGTGGTCGAATATCCTTGGCCATTACCCACAAAAACTAGCCCGTTCGCCAGCGACGCGGTGGTCGGATCCGAGGTCGACCCTGCGCTGCTGGTAAACACCTGCGGCGCGATCTTGAAGAAACTCGCAAAGCCCCCGCCCTGGATGTGGTTATAGCCGAAACCAAACCGCAGGATGTGTTTTCCAATGATCTTGCTGCCGTCATACTTGATCTGGTGATCGCTTTGCGGAGTCGCCTGCGGAGCCAGCAAGTTCGGCCCCACCGTAAACGTTCCGATGTTGATCGCTACTGGATAGTCTGCGAACGGCAGAGTGCTTCCGCGCACTGCATCAAGAATCCGGTTCTGAAACTTCAAGTACGAGAAGCGAACGGTGTGGGTAATGCTGCCAGTGTTGAAGTCGATGCCGGCCACATAGTTCCGCGTGTAGTCCAAATTGTTGTAAACCTGGAAGCTCGAGGGAAAAAATGTGGCGTCCACCGAATTCTTGAAATAGTTGAATCGTCCAAACACACGAGCCGTCTTCGCCAAGCTATAGTCCACGCGCGCTTGCAGTTCGTCCTCATGAAACGGAGCCTGGAACGTGCCTGAATACTGAGCATACGGAGGGCCCTCCGGGACTGGTGCAGCCAGATGCTGCAGAGTCCGCTCGCCATCCAGGAAGAAGAACAATTTGTCCTTGAGGATCGGACCGCCTACGCTGCCGCCTTCCTGATTCCGCTGATACGGAGTGTTAATGAACGAATTCGTAGCCGTATCCCACGGTTGCAGCAGTTTGGCTCCGCCCACCGTGCTGTCGCGGAAGAATCCGAACGCTTCTCCGTGGTAGGTGTTCGTGCCCGACTTGGTGGTGACGTTCACCGCACCGGATGAAGTCAAGTCGTTCGAAAGGTCCAAGGTGGACTGCGCCAGCGAGAACTCCTGAATGCCGCTGGCCGGAATGTCTTCGGTCGTCGTTCCGACGGTCTCATCGGAGACGTCGACGCCGTCGACACTAATGCGTGCCGTGCGGCCAAAGCGACCGCCGAACGAGATGGATGAATACCCTACCTTGGTGGGATCAAAGTTCTCACCGTCCTGAATCTGGACACCCGGCTCAAGTTGGGCGAGATCGAGGAAGTTGCGGCCGTTGACGGGAAGAGTTTCAATTTGGCTTGCCGTCAGAACTCCCTGAACGGTCGCCTGCTCAGTGTTCACCTGAATATCGCTGGCCTGCACGTCAACCACAGTGCTTTCCTGACCGATCTCCAGCTTCACACTACCGTTCGCAGTGTTATCGACTTTCACGTCGAGGGGCAGTTGCGCGGTTTTGAAGCCCTTGGCTTCGATGCGCACGGTGTACAAGCCCGGAACGAGCGAACCGGTGGAATAGCCTCCCTGGCCATTCGTGGTGAGTTTGATCGTCTGCCCCGTAGAGCCGACAATCGTGACTTTGGCACCTGCCAACACGGCGCCGGTAGCGTCGGTCACGGTTCCTACGATGCTGCCTGTCGAGACCGTCGTTTGGGCGAATGCCGCAGAGGACAACAGCAGAAGTGTGGTCAGCAGGACCAGCCAAACACTACATCGGGCAGCAAACCGCTGGGGGGAATTGAGGTTCATCATCGTCCACCGTCCTTTTCGGAGTGTTCGCAGAATCTTTTTCGTGTCGCGTGAGTAAACAGCCACTTCGTCGGAGATCGTTTGCAAAGAAGTCTGCCTTAACAGTTCGAAGGGAACGGGATACGACTAAGCAAGACATGCAGCTTAACAAATCCAAGCTGAAAGTGTGGTGTTCCCCACGAACCCACCTTAACTTTGTCGCTTAACAATGCAATTTTCCGGCCACCAGCGGTGTGAACCTCCCCCAACCCGGGGACTCACCCATTTTCAATCACTTGCACTTTCTCAACAGGTCTTGGCATCAGCAGACAGCCGGTCAAGACACCCCGATAAATTCCAAATAGTGTATGCGTGTTCTGTGAAACGGAATTGAATCGCCCTTAGTCCGGCGTTTACATATACTTACAAACATCCGTGAGTGTCTGTTCATGCCGCCAGGTCTTGCCGTGTTATGTAGAGAAGCGCCTCGCCCGAGAGCGCAGTCAGTATTCCGATTTCACAGAGTAGTATCCCGCGCGGTGGCGGACCCGATAGGCCGCGGCATCCCGTACGCCCGCCACTTTGACTTCGATGCGGCGGAACTCAGAGAACGACGTGCGCTGCGATGGATAATAAGCCAGCAGATACTGCGTGCGCAGTTCGTCGCTGATCTTGCGAAATGCATCGTCCAGCTGAGTGGTTGAGGTTGCGTAGTAGTACTTGCCGCCCGTATCGTCGGAGAGCTGGATCAGGGCATGCTCGCCTCCGATTTCGCGGCCGGCGCTGGCCTCGATCGGAACGATGATGATTGAATAGATCAGGGCTTCAGCTTCTTGTGCGGCGCGCAATGCTTCCTTGTATTCGACCTTGCTGTCCACGTCTTCGCCGTCCGTAATCAGGACGAGAACTTTGCGGCCTTTTCGCTTGTCAAGTGCGCGCGCGGCCACATACACCGCGTCATAGACTGCTGTGGATGCGCCCAGCCGAACGTGGTCGATTCCCTGGTCGATGCGCCTGAGATCCGCGGTATATCCCGAAGTGGCTTCGCGCACGACCTCGCTAAAACTGTATACCGACATGGCGTCGACGGGGCGCAGGATGGCATGCGCGAAGCGCTTGGCTGACGCCTGTTCGAGTGGCAGGTCGTGGCGGGTACTCAAGCTGGTGTCGATGGCCAACGCAATCGAAATGGGTAGCGCAGACTCTCTATCGAATACGGAAATCTTCTGCTCGCGACCGTCCTCTTTGAGAACGAAGTTCTCCTTCGTCAGCCCGCCGATGGGAGCCCCGTGCTCATCGGTCACGGTCACAAATACGTTGATCAGGTTGACGTCCACACGGATGGTGGTCGTCGGCTCGGACTGGGGTTCTTGGTTTGTCGGTTTCTGCTGCGGCGGACTTTGTTGCTGGGGTTGAATCGGCTGGCCCGCTGTCTGCTGCGCCCATAGGCCGCAGGAGACGAAGAGCAGGCCGATCAGGAGCAGACTCTTGGCGGGTTTTCTCATCGAATAATCGAATTATAGCTGTGCCCGAGCGCACGAAGCCGATCCCGGCCGCTCAGTTAGATGCGGAGCGTGGCGCGGGGCTGCCTCAGCTCCCGGAATTTGCCCGCGGAATTTCTGGTGGGAACGGGTCTCCGTCGGCCCAGACTGCACCATCTTCAAAGTGCTCTTTCTTCCAGATGGGCACGGTGCGCTTGAGCGTGTCGATAAGCCACCGGCAGGCGTCAAAGGCGGCGGCCCGATGCGCCGATACGACTACGATCAGCACGCTGGTCTCGCCTATTTCCAGTCGCCCCAGCCGGTGGACGATCGCCACATCGCGAACCTGAAACTGTTGCAGTGCTTGACCTGCCAGCGACTCCATCTGCTGCAAGGCCATTTCCTCGTAGGCTTCGTAGTCGAGATAGAGCGTCCTGCGGCCCCGCGTCTGGTTGCGCACCATTCCCTCAAAGACGAGTGCCGCGCCATCTTCCCCGCGCTTGAGGGCGGCTAAGACTCGTGGTCTGTCGATGACCTCGCGAACGATTGTTGCGTAGCGCTGGCGTCCCGTAGGCTCAGGCGCGCCGCCGCTCACCGGCGGCAGCAGCGCGACTTCATCGTCCGGCTTCAATTTGGTATCGGGCCCCGCGTATTGCTGGTTCACCGCCACCGCCAGCGAAGGCAGAGATTCCTTCAGGCGCGGCATTTGTGATTCATACCGCGCGAGCATATCGCGGACCGAAGCCCCATCGGCGAGCTCAATCACGTCAGACGGTTTCCCCACGACATCTTTCAACATCCCGAAAAAGAGGACTCGCACTCGCATTGGCGTTCAGTGTATCGCGACTGCGCACATGAAAAGAAAAGGCCAGCCTCGCGCGAGGCTGGCCCTTGAACATTTCACAAACCCTTTAGGCTTGGGTCAGCACCTTATCGTGAACCGCTTCCGGTTCCTTCACCGGCGCCGTCGGATTGTAATCCTGCTTGGGATCCTTCGGCGGCGTCGAGAGTATCTTCGCGGCCGGCCCCTCGGCCACTTGAGGCAACGAAAACCGCAGAGCTTCGTCGATCGTTTTCACGTAGTGAACCGTGAAGTTCTCCAGTTGCTCCGGCGTCAGATCCTCCTCGACGTTCATCTTGTTTTCCGCAGGCAGAATCACATCGGTGACGCCAGCCCGTTTTGCGGCGAGGACTTTCTCTTTGATCCCGCCGACCGGAAGCACGTTCCCGCTCAGTGTGATCTCACCAGTCATCGCCATCAGCGGCGTGATGCGCCGCTTGGTCAGCAGCGACACTAGAGCCGTGGCCATGGTCACTCCAGCCGAAGGTCCATCCTTCGGAATCGCGCCCGCCGGCACGTGAATGTGTATGTCATGGTTGGCGAAAAAGTCCTCCGCCACTCCGAGACGGTCCGCATTCGATCGCACCCACGTCAGCGCCGCCTGCATCGATTCCTGCATGACCTGGCCAATCTGTCCGGTCATGGTGAATCCGCCTTTGCCCTTCATCGCATTGGCCTCGACGAACAGCACGTCGCCGCCCGACGGAGTCCATGCCAGACCTACGGCCACACCCGGCCGCTCGGTCCGCTCGGCGATTTCTCCCTCGCTGCGAATCTTGATGCCACCCAGAAATTCCTGAACCACTTCCTTGGTGACTATCAGTTTTTCGGTCTTACCTTCGGCCAGGCGTCGCGCCTGCTTCCGGCAGATCGTGCCGATCGTCCGCTCCAGGCTGCGTACGCCGGCTTCCCGCGTGTAGTGCCGGATGGTGTAGCGTACCGACTCCTCCGGAAACTCGATCTGCTCGCCCGTAATTCCGTTCTCCTCAATCTGACGCGGAATCAGATAACGGAACGCGATGTGAACTTTTTCTTCCTCGCTGTATCCCTGCAGTTCGATAATCTCCATGCGATCGCGCAACGGCTCCGCAATCGGATCGAGCATGTTGGCCGTCGTGATGAACAACACTTTCGACAAGTCGAATGTGACGTCCAGATAGTTGTCGCGGAACGTCGAATTCTGCTCGGGATCAAGGGCTTCCAGCAGCGCCGAAGCCGGATCGCCGCGGAAGTCGCGCCCCACCTTGTCGATTTCGTCGAGCATGAAGACGGGATCTTTGGTCTCGGCCCGCCGAATGCCCTGAATAATCTGTCCCGGCAGCGCACCGATGTAAGTGCGACGGTGCCCGCGGATTTCCGCCTCATCATGCACGCCACCCAGCGAGAGCCTCACAAACTTGCGGCCCAACGCACGTGCGATCGACTTGCCCAGCGAAGTCTTGCCTACACCGGGAGGCCCGACAAAGCACAAAATCGGCCCCTTCATGTTCGGCTTCAACCGGCGGACGGAGAGATAGTCGAGAATGCGGTCTTTGACTTTCTCTAGATCGTAGTGATCCGTGTCCAGAATCTCTTTCGCCTTCGGAATCTCGATTTCTTGACCCGAAGTCTTGGCCCACGGCAACACGGCGAGCCATTCAATGTAGTTGCGCGTCAGCGAATAGTCGGCGGCCATCGGCGACATGCGCGAGAGCCGGCCCAATTCCTTGAGCGCTTCTTTTTTGACCTCGTCGGGCATGCCCGCTTCTTCGATTTTCTTTTTCAGATCCTCGACATCGCGCTGCCCTTCGTCCTGCTCGCCCAGTTCTTTCTGAATGGCCTTCATCTGCTCGCGCAGGTAGTACTCGCGTTGAGTCTGCTGCACGCGGTCCTGCACTTCGCTCTGGATCTTGTTGCGCAGTTGCTGGACTTCGAGTTCCTTGGCCAGGTGCTGGTTGATTTTTTCCAGCCGCACGTGGATATCGAGAGTCTCGAGTGTGTCCTGCTTATCGGGCGTCGACAGCGACGGAAGCGACGATGCGATGAAATCCACCAGGCGCCCAGGTTCGTCAATATTCATCGCTACGGTCGAAAGCTCGTCCGACAGCGTGGGCGACCCGGCCACGATCTGTTGGAACAGCGTCAACACATTGCGTTGCAGGGCTTCGATTTCCGACGTAGCGACGGGTGTCGTGCCCTCTGGCAACGCGGAGTAGTACGCACTCATGAAAGGGCGTCAACTGCGTAAACTCACCAAGCTTGATTCGTTCCAGACCTTCGGCAAACACAAACAGGCTCTGGTTGGGCATCTTGACGACCTTGTGCACTACGGCGGAGGTTCCCACCGTGTAAAGGTCGCTGGGCTGAGGGGAATCAACCCGTGCCTCGCGCTGGGCCACCACAATGATGGTCTTGTCTTCCCCCAGCGAATTAATCAGCTGTACGGAACTTTCCCGGCCCACAGTAAGGGGCAAAACGGCGTGCGGGAACAACACCGTGTCCCTTACCGGAAGCACCGGAAGGGCCTTTTGATCGTTTATTTCCTTATTCTTAGGAGTGCGCTCGACGGGCGGCTGCTGGCTCATATGTCTCCTTGAGTGTAACTCGCTCAAGTTTAGATGATACTCCTCCCGGAAAGGTTTCAGTAGCCCCGGAAGGATTTCCGTAAGAGGTTGAATTATAGTCCGTTATCGCGTCACGGGGATTGTGCCTAAGGTGCAGAGGCTAATGCGGAGGATAAGCGCTTGCAAGACCTAAATTGCAAGAACCAGAAAACGAGGCATAGGCGCACGCGGGACAAGCGTCAACTTCTAGACCGCGAGCGGCGGGACCAGCTGGATAGCACTCACCCATCCGCTCGCAGCCGAATCCGTGTGATGATCTTGGCCTCAGAAAACGTGCTTGGACGTGTCGCCGCGAAAAACTAGTTCCTGGAGCACCCTCTCATTGCTGGCGTCGATTTTGTAAATCTCTTCGCTGTGGTCGGCCTTCTTCGCCAGCGGAACCAGCGTGCACTTCACTTTGACTTCGTCTTTGCCCTGCACGCTTTTGAACACCATGATGTGGTCCTGCTCTTGCATCACATGTCGCACGACATATTCCCCTGCCGGTAACAGGACCGTTCCTACTCGGACCGGCGCAAAGAATGTGACGCTGTTCACATCGTGGATTCCCATACTGTTTTTCGATCCGGCCATGGCCATTGAGCCGAGCGCCACCGCACACAGGAATACACACAGAACCTTCAATAAACGCATACACTCTCCATTCATGTAGATTTTCCGTCGTAACCTAAGAGGACGGTTTACACCGAGAACAAGTTTAGGAGGGTACGGCGGCCCGCAATGTGCTCCACGTCACAAACTGATGTGATCGAAGACTCTTACCATTTCATTTCGGTGTGAACTGCCCTGGCGCCTGCGATCGAAGTATCGCGAGGAAAATTACGCCGGGGCGGAGGATAATTCTGACCTGCGTCGCTCCTCCTTGGTCTCCGACATTCAATCGGGAGTTGCGTACTCTTGGATGTCATATCTGCGGAAAAGTTCGCCTGAATTCACGCAGCCGGATAAATCCCCAGCACTTTCACGAACTCGGCAACCTCGCCCAGGTGCCGCAGCGCGTTGCGCGCCGGCTCGTCGTCACCGCGCAGGAAGTCCACGTAGAACACATACTCCCACGGCCGCCCTCGCATGGGCCGCGACTCGATCTTGCTCAAGCTGATATCCCGCAGCGCAAATACGCTCAGCGATTTGAAGAGCGCACCAGGCGTGTTCTTCACCTGGAACACGATCGAAGTCTTGTTGGCGCCTCGGGGAATCAGCCGGTGATATTCTGCGCTTCCCTTCTTCTTCCCGGTGCCACCCGCGACTTTGCGAATCAAAAAAAAGCGCGTGAAATTGCGCTTGTCGTCTTCAATGCTCGACTCAAGAATCTTGCCCGAGTATTGGCGTGCGGCCTGCTTTCCAGCGATTCCCGCCGCGTCTTTCAACTGGTCGGCAATCACGTGCTTCACGCTGCCCGCTGTGTCGTAGAACGGCACCGCCTCAATTTTCGGGTGTCGCTGGAAAAAATCCCGGCACTGGTCGAGCGCCACCGGATGCGACAGCACTTTCCGCAAAGCCCCTAGCCGCACGCCAGGCATAGCGATCACGTTGTGCACGATCCGCAGCAGATACTCCGCCTGAATGAAGACCTCGCGTGTAAGCATCAGATCCGCGTGCTCCGCCACGGTTCCGGCCAGCGTATTTTCGATTGGGATAACGGCAGCGCCCACGCTCTCGCGCTGCACGCGCTCGAACACCTCCGCTGATCGCGAACACGGCACCACCGTACAGCGAGGCTGCATCCGCTCCGCCGCCTCATGACTGAACGACCCGAGTTCCCCCTGGATGGCAACTTTCATGTCTTCATTACCCGAATAGGCAAGTTATCTGGAGATGGCATAGTCGGCGCAATTGCGTCTTTCGGCTCAGGCGGTTAATTCCTTCTTCAGCACCAGCGCGTCCACTCCGTTCGAATAGTAGCGCGGCCACGTCCGGATCACGCTGTAGCCGTGCCGCTTGTAGAACGCCAGGGCCGCCAGATTGTCGACGGCTGTTTCCAAGCCCACGGCGTTGGACCCGCCCGCGCGCAATCGATGCTCTGCCGCCCGCAGCAGCAGCGACCCCACTCCCGAGCGTCGGGCCTCGGCACCTACGTCAATGGTGATCACGTGCGCGGTTGGGGCCTGATGCACCACGATGAACCCCGCCACCGTGCCCGTGTCCCCATCGGATGCGACCAGCGTGAACGATCCCTGGTGGCGCACATACTCCTTAAGTTCTCGCTTGGAATACGCGATTCCCGGCGGAAAGCATTCCTGATCCATGCGCCAGAGCACATCGAAATCTTCAGGCTTGAACTCGCGGATGACGAAGGCCACGGCGCCATTGTATCGGGCCGGTCCGCCGGACAGCGTCAAAACGGGAACCGCAACCGCCCGGGCAACTGGTTTTCCACAGCCCACCCACCCCTCCCCGCAAAAAAAAGTTATTGGGGTCGATTGTCCACTTGCTCCGACCGCAACCTCGGACGTACCATCGGCATCAGAGGTCTGTGGGAAGACGTGGTGGGACGCCTTCTAGTCATTGACGTCGTTGGCGCGGTGGTGGCCTTGGGAGCCTGGTATTTCCTCTTTGCCGCCTACAACCGTCGCAAAGGGACCGAAGCGCTGCGCTGGGTACAGTCAGCCTGTGCCGGTAAAGGACGTATCCTCGACTCGCACTGGCTCAACAGCTCCCGCCTGCATGCCCGCCTGCAGTTCCCTTCCCGCAGCTTCGAAAACGCCAACGTCACCATGAAGTTCCGGCCACGCGCCTTACCAGTCCAGTGGCTCTTGAGCTACTACCACAAGCAGAAGGAAACCCTGACCTTTGAGGCTGACCTGGGCGGTTCGCCCAGCTTCCATCTGGAAGTGGTGCGCCACCGCTGGTGCGCCCACAGTCGCGGAGTCACTGCCCGCCGCCGCGATGAACGCGAATGGGACGTCTACGAACCTGGCCCGGTTGTTCTGACCACCCGCACTCACTGGAAGCAGGATTCCACTCCCGAACTCAACACCCTCATGATCGTTCGCCAGCAGGACGTGCTGCAGGTCCGCTTCCGTCCCGAGTCTCCGCAGTTCTCCGCCACCATCGCGCTCGATGCCCTCTACGACCCGCGCACCGCCGCAGGCTTCCTCACCACCCTGCGCGAGCTGGCCGCGGGAGCATCCACTCACCGCCAGTAGCCTCACTAAAGCCTCAGCGTCTGACTCTCCTGAAGGAACAAAAAGCGTCATTACGCATTTGCGATTATGAATTAGACTGCCCACATGCCGACTGGCCGCCAAGGATCGATCCACCTGTTTCGCTTCTCCGGAATTGACGTATTTCTGCATTGGTCGTGGTTTCTGGTGGCAGCGTACGAAATCCAGACGCGGAAGGGCAGCTATTCGTCCGTCACCTGGAATGTGCTGGAGTACCTTGCGCTGTTTCTGATCGTGATGATTCACGAGTTCGGCCACGCCTTGGCTTGTCGCCAGGTTGGAGGAAGAGCGGACCGGATCGTACTGTGGCCTCTTGGCGGGGTAGCCTATGTGGATCCTCCACCCAGACCGGGCGCAACATTGTGGAGCATTGCGGCCGGACCACTCGTCAATGTGGTGCTGTTTCCGATACTGCTTGTGATCTTCACGCTCGGCCGGTCCGCGGGATGGGCCGACACCACACCCGATGTCTATCGGTTCGTCCGCTCGGTTCTATACATTGACCTGGGCCTTCTGATCTTCAACATCCTTCCCATCTATCCACTAGATGGCGGCCAGATCCTTCGCTCGTTGCTCTGGTTCGTGCTTGGACGTGCCCGGAGTCTTATGGTGGCCACGGTCCTCGGTTTGATCGGAGTCGCGGGTTTCATCGCTCTCGCGCTCTGGCGCCAAGACCTCTGGTTAGGCGCAATCGCCTTATTCATGTTGATGAACTGCTGGAGCGGCCTGCAACACGCGCGCGCTCTCTTGCGTCTCGCCAAGCTGCCGCGCCGCGATGGCTTCGCCTGCCCAACCTGCAAGTCCGCGCCGCCGATAGGCGAATACTGGACGTGCGGAAAGTGCGGCCAGCCCTTCGACATGTTCCAAACCCACGGAGTGTGTCCCCACTGCTCGACCCAGTACGCACAGACAAAGTGCATGGACTGCGGCAGGCTCAATCCCATGAACGATTGGATGGTCGGCTCGCTCGTCTCGTCCTCGAAACTGTAGTTAACAGCTTCTGGAGCACGCTTCTGTTTTCCCGCGACAATCGCCGCCCGCCGAATAAATCTCTTTTATGCCGTGCATCAGCTTTTTCGATTGGCGGCCACCGGACCCACGCGCTATCCTTCCGTGTTCCAAGTCAATGTGTTGAAACCAGCCATTTCAACTCCCCGTATTCGTGAAGTGGTTTTGCCCAAATTCTACGTTTCTACGCGAAGGAGACTGAAGGACATCCATGCCCACTGAACTGCGCAATTTCCTGGCACTCTCATACGACGAACTGGAAGAACTCAACCTTAAGGCGAAGGAGCAGCGCAGGAACCGCGTCGCATCTCACATAGTCCAGGAGGACCGCCTCAAGTATCTGACCGACGAGAAGCGGATCAAGGCCGTCACCGTGCTCTTCAGCGATCTTGAAGGCCGGTTGCACATGCTCGACTACGACAAGAAGTTCCTCCTGAAGAGCTATGACAACCTGACCTTCGACGGCTCCTCGATCCGCGGATTCACCGCGCAGCGCGAGAGCGATTTGCGCCTGGGCATCGATTGGGGCGCATTCTACTGGGCTCCGTCCGACGTCTTCGGATCCGGCAAGGTGCTGGTATTCGGCGAGGTCATCGACAAGGGCGGCACATCCTATTCCGGCGACATTCGCGGCGTGCTCAAGGGATACGCCGACGAACTCCACAAGAAAAAGGGCTACACGCTCAACGCGGCTAACGAAATTGAAGGATTCCTCTTCAAAGGCCCCGACGCCGAGCGGCATTATCACGAAGTCGGCGGAAAGTTCGAATACGTCAATACCGGCGGCTACTATCACTCCCTGCCCGGCGACCCGCTCCGCACATTCATCGATACGACGGCGGAAGTGCAGCGCGCGATGGGCTTCCAGAACGAGAAGGACCATCCGGAAGTTGCGCCTTCGCAGTTTGAAATCAACTATGGCTACGGAGAAGTCGTGGCCGCGGCCGACCAGATCCAGCTCTACAAACTGATCTGCCGCCAGGTCGCGACCCACATGGGATTGACCGCGTCCTTCCTTCCCAAGCCGGTCGTCGGTGTGAACGGCAGCGGCATGCACACCAACGTTTCGATCAGCGAAAACGGCAAGAACCTGTTCTGGGACGCCAAAGGCGAAGAGAAGCTCAGCAAGATGGGCTGGGCCTTCGTCGACCGCATCCTGACCCACGGTAACGACATTTGCCTGCTGCTGAATCCCAGCGTGAATGCCTATCGCCGCCTCGATCCCCACTTCGAAGCGCCCAACCAGATCAAGGCGTCGGCAGTGGATCGCGGCTCCATGATCCGAATCCCCATCGGCAACGAGAAAAGCATGCGGGTCGAAGTCCGCTCGGTCGCTCCCGACGCGAATCCTTACCTGGTCATGTACTCGATCTTCAAGAGCGGGCTCGACGGCGAGACTGCGAAGATCAAGAACCTGCGCCAAGCCGAGCGCTATCTGCCCGACAACATTTACAAGGCGCTGGACGACTTCAAGAAATCTCCGTGGATCACGACGATCCTCG
Source organism: uncultured Acidobacteriaceae bacterium (assembly GCA_963832015.1). Taxonomy (GTDB): domain Bacteria; phylum Acidobacteriota; class Terriglobia; order Terriglobales; family Acidobacteriaceae; genus Sulfotelmatobacter. The sequence continues at coordinate 43,201 of CAWHSR010000020.1, forward strand.
GCGAAGACGTCAAAGGCCGCTACGCCGATCTAAAGGAAGCCTCCGCCGACCGTTGCCCCCGCGCCCTGGGAACCTTCGTCAAAGCGCAGGAAGTCCAGTTCCACCATGAGGTCTACAACCAGTTCCTGTGGAATCTCTTCTAAACTGCACGCAGTTCTGCCCCGCCCCGGTCAAAAGCCGGGGCTTTTGTTTTGGTAGCGCCGGCGTCCCGCCGCTGGCTGTGGTGCTGGGTTATGAGTGAAACGCCTGATAGCGTCAACCTGCTCTTCTTGCGGATTATCTTTCTGGCGAAGGGGGCAGTTGAAAGTTAAGACTTGCGCGCTTCTCAGCCCTGTCGAGGTCAATGATGACGGCTAGATTTCGGTCTCGCACGCCCGGATAGTAAATCCCAGACCGCCCGTTCTTATTACCCGCCCGGGGCTGTATGCCAACACCAACGAAGTACCGACCTGGATGCAGCGCCTTAACCTCGAACCGCCCTAGTTCATCAGAAAAAGCAGAAGTGAATTGCAAATTTCCAGCCGATACCGGAACTATAGCCACCTGCACATATTTTGCCGGTTCTCCATCTGCCGCCATCACTCGTCCCGAAATGCTGCCACCCGGTTCCAGACTAAAGGCCATCAGGCTGCAACTTCGCGGACTAACCCTAGTGCTGCCTTCCTCGGTCCATAGACCTTCGGCGGTATTAGCGCTCACTCGATATTTGCCTGGCGGTAGGGGCTCAAACTCATAATGACCATCGTTGTCTGTGAAGGCCGCATATTCACGACCGTTCACCTGTTGTTTTGCGATAATCTTATGATCCGCGAGAGGGATCGATGTCTCCCATTTGTTGTCGTTCCAAATAGGCTCTGTCAGTTGTCCCATGATGATGCCCGAATCGGTTAGCTGCGCCATACGTCGGAGTATCTCGATCTGTGGCTGCGCATCGGCAATCGGTCTCGTAGGGCTGTTGTATTTCAGAAGGAGTGATTTGGTCTTGGTGTCCCGTTGGAAATAAAAGAGCCACTTGTCCCCAGCTTGAAAATCCCCAAAACATCCACCTTGGTCAGTCGTCACAGTCAACGAACCAGCAACCGTACCAGCAAAAACTTCCTCAGGCATTAGTCGCAATCGCTTTTCACTGTTCGCTATTTCTGCTACGGATACGACCGTTCCAACGAACACGGCCTCGTAACCGTCGTCTATTCCGCACGATCCTTCGCGTCCCCGTATGTAGCAGAAAATCTGTTTGCCGTGATAATCGTGGCCTTCGAATTGGGCAGAGGCTGAAGAGAGGATCAGAGTTGAAGGGATGCACAATGGTAAAACCAGCAGCGCGCATCTCTGTAACAGCCACATGGCAATAGGATTATAGTCCGAGGTACAATTTCGTGAAGTCGGCTGTTGACAAATCTTCGTGGCTGTTGAAAAACTCACTCACCGGAAAATCGCCGAAAAAACTTTGCGATAGGAAGCCCTACGAACAACGATCTCCGTTTTGTTAGACATTTTCTATGTCCCAAGTTTCGGCCGTTTTGGCAAAACAGGAGTTTTCAACAGCCACTCTTCAATTACGCTCACCAATCCGCCACCCTGCATAACCCGCAGCGCCGCGTTGACTCCCTCTCCATCTACCCCTAAGATGGCCCCCAGATTCAGTAGACCCAATCCGAGGCAACAAATGTCTCCGAGCGAAGCTAACGGTTCCCGCAGCCTCTTCCATGCGATCGCCACCGACCTCCACTTCTGGATTCCGCTGATCGTTCTCCTCGGTGGCCTCATCCTCTTGGATAAGCTCAGTTGAACTCACCCTCAGGCATCGCGCAAGCCGCGCCCCCAGCGCAAACTCCCATGCACGCCACCCGGCTGCGCAGCCTGCAAGCCCTCGGTATCTTCTGCGGATTCGCCGCCGGAGCCTGGCTGGGCGGCGCCGAAGCTCCCATCAAACTCGTCAATCCCAACATCTCTCCGATCACCGTTTCCTTCATCATGGTGCTCGGAGTCTTCCTCGCGCGCTGGAGCGTCCCCGCTTTCATCCGTGGCACGTCGCATGTCCGCAATGATGTGCGCCAGGCTCCGCACCTCATCGTCTGGGCCGTGCTCGCCGGATGCATGTGGGCCGTCGCCAACACCCTCACCATTTACGCCATCCGCAATGTCGGCCTCAGCATTGCATTTCCGCTTTGGAATACGAATAGCCTGCTCGGCATCTTCTGGGGATTTCTCCTCTTCAACGAACTGCACTATGCGGGATGGAAACGCTGGCTCGGTGTTCTCGGCGGAGCAGTCTGTATGTTCGGCGGCGCCACGCTGCTGGCCATCGCGTCGTCGCATGAGGCAGCGCCCGGCAAGGCAGCCCTGGGAATCTTCGCCGCACTCGGCGCCGGCATTCTCTGGGGAACCATGTATATCCCCTACCGCAAGGCCTACCTCACAGGCATGAACCCGCTCTCGTTCATCACGTTCTTCACCGTGGGCGAACTCGCCACCATGACCGTGCTGGCCGTCACCTACCGCGGCGCGGTTCCGCTCTGGCATGAGCTCCTCGGCGCGCGCGAGGTTCTCTTCTGGTTGATGCTCGGCGGCTTCGTCTGGGTCCTTGGAGATTTGTTCCAGCAATACGCCACAAAATATGTCGGCATCAGCCGCGGCATTCCGCTCTCGAACACCAACCAACTCTGGGGACTGTTGTGGGGCGTCTTCGTCTTTCATGAACTGCGCGGCGCAAGCCAGACCGTCTACGCTCAAGTAGCAGGCGGCTCGATCCTCATGGCCCTCGGCGCAGTCGCGATCGCGCTCTCCTCGGCGACCGAGCGTGAACACTCCTCCTGGCAGAACGCCGCCGATCGCGAAGGCCAGCGCTACAACGTCGAAGCCGAATACGTCCGCGCTGGCATGGAAGGCCGCGCGCACGGAAGCGGCCCGACCGGACGAACGATTCTCGATTGGGTCCTCATGCTCGGCACGACAACTCTCTTCGCTGCTCTAGCGGCCATGGCGAGGCTCCCGCACATCGACATCTCGCGAGGTTGGGCGAGTACACTCTCGGTCGCGATGCTCGCCCTGCTGGCCACCTGTGGAATTGCTCTCTGGCGCACCACCCGCTTCCGGTAAGCCTCACCAATCTCCGACCCTCACCGCACACTCTCGCCCAGTATGCTAGATTCGAAGACTCGATGGACCTCGCACCCACCATCTCTACAGAAGGCCTCACCCGCCGCTTCGGAGAACTCGTAGCCGTTGACGGCGTCAACCTGCGCGTCGCTCCCGGACAATTCTTCGGCTTCCTCGGTCCCAATGGCGCGGGGAAATCCACCACGATCAAGATGCTTACCGGGCTGCTCGCGCCCAGCTCTGGGCGCATCGAAATCCTCGGCATCGATCTCAACGCGCATCCCGTCGAAGTCAAGCGCCAGATCGGAGTCGTGCCCGAAGGGATGGCGCTCTTCGGCCGGCTCACCGGCGCCGAGTTCCTCAGCTTCGCCGGACGCATGTACGGCCTCGACCGCAACACTGCGGCCAAGCGGGCCGCCGAGTTGCTCGACTTCATGCAACTCGCCGACCAGCCGAAAAAACTGGTCACCGATTATTCTCACGGCATGCAGAAAAAGTTGGCGCTCGCGGCCGCCGTGATCCACGGGCCCAAGGTCCTGTTCCTAGACGAGCCCTTTGAAGGCGTGGACGCCATCGCGGCCGGAACATTGAAATCGATGCTGCAAGGCATGATCGCCCGCGGCGCCACGATCTTCCTGACCTCGCACGTTCTCGAAATCGTGGAACGCCTGTGCAGCCACGTCGCCATCATTCATCAGGGGCGCTTGGTCGCGCAAGGCTCCCTCGAAGAATTGCGCGCAGGAGTCGAAGCCCAAACCCCCGCCGGGTCCGGCAATGGCACCCAAGCCTCTGGGGAAAAGCTAACGCTGGAGCAGTTGTTCCTGCGCATCGTCGGCGGCGAGCGCCGCACCGAACAGGAACTGTCATGGCTGGGATAGAAATCCTGGAGCAAAAGTGTACGAGTCAGGAGCGGGCGGTGCGGCGCAGAAACCTTCGTCGACGATAAATCCGGCTGGCCCGCAGCGTTCTTAGAGGGTGAAACGGCTTGTGGTGAGTCATAATCGACATGGTTTCCAGCGAATACTCAAAGTGCGCGCCACAACCACAGCAGACTTTGTAACTGTGTCCTTCGATCGTGAAAACGCGGCTCAACTTTGTATGGTGGCAACCAAAGGCGAACTCCAACGCGCTCGCGAAAGGATGCGTAACGGTCGCCCACAACGGAACCTCGTCGGATGCCATGTTCTGCAATTCCCTCTGGACTCAATGTTCTCATCGGCAATCGTGCGCCAACCGTGAGCCGACCCACTCCCGCTTGTGATGAAAATCACGCCAGAACTTTGCATCATCGCAACTCGTCTCGCAAGAGTTTCTGTTTCAACGTCTTACGCTGGTGCGCATCCCATGCAGATGTGCAAGAATTGAGGCCACTCGAAATGACGCCTCCAAGAGTTTCAACCCAACTGACCGCCATCGCCGAACTCCGCTGGCGCATGTTCGTCAATCGCCTGCGCAGCAAGCGCGGCAAAATGGAACTGGTCTCACGCCTCATCGTGACCGCAGCTTTCGCCTTCGGCGGGTTCGGTGGTTTTGCCGTTGCGACCGGGACCTCCTGGTACGTCGTCTCTCAAGGCCAGGCCGAATATCTTGCGCTCATCTTGTGGCCCATCTTTTTCTTTTGGCAAATCTTTCCCGTGATGGCCACCGCCTTCACCAACAATCCCGACTCCGGCGAGTTGCTGCGTTTCCCTCTCACCTACCGTTCGTATTTTCTGATCCGCCTCGCCTACGGCTATTTCGACCCGGCCAGCGCGCTCGGAAGCGTAGCTCTGTTTGGAGTTCTGCTGGGCACCAGCATCGCTCGCCCTGCGTTGTTTCCCTGGGCGCTGCTCGTACTGCTGACGTTCGTGCTCTTCAACCTCGTGCTGATGCAGACGGTCTTCGCATGGCTCGAACGCTGGCTGGCGCAGCGCCGTACGCGCGAAATCATGGGCGTGCTTTTCATCCTGGCCATGCTGAGCTTTCAGCTGATCGGACCGGCCATCGAACATCTCGGCAAAGGTCCGCACCCCGAATTCAGCCGCGCTACCCAGATCACGGCGCAGGTTCAGGCACTCCTTCCTCCGGGACTAGCCGCCAATGCCATCGCCCAGATTTCCCACGCACACTACCCGCCCGGCGTCTTGTCTCTGATCGTGCTCGCAATGCTGACCGCTGGCATCGGACTCCTCCTGCACCTGCGTCTGCGCGCCCAGTTCCGCGGCGAGAATCTCAGCGAGGCCGCTGCACGCCCCAAAGTGGAGCAGGTTCAAGGCCTGCAAGTGGGATGGAACCTGCCTGGGGTCTTCCCAGTCCGTCGCTGCCGTATTCGAAAAAGAGGTCCGCTACCTCTCCCGTAGCGGCCCCATGCTGCTCACTTTGATCATGCCCGTCTTCATGCTGATCATCTTCCGCATGGGACCGATGAATCCCATGCGCCAATCCAGCGGCTTCAACCGCACGCCCGACATGGCGTTCCCCGGCGCCGCTGCCTACGCGATTCTCGTGCTCACCAACCTGGTCTTCAACAGTTTCGGCGGAGACGCCGCCGGCATGCAGTTCTTCTATGCATCGCCGGTCACGTTCCGACAAATCGTGTTGGCAAAGAACCTCACGCACGCCAGCATCCTCATCTTCAATACCGCATTCGCCTGGGTCGCCGTCTCCTACCTGTACGGCACGCCGCACCTCGCTGTTTCGATCGCAACCCTGGCTGGACTCCTGTTCGCCGTGCCCTTGAACTTCGCGGCCGGTAATCTGCTGTCGATGTATTCGCCCCGGAAGCGCGACTTCTCCACCTTCGGCCGCCAGAACGTTTCTCAGACGACGGTCCTCGCCAGCTTCGGCGTCCAGATCGTGATCGTGGGCCTAGGCATTGCGGGATTCGTCATCGCGCGGTTCTACCACAATCTGTGGATCGCCACGCTGCTGTTCCTCGTGTTCGCGGCGATCGCAATCCCGATTTACGTGGTCGTCCTGAACCGCATGGATGGAATCGCTCTGCAGCGTCGGGAAACGCTGCTGGCGGAACTCTGCCGGGCGTAGAGCCTTCGAGCGTCGTTCTTATTCTTTATCCGGCTTTGCCAAGAATCTGTATCCCACTCCCCGCACAGTCAACAAGTGCCGGGGATGCCCGGGATCATCCTCAATATATCGCCGCAGCCGCACGACAAAATTGTCGATGGCCCGCGTGTCCGTGTCCTCGTGCAGCCCCCACACTTCCTCCAGAATCTGCTTGCGCGACACAATCTTCCCGTCGTTGCGCACAAGATGCCGCAGCAGTTCCGACTCCATCAGCGTCAGATGAATCGTGCTCTCTCCCGACCGCAGTTCCAGCGCACCAAAATCAATCGTCTTCCCACCAAACGAGAATGTTCCGAAATCTCCAACGCCGCTGGCGTCGGACCGAGCTTCGTCCGTGCCGGAGCCTTGTCCACCGCGAACCCACTGGCTGCGCCGCAACAAGCCCTGCAACCGCGCCAGCAAAATTGAAAGATCGAATGGCTTCGCCAGATAATCGTCTGCCCCTGACGCAAAGCCTTTCAGCACATCTTCCGGACGCCCCCGCGCCGTCAGCATCAGCACCGGCACATAATTCCGCGCCGCGCGCAGTTCGGATACTACGCTGAACCCGTCTTTCCCCGGCAACATGATGTCGAGCACCACGGCGTCAAAGTTCTCCTTCTTCTCCAGAAGACGATCGGTGGCCGCCTCGCCATCACCCACGACCTCCGCCGCATATCCTTCCGCCTCAAGGTTGAAGCGCAACCCCTGTGCCAGATGCGCTTCGTCCTCCACTACGAGCACCCGGCTCATGCCTCCCACCTCGGCAGTTCGAGAATGATCGTGGTTCCCTGCCCTTCGCCCTCACTCTCGGCGAAAACTTTTCCACCATGCTTCTGCGCAATCGCCCTCACAATAAAAAGCCCCAACCCGGTTCCCTTCACATGTGCCAGAGAACGGTGTGTGACCCGATAAAAGCGCTTGAAAATACGCTTCATGTCGTCGGGAGGAATACCTACTCCCTGGTCCTGCACCCTCAGCACAATGCGCTTATCGTCGGGCGATTCCAGTTGTACTCGCACATCAACGCTCTCCCCCGAATACTTGACCGCGTTGTCGAGCACATTGATTACGGCAGTCCGCAAATCTTCCGCGCTGCCTCGCACTCGTAGTTCGTTTCCGTTGCTCGTCGACTCCTGATACCGAATCGCCTCCGGCTGCAAGTGATGTCGCGCCCGGGTCGCGTCCATACAATCGCGCACTAGTTGCCCAAAATCGACCTCCGCCTTGTCCTTTACCAGCTTTCTTGTCGCCCGCCCGTCCGGCCCGCAGCACCTGCTCCACCGTTTCCGTCAGCCGGTCGGTGTCGCTCAGCATGAGCCGATAGAACTCCTGCTTCTGCTTTTCCGGCAACTCGCGGCGCTGCAAAGTCTCCAGGTGCAGACGGATTGATGCCACTGGCGTCTTCAACTCGTGGGTAACGGCATTGATAAAGCTGTCGTGTTGCTCGCTGCGCCGTAGTTCGCGTACCAGGAAAATCGTGTTCACCACCATCCCCGCAATGATCAGCGCGAAAAAGATGATGCCGAAAAACAGCAGCACGCCTTCGCGCCAGTTGAGGATGATCCACCCAACATTCAGGGCGACAGCCAGCGCTACCAGGCCAATGCCCAGGCAGAGGAAGAATACGATAGTTCCGCGGCGGCTCGAGATGCGCATGAAAGCTCAGCCCGATTTTACCGCGTTCGGGCCACGCGTTATCCGAGCACCGAACAGGAGGTATCTGTGGCGTCAGCAGTCCGCAGCCCGCTAGGAGGCATCAGAATGGGAAAAGTATCGACAGAATCGGAATGTGGTTCGTTGGGGGTATGAAGTCGTGGCGATTTCGAACCCGCCGCGAGGGAGCTGTTGAACAATTCTTCGTGATGCAATCGACAACGATGTAAAGATGCGTAATATGCTCTACGGCTTATCGCGTGAAGTACTTGCGACGTCGAAACCGTACCGCTTCAAAGTATCTCCAACCGCCGCGGTCTTGAGGTACGACAAAAACTGCTTTGCGGTTTCTTTATCCTTGGACGAGTTAAGTATGACGCACGCCTGCTCGATGGGTGGGTATTCGGTAACAGGAATTTCTACGTAACGTCCTTTGTCTTTCATGTTTGGAGATAAAGCAAGCGACAGTGCAACCACGCCCACGTCGGCGGCACCGGACACCACAAACGACGCTGTTTGGGATATATTCTCGCCGAGGACCAACTTGTCCTTGACCTTCTCGTAGACAGCCTCGTTCTGCATCGCTGCGACGGCTGCCTGCCCGTAAGGGGCGTGCTGTGGGTTAGCGACGGCGATCTTCTTCACGGCAGAGTCAAGGAAAGATTTCAGCCCCGAGTCGATGTTGATCTTCGAATCGTTTGGGACCCAAACCACAATCTTGCCCCTTGCGTACTGATAGTAGCTTCCCGAAGCTGTCAGTCCAGAAGATTCCAACTTCTTCGCGTAGTCGAGATTCGCGGAAAAGAACATGTCAAACGGGGCACCATTCTGAATCTGCTGGAAGAAGTTGCCGGATGAACCGTAGATCACCTTAACTTCTTTTCCCGTTTCCTTCTGGAATGCGGCGGCGACATCTTGCATTGCAGATTGAAGGTCTGCTGCGGCAGCGACAGTGATAGATTGCGCCGCGCAGAGTTCACCAATGAAAATGCCGGCAAGGAACATAGTCAAATGTCGTGTTCGTGTACTCATATTCCTCCCTCAATGCGGTCTTATATAATTTGTGTATGCCTATCTCAGCCAGAAACAAACTGCGTGGAACAATCGAAGAAATTCAACTTGGCGACATTATGGCCCACGTGGTGGTTCGTGTCGGCGATAACCTGATCGAGAGCGCGATCACACGCCGGAGTGCGGACGAGCTAAAACTCAAGCAGGGTGACACCGTTAGTGCCGTGATTAAAGCAACCGAGGTCATGATTCAAAAGGACTGATTCCGAATCACTGCACGTTCACAATCTTTAGGACGGTAAGTTGTCTGATCCAGCGGGCAGGTCGTTTCTCGTCTGGAATCACGATGCGATACGGTCCTTCATTTTCATCGAGGGGTTTGCCATCTTTCAGGAAAGCCAAGATGATCTGCTTGTCCGTGAAGGCGGGATCCATTTCGGGCAGCGCGATGACGACCCGATAGCCATCAGCGGCCTCCGCGACGAGGCAGGATGCGAGTCGTTTCCCCTTCAGTGCTTCCCCAAACCCCACGTTCGCTTTCTCTAGCACGGCCCGAAGTGTGGCGCCCTCAAACGTAGCGGAGACATCGTGAGCCGACGTCTGAAGCTTGACATGCGGCAACGTCTCCAGATCAGCACGCGACAAGATCGTCTCCTTGCCATCTTCTTTCTGAATGGTTAGCTGCTGAGAGTGTGCGACGATGCTTTGCAGCACGAGAACGAACCAAACAGCAGCCGGGACTAGCCATCTTTCGTTGCGGTGCATAAGGATTCTCGACCTCGCCGATCAACGATCTACCCGAAACCACAACCCATGTTGGGCTCTTGACTCAGCCCGCCGCGGGAAGCGATCAGAAGGTGAAACGACCACCGACTGTCGGAGCAAAATTGTTGTTGTGGAAATAGGGAACGCCGGGGCCATGAGGAATGGCGATGGCCAGACCGCCGCTCACCCAGGAATACGCAATCCCGGCAAAACCGTCGAAACGCTTGGTGAAGTGATGATCGACGTAGAGCGACCCCTCATTGAGGGTGCCCGCGCAGGAAGCGCGGAAATTTCCGGGCACGCAGGTGGGCGGAACACGGAAGGTGTTCTGCCGCTGTTGATACCAGGAGAAAGTGAAGTCGGTCTTGCTGCGGTAGGTATACTTCACGCCCGTCCACCAGATATTCACCAACTTTTCAGAGTCAAGATTGTTGTCTTCGACCCCGCTCATGAAATATCCGCCCTGGTCCGAGGCGCCCACTCCCAACGGGTTCTTTGGGTTGTTCTGCCAGATGTATTCGTAGCCGGCAAAAAACTTGAACGGGTCCCACGCATACTTGGCTGCGACCATAATTCCGTAGTTGTCGGTCACGATGCCATACACGGTGTCGTTCGGGTCGATCAGATTGGTCCCGGTGATGGGGTTGGTATTGATACTGTCTGTGGTCGACTGATAGGGCGCCGTCGCACTCTGAGGCCCCAATAAGGGGTTCAACACACTGATCGCTTGGTTGTAATGTTGGGGAACGATGTCGACCGAGAACTTCCCGTAGTCTGCGCCGAGGTCGAATCCATAGGCGTTGTTATGCGCCTGTTCCGGCGCACAGCTGACGGACGTCCAGCCCGCGGAAGCCGAGTAGCAGCCGGCAGAACCATCGGCGAATTTATACATCGCGCCGAAATGGACCGGGCCAATGGTGAGGCGATACTTCACGGCGTCATCCCAACGGCTGTTCTCAGTGTCGCCGCCGCCTGCCATCGTGCCGTTGTACCCGATGTACGAAAAAGCATAGCTGCCGCCGGCCGGATCGTAGCGGAGCATCGCGTCGGTACCGAGAGAGCGCTGACGACCGAAGGTCAATGTGCCGAAACGCGCTGACGATATACCGGCATAGATTTCGTCATTGAAGGGTTGGCCTGCGCGCGCACCGTCAATGGCGTATGAATAGCTGCTCCTGGGAAGGCCGTTGTTGATGATGTCAGTCTTTGATGCGTTGGCGAGCAGGCCGGACTGCGGATTGATGCCAGTCGAAGCGTTGAACACAACGGACCAGCCCGGTAGAAATTCTTCCTTACCCCTTATGCCAAGCCCCGTCTGCTGCAGGTTGTTCGGAGCGATGAGGAATCGATGTTGATAGCCGTTTCGGTTCACCAGGGATGCACCTTCATAGTTATAGCCGTTTTCCGGTAAGCCGTGACTGACCCAGCCGACGCCGACGTCATACGCACCGTACAGCGTGATGCCGTGCCAGGTCAGCGTGCAATCGGTAGTAGCGAACTCATGGCCGCTCGCGCAGGGGTCGGGGGTGCTCCGCTGCATCTTAATGTCGACTGTGGCGTCCTGGCCAACCGCCAAGCTGATTCGCGTGCGCGTTTCGTCGGCAAACCCTTTTTTCTCCGCTCGAATCTCAAAGCGCCCCGCAGGCAGGCCCGACGCCTGAAAGTGCCCCCGGTTGTCGGTTGTGATCGTGCGCGTTGCGCCTGTATCGACGTTCGTGACTGTCACTGCGACATCGCGAAGAGCTGCGCCGGTTTGGTCCGTCACCACGCCGGAAAGGCTCGCTCCCGTTTGGGACCACGCCGGGAGCGCCCCCATCGCAAGCCATAAAAGCAGCAAGAAGAGTTGGGCCAGCCGCAGTGAGGCGGCCGTTGGAATGTAGCTAGCGCGCATCATCAAGCCAACAACCAGACCCACTCGCCTCATTCCCACCCCCGAGATTAAGATCGATTCAAGAAGTGTGCAGTGTACATGAACTACAGCTCTCCTGTCCAAAGCGATACAGATCAATTCGCTTTTTACCGATCCGGCACCTTGTTTTGTGCACGGCCCGGATTGACCGCACCCCGTACTAGCGATAGGATTTCATTCCGATGCCCACGAAAGAGCAGGCCCAGCGAAACATTGACGATTTGCTACAGCTGCGGGATGCGGCTTTGCAGTTGGGGATCAGCTTCCCCACCATCAAGCAGTGGATCTACAAGAACAAGCTGCGCAGCGTCCGCACGGCTGGAGGACACCACCGGATTCCGCAAAGCGAAGTGGACAAACTCCTCTTCCGAACCCGTGGAAGATCGGAAGGAGAGAGGCAGGACGTCATCCGCCGGGTCAGCGGACGCAATCAATTGGTAGGACGCATCGATTCCGTCCGCATCAGCGGCCTGATGGCCGAAGTGAAGATATCAATCGGCGGCCAGCAGATCACATCGATCATCACCGCAACCTCCGCGCGCGAAATGCAATTAAAGAAGGGCCAAACCGCAGCCGCCCTGATCAAGGCCACCGAAGTAATGATCATCCGCGTCTGAGAAACAGCGCTTTTGGGTGGCGCAGCGCTTTCAGCGCTGCGGTCAAGCTCCCTGATCCTTGATCGCTTAGCGTCTGAGGTCCCTGATCGAGTCTGAGCATCGGTTCAGGCACTGCAGTTCACCGAGACTGTTCCAAAGAAAAAAGCCCCGGCCAAAAGCCGAGGCTATTTCCCAGAAAACTGCATCGAACCGCTTAGTCGCCCGCCGCGACCGAAACTTCCGGCATCGCCGCAGTGATGAGCCGCCCATTGGGCGTCGGCACCAGACCGCGCTCGACTTCATCCAACTTCACTCGCTTGATGTCCCAAGCCAGGCCGAGAGTCTTCAGCGCCCAGATCCCGTACCAGTTCATGTCGACTTCGTACCACCTGAAGCCATGCTGCGCCGCCGTCGGATGCGCGTGATGATTATTGTGCCAGCCTTCGCCAAACGTCAGCAAAGCCACCCACCAGCTGTTGGTGGAGAGGTCGCGAGTCGCGAAGCGCCGCGTTCCCCAAGAGTGTGTCGCCGAATTCACCAGCCAGGTCGCGTGCAATCCAACCACAACGCGCATGAACGTTCCCCACAGCAAGAACGGCAGTCCGCCAATGGCGTACAGCGCGATCCCCAAAATCACTTGCGGAACGTAATGATATTTCGTGATCCAGACGTGGAATTTATCTTTGGCGAGGTCGGGAACGTACCGCGAAAGCGTGGTCGTGTCGTGGTGCATGGACTTGCCCATGAGAATCCATCCCATGTGCGCCCACCACTTGCCGTCGATCGGCGAATGCGGATCGCCTTCCTGATCTGAATACTGATGATGAATGCGGTGCGTCGCCACCCAGAAAATTGGCCCGCCTTCCAGGGCGAGCGTGGCGCAAATCGTAAGAAAGTACTCCACCCATTTCGGAGTCTTATATCCCCGGTGCGTGAGCAACCGGTGGTAGCTCATCCCAATGCCGAGGCTGCCCGAAACCCACCACAAAAACATCGCGACAAACAATGCCTTCCACGTGAAGAAGAACAGTGCGGCAATCGCGCCCACATGAAACGCCGCCATAAAGGCCGCCGTAATCCAATTTACTTCACCCTTTTCCGCTTGCCGTTTTTCCAGATCTTGCAGTTCCATATCCAAGGAAGGTCCCCATTTCGTAGTCGTTTGAGTTCGATCAACCCCGTAACTAACCTACCAAGGGGAAAGGCAGGTGACTGTAATACTTGTGTAATAGCGGCCCTTTCCGCCATTACCGGAGTAATCGGAAGGTAAGCGAAGATGCTGCGGGATGAGGCTGTCGCGACGGACCCAGTTGAAGCAAGACTCAGAGGCCACCGTGAAGCCTTCCGAATGCGTGGGCAAGCATGAGCGACATGATGATGATACCCGCCCCCAGGACGAGGACGTGTACAGTCCTGCGCAGATTGAAACTACCGACACGACAGACAAGCAAGTAGCCGGCGGCGAGGTTGAACAGGCCCCATAAAACATTGACCGTCGACGACGACAAGCCTACACCGGGCGGCGATGCGAAAGGACTCTGGAAAGCATGCCCAGAGATCCCATTCCCAAGATGGGGCAGCGCGTTCGCCAGGAACGCGCCCCCAAAGAAGTATGCCAAATAGTGATACCAGCGCATGGTAGCTCCCTATGCGGCCTTCCCCTTCACCTGCACACCCGCCCACTTCTCCAGCAGCGTTAAGGTCGCCGCATAGTCGAGATCCTTATTTCCATCCTCGGACGCCATCTCGTAAATCTCTTCCACGGTTTCCAGCGCCGGCAGCTTTACCCGCGCCTCTTTCGCCGCCTCGAGCGTCAGACGAATATCCTTGTGCATCAGCCGCAGGGGAAAGTTCGGAGTGAAGTCGCGCTGCATCACAAATGGGCCTTTGTAATCCACCACTCCAGATCGCACCATCGTGGCCTCAATCAGCGTCAGCAGTTGTTGCGGATCCACACCCAGCTTGGTTGCCAGAGTCAGCGCCTCGGCGAATCCCTCGAAGATCAGCGCGATCTGCAAGTTCATCGCTAGCTTCGTGGCCTGCCCTTTGCCGGTTTCTCCCATGCGGAAAATCTTCTTCCCCATCGCGGCGAACAGCGGCTTCAGCCTCTCGACCGGCTCTTCGCTTCCTCCCACGATGAACACCAACGTGCCGTCACGCGCTCCGATCTTCGACCCGGTCATCGGCGCATCCACCCAGGTCACGCCTTTCTTCCCCACGCGCTCCGCGAACCTCAGCGTAGCTGAGGGAGAGATGGTGCTCGAATCCGCAATGATCATGCCTTCGGTGAGTGATGCTTCTACGCCATCCGCCCCGAAGATCACGCCCTCCACCGCATCGGTGTCGGACACGCAGAGCCACACTACTTCCGCGCCCTGCGCCGCTGCCCCCGGCGTCGGCGCGACCCCCGCTCCCTCCACGAGTTTGCCCGGGGTACGATTCCACACCGTTACTTCGTGCCCCGCTTTAACCAGGTTCGTGGCCATCGCGTGACCCATGATTCCCAACCCCACAAACGCGACTCGCATGCGGACTTCTCCTTCGTCCTGAGAAAACGCAAAAAAAGAACGTTTTCGGATTAGATATGACCAGCGCGATCAAGGTCAAGCGCGCAGCGCAACGAATCGATTCTGCCGCGTCCCAGGCATAATCGCAGACGACCTGCGCGATCCACCATGGCGGCGAGTGTTGCGATGCAACACGATTACCACCGTCACTGGCTCGAAAACTAAAAGCAGCCCGCCGTCCCCAACATTCATCTAAGATGACAGTTCGGTAAATAAATTCGACGCATCGCTCTTATTACTCTGCTCTTCACGGCGATTCGGATTAGTATCGAAAACAGAGGCTGCTTCCGGTCCAACCCCCGGGCTCCGTAGCAGGATGATCAAACAAACGCTTCGCAATCCGGCCCTTCGTAAACGCGCCACGCAGTTCGGACGATTGGTGCGCCGTTCCGCAGTAACTCCACGCTACGGCGAGACCTACAAGCCCCGCCTCGCTACCAACGGCGAACTCGGCGTCACTTTCATCGGTCACGCCAGCTTCTTCGTCCAGATTGGCGGACAGAGCGTCGTCATCGATCCCAACTTCGCGCGCTGGTTGTTCGTGTTAAAACGCCTGCGCCGTCCTGGCTTGCGCATCGCCGATCTGCCAGCCATCGACGCGGTGCTGGTGACCCATGCGCACTTCGATCACCTCCATCGTCCTTCCCTGCGCGCGCTCGTGCAGAACAACTTGCGCACGCGCGGCGTTGCCCCGTCGATCATCATTCCCACGCATGTTTCCGATCTGGTCTCCGACCTTGGCTTCTCCGAGATCATCGAACTCGACTGGTGGAAGACTTCTCGTCGCGGCAACTTGTCGATCACGCACGTGCCGTCGCGCCATTGGGGCGCTCGCATTCTGAAAGATTCGCACCGTGGTTATGGCGGCTTTGTGCTGAAAGCTGGCAAACATTCGGTCTATCATGCTGGCGATACCGCTTACTTCGCGGGATTCAGTGAGATCGGACGTCGCCTTAGCTCCCGAACTCGCGCTGCTTCCCATCGGCGCTTACAATCCAGCGCAGTTCCGCAACGTCCACGCGGATCCGGCCGACGCCATGCGCGCCTTCCTCGATCTCAAATCGCGCTGGATGGTCCCCATGCACTACGGTACCTTCCGCCTCTCGCACGAGCCCGTCGACGAACCGTTACAACTACTCGAACAGGAAGCCGAAGCCGCAGGAACAAAGACCGAGTCGTAGTAATGGAAGAAGGCGTAACGAGGTTCTTCTAACCGGTTTACTCGATCCTCTTAACCGGAATGTCCTTCCCATCCACGTGCAGAATCATCGCCGTCACCTTGCCCTGGCTGTCCGTTTGAAACGTCATCGTGTCATCCGACGAAGTCGAGTAGAAATCGATCTCGCTCTCGGCCATCAACTCCTGCCTCGGCTCATCATTCTCCTGCACTGAAAGATGATCACCCTCGCGGCGCACGGTCAGAATGATGTCAGGCGGTATTCCGTAGCGTCCCACATAGCGGTCTAACACCTTGCCCTCCACGGCAACGTTCTTGTGCTGTTTGAGCGGCGGGCGGGGCGGAAGTTTGTCATAGGGCGTGTACCCTTCCCACTCGATCGGCGTGAACGTGTCTTTCAGCACTGTCTCCAACACTTCCTTGAAGATGCCTTCGCCGTTGCTGCTGTTGGTCATGATCACAAGGCCGGACTTCTGCTTATCGAAGCAGACCGCGTAGTTTCTCCAGCCCTCATCGTGTCCTTCCTTGAAAAAGACTTTGCCGTAAGGCGTCCAGTAAAGACCCCACGCCAACCCGTAACTGAGCCGGATGCTTTTGTTCTCGTCGGTCGTCTCGCCGCTCAGCGTGGGGAACTGGTGCTTGGACATGATCTGAATCTGCGGACTGAGCATCTGCTCTCGCGTTTTGCTCTGTAGACTTCCGCCGTCCATCACGGCCTGCAGGAATCGGGCCTGATCGTGAATTGTCGTTTGCATCGAACCGGCGGCGTCGGCCTTCTTCCATCGATGAGCACCCACGGATCGTCCATATTCGTCGTAGCCATTGGCGTAGTCGCTCTCGAAGCGCTCCTGCCAGACCATGCTGGTTCGGGTCATGCCCAGCGGCTCGAATACTTGCTGCTGCATCAGCTCATCGAGCGGCTTTTTCGTGATGCTCTCAACCACCAGTTGGAGCAGATCGATGCCTTCGCCCGAATATGCAAACCGCGATCCCGGCTCAAAATGGATCTTCAACTTGCGGTCTTCCTCCATCCACCGCCAGTTCGCGAACCCGCTGGTGTGGCTCAGCAGCATGCGCGCCGTAACGAGTTTGTATCGTGCGTCATTCGCCAGGTCCGAGTACTTCGGATATTCCGGCAGCGGCTTCGGCAAGTATTGATAGACCGGTTTGTCGAGATCCAACTTGCCTTCGTCGACCAGTTCCATGGCCAGATAAGCGAACGCCACCTTAGAAATCGAGGCCGCCGACATAACCGAGTCGACCGTCAGCGGCAGCTTCTTCTCCTTGTCGCGAAAACCGTACGCCTTCAGGAATTCAAGCTTGCCGTTGTGGAACACCGCGACTCCTGCGCCAGTGACGTCTGCGGCTTTCATCAGCCGTGTCATGGTCGCGTCGACCTCGACCACGGAGATCGTGCTGCCATCCAGACGCGTGACGGATGACTGTTGTCCGACTGCAAGCGACAGAGTTGCCATTGCGATCACACACCAGACAAATATCTGTCTCATCGCTTTTCCTCCACACGCATCAAAGGGGTGAGACCTCAGTGCGTCGGTCCTACTGCCTTAACACGACCTCGCCTTTTTTGTTGTAGACTGCGGGTCTCGAATTTTCCTGCCTAGGAGGTACTTCATGTCCGTAAAACCTATCCCCGAGGGATATCACACTCTCACACCATTCCTTACTGTTCGTGACGCGGTACGCGCCATCGAATTCTACAAGCAGGCATTTGGCGCGGAAGAACGCGGTGTCGCGAAAGGCCCGGATGGCAAAGTCATGCACGCCGAATTGAAGATTGGCGACTCCATCATCATGCTGAGCGATGAGTGGCCTGAGTTCGGCGCGCTGTCTCCGCTCAGCAACGGCGGTGCCGGCATGGGACTGCACATCTACGTTGACGGGGTCGATGCGGCGTTCGATCGGGCGGTGAAAGCCGGAGCCAGGGTTGACATGCCGGTTACTGACCAGTTCTGGGGCGACCGCTACGGCAAGCTGA
Organism: uncultured Acidobacteriaceae bacterium; assembly: GCA_963832015.1. Classification (GTDB taxonomy): domain Bacteria; phylum Acidobacteriota; class Terriglobia; order Terriglobales; family Acidobacteriaceae; genus Sulfotelmatobacter. Next base: position 61,019 of record CAWHSR010000020.1, read on the forward strand.
CCGATCCCTTTGGCCACAAGTGGTCGATCGCGACGCACACCAAGGACATGTCCGCAGACGAGATGAAACGCAGCATGGACGATGCCATGGCAAAGATGCAGCCGCCAGAAAAGATGCAGAAGACCGCATAGCACTAAGACCGCCCATGTGGGGACAGCCGCCTTCGGCTGTCCCGCCAGGGGCGAAGCCCGGCGGCCTCGACCACGCGCTAGTAAGTCAGCAAGATTCGCAAGTCCCTCAAGTTGTTTCCCGTAGGTCCGATCTCGATCGCGTCTCCAATCGCATGGAATAGCGGGTAGGCGTCGAACTTCTGCAGCGCGGCACGAACTTCAAGACCACGAGCCCGCGCTCGCTCGACCGTCGTGCCGTCGACAACCGCCCCGGCCGCGGGGCTGTTTCCGTCCACTCCGTCGGTGCCTGCGCTGAGAACCGTGATGTTCTCCCCCGCGATCTTGTCGGCGCACGCCAGTGCGAACTGCTGGTTGCGCCCGCCGACTCCGCCGTTCGTGACCTTCACTGTGACTTCGCCGCCGGAGATCAGGCATACCGGGGAGAACTGCGTCCGCAACTCGCGAACGCGCTGCAGCAAGTAGTCAGCGGCTTTCGCGTAGTCCCAGTCGTCGCAGGAGTTGTCGACGTGGACGATAAAGCCGCCGCGCTCGGCCGCAGAGCTGGCCTCTTCGATGGCACTCTGATTGGAAAGCACAGGCCACCAGCGCGCGCGAACGAAGGCGGGATCGTCGGATTTTGGCGTTTCGTCGAGGGAGTGGCGCTCGAACAACTCGCGGGTCGACTGCGGAAACTGATTCAGCAACTCGTATTTTTGGGCGATGCGGTAACAGTCGTCGACGCTGGTGGAATCGGGCATCGTGGGACCGGAGGCGAGCGCGTCGGGCGTATTGTCGGGAACATCGGACACCAGCAGCGAGACCTGCTGCGCGGGATATGCAGCTTGCGCGAGGCGTCCACCTTTCACGGCGGAGAGGTGTTTGCGCACCGCGTTGATCTCGGCGATGGGAGCACCGGAATGGACCAGCGCGCGATAGGTCGCGATGAGATCATCGGGGGAAATCTCGTCGTCGATCGGCTTCTCGACAATCGACGAACCTCCACCGCTGAGCAGGAAGATCACCAGCGCCGAAGAAGGCTGCGCCTCCAGCATGCGCAATATGGCGCTCGCTGCCTGGATGGATTCCGCGTTCGGCGTGGGATGGCCGCCCCGAAAATAGCGGAAGGCGTGAACCTGAGAAGCGGGCTGGACGGAACTGGCCACAATGCCTTCGAGAGAGGCTCCGACTTGGGCGGAGAGGGACTCGACCATCGTGTGTGCGGCCTTCCCCAGCGATACGACGAGCACTCGCGAGTAGGAATGCAGGTCATAGAGATCGTCGCAGACGCGGAGGATTCCGCGCTCGCAGGGGACATGGCGAGCAAAGCCCCGGGCGATCGACGCCTCGGCGAGCGCGTACTGGAAGATGTCGCGCGCAGCCTGCCGCATGTCACTCACGCGATCACTCGCTCGCGAACCCAGGTCTCGATCGCTTCGCGGAGTTCGCGCAGGCGTCCTTCGAAGAAATGATCGGCGCCTTCGATCATGACGAGTTTCTTTGGTTCCGGGGCAGACGCGACCAAAGCTTCCAGCTTGGCGCGCGGGCCGAACTGGTCGCGCGCTCCACTCACAAACAGCTTCGGCTTCATGCAGTCCTGCAGGAACTCGAAGGTGTAGGTGCGAGGAACTTCGCTGTCGGCGGCCACGGGGCCGACCGGCGTGCCGACACCAATCACCGCGCGGACTCGACTGTCCGCACATGCTGCGCGCAATCCAACCGCGGCGCCGAAGGAGAAGCCTGCGAATAGCATTGGCAAGTGATATTCGGCGTCGAGCCAGTCAAGCGCTGAGCGAACGTCGTCGACTTCGCCATCGCCCTGATCGTGTTCGCCCTGGCTCAGGCCCGTTCCGCGGAAGTTGAAGCGCAGCACGGGAAAGCCGAAGCTGTTCAGCGCTTTCATGGTGTGGAAGACGACCTTGTTGTGCAGCGTCCCACCGAACAGCGGATGCGGATGGCAGACCACTGCCGCGTGCGTAGCGTTGTCTGCTCCGGCGTTGAGCAGCGCTTCCAGGCGTCCAGTAGGACCGTCGAGGAACAGAGAACGGATGGATGCGTTCGAGGCGAGCACGGTTCCAGAGTACCAAAGGTGCCTCTGCTATTCTCTCCTCCATGGATGCTGTGACACTGACGCGACAACTTATCGACATCGAGTCCATTTCCGGCAACGAAGCGGCGGTTGGGAACTATTTGTACGGGGAACTTTGCCGGCTCGGGTATCAGACGAAAAAGATGCCAGTCGAGGGCGATCGTTTCAACGTGTTGGCGACGTCGGCTGAGCATCCGAATCCGGCGGTCGTGTTCTCGACGCACATGGATACGGTGCCTCCGTTCATTGCGTCGTCGGAAGATGCGGGAAGGATCTACGGACGAGGGTCGTGCGACGCCAAGGGCATCATTGCGGCGCAGGTTGCGGCGGCGGAACGACTGCGCCAGCAGAACATTCATGTGGGATTGCTGTTCGTTGTGGGCGAAGAGCGCGACAGCCTGGGCGCACAAGTGGCGAACGAATACGTCGCGAACGGGCACGGTTCTGGATGCCGATTTCTGGTCAATGGCGAGCCAACCGAGAATCATATTGCGCTGGCGTCGAAAGGAACCCTGCGTGTGGAAGTGACCGCAACGGGACGCATGGCGCACTCGGCGTATCCGGAATTGGGCGAGTCCGCGATTGACAAGCTGATCCCGGCGCTGACTCGACTGCGCGCGATGGCACTCCCTTCCGATCCGGAGATTGGTCCGTGCACGCTGAACATCGGGCTGATCGAAGGCGGCCGCGCGCCCAACGTGATTCCTGATTACGCGCACGCTGATTTGCTCTACCGGCTCGTCGGGCCGTCGGACGAATTGCGGCGGCAGATTCTGACGACTGCCGGCGAATCGGTGCGAGTGACGTTTCCCCTGGAGCTTCCCTTTCTTCGCTTGCGCACCGTCGATGGATTGCCGACGATGATCGCCAAGTTCACGACCGACATTCCCAAACTCACCAAGTGGGGCGAACCGCTGCTGCTGGGGCCGGGATCGATTCATGTGGCGCACACCGACGGCGAGCACATCGAGAAGAAGCAACTGGCGGAGTCGATTGATCTGTACTGCAAGATCGCAAAGCAGCTTCTCGGGTGAACAGCTATCCCCTCACTATTTTTTGCTCGGATTCCCTAAAATATTGATTCCTAATAGCTTGCGGGCGCGAGATCGGCATGGATCCAGGTAAAATCCTGAGCCGCAAGGACTTGCAGCTAAAATCTTACGAAATAAGGACTTAGCTGCGGAATCGACTCGAGTTAACAAGCATCTTTTTTTGTTCGCCTGACCCAATATCTTGATTTCTAAGGGCTTGATGGATTCGCATGATGGCCGGCTCGCGTAAATTCCTGAATTGAGGGAACTTACAGCCAAACGACTCGGTGACTCATCTTCAGGCTGGGGGCTACTTGCGGAAGCGAGCTTTTGACGAGACGCGGCACACATGTAGTGAGCTTGAACTCTTCAAAATCCTCGGTCAAGGTTGTTCGTCACATGGATTGGCTGTGAATGCCTGTGGAAAACAGCCGCGGCGGCTCGGTAGCGAGGCCTGTCCGTTTTACACTCCGGGTCCACATCGTTCAGTGGCTTCTGGGGACCCCGACGTTCCAATCAAAAAGATGGTTCAGGCGACGGCGCCGCTCACGGGCTGGCCGCTCGATGGAACTGGCGTCGCAAGATAGGGCAGACGCGACGAGGAAGCCCATCGCGAACGCACTGGGCCGAGTAAGACACTGGACAAGTCTTTTTGAGCTCGTCTGGCGGAGAGGAACTTTTTCGTCGTCCGCATGAGCCAGTCTTTTCCATAGCAAGCGCGGAAGCCCTGCTCGAGCAGAGATTCCAGCTCGCCGGGCGCGCAATGTGGATGGTTCCAGACGAGATGCTTGGTGTCGAACCGGGACCAGTCTTTCTCAAAAATGCCGTAGCCGGAGTCGAGTTCGCGCCACATTTCCGTTTGAGGATGCGGCGTGACGATGGTGATTTGCGTGACGTCGAGCTTGAGAGAGGCCAAGGTTGTCAGATCCTGAGCGATCGATCCCGGCGTCTCCGGCGGCAAGCCGATGATGTAATAACCCTGGGCGTACATGCCGGTGCGGTTGAGTCGTTCTGCCAGTTCAAAGGCGGACTGTGCTTTCTCGTTCTTGTGCATCTGCTTCAGGATGTCCTGATGAAAGCTCTCGATGCCGAAGAGCGCGCCTTCCATGCCACAGCTTCGCCAATCATCGAAGTTGCGCAAGAGCAGGTCTACACGGGATTGGACGAGCCAGCGGACTTTGTGGCGCGCAAGCAACTCGATGACCGCGTCGGCATGCGATGGGATGTTGCCGAAATTTTCGTCGAGCAGCAGGACGAAGTGAATGCCGTGCTGGACATAAAAACGCAGTACTCGATCCAACGAGGCAAGAGAATTTTCCTTGGGTTGCGGCGCAAAGGCAGTGGTCTGGCAAAAGGTGCAACGAAAACTGCATCCGCGGGAAGAAAACAAAACGCCAAGTGGGAACGACCATCCGCCGGGCAGGCGGAAGCGGGTGACCAACGGTGGATGCTGGATTTCGTCAAGATGGGTTCCCAGTTTCTGCGCCACGGCGTCTTCACTGTAACTGGTGAACACGTGATCGAAGTGCGACTGGATGGAGGGAGTGAGAGCACCGTAATTGCCCGCCCAGAGTTCGCCGACACCGGCCTGCCGGGCTTCGGCGGCCATCGCCAGGATGTCGTTGGTCTCTTCGAGGTAAAAGGAAAAACCCACAGCATCCCAGCCGCGCTTGAGTTGGGCAGAGAATTCTGCGCGCGTTGGATATTCCAGGATGTGCAACTGGGGGAGATTCTGGCGGAGGAATCGCAGGCCGAAAGAGATGGTGCGTGGCATTCCGAAACGCCAGCGAAAATTCCGCGGAGCATTCTCGCGAAAATAATCGTAGAGGCCGGTGTCGCGGCAACGCGTTGTCAGCAAAATTCGAGGCAATTTTTCCTCCCCGTGGAACCCAGCACAGAAGCGGACGCGGGCGCGTCCAAGAATGTAGCACATTCCCGGACCCGGTTCACGTTCCGGTTTTCGTAACGGATGCGAGAAAAATGCGCGCGGAGGGCGATCTCAGGGAAAATATGCGCAGGTAGAGTCTCCGCCACCGTCTGATGAAGTTGAGGGTGCTGTATGAAATGGATTGGGCGGGTGTGGCCTTATGCGATGGTAGCCATCTCGGTGATCGGTCTGGCGTACATGGCGTTGACGGGCCGCTTCTGAATTTTAGTTTAGATTTAAATCTTGCCTGACGTATCCCCCGCCAGACTGCATGCCTTTCCGTTTTGAGTACGACGCGGCTAACAAGATCCTGCTTGGCAGGTTCGAAGGTCTGCTAACCGAGGAATCCGCGGCCGCCTATTACGACGCGATTCGGAATCATGGAATCGCGACCGATGCCAGGGCTGGTATTTGGGACTTCTCGGCCGCGACCGAGAACGTTGCATCCGAAACCATACGGCGCGTGGCCAAACAGGAACCGGCCATGCCAATGAATCGCCCGTGCTTTATCATCGCTCCGGATACACATCTATTTGGCTTATCCCGGATGTTCCAGATGGCCGGTGAGCACAAACGGCCACTCCTGCAAGTGGTACGCACAATCGACGAGGCGCTGAAAACGCTGGGCGTCAAATCTCCGCACTTCGAACCGCTGGACCCAGCCTGACGTGTTATTCGCCCGCGACCGTGCGGCGAGCTTACACTTCGCTGGGCAGTGCGTCTAACAAGTTGTCGTCGACGCGATGGGAAAATTCCGGGTCCCATAAGCTTTCAATGCTCGTGGCGGGGCACGCATGAAACTGGATATTTTTCTGCAGGATCTGAAGTACACCGTCCGGACGCTGAGCCGTGGCCGCGGCTTCACGTTAGTTGCGATTCTTATCCTGGCTCTTGGGATCGGAGCCAACATTGGCGTGTTCAGCGTGGTCAACACGCTGCTACTGCGGCCATTGCCATTTCCCGAGTCGCATCAACTGGTGTGGATTGCTCCGGCGCCGACGGCGTGCGGGCTGTCTTGCGCCACCTACTCGGCCGATGCCTACGAAGAATTCCGCGACCAGAGCCGCGTCTATCAGGGCGTGACCGGATACATGGCCTTCAGCACTCCTGACAATCTGCGCCTCACTGGCCGCGGCGAGCCGGAACCAGCCACGGGCGTGGAGGTCATTGGAAACTTCTTCCAGGTGCTCGGCGTGCAACCCGCCAGGGGACGACTGTTCACGCCGGACGAGTCTCGCGGAGGTTCGCATCCGATCGCGCTGCTGGCAAACGCTTACTGGCGGCGGCAGTTCGCTTCCGATCCAACCATCATAGGCAAGGCCATCGAACTGGACGGGACGCCGATCACGATTGTGGGTGTCTTGCCCGACAGCTTCGACTTCGGCGCGGTGTTTTCTCCCGGCGCGAAAGTCGATCTGTTCACGCCCCTCGATTTGAATATGGAGCGTGATTGGGGCAACATCGTCACTTTCGTCGGCCGCCTCAAGCCGGGCGTGACCGTGGCCCAGGCTCTGGACGATGCTAACCGGGTCGCGCCAAATATTTATTTCAACGTGAAATATCCCCAGACTCTGGGGCGCTATAAAGGCGATCTGATTCCGGTGCCGCTGAAGGATTACGTGACGGGCAAGCTGCGCCGGTCACTGATTGCATTATGGTGCGCCGTCGGCGCGATTCTGCTGATCGGGTGCGTGAACCTCTCGAACCTGCTGCTGGCTCGGGCGGCGGCGCGCGCCAAAGAGTTTGCCGTTCGCGGCGCACTTGGGGCAAGCCGCGGACACATCGTGCGGCAGTTGCTGATGGAAAGCCTGGTGCTCTCGGGCGTGGGCGCGGCCTTCGGGCTCGGACTGGCCCTCATGCTGATCGCGTGGCTCAGACACCAGGGATCTCTGGCTCTGCCGCTGCTCAGCACCTTGCGCATCGATGGCCTGGCGCTGGGCTGGACCGTGGTCATCGCCGTCCTCACCGCTGCAGTCTTCGGCTTGCTGCCGGGGCTCAGGATCGCGAGCGGCAATCTGCAAGAGGTGCTCAAGGACTCCGGCGCCGGCGCTGGACTGGGGCGCAAACATGAACGCGTGCGCGCCGCACTGGTGGTCTCTGAGATTGCGCTGGCCTGCGTGCTGCTGGTGAGTGCCGGGCTTCTGCTGCGCAGCTTTCTGAAGGTGCTCGACGTCGATCTGGGCTTCCAGCCGGACCACGCTGCGTCCATCAAAGTGGACTACGACGACAGCGCTAAGACTGAGGAAGCGAAGCAGGCGAAACGCGGCGAGATCTTTCAGGAGATCATCGCCCGCGTGAGCGCGTTGCCCGGGGTCGAGGCCGCGGGGATGTCCGATTACCTTCCGCTGGGGCCGAACCGCGAATGGGATACTCCGGTGCCGCAGGGAAAGATTTTTGCTCCGGGTCAGCTGCCAGATCCGCTGGTGTATGTGATCACTCCGGGGTTTATTCGCGCCATGGGGATCGGGTTGCACGGGCGAGACTTCACATGGGCGGACGGGCCGCATAGCGAGAGAGTTGTCTTGATCAACGCATCGGCGGCCCGCGTCTACTGGCCAGGAGAGGACGCGGTGGGCAAGATTCTGATGCGCGATAAAGAGGAGGACCATGTCGTCGGTGTCGTCGACGACGTCCATGAAGAAACCGTGGAGGGTGGGACCGGCTCGCAAATCTACTATCCAGCGATGCAGCAAGGGCCGTCAGGAGCGCAGTTGGTGGTGCGTACTAGCTTGCCACCGGCTGCTCTGGCCGGGAGCGTTCTGCGCGCGCTGCGCGAGTTGAACCCGAAACAGCCGGCCGCCGAATTCCGGCCTATTCAGGCCGTCGTCGACCGCGCTGTGTCTCCGCGACGCTTTTTCATCCTGCTGGTTGCGGCGTTCGCCGGTCTTGGGTTGTTGCTGGCTGCGCTCGGCATCTACGGCGTCATTTCGTACTCGGTGACGCAGCGAACGCAGGAGATCGGCATCCGCATGGCGCTGGGTGCAACCACGGGGAAAGTGCAGTGGGGCGTTATCGCAACCACCCTTCGGCTCACACTGATTGGAATTGCCACGGGAATCCTGGTGTCACTGGTGGTCGCGAGGGCAATCGCCGCCCTGCTTTTCGGTACAACCCCCACCGACCCGGTTACGTTCGCCGCCGTGATTCTGGTGCTCGCAATGGTGGCGATCTTCGCCGGATATCTTCCGGCTCGAAAAGCGTCGCGCATCGACCCGATGGTTGCGCTGCGTAACAACTGAGTTTCGATGCCAGGCAAGCCCGGGGCATCGAGTCAATCATTGCGGAGTCCAGGTCATCTCCACGCGAACAGGGATTTCGTTTTTCACGGGGAGGGTGAGGAGTGATGGTGGGTCAATCTTGAAGTCGGCGAGCGTGGCAGGAATGGTTCCGGTTAGGCGCGTTTCATTGCCTTGCTTGACCAGTTCGAATGAAACCTGGCTGTAGTGGGCGGTCTGTCCTGCGAACTGGACTTCCAGATCGGCTTTGACTGTCGCCGATGTCGCGGCCGTCTCCGGCAGACGCGTGCGGACTGTGACCATGGGGAATTCAGCACCACGCGTGACTTGGAGCATATGCAGGTCGCGGTTGCTGTCGCCGGAATCGAAGGTCTTGACGGGGACGGCGATCAGGAAGTCGCATTGTCCTTCGTGGCAGATGCCCTTGCCGCGCGCGGCGTGGCTCACGCCTTCGCTCTGATGCAGGGGATGAGAGACGTGGTAGGTCAGGGTGCTCTGCTTGAGGACCCATTGGTGGTCGGCGGCGAAAAGGGTGGTTAGTGGGAGCAGGAGGAAGAACGGCAGGAGTTTTTTGAGCATAGAGGTCTCGCTCGCGCAATGGTCCGCGTCAGGCAACTACGACTCCGGAAATGCTGGGCACGTGTTCTTTCGCCCCTTGAAGGCTTTGTTAGTCCTTCACCTTTGACGCCCACGGCTTGCGCCGTGGGCTGCATTCGTTCGCCGCTTCGCGGCTGGATCCCGCTAGAACTTTAGCGACACCGATAGTAGTGCAGCGCCGAAGGCTCCTGCGGTCACGATGGCGACCGGGCCGTGGGCGGAGGCGATGCCATGGACTTTTTCTCCGTTGCTTTTCTGGCTGTAGGCCATTGCGCCCAGAATCGGGGTCAGGATCATGCCTGGGCCGTGGACCCAGGCGAGGGCTTTGTGTAGCTTGATTGGGCCTTTGGTTTCGGTGCCTGCGATTCTCGGAGCGCGAATGGCATAGTAGGCAGTAATGCCATAGAGGTCGCCGGTAACCGCGCCCAGCACAAGATGCACATTGCGGTCAGTCGTGCTCGTGCTCTTGCCTCCGGCGTTGACCGAGGTGATCAGCGTGGCCAGGAGCGGGACGGTGGTGATTAATCCAAAGCGCTGGTGCATTTTCAGCATGTGGGTGCGCTTATCGAGCCTGGCCTGCTGGGCGGCATTGCTCTGTGTCTCGGTTTTGGAGAAACCCAGATCTTCGAGTGAGGGCTCGGTCTTGTTCGGGGATGGAGCGTTGGGTAGAGCTTCGGCAGGCGCCTCGGACACGGAGGTGACCCTCAGATTGAGCGTTTGCTGATCGCCGGCAGCCAGGGTGACTTTGGCGACGCCCGCGCCGATTCCATCGGCCGAAGCGGAAATTTCGTAGTCGCCTGAGGGAAGGTTGGGAACCGAATATTGGCCCGCCACGTCGGTCTGCGTTTCGTTCGCCTGGCCGCTTGACGAATTCTTCACGGTCACTTTTACGTTGGAGAGAACTTTCCCCGAAGAGTCAGTGACCGTGCCAGAGAGTGTGGCTTGCGAATCCTGCGCGCGAATCGGATTCGCAAAGAGCACAAAAATCAGCACGACTCCAAAGAACAGATCAGCCCTTTTTGGATTCATTGAGTATCTTCCTCCTGCTTTTACTCGTTTAGAGTGGAAGCCACAGAGTACTTTACGGTAACAAGATGCCGCGAGACTCGAGGAGGATGTCTCGGAATTTTGTGTTCCCTCTTCGCTGACCGCCCAGCGACGACCGCAAAATCGGCTAGACTTAGACTTCATGACCACTGCATCCCTCAACTCCCTATCGCGCGCTTCGTCGGCCTATCTGCGATCTGCCATGCACCAACCGATTCAGTGGTATGAGTGGGGGGCGGAGGCCTTTGCGGCGGCGCAGAGCACCAACAAGCCGATGCTGCTCGATGTTGGGGCGGTGTGGTGCCACTGGTGCCATGTGATGGACCGGGAGTCGTATGACGATCCGGAGATTGCAGCGATTGTGAATGAGCATTACGTTGCGGTGAAGGTGGATCGGGACGAGCGCCCGGATATTGACAGCCGGTACCAGGCTGCGGTGCAGGCGGTGAGCGGGCAGGGTGGATGGCCGCTGACGGCGTTTCTGACGCCGGATGGGAAGCCGTTTTATGGAGGGACTTATTTTCCGCCGAGCGATGGGTATGGGCGTCCGAGCTTTCGGCGCGTGCTGTTGAGCATATCGAACGCGTACAAGGAAAAGAATGGCGACGTGGTCGAGCAGGCCAAGATGCTGGAGAGTGCGATTGCGCAGTCGGAATCGTTTGCGGGAAAAGACGGGCGGGTTACGGCCGCGGTCATTGCGTCGATTCGGACTTCGGCGTTTCGGATGTTCGATCCACAGCATGGGGGATTTGGGCAGGCGCCGAAGTTTCCGCATCCGACGGCGCTGGATTTGTTGATTGAGAGATATGCACGCGGGACCAGCGCTACTGGCGGCACCGAACTCCCAGCCTATCGCAAAGAGCGCGATGGGATGGGGCACCCTCCGCGCAATGGTGACGACGATTTGCGCAACCTGATCATGACAACCCTGGAGCACATGGCTCGCGGCGGCATGTATGACCAACTGGCGGGCGGGTTTCACCGGTATTCGGTGGACGAGCGGTGGGTGGTGCCGCACTTCGAGAAGATGTGCTACGACAACTCTGAATTGCTCAAGAATTATGTGCATGGGTACCAGGCTACGGGGGAGAAGTTTTTTGCAGCGGTTGCGCGAGACATTATTCGCTGGATGGATGAATGGCTGAGCGATCGGGAGCGGGGCGGGTTTTATGCGTCGCAGGATGCGGACATCAACATGGACGACGACGGCGACTACTTCACGTGGACGCTCGACGAGGCGCGCGCCGTGTTGACCGAGGAAGAGGCGCAGGTGGCGGCGCTGCATTATGACATCAACGAAGTTGGGGAGATGCATCACAATCCAGCAAAGAATGTGCTGTATGTGCGTGCTTCGGTCGAGGAAATTGCGGGGCGGTTGAAGCTGACTGCCGAACGGGTCAAAGAACTGCTGGCCTCGGCAAAGAAGAAGATGTACGCGGCGCGGTTGCAGCGTCCGACTCCGTATGTGGATAAGACGGTCTATGTGGGATGGAACAGCTTGTGCGTTTCGGCCTACCTGGAGGCGGCGAAGGTGCTCAATCTCTCGGAGGCGCGGCGGTTTGCGCTGCGGTCGCTGGACCGGGTGCTGGCGGAGGCTTGGAAACACTCGACGGAAGACGCGGGCGGGGGCGCCCGCGCCACACAATCTTCGCTGCTGCTGCACGTGGTTTCGTATTCGGATCCGGCGGCTTCGCATCGCGAGGTTGCCGGACTGCTGGACGATTATGCGTTCACGGCGCTGGCGTGCATGGATGCCTATGAGGCAACCGCAGACCTCAGCTACTTCAAGTTCGGCCAGGCCATTACTGATGCGATGATTGCGCGCTTCTATGATGCGACTTCCGGAGGCTTCCTTGATAGCGAACCCGCGGCCGACCGCGTCAGCCTGGGCGTGCTGGCGACGCGGCGCAAACCTCTGCAGGATTCGCCCACGCCGGCGGGAAATCCGATGGCGGCGATTGCGCTGGTGCGCATGCATCATTACACGGGCGACGCGAGCTATCGCGACAAAGCCGAGCAGACGCTGGAAACGTTTGCGGGCGTGGCAGAACAGTTCGGCATCTTCGCCGCGAGCTATGGTATTGCGGTGGTCCATCTGCTGGAGAGCCAGGTGCAGGTTGTCGTGGTTGCGGGAGAAGGGGATGATGGCGCTGCAGCCAAACTGCAAGCGGCGGCGGTTGCGCCGTTCGCGTTCAATAAATCCACGTTGAAGGTGGGGGCCCATCAGGCGGTTCGCGAGAATCTTCCGCCGGCTTTCGCGGAGACCATTCCCAATCTTCCTTCTTTGGGCTCGGGAAAGTCGTTTGCGGTGCTGTGTTCGGGGTCGTCGTGCCAGCCGCCTGTCTTCGATCCGTCGGAATTGGCGAGCGCGATGGAAGGAGCGATTGGGAAGGGTTGAGGCTGTTTCTCGTGGCGGGATTCTCCCAGCGGCTAAAACCGATCGTTTTGTCGGGCCTTAACGCGGCCCTGAAGGGCCGCTCTTCCACGGTTCTCTCGGGGGGCGAGTTCTTACGGTTCGAGTTCTTTTGGCTATTGACAAACTCTTGTTTGCTTTCGGCAAGGTCTGGTTTACAGAAGACTCTGACGTTGCGGCCTTCGGCGACCGCGATTCATTCACGGGAAAAAAGCGGGGCTGCCGGGTCAATAGGAGGTCCCGACAGCCCAAAAATTGCGAGCCCTGGATCGGCCCAGATTTCAGTTACGACAGGTTACTTTAGTGACCTTGCGGGCACAACCTGGTCCCGGTTCTACTGCGGTGGCAGGGTTGTTTGACAGTTGGGTTGTCTGGGTGGGCACAGAATCAGTGGGCCACCGTCCGCGGCGGGAACCTGTTGGACGGCGGCTGCAACGAATGTGCCCACTAGTCCTACCATCAGGATCGAAATCCTGAGTGTGCGTTTCATGGGTTCGTCTCCTATCCGCTTAGGGTTTCCCTTGCGGGACCTTTTTCGCGGAGCCGCATTATAGGACGCGTGTCAAGTTTCGTGTGCAACAATTTTCATCCCACCTAGAATCGCTCCCACAAAAATACTCCCGCACAGACCGATCGGACTTTGTATCTACCTGAAATATCAGTTACTTGAGATGATCCAATCAAGTATTCGTTGCGCTCTACCGAGAGCGAACGCAGTGGCACATTCCCGTGCGCAGTTTTTACAATTTTGGAACATGCAAGCGCAGAAACATGGCGGGGAGAGCTAGAGCATCGAGGCAATCGACTGGGGTGGGTGCAACTACTGCTTGGAGTTGATTTGGGTTACGGGAATTCTGAAGCTGCCGGTTCCGGTTCCAGCTGCGGCTGCGGCTCCACGGGCGGCGGTACCGGCGGTCCGAGCGTCTTGCCCGAGGGGTGCTTCCGGTTGGGTGCGGGAGAGGGCGCGGTCGACCATGCCTTCGAACATCGGGATCAGAGAATCCGCGGGAAGCGGGTGGTGAATGTCGGTGAGGCTCTGCTCCCAGCGTTGGGGTTGCAGAAGGGACATGGAGGCATCGCGGGCCGGACTCTTCAGGGCAACGTAGCCGAACCAAATCAGCAGCGTGCTGTTGTAGGCACACATGTTGAAGATGCTCATCCAGGGGCCAGTCAAGTGCTTTCCAAGCCAGGAGGAGACGATAATGAGTTCAATCACCGCAAAGGATCCGAAGCCCAAAGCGATGCCGAAGCTGTGCTGGCGGCGGCTGATGCCGACATAGTGCGCAAAGAAAAGCAGGAAGAGCACCATGCCCACTTGAATGATGCGCACGCACCTTTGGCCGGTAAGGATGGCCTGGATGATGGGCGCCATCTCCGACGAATTCGTGGAAACCGAGACCACACCTGCCACCAGCAACATGACCAGGCCCGCCCACTTGAAGAGCACCGTCCCGAGATCACGCAGCGTGTGGAAAGCGCGAAAAACGTCGACAAACACCTCGTGGATCACGGCGAAACCAACCGCAACGCTGAGCGCATCGCAAATCCAGTAGAGGTCGAACAAAACGGCATAACTGTGCCGGTACGCGGCAAAAACTATGGCGAAGGTGATGAGCTGAACGAAGATGTATGCGAAGAAGAACTTGAACTTGCGGTGCAGCCCGCGGCGGAACATGAGGGCAGCGATTGCGCTCTCCAGTAGGGGATGCGCAACCCAGAGCGCGTAATAAAGAACTTTGATTTTCTCGCTCATTTCCTGGTTCGCCGGTCAAGGTGCAACTACACGAGTCGGTAACAGCAACGTTAACGGTTCCCAACCCGATGTTCAATGCTCTGAAGTAATCCGAAGTAACGTTACCTTTGCAGGTACCCCGACGCAAGGTTACCTTCGTGCTAGAGCACTCCGCACAGGGACCAAACCAGGGACTAAGGCCAATCCTTACGGAGAGATAGGGAATGGCCCCGTCAGCTAGAACAGGCGCAGGACAGCGGGTGGGGTGAGAATCAGGCTCGGGTTTTCCGGGAGAGCCGTTAAGCGTCGGGCATGGAGTGGATGTAGGCGCGCATCATGCGCACCTCGTCGTCCTTCTCGTTCAAGTCATGCAGCAAGATGTCGCGCAGGGACACGATGCCGACCAAATGTCCTTCGTGGCAGACGGGCAGGTGGCGAAAGCCGTGGCGCCGCATCAGGGCCATGCAGCTCTCGAGATCTTCGTTCATGTTGATGGTGAGCGGATCGTCGGTCATGACCTCAGCCAGGCAGGTGCTGCGGGGGTCGCGGCCTTCGGCCACGACGCGGCGCATGAGGTCGCGCTCGGAAAAAATCCCGACTAGTTTCCCATTATGCAGGACGGGTACGGCACCGATATTGCGGTCGACCATGACACGCACCGTTTCGAGCACGGTATGGCCGAGTTCCGCCTGATATGTGTCCTGGCTCTTGATCAGGTCGCAGATACGCATTTTGACACCTCCCGGTTACAGAGTTCCGAGCAGTCCAAAAGCATCTACCGGGGCGCGAGTATATGCTCAAAAGGAGATGGAAAGAAAGTGAAAAAGGTTGCGCGGGAAAGAAACTCTCCGCTCAGGGTGTACAATTCCCGGTCAATTTCAGAAGTCCTGAGAGGCGCACAGGAACTCGCGGCTTCTGATCAAACACCCTGGGAAAGTGAGAATTCGCCATGTTCGTCACGAAGGCCGTCAAAGCCGCAACGATTCTCTCTGTTGTTGTTGGCATGTTGGCAACATTGGTTTGGTCGCAAACGCCGCCGCAGATATCAAGCCTAGATCGCGGGCGGGCGCAAGATATGTTGCGTACGGTGGCAAGCGAAGTACGGAAACACTACTACGATCCCAAATTTCACGGAGTGGACTGGGATGCGAAGGTTGCCGAGGCCAAGCAGAAGATTGAGAAGACCACGTCGATGAATATGGCACTGTCGCACATTGCCGCGGCGCTCGACACGCTCAATGACACGCACACATTCTTTCTTCCTCCCGAACACTCTTATCGCCACGAGTACGGATTCCAATATCAGATGGTGGGAGACCGTTGCTTTGTGAGCCAGGTTCGCCCCAAAAGCAACGCCGAAGCCAAGGGTGTAAGGCCGGGGGATGAGATCCTCACGATCAACGGCTATGACGTAAACCGCGACGATCTCTGGAAGGTGCAGTATGTATTCTCCATCCTACGTCCGCAACCGGTGCTGCAACTGGGACTCAAGGATCCGTCGGGGGCACAACGTCAGGTGGACGTGGCCGCGAAAATCCGCGAGAGAACAAAAATAGCCGACATGACCGTCGCAAATGGAGGTGCCAACTTCTTTGATCTAGTGCGCGAAGGCGAAGATCAGGAACACCTGATGCGCGCCCGCTTTCGGGAGTTTGGCGATGAGTTGATGGTCATAAAGATACCGGAGTTTAACTTCTCCGGAGTCGAGATAGAAGACATGATGGGTAAAGCTCGCAAACATCAGGCCTTGATCGTAGATCTGCGGGGCAATCCCGGTGGGTCCGTCGACACGCTCCGGTTTTTGGTGGGAGGTATGTTTGACCACGAGGTGAAGATCGCGGATCGCATCGGGCGAAAAGACTCTAGGCCCGAGATGGCGAAACCCCTTCACAATAAGTTCACTGGAAAAATAGTGATACTGGTGGACGCGGAGTCAGCCTCCGCCGCGGAGTTGTTCGCCAGGATTATGCAACTCGAGAAACGAGGGATAGTGATGGGGGACCATTCTTCCGGCAGCGTGATGGAGGCTAAGGAGCACAGTGAACAGACTGGAACAGATACGGCGGTTTATTACGGAGCCTCAGTCACCGAGTGGAATCTGATCATGACGGACGGAAGGAGCCTGGAGCACGTGGGAGTTACTCCTGATGAGGTAGTGCTGCCGAGTGCCGAAGATCTGGCCAACGGCCGCGATCCGGTTTTGGCTCACGCAGCGACCACCTTGGGTGTGCAGATCAGTGCAGAAGAAGCGGGGAAAGCTTTTCCTTACGAATGGCCTCCTGCGATCTAGCGTGGCAGGCTCTTCGACGAGGAATCATCGGCAGCGAAGATGAAGTAAGAAGAATTCCAGAGCGCGGTGGGCAAGCTGCCGCGCGGGCGGGCGGTGATCACGATGTTGTAGTCATCGGAGCCACCCAGATTCATTTCGTGCAAGCCATCGTCCGAGGGTGTCGCGTTCTTGCCGTTCTCTGCCCCGGTCGTTACTGGCTCAATCACAGCCAACCAGGCGAGGAACTCGTGAAGGTCACGGGTGCGGGGACGTCCGGGCACGACAAAGGAAACCTGCGCCTCTTGCGTGGAAAAATGCCACGCCAGCGAGGCGGTGAGATCGACGGCCTTTTCGTAGGCACGCTCAGAGATACGGCCGGGTTCAGGATTGTCGAACGCGATACACAGTTTGCGCTCATCTTCGCGGGCGAATTCGCGGACTTTGAGCGAGCCTGACTTGGCGGTGGCCTTCCAGTCGACGTGACGGGCCGAATCCTCGGGCAGATACTCGCGAATCATGTACAGGTCGGAGCCGCGCCCGCGGACAAAACTTTCCCACTCGCCTCGAACCAGCGGCAGGACTTCGAAAACTTCATCGGTGGGATCGATGCGCGGATACACCAGCACTTCCCGGGGCAGCGACACGTGGCGTGTCTTGGTCAGGAACGCGAAGGGAAAACGTGTGGCCAGTCCGAAGCTGTCTTCGCGATAACGGCCGCGCTGATCGAAGCGCAATTCCAGGTCGGCGGACGCGTCGGACTGAGGGGGAAGAAACGGGAAGTAGGCCATCCCCTGGAAGATTCCAGGTGGCGGCGGAAGCACGAGAACCCGGCGCAATCGGCGGTCGGGCAGGCGCAACCACTGCTGCTCTTTGGGACGGTTAAAGGGGAAGGCAAACGTGGTGGCTTCCCACTGCCATTGCTTGGATGTCCTCTTTCGTTTCTTGCGCGTGGAAATCACGCGAATGGAAAACGATGGCAAGTAGCGCCGCGGATTGTGCAGGACGATGCGACCGGCGACGGGGCGTCCCGCGAAGACGTGCTCGGGCAGGCGGACATCCAGTTCAAGCCAACGCAGCACCCATGCAGACACGATTCCGGAGACCAGGATGGCCGCGAGCATAGCCGCGACCACGATGTAGAGAAGGTTGTTGCCGGTGTTGAGTGCGGCAATGGCGATCACGATGGTGACCAGCACGTAGATGATTCCGGCGCGGGTGACGTCGTAATCGAAAGATTCGCGCAGGCGCTCGACAGCCACGCGCCGCGCCAAGTAGGGGACGGTGACCAGTCCGACCATGGTGGCAAGCAGCAGCGAGGTCGAGGCCAGAATCACGGTGGCCCAGACGTTGCCGGCATCGCGCGACACGGTGGAGAACAGCGCCGTAGCGAAGGCGAGACCGAGTCCCACGAGCGCGAGCAGGAATTTGACCCAGACTTCTGCCGAGGCGGACTGCAGCCACTGGGCCAGCCTGCTGCTCAGGGACGGGGTCGATTTCAACGGATTGGCGTACGCAGAACCCACTTCCTCGGAGCCTAGCATTGTTGGGCGGAACGGACAATCAAGATCGGGTTGGTGGGAAAGCGTTCGTAACGTGGGAGTGACTCGACTTCGGAACCGCGGGCGAGACGGCGGCGCTACAAACCTCGGTGGTACATCCTTCTGATTCTGATTTTGTTGTGCTACCCTTCTGGACTCGCAGGAACTCGGCCCCGCAACTTGCAGCAAAAATCCCATATCAAGCTCAAGGAGATCCCCATGCCCATTAGTAAACGTGTCACAGCGGAATTTATTGGAACCTTCTGGCTGGTATTTGGCGGATGCGGCGCTGCCGTGCTGGCCGCCGGCTTTCCCTCGGTCGGCATCGGATTCGCCGGTGTCGCGCTGGCTTTCGGGCTCACCGTTCTCACGATGGCCTTTGCGATCGGCCACATCTCCGGGTGCCATTTGAATCCGGCGGTGAGTGTGGGGCTGGTGGTCGGCAAGCGCTTCCCGGCTTCGGATTTATTGCCTTACGTGATCGCGCAGGTCGTGGGCGCGGTGGCGGCGGCGGGAGTGCTTTACGTCATCGCGAGTGGATCGGCGAGCTTTGATGTGCATGCCGGCTTCGCGTCGAACGGCTACGGAGCGAATTCTCCGGGGGGGTATTCCCTACTGTCGGGTTTCGTCGCCGAAGTTGTGCTGACTGCGTTCTTCCTGATCGTGATCATGGGCGCGACCGACAACCGCGCGCCGAAGGGATTCGCGCCGATCGCGATTGGACTGTGCCTGACGCTGATCCATCTGGTGGGAATCCCAGTAACGAACTTGTCGGTCAACCCTGCGCGCAGCACAGGGCCTGCGATTTACGCTGGTGGCTGGGCACTGCAGGAGCTGTGGATGTTCTGGGTGGCGCCGCTGATTGGCGGGGCAATCGGCGGGGCGATCTACAGCATGGTGTTCGGAGAGTAAGTTTTCTCAATCCGAATCGAAGCGTTACGGACAATATTTTGCGTGGGTGTAGTCCTGGCAAAGGAGATAACAAGCCGTGTGTTTTTCAGCCACCGCGAACTTTGTGGGCAGCGGAGTTCTGGGCGGTATCGGCGTTGTCACTTTGACGAGGGTGAAGCACAGGCGCGAACTGCTTTTCGCATCGCTGCCCGTGCTATTCGCTATTCATCAGTTTATTGAAGGATTCGTCTGGCTGGGGTTGGATGGGATTCTTTCCCCTGCCGTGGCGCACGACATGGGCGCTGCGTTCATGCTTTATGCGCAGGGGCTTTTGCCTTTCTTACTACCGCTCAGCGTGCTGCTATTCGAGCCGAACGCGACGAGCCGTAGAAGGATGCTGCCTTTTCTCGTCCTCGGCGGAGGAACCACGCTCTATATATTGTGGGCGCTGACGGCGTTCCCGTTGCAGCTGTACGTCAAGGGGAACAGTATCGTGTACATCAATCAAGCGACAAACAATGAGGCGGTTGCGTTGCTCTATGTGATTGCAACTTGCGGTTCTCTGTTTTTTTCGAAGATCAAAATGATGGTTATCTTCGGCGCCGCAAACCTGGTCATACTGCTGACTGTGATGGAGTTCAAGCGATACGCGTTCACCTCGCTTTGGTGTGCCTACGCGGCGGTCGCTAGTGTGATCATTCTCGGCTACTTCTGGAGCAGCCACCGACACCGGCCGTTCGTCTATGCCTAGCTCAGGCCGATTTGCGGCCCCATAAAAGGCGGTTGCGATGCAGGGCCGCCTCGTATGCGCTCGTTACCCCTCATGCGAGTCCCACGGCTCGCAAGAAAACGCGTGACCTGGGGCGCCCGTCTTAAGTATTTCCGACGTTAGTATTCCGACAACTCTTTCATCGCAAGGAACAGGTCGTTAGGCTGGGGAAGGATCGCGTCTTCGAGAATTGGCTGGTAGGCAACGAACACGTCTTTGGCGGCTACGCGGCGGACGGGGGCGTCGAGCTTGTCGAAGAGCTGGTCGGCGATGCGGGCTGCGATTTCGGCACCGTATCCCCAGCTCAGTGTGTCTTCGTAAGCCACGAGCGCCCGGTTCGTCTTGGAGACTGACGCGGCGATCGTGTCCCAGTCAAACGGGTTCAGGCAGCGCAAGTCGATCAATTCGACTTTGACGCCTTGCTCGCGCTCGAGTTTCTGTGCGGCTTGTAGCGCGCGCGGAACGACGGCTCCGTAGGTAATCACCGTTAGGTCGGTGCCGGGATGCACGATCTTCGCTTTACCGAACGGGATCATGTAGTCCGGGCCAGGATACGCGGCGCGGCCGAAGGATTCGCGATACAGGCGCTTGTGTTCGAGGAACAGCACCGGATCGTCGCAGCGGATTGCCGTGCGCAGCAATCCGGCGGCGTCCTGCGAGTTCGACGGGAAGACGACGCGCAGGCCTGGGATGTGCGTGAAGACGCTCTCGCCACATTGCGAGTGGTAGATAGCGCCGCCGGTCAGGTATCCGCCGATCGCGACGCGAATCACGACGGGGCAGGAGAATCCGTTGTTCGAACGCCAGCGGATAACACTGAGCTCGTCGCGAATCTGCATCATCGCGGGCCAGATGTAGTCGAAGAACTGAATCTCGACAACCGGCTTGAGGCCGCGCGTGGCCATGCCGGTGGCACGCCCCACGATGGCGGCTTCGGCGAGCGGAGCGTTGAAGACGCGGTCATTGCCGAATTCGCATTGCAGGCCGAAGGTGAGCTTGAAGACTCCGCCTTTGCCTTTGACCAGCTTGCGCTTGAGATACTCCTCGCGGCTGCAGTCGGCCACGTCTTCGCCGAAGATCACGATGCGCTCGTCGCGCTTCATTTCGTCGCGCAACGTGGTCGTGATCAGGTCGGCCATGGTCTTGCCCGCAGGCTTCTTGCCGTCGGCCGGAGCTTCCGGAACCAGAGCCGGCGTCTCAAATGCCGACGATGCTGGATCGATATCGGGCGAGTAGATAAACTTCGTGATGCTTTCAGGCACAGGCGGAAGGGCTTCGAGCGCCTGGTCGACTGCGATCTGCAGCTCGGCTTCGACTTCTTTCTCCAGTTGATTGATGCCCTTTTCGTCGAGTATGCCTTCGCGCAGAAGGAACATCTGCGTGCGAGTGACGGGATCGCGCTGGGCATCGCGTTCGCGCTCGGCGTCGGGACGGTAGAGGCGCTCATCATCCGACAAGGAGTGCGAGTACGGACGGATCACATGGGCGTGCACGAACGCTGGGCCGTGCCCTTCACGACAGTAGCGCGTGGCCCGCGCGAATGCCGCGTAGCTTGCTACGGGATCTGTGCCGTCGACTTCTTCGAAATGGAAGTTGGGGAATCCGGAGACCAGGCGCGAAATGCTTCCGCCCGCGGTTTGCACTTCGACGGGCACGGAGATTGCGTAGCCGTTATCTTCGACGCAGAAAATTACCGGGAGCTTTTCCAAAGCGGCAGCGTTCATCGCCTCCCAGAACTCGCCCTCGCTTGAGGTGCCATCACCCAGAGAAACGTAAGTGACCTCATCGCCCTGGAAGCTGACGTTCTTGAACTGGCGGTAGTCTGCGGAACCGGAGTTGGGAACGGCCGCGGACTTGGGATGGCGCGCGAAATAGCGTCCACCCTCGGCGCAACCCACGGCTTGCAGAATCTGGGAGCCCGTGGGCGACGACTGCGTCACGATGTGCAGTGCGGGATAGCTCCAGTGCGAAGGCATTTGGCGTCCACCGGAACTGGGATCGTCGGCGGCCCCGACGCCCTGCAGGAACATCTCGTAAGGCTTGACGCCGAGCGCGAGGCAAAGCGCGCGATCGCGGTAATAAGGATAGAACCAGTCGTATCCGGATTTCAGCGCGAGGCCGGCGGCGACGCCGATGCCCTCGTGCCCGGCACCGGACATCTGGAAATAGATTTTCTGCTGGCGCTTGAGCAGGATTTCCCGGTCGTCGATGCGCCGGGAGGTGTAAATCAGGCGGTAGGCCTGGATGAGCTGCTCGCGCGTAAGTCCTTCATAAAGCTTGCTCTTCTTCGCGCCGTTGGCCGTCAGGGCCAGCTTGGGGTCGGTCTTTGTCGTGGCCATCCGGTTCCTGGGTCCTAGCTCAGTTAGATTCCTGGCAGCCGTCCTACGATTCCACGAAGCTGCCCGGAACCTGTTGGATTGTAAATGGAATTGAGAGGTTGGAAAAGTACGGAAATTTTTGAGTTTCGGGGTCGGTGGTCCGACCACGTGACCGCTGTTACTGGGGGGGAGGCGAACTCTCTTGAGGCATTCCCCGCTTTCCGGCAGTCGCGAATGCAGGGACTACAACTCCCTGCCTGAAGTAGCGACGCTGAAAGTAGAGTGACACGCTCACCAATCCGATGAGCGCTGGGACTTCGACCAGCGGGCCGATGACGGCTGCGAAGGCCGCGCCGGAGTTGATGCCAAAGACCGCCACAGCGACTGCGATGGCCAGTTCAAAATTGTTGCTCGCTGCTGTGAACGACAAAGTCGCGGTCTTCGAATAGTCCGCACCCAGTTTGTGCCCCATGTAGAACGACACCAGGAACATCACGACGAAATAAATCAGCAGTGGAATGGCGATACGTACGACATCGAACGGCAAGCGCACGATGTATCCGCCCTTGAGCGAGAACATCACCACGATGGTGAACAGAAGAGCGATGAGAGTGATGGGGCTGATTCGCGGAATGAAGCTCTTTTCATACCACTGCTTTCCGCGCGCGCGGACCAGCGCGAAGCGCGTGATCATTCCAGCCAGAAACGGGATGCCGAGATAGATGAAGACGCTGCGGGCAATGTCGCCAATCGACACATTTACAACCGAGCCGTGTAATCCGAACCACTCCGGCAACTTGGTGACAAATGCCCAGGCATACACCGAGTAGAACAACACCTGGAAGACGGAGTTGAAAGCCACGAGGCCAGCTGCATATTCGGTGTCTCCTTTGGCCAGTTCATTCCACACGATCACCATGGCGATGCAGCGCGCCAGTCCGATCATGATGAGGCCTGCCATGTACTCCGGGTAACCACGCAGGAAAATGATGGCCAGGGCAAACATTAGGAGTGGGCCAATCACCCAGTTCTGCAGTAGGGAGAGCGCGAGGATTTTCTTATTGCGGAAGACCTCGCCTAGTTCTTCATAACGGACTTTCGCCAGTGGCGGATACATCATCAGGATGAGGCCTACGGCGATGGGAATCGAGGTGGTGCCGACGCTGAAGCGATTCAGAAAAGGGACCGTTCCGGGCAGCGCCCATCCGGCCGCGACTCCAACGAGCATGGCGGTAAAGATCCACAGCGTCAGATAACGATCCAAGAAGCTGAGACGGGATGTCACATTGGTGGTCATTTGGGTCCGAGGCTCGGAGTGCGATTCATTGGCGGCCGATGTTGTCGATTTCCTTCTTGAGCGAGAAACGGTCAAGCGTCGAGAGCGGAAGGCTCAGGAAGAGACTGATTCGACGATCTAGTAGAAAGAAGGCGTCGCGGAAGGCCTTCTCCACTTGCTCCTTAGTTCCCTGCACGGCGGCAGGATCGGGGATGCCCCAGTGGGCAGTCATGGGTTGGCCCGGCCAGATCGGGCAGACTTCATTTGCGGCGTTGTCGCAGACGGTAAAGACAAAATCGAGCGGCAGCGCTTCCGGTTTGGCAAACTCGTTCCAACTTTTGCTGCGAAGACCGGTCGTTGGAAGATGCGCAGCCTCCAACTGCCGCAGAGCCTCTGGGCGGACTGTGCCTGACGGGTGGCTTCCCGCGCTGTATGCGGTGAAGTTCGAGCGACCCTTTTGATTCATGATGGCCTCGGCCATGATGGAGCGCGCCGAGTTCCCGGTGCATAGAAACAAAACGTTGTAGCGTCCCTGCATTGCGTCCTCTTCGGCCTCAGTCGCAGCACGTCGGACCGCAACAGGCCTGCTTCGGGCTGCTTGGCTTCACGGCGCGCAGGAAGGTGCTGAGGAACTTGCCGTCGACTTGCGGAGCGAGGGCGTCAACGTCGATTCCCTGCCCGGAGAGAAATTCGCGAGCGTCGTCGGCGCGGTAGATGCGGGTAGGCTCGATTTCAATGTGCTCAAAGCCGGCTGCGGCCAGTTTGCTGCGGTAGTCATTTTCTTCGAGAGCTCCGGCAATGCACCCTACCCAGGCGAGAACGCTCTGGCGAATCTCGGGGAGAATCTCGCCTCGGGTGACAACGTCGGAGACGGCGAAGCGTCCGCCCGGCTTCAGGACGCGGAAGGCTTCGCGCAGGACTTTATCTTTGTCGGCGGAGAGATTGATGACGCAGTTGGAAATGATGACGTCGACGGAATTGTCGGGCAGCGGAATGTTTTCGATTTCGCCCTTGAGGAACTCGACATTCTCGATGCCTGCTTTGCGCTTGTTGTCGTTGGCGAGGGCGAGCATTTCGTCGGTCATGTCCAAGCCGTAGGCTTTGCCGGTGGGGCCGACGCGGCGGGCGGAAAGCAGGACGTCGATGCCTCCACCGGAACCGAGGTCGAGGACGGTTTCACCGGGGTTCAACTGGGCCAGTAGAGTGGGATTGCCGCAGCCGAGCGATGCCAGGAGAGCTTCTTCGGGGATTTGTCCGGCCTGGGTCGCGTCGTAGAGATTCGTGGTGATGGGATCGCACCAGCCGGTGCTGGCCGTGGCGCCACAGCACGAACTGCCTCCGGACTTCACGCGCAGGGCAGCTTCGCCGTATTTCTGTTTGACGACTTCCTTGATGTCGGTAGTTTCGGTGGTGCTCATAGTAGGCTCCTATTTACAGATCTGAATGATGTCGTGCGGCTTGAGGGCTTGATTGCGGGTGCAGCACTCGGCGTAGAGGAACTGCAGCAATTCTTGCAAGGCGGCGGTGTTCGCGGTGTAGCGAAGGAACGTGCCTTCGCGCTGGACTTCCACGAGACTTTCGGTCCGCAGTTTGTCGAGGTGATGCGAGAGGGTCGAGTTGGGGATTTCTAGCTCTTCTTGAATCTCGCTGACGACCAGTCCTTCAGGGTGCGCGGTGAGCAGCAATTGCATGATGCGCAGGCGGGGCTCGGTGCCCATGGCGGAGAACATGTCGGCGTATTTGGCGACTCGTTCGGAGGCTTTGGTGGAAGAAGAGGTCTTACTGGCTGCTGCCATATTTCGATATTACCGGAAATATAGAGAATGTCAACCGGATGGCTGAACCACGAAATTCTTTACCACTAAGGACACGAAGGTACACGAAGGAAAACCCTGTGCATACAGGCCTTCGTGGTCCTTTGTGGCCTTCGTGGTTTATGACGTTGGACGGGAATGCATCGGACTGGGCGACGCAGTGTGACGGCTGAGTGCGGATGCTTTATTCTGGATGCAGATGATTCGGACCCACCGCGCTTTCGACCCGGAATCGATCAAACTGGTGATCTTCGACCTCGATGGCACGCTGATTGACTCGCGCCTTGACCTGGTACATTCGGTGAACGCTGCGCTACGACATATCGGGCGGCCGGAATTGCCCGACGAAGTGATCGCCAGTTATGTGGGGGACGGCGCGCCGATTCTGATCCAGCGGGCGCTGGGCGGCGAAAAGGTCGACGAGGCGGTGGTGCGCAAAGGATTGGAGTTTTTTCTTTCCTATTACAGGGCGCACAAGCTCGACCACACGACGGTGTATCCGGGAATCACCGAGGCGCTGGCGACCGTTCAGAGTTCGGGAAACGGCACGGCGCGCAAGATGGCCGTGCTCACGAACAAGCCTGTGATTCCCTCCCGCGCGATTGTCGAAGCGCTCGGGCTCGGGCAGTTCTTCACGCAGATTTACGGTGGCAACAGTTTTGCCACCAAGAAGCCCGATCCCGAGGGTGCCCGGAAGTTGCTCGCGGAAAGCGGCGTGCGTCCAGAACAGGCGGCGATTGTCGGCGACTCTCACGTCGACATTGAGACCGGCCGTAACGCCGGACTGTGGACCGTCGGAGTTTCGTATGGATTTGCCCCGCACACCCTTGATGGCGAACCTCCGGATGTGCTGGTGGATCAGCCGCACGAGGTGGGCATTGTGTTTACGCCCAAGGCTTGAACGGCAGAGAGCGCGGAGAGATGCTTCCGGGAACCACTGATGGAACCAGCGAACGATCAACCATGACCGCCAACAACTCTGGCCCGCCAACCGGCTTTACTCCTAAAGAACTGCGCAAGCTGCGCAGCATGAAGAATCCCTACGGCATTCAGAAGTTTCTCGATGACATGCCGTACCACCTGGAAGACACGGCGTGGTCGCCGCGGAAAGTGCTGGCGGAGGAATCGTCGCACTGTCTGGAAGGCGCGATTTTCGCCGCGGCTGCGCTGCGGGCCAACGGATATCCTCCGCTGCTGCTGGATTTCGAAGCCGAGCACGACACAGACCACGTGATTGCCATTTTCCGCGAGGACGGGTGCTGGGGCGCCGTAGCCAAGTCGAATTACACCGGATGCCGGTGGCGCGAGCCGGTATATCGCACGCTGCGCGAGCTGGCACTGAGTTATTTCAACGCCTATTTCAACCTGCGTCGCGAGCGAACACTGCGGCGGTACTCGGGCCCGGTCAATTTGAAACAGTTTGACCCGCAGAACTGGATGACCACGGAGCAACCGGTGTGGTTCATCGTGTATCACCTGTTCGATATCAAGCATTACTCGCTCATGACGAAGGCGCAGGAGAAGAAGCTGCATCGCGTCGACGAGCGGCTCTTCCAGGCGGAGTGTTTAGGAAAAGCGCACAAGATCAGGGACTGAATTCCCGACGCTACCTAAAGTTGCCGGGGCGCGCTGCCGATCCATTCTGAAGGAACCTTCGCGCTTGCTTTGGGCCAGACTTGGACGCAATCTGGAGAGCCAGTCTGTCGCTCGGGGCCCGGCGCAAACTCGGGGTCCGGGAGAGCATTGGCGTGGATGCACGCAGTCAATTCGGCGCGGACCTGACCGAGATACCTATGGAAGCTCGACGCCATCCCAGGTTCAGGCTGGAAGTGGGCATCCGTGTCTATCCCCGGGGCGCGGCTGTGGTTCGTGGCGACACGGTGGACCTCAGCGAGTCGGGAATTTCGGCCATGCTGCGTGAGGAGGTTCCGGTGGGCGAAGTGGTACGCCTGGAATTTACGCTACCGCTGGGCGACGTAGAGGTGCTCGCGCTGGTCCGGCAACGAAGCGCGTTCCGATATGGCTTCCAGTTCTTGGAAGAAAGATCCGCGCACGACGTCATCGGACGGACCTGCAGCCAGCTGGCGGTGGAGCCGCCGGTTCTGGCGCGCGAAAAGATCTGACCTTTCCCGCTCGCTTCCCCGCAGAACTTCGAAGCGTCTAATGGGTTAGATTAAGCTCATGAGGTCTCGCGGGTTCGCTCTCGTCCTGACGTTGTTCCTTTCTATGGAGGCGTTCGGCCAGCAGAAGCCGGCGCCCGCCCCAGCGTCGCAGGAAAAACCTAATCCGGATACCAGCACGTCGGAAACGATCCCTGATCTCCAGCCCGGCCCTGATGGCAAACTTTCGCAGGAGCAGATGCGGCAGTTACTGCGCGTGGTCGCGGATAAAGACATCGAAAACGACAAGCGGCAGCGTGACTACACCTACATCGATCGCGAGGTCGAGAACAAACTCGACGGCAAGGGACAGACCAAGTCGACCGAAGTGAAGACGTATGAGGTTCTGGAAATCTATGGCGAGCAGGTGCAGCGCCTGATCGCAAGAGACGATAAGCCGCTGGACGCCAAGGAAGCGGCCAAGGAAGAAGAGAAGATCCAGAAGATCATCGACAAGCGCAAGAACGAATCGGACGAAGAGCGCAAGAAACGGGAAGAGAAAGCGGTCAAAGAGCGCGAGGATGGCCGCAAATTCGTGCGCGAGGTGGCGGATGCCTACGACTTCAAACTGGTCGGCACGGAACAGGTGGGCGGGCGCGATGCGTGGGTGATCGAAGGCGAGCCGCGGCCCGGCTTTGAGCCGCAGATGAAAGAGGCGAAGGTGCTCTCCAAGTTCCGCGGCCAGGTGTGGATCGACAAGGGGGATCTGCAACTGGCGAAAATGGATGTCGAAGCGATCGACACGGTATCGTTCGGATGGGTGTTGGCGCGAGTCCACAAGGGCACGCGCGTCATGTTGGAACAGACGCGAGTCAACGATGAAGTCTGGCTGCCTCGTCACCTGACATTCAAGCTTGATGCTCGCATCGCTTTGTTCAAGGGGTACAACCTCGACGGCGACCAGGAATATCGCGACTATAAGAAGTTCCGCACATCCTCGAAGATCGTAGGCATGGGCGAGGTGCACGACGAAGGGCACGAACCGAAGTAGGTTAGGAAGTAAGTCCTTGCCGGTTTCCTCACAGGTTTTCCTCGTTATTGAAAAGTTCAGATTACTGTTCCTGTTTCGGCTGAGCACGGCTTTATAATGCTCAGTCCCGAGCGCGACTGTTCGGCGGGACCGGCTCCAATTTCGATCTTCTCCGAGAGGCACAGAATGGATTCTCGTCTTCATTCCTTCACTCGCCGCGACCTGCTTCGTTCCGGTCTTGCATTCTCCGCGTCAACCTTGATGGCAGGATCCGTGGGGCGGGCTCATGCGCTGCTTGCGGGCTATCCGGAAGCTGCGTCGGCAGAGGCGCTGGCTGCGGTGGCTCCGCGGGAACGTCTGCTGTTCGATTTTGGCTGGAAGTTTTTTCAGGGCAATGCAAATGATCCGCTGCGCGATTTGGGATTTGGCATGGGCCAGGGAGATTTTGCCAAGTCGGGAGAATTCTGGTTTGCCACGCAGAAATTTGATGACTCGAAGTGGCGCGCACTCAATTTGCCGCACGACTGGGCGGTGGAGTTGCCGTTTGTGTGGGATGAAGAACAGCAGTCACACGGCTACAAGCCGGTGGGGCGACGCTATCCGGAGACGAGCGTCGGCTGGTACCGGCGCACGTTCGACATTCCGAAAGAAGACAGCGGACGGCGCATCACGGTGGAGTTTGACGGCGCCTTTCGCAGCGCGCTGGTATTTCTGAACGGATACTTCGTCGGCCGCAATGACAACGGGTATGCACCCTTTCGCTTCGATGTCAGCGACTTTCTCAACTATGGCGGAAAGAATTTCCTCATGGTGCGCATGGACGCCAGCTTCGGCGATGGGTGGTTCTATGAAGGCGCTGGAATTTACCGGCATGTTTGGCTGACGAAAACGGATGCGCTGCACCTGGGGAACTGGGATAGCACGGTTCGAACTTCAGTGAAGGGCAACGCGGCGACGCTGAGCCTGGCGACCGTGGTACAGAACCAGGCACAGCAGGCGGAAAGTTGCCGGGTGCGTTGGCAAATTCTGGATGCGGCGGGCAAAGTGGTGGGAACAGCGGATTCGGCGCCGCAATCCGTGGCTGCTGATGGGTCGGGTACCTTCACGGGCAGCGCTTCGATCGCGAATCCAGCGCTGTGGTCGCCGGAGACGCCGAACTTGTATTCCGCAGTAGTGACGGTGGAATCCGGCGGGAAGGCGCGGGATGCCGAGCGCATCAGCTTTGGCGTGCGCACAATTGCATGGGACGCCGACAAGGGATTCTTCCTCAATGGCAAGTCGGTGAAGCTCAAAGGCACCTGCAACCATCACGATCACGCGGGAGTGGGCGCGGCGCTTCCCGACCGCATGCAGTGGTTCAGGATGGGAGTTTTGAAAGATATGGGCGGCAATGCAGTGCGCACCTCGCACAATATGCCAACACCGGAGTGGGTGGAAGCCTGCGACCGGCTGGGCATGATGATGATGTGCGAAACCCGGCTGATGAGTTCGAATCCGGAGGGTATGGCGCAGCTCGAGGTGATGGTGAAGCGCTATCGCAACTCGCCGTCGATCATCTTGTGGTCCATGGGCAACGAAGAGTGGACAATGATGTTCCAGCCCCAGGGAGTGCGCGTGATTGACGAGATGATTATGCGAACTCACGAACTCGATCCCACGCGTCTTTGTACCGCGGCGGTCAATACGGCGTTCGAAACGCATTTCCCCGAGCGACTCGATGTGATGGGATACAACTACAACCTCAAGGTTTTGGACGGATGGCACAAGGCGCATCCTAAGACGCCGAGCGTGGGATCGGAGACGGCCAGCACGGTTTCGACGCGTGGAATCTATTCGACTGACAAACTCCGCAATTGGGTCAGCGCTTACGACCTCAACCATACGGATTGGTCCGAGCTGGCAGAAGAATGGTGGAAATTTTATGCGGCGCGGGAGTGGCTCTCGGGAGGATTTGCGTGGACCGGCTTTGACTACCGCGGTGAACCGACTCCCTACGGGTGGCCGTCGGTGAATTCGCAGTTCGGCATCGTCGACATGTGTGGCTTTCCCAAGGACAACTTTTATTACTACAAAGCATGGTGGGGATCGGAACCGGTGCTACATCTGTTTCCGCACTGGAACTGGGCGGGGCGAGAGGGTCAGCCGATCTCAGTGTGGGTGCATTCCAATCTCGATTCGGTGGAACTCTTTCTCAACGGCAAGAGCCAGGGCTCGCAGAAGGTGCAACCTCTGACGCACCTCGAGTGGACGGTGAAATACGAGCCGGGCGTGATCGAGGCACAGGGCACGAAAGACGGCAAAGTCGTCCTGACGGAAAAGCGCGAGACCACGGGCGGGCCGGATACGATCCGATTGACGGCCGATCGAACAGAAATTAACGCCGACGGTGACGACGTGGCTGTGCTGAAGGTTGAGGTGCTCGACAAAGAGGGCCGGGCGATCCCGACGGCGGCGAACATGATCAGCTTTAAAGTCAGCGGCGAGGGCGCACTGATCGGCGTGGGCAACGGCGACCCGAATTGCCAGGAATCGGACAAGGCGCCAAAGCGGAGCCTGTTCAACGGACTGGCACAGGTGATTGTGCAGTCGACGCGGACTCCCGGGACAATTACGGTGGAGGCTTATACGGAGCCGTATCCGCGGCCGAAGTTGCCGTCGACGCAGGTGACGATTACGACGAAGAAGGTTGAACTGCGGCCGAGCGTGCAATAAACCCGGTCGCATTGTCATCCTGAACCGGGGCGAAGCCGCGGTGATGGACCTGACGACGGCGGGGTGTTTGTGCCGGGGTCGTGTGCGGTCGATGCGTCTGCGGCGACTCCCGTCCGCTCCAACGTGGCTGTCATCCGACGTAGGGTCGCTCACGGTGGCGTGCGCCACCGTTCAGGATGACAGTGGTACTAGCGGTTTGTTCTCTGCGTTTATAATAGAAAGATTCTCTGTCGGCAAGATTCACCTCTGTGGAACTGCCGGCAGAAACCCAGGCCGCGCTGCGCTTGGCCTGACGGGCGAAGGCGCCGGTCCCCACACGGGCTCTTTACATTGAGGACAGGAACTGTCCTAGAGTGGAGTTAGGGTTTTAGGCTAAGAGCTAAACAGCTAAGAGCGTTTCATGGACTTCAAACTCGTTTCCAGCTACAAGCCGCAAGGGGACCAGGGGCGCGCGATTGAGGCGCTGTTGCGCGGAGTGTATGACCGCGAGCAGCACCAGGTTTTGCTGGGCGTCACCGGGTCGGGCAAGACCTTCACCATGGCCAAGGTGATCGAAGCTGCGAACCGTCCGACGCTGGTGATGGCGCATAACAAGACGCTCGCGGCGCAGCTTTATCACGAGTTCAAGAACTTCTTCCCGCACAATGCGGTCGAATATTTTGTCTCGTATTACGACTACTACCAGCCGGAAGCGTATGTCCCGGCCGCCGATCTCTATATCGAAAAAGAAGCGACCATCAATGATGAACTCGACAAGCTGCGGCTGTCGGCGACGCGGTCGCTATTTGAGCGGCGCGATGCTCTCATTGTGGCGTCGGTGAGCTGCATCTACGGCCTGGGCTCGCCCGAGGCCTATTACGGCATGATGATGTTTCTGGAGAAGGGCCAGAAGATCAAGCGCGAGGACATTACGCGGCGGCTGGTCGACATTCTGTACGAACGCACCAACAGTGACTTCCGGCGCGGAACATTCCGCGTGCGTGGCGACGTGATCGAGGTCTTCCCTACTTACGACGACATGGCATACCGCATCGAGCTGTGGGGCGATGAGATTTCATCGCTGACGCAGATCGATCCTCTATTCGGCACGGTGAAGCAGAAATACATGCGGCTGCCGATTTATCCCAAGACGCACTATGTGATGAAGGAGGAGACGCGGGCGTCCGCCGTGGATTCGATTAAGAAGGAGCTGGCGTGGTGGGAAGTCGAGATGGAGAAGCAGGGGCGGCTGGTTGAGGCGCAGCGCATTCACCAGCGCACCATGTTCGATCTGGAAATGATCAAGGCCATGGGCTTCTGCCACGGGATTGAAAATTATTCGCGGCACTTTACGGGACGGTTGCCGGGCGAGCCTCCGCCAACGCTGCTGGATTATTTTCCGCGGGACTTTCTGATGTTTATCGACGAGTCGCACGGAACGGTGCCGCAGTTGCGCGGGATGTATGCGGGCGACCGATCGCGCAAGGAAACGCTGGTGGAGTATGGCTTTCGGATGCCGTCGGCGCTGGATAACCGTCCGCTGACATTTGAAGAATTTGAGCACCGCACTAACCAGCTGATTTACGTTTCAGCAACTCCAGGGCCGTATGAGCTGACGAAATCGGCGGGCGTCGTGGTGGAACAGATTATTCGGCCGACCGGGCTGATTGATCCGCCGGTGGAAGTGCGCCCCGTGAAGGGACAGATTGATGACCTGTTGCACGAGATTCGCGCCCGCGTGGAACTCGGTCAGCGCGTGCTGGTGACGACTCTGACCAAACGCATGTCGGAAGATCTGGCCGAATACTATGCCGAGGTGGGCGTGAAGTGCCGCTACATGCATTCCGAGATTGAAACGCTGGAACGGGTGAAGATTCTGCGCGACCTCCGGAAAGGCGAATTCGATGTGTTAATTGGCATTAACCTGCTGCGCGAGGGATTGGATCTGCCGGAGGTGTCGCTGGTGGCAATTCTGGATGCGGATAAAGAGGGGTTTCTGCGGTCGACCGGTTCGCTCATTCAGACGATCGGCCGCTGCGCACGGCATCTCAACGGCCGTGCCATTCTTTATGCCGATCGCCAAACGGACTCGATGAAGCGCGCCATGGATGAGACGATGCGGCGGCGCGCCATTCAGACGGCGTACAACGAAGAGAATGGGATCACGCCGGAGTCGATCGTGCGTCCGCTGGATATGACCCTGGCGGGGATCGTGGCCGCCGACTATGCCGATCTGACCGGGGGAGAATCCGAGGGCATGCCGGAATTCAAAACGCAGGAAGAAGTGGATGGCTACATCGGCAAGCTGGAGAGCGACATGCGCGAGGCTGCGAAAAAGTTTGAGTTTGAGAAGGCGGCGAAGCTGAGGGATGCGATTAAGGAGCTGAGGACGAAGGAGTTTCTGTTCGCGTAAAACAAAGAGAACCACAGAGGACACAGAGATCCCAGAGGAATCAAGCATCTTCTCTGTGTCCTCAGCGTCCTCTGTGGTTTTCTATTTCTTATCGCCCGTATGCTGCGCTGGCGGCCAGCGGTTTGCGGTGGAAGGTGTAGCCATCGAATGTTTCAGACCGGAAATTCAAGTTCGGAGCGCACAGCTTTTCGGTCTGGCTGAGGAACAGATATCCGCCGGGTTCGAGGTAGAGATGCAGTCGCTCCATTAGAGCGGTGCGTTGGGCGCGCGAGAGATGCGGCAGCACGTCCATGCAGAAAATGCAATCGAAGCGGCCAATGTAGACCGGCTTGGTCAGGTTCATCGTATTGAAGGTGACCAGGCTGCGCAGGCGCGGCTTCACCAGCAGGTGCGCACCGTTGGACGAGCCATTCGCCGAGCCATTGCCAGCGCTCGCCCCGTTCGTCGCTCCGTTTTGCGGGTTTTCCTGAGTGCCATTCGAACTCCCGTTGGGGCTTCCAATTTTGGAGAAGCTGGCGCGGATCGCCGCCGGAGGCAGCCCGGTGAGCGCCGATTGCGGATACAGTCCGCGCTCGGCGACTTCGATCGCGGAGGGCAGCAGGTCGCTGCCGACAATGTGAATCGACCAATCTCTTATGCCGTGCCCGGAACCGGCCGGAATGCCATTCTCGACGATCCCGCCGTTGCGGCCGCCTGCGTTCTTATCTTTCGCTTCCTTCGCTTCCTTGTTCCCATTGCCGTTGCTCGAACCGTTTCCGTTGCCATTCCCGTTTCCGTTGGGCAAGGCCTCACATAAAGCCATTGCGATCGAGTACGCTTCTTCGCCGGTACCGCAGCCTGCGCTCCAAATGCGGAGAGTGCTGGGTCCGTCTTCCGACTTACGAGCGTAGAGTTGGGGGATGACCTGTCGGGCTAGCGCATTCATGGCGCCGGGATGGCGGAAAAAGCCGGTATTCGCGTTCAACACGCCGTCGAGAAACGCGGGCAGCACCGAGGGATCCTGATCCGAAGCACGCAGGCGGGCCATCAACGCAGCGGGAGATTCCAGTTCTTGTGTCTCCAAATGATCGGCGACGTGTGCGGCTAGAGCGCTGTTGGGACAGTCCAGCAAAATTCCCGTCTGGCGCTCGACCAGCAGGCGCAGTTCTGAGAGTTCGTGCTCAAGGATGGTAACGCCCGCCATCAGTCTATGCATAAATCCTTCCCCCGGAGGGTAAGCCAAGGTTCATCCACCGAACTCTTTGAGACCGGCGTCGTGCAAGGGGAGAGGTTCTCATACTTCTAATTACCGGCGGCTGCCGCCGCATACGACTTGCCTGAGTCCTGTTCCGCCTGCTGTGCGACTACATTCATTTCCTTTTCCAACGACGAAAAACGCTGCATGATCTCGTGAATGCGCAGAGTCATGTTGCGAATGGTTTCGATCTGGGCGCGAGTCTGGGCGGAGAGGCTGCCCGGCTCCAGTAGCAGCAGGTCGGAATTTCCCAGCACCGACGTCAGAGCGTTGTTCATGTTGTGGCGCATTTCCAGCATGTACCGGCCCAGGGTCGCCTGGCGATCGAGTGTGGCGCAGGCAGTCTCGGCGGCGCGGGCTCGAGATTCGGATCGAGAACGGTGGACAGCCTCGCTGGCCGCTAGCACCAGGGTTTCGAGCCAGTGTTCGCTGGTCCGCAGGATGGCAACACGCGGCCAACGATCGTGGACCAACTGCGCAGTGGCAGGCTCCTGACAGACGCAGAAAATCGGCTGACCGGTGGAGTGCAGCGGCTCCAACACTACTGACAGAAGGTCGCGCCGCAACTCTCCGACAATGGCCACATCAAATACGTCCGCTGCAAAGCGCGGCCACAATTCCCCACTGAGAAGCGTGAACGTGGGGACATTGCGCTCCATCTGCCAGCGGGCAGTAACGCGGCGCGAGAAATCTACTTCGTCGGAGATAATCAGTACGGTCGGTGCCTGCACTTGCAACTACCTCTTCGCCTTCAATCCGTCGATTCCATCGATTCCTGTTGATCAGCCGCACAATTCTGCGGATGGCTTATTTCTTCTTCCCTGGCTCCGGCGCGGAGTCGGAGTCCCAACCGGGCGTGTTCGAGACTTCAAACTCGGGAGCATCAGCTCTGGGCGCAGCGGGCTTTAGCTTCGCGGCAGCGGGAGCCGCGACCGCAGGTTTGGCCGGCGTCTTGGACGCCCCCGCGGAAGCCGCCATCGCAGCCGGCTTAGCCGCAGCCGGTGCCGGCTGGTTAATCTCCAGCTTTGGAGGTGCGGCGGGCTTCGCAGCGGCCGCAGGTTTTGCAGCCGCCACAGGCTTCCCTTTGGCGTCCGCATCAGGCTTGCCACGGCCCAGGGCATACTCGACCGAAGCGCGCAGATCGACCAGCATGCGCAACGGCTGCCCTGACGAATACTCTGCCTGGAACATCACCTTCCAGGACTGGCAGATCACCCGTAGACGAACGATCGGCTCCTGCGCGGAAAACTGGGCGCGCCGGCAGTCGATGGTTTCGATTCCCTTATCTTCCAGTTCGGTGAGTCCGTCGAGAATTGTGTTGAGATCGCCCAGCATGAGCCGGAAGAATGACCGGCGCATGAGATATCCGAAGCGCGTGAAGGCAGCGAGAGCGACCGGCAAGTAGAACAGATCCCCGGCGAGGCCCTTGGCCTTGCGTCCCTGCTCGAGAACACCGCCATGGAGCAACTCATCGAGTGATTTGCATTTGCGCGCTGCGTCGACCACGCGGTCGAGAGCATTCAGCCAGACGGGAGGCTTCAATTCGACCTCGCCCAACACCGGCTCGAGCGCCTGAGCCACATAGGCCAGATCCACTTCAGCATCGCCCACGCCCGAAGGCGCAACCTGGCTGAAATACTGCACAAGGAGGAAATCAATCTTGTCGCGGATGATATCGGTCTTGGTTGGCTTCGTCAGAAAGTGCTGCAGCAGGCTTACCAGAGCCTCGGGCGTGACCAGCGAACTGGTTTGCAGGAACTGGCGCAACTGGTGTACCTGGACCAGCTGATCCATTTGCTCGAGCCATTGGTTGGCCTGTTCGACGACCTCTTTGCCGGGCGTGTCGACGCCAGCTTCGAGGTCGGCGCAGGCTTTCACGTCGATAGCGAACTCACGCGCGAGTTCGAAGTAGATGGGATAAAGCCGACGAGCGGTGCTCCATTGGCTGGCCAGATCTTGGACGGGCGTTGTAGGTGTCATGATTTCACGATCCAGTTGGGGACTTCCCCACGAAAGCGTGCCGCCACCACGGTCTTGCCGGGCTGGTACTGCAGGGCGACGACCGAGACGGCGACATCGAACGAACGGTCGGAGTTGCGCAATTGCAGCTGATCGCCAAACTCCAATGGCGTGTTGCATTCGAACAGGACTTCGCGCGGAGTGCCAAATTCAATGACGATACTTTCGCTGAAGTGGGGAGCGGCGGGCTCGGAGCCCTGCAATACGCGGGCGAGCTGAACCGGCATACGGACGGGCGAGGCTTCCGGAAAAAAACGGGCAAGTCCCGCCACGGTGCTGGCGTTCTGTGAGGCACGTGCCGTCGCTATCCCCTGATGCGCCACGCGATAAGACCCCTCTAACCTAAACTCGATGAACCCAGACTCGCTCTGCCCAAGTGAAAATGCGGGTTGGGCTCCCCCTCTTCCCGGTTAGGAAGAGCTGTGGGGAGCCGGAATCCGCGGTTCAGAAAAGGAGGAGCAACGCGGCAACCATCTCTGAGAACGGAAGGACTAGCACTGAGGTGAATGGGTTTTCAGCGAGTTAGGGAGAGACTCGAACGTAGCAAGTGAAGTCGGGACAAATAGGCGTCTCAGCGTGAGACAGCAGTCTCAAAATCATTGGCTAGTGATTCGTGGTGAGTAGCTGGAGAGCCTACCTAGGTTACTAACCACGAATCACTATCCACTTTTTTACTGCAGCGTGTGACTCGGCGAGCCCGAGCCGGATTGGCCCATGCCGATGTTGTAGCGCTTCAGCTTGCGATAGAGGGTGGCGCGGCTGATGCCGAGCATGCGTCCGGCGAGGGCCTTGTCGCCTTTTACCTGCTCGAAGACGCGCTGGATGGTGGCACGCTCGATGTCTTCCAGATCAGTGGAGGACAGCGGAGCTCGCGGCGAACCGGTGATGGCCTGCGCCGCGGCGAGATCAGGATCGAGCACGGTCGGCCTCTCTAGCGGCGAGGCTGCGGTCCCTCCCGCTGACGTAGCACCCGAAGCGATGGCGGGCGGAAGGTCGCCGAGGTCGATGATCTGCCCGTTGCCCAGCGCGACGGCGCGCTCGACACAGTTCTCCAGCTCGCGCACGTTGCCGGGCCAGTCGTATTGCATGAGAGCCTTCATGGCGGCGCTGGTCACGTGGAGTTCCGAGCCGGGGGCATAGCGCTCGAGGAACCAGTGCACTAGCATGGGGGTGTCGCTACGGCGTTCGCGCAACGCGGGAACGTACAGCGTAACGACGTTGAGGCGGAAGTAAAGATCCTTGCGGAAGGTTCCGTTCTTGTAGGCGGCTTCGAGATCGCGGTTCGTGGCAGCGATGACGCGGACATCTACCTTGATTCGCTGGTTGCTGCCCACCGGGCGCACTTCCCTTTCCTGCAGGACGCGCAGAAGCTTGGCCTGTAGCTCCAGGGGCAATTCGCCAACTTCGTCGAGGAATATGGTGCCGCCATCGGCTGCCTGAAACAATCCCTGCTTCGATTTCAGCGCTCCGGTGAAGGCTCCTTTTTCGTAGCCGAACAGCTCGCTTTCAATCAACGTGGGCACGAGCGATCCGCAGTCCACCGCGACGAACGGGCGGTTGGCAAAGGCTCCGCGAAAGTGCATGGCGCGGGCGACTAACTCCTTGCCGGTACCGCTTTCGCCGTAGATGAGCACCGGGGTCCGCGTATCTTTCAGGCGCGCCACCATGCGGAGCACATCCTGAATCTTGACGGACGATCCGATGATGCCGTGCACCGCGGTTTCCGAATCCATGCGCTGGCGCAGAAATTCGTTTTCTTCGACCAGACGGATTTTTTCCGCCATGCGCCGCAGGAATAGCCGCAGTTCCTCGAGCGGCGAGAACGGCTTGGTGATGTAGTCATAGGCGCCGAGTTTCATGGCCTGAACAGCGGTTTCGATCGATCCGTGACCGGTCATCAGCGCAATCTCGGTGCGCGGCAGCAGCTTCTTTACTTTCTCCAGGAATTCCAGTCCTGACATGTGCGGCATCACCATGTCGGTGAGGACCATGTGGACCGACTGCTCTTCCAGCAAGGCCAGCGCGGACTCCCCGCTTTCGGCCTCAAGACACACAAAACCCAGAGCTTCGCCGACCGTGACGCAAAGCTTGCGGATACTCTGCTCGTCGTCGACGATCAGGAGACGGATACGAAGATCTTCTTTGCTCTGACTATTCACTCGGCCTTCCCGAACGTCTTGGAGACGACATCAATAAACTGCTGCACGCGGAAGGGTTTCTCCACGCAGGGTGCGCCGGTTTGACGCAGCGTGGCGACCGTCTCCTCATTGGCAATGTCGCCCGTAATAAAGATGATGCGCGAAGCCAGATCGGGCCGGTGGGTGGCCACCCAGGCATGCACCTGGCCTCCATCGACTCCGCCGGGCGTGCGCATGTCGGAGACCACGCCGAGGAATGCGCCTTTCTCGAGCAGGCGCAGCGCATCCACTCCCGACTCGCAGCACACTACGGGATAGCCGCTGCGCTCCAGGGCGGCTTGCACATATGCCATGACAGCGGGTTCGTCCTCGACGAGCAGCACAGGCAAGGGTTGAAGTCTCATTGCGGGTAGGCTCATGGTTGTATCACTCCTGCGGCCACTCCTAAGGATGCGGTGTGCGCCGCTGCGGGCAGACGTACAACGAAGGTAGCGCCTGGCCGGTCAGTGTTGTTATGACAGAGAATTTCTCCTCCGTGCTCCTTCAGAATGCCGTAGCAAATGCTCAGGCCGAGGCCGGTACCTTTGCCAACCTCTTTCGTGGTGAAGAACGGGTCGAAAATCTTGTCGGGATGGGAGATCCCGTTGCCATTGTCGCGGAACGAAACTTCGACCGCATCGCCGGCTTTGGTGGACATGATCTCGATGCGCGCGGGGCGGCCCACTTCGTGAACGGCATCGTAGGCGTTGTTCAGGATGTTGAGAAAGACCTGCTGCAACTGGTGGGCATCGCCCATAACCTCGGGCAGTCCTTCGTCGAGATGTTCGACGACGTCGACGCCGTGGCTGTTGAAGTCATAGGCCCGCAACTGCATGGTCCTCCGCAAGATGGTGTTCAATTGCACGGCGCTGCGCTGCGGCGGCATCTGGCGGGCAAAGCTGAGCAGATTCTGCACGATCTGCTTGGTACGCTGCGCCTCCTGCAGGATCACGCGCATGTCTTTACGCGCGGTTTCGGGCAGGTCGGGATTCTCCATCAGCAAGTCGGCGAAGCCCAAAATCGCGGTGAGCGGGTTGTTCACTTCGTGAGCGACGCCGGAAACCAACTGGCCGACCGCGGCCATTTTCTCCGCATGCACTAATTTGTCGCGCAGCACGGCGGAATCGGTAATGTCGGTGAGCACGACCACGATGCTGGTCACGATTCCCTGCTCGTCGCGCATCGGGCTGAGATTCGCCGAGAACTTCCCGGCCGCGCCGTTGCCGCGCACGATCTGCAATTCCATGTTGTCGACTTGCTGGCTGTTCAGCGTGCTCTGTAGCGCCTCGGCCAGCGGGCGGACAAATCCCGGCGCCGCCAGTTCCAGCAGAGGACGCCCCAGCAATTCCCGCTGTTCGAATCCCGCGTCGTACCAGCGGCGGTTGGCGTAGCTGATCAAGCCGGCGGTGTCGGCGACGAGAATCAAGCTTTGCGTGTTGCTGAGAATCTTGCTGGAGAAATCGCGCTCCCGGTGCAGTTCCGACTGGTATGTGCGGAGGCCGGTCACATCGAGCATCAATCCGCGAATCTGGAGCAGGTGACCCGTATTGTCGTGCATGCCGAAAGCATTGATCAGCACGTGAATGGGCGATCCGTCCTTGCGCCGCAGCGTCGCTTCAAAATTGCGCAGGGTGCCGTTCTCTTTCATGAGTTCCGAGTGGTGCTGCCGCTGCTCGTTCGAAAAATAGAGTTGCGTAGGGATGTCGATCTGCAGTAACTCTTCGCGGGTGCTATAGCCCAACATGCGGACCATGGCGTCATTCACTTCGATGAAGCGGCCGCGGGGCGTACTGAAGAACAAGCCTTCCTGAATGTTGTCGAAGAGCTCGCGGTATCGGCGCTCGGCTTCGCGGCGGTCGGAAATGTCCTTCAAGACGTGAATCGTTTGCAGACCTTCGTCAGAATCGCCATGCACGCGCGACGTGGAAACCAAGTAGGTACGATCGAATACAGGATGCGCGAATTCGTCGGAGTCGTCCGACATGGCCCGGCAGAACGGGCAAGAATACGATGCCGTGTCGCTGGTCAGGGCCA
Source organism: uncultured Acidobacteriaceae bacterium (assembly GCA_963832015.1). Taxonomy (GTDB): domain Bacteria; phylum Acidobacteriota; class Terriglobia; order Terriglobales; family Acidobacteriaceae; genus Sulfotelmatobacter. The sequence continues at coordinate 101,770 of CAWHSR010000020.1, forward strand.
TCAGGGCCCGCATATTAACGCCGATCAATTCCGCCGGAGGAACTCCGATCATCGTCGCGAGGGAGCGATTCACGCGCAGAACTTTGTCCGCCTGGTCGTGCACCACGATGAAATCGCTGATGGCGTCGAAAATTTCGATCCAGTGGCGATTCGCCTGCTCGATGCGCGTGAACAGGCGGGCGTTCTCGAGCGCCATCGCCGCATGGCCCGCCATGGTCTCAAGAAAGACCTGATCTTCCGCACCCAAAGGAGTTGATCTCCTGGAAAGGCAGAGCAGACCGGTCAATTCCCCGTTGGCTCCGAGCAGCCGCACCAGCGTGCAATCGGTCCACCCTAGAGTGGCCGCAGCTTCCGGGCCTAATACTTGCTCCGCGGAGCCAGAGACTACGGTGCCGCTATGCCTCGACACAAATTCGCTCAATGCCGCGCCCAGCGCACGCTCCAGGCCGTGCTCTATCCCGGCGTCAGCGGAGGGTTTGCGATCTTGGTCGGCGGGCTCTGTCAGCGGGTCCGCAGCCTTTGCGACAGTGTCATTGCGGCTGTGCAGCGCCGCGACCTGCCATCGGCCTTCCTGCAGCACGGCCAGCAACCCCGCGCGCGAATTCGTGAGTTCCGCGGTTCGAGACACGAACCGCCGCGCGAACTCGGGCAGCCGCAGAGCTCCATCCATTTCGCGCGCCAGTTCGATCAGCGCCTCAGCCCGGCGCCGGTGCTGCTCGGAGAGATGGAGATTGCGGGCAACTTCCACCACAATGGCGACTTGACTGGAAAGTACACGAGCGCGCCGGATGTCTTCCTGCGAAATGCCCGTGCCGTCCAGCCGGTCGAGAACGCCGAACATCCCCAGCACGCGTCCGCTTGTGCTGATCAGAGGAACCGCAAGGAACTGGCGCACGTTGTACTTCGTGACGACGTCGAGGTGGACTCCCGGAGTCCGGCTCGCCTCATCGGTCCAGAAGACTTCCCTGGAGCGCAGAGCCTTGGTGGCGACGCCTTCGGGAAACGGCGTGTCCACGCGCTGTGGTTCTCCCTTTTCCACCGCGTAGCGCACCTGGAACTGGCCACTCTCCTCGAGCGCGATGAAGCAGCGGCCGAAACCAAGGAAATCCGAAGCTCGTACGACGAAGGCTTGCAGAACATGTTCGAGATTACTGCTGGAGTTCAGCTCACCGGAAATCTCGAGCAACTGGTGCAGTTCGTGCGCCTGGGCGGCCGCAGTGGCGTGGAGTTCCGAGTGCGCCAGAGCGACCGCGCCGAAGCCTGCGATCGCGGCTACCAGCGCCTTTTCTTCCGCAGTAAAAACGCCTTCCTGGCGCGGATATAGAAGGATCGCTCCCTGAGTTCGCGACGTGCGGAACGGAGCAGCGATCAACATGCCGGGAGAAACGAGGCTCCCCAGCGAATGCACGTCGGCTCCGATGGAAAGCGTGATGGGCTCTCCGGCGGCTACCGCGCGCTGGGCCAGGTCCGCCGCAAAACGCAGCGTCTGCCGGTCATGCCGGGCCCGCGCGGAGGTCGCCAGTTGCGGAGTCTCGGCCGAGACCGCTTGTAACTCGAAGGGCCCTTCGCGGCGCAGCAACACACATACCAGCCGGGTGCGCAGTAGCAGGCGCAAACGATCAGCCAGGGCCTCAATCACCGCCGAGACGTCCGGTGTCCCATGCAGAGCGTGGGCCACATCCGCCAGGATTTCGGCGCGCCGCTGCTCCTCGCGCGACGCCTCGCTCAGTCGCGACGCCTCCAGCAGGCTGCCCAACTGGCCCGCCAGGATCGTGGCCTTGGCAGCCAGATCCGCGTTAAAGAAGTCGTCGCTGGAATCATGCAGAAACGTAACCGCACCAATAACTTCGTTGAACACCATCAAGGGCGCGGCCAAGAGCGAGCGCGCGTCGAATTCCATGGCTGCCGGAAAGGCTGCGGACTTCGCGTGATTGGCGAAGATGGTGCGCCGTTGCCGCACGGCTTCAGCAGTGACCGTGCTCTGGTCGGGGCGCAGCCGCATCCCTACAAAGCGCTCCGCCAGTTTGCCATCCGCTTGCTCTCCGACCAACTCGTCTGCGAAATGGCAGCGCCAGAAATAGACTCCCGACACTTGAAAGAACTCGCGCGTCGCCTGGCAGAACAGTTGGATGAGGGCGAAGGTGTCAGGCCGCTCTCCCGCTTTGGCGGAAATGCGCAGCAGCAGCTTCTGGAATCCCTCATCGGACCCCGGGATGAACTTGTTTTCCGGAGGAATGACGGGACTGCCGGCAGAAATGCTGAGCGCCGCGCCGACCATAGAGGAATAAGATTGTTGATTCACAAGTGCTTGAATCTATTGGGAAACTACCTGTCATCTCAATTTGAGTCAAGTGAAATGGGTGGAGGGGGTGCCCGGGTGTGAAATCCCGAGACAAGGTGAGATTTCGTCTCAGGGTGAGAAACCGAGGTCAATTCCGCTGGAGTGAGACGACTCTCATGTCGAAGGTCACTTTGTGACTCTTTTCGGTATCGAATAACCGTATTCCTTTCTTGTAGATACAGTCCATTACTTTGGTTTTTTCAAGAAGGTTCAGGTGGCCCGGTCGTTGCACGCCTAGGGTCAACAGCTTCTTGTAAGCGAGGAGGAATTGTGTCTCAAAGAACTGCGGCGGCTTTGTTGGCCGGACTGATGTTGGCAGTGACTCTGGGCCCGATTCACGTGGGGGCACAGACAGCTCAGAGCGAGGAGTTCCTCCGCCGGGCGAAGACCAGAGTGCAGCCTACGTATCCGGAACTGGCGCGGAAGATGAATATCTCTGGCACGGTCAAGATTGAAGTTGTGGTTTCGCCCAATGGCACGGTGAAGGATGCCCGGGTCGTGGGCGGGCACCCCGTCCTAGCCAGTGCGGCGCTGGAAGCCGCCAAGAAATGGCGTTTTGAACCAGCCTCGGTGGAGAGTTCGGGAGTCATCGACTTTAAGTTTGAGCCGCGGTAGTGGCTGAGCCGCGGAGGAGACGGGAATGACAATCGGGAAAAAGCTGTACATGAATTTCGGCATCATTCTCACCATGGTGTTGGTGCTGTTCCTGGTGAACTGGCGGGCGGTGCAGCGCGAGCACTCGGCGAAAGCGGCCGCAGCGGCGTCGTTGGAGCTGAAAGGCATCACCAACTCTGTGCGCTTCCAGATGATGCAGAACCGGCTCTACCTGAGCAATTATCTGCTCAGCGGCGACACGCGGGAAGTCGACCACATGAACGAGGGCCTCCGCACCCTGAACGAGAAACTGGAAGAAGGTAAGAACAAAGCCAACTCGGAGCAGGAAAAGACCGCGCTGAGCAAGGTGCAGCAGTTGGAACAGTCGTGGGGCAAGGAATTTGCCCAGCCACTGATCGACAAGCGGAAAGATGTGGATTCCGGCAACGCTACTGTCGCCGAGCTCCAAATCTATTACTTGCAGAAGGACGCGTCCGCGTGGGTGAAGAACTCGACCGACGCTCTCGACGTGGCGGACGGCGAAAACGACAGACTGGTGGAAGATCGCCGCAACTCCGACGACACCGCAGCGAACTGGACGATTGGCGTTTCCGCGTTCAGCACGGTCATCGCACTGGCCGTGGGCGCGATCATCGCGTTCCGGACGGCAAAGTCGATTACGCAGCCGCTCACCAACCTGATGAATGTGGCGCGTGGCATCGGCAACACCGGCGATCTTGAGCACAACATTGACCTGACTCGCGACGATGAGATCGGCGAACTGGCTCGAACTTTCCACAAGATGGTGACTTACCTCAAGGAGATGGCGGGGATTTCCGAGTCTATCGCCGGGGGCGATCTGTCGGTGGATGTGAAGCCACGGTCTTCTCATGACACCCTGGGCAACGCCTTCTCCCGCATGGTGGAAGGTCTAGCGGGCCTGGTGCGCAGCGTTCGCGATGCTTCGTCGCAGGTGGCCAGCGCTTCGAACCAGGTGGCGGGAGCTTCTGACGACGCAGCGAAAATTGGATTGCAGGCATCCTCCGCCATCGATGAAGTCACCAGCACCATGCACGAGATGAGTGTCAACGTGCAGAACATGGTGAAGAGCACGCAGGTACAGGCTTCCAGCGTGAGTGAGACGTCGGCCTCCATCGATCAGATGGTGGCTTCGATTCAGCGCGTGGCCGACACAGCCAAGGTGCTGCTCGACATCTCCAACCGTTCGCGCGAAGAGGTGCACAACGGCATCGGGACCATGGAAAAGGCCACGGACGGCCTGAACCGGATCAACACCACCATCAACTCTTCGGGCGAAATTATTGGGGCCCTGGGACAACGCGCCGACGATATCGGCAAGATCATTGAGGTGATCGACGATCTGGCCGAGCAGACCAACTTGCTGGCCTTGAACGCGGCCATCGAAGCGGCCCGCGCTGGCGAACACGGCCTTGGATTTGCCGTCGTCGCCGACGAAGTCCGCAAGCTGGCCGAGAAATCGGCGCAGTCCACCAAGGAAATCTCGGAACTGATTCAGAGCATTCAGAAGGAAGCCCGCAAGGCGGTCGAGAACATGGACCGCTCCACCACCATCGTGAATGAAGGCCTAGAACTGGGCGGAGAGCTGAACGCCGCGCTGCGCAAGATTTCCAACGTGGTCACCGAAGTCTACAAGTTCGCGCAGGAAATCGGTGCAGCCACCAACGAACAGTCGCACGGCTCGTCGCAGATTGCGCGCGCCACCACGCGACTGAACGAAATCACCCACGAAATCAACTCGGCGGTAGAGGAGCAGGCTTCCGGAGCGCAGGCCGTGGTGAAAGCCATGGAACGCATGCGCGAACTAGTGCAATCCTCGACCTCGGGTTCGACTGAACTGGCAGCGTCGTCGGAGCAAATGTCGAAGATGTCGCGCGGTCTCCTGGAATTCCTCGACCGCTTTGCACTGGCCGAGGCTTCGCATGCGCAATCGGGTGGAGACACCGCCAACCGCAACGCGCGCCGTGCCGCTGCCGGAGCGGGAGCGCAGTACTAAGGTCGATGCGTGAGGTCGGAACCCTATGAGCCGTGAACTTCATATTGTGGGCTTCAAGGTGGGCCGTGAGACCTATGGCGTGCCCATCACTTCCCTGCACGAAATCGTGCGGGTGCCGGAGATCACTGCCGTGCCCGACGCGCCCGACTATCTGGAGGGCGTGATCAACCTGCGTGGCAAGATTGTTTCCGTCATGGACCTCCGTAAGCGGTTTGGAGAAAAGGAAGCGACGCTGCGCAAGCAGAATCGCATCCTGGTGGTCGAACACGCGGGACGACTCGCAGGCTTGATCGTGGATTCAGCCTCCGAGGTATTGAAGATTCCTTCTGACGCGGTGGAAGCTCCGCCGGCCGTCTTTCAGGAAGGCGGACTGAACTGTGTGACCGGGCTCGGCAAGGTCGCCGGACGGCTGGTGGTGCTGCTCGACATGAGCAAACTGCTGGCTCCGGGCAGCCTGCAGGTGAAAAGTGAGACGGGCGAAAAGAAGGCTGCCCCAAAGGCCGAGGCGCGGGGCGCCGGGGCACGGTAAGACAAAGTTTCAGAGTTGCAAGGTTTCAAGGTTGAACTGACTTTGACGCTCGAGAACATTAGAAAACTTTGAGACTTTGAAACCTTGAAACCTGCGACACCTTGAAACTTTGAATTTAGAACGAGAGAACGCATGAGCACATCCGGAGCGGCACCTGCTCCCATATTGACGGAAGCGGAACTGAAACTGCTGCAGGCGCTCGTCTACCAGGAGTGCGGGATGCACTTCGACGAACGCCGCACGCACTTTCTTCAGGACCGCCTATTGCGCCGATTGAAGGAGTGCCGGGTCGACTCCTTCTATGCCTACTACCGCATGCTGATCAGCCCCCAGGGCAAGGACGAACTGGCCAAGCTGCTCGAGAACCTCACCGTCAACGAAACCAGCTTTTTCCGCCACAAGGCGCAGCTGGATCTATTTCAGAAAACCGTGTTGGAAGAGTTGTTCAAGCACAAGAGTTCGCGGCGGGAGTATTCGATCCGCATATGGAGCGCGGGCTGTTCAACCGGGCAGGAAGCCTACACGCTGGCTATGCTGGTCACCGACGCTCTGGCCTACTACTACCTCCGTAATCCACTGCCCGTCGATCTGCCGCTGCCCAAGCCACTGGTGCCGCCACCGTGGCGAGTGGAAATTCTGGCCAGTGACATCGCGTACTCGGTTCTCCGGCACGGGCAGGAAGGCAGCTACAGCGAGAACCAGATGTCAATGGTCGACTACGGCTACCGCCTGCGCTACTTCGACAAGATCAGCGAACGCTACGCCATCAAGAAGCCGTTGAAGGAGATGGTCCACTTCGACTTTCACAATCTGAAGACGGAGTACCTGCCACAGCGCAACGACGTGATCTTCTGCCGCAACGTGATGATGTACTTCGATGAGGCGGAGCAGAAACGGCTGATCGAAAAGTTCTACCGCTGCTTGAATGCCGGCGGCTATCTGTTTGTAGGCCATGCGGAAAGCCTGCTGGGGCTGACCAAGAAGTTTCAGATGCTGCACAAGGACAGTGGCACGGCGTACCAGCGCCTTGAGGTGAGGGAGTAACGCATGACGAATGTCCCCGATGAGCGCGGCCTCGAACTGCGGGAGCTCTTCTTTGAGACTTCGCAGGAGTTGCTGCAGGCGCTGAACGATGAGGCGCTGAAGCTCGAAAAAAATCCCGGTGACGAGGAGATCGTGCGCGGCATCCGGCGCACGGTCCACACCTTGAAGGGCGACTCGGCAGCGTGCGGGCTGCGCGAGTTGAGCGAACTGGCGCATCAGTTCGAGGATGCCCTGTCGCTGGACGGTACGGCGACGCATACGGCCGTCGCAGAGATAGCCTTCGCCGCCGCCGACGTATTTACGCGAGATGATCGTGGCGTACCGCAATGGCACGAAGCTGCCCTCCACAAAAAGTCTGAGCAAGAAGATTCAGGATCTGACGGCGGCCCCGGCTGCGGGCAAAACGAAGCGCACGCGGAAGGCGGCCGGAAAGAGTTCGTCTGCGAAAGCACCCGCTTCCAAGACATCGAGCACTAAAGCTTCGGCCAAGACCTCGGCGCGAGCAGCCGCCAAGGTGGATGCGCTCTGGACCGAGTACGAAAAGCTGGCCATGACACAGGCGCAGGCGAGCGGCCAGGACGTGTATCACGTCGTGGTGAAGATCGACCCGCACTGCGCCATGCCGATTGCGGGACGGCAACTGGTACACAACGCCATTGGCGTCATGGGTCCGGTGCTTGCGGTGCGGCCTGACGCGAAATCGCCGGCGGCTTCCAAGCAGGTGGAGTTCGTGCTGGCGAGCGTGCAGACGGTGGAACAGATTGCGGCCAAGTGCAGAATTCCGACGATTGCGGGCGAAGTCACCGTCGAGTTAATGCTAGAGGCGAGCCCGGCCCCGCAGGCCACCGGGCTGCCCGCTCTTGACCCCGAGGAGAACACGGAAGCGAGTCAGACTGAGACAGAGGCTAGCGCGCCCGAGGCTCCCGCCGCCGCTGCACCCGGTCCGGGATCGGTTGCCGCCGCGCAGGAGAACCTGCTGCGCGTGGAAGCGAGCCGCATCGACAACGTGTTGAACCTGGTGGGGGAGCTAATCATTGGTAAGTCGATGCTGCAACAGGCGCTGAACGAATTCGCCAAACGCTATCCGAAGGAACTGCTGCGCGGCAAATTTGGCGATGCGATGGCTTTTCAGGCGCGCGTACTGAACGATCTGCAGCGTTCGGTGATGAAGATCCGCATGGTGCCCGTCGACCAACTGTTCCGGCGCTTCCCGCGCATGGTGCGCGACGTCTCGCGGCAATGCGGGCGCGAAGTGGAACTCGACATCAGCGGACAGGATACCGATCTCGACAAGGGGATCCTCGACGCTATCGCCGAACCTCTGACCCACCTGGTGCGCAATGCGGTGAGCCACGGCATTGAGCCCGCGGAAGAACGGCGCAAGCTGGGCAAGAAGCCGCAAGGAGTCGTACGGCTGAACGCGTACCACCACGGCAACCAGGTAGTGGTCGAAGTCACCGACGATGGACGCGGCATCGACGCACAGAAGATTCGTGCCAAGGCGATTGAACTCGGGATGACGACTCCCGAAGAGGCCGCTCGCATGAGCGAGGCGGAGACTCTCGACTTCATTTTCCGCCCGGGCTTCTCGACGGCCGAGCAGGTCACGGAAGTCTCCGGACGCGGCGTGGGCATGGACGTGGTTCAGAGCGTGCTGCACCGTTTGAAAGCCTCGATCAGCGTGGAGACGCGGCCGGGACAAGGTACAACCTTCCGGCTGAAGCTGCCGCTAACGCTGGCCATCATCAAGGCCCTGCTGTTCTGGGTTGAGCAGCGGCTGTATGCCATCCCGCTGAACGCGGTGCTGGAGATTGCGCGCACGTTTGAAACCGAGGTGCATCAAGTCGACAACTACGAAGTGCTTCAGCTGCGTAACCAGGTGCTGCCGCTGCTGCGACTGGGGCGGCCGGTGGAGGCTGCCGGAGATCGAAAATCCAAGCTCTTTGTGCTCGTCATTACTGTTGGAGAGAGGAAGTACGGCTTGATCGTCGATGCTCTGGAGGGCGAAGAGGAGTTAGTCATCAAGGCGCTCGATGACCACACGTTCCATACCGATCTGGTTTCCGGCGCCTCCATTCTGGGCGACGGGCGCGTGGTGCTGATTCTGAACCTGCCTGCAGTGGTGGAGCACGTGGCCCGCGCACGGCCTGAAGAACTGGGGCACTGCAATTCGGGCTTGTTGCTGTCGCATACGGACCGCGTACGGCTTTCGCTGACCCCGGTCACGGGAGGCCGGGCATGAAGAATGGGCCGGTGAGAGTGCTCGTGGTTGACGATTCGGCGCTGATGCGGAAGCTGATTCCGCAGATGCTGGCCGCGGATGAGTCCATCGATGTGGTTGGAACCGCGATGGATGGCAACTTCTGCCTGAAGAAGATTGAAGAGTTGAAGCCCAACGTGGTGACGCTTGACCTGGAAATGCCAGGCATGAACGGGATCGACACGTTGAAAGAGATCATGCGGCGGCAGCCGGTGCCGGTGATCGTGTTCAGCTCGCACAGCACAGAAGGGGCGTCGGTCACCATGAAGGCGCTGGGGCTGGGAGCATTCGACTTCGTCACCAAGCCCAAAGACGCCACGGCGCACATGGCGGAGACGGCGCGGGAACTGATCGCCAAGGTGAAGGCGGCGGCCGAGTGCAAACTGAAGCCGCGCATGCTGCCGGGGACTCCACCGAAGAAGGAGAAAGCGCCGGTGTCGTCGGCGTCTCCGAACAAGGTGGTCGCCATCGGAGTCTCGACGGGAGGCCCGCAGGCTCTGGAATACGTGCTGACGCAATTGCCGGGGGACTTTCCGGGAGCGATCACAGTCGTGCAACACATGCCGGATGGATTCACCGACATGTTCGCGCGGCGGCTCGATGAAGTTTGTCCCCTGCGGGTGAAGGAAGCGCAGTCGGGAGATGTGTTGCAGCCGGGACGGGTGCTGATCTGCCCGGGAAACCGGCACATGAAAGTGAAGCGGCTGCCTCTGGGTGACATTGTTGTGCTAGGGGACGAGGCGCGGGTGAACGGGCACCGTCCGAGTGCGGATGTGCTGTTGCGCAGCGCGGCCGATGAATTCAAGGCACAGGCGGTCGGGGTTCTCATGACAGGCATGGGCGACGATGGCGCCGAGGGCCTGGGAGCGGTGAAGAAAGAGGGTGGCATGACCATCGCGCAGAGCGAAGAGTCCTGCGTGGTGTACGGCATGCCTAAGGCGGCGATTGAGCGAGGGTACGCCATCCGAGTGGTTGGGCTGGATGTAATGGCGTCTACGCTGCAGGCGATTTGTGGACGGAATTCAGGATCCGAAATGGGGTCCACCGGGCGCGCGGTGCGCGCGGGAAACTAAGATCGGGCTCGGCAGGTACCCGTGACCAGCGTCATCTGGTGCGGGACGGCCGGGCATGATATGCAGTAGACAGGGGAGGTGTGTATGGAGCAGTTTTCACCAGTGAAACGCAGCAAGGACGGGCAGCCGGTCCGCTACTTGATCGTGGACGACTCGGTGTTTGCCCGGAAAAATCTGGCCCGCATGATCGAAACGTTCGGCGGGCAGGTGGCGGCTGAGGCCGGCGACGGCTTGACTGCTATCAGCGAGTTCGACCGCACGCATCCTGACATCGTGCTCATGGACATCACCATGCCGCAGATGGAAGGAATCGAGGCGGCTGAACGCATTGTTCAACAGCATCCCGAAGCGCGCATCGTGATGGTCTCTTCAGTGGGATACCAGGAGAACATTGTCGCGGCGCTGCAAAGGGGAGCGCGTCATTTCGTGCAGAAGCCGGTGAAGCCGGAAGTGCTGTACGAAGTCATCAAGTACGTACTGGGCGACGACGGGTCCGTAGCCAACGCGGCAGGAGCGGGAGTCTAACGCGATGAAGATGGAACTGATCCAGCCTTTCATCAATGCGGCGGACGCCGTGTTGTCGCAAGGGTTGCAGTGCACCACCAAGGTGGGAAACCTCACCATGGAAGAAGATGCCTACCGCCGCAAGGGCGTGGCGGGCATGATCGCGCTGACGGGTGATATCGAGGGTCGGATCGTTCTTGACCTCGAGCCCGCGACTGCCGTGAAGGTGGCCAGCCACTACGCAGGCGCAGAGCTACCCGAGTCGGATGCGTTAATCAAGGAAACCATCTTCGAACTGGCGAATCAGGTTGTGGGGAACGCCATCTCGGCGCTCAACGACCAGGGCTTCCATTTCCGCGTGCATCCCCCGCTCCTTCTGACGGCACAGGAGGGCGACAAGACCAGTGAAGACACCGAAGCTCTCATGATCAGCTTCGAGACCTCCCTCGGCCATGTCTTCATGAATGTCGCACTGCGCTATAACAAACGCCGGATGGCTGATCATGCGGCGATGGGTGCATGAGGCCGATCGCCAGCGAATCGGTCTCGAATCAACCAGCAGTCGGGCATGAAGTCCACCCCCGACTGGATCGTCGGTAGACACTTCCTGTATTTTTCCGTTTTTAGCAGACAAGATATTGATTCCATGGCACTTACTTACATCTTTACGCCCGCAAAATCCTGCTCGCAAAGAAGTTTTGTTTTTTAAAATCCTGCAGAATAGGGGATTAGTGTCGTTTTTAGCGCCGCTCGAGTACTCGCACTCAGCAGATAGAATTAATTTTGTTGAGCGTTGATCACAGAGTGCCTGCTAGGACGGCCTTCTTCTTCAGTGGAGTGCCGAGGCTTCCAAGATCGGGCCGAGTTCATCTAATCAACACTTCACGGAGGGAGTGCCTGTCCATACCAATTGAAGATTATGCAATGATCGGCGACTGCCATACCGCTGGCCTGGTCTCGAAACAAGGTTCGATCGACTGGCTCTGTCTTCCGGACTTTGATTCGGGCGCTTGTTTTGCGGCGTTGCTCGGAACTGCTGAACACGGGCATTGGTCCATCTCACCGGCAGGGCCGATCCGAAGCACTCGCCGCCAGTATCGGGATGGAACTCTGATTCTGGAGACTGAGTTTGAGACCGAAAGCGGATCGGCAAAGGTCATCGACTGCATGATGTCGCGCCAAGAGGCGCCTACGCTTCTGCGCGTTGTCGTCGGTAGCCGAGGTCAGGTCCAGATGAAGTTGGAACTGGTGATTCGATTCGATTACGGGGCCGTGGTGCCCTGGGTTCGGCGGATCGAACACGGGATTTCCGCTATTGCCGGTCCAGACATGATCCGGCTGCGGGCGGATGTGCCGCTTCACAGCGAGGACATGAAGACCGAGGCGGAGTTCACCATCGCGGAGGGACAAAAGGTTGCGTTTGATCTGACCTGGTTTCCCTCACACCAGCGTGAACCTGTCCCAGTGAACATTGAGGAGGCGATTCAGAACACGGAAAAATGGTGGCGGGAGTGGTCGGATCGCTGTGCTTATCAGGGAGAATGGCGGGACGCAGTGTTACGCTCGCTCATCACGCTAAAGGCTCTGACATTTCTGCCCTCGGGCGGAATCGTAGCATCTCCGACAACTTCATTGCCTGAACTGTTGGGGGGAGTGCGGAATTGGGACTACCGGTTTTGCTGGGTGCGAGATGCGACCCTGACCCTGCAAGCGCTGCTCAAGGCCGGATATTTAGAAGAAGCGCGAGAGTGGCGGGAATGGCTGTTGCGCGCTGTCGCGGGCAGCCCTTCTGAACTGAACATCGTGTATGGCCTTCGCGGCGAACGCAGGCTTACGGAACTGGAACTGCCGTGGCTGCCGGGATATGAAAAGTCTGTCCCTGTCCGGACTGGCAATGCCGCCTATAAACAATATCAACTGGACATTTTTGGGGAGGTGACCAACACACTTTTTCAGGCGCGCGTAGCTGGGCTGGGACCGCCCGAGCATGCGCGTCACGAAGTCGCCTTGGCGATGCTGGAATTCCTGGAGACGGGCTGGGAGCAACCTGATGAAGGAATTTGGGAGGTCCGCGGTCCACGGCGGCATTTCGTCCACTCGAAGATGATGGCATGGGTCGCTGTCGATCGCTTGATCAAAATGGCGGAACTGGGCCGGTTCGCCGTAGAGCTGCCACGATGGAAAAAACTTCGTGATGCCATTCATGAGCAGGTTTGCCGCCAGGGCTTCGATACGAACATGAATTCCTTTGTGCAGTATTACGGAGGCAAACACCTCGACGCCAGCGTCCTGATGATGCCCCTGGTTGGCTTTCTGCCGCCGGACGATGCACGTGTAATGGGCACGGTTAAAGCCATCGAAACTCATCTCGTGGAAAATGGCTTTGTCGGACGGTACACGCAAGATCCCGCCGTCGACGGCCTGCCCCATGGAGAAGCAACGTTTCTGCCCTGCTCATTCTGGTTGGCGGACAATTATGAGTTGCAGGGCCGACATTCGGACGCAGTGCGGATGTTCGAGCGACTGTTGGACATTCGGAACGATGTCGGTCTTCTATCCGAAGAATATGATCCAGTCGCAAAACGCCAGCTAGGAAATTTCCCCCAGGCGTTTTCTCACGTTGGCCTGGTAAACACAGCCTTCAATCTCACCCAGCAATCGAGCCAGCCTAATCGGCGCAGGAGTGAGGCAGCGGATCCGCGCTGAGTCTGCGGTTGAGCTCCGGGGCGGCCGCCGCATCGGGAAGTTTCACCGAGACGGCTGGTCCTTTGGCCGGACGCTCGAGGACAGCCTGCAAGATGCCGGCGCAAGCATTGATCTTCCTCTGCGGTCACACCTCTTCACTCATTTCTCTCGGTGAAGCGGGTCTTACTTTTTCTAGCGACTCGATCCATGAGATCTGGCGGGTGTTACAGTTTAGGGTCATGCTCGAGGGCACACACTCGGAAACGTTTGACGAGATTGTGGAGTGGGCTTACAGCACACTGCCGCAGGAGATCATTGAGCTACCAGACTTCCCAGGCATCCAAGTCGTGGACGAGCCATCAGCGGACATGCGGAAGAAAAGCAACTTGCCCGACGGCCATGAGTTGTTGGGACTCTACAGCGGAGTACATCGGACTCAACAGCGACACGACCTTCTGCGGGTCGCCCCCGATTTGATATTTGTTTTCCGTGGCCCGATTCTGCGCTGTTCCAAAGGAAATTTGCGAGCCGAAGTGAAACGAGTGGTATGGCATGAGGTGGCGCATTGGCTCGGACACGATGAGAAGCAAGTGGAGGAGCTAGGTCTATGAGACGGAGCACCAATCAATCCAGAAGGTTCTCAACCGGGCGTCAGGTGGAACCTATGCCAGGCAGGCGAGCGCTTCTCTTCTTAAAAAAATCGGGCTTTACTGCGGGGATGGCGCTGGGGCTGCTGGCAGCGGCTTTGCCGGCGTTGGCCGCAAAGGGCGCGAAACCGGAGTTCGGACCCAATGTGCTGATCTTCGATCCGTCGATGCCGGCGAAGGTGATCCAGAAGCAGATCGATGCGGTGTATGCAATTCAGGAGCATAACGAGTTTGGGCCGCAGCGGAATGCGTTCTTCTTTCTGCCCGGAAGTTATTCGGTGGACGTGCCCGTGGGCTTCTATACAGAAGTGATGGGGCTGGGCGCATCGCCCGATGCAGTTCGCATTGCGGGCAACATGCATGCCGATGCGAATCATGAGCACAACAACGCAACTACGACTTTCTGGAGAGCTGCGTCGGGGCTATCGATCGCTCCGGCGGGTGGCACGATGCAGTGGGCGGTGTCGCAGGCGGTATCCCTGCGGCGCATGCACGTGCGCGGCGACCTGGTGCTGCATCAGCATCATGGCTGGGCAAGCGGCGGCTGGATGTCGGATTCGCTGGTGGATGGGAATGTCGACTCCGGCAGCCAACAGCAGTGGATCTCGCGCAACTGCGACTGGAAGAGTTGGACGGGCTCGAACTGGAACATGGTGTTTGTGGGCGTTGTGCATCCGCCAGTCGGCGCGTGGCCCGAGCCGCCGTACACGACGGTGGCGCATACGCCGGTGGTGCGGGAGAAACCGTTCTTGCAAGTGAATGCTGCTGGCGAGTTCAGTGTGCGAGTTCCGGAGCTGTACCGTGACAGCACCGGGATTACGTGGCACGGCGGAGAAACGCCGGGAGAGACCATTCCGATCGCGCAGTTTTACATTGCGCATGCGGACGCGGATACGGCGGAGACCATCAACACGCAGCTTGAGCGGGGCAAGAATCTGATTCTGACGCCGGGAATCTATGAACTGGCCGCTCCGATTCGTGTGACGCGGCCGCGTACGGTGGTGCTGGGGCTGGGGTTTGCGACGCTGCGTCCGGTGAAGGGCACGGCGGCGATGACGACGGCCGATGCGGACGGGATTGAGATTGCGGGGCTGCTGTTCGATGCGGGGGCGAGCGAGTCTCCAGTGTTACTGGAAGTGGGGCCAGAGGGGAGCCAGGCGCGGCATGCGAAGGATCCGATTACGCTGCATGACGTTTTCTTTCGCGTGGGCGGCGCAGCAGTTGGGCGAACGAAAGTGAACTTGCGGATCAACAGCAACGACACTTTGGTGGACCATACATGGATCTGGAGAGCGGACCACGGCGAGGGTGTGGGGTGGGATCTGAACACCAGCGCGAACGGCTTAGTGGTGAATGGAAACGAGGTCACGATCTACGGTTTGTTTGTGGAGCATCACCAGCAATTCCAGGTGCTGTGGAACGGCAATGGCGGCAGGACATATTTTTATCAGTCCGAGATTCCTTACGATCCTCCGAACCAGGCGAGCTATACGAGTGCGCCTGGCGTAAACGGGTGGGCTTCATACAAGGTGGCAGAGGGGGTCAGGAGTCATGAGGCTTGGGGGCTGGGCGTATACAGCGTCTTTATTTATCCGGACGTGGTACTCACCCGGGCGATTGAAGTACCCAAGAGTCCGAAGGTGCGATTTCACGACATGATCACGGTGGCCCTGGGAGAGCACGGTGCGATCAACCACGTGATCAACGACACGGGAGAAGCGACTGCAATGAAACCGCGGGTGACGCCGAAGGTGACGGAATTTCCATGAAGCGAGGCTGGCGAGAGCACGACTATTTGAGATCGTTCACCAAGTACAAATCTGAAAGGGTGCGGCCGTATTCGTAGACGTAGTTGTTGCCGTCGGCTGTGATGAGGACGGAACTAATATCGGTGACGCCGGAGACATCCGGAGGTACGAGCTTTTTCCAGAGTTGTTTATGCCCGGTGGCTAAGTCCAACCGACTGACGGTGGCGGGAACTTCACCAAGCCGGTAGACAAAGAGTGAACGGCCATCACTGGTCCACGTGACGGGAGCTTCTCCAACCTCGAGGCCAGGAATGGGGCGGATCTCACCGCTCTCCAAGGTGAGGATTGCAGGTTTCTGATCGGGAGTGACGAGAGCTACTTGCTTGCCATCGGGAGAGATGGAGAAAAGGCTTGCGTTCACACCTTCCTCGGTGATGGCCTTGGCTGGACCGCCGTTCACGTCTTGGACGTAAAGCCGTACGCCTTTGCCGGGTTCATCGGCGGAAAACAGCAAATGCGTTCCATCGGGAAACCAGCGAGCGTCCAAGCGATCGATTTGATCATGCGTCAACTGCTTCAATTCTCCTGCGCCGGTGGGAAGCAGGTTGAACTGCATCGGGGGCTTGGGCAGACCCGACAATGCCCATCTTTGATCGGGGGACAACGCAAAACTGACTCCGTCGCCCAGTCGAATTGCTGGAGACCCATCCGTGCCCCGCAGGTAGGTGGAATAGTTCTCCCCGCCAGCTTCGCCCGATTCGGTAAATAAGAGCTTCTTGCCGTCGAGGGATAAATCTTTGGGCGCCGACCAGTCCAGCCAGGAAAGGTCGCGCTCTTTGGCGCTGCCGGCGGTCATGCCGACCATGCCAACGCGGGGCACGTCGCGGGTGATGAGTACGCGCCCGTCCTTCGCGACATCCTGGAGGGTGAGCGTACCCGGTTCGCGCGCCAGAAGGCGTTCCTTCCCCGCCAGAGTTACAGCGGAAAGATAACGACCGTAGCCGAGACGGGTGCTGGAAAACCAGATCTCGTTTCCAGCCGGGGACCAGCCCAAACCCCATGCGGTCTCCCATCCGGTCGATAGAATTTTCTTTTTGCCGGAAAGATCGACGACCGCGATGGAGCCTGCATCATCGCGGCGGACGGGATGCTCGATGAAAGCAACGACGTCTCCCTTGGGGCTGATGCGTGGGTGGCTGAGCCATCCTCCAGTCTGATACAGCACCTTTCCGATAGGATATTCGAGACGGCTCAATCCAGCGAATTCACGCACCACGGCGAAATTTGCGCCGTCGGGAGACCAGTCGGCCCACTGCACCTTCTCCAGCACTTCACGGGGAGCGCCTCCGCCTAACGGCACTCGGCCCAACGTACCCTCGTTAATATAAGGATCAACGTTATGGCTGTTCAGCAGAACGGCCATCTCGCCTTCCGATGAGATGGACAACACTTCCGCTTTAGACAATCCAAACGGACAGGATTCGGGACTATCGGGCCGCGTCACCAGAAGCTCGATGGGGTTTCCCTCCCAGGCTGCGCTGTAGACAATGTTCTTTCCGTCAGGAGCAAAGCGCGCCATGCGGATAGTGCCACCGCGAAAGGTGAGCTGATGATAGGTCGGTGGAGAAATGCTGGAGGCCAGTCCTTCCCGCTTTCCGAGCAAATAGGCTCCGGCGATGAGAACTAGGGCGACGAGGGCCGACGCCAGGGCAACGAGTCGTCCGCGGGTAAGCGTGGCAGCGGGAGTAAATGGCGGTGACGCAGCAGAGGGTTGAGCCGCAGTCTTCGTGCTGGAATGCGCGTCGGATCCGCGCCGCAAACGGTGCAGGTCCACGCGGAAATCGGAGGCGGTCTGGTAACGGAGTTTGAGATCTTTTTCCAGCGCCTTGTCAATAATCTCTTCCAGCTTGAGCGGAAGCTGAGGATTGAGTTGCAGCGGAGGCACAGGGGTACGATTGAGAATTCCGTCGAACACCGCGGCGCTAGTGGAACCGGAAAACGCCTGCCGACCGGTCGACATTTCGTAAAGAACGAGGCCTAGAGAAAACAGGTCGGTGCGGCGGTCGAGATCCTCGCCCATCGCCTGCTCGGGGGACATATAAGCGATAGTTCCCATGGCAGTACCGGGGCTGGTCAAAAGCTGGGCGTCCGCGATTGGCATGGACGCAGTGGCGCCGGAGTGGTGGGTGGAATGCGCTTCGGCCGTGTACTTGGCCAGCCCGAAATCCAGCACTTTTGCCTGACCGCTCCGAGTGATGAAGATATTGGCAGGCTTGATATCGCGATGGACGATGCCTTGAGCGTGCGCGGCTTCGAGAGCATCGGCCACCTGCCCGGCAATCTCCAACACTTCGGTCAGCCGCATCGGTTTGCCCTCGATGCGATGTTTCAGCGTGTGCCCATCGATAAACTCCATGACGATGTAGCAGCCCCGCCTTCTTCGCCAATGTCATAGATGGTGCAAATGTTGGGGTGATTGAGTCCAGAGGCAGCCTGGGCTTCCCGCCGAAATCGTTCGAGCGCCGCGGGGTCTTGGGCAGAATCTTCGACCAGGAACTTGAGGGCGACAGTTCGGTGCAAGCGCGTGTCTTCAGCCTTATAAACCACGCCCATGCCGCCACCACCAAGCTTACCCGTAATCTTGTAGTGGGAAATGGTCTGACCGATCATGCGCGTGGCAATCTTAGCCGGGAGCATCCGTACCGTCAATTGGTCAGGCAGGTTTCGCAGATTTTCCGGCAAACAGCGAACCCGAAACCTTGCATAACAGGAACGGGCCTAGGTCAAGGCCAATCGCGGCGGGCCGTCAGAGTCTTCGGCGGGGTCGGCGAATCTTCGTAGTTCGGGATATTTCTGGACCAGCGTCGGTGGGGCTGGGACGCGCTTGCCGGTCAGCATAGCTTTCAACTCGAGAGCGTTGACCCCGGCTTTGCTTTCGAAGTGGTTGTTGGTGATGACGTAGGTTGTTTCCGCTTTCGCGGCGACGGCTTCAATTCGTTCCTTCCAGCCGGCCAGTTCCCTCTCGTTGTAGAGATAGTTGTAGCGGTCATCGCGATTGTCGGAATCGAACCACTGGTCGTAGTTGCGTCCATGAAGGCGCACGTAGGCAAGTGGTGCGGTGACGTGATCGGTGGGGGCGAGCGAGCGTCCGAGGACGGGCTGGTCTATGTTGCAGAAGGCGACATGCTGGTGGGCGAAAGATGCCAGGGTCTCGGCGTTGTCCCAACTGGAGTCGCGGACTTCGACGACGCGCGGATATTCGATGAACTGGCGCAGCAGGCGGTCGAGATATTCGCGGTTCAGCGAAGTGTTCTTGAACGAGAGAGGAAACTGGATCAGGAGTGCGCCCAAGCGACCCTCGCTGGCGAGAATGTCGAGACCTTCGCGGGTGCGGGCTTCATCGTCGTCGGTGGGACGGATGGTGGCGGCGGAGGTCGGGCCCATCACGGGCGAGTGGGTGAAGGCGCGGTACAGCTTGGCGGTGAATAGGAAGCGCGGATTCACAGCCGCGACCCTGCGGCACCAGAGCTTGGCGAGCTGCGCCTTGATCGGTCCGTAGAACGAAGTGTTGATCTCGGTGGTATCGAAGAAGCGCGCGAGATATTCGAGGGGGTGCATTTTACGGTGCTGCATTCCCGAGGGGTAGAAGACGCCTTCCCAGTCTTTGTAGGACCATCCGGCGGTGCCGAAGCGAACGTCGTTGGAGAGAGTCTGAGGCAAGCGGGCTGGTGCCGTGGATCCCATGAGTGGAACCGCAGACGGAGGGCAGGGCAAGAGTAGCACAAGGGATGCGGGACGGGGTGGTCACGGAAGGAACTTGCCGCCGATGACCGGATCATGAAATATGGAGAGTATGCGCAAAATGCTGGTGTCGGCTGTGACACTGTGTCTGCTGACCGTGCCTATGACTCGCGCGCTGGCGCAGGAAGATTCCGACGCGGCGGAAGTGCGGGCCCTCGATTTTAAACTGACAGATGCGTACAAGCAGCGGAAATTTGATCTGCTGGCTTCCCTGCTGGATGAAGATTTTGTGATCACCTTTGAAGATGGCAGCATCTACGGTAAGACTGGCTACATCAGCTTCAGCGCCACAACCACGATTCACGTGGACGTGGCGGAAATGACCGACGTCAAGGTACGGATGCACGGGAATACGGCGATCTTGACGGGCGTGTATCACGAGAAGGGCAAGGATAAGGACGGACCGTACGACTTTCACGACCGGTTCACCGATGTGTGGATGAAGTCGGGCGGGAAGTGGCGGTTGATTGCATCGCACTACGCAATCCCGCTGAAGCCGTAACTCCGGTTCGCTATGGAGCTGGAGCCTGTTGCGCGGAGAGAGTCTGATTAAGTTGGCTGGCCAACTGGTTAGCCTGCTCGTTGGAAATCTCAACCTGGCCTTCGAGAACGACGCCGAGGCCACCAACACCAAGATCGCGGAACTTCACGCCTTGAAGCGTGGCAGAGTTCTGCACGGCTGGCGGCAATATAATTTTGAAGTCCGTTCCGGCGCGGGCGCCGGACAGCACCAACTGGGCAGCCTTGTCTTGCAAATCGTCACCCAAGGCCCCCGAATGCAACTCATCGCTCAACATGCCGGTGGCATCGATGCGGCCGAAAGCAGCCTTTATCGCCAAGGCATTCTGCCTTTCTTTCTCTTTTTCTTTCTCTATCGTGGCAGTCAGCTTGATCTCGACGGTTCCGTCGCTCTCAGCCAGTTCGGTAGAAGTCTGTTGACCTGAGCCGCGGAGACACATCCAGCGCTCAAAGTGCAGCCGCACGACCAGCAGACTGGCAGGCGCTGCAGAGGTGAGCCTGGCCTGCTTGATGGAGACGCGCTGTCCGCAGGTCTCGGAAGAATCGAGTTGCGAACGCAGAAGCTGGGTGATGTTTTGCTGCAGATCAGTCAAGTCCGCAACCAGTTCGAGTTTGAAGGTGCGCTGGCCACCCTGCGCCGCGATCTGCGACAGCGTTCCCGAAACCGCGACCGGGATCTTCGAGTTCTGAACGCTGATTGACTGTTTGACCTGAGGAAGAGTGAACGCCAGATCCTCGCCCGTGGCTAGCGTGATGCTCATTTCCCTTCCAAGCGCGAGTTGCAGGTTGGAAAAATCGGTGAGCGTTTTGTCGAGACTCTCCGCGTTGGAACTGATTTCGGGGGCAGCGGCATTCGCTTCAAAACTCTGGTCTAGTCTCTTCTGCTCCTGGTCGAGGTCGATCTCCGCCTTGGCCATTCTTTTGGAGATATCTTTCAGTCCGTTTTTTTGCGCGGCTGAGAACCCCTCCAAGAAAGTCTTGTTTCCATTCCTTGCGTTTTCGAGAGCATGGTCCAAACTCTCGCGCCGGCCAGAGTCGGTGGCGCCATTTTCCTTGTGCCCCTGATGCAGAAGCGTCTGCAGCTCCGCTTGCGCCGTTTCGGTACTCTTGATCAAGCCCTGAAACTCCGCGATCTGCTGGCTGGTCGCTTGCAAGGCAAGAGCCTGATGGAAATCTTTCAGGCTGTCCTTTTCGTCGACTCCGGTCGGACGGCTGATGCCGGAGATGCCACCTCCACCCGCCATACCACCGCCACCATGGCGCTGGGCATTACCTCTAACGGAACAAGAAAGCACGATGCAGGCCAGGATTAGACCGTTGACGGTGGAGAAGGAGATCCCTCTTCGAAGCATGACGCATGTCCCCAGACAAACCAAGTGTGAGATTGTGGCGAAACGGCCAGTATGGAAGTACCACCAGGAGGGCGCGTCAATCGGGCCAAAACTGGCGACCTGACCAAACTGGCGACGTCCATTAGATTCGCTCAAGAGCGGGCAAAAAGCCAGCATCTTTACAGTTCTTTGCAAAGACGAGAGCTTTGCAGGCGCGGGCTTTTCAAAAGGAAGGCCAGAGGCATTGTGTTATGGGCGTTTTGTTCCAACAATTTCGTCTCTGTCGATTCAAAGTATGAATCGTTCCCATAGGAAACATGCTGTGAGCGAACTGGTTCGACATCGCCGCAGCCTTGTTTTTCAATCGTTTCATCACTACCCCATTTTGTTGATCGGAAGGATTCATACTTTCCATGCCTTCCAGCCCCGGCGGTTCGCTATAAGTACGCAACCGTATCAGGAGGCTTTCTTTGCGAACCGGCACGAACGCAGTCGAGGGTCACAAAACCAGCAAGGACGGAAACGCGCTGGCGATTCGCGAAGACTTGGCGGACATTATTGTGCGCGGGCACGAAGGCATGACTGCGGCCGAGAAAGATCTGCTGAAGTGGCTCGGGGTTTTCTTTCGCAAACCGACGCCCGGCCGCTTCATGATGCGGATCCGCATGCCGAATGGATTTACGAATGCCCGGCAGATCCGTGCGATTGCCGACGTTTCGCGGCGCATGGGAAATTGCGTGGTCGACATCACGACGCGCCAACAGATCCAGTTACGCGGATTCACCTTGTCGAGCGTGCCGGAAATCTGGGAGCAGTTGCGGGGCGTGGACCTGCACTCGCTGCAAACCGGCATGGACAACGTGCGCAATATCTGTGGTTGTCCGCTGGCCGGGCTGGCTCTGAACGAGTTGTTCGATGCGTCACCGGTGGTCTTCGCTTTGGATCGAATGATTGTCGGTCCCGAGGGAAATCCTGAATTTGCCAACCTGCCGCGAAAATTCAATATGGTGGTGACCGGTTGCCTGGAGAACTGCACTCCCGCGGAGTCGCAGGATCTGGCGCTGCTTCCGGCACTGCGGACCGACCGGGCGGGTTTCAATGTGCTGGTCGGAGGCAAGATGGGGTCGGGCGGATTCACGATCGCGTCGAAGCTTGACGTCTTCGTGACTCAGGAAGATGCGGCAGCAGTGGCGGCGGAACTGGTGAAGATGTTCCGTGACTACGGGCCGCGCGATGCCCGATCCAAGTGCCGCTTCGCATTCCTCATCGAAGAGTGGGGCGTGGCACGGCTGCGCCGAGAATTATGCGAGCGTCTGGGACGATCGCTCGAACCCGCCGGACGCGACGTGCGGCCGGATTTTCATCACAGCGATCACATCGGGGTGATGCAACAGAATCGTACCGGGGTGATGGCTGTGGGTATGAGGATCCCGGTGGGGAGAATGGATCCTGCCCAGATGGATGAACTGGCGCGGCTCGCCGATGCTTACGGCAATGGCGAAATTCGCCTGACCATGGCGCAGAACGTGATTATTCCGAACGTGCCCGACGAGCGGATCGATTCTTTGCTGGACGAGAGCCTGCTGCAAGAGTTTACTGCCCGCCCATCTCCTTTCCGGCGCAATGTGGTCGCCTGCACTGGGACGGATTTCTGCAATCTCGCGCAGATTGATACCAAGCGTCATGCCGAGAAACTGTCGGGCGCTCTCGAACAGCAACTGGGAACAACGGGTGAGCCGCTGTCCTTTCATTGGTCGGGGTGTCCAGCGGCCTGCGGGAATCATCAAGCCGCGGACGTGGGTTTCCGCGGACTGAAGACAAAGATCAACGGCGAACTGGTGGAGGCGGTCGCAATCTACGTTAACGGACGCACTGGTCCGGCGGCGGTTGCAGGAGAACAGATTCTGGAGGTTGTGCCCTGCGATCAAAAGCTGGTCCACATCGTGACACAAGTGATCAGGGGCCTCGACCGCTACACCTCCGCGGGAACAGGCGCCAGTTTGCCGCTAGATTCCACCAGTGCGGAAGAGAGTTCGGCACCTGAGTAGAGACGACGTTCAGGCACGCGAAAGGGAAACACAGTGGATCAGATCAAGCCAGAGCAGGTCACTCCAACAGAACTAGTCGTTGAAGCAGTCGAACTGGCGAGGAAGAAAGCAGAACTGCACACTGGAGATCTGCTGATACGGGGAATGCTCGCGGGCGCGCTGCTCGGCATAGCCACATCCTTGGCGTTCGTTGCGGTGGCGCAAGGCGTGCCTGCGCTGGTGGGGGCCATCATTTTCCCCGTCGGGTTTGTGATGCTGGTCTTGCTGGGACAAGAGCTTGCGACCGGAAATTTTGCTTTGCTGCCAATGGGCATGATGGCGGGCAAGGTTCGGTGGTCTGGGCTGCTCCGCAATTGGACGTGGGTTTATGTCGGGAACCTGGCCGGCAGCGTGCTCTATGCTGCGCTGTTCTATTTGTCGGTGACGAACTGTGGAAGGTCCGACGGAGGCGCGCTAGCCGAGCTTTTTCGCCAGGCCGCGCAAAAGAAAACTCTTGGCTACATGGCTATGGGTGCGAGTGGATGGACCACGGCGCTGGTACGCGGCATGCTCTGCAACTGGATGGTTACGCTGGGAGCATTGATGGCTCTGGCTTCACGATCGACGGTGGGGAAAGTCTTGCTGATGTGGCTCCCGATCACGACTTTCTTTGCGTTGGGTTTCGAACACTCCATCGTGAATATGTATGTGATCCCGACGGGGATGCTGCTGGGAGCGCCCGTTCCGTTTGCTAAGTGGTGGTTGTGGAACCAGATTCCCGTGACGCTGGGAAATATTGTTTCTGCGACACTGTTCACTGGGCTCCCGCTGTTCGCCAGCTACTACCGTAAACCTGCCCAGCCAATCGCGCCGGCGATGCTGATCGAGCGGCCGGGGGAGATTGCGACTGCCTCGTAGTGCTACGATTTCTCCATGGCAGTGAATTTGGAGTCAGAGCTGAGGCGAAGAGCAGGCGGTTTTGGCGGGCGGACAGTGCTGTCGTTCGAAAGCCGGCGCTCGGCCGAAATCGCAACGCTGATTGAGAATTGCGGCGGGCGCGCCATGGTGGCTCCCGCTACCAGAGAAGTTCCGGCAGCAGGGAGCACGGACGTGGCGCGCTTTGCCGGCGCGCTGTTGGAAGCCAAGATCGATCTCGTCATCTTCTTGACGGGAGTGGGGACGCGAGCACTGGCTCGCGCCATCGAACCGTTCTGTGTGCGGGAAGACTTCATTGCCGCTCTCAGCAAGGTTCCGGTTCTGGCGCGCGGGCCCAAACCGGTCGCGGCCCTGAAAGAGTTGGGCGTTCCCATCCGGTGGAACGTGCCAGAGCCGAATACATGGCGTGAGATCTTGCAGGTTCTCGATTCGAACAAAGTATCGCTCCAGGACCGACAGGTTGCGGTGCAGGAGTATGGCGTTCCCAGCAAAGATCTGGTGCAGGGCCTGCAAGAGCGCGGCGCGGAGGTGCTGGCCGTGCATGTTTACGACTGGGCTCTGCCCGAAGACATTGCCCCGCTGAGGAGTGCGATCCAGGCTTTGATTGCTGGGAGTGTGGACGTGGTGTTGTTTACGGCAGCGATCCAGGCGCATCACCTGCTACAGGTAGGCGAAGAGATGAATTGCAGAGACTCCCTGGTGGGCGCGCTGGGAAAAGTCAAAGTAGCTTCGATCGGTCCGGTAACATCAGAAGCGCTGGGCGAATACAGGATCCGCGTGAGCATGGAACCGACGCATCCGAAGATGGGATTTCTGGTAAGAGAAGCCGCGGAGTCTTAGCCCGAGATTCCGCTACTCCAGCGACAACACAATCCAATAGACGCCGGTGGGATAGGTGTCGGTGCGACTGTAGCAAGTGCCGATGGAGAAAGTGTGCAGCGTGGGACTGAGGATCGCGTGGTTCGTTCCGTTGGGCAGGGTTTCGGGATGCAGGCTGGTGTAGGTGAGCACAGTGGAGCGTTCCGCGAGTTTGTGAACGGGGGCGGTTCCGAGCTTGTCGGCGTGCGCCATGGAGCAGGCGGCGTCATCAGCGGTGATCAGATCGCGGCGTGCCAGTTCCGTCTGGCCGCCCTGATGACGACTCCGATTCACCGCCGCGGCGATGCGCTCTTTTACCTGAGTAGCAGAATAGTTGGGGAGGGCGTGGCCGAAATCCTGCACGATATAGAGGCGGTCGCCGCTTCGAACCACGCCCAACCCGACCACGTTGTAGGCCGGGTTGAGCAGGTTCGCGCGATGGGGAGGGGAAAGCATGAGATGTTGGTGTCCGTGGTCGGCGTCGTAATCGAGCGCCACGTTTTCTCCCTCTTGATCGAGTTGCAGGGCCGTGGTACCGGCGAGACGCACAGCTAGGGACGGTTCACCGTCAAATTGATGTGAGAGTTGACGGGCTTGGAGCATCGCCAGCGCATGGGTGCGCGCGGCCTGGGAGAGTCCGTTGTCGAGCGTGAGAGGCTGCGCGCCTGCCTGCTTCCGCGATTCGTTGGCGAGCACCAGCAACTGCTCTTCGGTCTGAATCTCGTAATCGTGAAATGGAATGTCGGGGGCTTTCGCGGCCACGGGCTTGAGCGACGCCTTTTGGGTCGACTGGCCTGTGGGTGCCGGGCCTGCAGCGGGGGAAGCCATCAAGCGCGTAGCGGGCTGTACGGTCGCAGAGCCCGTCAGCAGCAGGAACGCCAGCAATAGTCTGGGCGATCTATGCATCAATTTGGCCTATCCAGCGAGATCCTGGGAGGGATCGGTTCGGCTCGAGCCGTTGCGGGCTCAAGTTCGTTACAGGCGCAAACTTTGTTGCTGGTGCTAGGCTAGGGGTTGGGTGCGAGGTCGAGAAGTTACCTGTGACCATGGAACTAGGGATCAGTGGGCTCATTGGCCTATTGTTTGGCTGCCTGCTTGCATGGCTGGCGCTGCGTTCGCGCACGGCGGCGCTGCAGGCTCGCTTGTCATTGACGGAAAAGGAATTAGCGGCCGCAAAGGCCGATCTGGCGCGGGTTTTGGCCGACCAGAGGCAGCTCTTGGAGAGTCGGGCGAGACTGGAATCTGCTCTGGAATTCGAACGAAAGACCAGCAACGAAAAGATCGAATGGTTGACGAAAAGCGGGGAGCGAGCCGCGGCAGATCTGCAAAATGCGTTCAAGGCCCTGGCCGCGGACGCGTTGAAGAACAACAATTCGTCCTTCTTGCAGATTGCGCAAGAAACATTAAAGCGATTTCAGAGCGAGGCGAAGGGAGATCTCGACGCACGCCAGAAAGCGGTGGCGGATTTAGTCACGCCGGTGCGGGAATCGCTAAGCAAGGTGGATGCGCAGATTCAGCAGATGGAAATTGCGCGCGGCGAGGCCTATGGCGATCTGAAGGCACAGGTGCAGTCTCTGATCAGCACGCAGAGAGAACTGCAGTCGGAAACTGGGAATCTAGTTCGGGCGTTACGCACACCGAACGTGCGCGGACGGTGGGGAGAAATCCAGTTGCGGCGTGTGGTGGAGATTGCGGGGATGCTTCCCTACTGTGACTTCACTGAACAGGAGACTGTGATCGGGGAAAGCGGGCGGCTGCGGCCGGATCTGGTGGTGAAGTTGCCTGGCGGAAAACATGTTGTGGTCGATGCGAAGACTCCGCTACAGGCGTTTCTTGAAGCTTTCGAAACTACCGACGAAGAAGCGCGCCGGGCGTGCCTGGCCAATCATGCGCGGCAGGTGCGCGACCACATGAAGACGCTGGCCGGCAAGAACTATTGGGAGCAGTTTGAGGCTACGCCCGAGTTCGTAGTGATGTTCCTGCCGGGCGAGACGTTTTTCAGCGCGGCGCTGGAACAGGATCCGACGCTGATCGAGCAAGGAGTGCTGCAGCGCGTGATTCCGGCTTCGCCAACGACCTTGATCGCGCTACTCAAGGCCGTGGCTTACGGATGGAATCAAGAGAAACTGGCGCGCAACGCGCATGAGATCAGCAATCTGGGCAAGGAACTGCACGACCGGTTGCGCAAGCTTGCGGGACACATCACCGGAGTTGGAACGAATCTCGATCGCGCGGTGGAAGCTTACAACCAGGCCGTGGGATCTCTGGAGAATCGGGTGCTGGTTTCGGCGCGGAAGTTTTCGGAGTTGGGTGCTTCGGTGGCGGAAGACATCCCCGAATTGGAGCCGATTGAGACTACCGCGCGGGCGCTGTCGTTTGAGTGGGATGATGAGGATACGCTTCCAGAGCCGGCGAAGAAGGGTGAGCGGAAGGCGGGGTAGCCGACGCAGACCGCGAACCGTTGCTGATCCCTTAATCCTTAACGGAGGAATTGATGCGCCATTCCTGGCGATGCTTTGCCAATCGCATTCTCTATCTCTTGTTGGTGGCGTCTTGCTTGGCCGCCCTTTGCCGGGCGCAGGCCATCGCTCCGGTCATCACGGTCGATCACGGGCCGAACGCGCCGCAGCAAATTTCGAAACCTTACGTGATTCTGGTTTCGCTCGACGGCTTCCGCTACGACTATGCGAAGCGCTATCACGCGGAACATCTGCTCGTGCTCGCGGCCGACGGGGCGAGCGCGCCGGAAGGAATGCTTCCCAGTTATCCTTCGATCACGTTTCCGAACCACTACAGCATCGTTACTGGACTCTATCCGGAGCATCACGGCATTGTGGCCAACAGTTTTTATGACCCCGGGCGGAAGGAAACTTACAGTTACCGCGACAGCAAGACGGTGGGCGACGGCACCTGGTATGGCGGGACTCCGCTATGGGTACTGGCTGAGCAGCAAGGGATGCGTTCCGCTTCCTTCTTCTGGGTGGGTTCCGAGGCGGACATTCAGGGAGTCCGCCCCACTTACTATTTGAAGTTCGAGCCGAGGTTTCCCAACCCAAAACGAGTCGAACAGGTGCTTGCCTGGCTCCGGTTGCCGCCGGAACAGCGGCCTCACCTGATCACGCTGTATTTCTCGGACACGGACAGCGCCGGACATCGGTTTGGGCCGGATAGTCCGCAGGTCGCCGACGCGGTGCACGAGCTCGATGGAGAGATCGGGAAACTGATGGATGGCCTCAAGGAAATCAAGTTACCCGTCGATGTGATCGTGCTGGCCGACCATGGGATGGTGAAGGTGGACGGCGATCCGATTCACCTGGGTCAGTATGGATTTACTGCTTCGTTGTTCTCCCCAATCGTTGGATTGGGGCTTTATCCAAAGTCCGACGCCGACGCAGAAAAGGCGTACGAGGCCATGCGCGGAAAAAGCAATAAGTTTGCGGTTTATCGGCGCTCCTCGGTGCCAGCTTACCTTCACTTTGACAGCAATGCCCGCGAGGGCGACCCGGTGGTCGTTCCAAACGGTCCCTATTTCCTCAGCACTGACACTGACCCTGACGCCCCGGAGCATCCGGTGGGTGCGCACGGATTCGACGCGACCCGCATGCCTGAAATGAAGGCCCTATTCGTTGCTGCCGGTCCTGACATCCGGCACGGGGTTGTGCTGGCGCCGTTTGAGAATGTGAATGTGTATCCGCTGGTCGCGAGGATACTGGGGCTAGACATAACAAAGTTGAAGACAGGTCCGATCGACGGAAAGCTTGGAGCGCTGGAAGGAACTCTACAGGCAAAATAGTTCACCCCCAGGCACTTCGAAAGCCTCGAATCCCTGGCTTCCCCCTTCCAACATTCTGTAGGAGATCGCAAACCGGCTATTTTTGAGCGGATCTCGAATCCATCAAACGAGAGTTGGCGTCCCTAAACCCAAGAATCACAAGGGAAATGGGATACCGAATTTCACAGAAACCTCCAAAAAGACATACTTGCCGTTCGGAAATGCATCTATAATTTTCGGAAGTAGTTTTATCTATGGGACTTAGGCGTCCCAAAATGGGGCTCGGCATGGCAGCGAAGTTGCTCATTGAGGATCGGTGGGGAATCAGATCCACGCCTCCACAGCCCCCTGCGGGTTCGGGGCCTGCACCGAAACCCATGAATCGGGAAAGCCAAGCTCGCTTTGTTGCCGTACTGTTGTTCCTGCTGACCGTGGCTGCGGTGGTCTTTGCCGGCTTCAACCTGCAAAAGGAACGTGACTCGGCCGCTCCCGACGACGGAGTTTGGTGGGTGGAGCACGAGGGCCGCCTTGTGGCCGATCGCGTCGATCCCAGCGGGCCAGGCGCCAAAGCAGGCATCAAGGCGGAAGACCAGTTGGTGTCGGTCAACGGCCAGGAGATCAAGAGCACCCCGGGGCTCGAGCGGCAGCTGTACAACACGGGAGTTTGGTCAAAAGCAACTTATTCGCTGATCCGGCAGACGGTCCCGCTGGATTCCAGCGTGATTCTGGTGCCCGCGGATCGATCCCTTAATAATTCACTCCGGCTGATTGCTCTGATCTATCTGGGCATCGGGATTTATGTCCTGTTGCGGCGTTGGACTGCGCCAGGATCGACTCATTTTTACGTTTTCTGCCTGGTATCGTTCGTCGCGTATTCGTTCAAGTACACGGGCAAGCTGAACGACTTTGACTGGACGATTTACTGGTGCAACATTGTCGCGTGGGTTCTGCAACCGACGCTATTCCTGCACTTCGTTCTCACATTTCCGGAGAGGCGACAATTCGTTCGTCAGCGTCCGTGGTTGTTGGCGCTGGTTTATGTTCCGGGCGCGCTGCTTCTGGCACGGCACATTTTTGCCCTTCGTCTGGCTCAGGCCAGCGGATATTTGCGATGGGACATGGACCGGCAGGAAATGGCGTATGGGGCGCTGCTGTTCATCGCCGCTGCGGCCGTGCTGTGGGATAGCTACCGTCTGGCCCGCACGACCATCCTGCGTCAGCAACTGAAGTGGGTCACGCGCGGAACTGTTCTGGCCATCGTTCCTTACACGCTGTTCTACGTGGTGCCATTCCTGATGGGTTCGCTGCCCGGTACGTGGATGAAGTTGTCTGTCCTATTCCTGGGCTTGCTGCCGTTGACTTTTGGCTTCGTGATCTTCCGCTATCGCCTGATGGACGTTGATCTGATCTCCAAGCGGGTTGTGGTCTACACGCTGGCGGTCACGGCTGTGGTGGGAATGTATTTCGCGCTGGTCGCCGGAGTCGCCACGCTGGTGCACATGCGGCAGAAAGAGACCGGGCCGGTAGGCCTCATTCTGGCGGTAGTGGTCACCGCGCTGTTGTTTGATCCGGTGCGCAAGTGGATTCAGGATCGCGTCGACCAGTTTTTCTATCGCACCGTCTATGACTATCGACGAACGCTGATTGAGTTTGGCCGTGAACTGGGCTCGGAAACCGATCTGAACGCGCTGCTTTCTTCCGTGGTGGATCGACTGTCGCGCACCTTGTCGGTGAATCGCATCGCGATTTTCCTTCGGGCGGGAGAGGAAGTAGACGAGTTCGCCCTCTCCAAGTCCATAGGCATGAATCCGATGGGCAAACTCGACCTGACGTTCATGGACACGCCTCGGCCTGAGCCTGCGGGGCACATGTTCTTTGAGAACACGCACCAGGTGCCGCGCGAAACTGCCGGGTCGCAGGATGCCATCGCCCGGTTGGATCTGAACTACTACATTCCGTGCCGCGCCCAGCAGAAAACCGTGGCGGTGCTCGGCTTGGGAAAAACGGGCAAGGGCGACTACCTCTCCAGCGAGGATATCGAATTACTCGAGACGCTGGGCGGCTACCTCGGCATCGCGATTCAGAACGGGCGGCTGTACGCTTCCCTGCAACAGAAAGTCGCGGAGTACGAGCGCCTGAAGGACTTCAACGAAAACATCGTCGAGTCGATCAACGTGGGCATCATGGCGCTCGACATGGAAGACCGCATCGAGAGTTGGAACGCGCAGATGGAAGTGATGTACGCACTGCCGCGCTGGCAAGCGTTGACGCAACCGGTGCGCAGCGTCTTCCCGGCGGAGTTTGTCGAGGAGTTTTACCGGGTGCGGCAAAATGCCGGCATCAACAACCTGTATAAGTTCCGGCTGCTTACGCCCGCAGGCGAGACGCGCACGGTCAATGTGGCGATTGCGCCGCTGGTGACGCGGAAGTTCCAGGTGATCGGGCGGCTCGTCATTATGGACGACATCACAGAACGTGTCGAACTCGAAGGCCAGCTATCGCAGGCGGACAAGCTTTCGTCGATCGGGCTACTGGCGGCCGGTGTGGCACACGAAGTCAACACGCCGCTGGCGGTAATTTCATCGTACACGCAGATGCTGGCTAAACAGCTGCAGGGCGATCCGCAGAAGTCGGGATTGCTGGAGAAGATCACGCGGCAGACGTTCCGCGCTTCGGAAATCGTCAACAATCTTCTGAACTTCTCGCGCACCAGTGGGACGGAGTTTGCCGATGTTGATATCAACAAAGTCATCACCGACACGCTCGCGCTGCTGGAGCACCAGTTCAGGACCGCAAAGATTCAGGTGAACTCTGAGTTGACGGCGGGGATTTCTGCGATTCAGGGAAATCCAGGAAGGTTGCAGCAGGTCTTCCTGAACCTGTTCCTGAATGCCAAGGACGCGATGCCGGGTGGCGGCAGACTCAACGTAGCCACGACCAATGGAGACATGGTCAGCGTGCGCGTTTCCGACACCGGGTCGGGCATTGCGCCAGAGCATATCCAGCGCATTTACGATCCATTCTTCACCACCAAGACCGCGCCCAAAGAAGGTCAGAATCGTGGAACTGGACTGGGCCTGTCGGTGACCTACGGCATTATTCAGGAGCATGCGGGAAAGATTCGCGTCGAAAGTAATCCGGGTTCCGGGACGACGTTCGCCCTGGATTTCCCCCTGAGCAGGAAGGCAGTGCATGTCTGAAGCAGCAGTCATCACACGCGGCACGATGAACGGAAGCCCGTCGCCGGCAGGCTCAGTGCTCATCATTGACGATGAGGCGGAGATCCGCGAATCGTTGCAGACGCTGCTCGAGATGGAAGGCTTTGAAGTCGAGACCGCGGTCAGCGGTGAAGACGGCCTTTCGGAGATGGCGGACCGACCCTTTGATCTGGTGTTGCTCGACCTGACGCTGCCCGGGCGGAACGGGATGGAAATTCTTTCCGAGATTCACTCGCACGACTCGCGCCTGCCCGTGATCATGATTACTGCCTACGGCACAGTCGAGAATGCGGTGCGCGCCATGCAGTCGGGTGCGGCGAACTTCGTACAGAAGCCATGGGATAACGAAAAACTTCTTGCCGACGTGCGCGCCGCAGTCGGATGGCGCCGGGCCGAAGAAGAGAACGTACAGCTCAAGCGCGCGCTGAAGCAGCGCTATAACTTCGAAAACATCGTGGGCAAGAGCGAGCCCATGCTGAAGATTTTTGACCTGGTCGCGCAGGTGGCCAACAGCCGGTCGACCGTGCTGTTGCAGGGCGAAAGTGGCACGGGCAAAGAAGTGATCGCGAAGGCCGTGCACCTGAATTCTCCACGGCGCGATAAGCCGTTCGTTCCGGTGAACACCGGGTCGATGCCTACTGATTTGCTGGAATCCACGCTCTTCGGACACGTGAAGGGCGCCTTCACCAGCGCCATCGCGTCGAAGAAGGGGCTGTTCGAAGTTGCGGACAAGGGCACGCTGTTCCTGGACGAAATCGCCACCATGGGGCTGGAAACGCAGGCGAAGATTCTGCGCGTGCTGCAGGACCGGCGATTCATGCATCTGGGCGGGATTCAGGAGATCCAGGTGGACGTGCGCATCATCGCCGCCACCAATATTGATTTGCGGCAGATGGTTCGCGAGGGACGGTTCCGTGAAGACTTGTTCTACCGCCTGAACGTGATCACCGTCGAGTTGCCGCCGCTGCGGCAGCGCAAGGAAGACATTCCGCTGCTGGTTGAGTTCTTCCTGAAGAAGTACGCCGAAGAAAATGGGCGGACTATGCCGCGCATCACTCCTGAGGCGCTGCGTCCGCTGATGGCCTACTCATGGCCGGGGAACGTGCGTGAACTTGAGAATGTCATCGAACGCGCGGTCGTGCTCTCGTCCGGGCCAGAAATCAGCATGGACCTGCTGCCAGACTCGATGATGGGGCGTGGTTCTTCGTTGACGCTGCATGACGCGCCATCTGATGCATCGCTGTTCGAGATCATCGGGGACGTGGAGCGCCGCATCATCGTCGACATGCTCGAGCGGTGCAATTGGAATCAGACGGAAGCGGCCGAGCGCTTCCATGTGCCGTTGTCTACCCTGAATCAGAAAATCCGGCGGCATAATATTGAGATTAAGAAGAAGGGGCGGGGCTAGGGGAGCAGTTCTCAGTTCTCAGCCACTAGCTCTTAGTCTCAATCCTCGTCCGTAGCAAAAATGACAGATATCAGTTCCAGTTGACGGCTGATCGCTGACAGGGTTCTCTGTTATAGTTCGGTCAAGCCAGTGCCTCGCCGATGCCTGGCTTTCCGAATCGCATGGAACTGATTTCGCCCACGGAGTTCGCCAAACAGAAGGTCCAGGCGGTTCAGGATTACACCTTGCTGGCTGCGCAGTCAGTCGGCAACCTGTTTCGCAAACCACTTTATTTCGCGGACATGATTCAGCAGGCCGACCTGATCGGCGTGGGCTCGCTGCCTATCGTGGTGCTGACGGGCTTCTTCACCGGCGGCGTGCTCGCTTTGCAGACGGCCAACACACTGCAACGTTTTGGGTCCATCACTCTGATCGGGCAGCTGGTTTCCACTTCCATGGTGCGCGAGTTGGGGCCGGTGCTTACCGGATTGATGGTCGCCGGACGTAATTCTTCGGGTATGGCCAGCGAGTTGGGGTCAATGGTGGTGACCGAACAGATCGACGCCATGAGGGCGCTGGGCACCGATCCGATGAAGAAACTGGTGACTCCGCGCGTCACGGCGACAGTGTTCATGCTGTTCTTTCTCAGCATCATTTCCGATCTGGTTGGACTCGCCGGCGGC
The DNA here is from genome assembly GCA_963832015.1 of uncultured Acidobacteriaceae bacterium. Lineage (GTDB taxonomy): Bacteria > Acidobacteriota > Terriglobia > Terriglobales > Acidobacteriaceae > Sulfotelmatobacter. The sequence goes on from CAWHSR010000020.1 coordinate 135,762, forward strand.
CTGTTTGTGGCCAAATTGTTTCTGAACCTCGATGCCCGGCAGTACTGGGCAAACGCCTGGCAGGTGCTGGTGCTGCAGGACGTTTTCATGGGACTGCTCAAGCCGGTTATGTTTGGCTTCATCATCGCGACGGTCGGCTGCTATTACGGGATGACCGCGCGTGGCGGGACGCAAGGCGTGGGCCGGGCAACGACGCAGGCGGTGGTGGCCGCATCGGTGTTTATCCTGGTCACCGATTTCTTCGTTACGAAACTGTTGATCTCGATTTTGTCGTATAGGTAAACGCATGTCGGCACCTACGCTGCCCATCGACCACGCCACCGCCGTCACCGAACGGCCGTCTGGGTCAGCCATTGTTTTCGAAGATGTCCATCTGGCGTTTGAGGAAAATGAAGTTCTCCGCGGCGTATCGTTTCATCTGCCCTATGGAGAAACCAAGGCATTGTTTGGCGTCGCAGGATCCGGCAAGAGCACAATTCTGAAGCTCGCACTCGGCCTGCTGCGTCCCGACTCCGGCAGGATCACGGTTCTCGGCAATGAAGTCACCGAGATGCGGGAGCAGGACCTTTTTCCGATGCGCGGCAAGCTGGGCATGGTGTTTCAGGAAAGCGCGTTGTTCGATTCCCTCACGGTGAGCGAAAACGTTGCCTACCGGTTGATGGAAGAGCGGGGCGTTTACGACGCCGCTATCGACGCACGGGTTCGCGAGTCGCTGCGCTTTGTGGAACTGGAACACACGCTCGACCTATTTCCTTCCGAACTTTCGGGGGGCATGCGGCGGCGTGTCGCCATCGCACGCGCCATCATCACGCAACCGGAACTGCTGCTCTACGACTCCCCCACCGGCGGTCTAGATCCGGTTACGTCGAATACGATTGTGGACCTGATCATGAAGCAGCGCGACGTGTACCGCACCAGTTCCCTCCTGGTGACGCACCGTCTGCAGGACGCATTCACGCTGGCTACCCATGAATTCGATCCGCGAACCAACCAATTGCGCGTCTTGCCGCGGGGGCAGTACTGCGATGTTCCGATGAGTTTTCTGATTCTGCGCGATGGGAAGGTAATTTTCGATGGCGACGTTCACCAGCTGGCCCACACGAAGGACGAGTACATCAGGGAATACATTTCGTAGACAGGCTCATGCCCTATTCGTTACCGGAAAAACAAATTCAACTGCTCTCAGCCTGGATTGCCGCCTACATCGCGGACCAACAAACCACTTTTCATGGGAAGGCCGCGCCCATCGGGAAAGAACACAAGAAGACGCTGGCGGGATTTTTCCCAGCAGACGTATTGAACAAGGTGCGGGTAATTCCCGGGCGAGCGCCAGAACCATCCTTTTACCCGCAGTTACGGACATTGGGAATCCGCAATGCGCCGCCATTTTCGGACATGGCGGGTATTACATTTCAGGATGTAGTTATGCATGTCGAACCGCTGACTCTTCCGTTGTTATTCCATGAACTGGTGCATGCGGTTCAGTACAAGCATCTCGGGTTGCAGGGGTTTGCCGACGCCTATGTGCGGGGATTTCTGAGCGGAGGCTCCTACGAGGAAATACCTCTTGAGAAACAGGCTTATGAATTGGAAGGCAAGTTCTCGGCGGATTCCGCCGCAACGTTCTCCGTTGAGGACGACGTAAGAAACAAAATTCGTTCGAAGTACTTTTAGCTAGCTCCTACTTCCCTGCCATTGCTTTTTCCACGTCCGCCGCTTTTGAAGGTGCCGCTGCGCTCAGCTTGATCAGCTTGCCATCGGCATCCACGTAGAAATCGTCTTCAATGCGGACACCGATATTTTCTTCGGGAATGTAGATGCCGGGTTCGATGGTGAACGTCATGCCCGGGGCGAGCGGGACTTTGTAGTCGCCCGGATCGTGCACGTTCAATCCGATATAGTGACCGAGGCCGTGAATGAAATACTGATCGAGGGACTGGCCGTGAAGATCTTTGCCGTGATTCTTGATGTAATCTTTCGCTACTCTGTTCAGTGAGGCTTCGGTGTCCCCAAAGAGCATCGACTTGCCTGACTGGAACGCAGCAATGGCGGCTTCCTGGGCGCCGAGAACGATGTCGTAGATCTCGCGCTGGCGTGGCGTGAAATGGCCACTGATCGGCAGCGTGCGGGTGATGTCGGCGGCGTACATCGAGTATTCCCCGGCAGCATCGATGACAACGACGTCGCCGGCCTTCATCGTGTTGCTGTTCTCCGAATAATGCAGAACCGTGGAATTGTGCCCCGAGCCCACGATTGGCGAATAGGCAGGACGTTCGCAGCCGCGTCTCGTCCATTCATATTGCATCAGCCCGGAGATTTCGAATTCGGTGACGTTGGGCTTCACCACTTTCATGGCAGCCAAGTGGGCAGCCACAGAAGCGTCCACTGCTTTGCGAATCAATGCGGCTTCGCCTGCGTCCTTGACGGTGCGCAGCGAAGACAACATGGGCTTCACATCCTGGAAAAACAGGAATGCGTTGGTGCGCTTCAGGAAAGTCAGAGGCTCCGCGCTGGCAGACGTTTCACCTTGAGAAGCCACGTCGGTGTAGATGACCGGCCGCCCGCCGGCAAGTACTTTCGAAACTTCATCCGGCAGTTTTCCCATTTCCTCTACATGGTCGAAGCCGGTGATCTTCGGAGCATCGGGATTGTCGGCGCCCAGTTTCGGTCCGGTAAATTTCTCGAGCCGCAGATTGTGGGGAGGAAGAAAGAGAATCTCAGTGTAGGGGCGAGCGGGGTTGTCGTCCTTGGCTTCCATCGGCGGCGCGATAAGCAGCGCGACTCCCGGCTCAGTCACACCGGAGAGATAGTAGAAATTGTCGTCTTGTCGAAATCCGTACTCGGCGTCATTGGCCTCGAGCGGAGCGAATAGCACCACAACGGCTGCCGTTTTCTTCGCAAGGGCTACGCGGCGAGCGTGATAATCCGCGTTGGGTTGTCGGTCGAGAGCATATCCAGGAGAGAAAGTTAAGACCACCGCGAAAAAAGAAAACACAAGCTTCCGCATCAAATCTCCATCCATTAATAGTTTATGTGTGCCTGAGGCCCGGTCGTTATTTTGGTGCCGAAGCGAGGTTCTTCCCTGCCTGAATGAACGACGCCAGGTTACTCTTATCGATCAAGCCCGAGCCCGTATCCACAAAGCTGGGGATCGGGGCAAACGTGTCTTTGGACCAATCCGCATCCAGCGAAGAGGGCTTGTGGTGATACAGATTGTCGAGCATCTGCATGCCGACGAAAGCCATGGTGTAGGGTTTCTGCGCGATCGTGGCGGCGATAACACCTTTCTGAATCCAGTCGAGCGTTTCCTGGTCAGTATCCATGGCGATCACGACTTTGCCATTTACTTTGTAGCTGTTGAGCACGCCGGCGACTTCTTTGCCCGATTGCGCTTCGAGACAAACGAAGCCGTCGACTTTGTCGCGCTCTTTGCCGATAATCTGGGTTGCGGTATCGAAGGCGATGCGGGGATCGCCCTGAATATCGACCACGCGGGTAATCTTGATCTCCGGCGTCTTGGCCAGAGCGTCTTTGTAGCCGCGCAGCCGGTCCTGCAGGTTGGGCTGATCTGGCATGGTGAAGACCACGACACTCCCCTTGCCTTTCAGTTCCTGCGCCAGGCGTTGCCCACCGGTTACCCCGGCCTGATAGTTGTTGGTGCCGATGAAGAACAGCCGCTTGCTCGAGGGCCCGTCAGAGTCGATCGTAATGACGGGGATGCCGGCAGTCACAGCCTTATCGATGCTGTCCTTGAGCAGCGGCGCATCAGTTACATCCAGCAAAATTCCGGTCGCTTTCTTCTGCACTGCCTGATCGAGAGCATCGCGCTCAGCCTTGGGATCGAAGGTCGCTGGTCCCATGAAATCGGCGCGCACCTTCATCTGCGCGGCTGCATTGGAAAACCCCGCGCCCGCGGCCTTCCAGTACGGAAGCTGCAAGTTTGCTGAAACCAGAACGAAGAATTCATCGGAGTCGTGGGCGGCACCGCAACTCAGGGTTAAGACCAACAGGACAGCGACGGCTGCGGCGTGGAGAATCGTACGCGAGCGGAGCATCGCATCCTCCTTTCGAACATTCTCATGCAGGCCGAGATTCTTGCCGGACGAGAACGCTCAGCGACAGGATTGTAAACGAGCGGGCAAACGAAGACCAGAACTCAGCACGGGGCTTGTCGAGAAGGGCCGCAATCGTTGCGCCGTCGAATTCGCCAGAATGGTTATAGACTGCGGGGCATATCTTTAGTGCATTGTTTTCCGGGCCGCTGGGATGTACATTACTCTGCTACTCCGAACCGGATCTATGGCGGTGAGCACGAAAAGCCCGCGCCGTAGCGGTTTCCGGTTTCTCAAAACCTTCAAAGGAGCGCTCCCATTGCCCCTCCGCCGACGATGGTTGTCTCACGTTTCCGCAGTCTGTTCGGTTTTGATCCTACTCAACACCGCGCATGCCACTGTCAAGTTCCAGGCGGTCTCCGCTGAAGAGTTGAAGATGACGAGCGAGCCTCTGGCGCCCGGAGCGCCCGCGATCATCCTCTATCGCGAAGTAAATCGAGATGACTACGGCAGGACGGCACACGGTGGCGTGCAGATCATGGGCACCGAATCGGCCGCCGATCGCTATGAGGAACAATACTATCGAATCAAGATCCTCACCGAGGAGGGACGTAAATACGCAAATGTCGAGATCCCTCTTCCCAAGGAAACGGGGTTCGTAACCGGAATCAACGCCCGCACCATCCGGCCTGACGGGTCGATTGTGAATTTCGATGGCAAGGCCTTCGAAAAAACCGTCTACAAGAGCAAGGGGTTTCAGTACGTCGCGAAAACCCTTACTCTGCCCGATGTACAGGTCGGCAGCATCATCGAGTATTTCTACACCATCAGTTTTCGGGAACACTACATCTTCTTCTCACAGTGGATTCTGAGCAATGAACTTTTCACCAGGAGGGCCAAATTCACGCTCAAGCCTTTTCAGAATGATTATGCCCCGATGAGCTTCCGCTGGAATGAACATCTGCCGCCTGGAACTGCCTCCCCCAAGCAAGGGAACGACGGGCTCGTGGTGTTGGAAGTCTCTAATATTGCGCCTTTCCGGGCGGAAGACTTTATGCCTCCGGAGAATGAATTGAAGGCGCGGGTGGACTTCATTTATAGCAGCGAACCGTTTGAAATGGACGCGAACAAGTTCTGGAAGAAGGTCGGCAAGAAGAGGAACGACGAACTGGAGAGTTTCGTTGGCAAACGCGGCGCCATGGATCAGGCACTGTCCCAGATCGTCTCCCCCGCCGATCCCCCCGACGTTAAGCTTCACAAGATCTACGCGCGCGTTCAGCAGTTGCACAACACCACTTTCGAAGTCCGCAAAACCGAACAGGAACAGAAGAGAGAAAACAAGAAGATCGAAGAGAATGCGGAAGAAGTGTGGAAGCAGGGCTCTGGCGACCAGAAGCAACTTAATTGGCTTTGCCTCGCCCTCGCGAGATCTGCCGGAATCGAAGCTTATGGCGTTTGGGTATCGGATCGGAGGAATGATTTTTTCAATCCGCAGACTATGCAAAGCGGCAAGCTCGACCGGAGCGCGGTTTTGGTAAAGGTGGGTGGGAAGGACCTTTATCTTGCTCCGGGGTTCGCGTTTGCTCCGTTCGGACTGCTGCCTTGGGAAGAGACTGGGGTTCAAGGATTGCGGCTCGATAAAGATGGTGGTACTTGGATCCAGACCAACCTGCCGGAGAGTTCGGCCTCACGCATCGAGCGCAAAGCGGACCTGACCCTCTCTGACGTCGGCACCCTCGAAGGAAAGCTCGACGTCACTTTCACCGGCCTGGAAGCCCTGCGGCGGCGGGTCGACCAGAGGAACCAGGACGATGCTGCCCATAAGAAATACCTCGAGGACCAGGTCAAAGAATACATTCCCATCGGCAGTGAAATAGACCTGACGCAACAGCCGGACTGGACGAACTCGGAAGTTCCGCTGACTGCTACCTTCAGCGTCAAAATACCGGGCTGGGCGACGCTGTCTGGGCACCGCGCGCTAGTGCCCGTTGCACTGTTTGGCGCGACGGAAAGACACGTCTTTGAGTATTCGAACCGGAACTATCCCGTCTACTTTGAGTTTCATTCCCAAAAAGCGGACGACGTCACCGTTAAGATTCCTACCGGGTGGCAGATATCAGTGCTTCCCCCGCCACAGAATCATGATCTCCACGTCGTCGGGTACACGGTCTCCGCAGAAAATGCACACGGCGCCTTGCACCTGACCCGGAAGGTAGAGATCAACACCCTAACGATCGACCAGAAGTACTACGTGCCCTTGCGGAGTTTTTACCAGATTGTGAAGACGGGCGACG
>CAWHSR010000021.1:0-83743 GCA_963832015.1 uncultured Acidobacteriaceae bacterium
TTTTTCTCCAAAGCTTTTCGCAACATCGTCAGCCATTGGTCCATGGCTTCAATGCCGGCCTTCGCCAATCGGCGAGGGCGCTTCGTGCCATCGACTCGCTGCACAATGAGCCCCGCGTCTTCGAGCACTTTCAGGTGCTGCGAGATCGCGGGCTGCGTCATCTCGAAGGGCTCGGCCAGTTCCGTGACCGTCGCTTCGCCCAAGGCGAGACGTGCGAGGATCGCCCGGCGGGTCGGGTCGGCGAGGGCGGCGAAGGAGACATTGAGGTCGGGTGCTATATGCATAATCAATAACTTATATAAGTAAGTAATTATTGTAAAGAGGTATTTGATGTCTCTGGAGAATTTCTGAATGGCCGAAGTGATTCCGCATGGTCGCGCACTCGGCCGAAGTGACCGGTGGCACAGCTACACTCGCGGTGACTGCAAAATAATGCACATGCCAGGTTGCTAGTACAAAAAAACACCAAATCCGTTGTCATGCGATGCCAGGACGCGCTACGATGTCGGCCATTCGTCTGCGGTCAGTGTTTGCCGCCTTGTTCGCTTCTGGTGGCCGATCCGCCTGCTTCAGAAGCATTCGGCTTCATTGGCGGTTCCGGCGGAGGTCAAAGTAACTGCGCCAGCCAAAGCGTGGATCCCACAAACGGCGAGGTAACCTGCCTCGGCGGCTTCCCGAAGCCCTCTTACCAGAAAGCGCTGCCCGGAGAGTATCGTCAACTGCCCGACGTTTCATGGCTGGCAGATCCCTACACCGGAGTGGCGATTCTCATTAGTATTCCGGGAAATGTTCCGGAACAGGTATGGCAGGTCTGGGGTGGAAGGAGCGTAGCGGCCCCGATGTTCTCCGCGTTGTGGGCGATTGCGAATCAGGAGGCGGGCGCTCCTCTCGGCTCGGCGGCTCCGTACATGTATTCGATGCTGGCGGGCACCATCTACGACATTGTTCCCGTTACCTCAAAGAACAACGTGAAAGGCTCCATTCTGGATAGTACGGGAACAACCTTCTATAGCCCCGGTGGGATCATGGGCGGCGAAGGGCCGGGGACATTCGTTAGCGCAATCTGGGACTATGCGTTCCTGCAAGATACCGCGCTGGTGATTTCCTTCGGGACCGACTGCTCACAGGCCGACGGCTTCGGTTTCATCACGCAGTGCAACTCTTCCACCGCTCTGCGCACAAAGATCGGGTGGGACAACGTTACCGGCGTGGGAGTCCCGAAGGCGAAGGCGTTCGCGGATTTCTTTGCTGCTACGAAGTAACGAAGGGGCAGCGCTGCGAAACTCGGCCTCCGCCACACTCGGTGTGGCGGGGGCATTTTCATGCGACGCGCCTGTCCGCGGCTTTGCTCTTGCCCCTACTGTTGCTTTTGCTTGTGGAAGGTAATCTTGAAACTCCTTGCCGGGCACGGGAAGTGCGCGATTTTCACAGTCCAGAAACAATTCTTTGCGTCCCTGCCAACCTTGCCTTCGCGTAATGAATGCTGCGGAAAGCCGTGCCTGACAAGGCTTTCACGAAAAATGCGTGGGCCTCTGCACCATTTTCGGTCATAGCCTTGTGGATGGGCTGCACTTGATTGAAAATACGTGTACTTACAAGTGCGTATTTTTCGTTGACCGAGGGAATAGAAGGAGTACAACAGGATCGTTCTTTGACAGCTTCTTAAGTTTTTCCGGTTGGTGCGGCGTCCGGGGCTCAAGCGGAGTCACTGTTCTGATCGCGAGGTCGGAACGGAGGGCGAGCAAGGGTCTATAGCAAAGCGCTGGTCGAGGCGAACGAAGAAGAAATGTCGGAGGCAAGATAGAGTTCCGAGGCGTAGGGTAGGTTTATCCGGTTGGCGGTGAGCCCGGAGCCCAAGCGAAGATCGCGCGCAGTTCCCCGCAAGGGAAGCAGCGAGAGCAGGTCGAGCGAGGGTCAAACGCGAGCTACTGGCCGAGACGAATGGACCCCACACCACCTCGGAACTCTTATTTTTTTGGAGCTGTCAGCTCTTAGCCTTTAGCTCTTAAGCTCATTCCTTTGGCTACCCCTTGCTCCCTGAGACCTGAACACCTAAAACTGGTGGACCTGGCAAGATTCGAACTTGCAACTACGAGCGGCGACCGAAATCGCCGCCCGCCGTGTTCCTTACACCACAGGCCCTTCTGCTCGCGATCCATTTCTAGTCGATGTGCTCGCCTTCGGCCATGAAGCTTTGTTCGGACGGAGGCAGGCGGTCGCCGGGGCGAGCCGAAAATACGTAAAGCGTTGGCCAGAGGATCACACTAACCAGTAATTCCACGATCAGGCCGCCCACGATGACGATGGCGAACGGCCGCTGCGAATCGGATCCGATGTCGTGCGACATCGCGGCCGGGAGCAGGCCGAGGGTCGCGACCAGCATCGTCATCATGATGGGACGCAGTCGGAGTTGGGCGCCTTCCTTGGCGGCTTCGCGCACCGGCAGGCCGCGGGTGCGGAGTTGGTTGATGTATTCGATCATGATCACGCCGATCTCAACCGAGACGCCGATCAGGGCGAGGAATCCGAGTCCCGACGACACGCTGAAGTGAGTTCCGGTGATGAGCAGGCTGAGAAAGCCGCCCAGCGGGGAGAGCGCAACTACCGCAAGAATCAGGCCGACCCACTTCCACGAACTGAAGGCGGAATACAGAATGAACGCCATCAGCAGAAGCGTGATGGGGACGATGAACGCGAGGCGGCGGTTAGCGCGCTGTTGGCTCTCGTATTCTCCGGTCCAGTCGAGGTGATATCCCTCGGGGAGTTTGACTTTGCGTCCGACTTCTTCGATGGCCTGGCGGACGGTCGAGCCAAGGTCGCGGCCGCGCACGCTGTATTTGATGGCGATGTAGCGTGAGTTGCCTTCGCGATAAATGGTGGAGGCGCCATCGTCGAGAGAGATGTTGCACAGTTGGGCGAGGGAGACGCGCTCGCCGGTGGGCGCGAGGATGCGGATATTTTTGATGTCCTCAACTGACTGGCGGAATTGAGGCAGGTAGCGGACGGTGAGGTCGTAGCGCTGCTCGAGGATGAGAATCTGGGTCAGCGCTTTGCCGCCGACGGCGGTTTCGACGGCATCCTGAATATCGGCGACGTTGATGCCGAAGCGGTCGGCGGCGGCGCGGTCGACGTTTAAGTTGACGTTGGGCTGGCCGCGAACCTGGAATGTGCCGAGGTCGGCGACGCCGGGGATCTGGCTCATCACGCCCTGCATCTCGTCGGCTTTGGCTTCGAGCGTCTTGAGGTCGGTTCCGAAGAGCTTGACGGCGAGTTCGCCTTTAACGCCGCTGACGGCTTCTTCGACGTTGTCGGAGATGGGCTGGGAGAAGTTCCAGTCGACGCCGGGGAACTGTTGGAGGTCTTTGTCCATAGCGGCGATGAGTTCGTCTTTCTTGCCATGAAAGTCGTTGCGCCACTCGTTGCGCGGACGCAGGTCGACAAAAAATTCGGTGTTATAGAAACCGCTGGCGTCGCTGCCGTCGTCGGGGCGACCAACCTGGCTGATGACCTGGGTCACTTCCGGGAAGTTGGCAAGCACAAGGCGAGCCTTCTTCGACATGGCGATGCTGGCGGAGGGTCCGGTGCTGGGAGCGAGAGTGCCGCGGACCCAGATCGCGCCTTCGTCGAGGTGTGGGAGGAATTCCGACCCGATGATTCCGCTCATCGCGATGAAGAGCATGAGGGCGAGAGCCAGCAAGCCCATGCCGAGAGTGAAGTGCATGTGGTCGAAGCACCAGTCGAGGGAGCGTCCGTAGGTGCGGTTGAGCCACTCGAGAACGGGGTTGCGCCACTCTTTGATCCCGGAACTGAATAGGATGCTGCAGAGCACGGGCGCTATAAGCAGGGCGAAGACCAGCGCGCCCAGAAGGGCGAAGGCAACGGTCCAAGCCATGGGGCTGAAGAGGCGACCCTCGACGCGCTGCAAGGTGAAGATCGGGAGATAGGAAACGATAATAATGATGCGGGCGAAGAAGACCGGGCGCTGGACTTCGTGGGCGGCGATGGCGATGGTCTCCATGAATGACTTCTTGGTGTTGCCGAAGGAGGTGTGGCGGAGGATGTTTTCGACCATCACGACCGATCCATCGACGACCATGCCGAAGTCGAGTGCGCCCAGCGAAAGCAGGTTGGCGGGGATGTGGCGCAGGTCGAGCAGGATCGCGGCGAAGAGCAGGGAGAAGGGAATGGTGACGGCGACGATGAGCGCGCTGCGCACGTTGCCAAGAAAGAGGAAGAGAATCAGCGTGACGAGCAGGACGCCGTCGGTCAGATTGCGCAGGACGGTGTGCGTGGTGTGATGCATCAGTTCGCTGCGGTCGAGGTGGGAAACGAGTTTCACACCTGGCGGCAGCAGTCCTGCTTTGCCGTCTTTTCCGTTCAGTTCGTCAATCTTTTGGTGGAGGGCGTCGAGGGTGGTTTCGGCGACGGCGCCTTTACGGAGCAGGACGATGCCTTCGACGACGTCGTCATTGTTGAGGATGGTGCCGTCTTTCTTGCGGATGGTTTTGCCGAGTTGTCCGAGGCGGACTTTGGGAGCCTGAACTACGTTGCCCAGATCGCGTACGCGGACCGGCGTGCCGTTCTGCACTTTCACGACGGTGGCGGCGATATCGTCGGCGGTCTGCATGAGGCCGACGGCGCGGACATTTAAGGCTTGCTCGCCGCGCTCGATGAATCCGCCGCCGGCGTTGATGTTGTTCGCGACGAGCGAGTTCTCGACCTGCGCCAGCGAGAGGCCGTAGGAGACGAGCTTTCCGGGATCGAGTTGGACCTGGTACTCGCGGGTCGGGCCGCCGAAGGGATTTACATCGACGATGTTCGGCACCGACTTCAACTGGTTCACCACGACCCAGTCATTGAGAGATTTGAGTTCCATCACGTCGATCTTCGGGTTGGTGCTGGTCAGCGTGTAGAACATGATCTGACCGGTAGGGCTGTAGTCGGGACCGATGCTTGCATTGACACCGTTGGGCAGAGTGACCAGTTGCAGGCGGTCAAGCACTTCCTGGCGAGCGTTGAAGGTGGTGATGTCGTCGTCGTAAATGATGGTGATGATGGACAAGCCCATCAGCGAGACGGAGCGCAAGTGGGTGAGATGGGCGACGCCGTTCAGCTCGACTTCGAGGGGGACGGTGATCTGCTGCTCGACCTCTTCGGCGGCGTGTCCAGGCCACTGCGTGATGACCTGTGCATAGGTATCGGCAACGTCGGGGTAGGCCTCGATGGGGAGGGCATGGAACGAAAAGATGCCCCAGGCGAAAAGCACGAGCGACGCACCCAGAATCATGAGGCGGTTGCGCAGGGCGAAGTCGATCAGGGCACGGATCATTCCTTCTTCTCCGCGACTTCCGTGGAGAACTCGAGGGCGTTGGTGACCAGTTCGTCGCCGGGCTTTATGCCGTCGCGAATTTGCTGCGTGCCGTCGGGAGCGAGGCCGTCGGCCGTGACCGCAATCTTGCGAAAGCGGTTGTCGCCCTCTTTGCGGAAGACCCAGTCTTTATCGTGCAGGCGCATGATGGCCGTGGCTGGGACGACGATGCGGTCAGTCAGCTTCCGGGACCGAAAGGTGGCCACGGCATACATGCCTGGGCGGAGAGCGCCATCGGCGTTGCCGAGCACGATACGCACTTTCGCGCTCCGCGTGTTGGGATCGAGCACGCGAGAGATGTCGGCGACCTTGCCTTTGAAGATGCGGTCGGGGAAGGCGGTGAGTCGGATCTCGGCGGCGTCACCGACGTGAACTTCTCCCAAGTCATTTTCGAAGACGTCGCAGACCACCCAGACTTCGGCGAGGTTGGCAATGGTGAAGAGATTGGGAGTGTTGTCGAGGCTCTTGACGCCTTCGGATCCGGCGACGTTCTGTTCGACGATGGTTCCAGATTCGGGAGCTTTCAGATTGATAAGCGGGCTGGGGTGAGCGGGATCGGCGCCCAGGACCTGAATGTGGTGCTCGGCGGTTTCGACGTCGACTTTGGCTTTGTCTTCGGTATCCTGAGCGGTTTCGAGATCTTTGGCTGCTATGGCACCGCGGTCGAACAGCATCTGGGCGCGCTCCAGAGCCTTGCGCGAGAGGACTTCATCGGCCTTGGCCTTCTGGTAATCAGACATGGCGGAGGCGAGGTCGGGGCTGGAGATCACGAGCAGTGTCTGACCTTTCGAGACGGTGTCGCCCAGCCTCACTTTGAGATCGATGACACGACCGCCGCCGAGCGAAGTGACGTGGATGGTGCGGTTGACATCGGGTGAGACGACTCCGTTGGCCGTGACCTGAGTGGGGAGGGCGCGGGTCTCAGCCTTGGCAGTTTTGAATAACAGGGGCTGATTGGCGTCGAAGACGTCGGGATCGACTGTGACCGGAGGTTTGCTCGTGGATGCCGGAGTGTCTTTTGAACAGGCCACGGCGCCGCCAAGTGCGGCCAGCAACAGTACTAAAAGAAAGCAGCGAGACAAAGGCATCCTGTTATGCCTGACATCCGTGCGGCCATGAAATATGAATTTCGTCATTGGATAACCTCGCGCCCTACGGCCAGATTCAACTGGGCGGCGGCCGTCAGATACGACCCGACCAGATTTACGTAGTTCAACTCCACGGTGCGGTATTCACTTTCCGCATTGATAAAGTCGAGCAGAGACGCGCCGCCGTGCTGGTAGGAAAACAAAACCGTGTCGCGCACGCGAACCGCCTGGTCCAGATACTGGCGCTTGTACGGCTTCAGAAGATTGATATTGCTGCTGAGGGTGGCGTAGGCGGAATCGACGTCGGCGTAGACCTGGGTTTCGATGCCGTCGCGAAGTTTTTCGTTGCGCTTGACGTCGATCTTGGTGCGCAGCTTTTCGCCTTGGTTGCTGTCGAAAAAGCGCAGCGGGATGCTGACGCTGGCGCCGATGGTGTTCAGGGCATCGGGATTGTTGAACGAACCGTTGTGGGTGAACCAGACGCCGATGGTGGGATCGGTGGATCCGTTGGCTTCGGCGAGTTGGTAGCTGGTTTCGGCTTGCTTCACCGAGAGGGCGGCAGCGCGGAGGTCGGGGCGCGCGTCGAGAGCGTCTTTGCGATAGTCGTCGAGCGAGGCCAGGTCTTCGCTGAAGTCGAAGCGTCCATCGAGATCGTAGCTGTCGACCGGACGCCGATCGTCGAGCAGGGCGAGCAGGTTGATCTTCGTCGTGCGCAGATTGACCAGCGCGGTCTGCAGGTCGGACTCGTATTGCAGGCGCTGCAGTTCGAGGCGATCGAGATCGATGCGGGCGATGTCTCCGGCGGAGAAGCGGTCGCGGCTGACTTTCAGGATCTTGTCGTAGGCTTCGAGATTATCCTGCGCCAGGCGGAGTACGGCTTCGGCCTGCAGGACGCCGACGAATGCACTGCGCAGATTGAAGAGAAGATTGCGTTCCGAGTCAGACTGCTGAGCGACGCCGATGGCGGTGCCTTGCTTCGCGACGTCGTAGCGGAGTCCGCGCTTGTTGCGGCGCTCGAATAAGTAGCTAACGCCTGGCGAGACGAAGGTGCCGGCAATAGGCTGCCACACGCCGTGGCTCGGAGCGATCTGGGTGCCGTCGGCGGACAGTGTGAAGTCGGGGTTGGGGCGGAGATGAGCGGTGATTTCCTGTGCCTTCAGTTCGTCAATATTCAGCCGGCTGGCCTGGAGCGATGTGTTATTCAGTTCGAAGAAGTTTTTGACGGCATCCCAAGTCCAGACCTGGGGCGGGGAAGGTTGGGGCGCGGTCTGAGCGAGCAGAGTGGCAGCGCTGAAGGCTAGCGCTAGACCAAGAAATTTCCAGTGCATCAAGAACTCCATGGGCCGGCTACGATGTAAGGGGTTCGGCCCGTCAGTTGGTGTGCCGCCGGCGAATCCGCCGACAACCCAATATCTCGTATCCCGCCCAAGAATTACGTAAAGATAAATAAAGACTCTGCTGTTTCTTCTTCTGCGAACGATCAGGGATTCGGGGGACTTATACGGGGAAAGAAGCAGGAGGAGCGCGGCCCGTCCGCGTGATGGCAGGCGGAACCGGCACAGATAAATCCGGGGCCGGCCATTGGTGCCAGTCTCGGTTATTCATAATCAAGAGGTGGTCCGGGGTCCATGCCAGAGCGGGCGGAGTCTGCAACTTCCAGGCCGACACCTTATCAGCGCTGGCCTGACGGATGGTGCGCTTGCTGGAGGGAGATTCTTCCATCTCGGTGCGCATGGCGCGGAGGTCGTCGGTGGCAGAAACCACGGGGAAGAGGACGACGAGCAAGCATCCCAAAGCCAGTAAGCATTGCAGGGAGCCGAACGTTCGGCTGGCGTGGGTCGTTCTGGACGCCCGCCACAGCCAATAGGCGGGGAGCGCCAGAAGAAGCCACGCGAGATTGAGCAGCAGTTCCATGAAAACGAAACTCGGAAACGAAAAAAGCCCAGAGTGGATAGTTTTTCAGAAATCTCAAATGCAAGTCAATGTGACTACCGTGTCTCGGGGGAGGGCGGCGACGCAAGACTAGGCCGCCGGAACATTCTTACACAGTGGTGGGAGAAGTGTGGGAGAGTAAGGGAATCGGGATTTGGGTGGGTCGTCGCAGTGATTCGTATCGTCTAAGGTGGGGTCATGGCAAAAGTGCAAAAGGTACGGTGGGGTGTGGAGCTTGGCCTCCTGCTGGTCAGTGTGGTGGCGATTTCGGCATGTCAACTTGAGTCGGCGCCGGCGAGTGACGAGCAATCATCGGCTCAGGGCGACCCGACGGCCCAACAGAGTGGAGGGGGTGTAGTCATAGAGAATGAATCGCAGCTGCCGGATGCTTATCCGCATCGACATTATGAGTTTCACTTCCATGCGCATGGAGGGGTGTCAGTACTGCACTGGAAGGTGGAGAAAGGCGCGCTGCCCCCGGGGATGAAACTGGAGGAGCGCGGGCTGCTGATTGGAGAGCCGGAGCGTCCTGGGGAGTTCCAGTTTACAGTGTCGGTGACGGACGGCGAAGACCGCGAGTCGGCGGTGCAGAAGCAGTTTATCCTGAAGGTTGTGGCAGCCTTGGCGATCAATTGGAAGGCGCCGGCGCGGGTGAGCGGGAACCGGATCGCGGGGACCGTGGAAGTTTCGAACACGTCGCCCGATGATATGGATCTGACGTTCGTTGTGATGGCGGTAGCGGAGAACGGGCGCGCCACGGCAATTGGATATCAGCATTTTCTGCTGAAGCGGGGCACGATTGGGATGGAGTTGCCCTTTGGCGAGACTCTGCCGCACGGGGGATATGTGATCCATGTGGACGCGGTGGGGGAAGTGCCGCCGAACAGGATTTATCGCGACCGGATGCAGACGCCGGGGCCGCTGCAGGTGACGGTGGGGCCTTAAGGGCGAGGTTCCTCCGGGGCTAAAGCCCATTCGGAAAACAGAGGTCCTATCGCAGCGCTAAATGCGCTGCGCCACCCAAAAGCGTTGCATCAAGAAGAAAGCGCTGGACACAGAAGGCGCTATCCCCAAAACGCTGGGACACCCAAAAAGCGCTGCGCTGCCCAAAAAACGCTGGGACGCCCAAAAAGCACTGCGCTACCCAAGAAGCGCTGCGCCAGCCAATAAGCTGCGCCACCCAAATTGCGAAATGGCCTTCCGGGATGGCGCTTTCTGATTACTTTAATCACAAGGAATGGTGATCCAGATCACGCAGGGGTGTGCGGGAAATAACCCAAAACTGTGGATTTGGGTGTTTCCGCGCAGTTGGTCGGGGTTGGGAGCGCAGCCGCAAACCTTTTATTTTCTGACACCTAAGGTTGCCTGAGGATGAGTCGGGACGCCGCGGAGCTTTGGCTCGCAGCGTGCCATACCCATAACGTGGGCAGAGGCGGGTGCCAAGGATTCTGGCGGCTTCTAGCCCGGAGGAGGTTTGTGATGCGGGCTCCCTATGGTCTGAATATTCTTGATAACTGTGTCAGCTGCCCGGTACGGGGAGAACATCTTTTCTGCAATCTGACGCTGCAAGCGGCGCAACGGCTGAACGACGTGAAATCGACCGCCGTTTATCCCAAGGGTGCGATGCTGTTTATCGAAGGGCAGCAGCCGCGTGGCGTGTTTGTACTGTGCACCGGGAAGGTGAAACTGTCGACTTCATCCCGCGAAGGCAAGACCATCATCACTAAGATCTCTGACTCGGGGGACGTGCTAGGGCTGAATGCGGTGATTTCGAATCGGCCGTATGAAGTGACTGCCGAGATGATGGAGCCGGGTCAGGGGAATTTCATCCCGCGCGATTCTCTGCTGCACATGTTGAAGGATCATCCGGAGGTGGCGGTGAAGGTGGCGCAGCAGTTGAGCCGTAATTATTATGTGGCGTATGAGGAGATCCGAACGCTGGGACTGGCGGCGTCGCCATCGGAAAAGTTTGCCAAGCTGCTGCTCTCATGGTCGACCAAGAGCGCGCAGGACGACGGGTCGGCGCAGGTGAAGCTGACGCTGACGCATGAAGAAGTGGCGGAGATCATCGGGACGACTCGCGAGACGGTGAGCCGGCTCTTCTCGGAGTTCAAGAAGAAGCAGTTGATGACGCTGAAGGGCGCGACGCTGGTGATCCGCAGCCGGATCGCACTGGAGAAGATTGTGCAGTCTTAGTACTTTTGCGAATGTCCTCCCCCCAACTCCAGTTTGAACTGTCTGGAGTGCCGAGAAGCCGGCCGCGCGTGAGCGTGACCGGCTCACTTAATTATGGATTGATCCGAAATCGGTGCTTCGCTTACCAGTCCGTGGGGCAGCCCTTGCCGGGCAGATTTCCAAAGGCGGACCAGTCTCAAGCGCGTGCGTCGTCCTCTAGCTCAACGGTGGGGAGAAGTCGGTTAGAGCCATGTAAGTGGAGTCGACTTTGTCCACGAGTTTGCCGTTCGCCTCGGATTTTTCTTTGACGCTCTTCCATTCCGGGTCGTCCTGAAAAGACTTCCAGTTGGCAGTGGCCGCTTCGCGGCTGGGATGACGAAGGATGTAGATGAGAGTATTACTCTTCTCTGGTTCGTCAAGTGGCGTCCAGTAAGCGACGCTTTTCATTCCATGCCGGTCAAAGAGCTTTACGGTGTGTTCGCGGAAGCGTGCCAGCAGTTCCGCCAATTTACCCGGGGCTGCGTGATAGACGCGGAGTTCGTAGACCCCGGTCGAGGCCTCGGTAGGATTGGCGGTGTCTGGTTGCGAAGCGGCCCAGAGTGTTGCCGGAAGGAATGCGGCGGCAGGAATCGCCTGGAGTAAGGTTCGTCTTTTCACGGCGGCATTTTAGCAGACTGCCACCCACCCTTCACGAGAAGCACGCGAAGAGTGGGGCACCGCTTGTGTAGGTGGCGTCAGACAAAATCCAGATAGGGCACTCGCCCGAGTGTGCTCAGGCAAGCCGACGATGCAGGCAGCATCGTTCCCCACCCTTTGCAAAAGACGCACGGATGGGGCAGCCGAAACTTGATAGGATCATTCCGCACAAAACGGACTGGAGGGCCTGTCCATGATTACTCGCCGCAGTTTCATCGTTGCCAGCGGAATGACCGCGCTGGCTTCAACCCGGGTGTTCGGCGCGAACGAGACTCTTCGCATCGGAGTCATCGGGGCGGGGCACCGGATGCGAGGGCTTCTCGATGCGGCGGACAAGGTCGGACCTTACGAGATTGTGGCGGTGAGCGACGTGTATGGTCCCAGCCGCGACGCGGTTGTGCAGCGGTCCAAGGGGCTCGCCACGGCACACCTGGATTATCGGGAAGTGCTGGCGAAGGACATTGATGCGGTAATCATTGCGTCGCCCGATCACTGGCACGTGAAGATGGCCGTCGATGCGCTGGCGGCGGGCAAAGACGTCTACCTCGAGAAGCCGGTCACCCACACCGTGGAGGAAGGCGCCACGCTGACGCGCGCGGTTCGGTCCAGCAAGCAGATTTTGCAGTGCGGGATGCAGCAGCGCAGTTGGAGTCACTTCCGCGATGCGGTTGAGATGATTCAGGGTGGCAGTCTGGGCCGGGTGGTGCAGGTGCGAACGTATTGGTGGCAGAACTACCACCGCAACTGGGCGGCGAAACCCATCGACCAGCAGGCGCTGGATTGGAAGCTGTGGCTCGGAGCCGCTCCGGAGCAGCCGTTCAGCGACGAAAAATTCAGCCACTGGCGGTGGTTCTGGAATTTTGGTGGAGGGGCCATGACCGATTTGTTTACCCACTGGATCGACGTGGTGCATTGGGCGATGAAACAAGATCAGCCACGACAGGCGCAGATGCTCGCCGACAAATACATCTTCGAGCAGTGGGATTGTCCGGATACGATTCAGGCGGCGTTCCGGTATCCCGGCTTTGATGTGGTGTATGAGGGGATGATGAATTCGTCCATCGACGATGGCGGGCTGGAGTTCCGCGGAACCGATGGGACGCTGAAGATTAATCGCAGCGGTTTTGGGGTCTATCGAGAGCGCGTGGAAGAGGGACAGAATCCTGCGCTCACGGCACACAGCGTGCTCGACGGGACGATTCCGCACATGGAGAATTTCTTTGAGTGCGTCAAGACCCGCAAGGAGCCGAATGCGCCGGTAGAGACCGGGGTGGCGGCGGCGCGCGCGGGGCAGATCGGGAACCTGGCTTACTTGCACGGTGGGCAGTGGGCGGCTAAGGCGTGATGCCGCGAAACAGACTTGTCATTATGAGCGGCGTTTTTTGCTGCGCAGAATCTGTGCAACTGGCGGGGAGTTGCATAGGTCCTTCGGGCGCAAAGTACGCGCCCTCAGGATGACAAGCTAATTTATTTCGTCAGCGTGAGGACGATGACGCGGTCTAACTCGTCTTTGCCTTGAGGGCGAAGCTTCAGGATGACGCCGTCCGCGGGTTGGGTTACATCGACTGGCTCGCCGCCGAGCAGCCATTGCGCGGATGAGATTTTGCCTTCGATCGGCGGAAGGGCGAGCAGGGGCGATCCCCAATTCAGCACGTGGACGTAGATTTTGTTTTCTTTCTGCGTGCTGACTCCCCAGTCGCCGGGCTGGACGGGGCCGCCGCGCGTGCCGTAGATTGAGTCTCCGTATTTTGAAAGCCAATCACCGACTGCGTGCAAGCGCATGACAAATTGCGGATCGATTTCACCATTGGGATATGGTCCGATATTCAGTAGCAAGTTCGAGTTGTTTCCGGCGGCGCGGACCAGTTTTCGCACCAACTCCGGCGCGCTCTTGTAGTTGCTGTCGCCGATGTTGAATCCCCAGGCGCCGTTCAGAGTGTCGGAACTTTCCAGCGGGATATTCGTGCTCACATACTTGGTGTTGAAGCCGGCGGTGTTTTGGCCGGGGAGATCGCGCTCAAAAGTCTGCACATCTTCGCCGGGGCGCGGCGTCTGATGATGGTTGGGAATGATGAGTGCAGCGGGCTGCAACTTGTGGATGAGAGCGTAGGTTTTGGGGAGATGCCAGTCGGCGTCGGGCTTGTCCCACATGCCGTCGAACCAGATGCCGCCGATGGGACCGTAGTTGGTGAGGAGTTCGGTGAGTTGGCCGTCCATGTAGGTGTCGAGATAGGCGTTCCAGTCGCCGTGGTCGGGGCGTCCGTTGTTCCAGTTGGTGGCACCGCGGGGGAAGTAGTCGGGATTGTGCCAGTCGAGTTGCGAATAATAGAAGAAGAGTTTGATGCCCTGGCGGTGGCACTCGTCGGCGAGCATTTTCAGCGGGTCCTTCTTATAGGGCGTGCGCGCGACGATGTTCCAGTCGGAAACTTTTGAGTCGAACATCGCGAAGCCGTCGTGATGGCGCGAGGTGATGGTGATGTACTTCATGCCGGCAGCCTTGGCGAGGGCGACCCAGGTTGCGGCGTCGAATTTTTCGGGATCGAAGAATGCGGGCAGGCGGTTGTATTCGTCAACCTTGAGGTGGCGCTCGTGGAAGACCCACTCACCGTCGCCGAGAACACTGTAGACGCCCCAGTGAATGAACATGCCGAATTTCATGTCCTGAAATTCTCGGCGTGCCTGGAGGTTCTCAGCAGAAGGTTGATCGTCGGTCTGGGCTGAGGCGGACAATGCGAAAATGCCGGCGACTGCAACGGCAACAGTCAGAGCAAAGCTCACGTTCGTTAAGTGACGAGTCTTTTGCACGTTCGTTCTCCGGACATAGTCTAGCGCGATCGTAGCTCGGGTCGTCGAGTTGCTCGGTAAGGTGTTACTTCTTGGCAGATGCGACGGCATCGACTAACGGAACTCCGAGCGTGCCAGCGGTGTTCGAATTGAGGTCATAGATGCCGGTGCGGAGATAGATATATTGCTGGGGAACGTCGATCTCTTTGTGGATCTGGAGGCCTACCTTCTGTGTATTCGCGTAGAGCTTGGCGTCCAGGTTGACGTCGCCTTTAGTGACTACGAAGTTCAGCGGCTTGCCTTCGCGATCATAGGCGAGGAGGACGATTTCGATATTGCCATGCCGGCCACCCTCAGGAGTGGGATCGAGTCGGAGGTCTTGCGGTGCGATTGCGAAATCCACGCCGTAGCGGGTGAATGGTCCTTTGAGATCGGGGTTGCTGCCGATGCGTGGGGCGTCGGGTGCGGGCTGCGGGTTTGAAGGCACGACCTTGATCTTGTAAAGAATTTGAGAATAGTCGGGCAGGTTACGTCCCATGAGCATGAGCAACGGATCGGTGTCTGGCTTCTGACCGGCGGCGAGGACGGTTTGCAGATCGTCGGCGTAGTATCCGCGACGGTAAGCAAGATTATCTTTGCCCCTCAGGAGCTTCACCTGGATACGGCGGTACTTTCCGTCCATGGTTGTGTTGCTGGGTGAATAGGCCAGCGAGTAGTAGCGCGTACCGTTGCTGACGACGCGAGTCAGGGCGCCATTGAGTCCGTTGGTGTTGTAGAAAGCCTGGCCGCCGGTGTCCTTCGCCAGTTGATCCATGACGTTGTGGTTCGAGTCGCGATCAACACTTCCGGTTTGCATCTGCCGCATCTGATCCCGCAACGCCAGTTGTCCTCTTTTCTCTCCAATCTCTTTGGCGTTGGCCTCATAAACTGCATCGGAAGCGAGGCCCTCGGCGGCGATGGGATAGAGCGCGACCTGACCGGCTGTAAGCAGGTCGGTGGTTTTGCGAATATCTTCCTGAAACGTGTCCGCAGAGGTAAACGGATCAACCAAGTCGGAATTCGGAAGGATGCCGGCGGGGAAAGATCCAGAGAACCAGATTACGTTCTTGCGACCTGGAACGCTCGAGAGATAGCGCGCGAGTTGTTGCAGGGACTGGAGAGTGATACTGATGCGTTGCTCAGTCTGGATTACAGCCGTGTCGGCGAGGAACTGCTTCATGGCATTGATGGGATCCACGGCGGCCATCGCCAGGGTAGGTGCGGCACCTCCTGGTCCGGACGAATTCTCGATCATGAAGTCGATCATGCGTTGGTCAGCATCGGCTTCGGAGTTCGAGGGAAGTAGGGCTGATTTTTGCGGACCGGCTTGCGCGCTATTGAGAACCGCCAGCAATTCTGACGAATCGGTGGTCACTCCTTGCAGCATGCGCAAGCGCGAGGCCAGGGTGAAAATCGCGACGCGCGTTCCGGGGGGAATGGTTTTCACATACTTGATCATCTGCGCATGGACGTAGGACTGGTCCCGGGATGGAGTATTCAGGGCGTCCAGCAGAAGGACGTTCACGGAATCAGCTGTCTGCGTCAGGGGGAAATTGGTGTAGACGTGCGGAGGCAGCGGGGGAACCTTGATTTGCGTGGGCGGTGCGCCGTGGTGCTCTTCGAAGGTGGAGACGGTTTGCGGCTTGCCGTCTTCCAGGACTTCGAAGTCCTGCTTCTGCAGGCCAGTCACGGCGTCTCCCTTGTTGTTCGTCACCACAACATCCACCAGAACGAGGCGGACTTTCGATTTGATGGTTGCGACGGCGTTGCCCGAATCCGGGACCCCAGTTTGGGAGTGCAGCGGGAAGACTAGTAAGAGAGGAACAAGACCGAGGACCCGACAAGGGTGGCCTAGATGCATAGGCATTCTCTGTCGATCAACTTATCACAGAGGCGGCGCAAGAATTGTAAAGGCGGGTAAAATGATTCCTCTCGCAACGGGAGTGGAGCTGAATCGAATGGCAAAAGAGAATGGTCTGGTTCAAGTGGCGAGTCATTATTCAGTGGACGAAACGATTAAGCGGTTACAGTCGGCCTTCGCCGAGAAGGGGCTGCTGGTGTTCGCCTTGATTGATCACAGCGGGGAGGCGGAGAAGGTCGGGTTGAAGATGAGGCTAACGAAGGTGCTCATCTTCGGGAGTCCGAAGGGCGGGACTCCGCTGATGGTGGCGGCACCGAGCCTGGCGATTGATTTGCCGCTGAAGGCGCTGGTGGCGGAGGATGCGCCAGGAAAAGTCTCGGTGACGTATAACGATCCGCAGTATTTGCAGGAGCGGCATGGCGTGCCAGAGGAGTTGATCAAGAATCTTGCCGGGGCGGGCGTTGTGATCGGGAAAGCTGTGGAATAATGCAGGCGGCATGGAAGAGCGTGTAACAGAGAATGCCGTGACGGAGAACAGCAATCTCAATCGGGCGCGCGACCATCTGGCGAACGAGCGGACATTTCTTGCCTGGGTGCGGACAGGGGCGGCCATTGTCGTGTTCGGATTTGCTATTGGACGGTTCGCGATTGCCATCCGGCAGTTGACCGCGTTGCAGGGGCATCCGGTGCGGACGGCGGGAATTTCGGTATGGCTGGGATCGTTCACGATTGGCGCGGGAGTTCTGTTGGTGGTAGCGGGCCTGTCGCGGTATCGAAGGACCCGAGCTCAGTTGGATGCGGGAACGTTTGAGCCCGCGGGATTTGTGCTGGATCTGATTACGACCTTGATCGTGGTGTTTGGATTGGCGCTGGCGGGATATTTGATTTACGCGGAGAAAAGTTTGGGTTAGGGCGGGCAGAGGGCTAAAACCCTCGTACTCTTGGGCTTTAACGCGGCCTTGAAGGGCTGCTCTTCCACGATGCTGGTGAGCGCGCGAATGGCTTGATTTATGCGGAGATGAGTCCGGGTAGGGCAAAGGTAGGCTAGGCTTGGCCTCACGACTGTTGAACAGGGTCAGGCGACAGGGAAGCAGCCGAGCGTTGCTCGGCCCGTCCGGGTCATAGACCCGGACCCACACAAGGAGCCATGGCGAACGATCAGGAAAAAGAGGCGGCGGCGCGGGCTAGTTTGCGGTTCGTGAAAGACGGACAGGTGGTGGGGCTCGGAACGGGATCGACGGCGGCTTACTTTATCAAGCTGCTAGGCGAGGAGGTTAAGAATGGGCTGCAGGTGCGAGGGATTCCGACGTCGGACCGGTCACGGGAACTAGCGGAGAGCCTTGGGATTCCACTGACCACGCTCGACGAGTGCCAGGAGATTGCGGTCACGGTAGATGGGGCGGATGAGGTGGATCCGCAGTTGCGGTTGATCAAGGGGGGTGGCGGGGCCATGCTGCGGGAGAAGATTGTGGCATCGGCGACCAAGCAGCTTGTGATTGTGGCGGACGCCACGAAGCAGGTTCCGGTGCTGGGGAAGTTTCCGCTGCCGGTCGAGGTGATCAAGTTTGCGCAGGCGCTGGTGGCTAAGCGGATCACGGCGCTGGGGGCGCACGTATCGGTGAGAACGAATGTCGATGGGACGCCGTTCGTGACCGACGAGAGGAATCACATTCTGGATTGCCGCTTTGGCCAGATTGCGGATGCTGATACTTTGGCGCGGCAGTTGAGTGAGATGCCGGGAGTGGTGGAGCATGGGTTGTTTATCGGGATGGCGAGTGTGGTGATATTTGCCAGGGGGAACGAGATTGTGGAGTTGAGAAGATAGGCGAGGAAAGGCAGCCGAGCTTTGCTCGGCCTGGACGGGCGAATGCGCCCGTCCCCACACGAGCATATATGGCAACAGGAGCACAGGTTCGAGGGTGGAGTGGGCCGTCGCGGAGGCGGGTACCGCGGTTTTTGGTGCAGGCGCCGCTGGATGTGACGGTACTGCGGTCGGGAATTCCGGACACGTTGCCGGGGCGATCGGTGAATGTGTGCGAGCGCGGGATTTCGGCGATGCTGGCCGGGGAACTGGTTCCAGGCGAGGCCGTGGGAATTGAGGTGCGGCTGTCGCAGGCGATGGATGCACTGCGCACGCGGGCGCTGGTGCGGTATCAGGACAAGCTGCGCTGCGGGCTCGAGTTCGTGGGATTGTCAGCCGAGCAGCGGGCTGCGATTCGGGAATGGGCGAAGGAGTCGAGGGCGGAAGCAGAGATCGTTGCTAGTCCGGCGGCTGTGCTGGAGAAAAAGGAAACGCACACAGGCGGAGGTAGCGGTTCAAGCTCAAGCGGGGGAGGCGATCGCAAGCCGAAAAGGAAGCGACGCTGGTTGCGCTGGGCGATCTTACTGATTTTCGTGGCGGCCGTTGCCGGCGCGGCGTGGTGGCGTTGGAACCGCGGGTGGGACGAACTGGAGTCGGAGTTAAAGAACCGGCAGGTCTCGTCCGCGGACAAGCCACAGGCGCAGGTGGCGGCGGAAGTGATGGAGAAGCTGCTAGTGCACAAAGTGGAGCCGACGTATCCGGCGGAGGCGCGAAAAGAGAATCTGCAAGGGATCATCGCGCTGGATATCGTCGTGGGCCGGGATGGATCGGTAGTGAGCATGCGCGCGCTGAATGGACCTGAGGTGCTGGCACGTTCGGCGATGGACGCTCTGCGCTGGTGGAAGTTTGAGCCGTACCGAGTGAATGGAGAGCCCGCGGTGGTGGAGACAACGGTGGCGGTGGAGTTTAAGAGATAGGCTTTCGGCTTCGGCTGCCGGCTTCCCGAAACTATTCCTGTCTGCGATCCCCGAACAACAAAAATTGCTTACGTTTGCGCAAAGGGTTCATTTCCCAGCGTTGGGTGAGCGTTTCCGGAAACCGAGAGCCGGAAGCCTTAGCTAGCTCTCTTCTTGCGCAGTGCGTGGAGAACCTTGGCGCCGCTCACGCCGAAGCAAAGGATGGATCCCAAGGCCGAGACCGTCATGATGTTGGCGCTGAGGTGCACGATGTCGGCCAGAACGGCGGTCACTGCGAAGATCAATCCGAGAACATTAAGCCAGAGCGGGGCTCGAACTTCAGAGCTCAAATCCTTGCGAAGGCGAAGTTGCAGCAGTAGCGCAGCGAGTCCGATGGCCGCAACGACGACCAGAGCGAGAGGGCTGGAGAAGGCGGCGCGGCTGGTGTAAATCACCACCAGAGCGAGCGCGAGGAGCAGGAACCCGGCGGCAACGATACTCCATCGGCGGGGCTTGGGTGCGGGATTGGCAGTGGCGTCGGACAAGGAGTTCCGCACCAAGTTATACAGGGCGGGGCGCGTGTTTTCAAATGAAGCGTGGGCGCCTAGTTCGGTGGCAACGTCTTCTCAGCTAGTTTCTGTGCGGTGGCCAGCGCGTCTGCGGCTTTTACCTTCACATCCGGTTCGACTCCCGTTCCTTCCCAATTTGTCATCGAGATGGGATTGATGACTCGTATGCCCGGAACGTGGATGGTGAAGTGATCATCGATGCGATGACCCATTCCCAAATGACCACGGCCTGAGGTTGTCTCCCCGACAAGGGTGGCGCGTTTCAACATCTTGAGGTCGTAGGCGAATCCCTCCGCTGCTGAGAACGTTGTCGGGGAAGTCAGGACAAAGACCGGCTTGTCCGCGAGGCGGTTTCCGGGAACTGGAGGCAGCGTCCAACTCTGCTCGGTAGAATTTTCGCTGCGATCGTAGAAGTCGTTCAGGTGCGTAGGGTGATCGAAGAGGTATGTCGCGAGGAACTCGACCATGTTGGCGTAGCCGCCACGATTGTCGCGGAGATCAAAGATGATCGCATCCGCGTGGTTCAACGAAGTCATCGCGGCCGTGACCGTTTTCCCGCAGATGGCGGCGTCGGGAAACGCATTGAATTTCATATAGCCGATGTTGTGCGGCAAGATCTTGGCGGTTTCGATCGTGCAGTTGTGCTGCTTGATTTCCTTCCGATAGCGGGCGACGTCGTCTGAGGTGGGTGCTGGCGGATTCTCAGGCGATCGGACTGCCCTGTAGGACATCATCAGGTGAGGGTCATGGCTGACAGAGGTCATCTGCCTGGTCAAAAGATCAGCGAAGACTTGGCCATCTGCCGCGGCATCATCGTCGCCGCTCTTTTCATGCGCCAGCAACGCCCCGGCCATTTTCTGGGCAACATCGGGATCGATGTAGTACTTGGTGAGATTCGCGACCGCGGCTTGAATTACACGCTGACGTTGAGCGGCATCCAGAGTCCCATTTTCGAGTCCGGTAACCAGAGCCCCGCCGGTTGCAGTTTCCGCCCTGGACTGCAGAGCCTGAGGTTGGGGAACTCCGGCGCGCTCTAGGAACACGGGCGAGTAGGACTGGAGATCATCAGGCGTAGCCGAGTTCGCTGATAGTCCATGCTTCGGATGTGCGGCAACTCCCAGCGTGGGTTGTGCGCTGGAGTGCGCTTGAGACGGTGGCTGGTCTGCAGCCGTGGATTGAGGCGCACGATTTTGAGTTACTTGATTCTGAACCACGCTAGCCGAGGGGCGAGTTGGTGCCGGCAGGTTGAGAGCCGAATGCGAACGGGACGGCGATTCGAGCGGAACTCCCGAGCGCTGCGCAATTACCGGGTTAGCGAAACGGGCGCTCGCGATTGAGCCGGAATCTGATTGACTTGATCGCGGGCTATCCGCTTGGACCTCCCGAATGCGGACGTGGAGAACGTTGATCCAACTGTACCGGATCGCAAAGCAAGTGAGACAGAAAACGACCGTCGACAGGATGAGTCCATGGATTACAGCACTGGGCCGAGGTCGAAAAGGGTCGAGAGTATGGAATGCCGGAATGCCATCAGGAGCAGACTGCTGGACGGGTGAGATCTCGTGCCAGAATTCCGGACGCAGCGTCCACTGCCGAACTAGCGACGACAGGCCGTCTGCCAGAAGCCGCGCGGCGGCCCGCTTTCCCGGAGTGTGGTCGAAGATTGACAGCATCTCGCCAGCAAAGCGCTTGCGGAAGCCGGGCGGATGCAGACGCAGGACGCAGCGGTACAGCGGCCGAAGCATTAGGCCCTCCGGGGCTTGGCGATTTGCAAACGTGAGCGCGCCTCACGGACAACTTCCTGGAGGCGGTCTGTTTCTGCCGCGAGCACGCCACGGCCGAGCGAAGTAAGGCGGTAGTAGCGGCGGCGGGGGTCGTCGTCGCCGGGCCGGTGGCCAAGTTCCTCGACGAACTTGCGCTCGATCAGCTTTTGCAGATTGTCGTAGAGAGTGCCGGGGCCGAGTTTGTATTTCCCCTCCGACTGACGAGTGATCTCCTGCATGATGGCGTAGCCGTGAAGGTCATCGGCGGCCAAGGAAAGCAAGATATGCAGTGTGGCCGGAGACAGAGGGAGAAAGTTGGAGACTGTATCCTTCATAAGTCGGAGTCCATTATATCGGACTCCGAGCGAGACGTCGATCGAAATTTATGCGCTGGGCAGGATGCGGCTGGTGCCTGCCAGCCATTCGGCGTGGCGGGGATCTCCGTTATTAACGGCATACAGCACGAGTTCCACGCGGCTGGAGATACCGAGTTTTTCGAAAATGCGGTAAGTGATGGTGTATTGCCGGAGTTACTTCACGCCGGCGCTCGCAGAACACAATGGAATGCGCTTGGTGAGGCTGCCGACGATCCGGTCGAAACATTTGGAGACGGTGATCCATACCTTCCTTGGTACGGTGCATGCGCTGACCCAGCGGTATGACCTTGTTCACTACCATGCGCTTGGGCCAGCGCTGTTTTCGTTCCTTCCACGGCTGGCCGGCGAAAAGACCGCCGTGACCGTGCAGGGACTGGATTGGCAGCGCAAGACGTGGGGGCGGTTGGCGTCGGCGGTGCTGCGACTGGGGGAGAGAGCATCAGTACGGCTTCCCAATGGAACCATGGTCGTGTCGCAGACTCTGCAACAACGCTACCGCGAAGCCCACGGCATCGAAGCCTCCTATGTGCCCAACGGAGGTATGCTTCGAGAGCGGACTGAGGCGAGGGCAATTCTGGAGTGGGGTCTCGAACCGCGGCAGTACGTTCTATTTCTTGGCAGATTCTCGCCGGGGAAAGGGTGCCACTTATTGGTTGGGGCGTTCGAGCAAATCGACACCGATGTGAAGCTGGTGATGGCGGGGGCTGCGAGTTACTGTGACGAGTACAGCCACGAATTGCGAATGCACGCGAGCGATCGGATCCGCATGCTCGATTGGGTTTCAGGTGAGACTCTGAATGAACTGCTGACGAATGCGATGTTGTTTGTGTTGCCGTCGGATTTAGAGGGGCTCTCGCTCGCCTTGCTCGACGCAATGGGAGCAGGCCTGTGCGTGCTTACTAGTGACGTTCCAGAGAACTGCGAAGTGGTGGACGGGGTTGGTTTTACCTTCCAGCGGGGGAGTGCGGCGGACCTGGCAGACCGGTTGCGCTTTCTGATCGCGAATCCCGCCGTACGCGAGGCCGCGGGGAGAACGGCAAGAGATCGCATCGCGTCTCAATATCAATATCAATGGCAGAAGGTCGCGGAAGATATCGAGAAGACCTACTTCACGATCATGGGAGCCGAAGTGGCGAGGGCGCCGATCAAGAAGCCCAGCGTGCTGGCCGCAGCCGGTGCTGGTGAAGGATCGGAGCGGCGAGCGGGGTAGGGGGGCTTTCGTAGCCCTCAGTTCCTCGGGTGCCTTCTTGGCGCGTGCGGGAGACGGAGAAGTTTCAGCCCGTGGCGGTTGTGGCATAGTAGCGAGACTCTTGGTAAGTCCAAGGCTTGAGTAAAGGACGGGGCCAACCCCGCCCTTTTTTATTACAATCAATTGCGTCGCGACGGCTGAGTGCAGAAGGTCTGTCAAATCGGCCACAACTCTCATGCAAAATAAGATTCTGGTCACCGGGGGCGCGGGATTCATCGGCTCCAACTTCATTCTGCAGCAGATGCAGGAGCAGTCGGCATCGATCGTCAATCTCGACAAACTTACGTACGCCGGGAACCTGCACAATC
The DNA here is from genome assembly GCA_963832015.1 of uncultured Acidobacteriaceae bacterium. Lineage (GTDB taxonomy): Bacteria > Acidobacteriota > Terriglobia > Terriglobales > Acidobacteriaceae > Sulfotelmatobacter. The sequence continues at coordinate 22,967 of CAWHSR010000021.1, forward strand.
TTGAGAGCGTCGCATCGGACCGCCGTTATCAATTCATCCCGGGTGACATCGGCGATCGAGTTCTGGTGCGGCAATCGCTGGAAACGCACCATCCGTTCGCCATTGTCCACTTCGCGGCGGAAAGCCACGTGGATCGCTCGATCCGGGGGCCGGAAGATTTCATTCGGACGAATATCGATGGAACCTTCGCACTGCTGGAAGAGACGCGCGCATATTGGAGCGCGTTGTCGGACGAACAGCGAAAAACTTTTCGCTTCCTGCACGTTTCCACTGACGAAGTATACGGCTCTCTGGGGCCGGAGGATCCGCCCTTCAGCGAGCGCACGCCATATGCCCCGAACAGTCCGTATGCCGCGTCGAAGGCCGCGTCCGATCATCTGGTGCGGGCCTACCACCACACCTATGGCCTGCCGCTGCTCACGACCAACTGCTCGAATAACTACGGGCGCTTTCAATTCCCGGAGAAACTGATTCCGCTGATGATTCTAAACGCGCGCGAAGGTAAAGCGTTGCCCGTGTACGGGGATGGCCAGAATGTCCGCGACTGGCTTTATGTGGAGGATCACTGCCAGGCGATCGCAACTGTACTGAGCCGTGGACAACCCGGCGAGACCTACAACATCGGCGGCTGGAACGAGAAGCCGAACATTGAGATCGTGCGGACAATCTGTGATCTTGTGGATGAGATGGCGCCACGGGCAGATAGGCCCCGCCGCGACCTCATCACGTTTGTGAAGGATCGGCCAGGCCACGACCGCCGCTACGCGATGGACGCCCGCAAGATCGAGCGCGAGTTGGGATGGAAGCCGAAGGCCACATTTGAAAGCGGTATCCGCGCGACTGTTCGTTGGTATCTTGAGAACGAGGCGTGGGTGCGGGACGTGACCAGCGGAAGCTACCGGCAGTGGGTTGCGACGCATTACTCAGAGTAGTTCAGCCATACGGGGAAGACAGATCGAATCATGGAAGAGAACGCGCGTTACAAAGGTATTATCCTGGCAGGTGGGTCGGGCACGCGTCTGTATCCGGTGACGCAGGTTACGGGGAAGAGCCTTCTGCCCGTCTACAACAAGCCCATGATTTATTACCCCTTGTGCACCCTCATGCTGGCGGGCATCCGGGACATCCTCGTGATCTCTACTCCGGAGGATGCGCCCAAATTCGAGGTGCTCCTTCGGGATGGCAGCCAGTTCGGGATTCGTGTGCGATATCAAGTCCAGCCCAAGCCGGAAGGCATCGCGCAAGCTTTTCTGTTGGGGGAAGGGTTTCTCGATGGTAGTCCCTGCGCCCTGGTCCTGGGAGACAACATTTTTTATGGGCACGATCTGGCGAAAGATCTGCGAGAGGCGGCGAGTAAAGTCCATGGAGCTCGAGTTTTTGCGTATCCCGTGCACGATCCGGAGCGATACGGAGTCGTCGAGTTTGATGCCAGCGGACGCGCGTTAAGCATCGAGGAAAAGCCGAAGCAGCCGAAATCGCGATACGCGGTTACGGGGCTGTATTTCTACGATGACCAGGTCGTGGAGATTGCAAAATCGCTGAAGCCGAGTGCGCGCGGCGAACTCGAGATCACCGACGTCAACCGAACCTACCTGAAGAAAGAGCAGTTAGAAGTTGTGGTGATGGGGCGCGGCATGGCGTGGCTGGATACGGGCACGCACGAATCGCTGATGGATGCAGCACTTTACATTCAGGCGATCGAAAAGCGGCAGGGATTGATGGTGGCGTGTCCGGAGGAGATTGCTTACCGATCGGGGTACATTACTGCGGCCGAGGTGGAAAAGATAGGAAGCACCATGAAGAACAGCAGCTACGGCGCGTACCTGCAGCAGCTCCTGCGGGAAAGGGTATTCTGAGGTGACCATGCGTTTCGGGTGTGCCGCAAGTGATGGATGCGATCAGGAAAATCCCGACTTCTCTGCCAGGCGTGGTTATCCTGGAGCCGCGCGTGTTTGGCGACCAACGAGGATTCTTTCTCGAGAGCTACAATGAGCGGGCCTTTGCGGAACTTGGGATCGAAGAGCGGTTCGTTCAGGATAATCATTCCAGTTCGCGACGGAACGTGCTGCGCGGCTTGCACTATCAGATCAAACATCCGCAGGGAAAATTGGTGCGGGTGGTGGAAGGCGAGGTTCTCGATGTTGCGGTAGACGTGCGCAGGAACTCTCCAACCTTCGGCAGATGGGAAGCGGTGCGATTGTCCGGTGAGAACAAACGGATGCTCTGGATACCCGTTGGATTTGCGCACGGATTCCGCGTGATTTCCGAGAGTGCACAGGTTCTCTATAAGGCGACCGACTACTACGCTCCGGAATACGAGCGTACCCTGGCATGGAACGATCCAGATCTGGAGATTGACTGGGCACTGGAAGGCGATCCGATCGTGTCGGCGAAAGACCAACGCGGCGTCGCTCTGCGCGACGCCGAGACATTCGAATAGCCACAAGGGACAAATCACCTCAATGAAAGCGATCGTTCTCGGAGCCTCGGGTCTTCTGGGCAAGGCGCTGATACGCGAATGGACCGGGGATGAAGTTGTCGGCCTCACCTCGCGCGATGCGGATATACGCGACGCGGGCAAGGTGGCGGAAGTGCTGGAGAAGGCTCGTCCTGACTGGATTGTGCTGGCGGCGGCGTATACCAACGTCGATGAATGCGAGAGTCATCCGGACCTGGCGATGGCGGTGAATCGCGACGGGCCTTTGAATGTGGCCCGGGCCGCCAAGCGAATCGGTGCGAAACTGCTGTTTATCAGTTCGGATTATGTGTTCGATGGGAAGAAGACCTCTCCCTATGAGGCAGGGGATGCGCGCAATCCGCAGAGCGTTTATGGACGGTCGAAGGCGGAAGCAGAAGTTCGATTGCTTGAGCGTCTGCCGCAGTGCTGCATCGCGCGAACTTCGTGGCTGTTTGGGACGGGCGCGAAATGCTTTCCGGATACGATTTTGAAATTGGCTGCGACCCGGCCTGCTCTCGATGTAGTGGACGACCAGCGTGGGTGTCCAACTTATTCTGTGGACTTGTCGAGGACGATCATCGGGTTATGCCGTAACCAGGCTAGTGGGATCGTGCACGTGACGAACGCCGGGGATTGTTCGTGGTTTGAATTCGCGCGGGAGATCGTGAAGGGCGGGGGACTCACTACCGAGGTGCGCCCGGTCAGCAGTCAGCAGATGGCTCGTCCGGCGCCGCGTCCGGCGTATTCCGTTCTTTCGCCCAAGAGCCTGCAGAATTATGGGATTGTTACGCCCGCATGGCAGGACGCGCTGCAGCGTTATTTGCAGGAGCGCAAGAACTGAGCGTCCCGGCCGGGACGTTGCTTCGTCTCGGCTGAGGCTGTTACGATGCGGCGGGGTTCTCGCCAATTGAAGTCCATCCTCAATTACATTGACGGGCAATTCGTAAGGGGAAGGCGGGAGTTCGCCGATGTGAACCCGGCGGACGGAAGTGTGATCGCGCAGGTCTCGGAGGCGGATCAGGGGCTGGTAGATGAGGCTGTGCGCGCGGCGCGCAAGGCGTTGCGCGGCGAGTGGGGACAGTGGGGAGTCCGCGAACGCGCTGCACGGTTGCTCGGAGTTGCCGACGCAATCGAGGCGCGCTTCGACTGCTTCGTCGCGGCCGAAGTTGCGGATACGGGCAAGCCGGTGGCAGTGGCTTCGAAGTTAGATGTTCCGCGCGCGGCGGCGAATTTTCGAGTTTTCGCCGATGTCCTCAAGACGGCGGGACTGGAGTCCTTTCAGACAGAAACTCCTGACGGCAAGAATGCGCTGAACTACGCTGTCCGCAAGCCGTTGGGAGTCATTGGGATCATCACTCCCTGGAATCTCCCGCTTCTATTATTGACCTGGAAAGTGGCGCCCGCCTTGGCTTGTGGCAATACCGTTGTGGTGAAACCCTCCGAGGAAACTCCGGCGACCGCGACGCTGCTCGCCGACATCATGAAACAAGCGGGTATTCCTGACGGAGCTTATAACGTGGTGCACGGATTCGGACCGAACTCGGCAGGTGAGTTTCTGACGCAGCATCCGGATGTGAATGCCGTGACCTTCACCGGCGAATCGCAGACTGGTGCGGCGATCATGAAGACGGTAGCAGCCTCGGTCAAGCCAGTGTCGTTTGAACTCGGCGGCAAGAACGCGGCGATCGTTTTTGCGGATTGTGACTTAGCGGAAGCGGTGGATGGGGTTAGTGAGGCCGCATTTCTCAATACCGGGCAAGTTTGCTTGTGCACGGAGCGCGTGTACGTTGAGCGCACGATCTTTGAAAAGTTTGTCGAAGCGTTCAAGCGTAAGGCTGAGAGTCTGCGGGTTGGATCTCCGCTGGAAAAGACAACGGAACTGGGGCCTCTCATTTCGTCGCAGCATCGCGAGAAGGTGCTGTCATACTTCCGACTGGCGCGCGAAGAAGGTGCGGAGGCGGTTACCGGTGGCGGAGTTCCAGAATTCGGCAACGCGCTGGACAAAGGTTTCTATGTGCAGCCGACGATCTATACTGGGTTACCGGAATCGGCGCGCTGCGTGAAGGAAGAAATTTTCGGACCGGTGTGCCACGTCGCTCCCTTCGACACGGAAGACGAAGCAGTGAGCATGGCAAACGATACGAAGTACGGCCTCGCCGCGTCGATCTGGACGACGAACCTGAAGCGCGGTCACCGCGTGGCGCAGCAGATGAATGTTGGTATTACCTGGGTGAATTGCTGGTTCCTGCGCGACTTGAGGGCGCCGTTCGGTGGCGTAGGACTCTCAGGGATCGGACGCGAAGGCGGCATGCACTCACTGAATTTCTATTCCGAACTGAACAATATTTGCATTCGGCTGTGAGGGTTCGGGCGGGCGGATCGGGGACATGAAAATTTCAAGCAATGTGATTGCGGGGAAGGCGAAGCCTCGCGGCAAGTATCCGCATGTGAAGCGCGCGGGCGATTTTCTCTTCGTGTCGGGGACGAGTGCACGCCGCGCCGACAACTCGATTGCCGGCGCGGAAGTGGACGAACTTGGAACGACGCATCTCGACATTCGAGCGCAGACGAAGGCCGTGATTGAGAACGTGCGCGACATTCTGAAAAGTGAGGGCGCGCAACTCGACGACATTGTGGAAGTAACGTCATACCTCGTAAGCATGAACGATTTTGCGGGATATAACGAAGTGTATGGTGAATACTTCGGGTACGATGGGCCGACTCGAACCACAGTGGCCGTGCACCAGTTGCCGCATCCACATTTGCTGATTGAAATCCGGGCGATGGCGTACAAGCCGGGGAAAACGAAATAGGGGGCGCAATGCCGTCCATCAAGAGTCTCAAGGCGTTCAATTTTCAGGCGTGGATCGACGAGAACAAGGAGAAGTTCAAACCGCCTGTGGGCAATGCGCAGGTGTGGGAGGACGGGGAGATGATGGTGACCGTAGTGGGAGGTCCCAACCACCGCCGCGATTACCACGACGATCCCACCGAAGAATTCTTCTACCAGTTGAAGGGCAATATTTTTCTCCGGATCATGGAGACTCCGGGCAAGCCGCCCCTCGAGATTCCGATCAAAGAGGGCGAGATTTTTCTGCTGCCGAAGCACATGCGGCATTCCCCGCAGCGACTGCAGGAGGGCAGCATCGGCGTGGTGGTCGAGATGCCGCGCCCAGAGGGTGCGATGGATGGTTTCGAATGGTATTGCCCGAACTGTCATCAACTGGTACATCGCGCGGAAGTAAAGCTGAAGAGTATTGTGCGCGATCTCCCACCCTTGTTTGAGCGATTCTACGGCGACGAGAGCCTGCGCAAGTGCAAGCATTGCGGAGCGATTCATCCCGGCAAGCAGTGAACATGCCAGTCATCGACATCCATAATCATTTCTTTCCGCGCGCCTGGCCCGATCTGGCCGCGCGCTACGGCACTCTCAACTGGCCGTGGATCAGGCACACTGAGGCCGGGAAAGCCGACATCATGGTGGGCGACCGATTCTTCCGCCAGATCTATTCTGCGTGCTGGGATCCTGAAGTGCGGCTCAACGAAATGGACCGGGACGGCGTTGAGACGCAGGTGATCTCGGCCACGCCGGTACTGTTCGCGTACGAGCGCCCCGCGGAGCACGCGTTGGATTGTGCGCGCTTGTTCAACGATACTGCGCTGGAATTGTGTGCGCAGGGCAAGGGCCGGCTGAAATCGTTGTGTCAGGTTCCCCTGCAGGATATTGACGCGGCGTGCAAGGAACTGAGCCGGTGCATGCGTACCGGACATCTGGGAGTGCAGATCGGCAATCATGTTGGCGAGAAGAATCTCGATGACCCGGGAATCGTGACCTTCCTGCACCATTGCGCGGCCGAAGGCGCGGCGGTACTGGTTCATCCGTGGGACATGCTCGGTTCCCAACGCATGCCGAAGTACATGATGCCGTGGACCGTGGGCATGCCTGCGGAGACGCAGCTCGGCATTGTGGCGATGATTCTGGGAGGAGCGTTCGACAGGTTGCCAAAGAATCTGCGCATTTGCTTCGTACATGGTGGGGGAAGTTTCGCGTTCCTGCTGGGGCGGTTAGAGAATGCCTGGCATCATCATCCGGTAGCGCACGGCGTGTGTGAGTTACCTCCCAGCCGGTACTTGAATCGCTTCTCTGTGGATTCAGCGGTATTCGATGATCGCGCGCTGCAGTTTCTGGTGGGAACCATGGGAGCCGAGCGCGTGATGCTGGGGTCGGACTATCCATTCCCTCTAGGCGAACATCGTGTGGGGTCATTGATTCGATCGAGTCCTTTGACTGCTCACGAAAAGGATCGCCTGCTGGGCGCGAATGCCATGGAATTTCTGGGATTAGGAAGCCAGACCTCGGCTGCCACAGAAAAGACCATCGCAGGTGACGGAGCGCCCACCGTGCCGCAGGGAGAGCAACTCACCTACAGTTCGTATCTCAAAGTTCCAGAACTGCTGAAGCTGCAGCATCCCCAGTCGACACCGCAACATCACGACGAGCTTTTGTTCATCATCGTGCATCAGACTTATGAGTTGTGGTTCAGAGAATTGCTGCACGATCTGGATGCGGTGGTCGCAAATCTCAAAGCAGCGGGAGCGAATCCCAAGTCGCGTGACGAAGTCTATGAAGCGGCGCGATTGTTGCGGCGTTGCACGGAAATTACGCGAGTGCTGGTCGAGCAGTTTACGATCCTGGAGACGATGCTGCCCACGCACTTTCTCGCGTTCCGCGGAAAGCTGGAGCCGGCCAGCGGATTCCAGTCGGAACAGTTTCGCGAGTTGGAATTCCTGTGCGGTCTGAAAGACGAGAAGATGTTGCGCTATCACCGTCCAACTCCGGAAGCTCACGCCCTGCTGGAACGCAGACTGAGGGAGCCTTCGCTGCACGACGTGTTCTTTGATGCGCTGCGGAGCATGGGCCAGCTGCAGGTGGAGGAGAGCGCGACGGAACGCGAGCGATTCGACGCTCGAGCCAGGGCAGTGCTTGCCCTGTACCGGGACGAACGCAGCCATCGCGACTGGATTGACGTGTGCGAACGGCTCACGGAATTCGATGAACTGGTTGTGAGTTGGAGGCTGCGGCACATCCAACTGGTGGAGCGCGTGATTGGTGTACGCATGGGAACGGGTGGAAGCGCTGGGTCGTCGTACTTGAAGCTGACACTGGACAAGAAGTTCTTTCCGGAGCTTTGGGAGGCGCGGACGCTGCTGACGCAGTAGCAGCGTTTTCCCGAAGGAATTCTGAGTCAACCCACATCATCATGACAGGTAGAGCCGAGACCATCTCGCTGATTGGCGCCGGACTCAATGGGCCACTGCTGGCCTTGGGCCTGGTCAAGCGCGGCTTCCGCGTTGAGATCTACGAGAGGCGGCCGGACATGCGTCGCGTGCGCATGAGCGCCGGGCGATCGATCAATCTGGCACTGTCAACGCGCGGGATTCACGCGCTCACTGAAGCTGGGCTGTGGAGCGACATGCGGCAGATCATCATTCCGATGAAGGGGAGGATGATGCACTCGGCTACGTCCGAGCTCACGTTTCAGCCTTACGGGAAGAATGAAGCGGAAGTGATTCATTCGATTTCCCGCGCCGAATTGAATATTGCACTGATGAATGCTGCCGAACAGCATGGAGTGGAGTTCCATTTTCATCAACGCTGCACCGGTTTTGATCTCAAGACCGGAACGCTTCAGTTGCGCGACGAACGCACCCGCGAGGATCGAACGCTTGAGTCAAGGGTAGTGATCGGCTGTGATGGGTCGGCGTCAGCGATTCGCGGTGAGATGCTGAAGCTGAACCGCTTCAACTTTTCGCAACGGTATCTCGACTACGGGTACAAAGAGTTGACCATTCCGGCTGGACCTGAGGGAAAGCATGTTCTGGCGACCGATGCCCTGCACATCTGGCCCCGGGGCAACTACATGCTGATCGCCTTGCCCAACGTCGACGGGACCTTTGCGTGCATTCTGTTTCTGCCGTTTGAAGGGCATGACAGCTTTGCTCAACTCACGGCGCCTTCAGCGGTTACGGACTTCTTCACATCGCGTTTTCCGGACACGGTCTCTCTAATGCCCGATCTGGAGGACAACTTCTTCGCCAATCCCACAGGTGCAATGGTTACGATCAAATGCGCTCCCTGGCATGTTGAGGGAAGATCGTTGCTGCTAGGGGATGCCGCGCACGCGATCGTTCCATTTTTTGGGCAGGGAATCAACTGCGGGTTTGAAGACTGCACCAGCCTGCTGGAACTGCTCGATAGTCACGGAGCAGACTGGTTGCGGGTCTTCGGGGAATTCGAGGCTGCGAGAAAGGTCAACACGGATGCGATCGCCGATCTGGCGGTGGAGAACTTTGTGGAGATGAGGGATCGTGTGGCCGATCCGCGGTTTCTATTTCGCAAGAAGGTGGAGTTGGCGCTGGAGGCGAAATATCCGCAACTTTTCGTGCCTAAGTACGCGATGGTGACCTTCCATCGTATCCCCTATGCGACAGCCCTGAAACGCGGGCAAGTGCAGGACCGAATGCTCACGGAGCTGTGTGATTCGATCGACCGGGTGGAAGATCTCGATTGGAGCAAAGCCGAACATTTGATTCGCAGTGAGCTGACACCGCTGGAGCTGGTTGCGTGACCGGCGCAACATTTCATCCCGGCGAAAGTTTCGCCGTTGCAATGGATGCCCGCGATCCTCTGGCCCATTTTCGCGAGCGTTTCCACATTCCAAAAACAAGGCAGGGCGCCGACTCCATTTATGTGTGTGGTCACTCGCTCGGGCTTCAACCCAAAACGGCGGGTTCTTATCTCGACCAGGCATTGCGGGACTGGGCACAACTCGGAGTGGAAGGCCATTTCCACGCGACAAACCCCTGGATGCCCTATCACCGGCTGCTGACGCAGCAGACCGCGGAGCTGGTGGGAGCGCAGCCGGGCGAAGTCGTCGTGATGAATTCGCTCACGGTGAACCTGCACTTGATGATGGCGTCGTTCTATCGCCCGACGGCAGAGAGACACAAGGTTCTGGTCGAGTGCGGAGCTTTTCCTTCGGATCAGTATGCCGTGAAGTCGCAGATTCTCTTTCATGGGTTTGATCCTGCATCATCGCTGCTCGAACTCGTGCCGCGCGAGGGCGAGTCCTGCATTCGAGACGAAGATATCGAGTCGCTGATCGACCGCGAGGGTAATTCGATTGCGCTGATCATGCTCGGTGGAGTGAACTACGCAACGGGACAAGTGTTTGACATGGCGGGAATCACGAAGGCCGGGCAGCGTAAGGGATGTGTTGTGGGGCTCGATCTGGCACATGCCGCCGGAAACATACCGCTGCGTCTTCACGACTGGGGGCCAGACTTCGCGGTGTGGTGCAGTTACAAATATTTGAATGGCGGTCCGGGATGCGTCGGGGGATGCTTCGTTCACGAACGCCATGAGAGCGCGTGGGAGCGGCCGCGCTTCGCGGGGTGGTGGGGACACGATGAAAAGACACGGTTTCAGATGGGCCCTGACTTTCATCCGATGGATGGGGCGGAGGGCTGGCAGTTGAGCAATCCTCCGATACTGGCGTTGGCGGCCTTGCGTGCATCGATGGAGATCTTTTCGGAGGCGGGCTTGGAGCGCCTGCACGCCAAGAGCGTATTGCTCACCGGATACATGGAGTTCTTGCTTGGCCAAGAATTGTCCGCGAAATTCTCCATCGTCACACCGCGCGAACACGAGCGAAGAGGCGCCCAACTCTCGATCCGATTGCCCAGCGATGGCCGCAAGCTCTGCGACCGATTGGCGGCGGAAGGCGTCATCGGAGACTGGCGTGAACCCGACACCTTCCGAGTCGCCGCCGTGCCGCTATACAACTCATATCAGGATGTTTACCGGTTTGTGCAGCGCTTCTCGGCGGCCCTTGCGTGAGGAAGAGCACCCCACGTTCGTCTGGCTCTGCGCATTACTTCAGTAACACACTTGTGGCCTCCGCCAAACATACAATTTAAAACGTGGGAAATTCTCCGCTCCAGCATGCCCGGAAGTGGACGGCCATCGTGTGCACGGTGGTGGCGGTTCACGTGTTGCTGTCGATCTTCGCGCCGCGCGGATTTGCTCTCACGGCTTTTGGGGACATCCTGCAGAACCTCATTCTTCTTTGCGCAACGGTCGGTGTTATCAGCAACATGCGAACTGCTTCCCCGAAAGCTCGCCTGTTCTGGGCGCTTCTGGGCTTGGGCTTGGGGATTTGGCTTGCGTCGCAACTCATGTGGACCTATGTGGAAGTCTACTTGCGACATGAGGCGCCGAATCCATTTATCGGCGATGTCATTCTCTTCCTTCATGTTGTTCCGATGATGGCTGCGGTTGCGATTGAACCGCATATCCAACAAAGTGATCGCTCGATACGAGTTGGAACGCTTGATTTCGCCCTGCTGCTGACGTGGTGGCTGTTCCTTTATCTCTTCGTCGTCATTCCGTGGCAGTATGTGCACCCCGTTGAAGTCGTGTATGGCCGGAGTTTTGACCTGCTCTACGTCTGCGAGGAACTCGTGTTGGCGGCAGGTCTGGTCGTAGTGTGGCGGCGCAGCAGTGGGGCGTGGCGAAGCATCTACTTCCACCTGTTCGTAGCTACTCTGCTGTATTGTGTCGCCTCTCTCATGGCCAGCGAAGCCATCGACTTGCATCTCTACTACACCGGCAGCCTGTTCGACGTGCCGCTGGTGGCTGGGATGGCATGGTTTGTTCGCATCGGTTTCCAAACTCACGAGACCGCAAGTGAGAATCCCGTCGAGGCAACTTCCAACCGAAGCTACGGCATTTGGAAAGCGCGTCTCGCGATGGTCGCCGTATTCGTCACTCCGCTGATGATGTTGTGGGCGCAATTTGGAGGAGATGCGCCTCAAAGAGTTCGTACTTACCGGCTATGGCTGACCGTGGCGGTCATGCTGCTGATGGGCGTGCTCGTATTTCTCAAACAACACTTGTTGGATCAGGAATTGCTCAGCCTGCTGCGATTATCGCGACACAATCTGGATGAAATGTGCAGGCTCAAGGATGAGCTGGAGAATAAAGAACATTCCCTGCGATGGCATAGTCTCGAGTTGCAGCGGAAGAATCTGGAGCTTCAGGAAATCTCCTTCACCGATGTACTGACAGGAGTGTGGAACCGGCGCTACCTGGAAGAAATTATTACCGCCGAAGCTGGGCAGGTGCTGCGAAATTACCAGCGGGCAAGGGGAAGTGACATTCGGAAATTGGATCACCGCGACCTGGTATTCATCATGGTCGACGTGGACTTCTTCAAAAAGGTAAACGACGGGCATGGTCATCCTGCGGGAGACCGACTGCTGCAACTCGTGGCGCAAAGGCTCTCCACGGTCGTGCGTAAGTCTGACGTTCTGGTGCGCTGGGGAGGAGAAGAATTCTTGATCATGAGCCGTTCCACCGATCCGTCGGGAACTCCTGCATTTTGCGCGCGCGTCCTGGAAGTGATGGCCTCGGAACCGTTTGATCTCGGCCACGGTGTTTCTGTGACCAAGACATGCTCAGTTGGGTGGGCGGCGTATCCCTGGAGCCGCGGCGCATACGAAGCGATTTGCGCGGAGGAATCGATTGCGCTGGCCGACGCAGCCTTGTATCACGCCAAGGCTCTGGGTAGAAATCAAGGCGTGGGTATTGTGGCGACGGACGCGGCGGCTCAAGATCCTGAGGCTGTTGATCTGGTGTCAATACGGGGAGGCAATCCTCCGCTGGCGAGAAATATAAGAACCGCGTGCCCGGTCCCAGAATCGACTCCGGATGCGGAGCTTGAACCCGCGGCTCCTGTCGACCAAACCAGCTTGTAAACTTCCTGCCGGAGTGCGGAATTCCATAGGACTGCGCGGCGATCCAAGGCGCTTGACCTCTGCGAGCGTGTTGACTACATTGAGTATCCGGCCTCATGGCTGCCAAGGCAAACATACTCATGACCGCAAAGAATCCTTCGCGCAAGACGGGCCTTCGTCAGAAGGCGCAACTCATGTCCGCATCTGAGATCGAACGTACGTTGGTGCGACTGGCGTACGAAATCGTGGAAAAGAATAGTGGGGTCGAAGGTCTGGGGCTCGTCGGAATTCGACGCCGCGGAGTGCCAATCGCCGAACGACTGGGCAAGATCATCACGCGTATTGAAAACGCGAAGGTTCCTGTAGGAACTTTGGATATCACATTCTATCGCGACGATCTCTCGACGCTGGGACCAAAGCCGGTGGTGCAGGAAAGAGAGATCGGATTTGAGATTGAGGACAAGAACATCGTGCTAGTCGACGACGTTCTGTTTACCGGACGCACGACGCGCGCGGCCCTCGATGCGCTGTTTTCACATGGCAGGCCGCGGCGGGTGCAGTTGTGCGTGCTGATCGACCGTGGACATCGGGAGATTCCCGTTGAGGCCACATTCGTGGGTCGCAACGTGCAGACCACATCGAACGAAGTGATCGAAGTCAAGTTGACCGAGATTGACGATGCCGAGAAGGTTTTGCTGATGGAGAAATAGAGCGGCGAGAAAAAGTAAGAAAAAAGAAGGACGGTGGCCAGCCACCGTCCTTTTTTTTAGACTCAGGTCGGCATTTTATCGCCGCTAAGCGATTCTCGTGCAGACCGATTTGGTTTGCGTGTAGAGGTTGAGGACGTCGTGTCCCATCTCGCGGCCCCATCCGGACTGCTTGTAACCTCCGAACGGCATTGCCGCGTCGAAGATGTTGTAGCAGTTGATCCAAACAGTTCCGGCGCGCAGCTGTTCCGCCATTCGATGCGCCTTGCCGATGTCGCGCGTCCACACGGCGGCGGCCAGTCCGTAGTCGCTATTGTTGGCACGGGGAATGATTTCCTCGGGGTCGGTGAATGGCATCGCTGCCACGACCGGCCCGAAGATCTCTTCCTGCACGACCTTCATGTTCTCCTGCGTGTTGACGAGTACAGTAGGTTCCACAAAGTATCCGCGATCCCCCGCCTTGTGGCCCCCGACCACAGCCTTTGCGCCCTCGGAGAACCCGGATTCCAGGTATCCGCAAACGCGATTCAGTTGTTCCTGCGAGACCAGTGGCCCCATGTTGGTGTCAGGATCGAGACCCGAACCGACTTTGATTTTTCGGGCTTGCTCTGCGACTCCTTCGACCACCTGGTCGTACACCGACTTCTCGATATACAACCGTGAACCGGCGCAGCAGCACTGACCATGGTTGAAGAAGATGGCGCTGGCGGCGCCGGGGATTGCGCTCTCGAGATCGGCGTCTTTGAAGACGACATTCGGAGACTTACCACCCAGTTCCAGCGACACCTTCTTGAGGTTGCCGGCGGCAGCATGGACGATCAGCTTGCCGACTTCTGTGGATCCCGTGAACGCGACCTTGTCGACGTCGGGATGCGCGGCTAGTGCGGCTCCCGCGGTTTCGCCATAGCCGGGGACAATGTTGACGACGCCCTCGGGGAAGCCGGCTTCCATGATCAGCTCACCGAGACGAAGCGCGGAAAGCGGAGTCTGCTCCGCCGGCTTCAGCACGACCGTGCAGCCGGTGGCCAAGGCAGGACCAAGTTTCCACGCGGCCATCAGTAGCGGAAAATTCCACGGGATGATTTGGCCAACGACCCCAACTGGCTCGCGCAGCGTGTAAGCAAGGTATTTCGCACCCGGAGTATAGGGAACGGAGAGGGGAATCGTGTTGCCTTCGATCTTGGTTGCCCATCCCGCCATGTAGCGGAGGAGATCAACTGCGAGTGGGACATCGGCCGCCTTGGCAATGTTGAGCGGTTTGCCGTTGTCTAGGCTCTCGATGTAGCCGAACTCCTCGGTGTGCTGCTCGAGTAAATCGGCCAACTTCCAGATCAGTCGGCCGCGCTCGGAGGCGGTAAGGCGACGCCAAGGGCCGTTATCAAATGCATTGCGAGCGGCCTTCACCGCCTGGTCGATGTCTTCGCGGTCGCCTTCTGCGACCTGAGCGAGCACTTCGCCGGTGGCGGGGTTGTACGTGGGAAACGTTTTGCCGGAGGCGGCGTTCACCCATTTGCCATTGATCAGCATCCTTCTTGGTTTGTCGATGAACTCCGCAACCTGCGGATGAATCTGCGGGGAAACTGCAATGCCCATACGTCCTCCTTGGTGAAACTGATACGTGCGAGCGGAAATGATGCCGGGCGAAGAAGGCGACCGGGGTATGCTAGCGCTGGGCAGGGACAAATGCAATCGTGTTGCGTGCCAGCGGTGCGGATTATTCGCCGTATGGAACCCAGATGTTCTTTACCTGGGTGGCGTGCTCGAGGAACCACCGGCCTTCCGCCACTCTTGGGTCGAACCAGTCGATGACGCGACCCTCGTTCGTCCAGACCTGCTTTAAATTCCCGATCGACATGGCTTTAGCAGCCGCGACAGTGGGTTCATCTCCATAGCACCAGATGCCATCGACATCGTCGTGCTCGGCGAGCGTTTTGAGTAGTAGCGAGGCGTAGCCCGTCACGATGTTCACCGCGCCGTCTGGTAAATCACTGGTGTCGAAAAGTTGGTAGAAGTCACCGGCGATCAGAGGGTATTTCTCTGAAGGAACGGCGACCACAGTGTTGCCCACAGCGAGCAGCGGCAGAACGAGCGATAGAAAACCCAGCAGCGGCGCCTCCGTGGGGCAGATCACGCCAATGGTTCCAATCGCCTCGTTCATCGCGATCGCAATATTGCGGAACGGCGGATTGTGAACGGCCCCGTCGAACTTGTCGGCCCACGCTGCATACGAAAAGATGCGTTCGATGCCGAGTTTGATTTCTGCTGCCGCTTGCGTTTCGCCGACGGCCGCCGTGAGTCGATGAATGATCTCACCCTGTCGCTGGGCCAGATTCTCCGCACAGTAGTAAAGAACTTGAGCACGATTGTGCGCTGTAGCCTTCGCCCACGCATTCGCCTTGTGTGCTGCTTCAACGGCGTTGCGAATATCTTTGCGATTGCCCAGCGGAGCTTCGCCTAGCAGGCGGCCATCGGGCGAGCGCACCTCCATGCTGTAACCCGAGTCAGGACGCGCCTGCTTGCCGCCGATATAGAGCTTGACGGTGCGGTCGATGGCGGGCGTGCTGGCCTCCGGTATCTCGTCAACTTGAGGAGCGGCAATAGCGTTCGCCGCTGGCAGTTTCGGGGCATGCTTGAACCACGAGGGTTCCAGGTACTCGATCAAACCCTCCCTGCCACCCTCACGGCCGTATCCGCTCTCGCGGTATCCGCCAAAGCCGCAGGCTGCATCGAACAGGTTCGTACAGTTCACCCAGACCACGCCGGCCTTCAGTTGGGCGGCCACGTGGAGCGCGACATTGATGTTCTCGCTCCATACGCACGACGCCAGGCCGTATACCGTGTTGTTGGCCAACTCAACGGCTTCCTTCGGGGTACGGAATGTCATGGCCGCGAGAACGGGTCCAAAGATCTCCTGCTGAGCGACGATCGAAGTGGGATGCACATTGCTCAGAAGGGTCGGCGGGTAATAGAAGCCGCGCGCAGGCAACACAACTTGCGGCTGCCAGCAGGTTGCTCCTTCGGCGACGCCTTGCGCCACCATGCGTTCGATGCGGTCCAGTTGCACGCGGGCGACGATGGCCCCAATGTCAATCGCTTTGTCGAGCGGTGGACCGATGCGCAGAGTGCTCATGCGGTCGCGAATCTTTGCGATCAATGGTTCCGCAATGCTTTCCTGCATCAAAAGGCGCGATCCCGCGCAGCACACCTGGCCCTGGTTGAACCAGATCCCGTCGACGAGACCCTCGACCGCGCTATCGAGATCCGCATCTTCGAAAATGATGAAAGGAGACTTACCGCCGAGTTCGAGCGAGAGACGTTTGTGGCTTGCAGCCGTGGCGCTGCGAATCGCGCGTCCGACTTCGGTCGAACCGGTGAAAGCAATCTTGTCGACTTCGGGATGCTTCACCAGCGCCTCGCCGGTCGAGCCATCCCCGGTCACGATGTTAACGACTCCCGCGGGCAGTCCCGCTTCCTGGCAAAGTTCCGCGAACGCCAACGCGGTGAGAGGTGTGAATTCGGCGGGTTTAAGAACCACTGTATTTCCTGTCGCCAGCGCCGGCGCGATCTTCCATGCCAACATGAGCAATGGAAAATTCCACGGAATGATCTGACCGACGACCCCGCAGGGTTCGTATCCCGGGAACTCCTGTTGGAGTAACTGGGCCCAACCCGCGTGGTAGTAGAAATGCCGCGCGACCAGAGGAATATCGATGTCGCGGCTCTCGCGAATGGGCTTGCCGTTGTCCATGGTCTCGAGGACGGCAAGAAGCCGAGAGTGCTTTTGCACCAGGCGCGCGAGGGCATAAAGATAGCGAGTTCGAGCATGCGGAGTCAGAGCGCGCCATTTCGGAGACGCAGCGCGCGCGGCACGAACCGCAGCATCGATGTCAGCGGCGCTCCCTTGCGCGACCACAGCCAACTTCTCACCGCTCGAGGGATCGACAGTGTCGAAATATTCTCCGCCCACCGGCTGCTGCCACGTTCCGCCGATGAAATGTCCAAAACGATGGCCATGGCGCTCCAGCCATGCTCCTGCCTCTTTGGGATCTTCAGGAGCGGGTCCGTAGTCCAAGCTGACGAATTTTTCGGCGATGCTCATTAGGCTTGACTCGTTTGGTCTGTTCTTCGTGCCTCTACCGCGCGATGACGCTATGCAATCGGATGTCGATACTCGGCAGAGTAACGACCGGTCGCGTGATGCTCCAGTTGTCGCTCGATGTCCCCCAACAAACCGCTCGCTCCGAAGCGGAACAGCTCTGCGCGTGTCCAAGACAGACCGAGTTCTTCTTTCATCATGGCCAGCCAGTCAAGGGATTGCTTCGCGGTACGGATTCCCCCGGCCGGCTTGAACCCGACTGCCATTCCTGTTTGTTGCGCGTATTCGCGGATGGCGCGCACCATCACCAGGCTCACCGGCAGCGTTGCGTTGGTTGGTTCTTTGCCTGTCGATGTCTTGATGAAGTCCGCGCCCGCCATCATGGCGACGAGGCTGGCGCGTGCCACATTGCGGAACGTCAGCAGGTCGCCAGTGCCGAGAATGACCTTCATGTGCGCCCGGCCGCAGGCTTGCTTGAACGCCGCGACTTCGTCGTACAGCGCCTGCCAGCGTCCGCCGAAAACGTGGCCACGTGTGATGACTACGTCGATTTCATGTGCTCCCGCTTCCGCCGAGCGACGGATTTCGGCGACGCGTTCGGTGAACGGAGACAGGCCGGCGGGAAATCCGGTGGAGACCGCCGCAACGTGCACGCCGCTTCCCTCCAGGGCATGCAGGGCAGTCTCGATGAAAGCGTGGTAAACGCAAACGGCACCCACCTTGATGCCAAGCTCCCTAATGCCAAGTTTTTCCACGACGTCGTGGCGGATGGGTTGTCGCGCCTTCGCGCACAGTCGCCGGACGCGTTCGTCGGTGTCGTCGCCGGAGAGGGTTGTCAGGTCCATGCAGGTGATCGCGCGCAACAGCCAGGCAGCCTGCCATTCTTTTTTTACCGTTCGGCGAGCAACCTGAGTCTGGGCACGGCGCTCTACTGCGCTTGTGTTCACACGAGCTTCCTGCACCCAGTTCAGATCTAGAGGTATACGGGAGTTTGAGAGGAGCGGCCGCCCCGCGAGCGTGGCGATTGTATTCGAAGTGTGGAGCTCTCGGCCCGGGATCTCGCCTTCTGGTTTGCGATAGTTGTGATCGACAGTCATCTGCAGTTGGCCTTCAAACGTTGCGTAAGCGCGTCCCCGCGAGGCCTAAACACAGGAGCCGTTGAGTTGCCATTGTACGGCAGGCAATCGTACAACGCGAATCCGCCCCTCCCATCCTTGTCATCACAAGTCAGCGGCAAGAAATCGGCAGTGGATGATCTTGGAGGGTTTACAATGGCGCACGATTCGTCGGCGACACGAGTCACATCAACAGCAGCCGTGACGGATCCGTACCCCTATGCCCAAGAAAAGACTCTCCGCAAGCGTGCGGAAAAAACTGGAGCAGGCAGCGGTCAAAGTAATGAAGAATGCGCATGCTCCGTATTCGAACTTCCACGTGGGAGCGGCGATCCTGCTCACGAACGGTATGGTGTTTTCAGGGTGCAACGTCGAGAACGCTTCCTACGGGATGACCAATTGCGCGGAGCGAACCGCGATCTTTTCTGCAGTCGCGCAACTTGGCCCGAAGATCGAGATTCAGGCGGTAGCCGTGGCCAACGATCACGGCGTAGCTTGCTCGCCTTGCGGAGCGTGCCGCCAAGTAATTTATGAATTTGGCCCCGACGCAACCATCTTCTTCCAGGGTGCCAGCGGTCCGAAGCAGGCGCACATCACCGAACTCCTTCCGGAAGGATTCCGTCTCCAGTGAGCCGACCTACGGCGCTGCAAACGTTCCGGGCGATTGATATTATCCGCAAGAAAAGGGATGGCATCGAGCTAGCGCAGGCCGAGATTGAAGGATTGGTCAACGCGTACACCAAAGGGGAGATTCCGGACTATCAAGTCTCGGCGTGGCTGATGGCAGTGGTGTTGAAAGGCATGACGCGCCCCGAGACTGCCGCCCTGACGGATGCGATGCTGCATTCGGGAGATGTGCTCGATCTCTCTTCGTTGCCAGCGAAGAAAGTTGACAAGCATTCGACGGGCGGCGTCGGCGACAAGACCTCTCTCGTGCTCGCGCCGCTGGCGGCTGCGGCTGGCGTGTCTGTTCCGATGATCAGCGGGCGCGGTCTCGGGCACACGGGCGGAACGCTCGACAAGTTGGAGGCCATCCCCGGCTTCAAGGTGAATCTTGCTGTGGCTGAGTTCCGCCGCGTGCTTGAGATTTGCGGCTGCGCGATGATTGGGCAGACAGCAGAGATCGCGCCCGCCGATCGCAAGTTGTATGCTCTGCGCGATGTCACGGGCACAGTCGAGAGTCCATATTTGATTTGCGCGTCCATCATGAGCAAGAAACTTGCGGAAGGCATCGACGCGCTGGTGCTCGACGTAAAGACAGGATCCGGCGCCTTTATGAAGAGCGAGAAGGACGCGGCCTTCCTCGCCGAACTCATGGTTGAAACCGGGGAGCGGATGGGCAAGGAAGTTGTCGCGTTGATCACCGACATGGATCAGCCATTAGGCAACATGATCGGCAACGCGCTGGAAGTCGTTGAAGTCGTAGAAGTGTTGCGCGGCGGCGGACCGGAAGACTTGCGCGAACTCTGCCTGGAATTGGGCGCACGGATGCTGTATCTCGGAGGAGTATCCAGGACTGTCGGGGAAGGGAAACAACAGAGCGCGAAGCTGATTTCATCCGGCAAAGCACTGGAGAAATTCCGGCAGATGGTGGAACTACAGGGCGGCGATGCGCGGGTGATCGACGATGCCAAGCGGTTGCCCCAAGCACAGCACTCGATGCAAGTAATAAGTGCGAAGGCCGGCTATGTTGGATCCATACAATGCGAACAAGTTGGGACTGCTTGCGTGATTCTCGGGGGCGGGCGCGAGCGCAAGGAGGATTCCGTCGACCCGGCCGTGGGGATCGTGCTGCATAAGAAAGTTGGAGACGAGGTTGCCGCGAGAGAGCCGATCGCAACGATTTACTACAACGCGGAGGCAAAGGCTGAGCGAGCCCGCCAACTCATGCAGTCGAGTTATGTTGTGGCGGATGCGGCCCCCTCCACAAAACGCCCGCTTATCCACAGAATCATCGGGAAGTCTGGGGAGAAAAACTGAATGGGAACCTACCGGGGAATTCTTGGCCTGTTGACGATGCTCGGGCTCGCCTACATTTTCTCCACCAATCGTCGCGCGATTCGCGTCAAGACCGTAGTCTGGGGCTTGAGCCTGCAAATCGTCTTCGCAATATTTGTGCTGCGAATTGACTATGGGCGACGAATGTTTCAGGCGGTCGGCGACGCTGCCTCGCGCGTCCTCAGCTACGCTTTCGTGGGCTCGGAATTTGTTTTCGGCGAACTTGGGAAGAAAAGCTCCAGCGTTGGCTTCGTCTTCGCTTTTCAGGTGCTTCCCGTCGTCATTTTTATCTGCGCATTCTTCGCCATTTTGTATTACTTCGGCATCATGCAGTTCATCATCCGCATTGCGGCCTGGCTGATGATCCGTATCATGGGTGCCAGTGGCGCCGAGTCGCTCAACGTTGCGGCTAGCATCTTCATGGGGCAGACCGAGGCTCCGGTGACTATTCGTCCCTTCCTGCCCGACCTAACACACTCCGAACTCATGACCGTCATGACCAGCGGCATGGCGCACGTCTCGGGTTCAATCATGGCAGCTTATTTCGCCTTCGGGGCCGAGCCGAGACACGTGCTCAGTGCGGTCATCATGACCGCCCCGGGAACCATTCTCGTCTCGAAGATGCTCGTGCCTGAAACTGAACAGCCCAAGACCGCTGGTCGGGTCGTGATGCCCGAGGACAAATCGGAAGAGAAAGAGAATCTTCTGGGTGCGATCGCCCGTGGTACCGGCGATGGCCTGCACATGGCGCTGAACATAGGAGCGATGCTGATCGCGTTCCTCGCCTTGATCGCTTTGGCTGACGGCATCATGGGAGGAATTCATAATGGCCTGATGCATGTTGGTATTTCCTGGTTTCCATCCAGCATGGAGAGTGTTTTTGGCGTGCTGTTCGCTCCCATCGCGTGGGTGATTGGAATTCCGAAGCAGGATTGCGCTGCGATCGGGAACTTACTGGGCATGCGCATGGTCCTGAACGAACTGGTCGCATTCAAAGCTCTCGGGCCTATGAAGGCGACGCTCGATCCGCGCTCGTTCACCATTGCCACTTTCGCACTCTGTGGTTTCGCTAACCTCAGCTCGATCGGAATTCAAATCGGCGGTATCGGTGCGCTGGCGCCAAACAAGCGAGGCGAACTGGCTCGCCTTGGGGTTCGCGCCATGTTGGCGGGGACCATGGCTAACTTGATGTCCGCCTCGATCGCCGGGATGCTGCTTTAGAAGTTCACCTTCAATCTCATTTCCAAACAGGGCTCTTCGATGAAACGATGCTTCGCTGGTTGCTTCATGCTGCTTGCAGGTCTGGCGTTCGTGACGAATGGGGTGGCTCAGTCGCCGCAGCGCGTAATCATTGACACAGACCCGGGCGTTGATGATGCGATGGCCATTCTGCTCGCACTGAATTCACCCGAATTGAAAGTCGAATCCCTCACCGTCGTGCCGGGCAACGTCGACGGACGGCAGGGACTCGAGAATGCTCTGAAGTTAACGTCACTCGCTGGCCGCTGCGATCTGCCGGTGGCAGGCGGAGCGCAGCATCCGCTCAATCAGAAGTTGATCACGGCGCAGTTTTGGCACGGCAAGGATGGGCTCGCGGGCGTCGAACTGCCGGCCTCGAAGTGCAAAGCAGATCCTCGCTTCGGCCCAGATCTCATCATCGAACTAGTCCACAAGTATCCGCACGAGGTCACCCTGATACCTGTGGGGCCGCTTACGAACATTGCGCTCGCAGTTTCGAAAGATCCTTCGATCGTACCGCTGACGAAGAACGTCGTCATCATGGGCGGTTCGATTACTGGAGGAAATGTGAACGGCGCGGCAGAAGCCAATATCTACGGCGATCCCGAGGCGGCAGCCATCGTGTTCAATGCGGGTTGGATGGTTACCATGGTCGGCTCCGATGTGGGCGAGCGGACACTCATCACGCGCAAATATCTGATGGATCTTCAATCCCTGCACGGGCCTGAGAGTGACTTCATTGCGAAGCTGGCGGACTTCTATCTAACTCGTTCCGAGAAAAGTGGTTACCAGGGAGCTGCAATGTACGATCCGCTGGCGGTGGGAGCTGTGATCGATCCGACGCTTGTTACGCTCAAAGACATGCACGTGGACGTGGAACTGAAAGGCGAATTCACCCGCGGCGAAACCGTGGCTAACCGCATGGGTTCGAACGAGAACAACGTTCTGCATGGGGATCACTACGAGATCGAGGGCGTAATCGACTTGAAGCCGAACGCGCGCGTCTGTGTGGCCTCGGATGCCGGTCGATTCCTGGATTTGTTCATCAGGCGGATCAAAGGCAAATAGGATTACAGATATCACTCAACCATTCGCGCGCGCCACCAACAGAATCGCCAGCGCGTAGAAGACGAACATCAGGCCAAGATAAATCTTGGCGCGCGACCCCGCGCCCGCGAATTCCTTCCAGGCAAAGACTCCCCACAGCGCCGCAACCATGGGCGCCGATTGGCCGACCGCATACGAAATCGCTTGCCCAGTCAGCTTGCCTGCCGTGAGGCTGAATACTGTTCCCAGTCCCCATATGCAGCCGCCGATCAAGCCGAGCAAATGTCCGGACGGTGGTCCACTGAAGAACCCGCTCAAACTCACGGGGTCGCCCACCAGGGGCTTCTTCATGAAATAGATATTCCATACGAAGCAGGAAAGTAAAGCTCCCAGCGTGAGGAACGTAACCGCACTGTAAGGCGTGAGTGAATGCCCTCGGGTCATGGCGTAGGTCATGAATGGACTCCACAATCCCATCAGGGCTCCGGAGACAACGCAGAGAACGATGCTTTTTCTTGAAGTCCCTTGCCCATCTCGCACGAGACTACCGTAGGCTTTGCCATCGAGAATTACGGCAATCAGTGCGCAGACAACCCCACCGGCCAGTAGCAGGCTACTGCCTTTCGGCTCCAAGATGAAGTTCAACACCACGCCTACTACAAGAGCTATTCCGATCGACACCGGGAACGCCACTGCAAGCCCCGCCATGTCGATCGCGGCGACCAGCAAAAGATTTGCCAAATTGAAAATTGCTCCTCCGACCAGAGCAGACATGACGTTCGAAGAGTCAGAGGAGTGAATGTTGTTCAGGAAACTGAAGGAGTCGTGACCGCTGCTTCCCATTGTGAAAGCGAGGATGAGGGAAATCAGAAAAATGCCGATGGCGTAATCCCAGTAGAAAAGTTCGAAGCGATAGTTCTTCACGCCTTTGTACGTATTAGCCCAAGAGCCCCAACAGATAGCGGCTGTGATCATCATCAACAACGCAATCGTAAGACTTGGCGGCGTGAACATCGTGGTCTCCCTTGGAAAACGAGTAACTGTACTCTTCTTTGCCAGCAGTCACAAGTGAGTCGCGTTGGTCGAAGATGCTTTCAGGAACGGCTATTCGACCGTCTGCTATGCTAGCGCCCGTGACTCGCACATTCCTCATCGATACGGACACGGCTTCGGATGATGCGGTCGCGCTCATCATGGCTTTGCGCGCCCCGGATTTGCGAGTGGCTGCGATCACGGTTGTGGCGGGCAACGTTGAAGTGCAACAGGCCACGCGCAATGCGCTTTACACCGCCGAGCTTTGCGGCTCCGACGTTCCGGTGTACGCAGGTGCGGCGAAGCCACTGCTTCGGACCTACGAAAACGCAACCTGGTTTCATGGGCGCGACGGACTCGGCGATCACGGCTATCCTGCTCCGCGGAAATCTGCGGAGAGACTGCATGCGGTCGACGCCATCATCGGGACCGTGGAAGCGAATCCTGGAATTGTTCTCATCACTCTCGGTCCGTTAACGAATGTTGCTCTGGCTTTATCGAAGAAGCCAGGACTTGCCGCGAAGGTCAGTCGCTGCGTGGTGATGGGAGGCGCACCCTGCTGCGAAGGCAATGTAACTCCGGCCGCGGAGTACAACATGTGGGTTGATCCCGAGGCAGCGCGGATCGTGATGCGCAGCGGTCTTCCCTTGGAACTCATTGGATGGCACCTCTGCCGCGGTGATGCTGTGCTCGGCGAGTCCGAGATCAAGCAAGTCGAGGCATTTCATACTAAGCTCGCCCACTTCGCCATCGAGTGCAACAGTCACGCTCGAACTGCCTACAAGATCCAGACGAATGAAGACGGAATCTGCTTGCCCGATCCGGTCGCCATGTGCCTGGCGCTCGATCCGACGGTCGGCACTGAGTGGAGCGAACACTACTTGGATGTCGAAACTGTGAGTGAACTGACGCGCGGCATGACGGTCGTGGACCGCCTCAATGTCGCGGGCGATGAGCGCAATCGGACGACGTGGGCGGCCGCGCTCCAGGGACCTAAGGCCAAGGTTTGCTGGACGATCGATAACCGGCGCTGGAAGGATGCGGTATTCTCAGCCTTGCGCTAGCGCCTCCGCCGTCAGGTTCAGCTTAGCCGTTCACTTGTGCATAAGTGGCCCGTCGCAAGAATTCTCCCTGCCCGGCGCGCCCCAAGAACTTGTCTCCGTCGACCACGACTCTGCCTCGCGAAAGAACCACGTCCGGCATACCTGTGACTTCGATCCCCTCGAACATCGAGTAATCGACGCGCATGTGGTGAGTCTTCGCGCTGATCGTGTGCTTGCGTTTGGGATCGAAAATGACCAGGTCCGCATCGCTGCCGATCGCGATCGTTCCTTTGCGGGGGAACAGTCCGAAGAGTTTGGCAGGAGTCGTGGAGACCAATTCCACAAAACGGTTCGCGCTGAAACGCCCACGGGCCACGCCGCCGGAGTAGATCAGACTCATGCGGTGCTCCACTCCCGGGCCTCCGTTAGGGATCTTCGTGAAATCGTCGCGGCCCATTTCTTTCTGTTCCTTAAAGCAAAACGGACAGTGGTCGGTGGAGACAACCTGCAAATGATCCTGCTTGAGGCCGCTCCAGAGTTTTTCCTGGTGCCATTTCTCGCGCAGCGGCGGGGTGAAGACATACTTGGCTCCTTCAAAGCCCGGCGCATCCATGTTCTCGAGTGAAAGATACAGATACTGGGGGCAAGTCTCGGCGTAGACGGGAAGTCCGCGATCGCGCGCTTCACGAATCTTTTCGAGTGCGTCATTGCAACTCAAGTGCACGATATAGATTGGCGCGCCCGCCATCTCGGCCAGAGCGATCGCGCGTCCGACAGCCTCGGCCTCTGCCGTGGTCGGACGAGTGAGGGCATGATACTTTGGGGCGCGCTTTCCCTCAGCCAGAGCTTGCTGCACGATCACGTCAATCGCGCTGCCGTTTTCGGCGTGCATGCAAATCATCGCCACCGTTCCTTGATGTGGTCTGCAGCGCCTTGAAGATGCTGCCATCATCGAGCATGAACACGCCTGGATACGCCATGAAAAGCTTGAAGCTGGTCACGCCTTCGTGCACGAGATCGTTCATCTCCGAAAGTTGTCCGCCAGAGACGTCGGTCACGATGCAGTGGAACGCATAGTCGCAAGTGGCTTTGCTCGCAGCCTTGTTCATCCACGTGTCGAAAGCCTGACGCAACGGTTGGCCCTTGTATTGAATCGCAAAGTCGATCAACGTCGTTGTGCCGCCGAACGCTGCGGCCCGCGTGCCTGTTTCAAAATCATCAGCACTCGTCGTACCGCCGAAAGGCATGTCGAGGTGAGTGTGCACGTCGATTCCGCCGGGCATGACGAGTTTCCCCGAAGCGTCGAGAATCTTGCTTGCGTTCTGCGCAGGGAGATCGGCCCCGATCGCATTGATCTTGCCGTTCGTAATGCCAACGTCTGCCGTGTAGGTATCCGTTGCAGTGACTACAGAACCGTTCTTGATGATCGTGTCGAAACCCATCATGCCCTCCGCAGGTTCGCCGCCGCGCCGCTCGGCCGGATGAGAAAAGAATTCTATGCTACACTGCCGCACTTTAGTTGTTCGTGATTTCCTGTCGACGAGGGGACCAGCCATGCAATTCGGCATCGCATTGAAACCTGACATTTCGATCGAACGCATCGTGGGCCTGACCCGCCAGGCGGAAGCTGCCGGATTCGAGTTCGGCTGGATTTTTGATTCTCACGTGCTGTGGAAAGAACCCTACCCGCTGCTCACGCTGATGGCGACCAACACCCAGCGCATGCGATTGGGCACGTGCGTTACGAATCCCGCAACTCGCGATCTGACGGTGACTGCCAGTTTGTTTGCCACGCTCAACCTGATTTCCGGTGGACGGATGGAACTTGGCATCGGACGCGGTGACAGTTCGCGGCGAGTCATGGGGAAGAAGCCCGTTAGTTGGTCGCAATTAGAGGCGGCGGTGGCCGAGTTTCGCGATCTTACTTCCGGTAAGGAAGTGCAGCACGATGGCCAACCTACTCGGCTCACTTGGGCGAAGGATTCGCCGCGGGTTTGGGTCGCAGGCTACGGACCGAAGGTCCTGAACATGGCTGGGCGTGTGGCGGACGGGATTATTCTGCAGTTTGCCGATCCCGCTTTAATCGAGTGGTGTATGGGTTTCGTGAAAGAGGGTGCCCGGGCGGCGGGACGCGATGCAAGCCGCATTGAAGTGATGGCGGCCGCGCCCGTCTGGGTTTCGAGCGACTTGAGCGTGGCTCGCGAGCGCGTGCGCTGGTTTCCGGCTTTGGTTTCGAATCACGTGATGGATTTGATCCGGCAGTATCAGCGTGAAGATCTTCCTCCTGCGCTGACTTCATTTGTGCAGGATCGTGGCCACTACGACTACCAGCATCATTGCGAGGTCGAGAGCGACAACGCCGACTTTGTTTCCGATGAGGTCGTGGATCGGTTTTGCTTGATCGGTGCGGCGGAGGCTCACCGTGAAAAATTGCGGGCGCTCGCTGCCGTCGGCGTTACTCAATTCAACATTTACTTGATGTGCGGGGACGAAGAGCAGACGCTCGATGTCTATGAGCGTGATGTGCTGCCGGAGTTCGTGAAAGCGACGAAAAAGTAGAACTTCCGTTTAGGCAACTTCTTGGCGAGCTATCGCCACTTCGCCCTGAAATTTCATCAGCGCGTAATACGCGACGAACGAGACCGCGAAGCCCACGAACCAGGAATAGTCATAGAGCGCACGCACGGACGGAACGGCGAGGCCCGCGAGTGCCGTGCCCGCCCCCAGCGCCAGTGCGATCACCGCGGTCCAGTTGAATCCGCGCGAGTATTCGTAGATGCCACCCCGCAGATATAGATCCTCTACATGTAAGACCCGCCGCCGAATGACGAAGTAATCGCAGATCATGATTCCTGCAACAGGCCCCAGGAAGGCCGCGTATCCGCCCAACCATCCCATGATGAATGTGCTGTAACTGGAGAGCAGTTTCCACGGCATCAGTGCGATTCCCATGAAACAGGTGATGACGCCCCCGGTCCGGAAACTGATTCCGCGCGGCCACAGGTTGGAAAAGTCGTTTGCTGGGGAAACCACATTCGCGCCGATGTTCACATTCAATGTGGCTAGCAGAATCGCGACCAGTGAAATCACCACCGCAACGGGCGAGTGAAAGCGGCTGAGCAGTTGCACTGGATCCCAGATTGCGGTGCCGTAGATGACCACTGTTGCGGAAGTTACTACGATTCCCACGAAGGCGTACAGCGTCATCGTCGTCGGCAAGGCCAAAGCTTGACCAATCACTTGCTCCCGCTGATTGCGCGCGAACCGCGTGAAGTCGGGGATGTTCAAGGATACAGTCGCCCAGAAGCCAACGGTCCCGTTCAGTGCGGGGATCAGAAACTTCAGGAAATCGGGAAACGTCTGGAACTTCGAAGGAACGGAGAGCATGGGCCCAAAGCCACCCGCTGCGTAATAGGCCCAACCTAACAGAAGCAATCCAACGCCGAGCAAGACCGGCGCGCTGATGCCCTGCAGAATTCGAATGTATTCGATTCCCTTGAGCACCACTGCGAGATTGATCAGCCAGAAAATGAAGAAGCAAACTGCCGGCCCGTAGGCGAAGTTTTTCCAAGATGGAGCTAGCGTTGCCAGCAGAGTGCTGATGGCTTCTCCGCCGATCCAGGCCTGAATGCCGAACCATCCGCATGCGACCAGTGCTCGCAGAACTGCGGCGATGTTTGCGCCCAGCACTCCGAACGAAGCGCGAGCGAGAACAGGAAAGGGGATTCCATACTTCGCGCCCGGATGCGAATTCAGCAGCATCGGTGCGAGCACGATTACGTTGCCGAGAAAGATGGTAGCGACGGCTTGCTTCCAGTTCATGCCTCCCTGGATCAGGCTCGCGGCCAGCATGTAGGTGAGGATGTTCACCGACATCGAAATCCAAAGCGCAGCGAAGTTGTACGTGCCCCAATGCCGGCGCTCGGGAGTGGCGGGTGCAAGGTCCTCGTTGTAAAGAGGACTGGATTCGATCCGTGCGCGGAACTGAGAAGGGTCCGGAGTGGTCATGGTGTCGTGATTCGGAGTCTGAGCGGGGTTGCGCTCTGCGTCTCTCAGTCGGTTGCGGCCGATGCTCCGCTCTGCGTCGTGATCGCTCCGTAACTCTCGGGCCGACGATCGCGGAAGAATTGCCACACTTTGCGCACTTCTTCGATCATGTCGAGATCGAGATCGGCGACGACGACTTCATCCTTGTCGCGGCTGGCCTGCGCAATGATCTTGCCTCGCGGATTGCAGAAATAACTCTTACCGTAGAATTCGCCGATGCTCCACGGCTTCTCCGTTCCCACACGATTAATCGCTCCTACAAAGTAGCCATTGGCGACGGCATGGGCTGGCTGTTCCAGTTCCCACAAATATTCCGAGAGCCCGGCCACGGTAGCCGAAGGATTGAACACAATTTCAGCGCCGTTCAATCCGAGAATGCGCGCGCCTTCCGGGAAGTGACGGTCGTAGCAGATGTACACGCCCACGCGCGCGTACTTGGTCTGAAACACGGGATAGCCTAGATCGCCGGGAGTGAAGTAGAACTTCTCCCAAAATCCGGGATGACAGTGCGGAATGTGATGTTTGCGATACTTGCCGAGATAGCGCCCGTCGGCGTCGATGACCGCTGCGGTATTGAAATACACGCCTGGCATCTGCTCTTCATAGACCGGAACGACGATCACCATGCGATGCTTCGCCGCAATCTTCTGCATCAGTCGCGTGGTCGGGCCGTCGGGCACGCGTTCCGTCAACTCGTACCAGCGCGCATTCTGCTCCGCACAAAAATACGGTCCGTAGAAAAGTTCCTGCAGGCAGAGGATTTGCGTCTTCTTGCGCGCGGCCTGCTCGATCAGCTTCAAGTGCTTGTCGATCATGGCTTTCCTGATTTGCGCGAGAGGGCGCTCAGGGTTGAGGGCATTGCTGGCTTGAATCAGGGCGCAACGGACATTGCGGGGCATGGGTCCTCCCAAAACGTAACTGTCGAGGAACGAAACTATAGCAGAAACGACGAGTCGGCCCGTGATGACAGGCGACACCGCCGTTGACACGTTCTGGTGCGCTGAATAGACTCG
Organism: uncultured Acidobacteriaceae bacterium; assembly: GCA_963832015.1. GTDB lineage: Bacteria > Acidobacteriota > Terriglobia > Terriglobales > Acidobacteriaceae > Sulfotelmatobacter. The sequence goes on from CAWHSR010000021.1 coordinate 52,560, forward strand.
CTCTTCCTCGTCCTTTCGGAGACAACAGCAACGGATATGGCTAAGCGTCCTCGCATTGCGGTGGTTGGCAGCGCCAATATTGACTTGACGACGTTCACGAATCAGTTTCCCAAGCCAGGCGAAACCATCTTTGGACAGAAATTCGATCTCGGCTTCGGAGGTAAAGGCGCGAATCAGGCCGTGGCAGCTCGTCTCTGCGGCGCCGAGGTTTTTATGGTCGCGCGTGTGGGCAGCGACCTCTTCGGTCCCGCGACTATCGAAAATTTCCGCAAGCAGGGAATCGATACCACCCACGTGAAGCAGGTTGAAGGACTCTCGAGCGGAGTCGCGCCCATCTTTGTCGATCCCAACGGTCAGAACCGCATCCTGGTGGTGAAGGGAGCGAACGATGCGCTTAGGCCGGCCGACGTTGACGCTGCGGCCGAGACGCTGAAGTCCGCAGACTGTATCGTGCTGCAATTCGAGGTTCCGGTGGCGACGGTCTATTACACGATCGAATTTGCGCGCAAGCACGGAATCCGGTGCATCCTCAATCCTGCGCCTGCGCAACCCGTCGATCTTAGTGCGTTGAAGGATCTCGACTACTTCGTGCCGAACGAGACGGAAGCTGAGACGATCACGGGATCGCCGGTGAAGAATGTCGAAGACGCGAAGAAGTGTGTCGAGAAACTCGTAGCCGGCGGCATTCGACGCGTGATCATCACATTGGGCGCGAACGGATCTTTTCTTGCCGGCCGGGACGGCAGCGAACACGTGCCCCCGTTCGCCGTTAACTCTGTGGACACTACTGGCGCGGGCGATGCCTTCATCGGCAGCTTCGCTGTTTTCCTCGGCGAGGAAGTGCCCGAGAAGGAAGCGGTGCGCCGCGCAAATCTCTACGCAGGATTGTCTACGACTGGCGTGGGGACGCAGAAATCATTTTATGATCGCGCCCGCTTTGAAGCGGAATGGGCGAGACGATCCTGAAGACCTAGTCGGTGCCACCCGCAGTTTCGATCCCGTTTTGCACAGGCTCGTCGTAACCATCTTTTAACAAACAACATCACCCAAAAGTTTTCCGCATACGCCGATGCGAAAGAATGATGCCACTAATGCTTTTCCAGTACGAAACCTCTTGACTTACCCGTAAGGCGCAATTTATAAGCCGTGTCTGCGGCTTGGGGACCTCCTAACTTCACTGGAAGAGGGAGGGTCTTTTTCTTTGGGCGGTGTCACCACCGAAAGGGGTTCAAGAAATGTTGAACAAGAGGGTGTGCTGCGCTGTATTCGTCTGTTCGTTGGCCTGTGTGTTCACCCCTCTCCTGCACGGTCAAGCGACGGGCAGTTTCTCAGGCACGGTTTCGGACAACTCCGGAGCAGTCGTAGCTGGTGCCAAGGTGACCGTTACTTCTCAAGCTACGAACGTCTCCCGCGAAGCGACGACCGACGATACGGGGCACTACCTCGTTCCCCTGCTCGGCGTCGCGGATTACACCCTTAGGGTCGAGGCCGCCGGGTTCAAGCCCGCCGCAGCGAAGGACGTCCGCCTGCAACTCGACGAGCATCGCGAACTCGATTTCAAAGTCGTTCCCGCGTCGGTGAGCACGAGTGTCGAGGTCAACGCGACCGAGGTTGCGGTCCAGACGACGAACGCTACGTTGGGTCAGGTCATTACCGCCCAACAGGTCGCCGATTTGCCCTTGAACGGACGCGACTTCGTCCAACTCGCAACTCTGACGCCCGGTACCACTCAGGAGACCAACCCGCAAAGCTTCTTCAACGCCGGCCCGAGCAGCGAAGTGTCGGCTCGTGGAACCTTTTCCCTTTCGGTTGGCGGTTCCCGAGTCCAGAGTACCGACTGGTTGCTCGATGGCAACGACAACAACGAACTGACTGCAGGCGGCATCGCCATCCTGCCTTCGATTGACGCCATCCAGGAATTCAAAGTACTGACGTACAACTACTCGGCCGAGTACGGCACACGCGCGGGTCCAACGGTGCTGGTCACCACGAAATCAGGATCGAACCAGTATCACGGTTCCCTGTTCGAATATTTTCGCAATACCAGCCTCAACGCCAAAAGCTACTTTGCCTCCGAGAAAGAAAAATTCAATCTGAATCAGTTCGGCGGCGCGATTGGTGGCCCTATTCGGAAGGACAAGACGTTCTTCTTTCTTGACTACCAGGCAAAGATGCAACGGCACGGCATCCCGTTTGTCGGGCTGATCCCCACTCAGGCGATGATGGGCGGCGACTTCACTCAGGATCCTTTTGGCGTCGCTCGTCCAGGCAAGTTCAATGGCTCATCGAACGCCGACGGCTTCATTGACCTGGTCAACCCGTACGCCAACAGCAACGCAGGCGGCCCGTTCTGGTGTAATCCCGCGGGCGCCACCCTAGTACCCATCGCGCCCAATGCCGATGGCAGCCAGACTCCGTCTGCAGGTTCTGTCAATTGCAACATAATTCCGGCGGGCCTGATCCAATCGGCCGGTCAGAGCATGATCAACCTTTATCCACAAAGCAATGCGAGCAACGCCAGTTCGGGCTACAACTTCACGAGCGTGCCGGTGCGGAAGCTGAATGAAGGCGAGTTCGACATTCGAGTCGATCACAACTTCTCGAGCAAGGATTCGGTTTTTGGCCGGTTCAGCTATGATCAGGCCACATCGTTTGTTCCCGGTGGTTCCCCGGGATACGCCGAAGCCGGGGCGTTTGCAAGCACCCAGAGCATTACCAACCACGGGCGCAACGCGATGATTTCGGAGACCCATATTTTTTCTCCGACTAACATCAACCAGTTTACTTTCGGTTTCAACCGCATCTTCAACATCATTTTGTCCTTCGGCAATGGACAGTGCGAAGCGCAGAAGATCGGCATTCTCGGTGCGGATCTGAACAGCGCCTGCGGGGCGCAGCCGGCTGGCATTGTCAACCAGTCAACCCAGGACTGTATGAGCTGCGGCCTGAGCTCGATGCAGTTTTTAACCGGCTACTGGTCGCTCGGTGACCGTGGATATGCTCCCTCGCAGGGCGGCACCAACGTATTTTCCATCGCCGATTCTTTCGACATGATTCGCGGCAAGCATGATGTCCGAGTAGGCGTCGGAATTCGCGCGAATCAGCTCAACGTGCGGTCCAACGCATTTCAGGATGGCTTCTTCCTGATGGGCGATGCCTTCACCGCTGTCGGAAACGGCACCTATAGTGGCGACCCCGAAGCGGACCTGCTGTTGGGGCAGTTTGGCGGGGCCATCCACGACCAGACTTACGACGGTGCCACTACCGGCCGGCGCTGGAAAATGTATCGCCCCTACGTGCAGGACGACTGGCGGGCGACGCCCAACCTCACCTTGAACCTCGGACTTGCCTGGTCTCTCGTCACCCCGGTTACTGAAGCCCATAATCGTATGGCGAATTTTGATTTTCAGACGGGTAAATACCTTGTCGCCGGGCCGGCGGTGGCTGGCTGTAGTACTTGCATCCAATCGAATGGCGCCGCGGGGGTTCAGTTCGACAAGACCGCTCTCGAACCACGGGTTGGACTCGCATGGAAAGTGCTCGGTAGCCAGAAGACGGCACTCCGGGCAGGCTACGCAATCTTCCATGACGGTTCCTGGAGTCAGGGTGATCAGGGGCTGTGGCTGAATCCGCCGTACCTCGCGGAATCGGATAATTTCTCGGGCCTTTCTCCGTTCCAGAGCCTTGGAACGGTAACCTGCGGTTTCTTAAGTCAGGGTTGCGGAATTGGCGCGGCGTTCCTACCGTTTATACCTCCGCCTTTGAATCCTGATACCTTCGAGGGCACGCGTCTTTACCAAAACCTGAACTTCAAGCAGGGCATGGTGCAGCAGTTTAACGTGAACGTCGAGCAGCAATTGCCCGGCGACATCGTCCTGACCGCGGGGTATGCGGGCTCACGCGGCCACCATATTCTGGTTAGCGGCGTGAACGTGAACCTGGGCTCTCCCAGCGCGTGCGGAGTCGTTTCTGGATACACACTGGGCTGCGGTCCTGGTGGTACAGCGATTGCCGCGCCTTACGGCGCCTTCACTATCGTCGGCAACTTCAACGATGCTGGAAACGCCACCTATAACTCATTCCAGGTCAAGGCCGAGACCAAGAGTGCGCGGCACGGACTCTACGCGCTCGTGGGTTACACCTATTCGCACACGTACGATTCCGGTATGGCCGACAATCTCGGCACCACTCCCGGCGCGACTTACTGGCCTCTGCCCAACACCCAGAAGGCGGATTGGGCCCATTCTCAGATCAATCTAGATAATCAGTTCACTGCCAGCGTGATCTATGACTTGCCCTTCGGAAGGGGCAAGGCATTCGGAAGCAATTGGGGCGGGCCTGCCAACACCATCTTCGGAAACTGGCAAGTCACGGTCATTCAGAAAATTACCTCCGGATTTCCGCTGTTCATCGTGAACAGTAACAACGGTTCCGGGGTGTTCTTTCAATGGAATGGCAACAGCCTGAACCGTCCAGACGAGGTGGGCGACCCGAACCGCGCGGGTCCTGTCGCTGCCAATCCGGGATGCGTCGCACCTTCCCAGGTCAATACGATTCAGAATTGGTTCAATCCCTGCGCTTTTGCAGCCGCGCCTGCAGGAGAACTCGGCACGGCGAATCGCGCTCCGGTCAACGGGCCGGACTTTGTGAATACCGATTTTTCGCTGATCAAGCAGTTTAAGATCGGAGAGCGAGTCGGAATGGAATTCCGAACTGAGTTCTTCAACCTCTTCAACCACTCTCAGTTCTTCTTGCCGGGCAGTCCCTTGACGGCGATGCAAGATCTCAATTCTGCCACCAGCTTTGGGAAGATCACGCAGACCGTCAACAATCCTCGCCTGATTCAGTTCGCCCTGAGACTCACGTTCTAAGGCGCGAAGAGGGGTGTATATTCAACATCGGGCAGACTGGGAACTACTCAGTCTGCCCTTCATTTTGTAGTGCGACCACGAGAAAGAACCAAAGAACCGATGATGCGCAACGCCCGAAAACTTCCGCTGATATGTCTGTTGGCCCCTCTGTTCGCGTGCTCCCTTGCGTCCGCCCAGTCGCGCCGCAAGGTCATCATCAACGAAGACTGCTCCGGTCCCGGTGGCAGCAACATGCAGACTCTGATGATCATGATTCAGGCTCCGCAGGTGGAAGTGTTGGGCATCACGGTGGTGAGCGGAGATGCCTGGCGCGACGAGGAGGTCGCGCATACTCTTCGACTGCTGGAAATTATGGGCCGGACCGACATTCCCGTCGTGCCGGGCGCGACGTTTCCGCTAGTCCGCACCCGCGAGGAATCGCAAATGTGGCAGCAGCGCTACGGCAAGGTCGCCTACGCCGGCGCCTGGGATGAGCGCTGGTGGCATGAAGCTTCGGTTGTACCTCCGCTGCCGGAAGGGCAGCCAACAGCAAAACCCGCGGATGAGAACGCCGCGCAGTTCTTGATTCGCATGGTTCACAAGTATCCGCACGAAGTGACCATCTACGAAGGCGGCCCGATGACGAACCTTGCGCTGGCTATTTCGCTCGATCCGCAGTTCCCCGAACTGGTGCAGGAACTCATCTTCATGGGCGGAAGCCTAAGTCCGCAAACAGATAACCCCGAATTCCTGAACAATCCCAGGCACGAGTTCAATTTCTGGTTCGATCCCGAGGCGGCGGAAATTGTTCTGCGTGCGCCCTGGAAGAAGATTGTCTGCACGCCGACCGACATTTCGATCAAGACGCATCTGACCGCCGCGCTCGTAAGGCAGATCGAAGCCAGCGGTACTCCCCTCGCGCGATACGTCGCCCGTTTCGCCATGCTCACCCCGGGCGCCGACATCATGTGGGATGAACTCGCCGCCGCCGCATGGATCGACCCGACAATCATTATGAAGACCGAAACCCGCTACCTGTCCGTGGATCTGGACCGCGGCGCCGGCTATGGGAACACGCTGACCTCGGGAACCAAAGATGCTCTGAGGCCCGTGGCCAAGCCAGTGGAAGTCCAGGTTGACCTCGATACCGAAAAGTTCTACCGCATGTTTGCGACGCTCATGACGGCTCCTACTCCCGCCCATTGATCCTCGGCCTCCTCGGCAGTGATTCCGTAAGGTGGGGGTAAGGTCGGAGGCCAGTCCGTATATTGGCAGGGGTTTCACCTGCGCTGGTAGATTGACGTCATTCTTGCGAATCTCGGAAGGTACTTGATTTTCTGCAATCCTGACACTATCGTGACTGTCATATGAAGCCGTCCGGCGAACCCGACCTAGAACTGCGCGGCAAACTCGTCCGCAGCCTCGGTTTGTTCCGCGAAATGTTGCCCGGCTCTTTTGTCGAACGCCAACGGGCCTGTGGCCAGCCCACCTGTCATTGCGCCGACGGCAAACGCCTGCACGTGCAATATCAAATCTCCCTATTGGTGGACGGCAAGCCGAAGACCCTCAACGTTCCGGCGCAGTGGGTGGAGAGGGTGCGCGAAAAGATCGAGATGCGCCGACGCTTTGAGGCTGCCGCTGCGACCATCTGCAACGTGAACCTGAAACGGTTTCTTAAGGAAAAGCTCAGGGAAAAAGAAGATCGGGAAATTTGAGCCGGCACCGGCATCGGTTCGAGGCTTATCTCGACAAGGTGTTTGGCTTCTCGGATTTGGTGAGCGCTCTGCCCGAAGGACGGCAGTTTCCCCAGCACGCATGGAAAAAAGTGTTTGACGCGGTCTTCTTGGGCGCGGCGATGCAGATTTCCAGTCTGCTGCAGATCGAGGCCGAGTGTCACCATGGGGCGCTGGCCCAGCGCATCGGACCGATCAGCGACGACACCCTGGGCTATTCGCTGGAAAGACAATCTCCCGAAGCTGTGTTCGCGCTCAGTTGTGAAATTGCCCGCCGCCTGAAACGCAACGGAGTTCTCCGTTCCGATTGGTCCCGAGGGTTGGTGGTAGGGGCGGTCGATGGCATTGAAATCTGCAGTTCCTTTGCCCGCTGTTGCGATGCCTGTATGGAGCGCGAGGTGCAACACAAGGTGAACGGCGAGATGAAAACCGAGATCCAGTACTATCACCGCATCGTGGTCGTAGTCTTGGTAAGCACATCGTTTCCCATCCCCCTGGGCGTCCGCTTTCAGAAGAACGGCGAAGGCGAGGTCGCCTGCGCCCTGGCTCTGTTGCAAGACCTGGTCGGGCAGTTGGGCCGCCGCTTCCTGGATGTGTTGGTGGGAGACGCTTTATATCTGCAAGCGCCCTTCGTCCAAGCCGTAGAAAGTCTGGGCCTGAGTTGGGCCTTCACCTTGAAAGAGAACCAGCCCGACTTATTGCGCGAGGCCGAGCGTTGCACGCAGCAAGCTCCCACCGGAGGGCAGGCTGAACCCGGCCGGGAGATTCAATACTGGCACTTGCCGGACCTCGATTGGCCCGTCGCCGATCGCCAGGTGCAGGTCGTCAAAACCGTTCGCCTCGAACACCTGCAACGGGTCAGGATCAGCGAAAAAGACGGTCCTCGCAGCAAAGCCAAGATCCCGGTGGCGCAACTCAGCACCAACTTCTATGCCACCAATTTCGAGCTCGGTTCGATCTCGCCCCTGTTCATTCATCAGCTCAGTCGCAGTCGTTGGCGAATCGATACCGAAGTCTTTCACACTCTCACCGTCGACTGTCACCTCAAACACGCCGCCGTCCACCAAACCACCGCCCTGGTGGTGCTCACCATGATCCGCTTTCTTGCCTATACCCTGTCGCTGGTCTTCTACCATCGTCAAGTTTGCAGCCATGCGCACCGAAAATGTGACACCTTTCATGAGCTGGCCAAGCGCTTCGCCTATTGGTTTCTCGCTCTTTCCCCAAATACCAGTTGATCTCCCGCACTCCCTCGTCGAGGCTTCCGGCAACCTCTTCCGGTGTCCCCCTGACGCTGTGCTCGCCGTATTCCTTCCCGCCCGAAAACTCAACCGCTCTCTCCAGTTTCCAACGGTTTTAGCCGCCCTTCGAGCATTTCCAACTCGCCCCCAGCTCTTCAACTGATACAACTGCCGCCAAATCAGCTGCCTGCCCATCGCTAGATGGCGCCTTACGGAATCACTGGCCTCCTCGGCCCCCGCGCTGGCACTGGAATGGCGAACAGCATACAATAAGAGATTACGAGTCTTTCCCAATATGTCTCCCATTCCAGACGATCTCACCATAGTGAAAGATGACATGGTCGCCTTCATTGAAGGCCATGGCATGCGCCGCTTCCACGGCTATGTGGACTACGACGAGGTCCAGTGCGTGATGTGGGAAATGGGCGGCAATCCCGACGGCTGGAAGGATTTCGTGGAACTCGCCAAGGCCGCGGGGGCTCCTTTCCTGACCATGCACGCGTGGACTCTCGAACGCACCGAATTGGACGACATGGTACAGCGCCTCACAAACTCCGAATTCACCGACGGAGACGATGTGGAGGACGCACGCTGGCTCCGCGCCCACGTCGGCAAAGTGGGATTTCTGCAGCTGGGTTGGGCCTATCAGGGATCGATGTTCCTCTGTGAAGTCAGCACGGAATGGTACGACCGTTACCAGCATCTGCTAGAAGTCTCCGATGAATTCGGCGGCCTCACCATGGACGAGCCGGACCAGGACGAAGAAAACTAGCGCTCGATCTCCGTAGTAAACTTCTCCATACTTGTCATCCTGAGCGAAGCGAAGGATCTATACAGTTTGCTGCCGAGGGCAGAGATCTTCGCGCAGAAAACGCGCTCAGGATGACAGCGCTCTTCTATGCGGTGGATTCAAAAAACAACCGATCAGGACATGGTTGCGTCGATGCTGGCCGGACTTCGCGCCGATCCTGCTCTGCGTGGCGTCGCCAACGCCGCGCATATCCTTGCGCCCTTACTCGTGCGGCGCGGCATTGCCGATTCGGAAGCAGCCAGCATCTTTCTTTCGCCGTCCCTTGCTCATCTTCACGTTCCTGAACGAATGATGGGCCTGCCCGCAGCCGTCGATCGCATCGATGCCGCCATCGAACGCAAAGAGCCAATTCTTATCTATGGTGATTACGACGTCGACGGCACCATGGCGGTCATCATCCTGAAGACTGCCATTGAACTCTGCGGCGGAGCTGCGGATTTCCATGTCCCACACCGTATTCGTGAAGGCTACGACATGCGCGACGATGTCATTGAGCGCGCAGCGGAGTCGGGCATCCGCCTCATCATCAGCGTAGACATGGGCATCCGTGCCTTCGCCCCCGCAGAAACTGCGCTGCGCCTCGGTGTCGACTTGATCGTGACCGACCATCACCTGCCAGGTCCCGATGGTGTACCCAAGGCGCTGGCCGTGGTCAATCCGAATCAGAAGGACTGCGAATATCCCTACAAACAACTGTGTGGCGCGGGAGTGGCCTTCAAGGTGGCACAAGGATTGATGCAACGCCGCCTCGACGCGAACCTGCAGAATAAAATGTTGATGTCGTTCATGAAGGTCGTCGCCATTGCTACCATCGCTGACGCGGTGCCGTTAACAGGCGAGAACCGTGTCTTCGCCGCGCTGGGACTGGACGCCTTGCGCAAGGCGGTGAATCCTGGCCTGAAGGCGTTGCTGGAGGTTGCGCAGATTTCGCCCAAGCGTCCACCGACATCTGGCGAAGTTGGCTTCCGCATCGCGCCTCGCATCAACGCTGCCGGACGTATGGATGTGGCTCGGGATGTGATCGAACTCTTCAGCGTGAAAGATCCAACGCGCGCCCGCGAACTCGCCGCCAAACTCGACCACCTTAACTCCGACCGCCAGGAAGAAGAGCGCAAAATCCTGCGCGCGGTGGAAGAGCGCTTTACAGGCGACCCCACTCTGAGCGACGCTTTCTGCATTGTGGTGGACGGAGAGGGCTGGCATCGCGGAGTCATCGGCATCACAGCGACTCGAGTCGTGGAACGCTACAATCGTCCTGCCCTCGTGATTTCGCGCGACGGCGATGAAGCGTTCGGCTCCGGCCGCTCGATTCGCGCGTTCCACCTGCTGGAGGCGATCGAGTCCTGTGGTTCCCTTTTTTCGCGCTACGGCGGTCACTCTCATGCGTGCGGATTCGCCATGCCCTCCGCCAACGTGGAAGATCTGCGTGCAAAGCTGGACGCATTTGCGCGCACACGGCTCACGCTTGCCGACTTCGATCCGATTCTCGATCTCGATGGGGAACTGGATCTGAGCGAAATCACACCCCAGCTGTTTCAGGCCCTCGAATTGCTGGAGCCCTACGGCATGGGAAATCCCGAGCCCGTATTCGCTGCGCGCGGAGTGCAGTTAGCGGCTCCTCCGCGGCTCCTGAAAGAGAAGCACGTCAAGCTGAAACTAAGGGCGGGTGCTGATCGGCGGGATCTTTCCGCAGCTGCGATTCTGGCCACTCCACGCTGCCATCCGGATGGCGCCGCGATCCGCCGCGAAGAAAAGGCCGCAGCCGTGGCCGAAGGGTACCCGAATCGTGATGCGCTGAGATCGAGAATTACCTTCGACGCCCTGGGCTGGCACATGGCCGAACGCATGCAAAAGACGCCCCTTCTCGCCGGCGATACCATCGATGTCGCCTACACGATCGGGAACAACGATCATCCCGAATACGGCGGTTTGGAACTCTCCCTGCGAGACTTTCAAATTCCCGTTCGCTGACTGGGTACCAAGATCACTTTCTTGCGCGGATACAGGGGTTAAACTCCGCTTCTGCAGAAGCGCGGATTCTGCGGGGAGGCGCGCATGCTGCGTTCGAAGTTTTCCTTTCTGTTCACACTGTTTCTTATTGGCAGCCTGTGCGCTCAAAACGATGCTGGCCAGACCAAGCCTGCACAGCCGTCAACCTCGACTCCCTCAGCCTCCACCGACTCCGCCTCTCGCCTCCCAGTCAAGCGAGTCGTGCTGTACAAGAACGGCGTTGGCTACTTCGAGCGCACAGCGCGTGTTCACGGCACACAGGATCTCAGCATCGACTTCACGACGGCGCAATTGAACGACGTTCTCAAGTCGCTGACTGCTGTCGACTTGGGTGACGGCCGGGTCTCATCGGTGCGTTACAACTCGATTGCTCCGCTCGATGAGCGTCTGAAACCGTTACGGCTGCCATTCGGTGAGCAGGTAACGCAGGCCGAGTACCTCACTGCCTTACGTGGAGCGCGGGTCGAAGTCCGCAGTGGTTCGGTCACGGCCACCGGGCTGCAGCGCTACGTGGGTCAACTCGATTCGCAGGAAAGCCGGCTGGCCGCCCTGCGCAAGGAAAACGCAGACCTGACGGCGCAGCGGAACCAGGCCAACACTGAGCTCGATCGCATGATCATGGCCGTGAATGTGGACGGGGCCTTCTAGCCCTTGAACACAATGACGACGCGAGCCGCTCGGTTCCAGCGAAATCGGGTAGAGTGGCTCAATGAAGCAATCCCGGAAGTCTCCGTCATTTCTTCGCGAGCACTCCCTCAGTCTGTCTGCGATGGGAGTCGTGATTCTATTGATCGTGCTCTACCGCTGGTCGAACCCTTCGACCCATCTCGGATCATTTTTCGGCAACGCGATTGCCGATTGGACCGGAGTCCTTGTCACCGTTGTGATGACAAAATTCCTCTACGAGAAAGGGTCCGCCGAGAGCAAGCAACCCAAGGGCAAAGTACCGTCGGCGATCGTTGAACTCCTCCGCGAGCACTCGCTGACTCTGGTTCTTGTAGTTACCGGTATAGGCTGGGTGCTCGCGTTCTGGGCCATGGATCCAGAAAGCCGGTGGGGACAAGTTGTTGGCAACATCGTTTCGGAATGGACTCAGATTCTTGGTCTAGTCTTGATGACCAAACGTTTGATCGAGGTGGGATCGAAAGAGCATTAGGCCCTCGACTCTGCGGGCTCACCACAAATGATAGTGCCCATCGCGTCGCGCCATCTCCACGTTGACTCCGAACAGGGTGGCCAGCCGGTCCACCTGCAGGATTTCTCCCTTGGGCCCGTCGGCGACCACGCGTCCCCGATCCATCAGCACGACACGTCCGATCTCCGGAACTATGTCTGCCAGTTCATGGGTCACGAGGATAATCGCCGTTCCCGAGTTCGCCAGAGCACGCATCGTCTGCCGCAAACTCTGCTGGGCCGAGAGGTCGAGCGAGTTGCAAGGCTCGTCGAACAGCAACGCACCCGGCTTATGCACGAGCGCGCGCGCGATCAACACTCGCCGCGCCTCTCCCGACGACATTTCGCACACCGGGCGGTCTGCCAGATGCGAGATCTTCAGCCCTTCCAGCGCAGCGTCCGCCAACTCGCTGTGGCGGGCATCGACCATATGGTTCGAGAAAATGCTGATGCTGCTGAAAAAGCCCGACAACACCACGTCCCGTCCGCAGGCGTCTCCTGTGCATGAGAGCATCAAGTCGTTTGATACGATGCCCAGTCGGGCGCGCAGGGTGAACACATCCCAGGTTTCTTCTCCCAGAATCGACATCGCCGAGTCCGGCCGAGTCATCGGATAGCACTCGCGCGTAATGGTCTTGATCAGCGTCGACTTGCCGCAGCCGTTCGGACCGAGAATGGCCACGTGCTCGTCGGCGCCAATCCTCAGGTTGAAGTCGTCAAGCGCGATCTTCTGTCCGCGCATCACGCGCAGGTTATGAAAGTCCAGCAGTGGCGGCTTTTCGACGGTCTTCTTCATCATAAAGCTGCATCTAAGTGTAGATGAGAAATCACTTTTCAGCCGATGTCGAGCGGCTTCGATTACACTGAACCCAGATGCCGCTCAAGATCTATCGCCTGCGCCGCCTGTTGGTTTTCACCACCGTGCTGCTCACGCTGGTCGTGGCGGGGATGTATTTTTACGCGCGCTCTAAGGCGACGAACGTGTTGAAACAGATCCCGGGTAAAATCGGGTACGACATCAAGCAGACGGCCAGCGGTTTTCAGTTTTCCAAGTCCGACGGGAAGCGCACGCTCTTTACCGTCCAGGCCAGCGATCTTAAACAATTCAAGCTTAACGGCAACGCCGAACTGCACAACGTCAGCATCGTGCTCTATGGCCGCGACTCATCACGCTTCGACCAGATTTACGGCGATGATTTTTCCTATAACCAGCAGACCGGAGACGTCTCTGCCAAGGGCGACGCGCAGATCGATCTTGTAGCCAACCCCGCCGGCCTTGCCAGTCCCGATCAATCCACGCCGAAAGAGCTCAAGAATCCCATCCACTTGAAAACACGCGATCTGGTGTTTAACAAAGAGAGCGGAAACGCCACGACCGAGGCCCGGGTCGAATTTCGCACTCCACAAGCCACGGGCTGGGCCGTGGGTGTGAAGTATGCGGGCAAGAGCAACACGCTCACTTTGGAGTCGCAAATTCATGTAGTGCTCAATGACGCGAATGCAGCCGTCATTGAGGCCGCGCACGGCATCATCACCAACGATCCGCGCGAGATCGTCCTCGACCGTCCCCATCTCAGCCGCGAAGACGGAATGCTGCAAGCGGACAAAGCGGTGTTTTATCTCGGCCACGAGAATCAAGTGGAACGGGTTGTGGCCACGGGCAATGTAACCACCGTGACGCGGATGCAAGGTGCGAAGCAGCCGGCTGTGGCCGAGAATAGTCGTGCCGGCAGCGCTGCAGCCGAACCGCAGGCGTCAGAAATGCGCAGCCGTGCGGATGAAGCGGAGTTCCTGCTTACGGGGAGGGAGGACTTGCTTCGCACCGCCACTCTGACCGGCGATGTTCACATCGAGCAGACCGGGCCTCAGGCTATGCAGGGTCAGGCAGGCCGCGTGATTATGGATTTCGCGGGCCAGAACCAGCTGCACAAAGTCCATGCCCTCGACGGAGTGCGGCTCACGCAAAACGCAGTCGCTGGAAGTAAGCCGGCCGCAAAAGGCATGACCAGCGGCCCGCAGGACTTCGAACTCACCGCACCAGTCGTGGACTTCCTGGTGGCGCAAGGACACATTTTGCAACAAGCTGAAACCTCAGGCGCCGCCCAGATCACGATCGCGCAAGCGCAGGAAGCGACCTCGGGTTCCACGCAGCCTACGGCCCCAAAGACGGTGGTCACCGCTGGAAAATTCCTCGCGCAATTCGCGTCAGCCGAGGTCAAAAATCGTCTCACCAGCGTGCACGGCGCTCCGAATGCCCGCATCGTCAGCTCGGCTCCGGGCGAGCCTGGCCGCGTTAGCACCAGCGACTCGGTCGACGCTGCGTTCCTTCCGCAAGGCGGCATCGATGCTGTCACGCAAACGGGTAACGTCGTCTACACCGATGGTGAGCAGCCCGACAAACGCGTGCAAGCCTGGGCCAACTCGGCTCGCTACACTCCCGGCGACCAGATCCTGGTGCTCACCGGCAGTCCGAGGGTCACTAACGGCGGCATGGCGACCACTGCCAAGACGATCCGCATGAACCATGCCACCGGAGATGCGCTCGCCGAGGGCAACGTCAAGAGCACCTACAGCGAACTGAAGGAGCAACCGGACGGCGCTCTGCTGGCATCTTCTTCGCCGATCCATGTCACCGCGCACAGCATGACGGCTCACAGCACCCCAGGGTCGGCCCTCTACTCAGGAAATGCACGCCTTTGGCAGGATGCGAACGTGATAGAGGCCCCCACCATCCAGTTCGATCGCGACCGGCGTTTTGTCACTGCTCAAGGCACGCCCGAGCAGCCAGTGCAGACGATTCTTGTCCAGGCAGAGAAGGACAAAGCAGAACACGCCCCGCAATCGGGGAAGCCAACCCCAAAAAAGCCGGGGAAAGTCCCTCCACTGACTGGATCTAGTTCCATCTCAATCAGCGGAGCGAAGCTCACCTACGCGGATTCTGAGCGCAGAGTCCACTACGAAGGCGGCGTCGTAGCCAAGGGCGCAGATTTCACCACGTCCGCCAAGACCGTCGACGCGTACCTGGTGGCTCGCAGTCAAACCACCAACAATCAATCGTTTGCCGGACCCGGCCAGCTCGATCACATGGTCGCGGAAGGCGATGTGGTGGTCCAGCAACCCACCCGACGAGCCGATGGGCAAAAGCTGGTCTACACGGCGGCCGACGACAAGTTCGTCCTGACGGGCGGACCGCCTAGCATTTTTGATGCCGAACAAGGCAAGATTACCGGGGTTTCGTTGACTTTCTTTAGACGCGATGATAGGGTGCTCGTAGAAGGCGAAGCAAGTACCCCGGTGGTAACACAAACGCGAGTGGCTCGTTAATTGGCAAGATAAATGCGTACCCTAGCCACGGAAGAAATTGGCAAATCGTATCGTGGCCGCCGCGTTGTAAATGGGGTCAGCCTGAACGTCGAGCAGGGCGAAGTTGTTGGTCTATTAGGCCCTAACGGCGCAGGCAAGACCACCACCTTTTACGCCATCGTTGGCCTGATCCCTCCCGATACTGGCCGCGTGATGTATGACGGTCAGGACATCACCGACGTTCCCATGTACCTCCGGGCCCGTCAGTATGGCATCAGCTATCTCCCGCAAGAAGCTTCCGTCTTTCGCAAGC
Source organism: uncultured Acidobacteriaceae bacterium (assembly GCA_963832015.1). GTDB lineage: Bacteria > Acidobacteriota > Terriglobia > Terriglobales > Acidobacteriaceae > Sulfotelmatobacter. Next base: position 67,994 of record CAWHSR010000021.1, read on the forward strand.
TGACGGTCGAAGAGAACATCCTCGCGGTGTTAGAGGCGCAGCCAATGTCCTGGCACGAGCGCCGCGAGAAGATGGAGAAGTTTATTGACGAACTTGGACTGGAGCACATCCGCCAGAACCGCGGCTACGCTCTGTCCGGTGGGGAACGACGGCGCGTCGAAATTGCCCGCTGCCTGTGCATCAATCCCACATTCATTTTGCTGGACGAGCCGTTTTCCGGGATCGATCCGATTGCAGTACTCGACTTGCAGAAAATCATCAGCAATCTGCGGGCTAGCGGCATCGGAGTACTGATCACCGATCACAACGTCCGCGAAACGCTTTCAGTGACCGACCGGGCCTACATCATCGATGACGGCAGAATCTTCCGTCAGGGACAGCCCGGCCAGCTGGCCGGCGATCCGGAAGTGAGAAGGGTGTACCTGGGCGAGAGTTTCTCGCTGGTGTGAAGAAGGCAGGTTTCAAAGTTTCCAAGTTGCAAGGTTTCAAAATGGAAATCGAAAACCTTGGATCATTGAAACTTGAAACCTTGAAACATTGAAACATGGTCCTCTTACAGCACAAACTGAGCGTAAAACTCTCGCAGCGCCAAATCCTTACCCCGGGTCTGGTGCAGATGGTCTCCGTCCTCGCGCTCAACAAGCTTGAGCTCAAGGATATGATCAACGCCGAGATGGTCGAGAACCCGGTTCTCGAAGAACTGGAAGACTCGGTTCCCCTGCTCGACGAAGTCGGTAAGAAAGAAGAAGACCGCGAGCGCGCCGCTGCCGCCACCACCGAAGAAAACCCTATTACCGCTGTTGAAAATAAAGATCCGTTCGAAGAAATCGATTTCGGTTCGTTCTTCCAGGACTATCTCGACCCCGGTTATCGCACCCACAGCGAGATGGAGGACATCGAACGCCCGTCGTTCGAGAATTTCCTCTCCAAGCCGACGAACCTGACCGACCACCTCGCGTGGCAGTTGGGAGCGCTCAGCCTGCGCCACGAAGTGCGCGAGGCCGCCGACCTGATCATCGGCAACCTGAACGAAGACGGATACCTGATCGCCAGCGACGAGGAGTTGCTTGGCGTGGCGCCCCCCGCGGCACCGGAAGTCGACGCCCAGACCGCAAAGAATATCGTTAACGAAGCGCAAGCCCTGGGCTTGGCGGAAATTGGCGCCGACCCCGTTGCAGAGGGAAATGAACCATCCTCCGTCGGCGGGATCGCAGACTCAGATGCCGAGAGCAATGTCGATCTCGCCGAGAACGCGGACCCGTCCCACGCCGAAAGGCAACAAGTTGCGCCCGTCGAGCCGCGCGCGGAAGCTTCTTTCTTCGCGCATTCAGGAGACTCCGCTGCCGCCGTCGCCCCGGCGCCAGAACCCGCGACCCAGGCCGCCCCGACCTATAAGCCAAACTTCACTGCGGCCGATCTGCGGGAAGCTCTGGAAGTTGTCCGCCAACTTGATCCTCCCGGCGTGGCCTGCCGCGATCTGCGCTCTTGCCTGATGTGCCAGCTCCTCTATCACCAGGCGCAGCTGGCGTTGCACAAAAACGGCAACGGCACAGAGCAAGTTTTGAAGGACGCCATGGCCGTCGTCGACCAGCATCTGCGCGGCCTGCAGAACAAGCAGCACAAAGAGATTGCGAAGGCGATTGGCCGTCCCATCGAAGCCGTTCAAGCCGCGCTGGACTACATCCGCACCCTAGATCCGCGCCCCGGCCTGCGCTACAACAAAGTCCAGGCACGTCTCATCGAGCCTGACGTTGCTTTCGTCAAGCACGGCGACGAATGGCTGGTCATCATGAACGACGAGGACCTGCCGCAGCTTCGCCTAAATCCCGCGTACAAGAAACTCGTTACCCGCGACGGCACCAACGAAAAGAGCACCCGCGACTACGTGAAAGAGCGCTACAAGAGCGCCATCCAGCTCATCAAGAACATCGAGCAGCGCAAGCAGACCATCACCAAGGTCTGCTATTGCATCGTCGCTCGCCAGCAGGATTTCCTCGAACGAGGCATCGATCAACTGAAACCCATGATGATCAAGGAGGTGGCCGAAGAAATCGGCGTGCATCCTTCTACGGTAAGCCGTGCCGTGGCCAACAAATATGCCCACACACCACAAGGCGTATTCGAGCTGCGATATTTCTTCAGCGAGAGCGTGCAAGGCCCCGAGGGCGGCGGCACGTCGCTGCTGATCCTCAAGCGCCGCGTCAAGAAGCTCATTGAGGAAGAAGATCCCAGCCGTCCGTTGACCGACGAGCAGATCACCCGCATCCTGCAATCGCAAGGCATCCAGGTGACCCGTCGCACGGTAGCCAAATACCGCGAAGATATGCGCATCCCGAGCACGCACCAGCGCCGGGTAAAGAAATAACCGTTGTCATCCTGAAGCCGCTGCTTTTGCGGCTGAAGGATCTGGGCGAGCCGCGCGACGTGTCGCGCTTTTTGCGGCACAATAATCGCGCGATTGGCTCGCTTCCTAAATGCAGTGCCCGATTTAGCTCATCATCATGAATTCTTAGGAGGGGGCGCTCATGAACGTGGAATATACTGGCAGACAGTACGTAATTACTTCCACCATCCGCAAAGAAGTAGAAACCGGCCTCACAAAAATCCGCAAAATTCTCGGCGACCGCTTTGAAACAAAAGTCATCCTAGCCGTTGAAAAGCACCGCCACAAAGCCGAAATCACCATCAGCCCGCGCAATGGCCCGCTGGTCGGCTTGGCTCAAGCCAAGGACATGACCATCGCGGTCAACGAAGCTCTCGACCATCTCGAGAAACAGGCGGTCAAATACAAAACGCGCTGGATGTCGAAAAAGCGCTCGGCGCGCAAGAGCGAGGAAGTCAAGAAGTGGAACGGCCACTCGCCGCGTGTCGATGAAACGGATGGGCAGAACGGACTGCAGACTGTTGTCGGCACTTCGGAAAAGACCGCTGTCCCCGTCATGGTCCACAAATACCCGGCCGTGGCGAGAACTACCGAGGTCCACTTGGTCCGCTCCGATGAAGCCGTCGCCATGCGCCCCATGACGCTGGAAGAGGCCATCAAAGAAGCCCACTTCCGCGACCGCGACGTCTTCGTCTTCCGCGATCCCAAAGGCAAGTTGATGATCCTGCACCGCACCCGTGACGGCAAAATGGAGTTGATCGAAGCCCCATAGCTGGTCACGAGCAAGCACCAGGGTTTCTGTCATCCTGAAGCGAAGCCCCGCAGTCGAAGGATCCCTACGCGCCAACCGTGCTGGCTCATGTGATCTTGAGGGTACCCAAACTGCGATGGTATGTGCTGTTGCCAACTCTGCTCGCCCTGTTCGCCACTCCGGGCGTCTGCACATCCAAGTCGAAAAACTCGAAACATTACGGGCACCCCGTACCAAGACGACCGCTATCCCGGCGGTCCGCAGAAGATCCCCGGACGCGTAGAGTGCGCCTACTACGATCGTGGAGGTGAAGGCGTCGCCTACCACGACGTCGATGCCAAGAACAACGGCAGCGGAGCCCTCAATCCCGCGGATGGAACTTATCTAAACCAGTTCCGCGTGGACGAAGGCGTCGACATCTCCTACACCAAGTTTCACGACCAGATCGACAACAGCGCGTACGACCTTGTCCTTCCTCCAGAAAACCATCTCTATGTCGGATAGACCGAGCCCGGAGAGTGGTTCAAAATCACCGTGCAGGTTGACCACGCCGGCGTCTATGCGGCCGATCTTCTCTACACCTCAAATCGCGGCGGAACCATTTCGCTCGATGTGAACGGAAAGGATGCCACTGGGCCACTCACAATTCCGACAACATTCAATGCCGCCGATCCCATTGCCTGGAGGCAGTGGCATCACTGGAACCTCGCGCCAGCCCTCATCAAGTTGCGTCTGGCAAAAGCGTTCTCACAGTGCACATCCTCACCACAGGAAACATGAATCTCGCCTACTTCGACTTCAAGCCATCTTAAATAACCCTGGTTTTTCCTTTAGTGAACCTTCGTGTCCTTCGTGGTGAATGCCTCCCAATCTGCTCGCTGCGATTGCTATTGATACGTTTGAATAGAGCCATTCGCGTGCTAGAATTCGCCGCCGAAGGAGATTCGCGATGATGAACCGCATCTATCACAAGCTCTTTTGCTTTCTTGCCGTCGGTGTGGCTGCACTTTTGACCTCGCCCAGCTTCGCTCAGACCCAGACCTCTCCCAAGCTTTCCGTCCACTGGGAAGAACTCACCGCCTCCGACTTCCGCGAGGGCATTCACCGTTCGCAGGGAACGTGCCTGCTTCCATTCGGCATCCTCGAAAAGCACGGACCGCATCTCCCCCTCGGTACCGATCTGCTCGACGTCCGCTACGCAGCCCTGCGCGCCGCAGAGCAGGAGTACGCGGTCGTCTTCCCCGAATATTATTTCGGACAAATCGCCGAAGCACGCCACGAACCCGGCACCATGGCCTACAGCCGCAACCTGCAACTCGCCCTGTTGCAGGAAACCACCGACGAGATGGCCCGCAACGGCTGCAAGAAAGTCCTGATCGTCAACGGACACGGCGGCAACGACAGCCTGCTCCCCTACTTCGCGCAGACGCAACTCGACAAGCCGCACGACTACGTGGTCTACATCTTCGACGAGCGCACTCCGCAGCATGGTGGACCCGCCAGAAAGACCAAAATCGACATGCACGCCGGCGAAAGCGAGACCTCCAAGATGATGATCTCGCACCCAGACCTCGTCCATCAGGATCGCGCGACGAACGAATCTGGCGCCGACCAGGCGCGTCAGAAGATTCCCGAGGATGTCTACACCGGGATCTGGTGGTATACACGCTTCCCGAACCACTATTCCGGCGATGCGTCAGTCGCGACCAAGGAACTAGGCGAGTTTCAGATGAACTGGTGGATTGATTCCGTAGTGAAGGCAATCCGCGCGGTAAAGGGTGACGACGTCAGCCTAAAGCTGCAAAACGAGTTCTACGAAAAGAGCACTCACCCTCTCGATACGCAGCCGTAACGAATATCCGCAAATTAATGGACCTGCGAGGAATCACTTGCACTCTGCTGCTTTTGCGAGGATGATGTTCCTCGCTGACGGCGCCACCGGCCAGCGCACAGAATCGAGCAATTTGAAAAGCGAGGCAAATAACCCATGAATTTCAAGACGAAATTGGCCCTTGGAATACTTACGGCTTTAGCTATGCTAGCGCTTACGTTCGCAATTCCGAGGGGTGGTCCGATGCGGGATGCGCAACTTGTTCAATTTCCCTTAACTGTGGGAGTGTGGGCGATCTTCGTCTTGCTATTCGTGAGATTGAAATAGGATGCGGTGCCAGGTGCGAATGCCGGCTGGTCATCCGGACACTACGAGCTCCCAATCAGCACGCCGGTGATGAACACCAGCACGCCTCCGAGTCCGACCTGCAACGCTGCGGAGAACCATGGCGTATCCATGTAGCGTTTGCGAATCCAGGTGATCACGCCTAGTTCCGCCAGCACCACAATTCCCGCGGCCCAAAGCGCCATGCGAAAGTCGCGCAGCAGAAACGGCAGCGTGTGCCCAATTCCTCCCAGGGCCGTCATCGCCCCGCAGATCAGGCCTCGTACCCACGGATGACCGCGTCCGGTCAAACTGCCGTCGTCCGAGAGCGCCTCTGCGAATCCCATGCTGATGCCCGCACCCGCCGAAGCAGCCAACCCCACGAGAAATGCCTCGTGGCTATTCTTCGTTGCGAAAGCGGCTGCAAATACTGGAGCCAACGTCGACACCGACCCGTCCATCAACCCCGCCAACCCCGGCTGCACGATCTGCAACACGAACAGCCGGCGCTGCGCAACTTCCTCGTCGGCCTTTACGTTGTCCGGCAGTTTTTGCTTGTCGAGTTCCTGGGCTCGTTCTTCGTGCTCACGCTCTTCCCGAGCCAGATCATCCAGCAGTTGGCGGATGCTCGCGTCTTGGGTGCGGCTCGCCGCCTTCTCATAAAAACGCCGCGTCTCCACCTCCATCGTCGACGCTTCCTTGCGCACCGCCTCAATTCTCAACGGTCGCACCAGCCAAAGCGCTGGTCGCTCCACGAACCCGCGCACATCCTGCCGCCGAATCAATGGAATATGCTCGCCGAATTTTTTCTGGAAGAGTTCGAGCAAGCGGCGCCGGTGCCCAGACTCTTCCTCCCGCATGCCGTCAAACATCGAGGCCGTTGCCGGATAGTCCTGCCGCAACCCTTCGGCAAAATCCGCATATACGCGCTCGTCTTCTTCTTCCAGGGCAATGGCCAGGGCCAGCACTTCGCGTTCCGTGAGTTCTTCGAACTTTTTCATGACGCCATAGCTTACAGGCCACGCGGGTCGGAAACAATCTGGTTTTCGAATCCTTGCCTGCCCACTTCGCCGAACCATACATCCGAACAGCCGGTATCTCACTTGGCAATCCAGGACGCACAGCAAGGGCTGGCACGCGGATGCTACTATCCATTTCATGAAGTCGCGCAGGTCCTCCGGACACAAGCCGAAGAAATCGAAGGCAACGGAAAAAAAACATCGCGCCGCAAAGGCCGGGCCGGAACTGGTGATCATCACCGGCATGAGCGGTTCGGGGAAGGCCTCGGTGTTAAAGGCCTTCGAGGATCTCGGCTACTACTGCGTCGACAACCTTCCGGTACAACTTATCCCGCAGTTCGCCGACCTGGCTGTACAGTCCAGTGAGATTCGCCGCACCGCGCTGGTCGTGGACGTGCGCGAAGGCTCCAAGCTGGAAGAACTTCCCAAGATCTTGAAGTCAGTCGCACGCATGATCCCGACCAAAGTCGTCTTCCTCGAGGCTTCCGATTCCGTGCTCATGCGCCGCTTCAGCGAGACGCGCCGCCCACACCCTCTAGGCACCGACTCTCCCGTGAAGTCGGCGCTTAAAGCGGAACGCCGTCACCTTGGTGCAATCCGTGCCGTTGCAGACTTCGTGATCGATACTTCCAAGTTCAATGTCCACGAGCTGCGCGCACACATCACCCAACGATTTCAGGAACAGGCCTCGGAGAAGAATCTGCTAGTTTCCTGTGTCAGCTTTGGATTCCGGCAGGGGCTTCCGGAGGACGCAGATGTGGTGTCCGACGTGCGCTTCCTGCCCAACCCGCATTTCATCCCCGAGTTCCGGCCGCTCACGGGACGCGATCCACGTGTCGCGAAATATATCCGTTCTTTTCCCCAGACTAGGGAGTTCATCTCGCGCACCGTTTCTGATCTGCTGTTCCTGTTGCCGCACTACATCCATGAAGGAAAGAGTTACTTGACGATCGCCTTCGGCTGCACCGGAGGCCAGCACCGCTCCGTCATGATCGCCGAGGAAGTCGGTAAGCATCTTCGCCGCGCCGGATACAGCGTGAAAGTCGTACATCGCGACAATCCCAAGTAAGTCCTTCACCGGCAAGGCGAACCTTTCGATCCCAATCTCGGGTCCGCACGGGAAGGTGCGATTCGCGCGGTCGCAACGAGGACCGGCGGAGTCTGGCGGTTCACCTACCTGCAGGTCAGCGTCGACGGCCAACCGACAAGCATCGACCTGCTCTCAATTCAGCCGCCGCAGAACGAGACTTCTAAGGCGCCCACCGGACCGATTGGAACGGCTCCGGGGAACCCCCGAAACCCCATTCCGCCAGCGTACGACTCAAGTAGAATAGGGCCTTGCACCTCATGCCCATTCCACCGGCAGCAAGCAATTGCGGCCTACACCGCACGGGAGCCCCATGCGGCAACTGACCCGCCTCATACGGTACGCACTTCCGCACTGGTGGCAGATTTTGTCTTCCGTTGTGCTCTTGGCCGCAGTGGGTGGACTCGACGCTTTCAAGTATCTGCTGGTTCGTCCGGTTTTTGATCGCGTGCTGAACCCCGAGACCGGTTCGAAAGATATTCAGCTCTTTAACAATCCTCTGACCCACGAACCGGTGTACTTGCAGCAATTCGTACCTTCACATTTCACGAACGCCTGGACTATCGTCGCTTTTGCCCTGGTCGCGTCCACCGTCCTCAAGGGAATCTGCGATTACTCCGGCACATACCTGGTGAATTACGCGGGCTTCGGTATGATCACGGATCTGCGTGATGATCTTTACACCGCCCTTCTTCGCCGCTCGGCTGCGTTTTTCTCCAAACACACTACTGGGACATTGCTCTCCACGATCGTCAATGACGTCGAACGTGTTCAGTACGCCATGTCAACAGTGCTGGCGGAGTTTCTGCAGCAGTTCTTTACTTTCGTTTTCTCCGCGGCCCTGGTGGTAATCCTGGGCGGGAAACTTGCATGGGTCCTGCTCCTGTTCGTCCCCGTGATCGTGCTCTCATCGCGCAAAATTGGTTCGCGCGTGCGCCACACCACGCGCCACGGACAGGACAAACTGGCGGAAATCCAAAATATTCTGCACGAAAGCATCACGGGAAACCGGATTGTGAAGGCTTTCAATACCGAGAACTGGGAAATCTCGAAGTTCCGTCACGCAGCGCGCCGCCTTTTCCGTGCGAATCTTCGTTCGGTGGCAGCCATGGCGATCAGTTCGCCTCTGATGGATGTCCTGGGCGTGATCGGAATTGCCCTCCTGCTCCTCCTCGGCCGCGACCGCATTGCCCACAACCAGATGACTCCCGGCGTTTTCGTCGCTTTCATCACTGCCGTTTTCAGCCTCTACAATCCGGTCCGCAAGTTCGCTCTCTTCTATAACAACTTTCAGCAGGCCCTGGGCGCCTCGTCAGAGATCTTCAAGTTCATGGATCTCGAAGACGACGTGCGCGAAAAGCCGCGCGCCAAGGCTTTACCCAAATTTTCAGAAAGTGTTCGCTTCGAGCAAGTCAGCTTTGCCTACGCCAATGAAGGGGAAGGGAGCCATGCCGTTCTGCACGGTATCAATCTGGAAGTCCGACGCGGAGAAGTTCTTGCGGTAGTCGGCTCCAGCGGCGCCGGGAAGAGCACTCTCGTACACCTGATCCCCCGCTTCTTCGACGTGACCAGCGGGCGCATCCTCATTGACTGTCAAGACATCCGCGACGTGACCCTTGCCTCGCTGCGGGCCCAGGTCGGCATCGTCACGCAGGAGACTGTCCTCTTCAACGACACCGTCCGCAACAACATCGCCTACGGCCAACCGCAGGTGCCGCAGAGGGAAGTCGAGGCCGCCGCCCGTGCTGCGCTGGCTCACGATTTCATTGTTGCCCTTCCGGCAGGGTACGATACTGTAATCGGTGAACGGGGTGTGCGGCTTTCTGGAGGCGAGCGCCAACGTCTGGCGATTGCGCGAGCCCTACTGAAAAATGCGCCAGTGCTGATTCTGGATGAGGCCACGTCGGCTCTTGACAGTGAATCGGAAGCGCTGGTGCAATCCGCCCTGCACAATCTGATGAGCGGCCGCACGGTGTTTGTGATTGCCCACCGGCTTTCTACGGTGCGCCGCGCCGATCGCATCGTGGTGATCGAGAACGGTACGATCGCCGACATCGGCCGCCACGAAGAGTTGATGACCAAGTTAGGTACGTATCGGCGTCTGTACGAATTGCAATTCGCCAATGCAGATGCACCCAAGGCAGTCGCAGAAACTTAGAAATCACGGCCCTATGCCCATACGCTCCATGACAGGTTTTGCCCAAGTAAGAGGTGAGATTCAGCGCGGGGACGGCAGTGCCACGGCAGCTTCGGCCCAGTCCAATGGCCGAATGGCTTTCGCGCTGTCGCTGAAGTCGGTCAACCATCGTTTCCTCGACCTCCATTTCCGCCTGCCCTCCGGAACCGACTCCCTTGAGATGCAACTCCGGCGCCTGCTGAAAGAAAAGATGGGTCGCGGCCACGTCGAAATCTCGCTGAGCCTCGAGCGCTCGGCCAGCGAGACGTTCTCCATTAATCGTGACATTATCGGGGGCTATATCGCCGCGTTCCGATCCGCGGCCGCCGAGTTCTCCATCGCGGCTGCCCCTGACCTCAACGCCGTCCTGCGCATTCCCGGCGCGCTCGATTCCGCCAACGACAGCGCCGACGGAGACATCGAGGCTGCGGTCATGGCCAAGGTCGGCGAAGCCCTCGACCGGCTGAATCAAATGCGCGAAGAAGAAGGTCGCGGCATCGCCCGCGAACTGCGCGATCGCATGGCCCATCTGGTCGAGGCGGGTAAGAGCGTCCAACAACATCGCCTTGCCGTTCTCCAGAATTACAGCGAGCGCCTGCAATCCCGCCTGCAGGAGTTGCTGGGCGGAACCGTTGACAAGGAACGCGTGCTGCAGGAGGCCGCACTTCTGGTCGACCGCAGCGACATTCAGGAAGAAATCGTCCGCCTCGAAAATCATGTGCAGCATTTTCTAGGTCTGCTCGAACAAGGCGGCGAGATCGGCAAGAAGCTCGACTTCCTTCTCCAAGAGATGAATCGCGAGGCCAACACCCTGCTCTCGAAGACCTCGGGCCTGGCGGGAGAAGCACTCAAGATTACGGAGGCGGGTCTTGCTATGAAGGCAGAGATCGAAAAGTCGCGCGAGCAGGTACAAAACCTGGAATGAATCCAACCTACACGCCCATCGTCTACATCATTTCGGCTCCCTCCGGATCAGGCAAGTCGACTCTGGTGAACGAACTGCTGAAACTAGTTCCGAATCTCGATTTTTCCATCTCCTACACCACGCGTGCGCTCCGCGGCAGCGAGCAAAACGGTAAGCAATACCACTTCGTCTCACGCGAAGAGTTTGAGCAGATGATTCGCGATGGCGAGTTCTTGGAGCACGCGGAGTTCGACGGAAACTACTACGGCACGGCACGCCGCTTTCTGCAGGAGACCGGTCAGAAAGGACACGACCTTCTGCTCGATATTGACGTACAAGGCGCCGCGCAAATCAAACGAAAGCTGCCCGAGGCCGTCAGCATCTTCGTCTTACCTCCCGACCGCAAAACGCTGGAATGGCGTCTGCGCAAGCGCAGCGAGGACGCGGAGGAGGTCATTGCCCGGCGCTTGGCCACGGCCAGTAGTGAAATTAAGAACTACGACAAGTACGACTACATTCTGATCAATGACATCCTCGAAAAATCCATTGATCGGCTCGAGGCCATTGTTCTATCAGAGCGCTCGCGGCGGTCGAACACGCCGCTTTCCGTGGAAGACATGAAAATCGTGGACTTAGCCGATCGCCAGAGGCTGGACAACGTGCGCGACCGAGTCCGGCCCATCCTTGATTCCTTTAGTACCCTTCCCCCTTCGGCACGTCCGTAGATTTCGCGGTATCATTTTAGGGACGCCCGAACCGGCGTCGGAAGCTGCTAGTAGATTCGCGCGGGACAAGCCTGAGAGTTGGCCCTGTTCTGTTGAACGCGTTGCTCAACGTTCGGCACTGATAGACTTCAAACCTGTTTTTCGAGGGAGAGTCCCAAATGAAGTTGATCGAAGGCTTTGACAGCAATTACCGATACATTTTGGTGGCAGCACGGCGCGCGCGCCAGCTTCAGTCGGGTGCGCCTCCGGTGGTCGACACCAATTCCCGCAAGCCCTGCCGCATCGCTCAGGACGAAATCCGTGCCGGCAAAGTGAAGTGGGAGATTCCGGAAACCCGCAGCGCCGCTGAGCAAGCAGAAGAAGCTCTCGACAAGGCGCTCGGCCAAGACTAGAGGAGTTGTTGATTTCGTATTTGATTGTTGATTGAGAAGCCGCCAGCAATGGTTTTGAACCAACAATCAAGGATCAACAATCAAAAACCCATGAAGATCGCCCTCGGCGTTACCGGCGGGATTGCAGCGTATAAGGCGGCAGAAATCGTCCGTCTACTGCAAGACCGTGGCATCCGCGTTCAGGTCATCATGACGCGCGCCGCCCAGGAGTTTGTACGCCCTCTAACCTTCGCCGCACTCTCCGGAGAAAAAGTCATCACAGGAATGTTCTCCCCTGGCAAAGAACATACACCGAACATCGACTCCGCGGTCGAGCACATCGCGGTCGCGCAATCCATCGACGCACTGGTGGTTGCGCCAGCCACGGCTGACGTTCTGGCGCACTTCGCGCAAGGCATCGCCAGCGACTTCCTGACCACGCTTTATCTCGCTACCACCGCGCCAGTCGTAGTCGCTCCGGCCATGAACGTCAATATGTGGAATCATGCGGCCACGCAGGCGAACCTACAGGTTCTCCGGCAACGTGGTGTGAAGGTCGTCGAGCCGGGTTCAGGTTACTTGGCCTGTGGCATGACCGGGGCTGGTCGCCTTGCGGAGAACGAGGCCATCGTTGCTGCTGTGATGGAGGCACTCGGCGCCTCGCAAGACTTGAGCGGCGAGACGGTTCTGGTCACTGCCGGTCCGACTCGCGAAAAGATCGATCCCGTCCGCTATCTCACCAATCGCTCCAGTGGCCGCATGGGCTATGCCCTCGCCGAGGCCGCCTTGCGTCGCGGCGCTCGCGTGCTTCTGGTCAGTGGTCCGACCGCGCTCACTCCCCCCGGCGCCGCTGAAGTCACGCGAGTCGAATCCACCGAGGAGATGCGCGACGCCGTCCTCAAGCTTCTTCCCGAGGCCGGCATTGTGATCAAGACCGCCGCCGTCTCCGACTACCGCCCGAAAGCCGCCGCGCCTCAGAAAATCAAGCGCAGAGGCCCGATGACCTTGGAACTCGAAGCAACGCACGACATCCTGAAGGAACTTTCTCTAAAGAAAGGTGCTCAGATCGTCGTAGGCTTCGCTGCCGAGACTGAAAATGTTCTGGAGAATGCCCGCCAGAAGTTGGTCTCGAAAAATCTCGACGCCATTGTCGTCAACGACGTTTCACGCGAGGGCGTAGGGTTCGATTCTGACCGCAACGCGGTGACCATCATCAGTCGCGACGAAGTGGTCGAAGTGCGCGAAACCACGAAATGGGAAGTCGCCCAGCGCGTTCTCGACCAGGTCGTGCGCCTGCGCCAACACCGCAAATCGCCTGTCAAAGCCTGAGTTCTTGGTTCCCTTGTCATTCCGAGAAGCGCAGCGATGAGGAGTCTGCTGTGGGGCGCTACCACGAGCCTATCCTCCGCGCGTGCATTACAATCGAATAGCCGATGCCCAGCACTCTCGACCCTGATCTCCGCCGCGCGCTGGCCGAGCGCGTTCGCTACTGCCACGAAATGGGCATCTACGATTTCTACCGCCGCGAACGGCCTGTCTCTGATTCAGTCCCAGTCGAATCTGCCGTTGCCGAAATAGACGATCTGTCTTCCACACTCCAGGAACTGCGAGAGGAAATGCCCGCAAAGAAATCCGCTGTAGTCGAGAAGCTCGCCAACGAAAGCACACCGCCGATTCTCACCCCTCATCCGGAACAATCCGTCACCGATCCCGTAGCCGCGCTCAAACTCATTCGCGAAGACCTGGGCGATTGCACCCGCTGCAAACTGCACAAGCAGGGACGCAAGCAGATCGTCTTCGGCGTCGGGAACCCGCGCGCCGACTTGATGTTCGTGGGCGAAGGTCCTGGTGCCGACGAAGACACGCAGGGTGAGCCTTTCGTAGGCCGTGCCGGTCAGTTACTCAATAACATGATCAAAGCCATGGGGATTCGTCGCGAGGATGTCTACATCGCGAACGTCGTGAAATGCCGGCCGCCAGGGAATCGCACGCCAGAGCGCGACGAGACCGAAACCTGCTCGCCGTTTCTCATGCGCCAGATCGCGGTGGTCCAACCGAAGGTTGTAGTCGCACTCGGTGCAGTCGCCGCCAAGAACCTGCTCGCCATGAACGCATCCATGATGGAGCTGCGGGGCCGCTTCTACGATTTCACGCCCGTCGGGGCCCGGAGCAGCGATCCTTCATGGCAGGGAACCAAGCTTGCCGTCACCTACCATCCCGCATTCCTCCTCCGCGATCCGCGCCAGAAAGGCGAAGCCTGGAAAGATTTGCAGATGGTGATGAAGTACCTGGGGCTGAAGGTCCCGACATCAGACGTCTAGGGATGGGCTTCATCGGCCGGGTTCCGCCGAGCACTCGATATGACCAAAGACCGAATACTTCGAATGAGGCAAGGAAGCCTGTACTTGCTATGTGTAATTGACGTCTGGCGATACGGGTCCTCTCTTCACGGAACCGAGTTTAGCAGTGGAGGATTGACGGGACCTTTACTTGACCTGAAGGATATCGGTGCACTTCTGTGCATTCTTGCGGTCATGGTAGTATTTTTCCATCCGCGAATCGCCGCGGCAATTGCCCTGACGGCATCCCTCTTTTGCTTTCCGCTTTATTTCTATTTCACTATTCCGGGTGTGTTTCGTTGGCTCTGGCCGGGAGAGTATGCTATCCCGCTGCGAACGAACCTTGTATGGGACACATGGGCAATTGTTGGAGTTCTCCTCCTTGCCACCGCTACATGTCTCAGTCTCAGGACTTTGTCGATTCGCGAAGATTCAGACCCTCTAGAGTCTACCTGAGATCTTTTAAACTGATTTCACCGCATGCCCGAATTCTGCGACATCGCCGTGCCCGTGCCGCTCGACATGGTCTTCACCTACCGTGTCCACGCGGACGCCACGCCCGTCGTCGGCGGCCGTGTGCTGGTCCCCTTCCGCCAGCAGCGCATGACCGGCATCGTCGTCGAGTTGCACGACCGCAAGCCTTCCGTCACCACGAAAAGCATCCTCACCGTGCTCGACGCAGCGCCAGTCCTGGACGAGCAATTACTGCAACTAGGCCGCTGGATCGCCGATTATTACCTCGCCCCTGTCGGAGAAGTGTTCCGCACCATGCTCCCGCTGAACGCTGAGTTCAAGCGTCGATCGGCTATCGCCTCACCGAGCAGGGCCAGATGGCTCTCCATCTCGCCGGCAGGTCGGGAACCTCCGCCCGTTCACGCCGCACTCCCAAGGAGCAAGAAGCAGAATTCCGAGTTCTGGACTACCTCGCGAGCGTCATTTCTGAATGCGACTTCGGCGCATCGAAAGAAGCCGGAGAAAACGGAAACGGGAAGGGCACGGCTTCAGCCGTGCTTTTAGAGCCGGATGAGAGTCGGGCTTTAGCCCCTGAGGGCGCCGCCCTCATCCGCGAAGAAACCCTCCGTTCCGCCACCCGCTCCTCCAAAGCCGTGCTCACCGGGATGGTCCGCAAAAAATGGTTACACGCGAAGAATTCCGCTTCCCGCGATGCCACCCGCACTATGAAGGTCGCGATTCTGAAGTCCGCCGACGGCAAACTCAACGACAACCAGCGCATGCTGGTCGACACACTAGCTGCTTCAGGGGAAGAATTCCAGTCACCACGCTGCAATCGCTGGACATCCCCCGAACCACCCTCTCCACGCTGGTTCGCCGCGAACTGGTCGCATTACTCGAAGAGCCCTCGGATTTCTCCGTCTCCCGCTCCAAGCCACGTCCCGCGCTGTTCGACTTCGACCTGAATGCTGCACAACAATCCGCGCTGTCGAAAATGCGACAGGCCGTCGCCACCCATGAATTCAGCGGCATGCTCTTGCACGGCGTCACAGGGTCGGGCAAGACAGCGGTCTATCTGGCCGCCATGCGCGGCGTCCTCGAAGCCGGACGCTCTGCCATCTCCTCTCCCCGAAATTGGTCTCACTCCTGCCGTCGCCGCCGACCTCCACCAGATCTTCGGCGACGAAGTAGCCATCTGCACTCCGCGCTCTCCGACCGCGAACGCGCCGAGCAGTGGCACCGCATCAAGCGCGGCGAAGCGCGCGTGGTTGTCGGCACGCGGTCCGCGGTGTTCGCCCCGGTTGCCGATCTCGCCCTCATCATCGTCGACGAGGAGCACGACTCTTCCTACAAACAAGAAGAAACTCCGCGCTACCACGCCCGCGAC
>CAWHSR010000022.1:0-30574 GCA_963832015.1 uncultured Acidobacteriaceae bacterium
GGCACTCCCGCTTCGACTAACCCCGGTTCAGGTAGCTCAGGTTCATGAGTCCTTCACGGCTATTCATTCTCCGGCCGGTCGCAACGACGCTGCTCATGGTCGGCGTGTTGCTTGTCGGCTGGGTTGCGTTCATGCAACTCCCCGTCTCGGCGCTGCCGGAAGTGGATTATCCAACGATTCAAGTGGTGACGTTTTATCCCGGGGCCGATCCGGACGTGATGGCTTCGTCGGTCACGTCTCCGTTGGAACGGCAGTTCGGCCAAGTGCCCGGCCTGAGCCAGATGACATCGACGAGTTCCTTTGGCAGTTCGGTGATCACGCTGCAGTTCGGCCTCGATCAGAACATCGACGTGGAAGAGCAGCAGGTGCAGGCTGCGATTAACTCCGGCTCGACGTATCTGCCGACAGATCTGCCAAATCCTCCGATCTACAACAAGGTCAATCCTGCTGACGCGCCGATTCTGACGCTCGCACTGACTTCGGATTCCCTGCCTTTGTCGAAGGTGGAAGATCTGGCAGACACTTCGCTGGCACAAAAAATTTCGCAACTGCCTGGCGTGGGGTTGGTCTCGATCAGCGGCGGACAAAAGCCGGCGGTGCGCATTCAGGCCAATCCAACGGCACTGGCTTCTTACGGCCTCAGCCTGGAAGATCTGCGTGCGGCGCTGGCGCAGGCGAACGTGGATCAAGCCAAGGGTGTGATCGATGGCGCACGGCAGTCCTACACCATCGGCGCCAACGATCAGCTGTTCTCCAGCGAGCAGTACAAGCCGATCGTCATCGCCTATCACAACGGCGCACCGGTAAGGATCAGTGACATTGCGAACGTCATTGACGGGACCGAGAATACGCGGCTCGCCGCCTGGATGAATCTGACGCCGGCAGTGATCGTGAATATCCAGCGCCAGCCGGGCGCCAATATCATCAGCGTCGTCGACCGGATTAAAAAACTTCTGCCGCAGTTACAGGCTTCCCTGCCGCTGGCTGTGAAGGTGCAGATTCTGACCGACCGGACGACAACGATTCGCGCCTCCGTCAAAGACGTGGAATTCGAATTGATGTTGTCGATCGCGCTGGTCGTGCTGGTGGTCTTTCTGTTTTTGCGGAATCTTGCCGCCACGGTGATTCCGAGCGTAGCCGTGCCTTTGTCGTTAATCGGCACTTTCGGTGTGATGTACCTGCTGGGCTACAGCCTGAACAATCTGACCCTCATGGCACTGACCATCTCCACTGGCTTCGTGGTGGATGACGCGATCGTCATGATCGAGAATATCGACCGGTACCTTGAGGCCGGAGATTCCCCGCTGGACGCTGCGTTGAAGGGCGCGGGGCAGATCGGGTTCACGATTGTTTCGCTGACCGTTTCGTTGATTGCAGTGCTGATCCCACTGCTCTTCATGGGCGACATCGTCGGCCGGCTGTTCCGCGAATTTGCGGTGACACTGGCCGTGACGATTCTGGTTTCGGCGGGAGTTTCGCTGTCCTTGACGCCGATGATGTGCGCCAAACTGCTGAAGCATCGCAAAGAAGGCGAAAAGGGGCGCTTCTACGAGGTCACCGAAGATTATTACAATCGAATCATCGCGTTTTACGGTCGTACTGTAAAGATCGTGCTGCAGCACCAGACCGCGACCCTGCTAGTGACTTTCGGAACGCTGGTACTTACGCTGTTTCTGTACGTGATCGTACCCAAAGGATTTTTCCCGGTGCAGGATACGGGAGTGATTTTGGGCGTGTCGGAAGCGCCCGACTTCGTTTCCTTCGATGCCTTGGCGCAGCGGCAGCAGGAATTGGCGAAGATTATTCTGCAGGACAAAGCGGTGGACAGCCTTTCCTCGTTCATCGGAGTCGATGGCACAAATACAACCCCCAATGAGGGCCGGATTCAGATCAATCTGAAGCCGCGTGACGAGCGCTCGGACGATGCCTCCGCTATCATCCGGCGATTGCAACCGCAGCTGGCGAAAGTCGATGGCATTACGCTCTACATGCAGCCGGTGCAGGATCTCACGGTGGAAGACCGGGTGAGCCGCACACAGTTCCAGTACTCCATCGAAGATGCGGACGCGGCGGAACTGGCGCAGTGGACTCCGAAGCTCGTGGAGAAACTGCGAACCTTGCCGGCGCTGACCGATGTGGCCACCGACCAACTCAATGGTGGTCTCAAGACGAACGTCACGATCGACCGGGACACCGCGTCACGCCTGGGAATCTTCCCGCAGGCCATCGACAACACGCTCTATGACGCCTTCGGACAGCGCCAGGTTTCGACTATCTTCACGCAGTTGAACCAGTATCACGTGATTCTGGAAGTGCTGCCGAATTTCGCGACCAGCCCCGATAATCTCAAAGACATTTACATCCGCCCCAGCACGGTGACGCCGAATTCCGGTGCGCCCACGGCTAACGGAGCCGCCGTGACCACCAGCGGCGCTCCGGTTCCGATCTCGACCTTCACGCGCATGAAGTCGAGTAACGCCTCACTCGCCGTCAATCACCAGGGGCAGTTCCCCGTCGTAACCCTGTCGTTCAATCTTGCGCCCGGGGCCTCGCTGGGAGATGCGACTAAGGCGATCCAGCAGGCCGAAAGAGACATCCAGCTGCCTCCCAGCATCCACGCGGCATTTCAGGGCACGGCTGCAGCCTTTCAGAATTCGCTGGCTTCCGAACCATATTTGATTCTGGCCGCCGTGATTACCGTCTACATCGTGCTCGGTGTTTTGTACGAGAGCTATATCCATCCCGTGACAATTCTCTCCACTCTTCCGTCAGCCGGCGTGGGTGCGATCCTGGCTCTGATGGTCACGGGGAATGACTTAACCGTGGTGGCTCTGATCGGCATCATACTTTTGATCGGCATCGTGAAGAAGAACGCCATCATGATGATTGACTTCGCGCTCGAGGCGGAACGCGAAGAGCACAAGCCACCCGAGGAAGCGATTTATCAGGCATGCCTGCTGCGTTTCCGGCCCATCATGATGACGACGATGGCTGCGCTGCTGGGCGGATTGCCGTTGGCCCTGGGATCAGGAACTGGCGCGGAACTGCGCCGCCCTCTCGGCATTACGATTGTCGGCGGATTGCTGCTCAGCCAGTTGCTGACGCTGTACACCACGCCGGTGGTCTATTTGTGGTTTGACCGGCTGGCGCACAGGTTCTCGCGTTACCGGATCGGCAATCCGATTCCACCGGAGCCCATGTCAGCCGACTAGACGCACGAACTCGATGTGCGGATGTGAGCGTAGTGATTTGAATGCATTGATCTAAACCATGAGTATTTCGTCCCCATTTATTCGGCGCCCGATCGGCACATCACTGCTGGCCGCGGCATTGCTGATGTCGGGGATTCTCGCGTTCAATTTTCTTCCGGTGGCTTCGCTGCCGCGAGTCGACTTTCCCGTGATCGGCGTAGGCGCAGGCCTGCCGGGCGCGGATCCCCAGACCATGGCTTCTGCTGTTGCGACACCTCTGGAACGCCAGTTCGGGCGCATCTCCGGCGTGAACCAGATGACTTCGTCGAGCCAACTGGGAACGACCAGCATCACGTTGCAATTCGATCTCAATCGAAACATTGACGCTGCGGCACGCGACGTACAAGCGTCGATCAATGCCGCGCGAAGCCAGTTGCCTGCAAACTTGCCGAGCAATCCGACTTATCGCAAGGCGAACCCCGCAGACGCGCCCATCCTGATTCTTGCGTTGACCTCGGACACGATGACCGTGCCGCAGATGTACGACGCCGCGGATTCGATTCTGGCGCAGAAACTGGCGCAGGTCGACGGCGTGGGCCAGGTGTTTGTGGGCGGCGCGGCGCAGCCTGCAGTTCGTGCTGAAGTGAATCCGACGCTGCTGAACAAACTGGGCGTTGGACTGGACAACGTCCGCAATGCTCTGAATGCGGCGAATGCTAACCGGCCGAAGGGTCAGGTTTCCAGCAGCACGACATCTTACGCCTTCACCGACACCGATCAATTATTCACAGCGGACGAGTACCGGCCGCTAATCGTTGCCTACAACAACGGCGCGGCAGTACGTCTGGGAGATGTGGCCGACGTAACGGATTCCGTTTCCGACCGGCGCAACATCGGACTGGCCAACGGAAAGCCGAGCGTGCTCATCATCGTATTCCGTCAGCCCGGGGCTAACATTATTGAGACGGTCGACCGGGTACGGACTCTGATGCCGTTTCTGCAGTCCTCGATTTCCCCAGCGATCAACCTTTCAATTGCGATGGACCGAACGGTGACGGTGCGCGCATCCGTCAAAGACATCGAAACCACGCTGATCATCTCAGTCATTCTCGTAATCCTAGTGGTGTTCGCGTTTCTGCGCACCGTGCGGGCCACGATCATTCCGAGCATTGCCGTCCCACTTTCGCTGGTCGGGACCTTCGGCGGAATGTACCTGCTGGGCTACAGCCTCGACAATCTGTCATTGATGGCGCTGGCCATTTCCACAGGTTTCGTCGTCGATGACGCCATCGTCGTTCTGGAAAATATTACGCGCTACGTCGAACACGGCATGGACGCAGTACAAGCGGCGTTCAAGGGAGCGGCGGAGATTGGATTTACCGTCGTTTCGATGAGCGTTTCGCTGGTCGCCGTCTTCATTCCGCTGCTGATGATGGGCGGAATCGTGGGACGGCTCTTCCGCGAGTTCGCGGTAACGCTGAGTATTGCGATCGGCGTGTCTCTCTTGGTGTCGCTGACCACCACGCCGACCATGTGCGCGAAATTCTTGCGGCCTCCCAAGGACGAAAAGCGCAACGCCTTCTACCGCGCAAGCGAGTGGGTCTTCGACAAGCTGCTGGCCACTTACCGCCATTCGCTGACGTGGGTGCTGGCACACCAGCCCGTCACCTTGACCGTGACCGTTCTGGTGGCATGCCTGAGTGTTTATCTATACATCAAGGTCCCCAAGGGCTTCTTCCCGCAGCAGGATACCGGACGCATCATGGGCGGCGTGATGGCCGAGCAGGACATCTCGTTCCAGTCCATGAGCGACAAGATGCAGCGCTACGTCAGCATCGTGATGAAAGACCCTGCGGTCGACTCCGTGGTGGGATTCGCCGGCGGAAATACAGCGCTGAACCAGGGTCGCTTCTTCATGATGCTGAAGCCTCTGGAGCAACGTAATGACTGCCATCCGAAGCATTTCTGGCAGAGCTGCCCGGTGGTGACCGCGGACGACGTCATCAACCGGCTGCGCGGAAAGCTGGCCGTCGTACCGGGAGCGACGCTGATTCTGCAATCTGCCCAGGATCTCACCATCGGCGGGCGTTTCGGCAACGCGCAGTACCAGTACACCTTGCAGAGCGCGAATCTCGACGACTTGAACAACTGGGCGCCACGCCTGTTACAGAAACTGAGAACCCTGCCACAGCTGCGCGACCAGAACTCAGACCAGCAGGACAAGGGATTGCAGGCCAAGCTGGTCATCGATCGCGATACCGCCAGCCGGATGGGGATCACTCCGCAGACGTTGGACAATGCTCTCTACGACGCGTTCGGGCAGCGCCAGGTTTCGACCATGTACCGGCCGCTCAACCAATATCACGTCGTCATGGAAGTTGCGCCGCAATTCCAACAGACTCCTGAGGCTCTGCAAAACATTTATTTGCGCTCTACCGCCGGAACCCCTGTACCTCTGGCGGCGTTCACGCACTACGAGCCCTCGAACACGCCTCTGGCGGTGAATCACCAAGGTCAGGTGCCGTCGGTCACCATCTCTTTCAACCTGGCGCCAGGAGTTTCTCTCGGCGAGGCGACACAGGCAATCGAGAACGCACAACGCACGATTGGCTTCCCGCCGACGATTGAAGCCAGCTTCCAAGGGACGGCTGCTGCTTTTCAAGATTCACTCTCGAGTGAGCCCATCCTGATTCTGACCGCGTTAGTCACGGTTTACATCGTGCTCGGCATGCTCTACGAGAGTTACATTCATCCCATCACGATTCTGTCGACTTTACCGTCGGCGGGAGTGGGAGCCCTTCTGGCGCTGCTGTTGACGCACAACGAACTGAACGTGATTGGCACGATCGGCATCATTTTGCTCATTGGTCTAGTAAAAAAGAACGCGATTATGATGATCGACGTTGCCCTGGAGGTCGAACGCACCCAGGGCAAGAAGCCGGTAGAGGCGATTTTCGAAGCGTGCATCCTACGTTTCCGGCCCATCATGATGACCACCATGGCTGCGCTGCTGGGCGGCCTGCCGCTGGCTTTGGGCAGGGGCACCGGCTCCGAATTACACCGGCCGCTTGGCATCACGATTGTCGGCGGGCTGATCGTGAGCCAGATGCTGACGCTCTTCACCACGCCCGTCGTTTACGTGTATCTCGACCGGCTGCGGTTGGCCTTGCGCGGCGGAGCAGAGAAGTCGTTAGCTGCGGGTTCGTCACCCGGCAGTCCACGCCCCAGTCCTGCCCACTAAAAATTTATATGCCCGCATCTGGAACTGAAGCAGCGCTGGGTGAATCAATACAATTTCTATCTCAACGACCAACACTGGGGGCCCATGTTTGTCCGCATGTGTCCTTACTTTCCTTTCTCCGCCCGAGTATGCCTGAATCAGCATCATTGGCTGGCTCTTCGGATGCAGCAGGAGGGCATCTCCTTTCGGCAATGCAAAAACGCCTTCTTGCAATGCTCCCACCCCGAACGGTTACAACAACTCGCCGACTCTTTGACCGCCCAAGATTTATTGCGCTGCGGGCAGAAGTGGCTGACCGCCTTTACTCCCTTCTTCTCCTCCCAAGAGCGGCGACAGGCTGGCTGCCAGCACCGGCTCTTCTTCTCTCAGGTCGAGCTTTGCGACAACCTGATCTTCTTCCGCCGCGCCGCCGTCGACCAGTTCGCCGAGCGCTTGCTCGACATGAACCGAACCATCGGACAACCCAAAAAGATCACTCTCATCTTTGGCCGCAAAGTCACTCGGCAATACAAGGGCAAGCTGCAGACCGAACTCGAAGACCTCGATCTTCCCAATCCCGTCATTCGCAGTCACTACGCCCATGGATTCGCCAAGCAATACGTCCGCGATGACCGCTTGCTACGAACCGAGCCGGCCACTAATGACGTCACCGATTATGGGGTCAATAAGAACGTCGAGAACCTTCCGCAGCTGCGGCAGCGCATGTCCGAGATCATTGACCACTACCACGATGCGCAGCAAGACATCCTGGAAACTTTCATCGATCGCGGCCAGCTCCAAAAACTGGCTGAGCCCACCACCCTGACCAACGGAAAGCGGATCCCAGGCCTTAAGCTCGATCACCCTCGGCAACTGGCGGTGATGCATGCTCTGGTCCGCTATGCCAACATCGCCGCCGGCTCCACTTTCACCACCGCCGATCTCTACCCGCCGGTGTTGGACGCTCTCGGACTTCCCCAGTCCCAATACTCTTTGGCATCGCTGCGCTACGATCTCTCCAAACTGCGCGCAAGCACTTAACTCCGATCCACATCGGCCATGATTTTATTTTTCGAGCCGAGCCGGCAGACTGGAGGCCTCGTGCAACCTCGCCGGACGAGTTCGGCATCGCACCTATCACGACCGCTCGTTTGCTGCGCGAAGGCCAGTTTGTCCCGTATGATAGGAGTTTACGCGTAATACCGCTTGAGAATGGTTGCCGTCCCGAGTGTTACCGGGTACCAGCGAATTCCCGATTTTCGTTTCGTCAAATTCCTTCAGGAGTCACGGATGCTAAAGAAAGCAGCGGCTCTGTTCCTCGTTTGCGCGAGCATGGCCACATGGATCGGTTGTGGGTCGACCACCAGCAAATTCTTGTACGCGGCGATTCCCGCCGCGAATCAAATCGTTATTTTCCGTGAAGACCCGAACTCGGGTGTGCTCACGCAGTTGGCAGGAAGCCCTGTCACCGCGGGCCAGGCCGTACAGGCGCTGGCGGTCCATCCATCGGGCAAGTTTTTGTACGCCGCAAACTCCGGCGAGGGTGATGTTTCTTTGTTTACGATCTCCTCAGCCGGCGGGCTCACCGAAGTCACGCCGCGCACAGCCGTAGGCGTGTCTCCCCAGTTGCTGGCGATGGATCCCGCTGGGGCTTTCCTCTACGTGGGCAATTCCGGATCCTTTAGCATTTCGGTGTTTTCCATCAGCTCCAGCACGGGCCTGTTGGCCCCCGTCCCGGGTAGTCCCTTCCCCATGGGAGTCAGTCCGATCAACATGGCTCTGTCGCCATCCGGGAGCGTTCTCTACGTCACGGGTGGAGGCTCATTGGGGACGGCCGGAAACATTCAAGCCTTTACCGTCAGCCAGGGTGTTCCCACCTTGATCCTGGGATCGCCCTTTTCCACGGGTACGAGCCCTTATGGACTAGCCATCGCCCCCGGCGGTGGTTTTCTCTACACCGCTAACAACACGGACAGTTCCATCTCCGAGTTCACCATCAACGGAGATGGGTCTCTGACGCAACTGGCCAGTTCGCCAGTCGGAACGCAGTTCATTGGGCCGGTCGCGCTGCAGATCGACAAGTCCGGCAAGTTTATGTACGTAGCCAATGAAGCGTCTACGAATCTTTCCGGCTATTCGATCGGCACCGATGGCTCACTTGTGGTGCTGTCAAGTTCGCCGTTTGCCACGGCCGCGAATCCCAGCACACTCGCGATCGACTCTGGTGGCAAGTATCTGTTTGTCGGGAACCAGAAGAGTCCAGTGATTCAGTCGTTCAGTATCGACAGCAGCAGCGGCACGCTTACCTCGATCGCGGCGTACGGCATCAATGGTGTACCGACTTCGATCGTCGCACAGCCATAGATTTTGATTGTGAGCAGATTGCATACGGCCTTACAGACCGAACTCTCGGAACGCACATCGGAGCGCTACGCCAAGCGCGTGAACCCGGAGTGGGTGCGACTTCTCGACTTGCTGCAGATGAACGTGCGTTATGAACGGTGCGTAGGCGTTGAACTGTTCACCGACGACGGAAGGCGGATCCTTGATTTTCTCTCCGGTTACTGCGTCCACAACGTTGGCCACAACCATCCCGAGGTCGTTCGCGCGCTACAGAATGAACTGGAGCGGTGCGGTCCGGCAATGATTCAGACTCATGTTGCGGACCTTGCCGGGGAACTGGCGGAGAAGTTGTGTCAACGCGCCGGCGGCCGCTTGGCCAAGGCGTTCTTCTGTTCTTCGGGAAGCGAGGGCGTGGAAGCAGCTATCAAGTTTGCCCGGGCGCATACGAAGCGCGCCGGCATACTCTCCGCGGAACATGCGTTCCACGGCCTGACCTGCGGGGCGCTATCGCTGATGAGCGACAAGTTCTGGAGCGAAGGATTCGGTCCGCTACTCCCGGGGACTTCGGTTATCTCATTCGGTGACCTCAAGGCGCTGGAACGCGAACTAAAGACCAAGCGTTTCGCGGCGTTTGTGGTCGAACCGGTTCAATCCGAGGCCGGCGTGCGCATTCCAGACGCGGACTACCTGCGGGGCGCGGAGTCGCTCTGCCGGCGCTACGGCACGCTGTTTGTGCTGGACGAAGTGCAGACTGGGATGTACCGCACCGGGGCATTTCTTGCCGCACACCACTTCGGCGTGGAGCCTGACATGGTCATCATGGCAAAAGCCATGAGTGGAGGGTTAATTCCCTGCGGCGTGGTGCTCATGTCGGATGCAGTATGCAATTCGGTGTATTCGTCTTTGCCGCGAGCATTCGTCCATACATCTACATTCAGCGAAAACAGCTTGGCCATGCGTGCGGCGCTGTCGACGCTAGCGGTTCTGGAGGACCAAGAACTAGGCCAGCGTTCGATCGAGGCGGGCAAGTACTTGCAGGCTCAACTGAGTGAGGCGCTTCGTAATTTCGAGATGGTGAAGGAAGTCCGTGGTGTGGGATTGCTGATGGGCATTGAGTTTCAAGCCCCGCGGCAGCTTCGCTTGCGGATTCCCTACGAGGGTTTCGCCGCCGTTCATCCGGCGATGTTCGGCCAGATCGTGGTGATGCGTCTGTTTCGCGACTGCGGGTTCCTGACGCAAATCTGCGGAAATAACTTCATGGTGCTGAAGGTTGCTCCACCACTCGTTGTAATCGACGCGCAACTCGATGCATTCGTGCTGGCAATACGCGACGTCGTAGACATCGCCCATTCTCCTGGAGCGTTTTGGTCCGAGGCCCTGGGACTGGCGCGTCGCGCCCTCCACAGTTAGGCCCTCAACCTCAGCCCCGCGGCCTGATTTAACATACGGGTGACAATTCGACTCAGGGGCATTGGGACAATAAGCGAGAGGGTAAGCGAGACGCGAGTACAACCGCAAACAGCGACCAATCATCTAACTCTGTAAGCCACGATGTCCCGCAGGTGATGGCGCTGACGCCGTGCCGGGACCAGGAATCCACACGAATGAAAATCGCCAGCGCCGCGAGCGCCTTTCCCAAACATTACTATTCTCAAAAATTCCTACTGGAAAAACTCCACGAATACTGGGGCGACCAACTGCGGAATCCCGCGATGCTCGCGCGCCTGCATCGGAACGTTGCCGTGGAAGGTCGTCATCTAGTGATGCCCCCGGAGAAGTACTACGAGATGACAACCTGGGGCCAGGCGAATGACGTCTGGATCCGGTGTGCGCAGGAGTTGGGCGAGCAAGCCCTGTGCCGCGCACTTCACCATGCGGGGCTCGAGCCCAGCGAACTCGGCGCGCTATTTTTTACTTCCGTCACCGGTATCTCGAGCCCTTCGATCGATGCTTTGCTGATCAACCGAATGGGCTTGCCAACAAATATTCGGCGTATGCCTATTTTCGGACTTGGCTGCGTGGCCGGAGCTGCGGGAATTGCACACGCCGCCGACTACGTGCGCGCCTATCCATCGCAAGCGGCCGCGCTGGTTTCAGTCGAACTCTGCTCCCTGACGATCCAGCGCGATGATCTTTCAGTGGCCAATCTGATTTCCTCGGGACTCTTTGCAGATGGTTCGGCAGCGGTCATCGTTACCGGTGATGATCTGAATGCAACGGGACCACAAATTGTGGCGACTCGATCCGTTTTCTATCCTGACACGGAAGCAATGATGGGATGGAACATCTCCGAGAAAGGCTTCCGCATCACGCTCTCGCCCGAGGTGCCGGTGCTGATTCGCGAGCACTTGGGCCACGACGTGGACTCGTTCCTCGCCGACCACGGACACCAGCGCCGCGACATCGGAAGTTGGGTGTTGCATACCGGTGGACCGAAGGTATTGGAGGCGACCGCGGCAGCGCTTGATCTGCACGACGGCCAACTCGACGCTTCCTGGGATTGTTTGAAAAAAGTCGGGAACCTTTCCTCCGCGTCGGTTTTGGTCGTGCTGGAAGATGTGATGAAGAACCGGCGTCCGGAGCCGGGCACGCTGGGGATTCTGGCGGCGATGGGTCCGGGATTTTGTTCCGAGCTTGTACTTTTGCAGTGGTGAGGTTCGCAGTTTGCAAAACTCGACTGATGTCTTCGTGATCGGCGGTGGTCCCGCGGGACTGGCGGCGGCTATCGCGGCGCGGCAACAAGGGTTTCGTGTCGTCGTGGCTGATGGCGCACAGATGCCGATTGACAAGCCCTGCGGCGAAGGCTTGATGCCCGATGGCCTCGCAGCGCTCGAACAACTCGGAGTCTCAGTGGGGCCGGAGAGCTCCTACCCTTTCGGTGGTATTCGTTTCCTCGCCGCCGGACTTGCTGTCGATGCGGCGTTCCCTCACGGAGCCTCGGGGATGGGTGTGCGGCGACCCGTGTTGCACCAACTCATCGCCGATCGGGCCGCCAGCCTGGGAATTGATTTCCTGTGGCAGACTCCCGTGACGGGCATTTCAGAGGATGGTGTTCACTTGGGAAGCCGCAAGGTGAGCGCTCGCTGGATCATTGGCGCCGATGGTGGCAACTCGCGGGTGCGGCGTTGGACTGGCCTCGACGCTTTCCGCATGCGGCATAGCCGCTACGCGTTTCGGCAGCATTATCGCGTGGCGCCGTGGACCGATCGCATGGAACTCCATTGGGGAAGACTCGGGGAAATCTATGTCACGCCGGTTTCGAAAGACCAGGTTTGCGTCGCCTTGATTTCTCGTGATCCGAAATTGCGCCTGACAGAAGCATTACGGCGATTTCCGGAATTGAAGGCCCGGCTCGAGGGGGCATCTGTCTCTTCTGCCGAGAAAGGCGCACTGACCGCCACCTGCAAGCTGAAGCGCGTCAGCCGCGGCAACGTAGCTCTGATCGGAGATGCATCTGGAACGGTGGACGCAATCACCGGCGAAGGTCTCTGCCTCGCGTTCAGCCAGGCAATGGTATTGGCAGACTGCTTGCGCACGGGCGATCTGGCTCGCTATGAACAAGAGCATCGCCGGCTGGCACTGCGTCCGTTTCTGATGGCGCGCCTGATGCTCCTCCTCGATCGTCGTCCCCGGCTGCAACGTCGTACACTGCAGGCCTTTCAGAAACACCCCGACGTGTTCCGGCGCTTGCTGCAGTTGCATGTTGGGGTTCTGTCACCCTTGCACCTTGCCTTGGATGGTCTCACTCTGGGATGGGGACTGTTAACCGCGTAACCACATGACCTTCGAATCGAACTGGGCCTACAACAAGGTTTCTTGGCGCAAAATGGGCACGACGTTACTCCTGCTTGCCGCCTCTGCTATTTTTGTTTCGGCTCAGAACACAGCCTTACAGCTCGATCCCGCGCAAACTTCGGTCAAGTTCACCCTCGGCGACGTTCTCCACACAGTGCGCGGAACGTTTCAATTGAAGCACGGAGCGTTGCAGTTCGAGCCGGCCTCAGGAAAGATTTCAGGCGAGATTGTTGTGGATGCGAAGAGCGGGGAAAGCGGTAGCGGCATGCGCGACCGCAAGATGCACAAAGAAGTTCTGGAGAGCGAACGCTATCCGGAAATGGCTTTCCGTCCGGACAAGATTGAAGGCGCCGTCGCAAGTCAGGGAAAATCCTCGGTGAAGGTTCACGGCGTGTTCAACATTCATGGCGCTGACCACGAGATCACCGTCCCGGCTGAAGTGGAAATGTCCGCAGATCACTGGACGGCGACGGTGCATTTCACCGTCCCCTATGCGAAGTGGGGAATGAAGAATCCGAGCACACTATTCCTGCGAGTGAATGATTCGGTGGAGATTGATCTGGCAGCCGCTGGCAACCTGGCAAAACAGCCTGCGATCAGTTCAGCTCAGTAGCCGTCCTGCGGGACGACTCCTTTTCCTTCCGTGCACTCATAACATCGGCCTGCTGCAAGATTCTTGAATTCTTCCGTTCGCCCGCTGGGCCAGTCGATGACCGCGCGTTCGATGCGGTCGTGCTTCTCCAGGCCGAACGTCACGGGCAGTTCGGACTGCGACAAATAACTGGAACCGCCCTTCACCAGTCGAGACTGCGTCAGACCTCCTCCAAATACACGGACCGTAGCCCCAATTCCGTCCCGGTTCGACTTCGTTCCCACCAAGCGAAAACGGATGCTGTGATTCCCGCTGAGTTGATCGTTGCGATACAGGTAGGCTGGCCCATTATTGGTGGTGAGCAACAGATCGAGATCGCCGTCGCGGTCAAAGTCCCCATAGGCAAGCCCGCGGCCAACTTTCGGTTGATCGAACTCTCCTCCGACTTCCGCCGCAACCTCGCGAAAGTTTCCTTTGCCACGATTGAGAAAGAGTTCGGGCGGCTGAGCGTATCCTACGTTGCCGCGAATGTTGCGCACGGTCTCATCGATGTGCCCGTTGGCCACGGCGAAGTCGAGCCATCCATCCAGATTCGCGTCCAGAAAAGCGCAGCCAAAACCAAGGCTATTCCTCGATGCAATACCAACACCCGATTGCGGCGCGATGTCTTCGAAGCTCTTGCCGCTCATGCGGTAGAGTCCGATCATCTCATTGTCGAAGTTGGTGATGGCTACCCCAGGCGTTCCGGAATTATCAAAATCGGCGACGTCGACTCCCATTCCCGCGCGGGCCTTTCCTTCGGTGCTGAACGCGAGGCCCGTCTCCACGGCGGCGTCCTTGAATGTGCCATTGTGCTGGTTGCGATAAAGCTTGTTCGGCTGCGTGTCATTGGCGACGAGCAGGTCGGGCCAACCATCGTGATTGCCGTTGAACAGAGCGACCCCCAGCGACTTGGAGCTGCTGTCGAAAATTCCACTGGCCGCGGTGACGTCTTCAAACGTGCCGTCACCGCGATTATGAAAGAGCCAGCACGTGGCTCCGCGATAGGCTTCGGGCGTACAGTACGATTTGTGTTTCCCGTCGAGGCTGCAGAACACGTCGCGTTCCGGCGACCACTTCACGTAGTTGCAGACAAAGAGATCGAGCAAGCCGTCGCGGTCATAGTCGAACCATAAGGCGGACGTGCTGAATCCCTCACGCTTCCCCAGCCCGCTGGTATTGGTTACGTCGACGAACGTGCCTTTCCCGGTGTTGCGGAACAGGCGATTCTGTCCGACGCAAGTGATCAAAATGTCAGGGAAGCCGTCGTTGTTGTAATCCCCAACCGCGACGCCCATGCCGTACATCTCGACATCGAGTCCCGCGCGCGTCGTCACGTCGGTAAACGTGCCATTGCCATTGTTGTGATAGAGGCGCAGGGTAGTGCGCCGTTTCTTATGGCCCGGCCAGTCGGTGCCGTTGATCAACAGAATGTCTTGCCAGCCGTCGCGATCGTAATCGAGGAACGCGCATCCAGAACCCAGAGTCTCGGGCAGGAACTTGCCGCCGAACGCGCCGCTATTGTGCTGGAATTGGATTCCTGCCGGGC
The DNA here is from genome assembly GCA_963832015.1 of uncultured Acidobacteriaceae bacterium. Lineage (GTDB taxonomy): Bacteria > Acidobacteriota > Terriglobia > Terriglobales > Acidobacteriaceae > Sulfotelmatobacter. The sequence goes on from CAWHSR010000022.1 coordinate 14,730, forward strand.
CAGTCACGTCGGTAAAACGAAAACCTGGAGAAACCGCCGTCCCCGCCTGCGCCGTCAGTGCCTGCAAACGAGGCAACTGCGACCAACCCGCCAGTCCCGCCATCCCCCATAGGAACGACCGACGATTCACGGAACGTTCACCAGCCCGGCGCGGATCGCGTACACCACTAGTTCCGCAGTCTTATGAATCCCCAGCGAGTTCATGATGTTCGCGCGGTGAACCGCGACCGTGTTTGCGCTTAGGTCGAGCGCCGCCGCAATCTCCTTGTTCGATTTGCCGTCGACGATCATCTGCAGCACTTCCAACTCACGTTGTGTGAGCGCCGCGCTGCGCTCTCCTTTCAACACCGATCGCTGCTCGACTGTCGGATCGAATACCGTCTCTCCCGCAGCCACTTTGCGAATCGCGGCTCCCAGTTCCAGGTCCATCGCGTTCTTGAGAACGTATCCTTTGGCACCGGCTTCGACCGCCTGCCGCACCCACGTGCTCTCCGTATGCATGCTGAGCATGAGAACCGCGGTGTCTGGCGAATCTTCAATGATCTGCCGAGTAGCCGCCAGGCCGTTCATGCCCGGCAAAGCGCAATCCATCACCACGACTTGGGGATGCAGCTCCTTCGCAAGTTTGATGGAGTCTTCGCCGTTGCCTGCTTCGCCCACCACTTCCATGTCGGCCTCATCTTCGAGCATTCGCCGGAAACCGCGCCGCACCAGGCTGTGATCATCCACCAGCAATACTGTGATCTTCTTTTCCATAAGACTCCGCTTTCTCCCTTGGGACCGTTAGATGCACGCGAGTCCCACCTTCCGCAGGACTCGAAAAAACAATCTGCCCGCCCATCAACTCGGAACGCTCTCGCATGGCTACCAATCCGATCCCGCGCTTGTTCGGACGCTCTGCGAACCCAACTCCGTGATCTTCCACTTCCAACTCAAGCGCCTCGGGCAAGAAGCGCAGGCGCACCCACGCCGCCTTGGCGCCCGAGTGCCGCGCCACATTGTTCAGCGCCTCCTGCAGCACGCGGTAGACGTGCACACCTGCGCCGCCATCCACCGGGAACGCTACACCCTGCTTCTCATAGGATATGGCAATCCCCGTTTGTCTTTCTATGGTAGGGATGTACCAGTCGAGCGTGCTCTCGAGCCCGGCCTCATCCAGCATCACCGGATGCAAAGCTTGCGACAGACTCCGGACCTTCTCCAATGTAGTCTGCACGACCTGGAGAACTTCCTTCAAATCCGCTCGCAGCGACGATCCCTCTGGCGCATGGGTTCCCGCGCGGCGCAGCATCGAGCCAACCGCTGTGAGAATCTGTCCGAATTCATCGTGGAGTTCACGGGAAATGTAGCGCAGCGTGGATTCCTGGGTGGCAATCAGCTTCTGCGCCAGTTCGCTGCGGCGCTCGGAAACCTCGGCGAGGCGCGCGAATAGTCGACGGTTCCAGCGAATCACCGAAAGGCCGTTCAACAGAATTGCTAATAGCGTTGCGGCCAGAAAGACATACACCTGCTTCTGCACGCGATCGTAGATCTGAACAATCCGCTGTCCGGCCTGCTCCTCGTTCTCACTGTTCTGCACCAGCAACCGGGCGACGGCTGTACTCAGTGCCGCCTGCCGTTCCTGCAGCGATAGCTGAATCTGCTCGCGAGCCTCTTTCTCCTTGCCGTCATGCGCGAGGGCGAACACGCGGTCGACGGCATCCCAGAACTGGTTGAAGTTTGAAGTGAGAAAGGTGCTCTGCTCTGCGGTTCGACTGGCCGCGGCAAAGCCCGCCTCCAGGCGCATGGCGTCATCCAGGTCGGTCCGAATCCGCTGAAACTGCGCCGACCAGGCGGTCAAAGGGTAAGGCTCATCGCTGCTCACCATGTCACGCATGGCGACGGCAAGGAGATTGAGATCGTTCTGGATGCGCAGCAACTGCAGCGAATCCTTGCGGTTACGGTCCACCAGTTCGGTCTGCAATTTGCGCAAGCCGGTCACTTGCCACGTGATATAGGCCGAATACGCCACTACCGCGGACAGCGTAATGAGCAGGCCCAGCAACAGGCCCAGGGTCGGTGATCGGTCCGGCGGAGACGGGCGGGACACGCCCCGAGCATACAACGTCGGCAGGGCGCGTGTCACAGGCCGGTAGCGGCACGCGCTGTGCCCGCAGATGTGTGACAATTCTGTAATAATGAAGCGAATTCGGCCCCAACAGAGTCAAACAGTAGATTGAGCCTTCCAGACAAAGAAACCGCGAAGTCTCCGAAGATCCAGCGTCTGAAGGCCGTTTGGCCCGAAGTCTGGAAGCTGATGCGTCCGCGCCGCGGACTGCTGGCGCTGGGCTTCGTGCTGATGGTGATCAACAAACTCGCCGGATTCGTCCTGCCCTATTCCTCGAAATTCCTGATCGACAACGTGGTGGGCAAGAATCAAACCGGACTGCTGCGCCCTCTGGTTTTTTCAGTGTTATTGGCGACGCTCATCCAGGGCGTTACTTCTTTCTCGCTGACTCAATTGCTGTCGAAGGCGGCCCAGCGCCTGATTGCTGACCTTCGCGAGCAGGTGCAGGTACATATCTCGCGCCTTCCTGTCGCGTTTTACGACGCGAATAAAGCAGGCGCCTTGGTGTCCCGCATCATGAGCGACGTCGAGGGCGTTCGCAATCTGCTGGGAACTGGTTTGGTCGATTTTGCGGGAGGCCTCGTCGCTGCCAGCATTGCGCTCGCCTTGCTGCTGCGTATCAGCGCACCGCTGACCCTGATTGCGGTTGGTTCTCTCGGTTGTTTTGCGTTCGCTTTGAACCGGGCATTCGCAATCATTCGACCGATCTTCCGCGAACGAGGCAAGATCAACGCTGAAGTTACTGGGCGGCTCACCGAATCCCTGGGCGGCGTGCGGGTCATCAAGGGATACCACGCTGAAGAGCGCGAAGAAAAGATTTTCGCCGGCGGCGTGCGGCGGTTGCTCGAGAACGTCATGCGGACGCTGACTGCTACGTCCCTGATGGGGCTTTCCGCCAGCGTACTGCTGGGAGTGGTCGGCGCGGCCACCATGTACATCGGTGGTCGTCAGATGTCGGCCCACACCCTTACGCCCGGCAGTTATTTTTCCTACAACTTTCTTCTTGTGTTTTTGATCGCCCCCGTTATGCAGGTGGTGCAGATCGGCACGCAGCTGACCGAAGCTCTGGCTGGTTTGGAACGCACCCAAGAGATCATGGCGGAACGGCCGGAAGATCAGGACCCGAAGCGCATTGTGCAACTCCGCGACATTGTCGGCACAGTGGAATTCGAAGATGTGACGTTCAGTTATGACGGCACCCACGACGTTCTACGTGACATTTCTTTCCGCTCCGAGCCGGGAACGGTGACTGCACTCGTTGGTTCGTCCGGATCGGGCAAGTCGACGACGATCGGCTTGATTTCCACTTTCTATGTGCCCTCGAAGGGTACCGTCCGCGTCGATGGCGTCGACTTGAGCACGGTGCGCCTCGATTCGTTCCGCACGCGCCTAGGCGTCGTACTGCAGGAATCTTTCCTGTTCGACGGGACGATCCGTGCGAACGTCGCGTTCTCGCGGCCCGATGCCACCGAGGAAGAAATCATGCGCGCCTGCCGCATCGCGCGCGTCGACGAATTCGCCGAATCGTTTGCCGAGAAGTACGACACCATCGTGGGCGAACGCGGCGTGAAACTTTCTGGCGGACAGCGGCAGCGTATCTCTATTGCCCGCGCGATTCTGGCCGAGCCACGCATCCTGATTCTTGACGAGGCAACTTCCAGCCTCGACTCGGAATCGGAACAGATGATCCAGCAGGGGCTTTCTTATCTGATGCAGGGCCGCACCACGTTCGTCATTGCGCACCGGCTGTCGACGATTCGCCGCGCCGACCAGATTATGGTCATGGAACAAGGACAGATCGTGGAGCGCGGCACACACGCGCAACTCTATGCCGCGCGTGGACGTTACTACGACCTTTACACACGCCAGCACGGAGTCGAAGAGAATCTATTCCTGGCTCCCGGAGAAGGCGACGCGGTCGCGGTGAACGGAAACGGCCCAGGAGCCAAGAACGGCGACGTGAAGGCAACCGACGCTCTGCGCGTGCTGCGAGGAGAGATGCGCTAGCGCGTATGACGACAGCCCCTCCAGTGTCTGCTCGGCGTGGTACCGTCGCCATTCGCAGTGAAAATCTCTGCCGCCACTACCGCATGGGCGAAACCATAATCCGCGCGGTCGATGGCATCTCTCTCCAGGTTCGCGCCGGAGAATTTGTCGCGCTCCTCGGCAGTTCCGGGTCAGGCAAATCGTCTGTGTTGAATCTGGTCGCGGGGCTCGATCGCCCGACGTCGGGAAGCGTCATCGTTGGGGATCGTGACCTGGCTAAACTTTCCCGTGAAGAACTCGCCAAGTACCGCCTGCATGTTGTCGGAATGGTCTTCCAGTCGTTCAATCTGATCGCCAGCATGACGCTTGCGGAGAACGTGGAACTGCCGCTCCGCTTTGCAGAAGTCGATCGCGGCCAGCGTCAGAATCAGGCCCGCGAGGCATTAGAACGTGTGGGCTTGCGAGCGCGCACAGATCACCGGCCTAGCGAGCTTTCTGGCGGCGAACAGCAGCGTGCCGCGCTGGCTCGGGCTCTGATCAACCGTCCTCAGCTTCTGTTGGCCGACGAACCCACGGGCAATTTAGACAGCCACACCGGAACCGAAATCATGGAGATGGTCCGCCAATTTAATCGCGAGTTGGGCATGACCGTCGTGATGGTTACGCACGAGCGCGCGCTGGCCGAACGCTACGCGCAACGGATGATTTTCCTGGGCGACGGAAAGTTGGTCGACGATCGGCCAAACACGCCTGCTCAGGACGGAGGTCAGTTTTGAAGCTTCCAGATCTGACTGAACTCGCCCTGCGGAATCTGCGCGAGTCGTTATTGCGAAATTCGCTGACAACGATCGGCATCTCGGTGGGAGTAGCTTCGCTGGTAGCGATGCTTTCGTTGGGAATCGGCCTGCAGCAGCTGTTCTCGCGCCGCCTGGCAAAATCGGGTTTGTTTGATACGGTGATGGTGACTTCCAGACGGGATCTGCGTGGCATGGGTCGCGACGAAGAGCGCAAGGGTCCGCCTCCCGGAGAAAGCCGCGTTCTTGATGAATCTGCGCGACTCGAAATGGAACGTCTACCCAATGTACTCGAGGCGTATCCCGACATTCGCTTCATCTCGGAATTGCGCTACGAGGACAAGCCGCATCTGACCATGATCTCGGCGTTGCCCTCGTCGGCGAAGTCCAATGAATCGTTCGACGGCATGCAGGGCAACTTCTTCACTTCGGACACAGCGCCCGAAGTCATTCTGCAAAAATCGTTTGCCGAGGAATTGCTGGGCAAAGTTCCGGCCCGCGGCATCGACGAAACCAACGTTGTCGATCTCGCAAAACCGCTGCTCGGGAAGGAATTGACGATGCGCTATGCACAACGCGCCGCCAGTCCGGCACAACCGCCAAGCGCCGATACCGCGAATCCTCCAGACAACAGCCTTTCCGGCGCGGCGTACTCGGTCGTCTCTCGCGAACAGAAACTCAAGATTGTCGGAGTGTCTGACCTTGATCCCGAGAGCATGCGCGGTCCAACGCGCGCCAAGGTATTTCTGCCCCTGAAGCTGGCCCAGAGTCTCCACATCATGCAACCCACCGACCTGCGGGAGGTCGCTCGGGCCGCGAGTGATCAGCCGGTATATTCCTCCGTGAGCGTGAAAGTGAAAAATCCCGCGCAAGTTCAGGCTGTAGAGGACGCGATCAAGAAAATGGGGTTCGGCACGTTCTCTATCCTCGACGCGAGCCGAGGGCTGCAACAGGTGTTCAAAGTCTTGTATGCCTTCCTGGGTATTTTCGGCAGCCTCGCATTGATTGTGGCCTCCATCGGCATCGTGAACACTCTCGTCATGGCCATCCTGGAACGCCGCCGTGAGATCGGCATCATGAAGGCGATCGGTGCCAGCGATGGTGATGTGAAAAAGCTTTTCTTTGCCGAGGCGGGAGCCATGGGCGTTTTAGGCGGCATAGTAGGAGTGGCACTCGGCTGGATCATCGGCCAGGTCATCAATCTTGGAACCAATCTTTACCTTAAGGGGCAGGGATTTCCGCCCGAACACTTCTGGGCGGTTCCATGGTGGCTGGTCGGGTTCGCCATCCTCTTCGCGTTTCTGGTAAGTCTGGTGTCTGGTCTCTACCCCGCGGGACGCGCCGCCCGACTCGATCCCGTGCAAGCGCTGCGCTACGAGTAAACTGACCCGCATGATCCGCGCCTTCAGGCTTGCCTGCTTCTTTCTTTTGATTGCTGCAGGCTCGACGGCCGCTCAGAGCCGCATCGACTGCGCCGCGCTGAACAGCCACATCCTCAAGCAAGTCGTCCACTATTGCGTCTACTTACCCTCCGGGTACGAAGCTGGTGCGACGCAGCATCCTGCACGGCGCTATCCAGTGCTCTATTTTCTGCACGGCCTGGGAGACAACGAGCAAACCCTCTTCAACAGCGGCGGCTGGACGCTGCTCGACGATCTGCGCAACCAGCACAAGATGGGTGACTTCCTGATTGTCGCTCCAGAGGGGCGCCGCAGCTTCTACATCAATTCTGCTGACGGTTCCTTGCGTTACAGCGACTTCTTTCTGCAGGAATTCATTCCCCAGGTCGAAAGTAAGTATCGGATCTTTCCCGGCCGCGCGAGACGCGCCATTAGCGGCATCTCCATGGGCGGCTATGGCGCCTTGCGCTTCGCCTTCGCGCATCCTGAACTGTTCTCCGCCGTGAGCGCGCAGAGTGCTGTCCTCATCACCGAATCGCCGCAGACTCTCGATTCGGCCTCGCGGGCAGGCGCACCTCTGGCTGGGGTGCTTGCGCCAGTCTTCGGCAAGCCCATCAACGTGGCTCACTGGAATGAAAATAGTCCGTTCGTGCTGGCAAGAAGAAATCCCGCGGCCTTGCGAAAGCTGGAAATCTATTTCAACTGCGGCCAGGATGACAACTACGGCTTTGAAAAAGGAGCTGCGGCCCTACACGAGGAACTGCAGAAAGAAACAGTCAAACACGAATATCATCCCTATCCTGGCGATCACAGCCTCACTTATTTCTTATCCCACTTCGCCGAGGTCATGGAATTCCACTCCAAAGCGTTCGGCTTACTTCCGCAACGTTAGGTTCTGACGCTCCTGTTGTAAACTAAGCAAGCGCCCAAATCGCGTTTGGCGACCCTGCAGCAGCCGGAGAGGTGGCCGAGTGGTTGATGGCTCCGGTCTTGAAAACCGGCGTACCCGAAAGGGTACCGGGGGTTCGAATCCCTCCCTCTCCGCCATTACCTTTGTTATCTGGCACTTGCAAGCTGGTGATACCTACACTTGATACGGTTTTCAAGGAAGGGGTCACCGGATGCACCGCGAAGTCAATCTCACCAAACGAGTCCAAACGCCGCAAGGCATGCGGTATTGCCCGGTTGTGCTGTCTGCCAATGGCCGCGTCAAGCCTGACCTGTGCTGGTCAACGGCAAGCCCGAGCGCCACCCCGAAGGGGCCTACTACATCGAATGGCACGACAACGGCAGGCGCAGACGCCTGTCGGTGGGCAAGGACGCGGCCGACGCCAGTTCCATGCGCCTGCGGAAAGAGACCGAGCTTAACAACGGCGATGCCACGGTGCCGGAGATAGCCGCGAACGGCCATAGGTCGGTGGCAGCATCGGTGGCCGACTACCTGGAAGAGACGGAACTCACGAAGAAGCCGAAGACGCTGGCGGCCTATACGACAGCCTTGAGCTACTTCAGGGAGTCCTGCCCCAAGCTCCATCTCGAAGACATTGACCGGATGGACCTGCTGAAGTTCTGCGCCTTCCTGCGGGACAAGAAGAAACAGGCACCACGCAGCGTCTACAACAAGTTCGAGAACGTAATGTCGTTTTTGAAGGCGAATGGGATTCGCGGACTGGTGGGAAAGAACGACTGGCCGCGCTACACGGAAGAAGAACCTGAGATGTACGAGCCGGAGGAACTCGATAAGCTGTTCAAAGCCTGCGATGCCGAAGAGCGGCTCTGGTATGAGTTCTTCCTGATGACAGGAATGCGAGAGCAGGAAGTCATGTACAGCTACTGGTCGGACGTGAACTTCACGGCCGCGACGGTCCGGGTGAGCCACAAGCCCGATTGTGGATGGACACCGAAGGCGTACAAGGAACGCGAGATTCCCATCCCTGCAAAGCTCGCGCAGAGTCTGAAGGCGTGGAAGGCGAAGTCGGACAAGACTTGCAGTCTCGTGTTCCCCACTGCCGGGTGCAATCCAAAGCTCGACTTCCTCGACTGCCTGAAAGCCGTGGCCGAGCGTGCGAAGCTGGACGAAGATAACTTCTGGCTGCACAAGTTCCGTGCAACGTTTGCGACACGGTGTCTGTGGGCAGGCGTCGGTTGCGCGATGCCGACTTAATTAGTACCAGTCCGCATTCCCAGTCTGGATTACTTCAGGTTGGCTAAAAATTACCGGCCAAATCTGTTTGAACCTTGCTTTTCAGCGAAGCGCCCTAAAATCAAACAGTTTGGCCGGTAATTTTCGGCTTTAGTGGTCCAATCCGTGCACGCGCCCGTAACCTGCAAGCTAAGAATGAGTTACGCCCGCGCGGGCATCGCGATTGGCCACTAAAGCCGACAACACGGCCAGAAACCGGCTTTCACGTCGAAAACGGAGCGCCGATATTTATCTGACATGCACCTTGGAGAACCACTAATGCACTCCGCGTGCACCGGATTGGACGGCGTTAAGCCACCACCTAACGTTGGCGCCGCCACATGTACACTTTCTTTTCGGCGGCAGTTGGCGCGGCTGTCGGCAGCTCTTGCCCAATTCTCATATACTGACTCTATTCGCGCAGTACCAGGTTAATCCCTCGCGCGGATGGCCGCGGTACAACTTTCGGCCTTCGCGGACTGGAGAGCAGCTAGACCGATGTGGATTGTTGCGTTAGCCCTTAGGCGCCCTTATACGTTTACGGTCATGGCGTTGGTGTTAATCCTTCTAACACCGCTGGTGATTGTGCGAATGCCGGTTGACGTTTTGCCGGACATCAACATCCCTGTGATTAGCGTCGTGTGGAACTATGCCGGGATGGCGCCCGACGAAATGGCGGACCGCATCGTCACCAACGCTGAGCGCGGTCTCACCATCACCGTTAATGACATTGAACACATCGAGTCGCAGTCGCTCAATGGCATTGGGGTGATCAAGGTTTTTTTTCAACCTACGGCGAACATCCAGACTGCGCTGGCGCAAACCACGGCAATGATGCAAACCACCCTCCGGGGCTTGCCACCTGGAACCGTGCCACCCCTGATTGTTACCTATTCCGCCTCCTCGACTCCGATCGTCCAGTTGGGCTTGAGCAGCAAGACGTTGCCAGAGCAACAGCTCTTCGATCTCGGCAACAACTTTCTGCGCACGCAGCTCGCGACCGTGCCCGGCGCCGCGACCCCGTATCCCTACGGCGGAAAAATACGCCAGATCCAGGTTGATCTCGACCTGCCGCGGCTCCAGGCCAACGGGCTCTCCCCCAATGACATCGTGAACGCCCTCAGCGCGCAGAACCTGATTCTTCCCGCCGGGACCACTAAGATCGGACCGCTGGAATACCAGGTCGAAATGAACGGTAATCCGCAAACTATTGCGGAGTTGAATGATCTTCCCGTCAAGACCGTGAATGGGTCGACCATTTACATGCGCGACGTGGCCCACATCCGCGACGGATTCGCGCCCCAAACCAACATCGTGCACATGAATGGAGAACGTGGCGCCTTGATGTCGATGTTGAAGGTGGGCAGCGCATCGACGATCACGATCGTCGAAGGGGTGAAACGCATGGCTGAGCGTGCGTCTCAGTCGCTCCCGCCGGAGATGAAGATTACCGCGCTCTTCGATCAATCGCTGTTCGTACGCGCGTCCATTCGGGGCGTGGTGGTCGAAGCGCTGACCGCCGCTCTTCTGACCGCAGCCATGATCCTGCTTTTCCTGGGAGACTGGCGGCCCACGATTGTCATCTCCATCTCAATCCCGCTGTCGATCTTCGTATCGATCATCGTGCTCAGCGCGCTCGGGCAGACGATCAACATCATGACTTTGGGCGGACTGGCGCTGGCCGTGGGCATCCTGGTCGACGACGCCACGGTGGAAATCGAAAACATCGAGCGAAACCTTGCCCAAGGCAAGGAAATGAAGCGGGCGATTCTCGATGGCGCAGCACAGATCGCGGTTCCGGCCTTCGTGTCGACGATTTGCATCTGCATCGTATTCGTACCCATGTTTTTCCTGACAGGAGTGGCGAAGTTTCTGTTTGTGCCGCTCGCCGAGGCTGTGGTCTTCGCTATGTTGGCCTCCTATTTCCTTTCGCGAACGCTCATCCCGACGCTGGTCATGTACATCATGCGAGGACACGAGCATAGGGCGGCGGGACCGAAAACGTTTATGGGACGGTTTCAACGCGGATTTGAGAAACGCTTCGACGACTTTCGCAATGGCTACTACCAGTTGCTGGAAACCACGATCCAGCACCGCAAGCTCTTCGTCGGGTCTTTTCTTGGGTTCTGCCTGCTGTCGCTGGGCTGGGTGTTCTTCCTGGGTGAAGACTTCTTCCCATCGGTCGACGCCGGCCTCATCCGGCTGCACTTGCGCGGCCGTGCCGGTCTGCGGGTGGAGGAGACAGCTCGCCTTTGCGACCAAGTGGAACAGTTCCTGCATCAAGATCTGCCAAAGGGCGAGATTGCAACCGTGCTGGATAACATCGGATTGCCCAACTCAAGCATCAATTTGTCCTACAGCAATTCGGGCGTGATTGGCACCAGCGATGCCGAGATCCTGCTTGGCCTGAACGCCGAGCAGCATCAGCCAACCGAGGAGATCGTGCAACACTTGCGCCACGAGCTGCCTCGGCGCTTTCCCGGAGTAGAGTTCTTCTTCCAGCCGGCCGACATCGTCACGCAGATCCTGAACTTCGGTCTGCCCGCACCCATTGACATTCAGGTGATCGGTGCGGATATGCAGACGAACTACGGGATCGCCCAGCAGATTGCTAACCAATTACGCCATGTTCCCGGCACCGCCGATGTGCACGTGCAGCAGATGCTTGGCCTGCCGACGCTGCACCTCGACATCGATCGCAATCTCGTGACCCAGATTGGCATGAGTCCGTTAGACGTTGCTCAGAGCGTGCTGGTTTCCCTCAGCGGCAGCTTCCAGACTGCGCCCGCCTTCTGGCTGAATTCCAAGAATGGAGTCACCTATCAAATGGTGGTGCAGGCGCCGCAATACCGGATGACGTCTCTGCAAGACCTGATGAACTTGCCGATCAACGATCGTTCCGTGCCCAACTCGCAGGTGCTGGGGAATCTGGTGCAGTTGTCCCCGACATCGCGGCCCGCGGTCGTGTCGCACTACGGCATAGAGCCGGTCATTGACATCTACGCCAGCACCCAAGGACGCGATCTGGGCGCTGTGGCCAAGGATACGCAGAAAGTTCTGCAGCCTGTTATGAACCATCTGCCGCGGGGCACGCGTATTGTCGTCGGCGGACAAGTGGAAACCATGCGGTCCTCGTTCGTCGGCTTGGGGATCGGACTGATGGGAGCGATCCTGCTGGTCTACTTCCTGATCGTAGTGAACTTCCAGTCGTGGCTTGATCCGTTCGTCATCATCACGGCCCTTCCGGGGGCGTTGGCGGGTATCGCGTGGATTCTGCTGCTGACGCATACCACGCTGAGTGTACCGTCGCTGACCGGGGCGGTCATGTGCATGGGCGTCGCGACCGCCAATTCCATCCTGATGGTATCGTTTGCGCGCGATCGGATGCAGGTCGGCGTGCCCGCCGTCCAGGCCGCGCTGGAAGCGGGTTACACTCGAGTTCGTCCCGTCCTTATGACCGCGCTGGCCATGGTGATCGGCATGTTCCCCATGTCGCTGGGCTTGGGTGAAGGCGGCGAGCAGAATGCGCCGCTGGGCCGGGCGGTCATCGGCGGCCTGTTGTTCGCGACTGTAGCAACATTATTCTTTGTGCCTTGCGTGTTCGCCATTGTTCACAGCCGTCGAGAAGCGCAGCCGGGTGAAGTAAGGTAATCGGGAATTAGGCATAGCGCCTTTAAGAGCGCGGGATTATAGCAATTCGAGCGATTGAGCATGCAGAACGAACCGGAAACGAATCAACCGATGCGAGAGCCGCAGCGCACCCCGCCGGAGGTGACGCCGCCTCCGGAACTTCCGGCGGCACCGCCGCGCAAGGCCATCATCATCGTCGTGCTCGTGGTGGTGGTGCTCTCCGTAGGCGGCGCTGCGAGCATGTTCAGCCGCATTCGTGCCGGACGCGCGCTGGCCAAGGAAACCGAAATCGATTCCGTTGCCACGGTCGCTGTCGTTCACCCCATTGCGGAAAAACCCGACGAAGAACTCGTACTGCCCGCATCCTTGCAGGCCTACGAAGAGTCCCCAATCTACGCTCGCACCAATGGATACCTGCTGCGCTGGTATCGGGACATTGGCAGCCACGTTGCTCAGGGCGAACTGCTCGCCGACATCGATACGCCGGAAGTCGATCAGGAATTGTCGCAGGCTCGTGCCAATCGTCAGCAGTCGTCCGCCCAGTTGGATATTGCAAAAATTTCCGCCGATCGCTGGCAAAATCTGCGCAAGACGGACTCCGTTTCTCAGCAGGAGAACGACATGCAGACTAACGCATACCAGCAGGCCGTCGCCAACCTGGCCGCGGCCGACGCCAACGTTCGCCGCCTCGAGCAGTTGGAGTCGTTCAAGCACGTTTACGCTCCGTTCTCCGGTGTGCTGGTCAAGCGCAATGTCGATCCTGGAGCCCTCATCAACGCCGGGTCGGTGGGCATGGAGCTGTTCATCCTGGCCAAGGTTGACCCCCTGCGCGTCTTCACCAACGTTCCCCAAGCCTACTCACCTGCCATCAAGAATGGGATGCCGGCCTACATTACGCTGCAGGAAATTCCCGGGCAGAAGTTTCGAGGAACGGTGGCGCGCACTGCCGAGGCTATCGATCCCGCGACTCGTACCCTGTTGACCGAAGTGGATGTTCCCAATAAAGACGGCCGTTTGCTGCGCGGATCTTTCGGCGAAGTGCATTTCTCCCCCAGGATCAACACCGAAAAAGTTACCGTGCCCGTGAATGCCATGCTCTTCCGCCGGGAGGGCGCACAAATAGCGATTGTGGGATCCGATAACAAGGTCCAATTGCGGCCCATCACGATTGGTCGTGACTATGGCACGACCTTGGAGATTCTCGGTGGAGTGAGCATCGAGGACCGCATCATCATTAATCCCGCCGATTCTCTGGAAGATGGCCAGACGGTGAATGTCGCCGCTGACCAGCAAGGGAAGCATTCATGAGGTGGTTGGCAGCGCTGCTCGGCGCCAGTCTGTGCCTGACGGGATGCGCCGTGGGACCCAAATATCAGCGCCCGCCCATCCAAAGTCCGCCTGCATGGAAAACCGAAGGCCCGTGGCGCGGGGCCGCTCCGAAAGATGCCATTCCTAAGGGAGCCTGGTGGAAGATTTTCCACGACGCGGAACTGAACGGCTACGAGCAACAACTGCTGCAAGCCAATCAGTCCCTCGCCGCTGCCCAGGATCGCCTGGATCAGGCTCGTTCGCTGGCGCGAGTCGCATCCGCCGGACTTTTCCCAACCCTCAGCGCCGATCCCGGCGCATCGCGCAACCGGTATTCCGGCAATCGTCCCGAGAGTACGACTCCTGAGGCCCCGCTGACGCAAAGTTTGTACCAGGTTCCCTTCGCTCTGAACTACGAAGTCGATCTGTTCGGTCGAGCCCGTAAGACTCTGCAAGCCGCCAACGCCAGCCTGCAGGGCACAGCAGCCGCTCTGCAAAATGTTCAACTGGTCCTGACCGCGGAACTCGCCGCTGACTATTTCAGCCTGCGCGAACTCGATTCCGAATACCAGGTGGTGCAGGAGTCGGTCAAGATTCAGCAAGAAGGACTGGTTCTGGTCAACCATCGCCACGAAGGCGGGATCGCCTCCGGTCTGGACTTGGCGCAACAGCGAACCCTGCTGGATTCCACGGTCACGCAACTTTACTTGCTCCAGCAGCAGCGCGCACAGTTCGAACATGCCATCGCGGTGCTCACGGGAAGCGCCGCGTCCACATTTAGCGTTCGGGTCGCACCGTTGCTCACCGTTCCCCCGCCGATTCCGCTGGGAATTCCGTCGGACCTGCTGGAGCGCCGGCCCGATATCGCCACTGCGGAACGAGCCATGGCCCAGCAGAACACCCTCGTGGGGGTCGCCAAAACCGCGTTCTATCCGCAATTCACCATCTCTGGGGCCGGCGGGTTCCAGAGCATCACCCTCGGCTCGCTCATAAGCACGCCCAGCGCGTTCTGGTCGCTCGGCGGTGATCTGTTGCAACCCATCTTCAATGGCGGACGAAACCGCGCGACTCTCGCCGCCACAAGAGCCGCCTACGAAGAATCGGTCGCCAACTACCGCGAGTCTACGCTCACCGCGTTCCAGCAAGTCGAAGATGGTTTGTCGGGGCTAAGTTCCTTGTCGCGAGCCGCCGAAAGTCAGGATGCGGCGGTCGCCGACGCGCATCGTGCACTCGACATCGCCAATGATCGCTATGTCGGCGGACTCACCACCTTCCTCGATGTCATCACTGCGCAATCCGTATTGTTGACGAACGAGCGGCTCTCGACCCAATTGCTTGGCCAGGAGATGGTCACCTCGGTTTACCTTGTCAAAGCGTTGGGCGGCAGCTGGGATGCGTCAGCAATTCAGAACGAGCAAGTGCATCCCACGGCGACCCAGGCGCTTCAGCCGTAAAGCCGTGCGCACTGACGACCTATCTTCCGAATCAGCCTTCGCGACTCGACTCGAGAGTCTGCTTTGGCGACAAGGGTGAGCATCCATCTAAGTTCTGTCGACAACGGAGAAGCGAAACACGATTCGCAGCCGACTATCGCCGGTCCTCGGGATTGCTCCCGAGTGACGTTGGGACTCTATCGGAACCGCTCCCCTTTCAAATCGCTCAGCGGGAGACATCCGTTTCGGGGAGCGGTTCGGATAGAGCCGTAAGAAGGAAGCCGGTGGAGCGGTCGGAGCAGGATGTTTGGGCTATGGGTTTTCAACCGCATCGAGCATCGGTGTAGCTGGTGAGAAGGGCCACGGATAGTGCTCCGAAACCATGGAGAGGGGACATCGGGCCGGCACCGGACCGATGGAGCACGGGTTGATGGGACGCTGACATTGTCAGAGAGGCGATTTTTCGCCAATCACGAGCAGCCTCAGTTGTACCAGCGCTCTCGCGATGTGCTGGGTAACTCATAGAAGACGAGGACGCCGGGTGTTGGGGCTATCGTGGCTGCACCGCAGAAGTTTTGACTTACCACCCCGGTGCGCAGTATTTCGGCAATGGAATAGGAGACCGTGAGCTTTGTGCTGGGACCGTCCTCCAGCGGCACTCGTGTCCAAGTCCGGCGTTATCCAGAGTTGAGTGGCGCTGCCAGAAACTTTGATTTTGGCCTTCCCGTGGAGATTCATGTACGGATTGATGGACGGTTCCTTGTCGATCCAAATGTTAGGAGACTCCCGCCAAACTGGCTTTCCCGTTTGCCCGTTGAGAACCTCGATGGTGATGGACACTGTAGTTGCTTCCTGCGCGGCGAGAGCAAGTGGGTAGTAACAGCACAGAACGGCGATAGCTAAGAAACGCTTCACAGAATCCCATTATCGGTGAGCATCTGAATAGGGCGGAAATGACTGACGTAACCAAAGGCCATTACACTCAGAATCCTTGTTCCGGGCATT
>CAWHSR010000023.1:0-78975 GCA_963832015.1 uncultured Acidobacteriaceae bacterium
TTGAGAATTGGCCGATTTAGGTCAATGAGCGAGATGGCGTCTTTTCAATATCTAGCTCACTGGTGCCGCTGATTGGCGCGCGAGAGCTATTCACGAAGCGTGTTGCGAGGACTAGGTTGGAAATGAGCAGTGCTCGGGGGGCTGTTCAAACAAAGCGTCCGTAACTCGAAAGAGTTTTCGGACGCTTTCGTTTTAGAGAGACATGCCCCCAATTGTGCTCACGGTCCCGTCAATGAGTTCTATAAAAAGGGATGTCAAGAAAAAAGTTCTCCCTCGACCGGAGGGCGAGAAGATTTTGTCTCGAGATCCAGCCCACTTCACTGTTAGAGTGCCTCTCGATTTGCGCGAGAGGTTTTGCTTCTGAGTTGTCTTCCATTCCTGTAGCTTCATCGTCCGGTGGTGACCACGCCAATCGAGTCTGGAGACATGGCAAGCGAGACGGATGCTTAAGTGGTGACCATAGTTCTATCGGAGGCTCGTGGCCTATCGCTATTTCTGGTTATCCGAGGAGGCATAGCGTGTAATGGGTGACTCGGTGCCGAGCGTCTTGAGAACCCGACCAACCACCACCAGAGAGAATCGTCGGAGATGGAAAGGCCTCATTCCGCGAGACACTCAAGCTGCTTGCCGATTCAATTGTTTGGCGTCGAACTCGGCGTTCTAACAACACACCACTGCTTACAACGGCCTACTTCCGGTTGCCTGTCGCTCCATGGCAGAATGCACAAATGACTCGGCCAAGACAAGTTCCTTTCCGCTTTGCCCCGACCACTCGGCGGGCCCCCCGCTATTGAGGCACCGGCATACGAAAGGGCCGGTCTCGGCTAGGCTTCACCTAAACTGTCGCGCCACCCCTCGACTTCACCCAGCTAGGCTTAGGTGATCCGGTCAGCCCGTTCGCAAAATCTGAACTGCTTTATTGATTGGACGGGCGGCGTTTCCTGGGCGAGGGCTTCTCCAGAATGTTGTCGTCAACAATGACTCTTTTCGGAGATCGGCCAGCCGAAGACACTAGCTGAGCATTTTTGCTCTCCATCGAAGCTGCGGTCTGCTGGATATAGGAAGACAACTCTTCCCAGAGCCGATTCATATCGGAAACGTCGTTGCGCAGAGCTGTCAGCTCGGTTTTACCTTCGCGCGACCCGGGTGGGAGCAGCGAATCTAGAGATTCGCAGACCACTGTCAAGTCTTTATACAATTTAAAGGTCGTGGAGATGCTTCCCCCAGAGGCTTGCGCATCTTGAATCAAAGCGGGCACAGCAAATTGGAGATTGCGGCGCAACGCCGCTGTCATTTGGGCCTGCTGGGCTTTGTCTCCCCGCCAGAAGGTGACCCAGTGTAGTCTCCCACCCTGTCGCTCCAGGCTCGACAGGTCCTGGCTGGTTGCCGGGGCCGTGCGCATCAACTCAGCCAAGGTCGAATTCAGATCGCGTGCAACTGGAGAGGGTGAAATCGAGACTGCGGCCGGTCTTGATTGTGCGAACAACCCTATGCTGAAAACAAGGACGAAAACCAGGGCGAGAACACCCCAATACGCCTGGCGGGTAGTGGTTGTCATAAAAGGAGACTCCTTCGTCCTACCGCCCAAGCATAGCCTGATTCCACGAGCGACAGGCTATTACCGACGTCTAATTGCCCAAATGTGAACGGGTATTGTCCGAATGGGCGGATCGGTTACTGGTCTTGCGGTGCGGATGAAGTGGACTGTCAGGGCGACAGCCGCATAGTGGAACGGCGTGGGAATGTGCGCCTACAAACTCAAACCCTGCCCAAGGCATTTTGAGTGATACGCGATTTTTCACCAACAATGGAACCAACCCCTCCGAGGTCTCTCAATGCCGCGTTACTGTCGGAAGGTTCCTTTGTTGCTTCTTTCGGTGTCCAATGAGGGAATGAAGCGTCTGCCGCTCTTTGCTTTGCTGATAGGCTTGTGCAGCTTCGCTGTCGGTAAAGACGATCTCAAGATCGCCTACCGCGATGGTCTACGGATATATCGACCGCTCCTGGAAGCTGGGTGATTGAGATTGAACCTCGTTTCATCGAGGCGAGTGGATGGGAAGATGGCGGAAATGCTGGCCAACCTCATCACGGCTTCGGGAAGATGCGCGATTCGTCGAAATCCTAGCGAAAACGGGTAGTGGCTAAGATGGCAGGGAGAGGTTGGAAAATAAAAGGGCCAATACTTTCTCGACTGTATTTTCAAGCGATTGAACCCTACATGTATTGAAAAACGCTGAACCCAACATCCCCATCCTGAAGCAAGCTAAGGCGGAGTACGCGAAGCTGCCGTAAGGGGAAAAGCTCTGCCTCGGCGCTTGCTGTTTGCCGACAACTGACGCGATCAGGCCATATCCCTCATTGAGGGGTTGAGCGCTAGCGGGGATGTTAAGGCAACAACCCCTCAACTCCGACAATGCATCTTTGGAGTAGATGGAGGTGGCGCTTGAAGACGATGACGTGCCGATCATTGGGTGGGCCCTGTGAACAGAAGCTGTCTGCTGCGTCGTGGGACGAAATGGTCCAGGCGATGACGAAACATGTGATGGAAAAGCATCCTGACACCGCAAAGGCGATGGAGAAAATGCATAAAGAAGACCCTAAGAAATGGGGCAGAGAAACGAAGCCGAAGTGGGAGGCCACACCAGAGACATAAACGTTGGTGGCAGTAAGTGTAACGGAGTTTTTTGCCAGTGACCCCCGTTCCACGGAAAATCAGAAAATCAAGAGCTTCTCTTCACGAAATCCCACATCATGGGAGTTCTCACCGAGAGGGTGCTGCAACCTTTTCCCCCGCGCTGACCTCGAAGCGTAAGAACGGGCCATAGCTCTGAACCATGCGCGCATACGGCTGAAAGCCGATGCTCATCCCGTTAACCCCTTCGCGGGGAAGGAAGGTCTCCATAATGATTGTCTTCGGCACTAGAATCCCGAAAGGACTGTCATCGTAACTGAGGATCATGTGGGCGACGCAGGGTGCCTTGCCGGGGTTTCCGGCATATACATTGCGCTCTTCGCGTACGATCTAGCCTGGGATCACATGCCCGCAAGAGCGGACCTATGGGGAAATCATCTCTGTGATAGAAATCACAGGCCTTATCTTTGTCGCTTGTGATATTCGTCACGCACGCACGTGCGCTCCGCACTGCGGCTCGCGCGCTCGCGCCCCCATCACCGGCGATCTCCTCGCTGCCGACCCAACCTGCAACTACGAACCGCAGAGAGGATTCTCTCCACTGCGCCCTGTGTGTGCAATTTTGAACAGACACCATGCCGGGGACCGTCTTACCTTTTCCCCGTTGGATTCCTTAAGGGAACCAGCCAGTCACTGTCGGACTGCAACTTAGTCGCTTCTAGGAAGAAGCCTTCGTGGGGTTCCTTTATTCCCGAAAAAACGTGCGGGGAGCAAAAGGATTTCAAGCCATTCCGGATTTCAGCACCCTGATTCTGCGCAATCCCGATCTGTGATTGAAATCACTTTCATGTGTGATTCCCAACCCGGCGAGGCTCCTACTACTTTCACTAGTATCAGGCCCATCTTGGAACCAAACCAGAGGCCCGAGAACCCTCTCGAACTCATGACTAGGAGGCAATTCCGATGCGCTCCCGCAGCACTTTGTTCTTGCTAAGTCTTTTTCTGCTTACGCTATTCGCCTTAACCGCAAACAGCTTCGCGATTCCCGCCTTTTCACGGCAGTACGGGACGTCTTGCACGACATGCCACATCGATTTCCCGAAACTCAACGACTTCGGCAAGGCTTTTAAGGATGCCGGCTTCAAGTTCCCCAAGGATGACGAGAGCTTCCTCAAGATCCCTCCTGTCATGTTGGGCGCGCCGGCGCAGAAGGAGCTGTGGCCCCATACGGTATTCCCGGGGACGATCCCTGGGTTGCCGCCGATTGGCCTGCGCTTTAACCAGTTCTTCCAATACACGCCCGCTAGCGCCAACAATTACACGCCGGCTGGATCTACCGTTTCGCCTAACGTGCCCCGTACGGACTTTGAACCGGGGTTCTTCAGCATCTTCATGGCGGGCAATTTCGGCAGCGACATTGCCTTTTGGGTCGACGACGACCTCAGCGTCTCTGGCGCCAACGCCAACGGCGGTCTGGGCGACGGCTATCTGAAGTTTGTGAACATCGGCCGGTTCTTCAAACTTCCCACGGATTCGCTGAGTCTTAGAGTTGGACAATTCGAACTGGACCTGCCATTCACCCAGGCCCGATCGATCAATATCACTCCTTACGACATTTACACCGAAGCGAACATAGGGTCCAGCTCGCAGAATGTGAACAACGTATATGAGATGCAGGATGCGGCTCAGGGCTTTGAACTCAGCGGAGGCCATCAATACGGTGGATATCACTATTCCATCGCATTCGTGAATCAGAACACCAGTGGGACCAGTTCAACGGCTCCCAATGTCTCTTCGCCGGCGGGATTCTTCTCTGACGCCAACTACAAGGATTTCTATGGACGCTTCTCCTACCGCTTCAACTTGGAGAAGGATCCGGCCAGCCGCCACGAAATACAGGCTGCCGGAGCCACTGGGCCGCGCGACCACACCTACCTAAGTCTGGGAACCTTCTATTTCAAAGGACGTTCCGTGCAGCGCTTTAACGGCGTGGATGCGTCCGACAATGCGACTGTCATCACTGCCCGTGAGCCCTTCTATCGTGTCGGCGGCGACTTCAGCTTCAACTACCGCACCTTGAACGTGTTCGGCCTGTATATGTACGGACACGACGACAATCTGTTGTGCCAGGACTCGACGGGCACTGCGATCGCCTGCAGTTCCGGGATCGGCAGCAGCTTTACGAATGGCGGGGCCGCCAAGTTCAACGGCGGCTTTGTCGAGGCCGACTATCTGGCCTTGCCCTGGGTCATGACCATCCTGCGCTACGATCGCGTGCAGTCGACGGCAGACTTCCTGAATCAGGCCGGGTCGGTGAATTACTTCTCGCCGGTCGGCGCTACGCGTAACCGGGTAACTCCGGGCGTGCAGTTCCTGATTCACGCCAACATCAAGGCGTCGTTCGAATACGCGATCCGTCCGCAGCAGGCCCTGACGTATAACTCAAACGGTCAAGCGGTGAGCCCGTTCCGTACGAGCACAGCCACTGGTGCATTGGAGTTCGTGTACTAGGCTGCGGTCCTAATCAGGAAACGATTTAAAGACAAATCTTGAGGAGAGAAAAGAAAAATGAAACGCAATTTGATAGCGCTCGCAGCAGTCATCGCAATGTTCAGTGTGGCGGCCTCCGCCGGATCCATCAGCGGCAAGGTCTCTGGAGTCACTGGGGAGTCGGTTGTCTACGTCGAAGCCATTGCCGGAAAGACTTTCCCGGCTCCAACCGAGAAGCCCCTGATCGACCAGAAGGGCCTGATGTTCAATCCCCACATCGTGGCGGTCGAGCAGGGCACCACGGTCGAGTTCCTCAACAGCGACACGGTCGCGCACAACGTATTCTGGATCTCCGTGGGCGGCAACAAGAAGCTCGGCCACAATCTGGGCACCTGGCCCAAGGGCGAGAAGCGCTCTTTCAAATTCGACAATCCCGGCGCGATTCCATTGCTCTGCAACGTTCACCCGGAAATGTCGGGATACATCGTGGTATCGCCGACTCCCTATTTCGTGGTGACCGACAAATCCGGGAGCTACAAGATCGACAACGTTCCCGATGGCAGCTACAACGTGACCGCGTGGCACGAGGGCGCGAAGAACTCGTCCAAGCCTGTAACTGTGGCGGGCGACGGCAAAGCGGACTTCACTCTCACGAAGTAAGGAGCCACACGAATACGGGGAGCGGACGCGGTGACTCGCTCCCCGTATTCCTCTTCGTAGCCGCAGACACACCAAACCAGTCGACGTTAGCCTTTGCTCGGACTACAAGTGCCGCAATGCTGAAACGATTCAAGAACAAGAAGGTCGATGGGGATTGGCTGCATACAAACTTCCCCTGCATGATGGCCTGCCCGGCCCACACCAACGCCGGACGCTACGTTGGCCTGATCGCTGAGGGACGCTTCGAAGAAGCCTATCGCCTCGCGCGCGAGCCGAATCCTCTGGCCAGCATCTGCGGACGGGTTTGCGCGCATCCTTGTGAGACTGCCTGCCGCCGCGGGGAAATCGACCGGCCGATCTCGATTCGCGCCCTGAAACGGTTTCTGACCGAGCAGTACGGGCCCGAGTCGAAGCGTCCTATCAACGTCAACGAAGGGCGCGTCCAGAACAAACTTCCTTTCAAAGTTGCGGTGGTCGGTGGAGGTCCGGTCGGACTTTCGGCGGCGCACGACCTCGCTCTGATGGGGTACGCGGTCACGATCTTCGAAGCTGCTCCGGTTGCTGGCGGCATGCTCTATCTCGGCATTCCGGAATACCGCCTGCCGCGCGACGTGGTCGAGGCGCAAGTCCGCGAGATTCTCGAGACTGGCGACATCACACTCAAGTTGAATCACGCCGCTGGAAAGGACTTCGCGATTTCAGATCTGCGCCGCGAGTTCGATGCCGTGCTGCTTGCGGTGGGCGCGCACCGCAGCCGCGATCTCACCATTCCCGGAGTCGATCTGGACGGCGTCTACAAAGGAATTGATTTTCTGCTCAACGTGAATCTGGGTTACAAGTTCACCATCGGCAAGAAAGTGATCGTGATCGGCGGCGGAAACGTTGCCATGGATGTGGCTCGATCCGCGGCCCGCGAAGTGGTCAAGCAGCACGCCGGCGGCGTGGAGGATCTGGAGCCTTCCGACGAGAACGTGTCGGCGGTTGCAACGAAGGAGATGGTCGACATCTCGCTTTCTGCGCTGCGCATGGGCGCGCGCGAGGTGAACCTGGTCTGTCTGGAGCGCCGCGAAGAAATGCCCGCCGCTCTCGAAGAAATCGTCGAAGCCGAAGAAGAAGGCATCAAGATGCATCCCGGGCTCGGGCCCAAGCGCATTCTCGGCAAAGACGGCAAGGTCACCGCGCTCGAGACGCTCAAGACCAAGTGGGTGTTCGATCAGAACAAGCGCTTCAACCCCGCGTTCTACGAGAATAGCGAAACGCAGATCGAGTGCGACACCATCATCATGGCGATCGGGCAGGCGCCGCGGCTCGACTTCCTCACGCCTGAAGACAAAGTTGAGCTTTCACCGCGCGGCTTGATTGCAGTGAATCCGCAAACGCTGATGACCTCGGCTGCTGGCATCTTCGCGGGCGGCGATTGCGTCTTTGGACCACGACTCATTATTGACAGCGTTGGCGATGGCAAGCGTGCCGCAGTGGGAATCGATGAATTCCTGCGCGGCGGAAAGCATCCGGAACCGGTCATCGAAGTCGAACTACTCAAACGGCATTCCATGCCACTCGGGTACCTCGATCTCAACCGGCAACCGGTTCCGATGCTTCCTCTCGAACGCCGTACTGGCGTTACCGAAGTTGAGATCGGCTACGACGGGCCCGCCGCCATGGCCGAAGCGCAGCGCTGCCTCCACTGTTGGGTCAACACGATTTTTGAAGGCGTCCCGGAAGATGGCAGCATGTGCATTCTCTGCGGCGGTTGCGTGGATGTTTGTCCGGAGAAATGTCTGGAACTGGTTTCGCTCGACCGTATCGCGTTCGAACCGGAAACCGTGCAACACATCCGCGACAACCAGGAATTGTTTGGCGTGGAGTTCGACGAAGTCGCGGCCGACGAACTCGGAGTGGTGACCGGAGCCGCCATGCTCAAGGACGAGACGCGGTGCATCCGCTGCGGACTGTGCGCGATGCGCTGTCCCGTCGGCACGATCACGATGGAGTCGTACAACCTGATTCCCGCCGAGCCGACCGGCTTGATTTCCGTCGCGTCGATCGGTGCGGGTTTGCAGAAGTAAGTCAGAAGCAGATGTTGGCGCACAAATGCGAGTGTTGGAGTTTTGAGGGAAGGAACTTTCGGACCGATTCGACGCTAGCCGCGTAGCGGCGGTATGAGAAAGCCCAGTACGGAAGTGCCGGGTGGATGCGGAGGGATGTAACAAGTCCCGTAGGGACGGCACGAGGCACACATGGCAGACGACAACAAACTTACAGACCACGCAGTCAACCGCCGCCAGTTTTTCGCGAAACTCGGACTCGGCTCGCTGGGCATCGCCGCCGCGGGCACGGCGGCGTTCGCATATCAATATCTCGAACCCAATGTTCTCTACGAACCGTCGCCCGTGGTCAACGCGGGCAAGCCCGACCGCTATCCGCTGGGCAGCGTCACCATCGACGTCAATTCCGGCATTTACATCATCCACTCCGACGAGGGCTACTTTTCGCTGAGCGCCGTCTGCACGCATCTGGGCTGCATGACCGCGTGGAAGCCGGAGTTGAACATGATCGCGTGTCCCTGTCATGGCAGCAAGTTCAACGAGGACGGCAAAAAGATCGAGGGTCCGGCGCCCAAACCGCTGCCCTGGAAACGCATCTGGCTCAACGACGACGGCGATCTTCTGGTCGATCGCTCCACCGACGTGCCACCGCTGGCGCGGGATTCCTTCGTGAGGGTCTGACTTAGAGAGAATCAGCAATGGCAAAAACAATAGACCAATATTTCGACGACTTACGCGGCACGCGGGTGTGGCGCTCGATCTTCCGCAGCGGCACCGGGTCCAGCACACTGAAGCGCGCGTTAGCGATTCAGCAGAACGTGTTCCTGCACCTGTTCTCCACCAAGGTGCGCACGCGTATGCTGAGCTTCAGCGCGACGTGGTATCTGGGAACGCTAACGCTGGGCACATTTCTGATTCTGGTCGCCACCGGCATTCCGCTGATGTTCTACTACCACCCGTCGGTTCCACAGGCGTACGCCGACACGAAAGATCTGCAGTTCGTGGTCTCGTCCGGATTATTTCTTCGCAACCTGCACCGCTGGTCGGCGCACGCCATGGTGTTTCTGGTCTTCGCGCACATGTTCAAGGTATTCTTTCGCGGCGCCTACCGCTCGCCGCGCGAATTTAACTGGGTGATCGGCGTCATTCTTCTGCTGATGACGCTCCTGCTCAGCTACACCGGCTACCTGCTTCCTTGGGATCAGCTGGCGTACTGGGCGATCACGGTGGGATCGAACATCGCCTCAGCCGTTCCGGTGATGGGAGAGAAGATTCACTTCCTGCTGCTCGGCGGCAATGCCGTCAATGCCAATGCGTTGCTGCGTTTCTACGTGCTGCACTGCATGATTCTGCCACTGACGGCGATGTTCTTTGTGGCCATCCATTTCTGGCGGATCCGCAAAGACGGCGGCCTTTACTCGCACGATAGCGAGCCTGCCACGCTGCGGGCCAGCGCCGCGACTGCGGCCAAGAGCGCAGCCACGAACGCGAAGGAGGGTCAATAGTCATGGCCGATTCCAAAGACTTCACTGCCGGCATCGACTCCAACGCGAAAAAGTCGCCGCGCCGCATCGTCTTTATTACGCGCCGCACCTCCGCGCAGGTTAAAGCCGAGACCGAAGATCAACTGCAGACGTTTCCGGAGGTGCTGTTCCGCTCGGCCGTCGCGATCATGACACTGGCGGTTGTGCTGGTATGGATTGCGCTGATCTTCAACGCTCCGCTCGAAGGGCTGGCTGATCCCTCGCATACACCGAATCCCGCGAAAGCGCCGTGGTACTTCCTCGGTCTGCAGGAGATGCTGCACTACTTCCCGCCTGTGGTGGCGGGCGTGCTCGTGCCCGGACTCGTCGTGATGGCGCTCATCGTCATTCCATACTTCAAGGTCAACATCGAAGCGGATGGGCTTTTCCTGCAAGACCGCGAGAAGCGCTTGCGCATCTTCTATGTTGTCGCGATCGCGCTCTCGTTGTTTCTTCTTCTGTTCAAGGTCTATGCGGCGCTGGTGCCGACGCTGATCATGGCCGGAATCATGCTCGTGGCGGCGCAAAGCTCTCCGAAATCGCCTTCCGCTTTCCGCCGCTACCTGGCGCGAAGGCCACTCTCTTATTGGGTCATGAGCTGGTTCTTATTCGAACTGGTGGTGCTGACCGCCATCGGAACATTTTTCCGAGGTCCCGGCTGGGAATTCGTCTGGCCGTGGCAGGGCTGATACACACATTGCTGCTGCACATAGTAAAGACAGACACATTCATAAAGATGTCGACAAGGATGCTCATAAGGATGCGGCGCTCATGAAAGAAAAGCTTAGGTCGCTCTGGCAAAGGTTATTCGGGGACAGCGTGCGGGCGTTCGGCGTGGTAAGCCTCATCTTCCTCGCCTCGATGGCGATCGCGCCTGCGAAAAATTTCTTCAGCGAGTGGCGGCACTACCAGCACGGCTATCTCCGCATGATCCGCAACCGCAGCGATGCCAACACGCTGCAGCGCCACTTCCAGGGCGGAATCCAGCAAGTGTGGCTCCCCGAACTCGGCGTGGTCGACCGCTGCACCAGTTGCCACGTCGGACTCAAAGAACCCAGCCTTGCGGATGTTCCCAACCAGCCGTTCCGCAGGCATCCCGTGATCCCCCACAAGCTCGAGCAGTTCGGATGCACAGTCTGCCATCGCGGACAGGGCGCGGCCACGACGCTCACCGAAGCGCACAACAGCACGCTGGCGTGGGAGCAGCCGATTCTTCCCGCCAAGTACATCGAGTCTTCGTGCGGTGAGTGCCACCGCGGGCCTCTGCCCGGCACGCCGCAACTGAATCAGGGACGTAATCTGCTGTCGCGTGAGGGTTGCGTGCATTGCCACACCGTGAAGTTGTCGGATGGAACGGTCCTGAAGGCTCTCGATGATCCGCCGTCGCTCTCACACATCGCCGATAAAACGTCACGCGAATGGATCTTCGCCTGGCTGAAAGATCCGCAGGGCTACGCCTCCACGTCAACCATGCCGAACTTCAAGCTGAGCGGCGACGACGCGCGCGACATGTCCGCCTTCCTCATCGCGAACAGCACGCCGCTAGCGGGAGACACCGCCACGCTTTCCGCGAAGCCATCCTCCGATCCCGCAGCGGGCGCCAGCCTCTATGGAGAATCCTTCTGCGCCTCCTGTCACGCCGTGCAAAACGCCGCCGGAAATATGGTGGGCGGCGACGTGGGCCCAGAGCTGACCAAGGTGGGAACCAAGGCCAAACCGGAATGGCTGCAAGCCTGGTTGAAGAATCCGCGTACCTACGATGTGGGCACAGCTATGCCCCACTATCGCTTCAACGATGGACAGATCGCCACGCTTTCCGGATTCCTTCAAGCCAAAGCCGATGCGGACTTCCTGGCCAACGTGCACCTCGAGCCCGCCACGCGCGAGCAAATTACCCACGGCAAGCGCCTAGTGTCCGACTACGGCTGTGCGTCCTGCCACGAGATCGCGGGCATCAGGAAGCCCGAGAACTTCGCGCCGGAACTCAGCCGCATCGGCAGCAAGCCGGTCACGCAACTTGTCTTCCTGCCGGGCATGCAGCACACGCTGCCCGACTACATCGCCACCAAGATCAAGCAACCGCGCGCGTTTGGGCAGGGCCTGAAGATGCCGCAATACACCTTCACGCCCGCGCAGATCGATTCGCTCACCACCGCGCTGCTCTCCTTAAACGATCGCTCGAACACCTTGCCGCCGTCCCTGATGGTGGCTGCAGCACATGAGTCGGACTACCAGCCCGCCGGCAAAGCCGGCAAGCTGATGACCGACCTCGCGTGCTTCAGTTGCCACCGCATCAATGGCCACGGCGGAGACATGGCGCCCGACCTCACCTGGGAAGGCAGTTCCGTGCAGCGCGAGTGGCTGGTACAGTTCTTCAAGAATCCGGGCACGCTGCGTCCGTCGCTGATTCGCCGCATGCCGCGCTTCAACCTGACCGACAGCGAGGCGAACGAACTCACCGACTACATCATGACCGTTTATCAGAACCCCGCAGTCGACCGCGATTCCATGCCCTTAAGCGGCTACTCGCAAGGCGAAGTGGAACTCGGCAAGCAACTCTTCTATGGCGAGTATTCCTGCCAGGGATGCCACATCGTCGACACCAAGACCGACAAAGGCTACATCGGTCCCACGTTGACGCAAGTTGGCTCGCGCCTCACAGCCGCCTGGATTTACCAGTGGATGAAAAATCCACAGTCTTTGCGTCCCGGCACCATCGAACCGAACCGCGCCATGAGTGATGAAGATGCACGCGCTCTGGCCGCGTTTCTGATCTCGCAAAAAGGCGGAGCCAAACAGGAGGTCGCCAAGAAATGACCCGCCCCCTCTTTACTCCGATTCCTGTAGAAACTCATGCAGAGAGTTTTGTGGGGACAGCCGCCTTCGGCTGCCCAGCCAAGCGAAGCGCGGCGGCTGCTGTAGCCATCGCGATGCTGGCATTATTGTTGACGACATCCTGTTCCCGCAAGCCCGAGTCCGCCCCGCTGCCCAAGCCCACAGCCTTCGGCGCAGCGATCGTCGAATCCAGCGGCGGAAAGCAGTTCGCACAAACTGGCTGCCTGTTGCCACAACCAATCGTTGTTCAAGTAAATGACGCGCAAGGAAGCGCCGTCGCCGGAGCCTTGGTGGAATTCGCAGCCGTCCCCGGAGTCACCTTCGATCCCGCAAACGGCCTGACCGATTCCAGCGGTCAGGTCACGACCAACGTCTCTCTCGGAGGCATGGCGGGCCGCTACCAACTCGTTGCCACCACGACCGACAAGTCAAACAAGAAAGTTGAATTGAAGATCGAAGAGATCGCCCTCGGCTACCAGCAGGCCCTCGGACGCCATCTCAACGATCAATACTGCGAGCGCTGTCACAATCCGGAGTCAACGGTTGAGCGCGTTTCGAATTACGACAACCTGGAGATCAAGCCTCACCCTTTCACGGAAGGCGACACCTTAAATAAGATCAGCGACGCCGATCTCACGGCCATCATCAGCCATGGCGGCCCGGCTCTCAACAAATCGGCGCTCATGCCCGCCTGGGGAAACACGCTCAGCAAGTCCGACGTCCAGGCACTGATATCCTACATTCGTGCAATCTCCGATCCGCCATCCCGCAGCGCTGGGCCTGTCTATGCCAAGGACTAGCCTCATTCTGCTCTGCCTGTGCGCCATGATTCCGGCCGCGCGGGCTCAGGTTCTACCGGCGAACGAAATCCAGGATCCCACATTGAGCGCGCTACAAGCGCGCAACATGGACGAGTTGAAGCAAGTGGGCGCGGAGATTCTCAAGCTGCCCACGGACTACCCTTTCTATTTGAGCCGCAAGCTCGACCTCGAAGAAGGCAAGCAGAAGTGGGCCGACCAGCGTTCCATTCAGTTCGATCACTATAGAGATAAGATCGTGCTGAAGATCACCGGGAATTACTTCGTCGCTTATTCCGCCGAGAAGATGAACTCCGACCAGCGCGCCCGCCAAACCTTTCTGCAGATTGTTCTTCCTATCCTGCAGATCGCCGTGCCCCCCTTCGAGAAAAACTCCAGCTTCCAGGCTTACGCTTTCGAAATGTCGCATCACGTGATCGGCAAAGTCGGCGGCGTCGCGGTCGAGCGCCCCGAGAACCTGGTGGTGATCCTCCCGCAGGCCGCGGCGATCCAAATGGTCAACGCGAAAGACGATACCGCCCGCCAGGCCGCGATCATGCGCGGAGAAGTCTTCGTCAATGCCAAACCCACTACTCTCTGGTTGAGCGCGGAAGGTCCACAACTCGCGCAGGAAGCGCCGCCCGACGATCCTTCCACCGCGGCACGGAGTGCGGCATCTTCAAGCACCGAGGTTGTTCATAACGGCGAGCCGGACACGGACAAGCTCCCCAGTCCCGTTCACGTTCAGACATTGAAGCCGGTCAAGCCCGCCGACCCTCTCAAGCCGGCCCGCGATATTTCGCCGCAGGCCCTCTCCTCGATGCAGTCTGCGATCAAGCCGATTCTCGACGGCATGGTGAAGGAACTCGATCCGCAAGCGCATTTTGTTGCCTACGCGTCGCCAAACTTCATCGCATTCCGCAGCGGCATCTATCTCGAACTTTCGATCAACACCACGCTTGCCGAGCCGCCCACGGCCTCGCGTTACCGTCTCGCCGCGCTGGTCTTCGACGACCACGTCGCGCATCTGATCCGCCCCGTACTCGGCTACTTCAAGGATGATTCTCAGTTCGACGGCCTCGGATTCAGCAGCACGCTTCATCTCGCCACCCGGCCCGGCGCCGGCGCGAGTTCCGAGGCCGTGGAATTTTTTTTCCCCTTCCCCGCTCTGCGTTGTTATGAGCGCTACGACTGCACGGGGCAGCAGTTGATCGATGCGGGAACGGTCCTGATCAATGGTGAGCGTGTGAGCCTCGACCTGCAGATTGCCGAGGGCGGCGCCAGTCGCTGAAGCGCCCTCTGCCGCCGAGGCTGCGAGCAGCTAAGGGAAGAAACCCGCGCAGGAGCTGCTTGACTGTTACCATCAATAGATAGGCGGTTGCCGGACCGCTCGCTCGTTCGACTTGCTCTCGCCGCCGCACTCGATACCCGTCCATCGCAACCGGTCACGATGTTTTCCGCCACCTGTTTTAACCCGCGATTAGCCAAGTCAATTCAAGCTCCATTACTCCACACCTCGATTTGGTAATCGGGTGGACTTCCCGCGGCGTAGAAGCAACCCGCTGTCGATCATGTCCTGGTTCAGGATCGAGCCCTAACGTGGGGGAAGGAAGGTGTTGCCATCATCGGGTCTCGCCTCAACAATGCCGAGGGTTCAATGGCCACTCACGCTTTCCGGCGGCTACCACGCACAGGGGCCGCCGGCTCTTGCGGGTAGAAGAAAGCCTCAGATAGAGTCTGAGACATTTTCAGGCTAATTGTTTGCATTCGCGATCTCCCTGCAGACATACCCGAAATTTTCTTCAGTTAATTCCAACCGCTCACACTGCCCTCCGCGGCCGAGTGCAAAATGTTGACCGTCGCCGCCATCTGGCGATTCGAGGAATGGACGGCAGAACACGGCTAGGCCTGAAATGGTGGGAAGGCCAAAACTCTTCCACCGAAAGGCAAATCAATGAACAAACGAAAACAATTCAGCAAACGACCTCCCGACGGTCTCTTTGCTGCAAATGCCGCCTAGATCCACGGTGGTTGCGGCAGTCCGGAATATAGCGCATACAGCAACGCGAAAAGCCTCTGCGCGAATCCAAAAAATCCACGGTGGCTGCGTTACGGCTGGCGCCGGATAGAATTACGGTTCTCCTCTTTTGGCTCGTTTATGGAGCATTTGGGCAGACGTCCAGCCGGGAAGGTATTAGATCGCCGCAACCGCGACGGGCACTTCGAGACGGGCAACGTATATTGGCTCCGCAAGCGCCGGACGAAGCGCCGGACGCTACCCGTCAATATACTTGCTGAAACGCCGACGACTCAGAAAGTGGTTCAATGGTTGACGGTGCGTCACCCCGAAGGCGCCATAGCTTCATACCCCATGTTCAGGGCCGACGAAGGACTCGCCTGGCTTGAGACGCACGAGACTGTTCGGCCGGACGATGCGGTAATTGCCGTAACTCCCTGCACCGACCAGTTCTTTGTTATAAGGACCAACGGGCAACTGGACATGGGCGCGACAGTTGAAGAGGTTCAATCGTGGGCTGACGTGTCGAAAGCACAGCCACACAAGCGTCCCCTGAGTCGCAACGAGTACAAACGTGTCGAGGTGCTGCAATGAACCGGGACGCAACGGTGGACAAAGCAAGGGGCCTTCGAAGACCGACATAGAACCACTGGTCGATGCAAACGGCCAAGAGACTCTTGCCCGAGAAGACCTCGCGAGTGTGCAGATTCGAGATACCGGCCTCTCGACGCGAGGGAACCTAACGCAGCACAGCGTTCAGCTGAAGAACGAACTTTTGAACGCATCGTGCCGTTGACGCGCTATATTCAAAATCTCATTGAACTCCGGTTCATTGTGGAGATCGTTTAATAATGGGTCTTTGGCAATATAGGGATCGCTGAAAAAACCACACCCAACGCTCGTGCGTAGCACGCGTAGAGCGGAGGGTTTGTCTCCCAAGACGGCATACGCTTGCGCGATCTTGTATGTGCCTTCTGGGTCGCCGACCGCCCTGTCTCTGATTTTTCTCTCCAATCCGTTCAACAGATCCAGCGCTTCCGTCTTGCGCTGGTGAATCGAGTCACTGAGGGCCTTGCCGATTCCCGTATACAAAGTGGGTTCGAGCTCGTATGCACGATCGAAATCTCGTGAAGCCTGGTCGAACTCCTTTTCATGAAATTCTCCAAAGCCACGGTAAAAGAGAATGAACGAAGAATCGTCGACTGGCAAGCTCTCGAGAAACTTCTGATATTGTCCCAAATAAAGGTAGGTATTTAACACAGAGCCGTTTGCCTTGAGGAAGGGATCGAGTTGGCGCGCCCGCTCGCACTCCGCGACGGATTCGTCCAACATCCCGGCGAATCGGTAGGCATATCCCAACTCCCAGTGAGCAGCGGCATAGTTGCCATTCGTCTTCAAAGCGTCACGCAACAGCGGCACTGCCTGTTCAACTTTCCCGGTGTCTATCAAGAGGTTGGCCATGAACATTTGCGCATCAAGCAAGTTCGGCTGTATCACCAAAGCCCGCTCGTACGCGGCTTGGGCACGGCGATATTGTTCGCGGCCGCCAAGCTCGAATGCTGCGTCTGAAGTGTATGACGCTCCTAAGTAGGCCCAGGCTGGAGCGTAGTTGGGATCAATTTCAGTGGATTTTTCCAGCATCTTGATCGCCAGGGGGAATTTGTGTTGCCCATGAAAATCGAGTCCCTGCAAAAAGTATTCGTACGCGAGTGGATTAACCGCGACTTCCGGCTTTGGGCGCTCCGCTTCCGTCGGAGACAAGGTCAATTGCAGTTCTGAGATCAGTTGGCTCGTAACTTTGTCCTGGACGGTAAGCAGATTGTCATACTTCAGATCGATCACTCCTTGACCTAGAATCTTCTCGGTTTTGACATCAACCAATTGGTACGTAATCCGCAAGTTGTCGCCGTCTCGAATGAAACTTCCCGTGAGAAGGGTATCCACTTTGAGATCTGCAGCAACTTTCTGGAGATCAATGGCCGTCCCTCGATACTTCTCAATCGCGGCGGAAGGACGAACGCTTAGGGCATGTACATACGCCAATTTCGTGATGAGTACATCCGCTAGGGACAATCCGAGGAAGTCGCTATTCGAATCCTGGCCATGATTTTGCAGAGGAAGGATCGCGAGGCTGCGGGGATTCAAAGACTGCTCTTTCGCAGATCGAATGTGAAGAAACTTCGGCAGAACGATCAACCCAAGGAGCACGGCAAATCCAACGGAGGAGAGGAAGATCAGCCTGTTGGTTCGTGGTCGTGTTGATCCCAGAGCCGCTATCTTGGGGGGTTCTCCTTCCGCGGATGGTCGAGAGGAAGGCAAGGAAGTCTCGCCCACTCCACCCTTTGAAACCACAGGTAGTGAATCGGCAGATTCAAGCTGGCCCACGAACCGGTAACCACGCCGCCCAAGGGTCTCAACGAACAGTGGTTTTTCGGCAGAGTCTCGCAGCGCATCCCTTAGTTTGCTTACGGCTACTGCCAGGCGATGGTCGAAATCGACGAAGGTATCTTCCGACCAGAGCCGCTTGCGGAGTTCTTCGCGAGTGACGACTTCGCCAGCTGATTCCAATAGCACAGTCAGGAGCAGGAACGGTTGTTCCTGCAGCCGTACTTTGCTGCCTTCTCTTCGCAGCTCTCCTGTGCGAAGGTTTACCTCGAAATTCGCGAAGCGTACCAGTGGTGGGAGCGCAGACGGCATTAGCGTGCTTCACATTGTTCGAAAGTTTAGCACGCTCTCAAGCGTACTGCGACGACCACATTCTATTGTGAGCAAACGACTTATCGGGGGATTGAGAGGGTATCAAAGGAGAGGCGGTCAAGCATTGACCGTTGTCGCTACCTGCGGCAAAAAGGGGAATCGCCGCTGGGCCTAGGTGGCGAACCCTCGAAAAGAAAGCGAGCCTATGAGAGTCGTGTTGATTCTTGGAGAGGTTACCGCGCTGACGTTGTGGATGGCGCTCGGACGCACAGGCGCATTCGCGCAACAAGAGATCGACCCGGACCACTTCGATTCGCCGAGTACGCAGCCTCCCGATCAGCCGAAAAGCGGCCAGGGCAACGGGCGCGCAACGCGATATGACGGCAACTTCGCATTGCCTTATGCCGTGCAGTGTAGCGGAAAGCAGTTGGCCCCAGGAAGATACTCCGTCACGCTTCGTTCAGACGGAAACATTGGTCACGGCGTATTGAAGTCGAAGAGTCATTTCATAGAAATCACGAGCGTGGTCCACCCCCAGGGTTCCAAGCGCGGAGCCGATGTGGTCATGGTGGCGAGCATCGACAAACTTCGAACGCTATCCGCTATCCAAGTCGCGGGCGTGAATTTTGTGTTCGATCCGATCTTCAAACGGGGTGCGTCATCGAGCAGCAAGAACGAATACATCGAAACACTGCCATTGACATTAGTGAGTTTCAAGAGTTCACAAAACCTCGGCAGCCCGTGAGTTCCCCCACAAAGTTTTCCGTGGGCAGCAGAAATCGACTCATCGGCTTTGGTTCAGTCGACAGTTGTTCCTGAAATTTGCCCACGATCCTACGGGCAGTTGCTGAATGTAGTGGTTCGGTAAGGCAATTCAGGGAAGAGCGGAGGTGAATTGGCAAATCTGATATGAGGTGAAAAGAGCTGCGTTCGATGGATGTATGGGAGTAACTCGAAACTTCTCAATATGAACGGGACTCGTAGGTAGCGTTCGTAGTGAGCTCACAAATATCTAACCGGGAGGATGATTCGATGAAATCCAGATTTTTCGCGATGATGTCGAGAATGGCACTGTTGGTTACCTTGGCGTGCCCAGCGGTTGCTCAGAATAACTTCGTCTTCAACATGGTGCGATCAACTGCAGCCACAACGGCTGAATGTCTTCCCAATGCCAAGGGGCGGGTTACAATCCATCCTCTCGGGCCTGTGGAAAACCTGCACGTCGAGGTGTCTGGGCTCCCACCCAATGTCGACTTCGATTTTTTTGTAATCCAGGTTCCCGACAAACCGTTCGGCATGGCTTGGTATCAGGGGGATATCCAAACCGACGGTACTGGAACGGGCGTGGGCGACTTTGTTGGGCGCTTTAGCATTGAGACATTTGTGGTGGCGCCCGGTGCGACTTCCGCGCCTGATACCTTCCCAAGCGGGCCGTTCCCAGATGCAACCATCAACCCAGCCACGAACCCAATACAGATGTACCATTTGGGACTTTGGTTCAATCGGCCGTCTGACGCGGCAGCGGCGGGCTGTGGGAGCACGGAGACACCGTTTAATGGCACTCACACCGCAGGAATACAGGCCCTGAGCACACGAAACTTTGCGCCGCTCACCGGCCCGTTGAGCAAGGTCCACTAGGGAAGGCATGGCAAACCGCCCTTTGGCTTGTAAGGGCGTCGATTGTGGATCTGCGGCGCGCCCTTACAAGCCCGGGTAAAGCGCCTCCCGCTGAATTAATTCAAAGTTCACATCCGCGGGAGGGTCAATCAGCGGCGAATGCATGCGCATCGACCTCATTTCGCAGCCGCAAGCCGAGGCAGAAGAGGCAGCGCTCGAAGTGGGACAAGCGCCAGAAAAGACAAGGAGAGTAAATGTCAGGTGCGACCATACCAACTCACGGCGTGATGGAAGGAGGCGGCTCCTATAATCGGCACGCCAAAGTTCCCGCCGGTGGAGGCAGTCTGGCGTTGCCCTACTTGGAGAAGGCGGCTCAATCCTGCACACTCCCGCCGGGAAGCGATCCAATCGTCATCGCTGATTACGGTTCTTCACAAGGAAAAAACTCTCTGGCTCCCATGCGGGCGGCCATCCGATGTGTGCGTACGCGTGTTGGCAACGAGCGGGCCGTAGTGGTTATTCACGTCGATCAGCACGCAAATGACTTCAATATTCTCTTCGATGTACTGCACAGTGATCCTGAACGATACTCGATGGATGATCCCAGCGTTTTCCCGTCTGCTATCGGAAGATCGTTTTACGAGAACGTCTTTCCAAGAGGACAGGTCGATCTCGGGTGGTGCTCTTATGCCGCTGTCTGGCTCAGCCGAGTTCCGGCGTTAATACCAGGCCATTTTGTGTCGCTCGCCAGCACGGGCGAGGTGCGTGCTGCATTCGACCTCCAAGCAAACGATGACTGGAGACTGTTTCTTTCGCTGCGAGCGCGGGAGTTGCGCCTTGGTGGCCGATTGGTAGTGGTGCTTCCAGGTCTCAGTGATGCCGGTGCTTCAGGATTTGAACCTCTTTTCAACTGTGCTAATGCGGTTCTCGCACAACTTGTCCATGAGCAAGTCATTTGCGATGAGGAGCGAAAACGGATGGTTTTGGGCGCATATCCGCGACGACGAGCCCAGCTTCTGGAGCCCTTCAGCCCGGATGGTCAATTTCAATTTCTTTCTGTCGAACAT
Organism: uncultured Acidobacteriaceae bacterium; assembly: GCA_963832015.1. GTDB lineage: Bacteria > Acidobacteriota > Terriglobia > Terriglobales > Acidobacteriaceae > Sulfotelmatobacter. Next base: position 20,384 of record CAWHSR010000023.1, read on the forward strand.
TGCGATCTACTCGACTTGCCTGACGCCGCTTGGGCTGACTACCAACTGGACAACAATGTACAAGCCCTTGTCAGCCGCCGCGCTGCATTCTTCCGAGCGATCTTCGTACCCTCCCTGTCCTCAGCGATCAGCGATGCTGGCAGGCGTCAAGTCTTCGCTGAATGCCTGGAACAAGCACTGAAGCAACGCCTGTGTGAGCAGCTCGCGCCGCTTCACTCGTTCGTTCAGGTTATGGTGCTCGCCAAACAGGGTCCTGCCGTTACTCCATCTGCGAGGAGTGACACGTAGAAATGAACTTTGACAATAAGACTTTGACGCATGATCGAGGCCAACCGCGTAGGACACTCCCTGCCAAGCGGAATGCCAGCCCGATCTTTTATGGCTGGTGGGTCGTGCTTGCGTCCGCGTTTGGACTCTTCTGGGGCATACCTATTTCCGTCTACTCCTTCAGCGTGTTCTTCAGACCTCTGATGCAGGAGTTCCACGTCGGTCGCGCCGCTGTGTCTCTAGCCTTTACCCTGAAGCTTTTTGCAGGCGCACTCGGTGCCACGCCCGCCGGATGGTTAATCGATCGCTATGGCCCACGCCGAGTGATTCTCATAGGTACGGCGATTTTCGGTTCAATCCTGTTGGCAAACCGCTTCTTCTCGGGCAGCATCGCTCGGTTCTACTGCTTTTACATGCTTTTAGGTCTGTCCATCCACGGAGTGAGCCCCATACCCTACGGATCTTTAGTGTCGCATTGGTTCGACAGACGTCGCGGCTTGGCTCTCGGCCTCACGATGCTCGGAATCGGCGTAGGGGCCATGATCATGCCATCGGTCGCGCAAACGCTGATCGCGCGATTCGGCTGGAAGACAGCTTACTCAATTCTTGGCGCAACGGTTCTGCTTATTTGCTGGCCGGTATTGGTCTACTCTCTGAAGGAGAAGCCAGAGGACTTCGGTCTCTTGTCGCGTGGAGCATCTGCAAAAACGAGCGGCATTGAAGATGTCCGACAGGGTCTCACAGCACATGAAACATGGTGCAGTCGAGATTTTTGGCTCATGGCGCTTGCTTTCACTTTGGTTAGTGCGAGTGTGCAAGGGTGTGTGGTCCACCTAGTACCAATGCTTAATGACCGGAACCTGGGGCCGCAGGCAGCAGCTCTAGGCAGCTCGCTTATTGGTGCAGCGGTAATGATCGGCCGAATTGGGACCGGATATTTGCTCGACCGTACTTTTGCTGCCCGACTCGCCTCAATTCTCTTTGCTGTTTCGGCCTTGGGAATCGCGCTTCTTTTGCTGGGACCCCGCGCCACAGCATTCGCAGCTGCATTCCTAGTTGGTCTAGGCCTGGGTGCAGAAGTCGATCTGATTCCTTATCTCGCCAGCCGATACTTTGGACTGCGCGACTTCGGCAAGGTGTATAGCTCTCTATTCGCTGCTTTTGCACTCGCAGGTGCGCTCGGTCCTTGGATTATGGGTGCTGGCTTTGATCGGACGGGCTCGTATCGAGACCCGCTTATCGCATTCCTCGCTGCGGCTATGTTCGCCGCTGTGCTTATAACTCGCCTGGGACCTTACCGATTCCGTCCACGACTGATCGAGAATCAGACGATTGTGCCGGCGAGCGTAGCCGACGGGACTATTCGAGCGTGACCTGTGCCTCGGAAATGCCGGGGACCTTCGAGGCGCTGGCGTTGTAGCAATTCGCCCAGCGGATTGCCTATTTTGAAATGACGGGATGGGACGATTCTTTGTAAACAGAGAAAACTCATGACCATACCAATCCAACAGCCTATTCCAGAGCGCTTCTTCAATGCGATCAATGCATACCAGCTGACTGAAGCAATCAAGTCCTCTATCGAACTGGAAATCTTCACCGCGATTAGCGAAGGCAACACGACATCGGAGACGATTTCGAAGCGCTGCCACGCCACTGAACGCGGTGTGCGCATTCTCTGCGATTTCTTGACGATTCATAACTTCTTGAAAAAACGGGGAACGACCTACTCCCTCACTGCAGATTCAGCCCGATTTCTAGACCGGCATTCGCCTGCTTATGTCGGGTCAGCCATCGAGTTCTTGCTTACCCCAAGACTGCGAGAGTGTCACGCTCGGCTGACAGAGGCTGTCCGTCGCGGCGGTACTGCGCTCGGCGAAGGCATGCTTGACCCCGAATGCCCCGATTGGGTCAAGTATGCTCTCGCCATGATGCCGCTGGCGCGAAGACCCGCCGAGATCATAGCCATCGAGCTCCGCAAAGACAGCGAGGCGCACAAAGTCCTTGATATAGCTGCAAGTCACGGCATGTTTGGAATCTCAGTGGCTATGCAAAATCCCGCTGCGCATATCTACGCCTCGGATTGGAAGAATGTTCTGGAAGTAGCTCAGAAGAGTGCAGATGAGATGGGCGTCGGTGATCGGTACCACCTTATTCCAGGCAGCGCCTTCGAGACCGATTTCGGTAACGGCTATGATCTGGCTCTGATTACTAACTTTCTGCACGGTTTCGACATGCCGACATGCACAAGATTGATGCGCAAGGTGAATGCCGCGCTCAATCTCGGAGGGCGGGCAGCCATCGCCGAATATGTGCCGAATTCTGACCGCGTATCGCCGCCCACTGCGGCTGCCTTCAGTCTGACGATGCTGGCTGCTACACCTTCGGGAGATGCTTACACTTACGCGGAGCTTGAAAGCATCTCGAAAGCTGCAGGGTTCGTCCGAGTTGATCTTTCCTCGGCTGAACTCGGCAGAAATCGCCTCGTGATTGCGTACCGCTGAGTTCGTGCCATCAAGCGAATACGTAGCTTGTACCAACTCGAATCTGGATCGAGGGAACGTGACAATGAAGGAATTCATATGGCATGAAATTCAACCACGGAGGCAGTCTATGAAACGTAACATTTACATTGCGGCTCTGGCCGCTTTGTTGTGCGCGGCGGCGTTGGTCTTCACGAGCCGGGCCCAAACAGCTTCTTCAGCGAAACACGCATTCCCGCCTGATGCCATCCCCTACGATCCCGCTCCAGCTTCTGTGCCAGCGGGGGCGCAACTTGCGGTACTGGAGGGCGATCCAGGGGCGATGACGGGCGACTACACTGTGCGTTTGAAGATGCCGGACGCATATCGCATCGCCCCGCACTGGCACCCGAATCGGGAGAACGTTACGGTCATTAGCGGCACCTTCAAAGTCGGAATGGGAGATCGCTTTGACGAAAGCAAGATGGGTGATTTCCCAGCCGGCAGTTTTGCTTATGTCGATCCGGTTATGCATCACTACGCGATGGCGAGCGGAGAGGTGGTGGTCCAAATTCACGGCGCATCTCCGTTCCAGATCAACTACATTAATCCTGATGACGATCCGAGCCGCAAGCGATAGCCCAAGTGCTGCGGCGATGGCATTCGCGTGAAAGTCATTTGATCCCGCGAGGTAAAACTCTTGAGGCGGAGCGGTCGAAAATGACGGTAAGCCACCGAAGGCATTTCCTGCAGCAAACGTCGTTACGGGCAGCGGCGCTCTGCTGGTCTCAGACCAGGGTCATTGCAGCAGCGACGCGGGACTTTGAAGGTCGCGCACAGGATGTCGCCGGGACCGATGCGGCCTCGATCCGCAGACTCGCTTCCCAGATTAGCGGCCATGTGATCACGCGGGAGATGCCCGATAATGAATCGTCACGTCTAGTCTTCAATCGCGCATTCGACCGACATCCGGCGGTCATCGTGCAATGTGCTGGTCCCTCCGACGTCGCGCGCTCTCTAGATTTTGCTCGGTCCAAAAAATTTGCCGCTGGCGGTGCGCGGCGGAGGCCACAGCCGTCTCGGGTACGGAATGTGCGATGCAGGCGTGGTAATCGATCTCTCCGCATCGAAACGAGTTGAAGTAGAGGCCAGCAAACGCACAGCATGTGCGGAGGCAGGCGCACTTGTGCCCGACCTGGACGAAGCGACACAGCGGTTTGGGCTTGCGACAACGTCAGGCGGCTGCCCGACAGTAGGAATTGCCAGCCTGACTCTCGCTAATTGTTCACCCTAGGCCGCACGCACCCGCATTCAGCTTGCGCGAAGGGTACCAAGGGGAGGCGAATGCCTATGCCGACCGCCGGTCCTTATGGTCTGAATCGGCAGGCTCTTCCAATTGGCTGTCAGTCATGCTCGAAACACGTGGTCGGGGTGTCTTGATGAACACTGGACGATAAAACCGCAAGAAGCAGTCACGGCACCGCACGGGCCGAAGCAGCAGCACAATTGCTGCGACCTCCCAGAGGCTCTTGAATCTGGAAACACAAATGTGTGACGAAGAATGGCAGTAAGGACAACATTTGCAGCCTATTCGGTTCACACTTCACTTCCGGTATTCCCAAAAGTCTACACCCGCTCACTATGAAGAACTACGGCTAAAACGTGAGCTACCTGTTGAGAACCGGCCACCCAACATCCCCTGCACGGGGTCAATTGCATTATGAGAGAGCGGCCTCGTAGATATCTAGTCGAGGACTGTGCCGTTACTGGATTTCGAGGGTGGTCCGTGCGGCAAGTAGACCGCCAGATAGCCAGTCAATTCTACGAACGCATCGCCCTCTCACAGAACAAAGCTGCCTTGCTGGAGAAAGTAGAGAACGCCTCACCCAGACCGGCAAGCTACCCTACCTAGATGCAATAGACAAATTGAATAGACAAATTGATCTTGACAAGGTGTTTTGATCGAGAGCAAAATCTGCCTACTCGTTCGTCTTGTTTCGACGAGATCTCAGGTCCCTCGGCCCCACGAACTCTCTCAAACAGTTGGTCGATCATCAGACCATTTTGTAAGCCTTCCGCTAACCCCAACTAAGGAGGAAACTATGCTCTGCAAACTCTACAAGTTCTCGGCCTCAGTCGGCTTCCTGATCTTGGGGATCACTTCCGGCGTGGTAGCTCAGGAGGTTTCCCACAGAGTCAATATTGAATCTTCCCAACTTAATGCGCGCAAGATCGGCGAGGGGTCGCTCGCGACCTCGAGTCGTTCCTTCGTCGAGGCTCGGGCTCCAAGAGCGCTCACTGCGGCTGGAACAAAGTCACCGTTCGCCAAGATGCATTCTCAGGCGCACCACTGGGGCAGGATCATGGCCCAAAAAAAGGCCGGTTTCGGAGCCTTGGAGCAGGCGAGTTTGCCTTCAGTCAAGGCCGTGCCGATCATTGGGCCGGATAAGGGGTTCAGCGGCTTCGCGGGACTCACCGGCGCAGAGCAGGCCTCAGTCTCGGGATTCGATCTAGAGCCGCCCGACCAAGGAATGTGTACGGACGGAAATGTGGTGCTGGAGGCGATCAATACCGCAGCCTCGGTCTACGACGCGACCACACATAAGGAGCTAGCCGGGCCCGTCTATTTGAATGACTTTTTTGGGGTGGCCGCGACCGACTTCACCAGCGACCCGAGGTGCTACTACGATCCCTCCACGCAACGCTGGTTCGTGACGATGACGGACCTGGGCCCGCCTTCCGGCGTACCTACCGATCTTCTGCTCGCGGTGAGCCAAAGCAGCGACCCGACGGGCTCGTATAACCTGTATGAAATCGACACTACCGGCGACGGGTTTATCGGTGCGTGCCCGTGTTTTGGTGACCAACCAACAATTGGGTCGGATAACAACGGCTTCTACATCTCCACCAATGCGTTTGGGGCGACGAGCTTTGGGGGAGCGCAGATTTACGCGCTCTCGAAATTCGCACTGGTGCTCGGGATCACCCCATTCGGTGTGCACATAACGCCGCTGCCTTCGCCAGGCGGAGTCCCCTTCCCCTTCAGTTTGCAACCCTCGATTTCGCCGGACGGCAACGGGGCTTCCGACAATGGCGGTACGGAGTACTTCGTTAGTACGTATGACGACTTCTCCCTTGCGAACAATAAGGTCTCCGTGTGGGCCATGACGGATACTGACACTCTCAACGCCGAGGTGGGTATACCCGGCTTCACGACTCTGGCAGTCAACACGGAGAGTTTTACGTTACCGGTGTTTGCATCGCAGAAACCTGGGCCCATTCCGTTGGGCAAAAGTATGGGACAGCCCGAGGGGACGCTCAACCCCGATGATGAGCGCATGCAACAGGTGGTGTTTGCGGATGGCCACCTGTGGTCGTCGGTAAGCACCGCCCTGCAGGTGGGCGCAAATACGCTGGATGGAGCTGCCTATTTCGTAATCAAGCCTTCGTGGCCGAACGGGGTATTGAAGGCGTCGGTGACGCGACAAGGATATGTGGCCACCGCGAACAACAACCTGCTCTATCCGGCGATCGGCGTCTCGGAAAATGGGAACGGAGCGATGGTGTTCACACTGACTGGTCCCGACTACTTCCCCAGCGCAGCGTACATTCCGATCACGCTGAGCGGCGGAGTTGCGGCGGACATCCGGCTGGCTGCCGCGGGCAGCAATCCGGACGATGGGTTCACCTGCTATCCCTCGGGCGGCGGCCCTCCGGGACGATGGGGGGACTATTCGGCTGCGGTGGCGGTTGGGACCGACAAGGTCTGGATCGCAACGGAATATATCTCGAAGAAGAAACGCGACAAGTTCACCAATTGGGGCACATTCATTGGGGTGCTGCCGCTTCAGTAAGGACGGCCGGCGTTTGAGTGGGGGGCGGCGATGGCGCCGCTCCGCTCACTGTCGCCTTTCAGGTTGGGCTTAGGGCTGGGACGGGTTCGACGAAGAAGTTCATCACGGTGCCGTCGGATTGGCGAGGCGCTCCGAAAGATGCACGTAAGCAGGGCTACATTAGCGCCGAGAAAGCCTTAGCACTCACTCGCCATCTCAATCGGTACGCACTCTATAGGCGGCGGTGCCTGGGGTACTTGTATAGGCAGGGACGCCTTTACCGCGATAAGGCTGGTCGTCACAGGAGTCGCCTCGCTGCATACTACAAGGAAACGTCGGAAAGCAATCTGGTTGGCACCGGCACCGTGACGCCTTATCGCCAAGGTTGATTTTCGGTTGTTCCGCTTCCGAAATCGCTAACGTGGTTCACGCGATCCGCGTTGACGAAGGTTTCCCTCCCGTTGATATCCTCAAACCTAACCAGCCTCATTTTGACTCCTCACCCAACTCAACCACAGCGTGAAGCCGATACTACTTGCCCAAGTCTGAAGAATGAGCGTGATTGACAGACACCGTCGACCGCAGCAACTCTTCCCGATCGAGTTGCCCCTTCTTGTCTTTGTCCAATGTGTCGAACTGCGCCTCCATAAACTTCATCCATTCTTGCCTTGAAATCTTGCCGTTCTTATCCGTATCCATCAGGAGCAACAACTGTTTTACGTTTTCCTCTGCCACTGAATCTTTGGTCGGCTGCTTGGGAGTGGCTTGCTTTTGTGCCAAAGCAGTTCCGATTAAAGTGGCTCCGCTCAACAATGCAATCCATAGACTCCTTCGCGACATAATTGAATCCCCTCTGCTGTGTCTTACTTGCCAACCCTCCGCAGTCCCTGCGTGTTTCGGGACTTGAGATTACTTGTTTCTTCGTCGTTTCCCGTCTCCGAGGAAGCCGAAAATACAGACGACGAAGAAGACGACTCCGACCGCACAAAGAGTAATCATCACGGCGCTGAGCATGGTTCCTCCGCCGAGTTGCTACTGGCATTGCACCACCTGTCGCATAAAAAATCCATAAAGGGCGGAGGTTCTCGGAGCCAACAATCCGATAAATGAGTTGGAGCTTGGGCTTATATTCAGCGAATCGCACCAGCCTTTACTCGCTATCCGGCCTACGACGCCCGGATTCACTGCGATTGGCATTTTCTTATTCTTCGACCGAGTTACCAGTCGTCGCTCCTGAGCGATCCTAACGCGAAATTTTCTGGTCGTCGCTCCGGAGCGATCCTAACGCGAAATTTTCTCCGGAAATGTGGCGAAAGCCACAAAGAACAAGAAAAATAATAAGGAGGGCCGCCACGTCGGCCTTGACTTTTATGACCTTCTCATAGAAGCGCTCAGAACTCAGTAGCCCGGAAACATCAAAGCTTGAGTCATGCCGCTCCTGGCTTGCCCTCTATTGAATACGCTCATGGGTGAAGCGGTCGCGCCCTGCCCAATATGGACATTGCGGGCAAGAAGTGCCCTCTGGGTAGTCCACGCCTTCTTCGTGCGGGCAGCCAATAATCCCGTCAGCCACGACCGTGGAGCGGGGTCCGTACGGCTTAAGGAAGGTCAGAATCTGCTCACCGATGGCGAGATCTTGGCGTATGTCCAGGTCGTCATCGGAGAACCAGCGCTGGAGAGAATCTGGGTCATCGCTTTCAGTGAGGAAAACGCTTACCACAACCTTGGTAGCCAGTTTGTCAGTGGGCCCATAAAAGGCCACGGTGGCAATTGGGTAGCCTCGAAAACCAGGCCGGAATCTCCTGTCCACCCACGAGCGGACGGGCCTCCTCCTGCGGAATCCCTTCCTTCTTTTCTTCACCCGTGCAATATACGCCGTGCGTCGCCAAGTTGTCGAAAACAGGCTGAGCCGACATAGCAAGGAAGGAAGGAACAGACACAAGCCAATAGAACTCGTTGACCCGTCGATGAGTGATGAGGGATGTAGCTGTTGAAAAACTCACTCGCCGGAAAATCGCCGAAAAAACTTTGCGATTGGAAGCCCTACAAACGACGATCTCCGTTTTGGTAGACATTTTCTATTTCCCAAATTTCGGCTGTTTTGGCAAAACAAGAGTTTTTCAACAGCCACGCCTGATTACAACAGTTGTTCCGTATCCGGAAACGAAAGTAAGCCCCGCCCAGCGAAAACAATGGCGGACCGGTGTCTATTTTGATAGAGAAACACTATGAGTCAGCGTGCCCTTCTTAGGACGGATGCCGGTCCGCGTCGGCGGCTGTTGCGTTGGGTGATTGCATTGCACGTCTTTCTCATCCCCGCCTTCGCCCAGATTGGCCAGACCTACCCATCGCGTGTCATTACCATCGCCGGCGACTGCGAAGCAGAGCTACGACCAGACAAGGCTGTCGTTTCGGGCGGAATCGCGGTGTCAGCGCTCAAACCATCAAGTGCGGCCGACCAGCTCGACAGGCAAATGAAGCTGATTCGCGAATACGTGCCGCAGAATCGGGGCAAGCTAACGGAACTCGAACGTGTGCGGATGATTCACACGGAAGGCTCCGTTAATGGCCAGCCGCGTGATCCCAGCTTTCAGCTCGCGCAACGGATTCGAGCGGAATTTCCAGCCGATGCTCCGATAGACGGCATCCTGGAGCACCTGATGGAACTCGGGTTGGACCGCTTTGGCGACAACATGTGGTCCGCGGAATCGCGCCAGTCGATTGTCGTGATCCGTTACGAAATCGAACACTTTGACGAACAACTAAAGGAAATCCGCGACCGCTGCACCACCGAGGCGTGGAAGAGGTGGTGTGTCTCATCAGGTGCGCAAAGCCTGTCTTGCAAATCTGGGGATCTGCCCGAGTCACTCCAGCTGCAAAGCCTGATACTGCGTTCCACAGAGAAGGTGATGCGCGGCGAAGGGCCGACCGACTATTACAGGATCAGCATCAGCACATACCAATCAGGCCAGCAAACCTCACCGCCCGAGCTGCTGGGCAACTTGCCGCTACATCTGGTGGGCAACATCATCCTGAACAATTCCGAGCCGGAGCGAAAGTGAAGGGCTTGATCGTCAGCGTCCTGGCGCTGTTGCTCACCTCCACTGCGGGTCCGGCCGATGACGGATCTCCCACAACGCGACTCCTCCGCACGGTGCAGATTGGAGCTCCTCAAGAGATTACGACCGAGCAGATCACAGCAATCGTTCAGAACGGACACGCTACTTATCTGGATGTAATGTTGGCGCGCTCGGCGCTTGTCGTGCTTCACCAAGACAATCCCGAATGGGAGAAGTTCGACAACCTGCTCTCATCTGTTCTCAACTCTGCGCTCAACAGCGGCAATGTGTATCTGCAGCCACCAAACTTGCACGAGAGATTCGGCGGCAAGGAACTGGTCTTCACGATGGTGTACGCCTTGGTGATGTCCGGCCAGCAAGAGCACGCCGTCTACATTCTTGAGCAACATCTTTCCAATGGCAGTCAACTCAAGCAGGCGATCGTTCTTCAGGCGTTACGGAATATCGGCACGCAGCAGGCGATAGGTCTGATCCAGAAGTATCAAGAAAAAGGCGACTACCACAACCTCGCCGAGAACACACTTGCGGATCAGGATATGCCGGTCCTGTCGGAGATTTATGAGCGGTGGAACATGGTCCCGCCAGATGCTCGCACTCGAACGAATCTACTGAAGATCGTGCAAGGAGGGTGCGGTGTGCGCGAAGCTCTCGCGGCTTACTGGCTGGGTTACTTCGCTCCCAGCCCCGATCGCGGGCAGGAACGCACCGAGCTTTCGGCTCTAAGAAGCTTGTATGAACACAACGATCCAAGCTGCGATTACATGGGCCGTCTCATTGCCTTGAAGTCCCTCGGATTGCGCTCACCGGAGACTATCAGCTACTGGTCAAACAGCCTTCACAAAGAGCCAGATGCGTGGCTGCGGCACCAGGCCCTGATTAACGCCTTCGGACACTATGGCCGCCAATTCGCGCCCGCCGCGCTCGATCTGCTCGCGACGGAACCCTCGCAATACATGCAATGGCAGCTTATGCAAGGCAACATCGAGACTCGCCAAGGGCAACGCTACCGCAGCTACTGGGACATTTGGATTCCGGTCACGCTGCAATTGATGCTCGTATTTCCCGACCCCGGACATCGCGACAGAATGAGCGTGGCGGACCAGGAGGATCTGCTGCGCTGGCTCGAAACAGGCCATCGACCACAGGATCGCGTGGTATTCAACCACTTCATTTATGACTTTCTCCCCCACACCCGCGGTGAGAACACACGGCGACTCCTGACGTTTTTCAACAACCTTCCCGATCGCAACAATAATTGGTGGATACTGATGCCGATGGAGGATGCATCGGCCCTGCCTTTGCTCCGCTACTACGAAACGCTCCCAGCTCCCGAAGACCAGCACCAAGAGTTGATGGGCGCGATCACGATGCTGGAGCGCAGACAGGCGATGCCAGAAAAGAGCGCGACGTGCTGCGAAGCCACACCGGCGTGCCTCAGGAGTTTGCTTGAAAAGGACTCGCCTCAGGATGTAAAGATCCAGTCGGAGCAGTCGGTCCACGCCTGGCTCAAAGGCACACTCGAGCCTAAGACAGCTTACAAAATTGAATTCTACGGCCCACTGAAGCGCACGGCCACAGTGCATCGCTCACACAAGCCTGATGAGCACTGGGAGTACCTGTATGATTGCTGGCGCAGAACCGACACAGCTACGTCACAGCCGCATGAGTCGTCCCAGCCGAATTAGAAGAAGAATCAAGGCGGGGGTACATCAATAGCGAAATGGCGGTGATGGTATGCTTGCGGCTCTCCGCCAACAGTTCTCGCCGGGCTTGCTGGCGCAAGTGCTGCAGCATGTCCAATTGCTGATAAAGTTGCTCGGCTCGGCGGCGCGTGCCGGCCTCGGGGATTTTCCCCAGCCATTCACTGCGATGTCGGGTGTAGTAGACGTCCCGACCAGCACAAGGAATGGCCCAGCTGCGATACAGAGCTTTCAGGCGATTCATGACTCGGGAAAGATCTTTGACGATGGTCAGATAACTGCGGGCAAGTTCCCGCAGCATGCGTACCCCGGTCTCGCCGTGATAGACCGACTCCAGATCATTGAGACGCAACCGGTCGGCCAGTTGCGGGCATCGATTTTGTCGCTTTTGTTGCCATGTTGGAGTAAAGCGATCTTGCGCGGGTTGCACACCACTAAGTTGGCCACACGCGGTTTGAGCAGATCGTACAGCCAAGCCGCCCAGGTTCCTTCTTCGAACGTTACCGACAAAGTTCCGCGCAGTCCGGCAAAGAATTCCAGAATGGTTGCGGCTTTCGTTTCCAGAATGGATTCGATGATTACCTTACCCATGGGATCCATCACTGCTGCGCAGATCGTTGCTTGGTGAACGTCCAGACCAATACCATGTGGCCTTCCGGACTATGTCGAGTTGCAGTCCAGTAATCCGGTAAACAAGCCTTTCGATGAAGGTTTTCTCGGCATAGTCTTGGTTCTCCCACTGAGACAAAGCAGTGTGCAAGGGGAACCGCATGGAACGTTTTCAAAGATCCCCAAACTCTAGGACAAAAACGTCAAGGTCCTGTAGGAGCGCATATCGACGAGTTCGTCCAACATTTGAGCAACAGGGATGCTCCAACAATGTGCCTTTCGGCGGCCTCAACTGGTCGGTAGCATCGCAAGACTATGTCGAGCAGTGAACGGAGTGTAATCCGTCAACCTCCAATCGGGGGCAGACTTGCGGAAACGGCTTCGCTTCCTCTCGACATAGTCCGGAAGGCCACATGGTATTGGCTATCTCGAGCTCGACATAGCCAATATACTTTTCACCGCTTATGGAGGGTGCTCCTTTCGTAGGTCATGATGGGAACGATCACAACCTACTCCCAAAGGGGCGCCCTCTTATAATGCGGTTCTCACCATCGGATCTGCAAACTCACACAGAACGGATAATCGGGGTTTAATATTGCTCCGAGAAGTTATCCATTCGCTTGGAGGCTCTCCCATGCGCGCCTACGGCAAATTTGTTCTGAACACGTTGGTTGCCGGGTTCCTCGTCCTCGCTCCGATTTACCTGGCCGCCTTGTTGCTACTCAGAGCGCTGAAATCTTTGATCGGTCTTGTGCAGCCGATCGCCAAGGTGCTCCCGGCATGGTTGCCTGCGGAACAGTTTCTTGCCTTGCTGCTCATCTTGATTCTCTGCTTCCTTACCGGGGTCGGGATCCGTACTCGGATAGGGCACGCGATTTGGGAGCAAATCGAGAAGTCCTTGTTCCAGAGAATCCCCGGCTACGCACTGTTTCGAAGCCTAGCTCAGCGAATGGCGGGGGAAAGTGAAGAGACGGCATGGAAGCCGGCACTGGCCGAGATTGAAGAGGCTTTGGTCCCCGCTTTCATTATTGAAGAACTTGACGATGGGCGTCTCACAGTGTTCGTTCCCTCGGTCCCCACGCCGTTCGCTGGAGCCATCTATATTCTCAGTCCGGATCGTGTACATCCACTGAACGTTCCTTTTACGCAGGCGGTCAAGGCGATTTCCCGATGGGGATCAGGTTCCAAGGATCTTGTCGCTGCAATGGAACAGAAAGGACGTTGATTGGATAAGTTACGGTCCGGACCTTGACGATTGGCCGACATCCGGTCCCGATTAATGCGGTTACATCAACTGTCTGGTTACCTATGGGAATCCGTTATCTAGCAGCGCCGGGCAGGATGCCAATGATCACACTCTAACCCGGCGCACTGTTTTGGCATCGCCTAATGGGCGAATTTCCTACGGTTCGAGTCTATGCTGTTGGGTCTATGCTGCTCTTTTGGCGCCAATTTTCTCCGCCATCTCAGTTTCAGCGATCCTGCGCAGCCACTGCTGCGTCCGCTCAGCTAACGCGAGCTTATCCGCGAGGCAGGTTTCCAAGAGTGCGGCGACTCCATAGTTGCCCGAGACGTCAGCAGCCGCGATGAGCGTCTTGAACTCGGCGGCGCGGAGATGAGCAAGGTTGTTAAGTTTCGCGAGGATGTAGAAACGCCTCGTCGTCGTATCTTTAATGTCAGATACTTCTTTGCGGAAGTCTTCGGCAAGCGCATTGTAAATCCGAGCCCTCGTTTCACTCAGTTGCACCGGCTCCTCACCGATAAGCTTGAAACATTGATCGAGGGTCTCGACGACTTTTTGCGAGACAAAGGTGCGAGCCTCCAGGGCCTGCTTGATATCGGGATCTTCTGCGAGCTGTGCCAGGTTCTGGAAAATGCTTGTCGTTTTTTCACTGCCCTGCCGTAGATCGCTGAGCATGAGCACGAAAATCTGTTTCGGATTCTTGATTGGCATTGAAAGTCTCCTTGATTGTTTGTTGATCGCTCTTGGTTGACTGTGAGTGAGGGAGGAACAGGAGTGCGACGTCGGTCGGCTGCGATCCGACGTATAGGTAGCTATCTCAATCATTCAAGGCCAACGCGCGGCACTCTGCCACTAGGGAAATCCCTAGGTGCACACCGTATCGGTGCGTCCTGTAGGATTTGCCAGTGCCGCCGCCTTCAATGTGGTATCCAGCACGAAGCAAGGGCAGGATCAGTGAAGCCGTGTACGTGCTGTTCTCGCCCTCAGCGCCTGTGGGCGTTGGCATTTTTTTGCAGTCGGGGCGTTAATCTGCGAACGATAAATTCCTGCATCACGTTGGTGAAGGCGGTTTCACCAAGCCGGATGAGGGAGTTTTGCACGACCAATCCCACGACATCGCGATCCCTTTCCGGATAGTAAATGTAGGAGATGGCTCCGGTTGCGAAGTCTCCGAGAACGCCGGAATAGTTGGGCTGCCAGCGCTTGTTGTCTCCCTTACAAACGACCGCGCTGGCGACGGAGTATAGAAAGCGCGATCCACCGCTGCCAGTTCCCTTGTAGAAGTAACGTGGATCCTGCTTCAGAACGGATGGCAGGATTGCACTTCCAATAAAGGTGCCAGATAAAACGTCGGCATAGACGGCGCCGAAGCGCTTCGCATACCCCTCCATGCCTTGCCCGTAACCGGCGAAATCATCGGTCGCCTGTTGAAGTCCGGCAATCGCGGCGACACCCACAAAGGTGAAGGGATCAATGGAGGATTTCCAAGCGAGCTCGAATTTTTGCCTCGGCACAAGAGGAGCTGCGTCAGAGACATAGGTGACGTAGAAATTGGGAATAAAGCCGAAAACGCGCTGCTTTTCCTGCTCTTGAATCTGGGTCTGTGCCAGTTCGACCGCGGTGAGTTCGGTACTTCCGACTCGCACTTCCGTCACGACGGTGGCGACCTCCAGCCTGATCACGGGCACGATGTAAGACTCATCAGGGCGCAGGGTCCCCGACAACGTTTGGGGCTCGAAACCGTCGGCGGTGATTGCGAGCTGAAAGGGGCCGGGCGGCTGATTGGCGAAAGAGAATTGCCCATTGCTGCCGGACAACACCTCTTGAGGCTCCGTTTGACCCTCACTCGTCAGACGCAAGTGGGCGCCGACAGCGACGGCTCCAGCTTTATCAAGCACGGTTCCGTTAATGTAGCCCAAGGAATGCCGCTCCGCGGGTGAGTCGTTTATACCTGGGCCAGCAGCTGCACCGTTCTCGTTATTGATGGTTTGGGGTGCCGGTGACTGCGCCGCTGCCGAAAGGGAGGACCCACAGAGTATCCCAAACAGGATGCGGTAAATCAGACCTCCGACGAAGAAGGTCCGCGTCCATACGTGCGGGCCTAACGACATCTTGCAGAACTCTCCTAGCGTACGATTTCACCTTCGTCGGCTCAGTTGGGCTCGAGGGATGCCGTCGTGACTGGACGAGTGCCCCTTACTCACCAGCGATGCCTTTGTTCACTAGGACCTTGACCTCAAACACGACGGTTCTCGGCTCGCCCTTCCTTGGTTTCGTTCGATGACGCTGGTTGGTATTCGCCCATTGCGCCCGGCGCCACGACATGCCGCACCGGCACGTTGCACTGCTGAATCAAGTACCCTCCTGTACCGTTCGGGGTCTGTTAGCAGACTTGGCTCCACAAGATTCATAGGGCAGTGTGCGGCTTTTTGCCACTAGGCAAATCCCTAGGTTGGCGATAAATCTCTATGACACTCAAAATGCCGAACAGGGATTTTGAGCACTGTGGCTTGGTTCCAACAGTTCCGCGCACAATGGTTCAATGGTTCGTCGGCGAGCACCTGCCTGGGGAGTAAAGAAAGCGGACGAGCTTGTTCCTGGCCCGGCATGCCTGTGTGTCTTCCGCGCAGACGGGATACAACTCTCCCCCTCCCGCCGCCACAACAATGCGATCTTCGGAAATGCCACGGCTTACCAGAGTTTGCTTGACCCAGTTCGCGCGCCGCTGGCAAATTCGATCAGACAGCTCGAAGTTCGCATAGCCCAACTCCGCCGGAAAAAGTTAGCAGGGATGAACGAAAAAAAGGGCGAAACAGAGATTAATTGAGTCACTATAACTTTTGCCAGTTGCTGACAGGCCAAAGCGGGCTCCAAATAGACGTGCTAAGGCCCTGGTCCAACTTTAGGCGAGGACCTGGCCGGGTAAGCCCATCGACTCGCCTGGAATAGTTTGGTGGGCTTCTTCACCCCTTCAGAAGTTCTTAGATTTCAGCGCAGGCCAACGTGCAATCGTCCCCAGTACCTCCGTTCACGCTCGAATACGTCGACTCAATCGCTAAGGAGTACCCTTATGAAATTCAGATGGCTGGCAATCGCACTCGGATTGGCCGCGTTCAGTGCGGCGCCCTGGACGTTCCCGCAGACGCAAAATCCAAGCCAGAATCCAACGCAAACGCAGACTCCAACGACCGATCCCGACCAGGGTCAGCCCAAGGCGGGCGACGTGCAGGATGCCCCCAAGAAAGCGCCAGCCGCTCTACCAATCCAGGATGATAGCCAGATCAAGCACAACGGCGGCAAGGCGGATATTGATGCGGTCGGGAACCGGAACGTAGGCTGCGGGCGCGGAGTGGGCAATTGGTACTCCATTGAGGGACAGGTAGCGACCGGCCGCCAGTACGCCCAGCAGATCGAATCTCAGATCAAGTTGATCAAAGACCCTGTGATTACGGAGTACGTAAACCGCGTGGGCCAGAATCTGGTTCGGAACTCCGATGCGCAGGTTTCGTTCACGATTAAGGTGATTGACTCGGATGTGGTCAACGCTATGGCGCTGCCGGGCGGATTCTTCTATGTGAACTCCGGCCTGATCCTGGCCGCGGATGAGGAAGCCGAAATGGCAGGTGTTATGGCGCACGAGATCGCACACGTGGCGGCTTGTCACTATGGGCGCGAGATGACCCGGGCCAACCTGCTGCAGCTCGCATCGCTACCCGCAATCTTTATGGGCGGCCCAATCGGCTACGGCATTTATCAGGGCCTGGGACTGGCCGTTCCGCTGACTCTCCTGCACTTCTCGCGTGCATTCGAATCCGAAGCGGATTACCTCGGAATCGAATACATGTACAGGGCGGGATACGATCCGTCGGGTTTCGTGTCGTTCTTTGAAAAGATTCAGGCGATGGAAAAGAAGAAGCCCGGGACGCTGTCGAAGGCTTTCGATACGCACCCGCAGACGCCGGACCGGATCGAGAAATCGCAGGCCGAGATTCGCAAGATCCTTCCCGCCAAGCCGCAGTATGTTGTGACGACTTCTGAATTTGACGACGTGAAGTCGCGGCTGGTGGCTATCGAGAACAAACACAAAGTGATCGATGAGAAGGATTCCAGCAAGCCCAGTTTGCGGCGAACGTCGAACCAGACCGACCAGTCGGGGGATACGAAGACCGACGATGATCGGCCGACGCTGAAACGGAGCGACGGTTCGAACTAACAAGGGCTTCTTGTGGCATAGACCGTGGCTGTGGAACACAGGCCGCTGCGAGAGCGCACCCCAGCCATTCACGATCTCAAGCTTGTCACCATGGCGAGACGTTGACCGATGTCGTCGTGAAGCTCTCTGCCAATCCAGCTACGTTCCTGCTCTTGTCCCTCAATCAACTTGCGGCTGACGTTAGCGAGCGCGGCGTCAGCCAACTTGCGCTCGGTGATGTCTACAAAAGCGACCACTGCTCCGACAACCTGTTGCTCTCTCCGTTGCGGATACGACCAATATTCAGCTTGGAAACTTGTTCCGTTCGCCCTCCACAGCACGTCGTCCTCCGCGTGGACTCCTTCACCAGTACTTGTTACCCGGTGAACTCTACACTCCTCTGCGGGGAACGGTGTCCCATCCGCACGAGTGTGATGGATCAGATCATGCATATTCTTGCCTAGCTCTTCATCAAGGCGCTCGTATCCCAAAGTGCGGAGGCAGGCGGGATTGCAGAACGTGCATCGGTGTTCGAGATCAATTTCCGTATATAGCCTCGGCAGTCGAGTCGAGGATCAGTCGGAGTTTGTCTTCGCTCTCGCGCAAAGCCTTCTCCGTCTGTCTCAGTTCTGTCAGGTCGATTGATGTCCCAATCGCTCCCCGTGTTCGACCTTCCTCGTTCAGCAACGGCACCGCATTCGCTAACTCTTCGCGCTTGGTCCCATCCGGAAATACCGCGGTCATCAAACGTCCGCGCACCGGTTTTCCAGTGGCCGCCGCCTGCTGCATGGGTAGCAAATCTGCCGGAATCTCCATCCCATCCTGAATTTGCCGAAATGCAGGACGCTCGTCAGGCCCGGCGCTCTGCGAAAAGTTCTGGTTCGCGGCGACATGCAACTGTTCCTGCGGAGCCCGGTTGCCCTTCATCTGCCGGCACTCCTTGTCATACGCGATAAGAACGGGTACCGGTACGGCCTCCAGTAATGCCTCCAGTTCCTTGACTTTCGCCCGCTCCCGCGCCTCACTCTCCCGCAAGTTCTCTTCTGCTCGCTTGCGCTCGCTGATGTCACGGGCGATGCCAGAACAGCCCACAATTCTGCCACTTGAACCCTTAATTGGCGAAATAGTCAGGGATACGTCAATTCTTTTCCCCGTTTTGGTAACACGAACCGTTTCAAAATGCTGGATGCGCCCCCCGCTCTCAACATTTCCAGAACCTTGTTCTCCTCATCCGGTAGCTCAGGCGGGACAAGCATGCTAATCGGCTTACCAACGGCTTCAGTCTCCGTGTACCCGTAAATCTTCAATCTTCTGCGCACCTGTGTTCCAACTTACGATAATTCCATCCAAAGTCCCCAAAGCAATCGCATCGTCAGACGATTCGATAACTGCGGCATACCTGAACAGCGCTTCCTCCGCTTTTCTCTTATCCGTGATGTCCTCCAACCATCGCAAGTACAAGCGGAGATGGGCTACTCTTCAATAAAGAGATGCTTATTAAGCTCCCCCAGACCAAGGAACCGACTCGCCGAAAATAGCGCTTTTCTAACTGGTAGTGATCTATCACCCCCGCTCGCAATTGCTGAAAAAGCGTCCAGTCCTTCTCCGCATCTTCACGAGGAGAAAAATCCACACAGTGCTTGTTACGCAATTCCTCCTGGCTGAAGCCGAGGAACGAGCAAAAGGCTGGATTCACGAAGAGCGGCTGACCTCCCAAGTTCTCCACTGCAATCCCGATGGGACTCGCGTTGAAAACATCATGGAAAAGCTGAGTCTCAGCCGTCCGGGTTTGTGCTGCCTCTGCCATAGAACAATGTGCATAGCACCGTTGATGTCTTGCGGCAATGGTATTGGGTGCAAATGGTGAGGCTTTACAGAAGTTTACGGTCGGCTCGGAAATGAAGAATTCGTGGGCAACATTCTTCGCCCGAGTGGAGCATTTTGTCCAACTGTTCAAACCAAAGGCCATTGCACTCAAAACCCCGGTAATCTAATGGTCATGTTCGGCTCCTTTCCTCTGAGCCTTGGTTGTTCGAGCGTCAAAATCTGCTCGGGCGTAGGTCAGGCATCCAACCCCCCGCTACCTCCGCTAGCACGCCACGATCGCAGCTCTCTCGGACCCCATCTCATGGTGCCCATCTTGCATCTTGGACTGAAACAGCAAAGATGGTATGCATGGTGGCAAAAAGGAGAACTGAGCCATGCGATTCTCAATACCTGTGACGTGTCTAAGCCTTGCCTTTGCTGGTTTCCTCCTTTCGCTCTCGGCCTCGATTTCACTCGAGGCGCCTGTCGGTTTTGACAATAAAAGCAACGGCGTCACCGACGATGCGACTCACCAGGCCGATCAAGCGAAATTCGAGGAGGTCGAGCAACTCAGCGATGGTCTCGGACCGCTCTACAACGCGCAGTCCTGCCGCGAATGCCACCAGAATCCAGTTTCCGGCGGCGCCTCCCAAGTTTCAGAATTGCGAGTCGGTCATCAAGCGCCAGACGGACACTTCCGCAATCCCGAAATCCCGATTGCTCACGGAGTCGAAGTAATTACCGGCCGGTCCCTGGTGAATGATCGGGCGATTTGCCCCAACGCCGCTTTTTCCAACACGGAGATTCAAGAGCGCGTTCCTGACACAGAGACAATCCGAACGTTTCGCCTTTCCTTGAATCTGCTGGGAGACGGCTTCGTCGAAGCCGTTGCCGATCAGGCGCTCATCGATCTTGCCGCGCAACAATGCAAGTCATCACGCCACAAAATCTGCGGACAAGTCCTCGAGGTCCCCATCGTAGAAGCCCCCGGACAGATGAGCGTAGGCAGGTTTGGCTGGAAAGACCAACACGCGAGCCTGCTGTCTTTCGCCGGCGATGCGTACCTCAACGAAATGGGCATCACTAACCGCCTCCAGCCCGATGAGGTCACGAAGCTCTGCAACGCCGCTCCCGAGCCGAATGATGTGCCGGGGCCGGACGGTCTCTCTGACATCGATCACTTCGCCCGCTTCATTCGGGCCACCAAAGCTCCGGCGCGCGATTCGCAACTCGTTAACAGCGCCTCTACAAAGAGGGGCAACCGTTTGTTCGATGAGGTCGGTTGCGCGACCTGCCACGTGGAAACCTTGACCACCCTTCCCGCTGGAACGAAGATCAACGGAGGCACATTCACCATCCCAGCCGCGCTGGGGTCTGTCACATTCCATCCCTACGGCGATTTCCTGATGCATGACGTGGGTACCGGCGACGGGATCCTGCAGGCGATTCCGGAGCATTACGGAAAAAAAGTGTTCGAGATGATGTCCGGATATCTTGCCAAGCAGAACTTCGAGAGCAGCCGGAACAAAATACGTACCGCGCCTTTGTGGGGAGTGCGCTTGCGTCCGCGCATGATGCACGATGGAGGATCCCTGACGTTTCGTGATGCGATCCGTCGCCACGGCGGCGAAGCACTCCATGTGACTCAGAGATTTGAAAATCTGAAAAAAGACGACCAGGACGCCGTCCTGGAGTTCTTGAAGTCCCTATAAGCCCCTCAAGAGACTCTGGTCTCGCGCTCCGCACAGCACGAAGACCCGGTCGTCGCCCGACTCCTGTGGGAAGGGCTACCGCCACTTGTGCTGACCAGCTTGACGAACGAGGAATTTGAGGATTCCGAAAGACTCCCCTAAGGGGCGGGTCTGACATTGGTGAGAGTGATTGGGGTCTGGGGTCAATGATGTTGTAATCAGATTGCACTCAAAACCCGGTCAAGGAGCGCTATGGCGATGTTGGGTTGCCTGTTTGAACCTTCGGCTTCGCTTTAGGGTCTTCGAAGGACCTGAGCCGATCCGATAGCCGTTTCGATTCTTGGATCAATTTCCCAGCTTCGGCGATCAAAAGGACAGTATTCTGGTTCAGTTCCTCGACCTTGCGTCGTAACAATGAAGACTCGCCTTCGATCGTGCGTCGCAACAGCGAAGATTCTTCTTCCACCTGCGAACTCGCGATGCCCTGCGTACTGTTGAGCAGCATAGGGTGGTCTCCGATGCGGAATTATCAGGTTGCACAAGAGACCGACGCCCAAGAACGCGGCGCGGCGGAGGGATGTGTAAAGGGACTTCCTAGAGTCTAGCACTTCAATTCAGACCAGATGCTAGGTAATTTTTGTAGCCAGGCATAGCGCGTTTTGGCCACCGGTGATTTCAGCGTCTTCCCGATGTTGCGATAGTTGTCCGCCGGTGCAGATCAGCAGAACTGAAGACCGGCAGGTGATGTCGCTGTCTGCGAGCAGGGTGGAGGTACAACGCGGTTCCTGGCGTCTCGGGTTACTTTCTTGTCTTCTGGCGAGAGGGTGGTGCGTCGACAACTTCGAACCCAGGCTCTAGCAGGATGCTGAAAAACTACTGCAAATCCACAACGAACTATGGTACGAGAAAGCATGCGCGGAACTGATGAACAGCAGAGTCATATGTTCAGTTATTTGTCTCCCGAAAAACGCGTGCCCGCGGATCACCCACTGCGTGACATTCGGACTATGGTTGACCAAGTCCTGGCCCGGCTGTCGCGACGGTTTGACGGCATGTACGCTTCTGTAGGACGGCCGTCGATTCCGCCGGAGAAGTTGCTGCGGGCGCAGTTGCTGCAGATGCTATACACCATCCGCAGCGAGCGTTTGCTGATGGAAGAGATGGACTACAACTTACTGTTCCGTTGGTTTGTGGGCCTGAATGCGGATGACGAGGTGTGGGATCCGACAACGTTCACCAAGAATCGTGATCGGTTACTGCAAGCCGACGTGGCCAAGGAGTTCTTGGCGCGAGTGGTGGCGCAAGCGGGTGCTCAAGGTCTGACGTCGGATGAGCATTTCACGGTAGACGGGACATTGATGGAAGCCTGGGCGGGAGCAAAGACCTTTCAAGCGAGGGAGGGGAAACCCGGTCCTCCGCCAGATGATCCTGGCAACCCGACGGTGGACTTTCACGGAGAGCGGCGGTCGAACGAGACGCATGAGTCGACCACTGATCCGGAGGCGCAGTTGGCGCGCAAAGGGCCGGGCAAGGAATCGAAGTTGAGTTACTGCGGGAATTTGTTGGTGGAGAACCGCAACGGTCTGATCGTGGCCGCGGAAGTGTTCCAGGCCAATGGCACGGCAGAACGCGATGCGGCGTTGGTCATGCTGGAGAACTTGCCGGGCACGCAGCCGGTAACAGTGGGCGGAGACAAGGGATTCGACACGCAGGGATTCGTGGCCGAGTGCCGGAATATCAACGTGACACCGCATGTAGCGCAGAACCACAAACGGCCTGGCGGCAGCGCAATCGATGGACGCACGACGCGGCACCCGGGCTATGCCATCAGCCAAAGGAAGAGGAAGCGAATCGAAGAATGCTTCGGCTGGCTGAAGACGATTGCGCTGATGCGCAAGCTGCGGCACCGTGGAGTTTGCAAGGTGGATTGGATCTTCACCTTCGCCTGCGCAGCCTACAATCTGGTGCGCATGCGAAACCTAGCGGCCGCAGTTCCTGCGGTGTAAGTCGAGGCCGAAGTGTGTCTCGCAGCGCAGAAGATAGCGCTGGGGGCCACAAAAGCACTGAGAATCAACCATTCCGACATAGAAATGATGAAAACAACGAAGGACGGGAAAGGAAACTAAGTCCGTCGCTAGTTTTTCAGCAGCCTGCTAGGACGATTCGATGCTGATGCCTGTAATCCTCGATTTGCCGCTGTGTTCGCAATCGAGCCCATGCTTGCATCGGCAGCGCGAAACGCTGCGGGGCATGCTCACAAAAGCACAATGCACGACTGGACGATACAAGTATCTCGCCATTCACATTCATGAGTCGGTACGGCAACGCACACGGGAGCTGGCGCAAACGCCCGAGTTCGCGAAGGCACAGCGACAAAGAAAAAAGGTGGAAGCCCTGTTCGCGGAACTCAAGAACCACATCGGGTTGCGCCGCCTGCGGCTACGACGCATGAAGTTCGTTCGCGAGCAGTTCTGGCTTGCCGCAACAGTTCAGAACATCAAGCGACTGGTGCGGTTCCTCAGCCAGCAAGCAGCACCGCTGGCGGTCAGCAACTAGAAACCCGAGAAGAACTCGCCATTCCCTACATCACGCCGCAACACAGCCGGCAATTGGTGACTTTTTCAACACCCACGCCTGTTCTCAACAGCTAGGAGCGTGCGAAGCCCATGGCAACCAGAACCTTCCCGTACTCCCGGACGGTGAGTGTCCGACGCAATATCTGATCGAGCGTCACGGTAGACGCATTGGAAATGCGAGGCACTCGAGGGCGCTTGAGTGTCCGGCCCGGGATTCGCTTTATTGCCTTGAACATAATGATCGTGCTCCTTCGATCAGCCTTGACTGGCTTCTGTGGTGTCTTGCAGGGCGTGTGGCATCCAAACCTTTACTGCCATGCGATTGTGGGCAAACCCTTCATGTTTGGCGCTTCATATTGGCGAGGCGAATACCAAGCAAGAGCGATTGTCTCTCGGCCACGATCGCGCAAGCTGAGCACTTCTGCTCATATCCGACGGAGGTCGATTGGTCGATCAGTATCGACAAGAAGGACCTCGATGAGTGTTATGGCCTGATAGCAACCGTTGGACTAGCCACGCGCGGAGAGATGAGTCCAGACCAAGCTCATCGGCCTACTTTGTGCCGCACACGTGCGGACTCAGTGAGTGCCTCTAGCACGTCGGAGAGGGCATCAGATCGAAGTTTGCCCATTTCCGACATTTCGTGATAACGCGAACACCATCATAGGGTTCCTTAAACTTTTCTCCAGCTTTGTGGGCTTTGAGATCACGCTTCCAAGCATTCAATTTCTTTAGACGGTCGCTGTTCAAATGGCTGACCTCTTCTGTGTCTCTCATGGGCTGTTCGAGTATCAGTCGGCTCGTGGACTTCCTCTGCCTTCTAATGCGCGAGCGGAAGATGGAAAGAAGCAAGTTTTCGAGCAGACGTAAGTCTGGCACTGTCAGTCGAGAACTGGTAAAAGTACCAGCGAGCGCGGGAGTATTCCTCCCGCCGACGGTTGCGTCGAGCCAGCGTAACTGTGGGCCGGAGCGGCGCGATATTTTCTTCAACTGGCGAAAAATCCCCATTACACTCACCTTCCCACGGAGCAGGGATTTTTCGTCACTTGCGCCGCCCGCCGATTCCGGCGAGCGTCTGAGTTCCGGACGCTATACTCATCGCAACGTTCTCCGTTAACGAAGAAGGGCCGCGTATGAGCAACAGGCTTGATAAGTGGCGGGCCGGTCTGTTTTCAGCGTATCCGAACTTCTCCAGCCCATACTGGCGTGCGCTGCCCCTCGGACGCATGAAGAAACTCCTGATAGGAGTATTCTTCACCACGGCCGGTGTTGGTTTTGCTCTCGATCTGTTCCAGATTGATCATCCCCCTTTGGCACACGGTTTGTTCTGGCCTGTCTTCTGTGGTGCCATGGCAGCCAGTGTTTTCACCGCCAGGATCAAAAGACCCCGTCTCGCCTTCGTTGTATGGGCGCTCATGGTAGTTCTTGCCGGGATTGCTTTCAGAACTGCGAGTACCTCGGGGAACTCGCTCCCCGGTGGGTTGAGCCGTCGCGTTGGGTTCGACGCCGTCGGGATTTGGCTGGGTGTGGGGGTTGGTTTCAGATTCCTGCTGTCGTTTGTGACGACCGAGGGCCTGGATAGCCTCCGAATGCAGACCGAGCTGTCTCTGGCTCACGGCATCCAGGCCACCCTGGTACCTACCATTTCTTTTCAGAACGCGGTCTTTGAGATTTACGGCAAATCACTCCCTAGTGCCGAGATGGGCGGCGACTTGATCGACGTAATCGAGAGTAGCGGAAATTTGTTGGTCTATGTTGCCGACGTCTCCGGACACGGTTTGGCGGCGGGCCAATTGATGGGAATGTTGAAGACCGCCCTGCGCGTTTCGCTTCAATTCAGGCAGCCACCCGCGGCTCTGCTCGAAAGTGCTGATCGTGTGCTCCCTGCGGTCAAGAAACTCGATATGTACGCCACCCTGGCGCTCCTCCAGTTCGATGGTTCGGCACAGGCGGAATATGCGCTGGCCGGGCACGTTCCTATAGTCCACTATCACAATCGCAGCAGGGACACCACCAGGCTCTCGATGGAGCAATTTCCTCTGGGGCTGATCCCGGGAGGTTCCTATGCGAGTCAGCGCGTCTCTTACTCCCCACGCGATCTATTCCTGATGGTCACCGACGGCATATCGGAAGTACCCAATACCCAAGATGAAGAATTTGGTTTGGAGCGGCTGGAGCAATTGCTGACGCAACACGCTGCAGAACCCTTGCCCGAAATTTGGGAACGGATCATGGAACGTGTACGCCAGCACGGATTGCAACAGGATGATCAGACTTTGCTTCTCATACGGGTTCTTCAGTAGGAAGCGCGCTACGCAACTAAGAGGATCGCAAACGGAAATAGGCGTCGCGGCTAACAGAGCAGCACAAGGGTAAATCCCCAGGGTTCCCAAGCGTCCCCTAAGCCATCGCCTCAAATCCCACGAGAAGGACCTATTTGATGTTCTAAGCCGTCCCAAAGCTGTTTCCCGAGGACACTACGCGCGTCCACAAGACTCCAAACGTAATCCCTTGAAGGCCAGGGAATACCTCATAAAACGGCGGTCACTAATTGGTGCAACTCCATATCCCCTGGACCGGGACGGGTCCGCATTTGCCTAGCGTTTGCAATGCGTTAGCCATGCGTATCACCGGGGTAAACCCCCGCGAAAACACATTGCGCTCTGGTGCATGCGCGGGAGCCCGAGTTGAGGCGACATCACAGCTCAACGGCCATAGCGCCCCACAATCTCCGCTTCGCCCAGGATATGGCCCTTCATAGCACGCTCGAGGTCCGGTTTGGTGGCTCCGGCTTTCAGGTCGAGCTTTATGTCGAGCGCATACACCTTGAAATAATAGTGGTGTGGCTTGCCCCGCGGGGGACATGGACCTCCATAGCCGATCTTGCGAAAGTCGTTGCGTCCTTGCAGTGCTCCGGTAGCAAGCTCTTCCTGTTTGTCCATTCCCTCGGGCAGTTCACTCGTGTTTGCAGGCAGGTTGTATAAAACCCAGTGGACCCACGTGCCCGCTGGCGCATCAGGATCGTCCATGATGAGCGCAAAGCTTTGTGTCGCTGCGGGTGCATCTCTCCAGCACAGTTGCGGAGAAACGTCAGGTCCGTCGCATGTGAACTTCTTCGGAATCGTTTGGCCGTTGGAAAAAACTGTGTTCGAAATCTGGAAAGACATAGCCCGTCCTCTTCCTCGCTGCAAGACCAAAAAAGGGGCCGAGGAGCCAGACTCCAGCGAGTGTCAAGCGCTGAACTCTTAGCCTCGAAACGCGTGCGTGAGCGTGCGCAGCTCGGAACACTCCGCGGTTTGACAACGGTTCCGCAGACGCCTAGCATTGTAATTGAGCAAGCTATCTCTTCTTACTCTTTCAGGTCCTCTGAACTAAGTCAGCCCATCTGAAGTTTTTCCTCTTAGCTTCCCCCCAAGGAGGAACTGCGTTATGACACTATTGACCCGTTGGGATCCTCGCCGTGATTTGGCCACCATGCAAGATCGCATCAACCGCTTTGTCCGTGAGTCGTATAGCCCGGAAGGCCCAGAAGAGGCTTTGACGACCACCAACTTCGCACCGCCCGTGGACATCTATGAAGACGAGCACAACATTACCCTGAAGATGGAAGTCCCGGGCATCGACGAAAAAGACATTGATGTTCGCATCGAGAGCACCACCCTCACGGTCCATGGCGAGCGCAAGTTCGAAAAGGAAGAGAAAGAAGAGAACTTCCGCCGCATCGAGCGCCAGTACGGAAGCTTCACCCGATCGTTCACGCTCCCCAGTTCAGTAGATCCGGGGCAAGTGAGCGCCAATTATGACAAGGGCGTGCTGAGGATTAGCCTTGCCAAGAAGGCCGAAGCCAAGCCCAAGCAGATCAAGGTGAATGTCGGCAGGGAGAAGACCCTCGAAGCTAAGGTTCACGGCAAAGCCGCGTAAGACCAGTAGGTGGTTGGGAAAATGGGAGGCGACTTATCTCGCCTCCCATCCGGTTTTTACCCTGCGACTGCATCCTAGATGTCAATCTTGCCTCAAATACGGAGCGCACGAAAACTGCCAAACGCTCGCAAAAAAGATAATCACTTGCATTCGCAATGCGTCCGGCGACCTACCCACGGGGTTATTGCGGGCGATCCCCTGTGTTCTGGTTTATCGAGGTGGCAGAACGCCAAGGGACTGCCGGGCAAAGTAGCCCCAGTTCGGATGGACTGGAGTAAGTTAACGAGCGTTATCGCTGATAACGTCAAGGATGAACCGTCGCCATGTGATTGGCATCACAGACACACAATTCCTTGCAAGCCTACCCTTTTCGGCTGTCAAGGAGCTGTTATTAGACAAAGGCAGGTGACGAAATGTCCCGCGAGTTCGGCGCTCGTGAATCCCGAAGAAGTACACGGGTTCGCCTGAAGATTCGGATTGAGGCGCTTGGTATGGGTGAGCCTCTGACATGCGAAGGCGAAACTTTCGTCGTCAACCTCCACTGTGCGTTGATCCTGACCGCCGTCGCCCTGCGCGTAGGCATGAAAATCTGGATTCATGTCCTTCTCACAGACAAACGAGCGATAGTCGACGTTGTCTACGTCGATCCAGAGCAACCGCGACACTGCGGAATCAATCTGGAGAAACCCGAGAACATTTGAGGACTATCGTCGGCGCCAGATGATTGGCATGAAGGGGATTCTGAGTAGTAAAGGCTGTTCTCGACAGTCGAAAGGCGCGTGAGATTTACCGTGTAGGTCGAGGTGCGAACATGACTCATCTCCTTCGCATGCTGTGGCGGCAGGACGAGGGCAAAGACATCGCCGAATATGCGGTGATGCAGGCAGTTATTCTGGTACTTGTAGTTGGCACAAATCGGCTGATCGGAAGCAATGCGAACAACGTATTCTCTTCCGCAGCCAGTTCAATTCAATGACCTTGTCCCTACCGCCGGTGGGGTCCTCGGTGCAATCCGCATTGGTTGCAACGACTAAGTTGGCCACCCGCGGTTTGAGCAGATCGTACAGCCAAGCCGCCCAGGTTCCTTCTTCGAACGTTATCGACAAAAGTTCCGTGCAGTCCGGCAAAGAATTCCAGAATGGTTGCGGCTTTCGTTTCCCAGAATGCATTCGATGATTAATGGGAACGATCACAACCTACTCCCAAAGTGGCGCCCTCTTAATAATGCGGTTTCGTCGGGCAAAGGCAGCGAGAATTCATAGGGCGTGTAAAATGATGCGCATCCAATGAAACACACCCGCGTCAACCTGATCTTCTTGCTCCCGTTGTTGATGGCGAAACTTGCGCTCTCGCAAATCACAACCTCTCAGTACGACAACACCCGCACCGCCGCCACACTCTCCGAAAAAGTCCTGACGCCGCAGAACGTCACTCCCGAGCACTTCGGCAAACTCGGCGCGTTCAAAGTGGACGGCGCAGTTTTCGCACAGCCGCTCTACATACCCAACGTCGAAATCCCCGGACAGGGTGCGCACAACGTACTCTACGTCGCCACTGAGCACGACAGCGTCTACGCTTTCGACGCCGATCATCCCGGCACCCTTCCCTTATGGCAAGTCAGCTTTCTCGACAAAGCGCGCGGCACGATTCCTCTGTCAGAAGACATGGTGCAATGCCCATTTATTCGGCCGGAAGTCGGCATCACCTCTACGCCAGTCATTGATATCAAGACCGGAACGCTCTACGTGTTGGCCCGCACTGCAATCCGCCACGCGGTCGGTGACAACGAATATTTTCAGCATCTTCATGCGTTGGCAATTACCACGGGTGTCGAAAAATTCGGCGGCCCCAAACTGATCACGGCATCGGTGCCAGGCCGCGGCGCAGGCAGATCCGGCCGCCAGGTCGATTTCGATCCTCTCCACGAAAATCCGCGCGCCGCGCTCACCCTCGCCAACAACAACGTCTATCTGACCTGGGCTTCCTCCTGTGATGTCGATCCCTACCACGGCTGGGTCCTAGCTTACGACCCGCAAACGCTCGCCCAAAAAGCCGTGCTCAACGTCAATCCCGACGGCAGCGAAGCCGGAATCTGGCTCAGTGACACCGGCCCCGCCGTCGATTCCGAAGGCAATCTTTACGTGCCCACTGGCAACGGCACCTTCGACGCCACCAGCGGGGGACGCGACTACGGCGATTCCGTTCTCAAGCTCGACGGCTTATCCCTCGCCGTCCGCGACTACTTTACTCCGTTCGATCAAGCCGACATCCTCGCAGGTGATTCCGACGTCGGATCCAGCGGTCCCACGCTGCTTCCCGATCAACCCGGCCCGCATCGTCATCTTCTGCTCCAACCCACCAAGCACTCCATGCTCTACGTGATTGATCGCGACCAAATGGGAAAATTTAACACCGACAGCGATGCCATCCCCCAACGGATTCACATGTCCGGCGAGGGCTTCGGCGCGATGGCCTACTGGAACAGCCACGTCTATTTCGCTGCCAACAACGACGCCCTCCGCGACTACTCCCTCGCTAAGGGGCAACTCACACCGCACTCGTCGTCAGCCAACAAGTTCGAGATGGGTGCCACTCCTTCCGTCTCAGCCAACGGCAACAAAGACGCCGTTGTGTGGGCCATCTCCACCAAAGTCTGGAACGGCGCAGACGACAAGCCCGCCGTACTCTATGCCTACGACGCCATCAAACTCGGCCCACCACTCTACACCTCCGAGCAGAACAGCCAGCCCGCGATCGCGCCGGCATGGCCGTCCGCTTCGTCATCCCCGTCGTCATCAGCGGACGCGTCTACTTCGGCACCCGCAGCCAAGTCGAAGTCTACGGCCTACTGAAGTAGCCATAAGCCCGTGTAGGGGTGGACGCATGCGCCCGCCCGCTTGGAGGGCAGAGTTAGGAAGGGCTTCTTTGGGACCAGCGCGCGAGGGGAGAAAAACGTACAGGCCTGACCTAACCAGTTTACGCCGGTAAGCCGCAAAGAATGCGGCGTGGGCGGAGTGGGGCAGTGGACAAGAGTGAAGATACGTGTTCTTTCTGTTGTAGGGTGGGTGACTCGTTGGGAAACGGCGCTCCGACTCTTCCGATCCTTCGAAATTCTCGTTTCGTTCGCGGCCGCGTTGCGACAATTCTGTGATCGGCGCACCAAAACAGATAACGTCATTCCTGCGCTGAATCGGCCTATCATCCAAGGAACAGTCAGTAGGAGATACGCTCATGGCAGCGAATCAAGTTGTACTTTACTTTGAGAAGCCCGAGGATGCTTTGCTTTTCACTCTGGCTGCCAGTTCCGTCATGTCAGCAGAAGGGGCGGTCCATAGCAGCAAGGCAGCGGTCAGGGTTGCGCAGGAAATTTGCAAGGCCAATCGAATCACGACCGAGGGCGCACTCAACATCGCGTGAAGGACGGCAAAATTAGATGATTGGGAAAGCTGCGCTGCAAATAGGAGTCCCCGCGCTCCTCGCTTTGATTGCATGGAATGCCTACCTTGCCGTGACCCATCTAAAGCCTGTGGAGAAATCTGTGGCGCTCTCATTTGAAAGTTCCGCGATCCAAGCGGAACTGTCCGGCGTCCTGAAAGATGTCACCGATATGGAAACGGGCCAGCGAGGAACTTGCTCACCGGGAAGTTGCTTACGTGCAGCCCTACGCTGACGCGAAGGGCAGAATCGAAATGGATTTTGCAAATCTTCGCGCCGGGCTCTCGACTCGGACGCAGCGCGAACGATCCCTGGAGTCGCAGTTGGAGTCCTTGGCTACATCCAAGCAGGCTGAGATGGAAAGCTCTATCAGTTTGCGGCAACAATGGTATCGCCGCCGCTCATTCAAGCTAGTCGATACGGACGAAGGCAACCGCTACATGGATGAGATTCGGCAAATCGCGTCTTCGTTGTCTTCAAGCGGGACCAGCAATTTCACGAGATTGGACAGAGAGAGGACTGCCGCACTGACGAGAGCATTCTCTGCAACCATTATTTTGAATTCGGTCCAGTTGGCCCTAGCAGTATACGCATTTGGGCTGATCCGCCATCATGAGTGACTGCTCCGAGAAAGAGCCGCCCAGAGCAGGAATGAGCTAGCGGTGCGGAATTTGCAGTTAGGAAGATTGACCGCTGCTCTTTCCGGGCAAGCGCGTTCAAACATGGTTGCCATCAATATGAACTCCCGGTTGCTGCTTGAGAATTACGGAGGGTTTCTTCCACGACAACGGCACGCATATGCTGAGCAGATGCAAGAAGCAGCGGCAGAAATGGGCGCTCGGAGAATTGGTCGGCATTCCTAAAACAAGCTGAGAGAGACTAGCTCACCCAGTTCTGAGAATTTCATGCGCCTTGAAGGGCAACCACGCATCAATCCTAGTGCCTGCCATTGGCCGCGAGTGAACTTCAAGATGCCCTCCCAGCGATCGCAAACGCTCCTCCATACCGCGAATCCCGATGCCGCTCCGCGACGAGCGATTGTTCACATCAAAGCCTCGTCCTCGATCGACAACTGACAGATGCAGTTTCTCTCCTGAACAGTCCAGACGAACTTCTGCCCTATCGGTTCCGCTGTGCCGTTTGATATTTCGGAGTCCCTCCTGGACGATGCGAAAAAGACACAGCGCCGCATCCCCTGGAATGTCACGCGGCACGTTCTCGTCAGCAAAATCGACCTGTATTTCCTGTTGCTCCGCGAACTCACTGCAGAAAGCCTTCGCCCCTGCCACCAGACCTAGACTCTCCAAAGTGGAAGAATGCAGGCGGTGTGACAAAGAATGCAGGTCTGTGCCGATCTCGCCGATGCCATCCCAAATTCGGTGTAACTTCTGATTCGCGGAAGGGCTCTCGATTTCCTCCTCTACATTTTCCAGGTCAATCGAGAGCAGCGCCAGCCGCTGACTGTAGTCATCATGGATCTCGCGCGCAATCCTCTTACGCTCTTCTTCCTGGGCACTGATCAAGCGTCCGCTCAGGCTGGCGAGTTCCTCCTCTGCCTGCTTGCGGTCGGTGATGTCCACCGCCATACCCAGCATCCGCTGGGCATCGCCATCACGGCCGTAATAGAATTTTCCTCTGGCAGAGATCCACCGAACGGTTCTGTCAGTACGAATAACGCGAAATTCGGCGATGTATGGTTTCCGGTTTTGCCTGGCATCAGCAACCGCCTTCCAGACGAGTTCTCTGTCTTCCGGGTGCACCTTGCGGCGAAACTCGTCTACGTGCCCCGAGTAGCTTTCCGCCGAAATTCCGAACACCGTTTCCAAGTCACCGAACCAGCGATCTCGCCCGCTCTCGATGTCCCAATCCCATCCCACGGTCTTTCCCGCTCCCACGGCGAGACGAAGGCGCTCGTAGGTAGTGGCTAGCTCGGCTTCCACTTTTCTTCGTGTCGTCCGCTGCCACAGCAGCCCGATAACCAGCAGCGCTTCCACCAACATCAGGAAAATGCTGCCCATGATGTACCACTTATATAATTCCCACACACTTGGCTGCCGATTGAGCAGGACACTACCGCGCGGAAGGTCGCTCTCTTTAAATCCCCAGCGCCTTAGCGCTCGCCAATCGAACTGGTAAGAATTAGTACTTCTTACGATGGGGATGTTCTCCAGCCTTTCGCCATCGAGAATACGCAAAGCCATTCCGGCAGCGATCCGTCCAGTGGCCGCCCAACTCACCAAATATCCGCCCACGGTTCCGTTTCCGAGATCCACATCATCTAGGACAAACACAGGTGCATTTGCGGCACCTGCAACCAAGGGAGCTGACTGACTTGCATCAATGAAGTGTGCTCCCCCGACATCTTCCATGATTGAAGTGTGAAGAACGATGGTGTGACTTGGCAAGTGCTTCAGGCGCTCCAGCAGCCTGGGCAGGTCGAGATCGGTCAGATATGTGAACTCAAGCTTCGATTCGTACTCGCGCAGACTCTTCTTAACAATGCCCTCCATATACCGGTCAAATGCGCCTACGCCACCCACCACTACAACGTGATTGGTGTCAGGCTGCAATTGCAGTGCCGCATGCAAGGTCTCTTCCGGCTGAGCGACCGCCCAAACACCAGTGAAGTGAGAATCGGGCTTCATCTCGGCTGCCATCTCCTCAGTGCTTCCGCAAAAGATGATCGGGACGTTTGGGAATGCAGTTGCGTGCGACTCGACCATGAATTTGAGAGAATCGTGACCGACGGCGATGATCACGTCCGGCTTGCGATCGCGATACTTGCGAACGTACCACTCCCGGAATTCACGCTGGGAATCCCTGTCTGAAAATAAGGTTGTTTCTAAATTCTCGTTATAGAACTCGATTCGGTAAGGCGATTTCTGTAGAGCAACAAAGATGGCTTGATCCATAGCAGCAAAGCCGGGTGACGAGATCGACCCGAGGTCATTGAAAACGAGGACACGCCGGACTTCCACCCGGGACGCTGCGGCTATCGTTGGCAGCACAAGAACTGCAATAAGAGCTGTCACCAAAGC
Organism: uncultured Acidobacteriaceae bacterium; assembly: GCA_963832015.1. GTDB lineage: Bacteria > Acidobacteriota > Terriglobia > Terriglobales > Acidobacteriaceae > Sulfotelmatobacter. Next base: position 54,234 of record CAWHSR010000023.1, read on the forward strand.
GGCGCCGCACGTTGCGCTTCGCTCGATCGTCCTCAACACCGGAGACCTCCCAAGGAACATCTCGTCGAAAACGACATGGGTTCAACCGAACTTAGCAACGGACTCCTAAGGTATTGACTTGCTGAACATGATACCCGTCAAGACGTGCGCGGACACCAAGAATAATGGTTAGGCAAGGTTCGTAAGGGCGCGGTGCTTTGTTCGGAACTCATGGCGGTCAACGCCTACCCGCTGTCACTTGATACCGACTGCACCAGCTTGAATTGAGGTCGAAAACACTGGCATTTTTGCCAGTTGCCTAGCCCCACGCAGGTGTATAGAAATGAGATCTTTCTTGAAAGTTCGCCCCAGTTTCCGCTCGATTCGCTGAACCTGTCAAATCCACGTGCGAGGTTCGAAGAAGTCCAAAGGCTCAGACTAATTGCAGCGGTGTCAGAAACAGCAAATGAACAGGCTGCCGCGATGTTCAAGCTGTAGAAAGAAAACAAAACGTTGTTTGCAACATCGCCGCGCCGCCTTTATTTTCAGGCGACGAGCGTGAGTTCAGGGGAGAGCATTAGAAGTACAGACGGCAGACCGAGAGTTATTGGTTCGTACTAGATACATCTGAGGAACTGGCAAGGCGAAGGAACGGACGGAGTCGGCTAGCGTCTTGAGTGGATTGCCTTCGTAGCGGGGACCACAGATGAGCAGCGCTTTCCATCAGAACGAGCTACAGCGTCGCCGACGCCGTGCTCTCCTCGTGACGATGGTCATTTCTGTGCTTTTTTCCAGCCAGATACGCGGCCAGACGACTTCCACGGGCGCTTTGACCGGGTTGGTGCTTGACCAATCTGGTGCTGTTCTCCCGGGAACTGTCGTCGTTCTCACCAACCAGGAAACCAGGGTAACTTATTCTGCAGCTTCTGGCGGAGATGGCAGGTTCAGTTTTCCTCTGCTGCCGCCCGGTGACTATGAGGTACACGCCAGCACGAACAACTCCGTTCCTCTCGTCGCCAGCGCAACAGCTAGTGTCACGGTCACAGAGACGGCTCACCTGGATTTACACCTCCGGCTCACGACCGTGATCCAGAGTGTGAAGATATCAAGCGAACCGACGATGCTCCAGACCGACAGCTTTGCACTGGGTGGAGTGGTGAATGAAACAGCGGTGAGTGGCTTGCCGCTGGTGACAAGAAATTTCGCTCAGATCACCGGCCTCTCGCCCGGAGTTGTGGCAGGAGTCTACAACGCGGGAGAGCTGGGACTGGGTGGAACAGCATTGTCGCAGATTGCTCCCTCTAACGATGGGATTTTTGTGCATGGAGCCCGCTCTTATGACAATAACTTTCAAATGGACGGAATCAGCGTCAGCGACGTGCAGGGCAGTGCGGGTGGCAGCGGTGGAATTCCCATTCCCAACCCCGACAGCATCCATGAGTTTAAGGCCCAAACAGGACTTTTCGACGCAGCCTACGGACGTTATGCCGGCGCCAACGTCAGTTTGATTACCAAGACCGGGGGCAATGCTTTCCACGGTACATTTTTCGAGTTTCTCCGCAACAGGGAACTGAATGCCAACGATTTCTTCTTAAACAGAACTGATCAACCTCGCCCTGTTCTGACGCAGAATCAGTTTGGATTCGTATTCGGTGGGCCGATAAGAAAGGAGAAACTGTTCTTTTTCGGTTCGTATCAGGGAACCCGCCAAGTTAACGCCCTTGCTGCCGGGCAGTCCCGGACCGCTTGCACCGCCAGCTTGAGCGAACCGCCTCTGACGAATGATCGTACATCCACTGCTCTCGGAAAAATGTTTGGCGGCATGGCCGGGACAGAGGGGGGAACGGCGATTATGTCCGACGGCTCCAACATCAATCCTGCGACGTTGGCGCTGTTGAATCTCAAGCTACCAGACGGCTCTTTCCTGATCCCGACCCCACAAACGGTGGACCCGTCAAAGCCACTTGCCCAACAGGGTTTCTCAGTTTTTACCGATCCCTGCCATTTCAGTGAAGACCAGTACCTAACCAACGTTGACTACCTCGCGTCGCCGGCCAGCAAGATCGGCATGCGATTGTTCGTGGCGAATGATGCTCAGGACGTAACATTTCCAGGCAACGGCCTCAATCCGTCGGGTAACACCAGTGGATTTCCGAGCACGAGTGATCCTAGCTTTAGAGTCTTCTCGATTGGCCACACCTACAGTTTTAGTAACGCTCGGCTGAACGAGGCACGGGTTGGCTATGTCCGCACTCGAACCGGCACGCAGGCTATTACTCCGTTCGAGTGGTCGGATATTGGCGTTGCGGAGGGAGAAATGAACAATAACAACGAACTCCCCAGCTTGAAGATTCTTGGGTCCGTCAGCATCGCATCGGGATTTCCCAGAATTATCACGCAAAATAGTTTCGTCTTCAGTGACACCTTCAGCTTTATTCGTGGACGTCACGCCGTCCGACTCGGAGGAGCCATCACACGCCTGCAGGACAATGTCAACCTCATAGGACTCGGATCCTTCTTACAGTTCCTGAGTTGGCCGGATTTCTTGCTTGGCACTAGCGCGATCAGCAACGGCACGCAATTCAGCAACGTCTTTGCCTCGTTCGATGACTTCGGCCTGACGCAACGTCAATACAGGGTGTGGGAAGGGATAGGGTTCGCGCAGGATGATTATAGAATCCGCAGGTCACTTACATTAAATATTGGCTTGCGTTACGAGCGTCTCGGCCAATTTGGAGACAGTCTGGGCAGAAACGCAAGCTTCGACATAGGTAAAGCTGACCCCAACCCTCTGCCAAGCGGGAGCGTAGCAGGCTACGTTGTGGCTTCCAATTTTCCGGGGGTTCTTCCATCCGGCGTTTTGCGCGCGAACAATACTTTTGGAAACTACGGCGAGGGACAAAACACGATCGCACCGCGAATCGGGTTCGCTTGGCAGTTCTTGCCCAGCATAAGTCGCATGGTGCTAAGAGGCGGGTACGGCACGTATTATTCGCGACCCACAGGTCAAGCCTTTTATCAAAATATCTTGGGCGCTCCGTTCTCAGAGTTTCGCTTAAATGCTGGGTTAGCAAACGCAACAGCAACATTTCAAGCGCCTTTCCCCCAGCCGTTTCCTACGCCGGAGTCCTTCCCTTCGTTCCCCGCGTATTCTCCTACCAGCACGACGACTATTTATTCCGTTGCGCCCGATTTTCGGCCCGCCATGATTCAACAGTATTCGTTGAATGTTCAGGCTGAGCTACACGAGGGTTGGCTCTTGGAAATTGGATACATGGGCACTCGCGGCACACACTTGGTTCGCCAACGTTCTCTTAATCAGGCGCTCAGCGCCTCCGCCAACAGCCCAATCAGGGGAGTAAAGACAAACTCTGTCGCAAATATTCCGTTGCGAGTCCCCATTCTCGGTGTGCCACCAGACTCTCTTGTGGAGATGGAATCCGAGGGCAGTTCCTGGTACAACGGGCTGGAAGCGAGCTTGACGAAGCGTTTAGACAACGGTCTTCAGTTCCTCGCCTCTTACACCTTCTCGAAGACTCTGGACACCGATGGCGCCGATGTCAACTCAACATCCTCCGGAAATGCGACTAACGCTAGGAGACCAAAACTCCCCGAGACAGCGATGGGGACGAGCGAGCTTCGACCGTACTCATCGATTCGTGTTCAGTGGGACATGGAATCTCCCCAGCCCGCCTGCCGGATTCCGACGGGCAGTTCTGGGAGGCTGGAGCTTTGCGGCTGTATTTACGATTCAATCTGGCAGTGCTCTCACGGTCGCCGACACCAATCCGACGAATGTCTTTGGGATCAGTGAAGACCGAGCTCAACTAAGCGGTACGTGCTCCAAGAGTCAGCTTTTGAAGGTGGGCTCGGTGGAGTCGAAACTGAACAACTATTTCAATGCTTCCTGTTTCGCGAGTCCGCCAATCATTGGCTCGGATGGCATCGCCACCGCGTTTGGGAACAGTGAGACTGGAATTGTAGATGGTCCCGGACAAGCGAACCTGGACTTAGCATTATCAAAGACGGTAGCCCTCCGATGGCCCGATCAAAATGGCGGTCTCCAATTTCGGGCCGAGTTCTTCAATGCATTGAATCACCCGCAGTTTGCCAACCCCGATGCCAACTTCACCTCACCGACATTCGGTGTTATTTCCAGCACAGCAGTAAACGCTCGTGTCGGACAGCTGGCGATGAAGTTCATGTTTTAGATCAGGAACACCGCACGTCGTACGCGGAAGGGCGGCTCATCGTCGATGCCGGATGAGGAGATCGAGCAGCAGGCTTTGTTCGATGCCGCGTAGTCAAAGGGCACTTACAACTTTGGCGGTTATGGTCCGCATCTCGAAAAGTCTGGGAGAGCCCTGTAGCTAGTGATCCTGAGCGGCGAACTCAGCCGCACCCAATGCGACTGCCATGGATGTGCAATACTCTCCCGCTCCAGTAATGACGCGGGTGAAACGCATATCGTGTCGCTCGGAGCCGTATGAATATTGATGATTTCGCACAACTGGAAACGAGGGCCCTTCGGAATATTCTGGGTGGGTATCGGGATTGAGTCTGGTTTTCAGACTTTCTGCTTTGGATTCTTAGCGGCGCGTCACTTCCGCCCAAGTGCTATTCACTTGGATTGCAAGGCCAGTGACCTAAAATCAATTGCGATGAGGTGACAGACTCAGGCCACCCAGTGGTGGAATCAAGATGGGTATTCAGAGCTGAAACGACGGAAGGGTCTGATCAACTGCAGCGATCCGCGGATAAGGTCACCAGGAAATGGAAAGTTACGGGAATCCCCCGTTCCCGTACCTTTCCATGCCTGATTTGCCTGAACTACTTAGAGGACGCGAGCAATATCTCTTCAGTTGCGGGCACGTTCTGGGCCCGCATTTCGGCTTCCCCCTTGCTCTCCGGCAACTTATAACTGGTTCGCGTGCCTGCGATCTTCACCCCTGTCAGGAAGTACCGGTTCCCGTATCTGTTGAAGACCAGCGTGTAGTTCCCAGCGGTTTTCTTGGCTTCGACCAGAGAGGCCGGGGAAAACAGGCCCACCGACGCGGCGCTATTGTGAATCACTAGCACCCTCCCGTCCATAGTCGCCGGTTGCACGATCCATTCGCCTGATGGGACGATCTTGCTCCCGACCACGAACTCAAATGGCACCTGCGCCACGATCTTCTGGGTGCTGTTCAACTGAGCGGTCGCTAGGAGCGGGAGCATTGTGAGTGTCAGCACTAATATCCGAGTTGCGTATTTCATAAAGCACCTCCAAAATTTGTTCCGTTCGGCGGGGAAGCTAGTGCGAGGATGCATCCGAATCGGAAAAACGTCCATGGAGCCAGTCTGAAGCGATATCAATTGATATGAAGAATCGGAATGGCTTGACATGTAGCAGAGGCAGACAAGGGTTTCTGGTAATGAAATGGGATGCCGGTTCCATGCCCGAGAAGAAGGTTCGCTTCGGCGAGTTCGAATTGGACCTTGGCCGCTTTCAGCTATACCGCAGCGGCGTCTCGCGCGCCTGGAATGCCTTCCTCTGCAATTTTGCAGATGGTTCTGATCAAAAAGCAGGGTCAGTGGCAACCGCCAGGAAACTTCCCACCCGTTTCGCAGCCATTGTGCGACCGCCCTTAGAAAGTCGAACTGCACGCACGTGCCGATGCGGAACGACGGAATCCTGGCCCCTCAAGGCGAAGGCCGGACTTTCTGACGGGAAATTGCTTCCTGATTTGCCCGTGACTCCAGCCACCGTCGAACAGAGAACAGAGACGCGACGCAATGGCGGTTCATGCGCTACTTTTTCGACAAGAGATAAAGGTCGAACTGTCCGCCGGGACGGACGTAGACGATTTTGGAGAGGTCGCGGGCAATGTCGTACGAGTTGCCGCCGTAGCGTTGGGCAAAGGCGAAGGGCAGCTTCAATAAGGTTTGGGGACTGCCCGTAACCTTGCCGTCGAGCCAGGGCAGCCGATACAGCGTCACTTCGCCGCGCGTCGAGAGGGTGTAGAGGACAGATTTTCCATCGGTGCTGATCCGGGGCAGGAAAGTCACAACGTTGGGTGCGATCGGAGTGCACTTCTTGTCGGTAACGGAGAGTTCGAAGATACCCAGCTTGTCTCCGTACATCATGGACATCAGCAAGTACTTTCCATCCGAAGACGAGTCCATGGCAAAGCCACAACCTTCGGAAAAAAGCTCTGCCGAGGAACCGTCCGGGCTAAGCCTCCAGGTCTGCAACGGGAAGGGATTCTGCCGATGTTGATTGCCCGTTATATACAGGTCCTTTCCGGTTCGCGTCCAGGCTATGGATTCAGAGTTGCCGAGGGAGTGTGGGAGCTGACGCGGGTGGCTGCCATCGGCGTTGACCACGAAATTTTCATCCGCATCGCGCACCGTATTGGTGAAGGTTAATTGAGTGCTATCCGGGGACCAGTCTCCCGTAGAGAGGGCGTCTTTGGAGGCAGTGATCCTGGTCTTATTCTTGCCGTCCACGTCCGACACCCACAGTTCAGCGCGAGAGACATCAGGCTGGGTTACGTATGCAACGCGCTTGCCGTCCGGCGAAAGCGTTGGCTGCGTCGCCAGGTCTTCCACAATATCGGTCGACGCCTTTGTGCGCGGGTCGTAAACCGAAAGGTATCCCGACTCCCTGCCGTTGACAAAGAAAATCCCCCTTCCGGCGGGATCCTTCATCGCGAAATAATCGGGGCCCGTCCCCGAAGTCAATTGAGTGTAAGTCTTGTCGTCGAGGCTGTATTCCCACAGATTGATAATGCCGTTCATTTCGCGATGGAAAAGCAGCGTCTTTCCCGGCTCTCCCCAATTGATCGATCCTGGGGATCCGGAGATCTTGCCCATATTTGTAGCTTTACGAGTTGCAACATTCCAGCGGTACAAGTGAACGGTGCCTTGGGGATCTTTGTCCTTGACGCCAAGGAGCAGTAGGTCGCCACCGTCGGGAAACACAAGTTGTCCGAGCAGGTCGACACCTAGGTCCTTAGCCCCCAAAATGGTCTTCCCGCCCACGCCATCAGCTGGCGATTGAATGAGGTCATTCGTGTGTGGCTGGAAGTAGAACAAGCTCTTGCCGTCGGGAGAGGGTTGGAGGCTGTAACCTTGCAGAAGGCGAGTGGGAGTTCCACCCAGGGTGGGCATCGCCCAGATTTCTTCTCCCGCGCCAAGTTCGCGCTGATAGTAGATTTGCGTTCCATCGGCGGAAAAACTATCGAGATACTTGCTGCCCTCGTCGCTGGTGAGTTGTAAAGGGTCGCCCCCAGAAGTGAGCATCACAAAAACCTGCTCGTAACCCTGAAAATACGAAGTGAAAGCCACCGTGTGTCCATCCGGGGAAAGAATGGCTTGCGAGATCGGCTTGTGCCAGTGGCTGATCTGGGTGATCTTTCCCGGAGCAAATGGCCCATGATTGGCGAAGAGATGAAAGATTCCGTAGCTCGCTAATGCCAGCACCAAAATAACCGCAGCGACTAGGCCTGCCACTTTGCCCTTGTTGCGCGAGGCCGTCTCCGCGATGACAGAGCCACTCGAGCGCTGGGGCCCCGATTGTTGAACCGAAGGCGTGCCGGGCTGCGATGTAGCTGCGGGCGTTCCGGAAGGCGGAGACGGCGTCGCGTTGTGCTCGGCAATCTGGTGCTCAAGCCCTTCCGACGGTGATGCCGTGCTGGCTGTTCGAGCGCTGGTGCCGGAGCCTGTGTCCCGCTTCAAGCGCTTCAGATCGCTGTGTATGTCCGCGGCGTGCTGGTACCGGAGGTCGCGATCTTTTTCGAGCGCCTTGCCGATGATGCGTTCCAGTTCCGAAGGCACTTCCGGATTGAGCCGAACTGGCGGCAGCACCGCTCGGTTGAGGATGCCCTCGAAGATTACGCCGGTCGTATCCCCGCGAAACGGAAGTGCCCCGGTGCACATCTCGTAGAGCACCGCACCGAATGAGAAAAGGTCGCTGCGGGCATCAAGATCTTTTCCGCGCACCTGCTCCGGCGACATATAGGCGACTGTGCCCAGCGCCATTCCTGGACTGGTAAGGTGGTCCTCCTCGACCGCCAAGGTCGCCGTATTCTCCGATCCGCTCTCAAGGGATGCAGGCGTCACTTTGGCCAATCCGAAGTCGAGAATCTTGGCATGGCCGCGCTTGGTGACGAAGATGTTCGCCGGTTTGATATCGCGGTGTACGATCCCGGCTGAGTGCGCTGCATCGAGGGCGTCGGCAATCTCAATTCCCAGCGACAGGACGGTTTCGGTGTCCAGCGGTTTGGCTCCAATGCGATGTTTCAGCGTCACGCCATCGAGAAACTCCATGACGATGAAGGGCTGATGGTCCTGCTGGCCGATCTCATAAATTGTGCAGATGTTGGGATGGTTCAAAGCGGACGCCGCCTGCGCCTCGCGCTGAAAGCGGGCCAGGGCTTGCGGATCCTTGACCACGTCATCAGGAAGAAATTTAAGCGCGACAAACCGGTGCAGCGTCAGGTCTTCGGCTTTGTATACCACACCCATCCCTCCGCCGCCGAGTTTTTCGAGAACGCGATAGTGCGAGATGGTTTGGCCGATCACTATTGGAGCACTCGGTTTAAGGTCGCTTCATCTTAAGGACGGGGCACCCTCTAGTCAACGAGCCTCTGCTCTGACACGATCGCGAACGCGAGCACTTGCTCCTGGGCGGGGTAACCGTTGAAGCGGCGAGCCTACTCCCGGTTGGTCGGCCTCACGGGAGTGATTGGTTGAGGCTACATCGTGCGCGGCCACTGCCTCGCGGATCAAACCGCACGCGCGTGCCGATGCGGAACGACGGAATCCTCCCAGCCTTCGAATTTGAGGAGGCCATCCTCAATAGAGCCAGTACGACACGACGGACAGGGACGACTAACCGGCGGGAACCTGGTCATCAATTCCGAGATGGGACGACTGAGTGGCGACGTTGTGTCATACCTGAGCAGTATGCGGAGCCAGTCCTACTAGAAGCAGCTCATGGCCTCCAGCCCCTTGTTTCTAGCCCGGTCACAGTGCCGTTCCGACCAGATGTAAAGTCCGGCTTCGGAGTGTTACGCTTTTGAGAATGCGTCTTTTGCCAGTGTTACAACATAGCTCGCTCGCTCTTCTGATGTTTGTCGGCCAATTGTTTGGACAAGATGCAGTGGACCTGAAGCCTACTCCGCAGCAGATAGGGTGGCAAGACCTAGAGATGGGAGCGATTATCCATTTCGGCCCCAACACGTTTCTCGATCGCGAGTGGGGAGACGGTACCGCCGATCCGAAGATATTTAATCCAACACAATTCGATCCCAACCAATGGATGCGAGCATTGCGCGAAGCGGGAATCAGGTACGTAATCTTCGTTGCAAAGCATCATGACGGATTCTGTCTTTGGCCCACCGGGCAGACGGATTACAGCGTCAAGACCAGCCCGTTTGAAAACGGGCAAGGCGACATCGTCCGGAGAGTTGAAGAGGCGGCCCAAAAATATGGGATGAAGTTCGGTGTGTATCTGTCTCCATGGGATCGTCACGAGCCGCGCTATAGCAATTCGGCCGAGTACGACAAATATTATGCAGCCGAGCTCGATGAATTGGCGCAAAGCTATGGTCAGCTTGAGGAGTTCTGGCTGGACGGCGCTGGTAGCGGCGGTCACGTCTACAACTTTCTTCGAATTGTCGAGGAGTTGCGTATGTTGCAACCGAACACGCTCGTGTTCGCGGACATGGCACTTTTTGAGTATGGCGACATTCGCTGGGTTGGAAATGAAGACGGCGTCATCCCCTACGAGAATTGGAACGTAATCGACCGGCACGGATATCTCCGCTGGCGTCCGGTAGAGGCAGATACTCCGCTGCGCAAGAGTCACTGGTTCTGGCATCCGAATGACGAAGCAAGTCTGAAGAGCGTGTCGGAACTGCTGACCGCTTACGAGCAAACCGTCGGGCGTGGTGGACAACTTGTTCTCGGCGTTGCGCCCGACCGGCGCGGTCTGATTCCCGAGGCGGACGTGGCGCGCCTGAAGGAATTTGGCGATGCGATTCGCGCTCGATACGGCAACAATCTCGTCGGAAAACATCTCAAGACCGGGGCAGAAGAGGAACTCGCATTGGATGGGGATCCCGATACGTTCTGGTCGGCGCCAGTCGGTTCGCATCACTCGGTGCTCGAGGTGGATTTTGAACGCCCGATCACTTTTGACCGCGCGTTAACCATGGAATGGCTCAACAGCGGGCAACACGTGCAGCTTTATGCGATCGAAGTCTTCCAAGCAGGAAAGTGGCGTGAGATCGCACGAGGTCAAGCCATTGGGCACAAACGCATTGATAACTTCGCACTGGTCAATACTTCGCGCGTGCGCCTGCGAATTTTGTCTTCGTCCTCAGAGGCGCATATCCGGGAATTCCAGCTTTTTGACTCGACATCTTCTTCCCACGCTGGAGTTACAAGGTGAGGCTACAGGCGACGCACGTCGATTCCGTGCTCGAGAAAGGGGGCAACTGCCTTGTCTGAGGCGTGAGTGTCGGTGATTAGCACGTTAATGTTCGAGATAGGACCTATCAATGATGGCGTGACTACCCCAATCTTACTGGAATCCGCGACCACGACGATTTGCTTCGATTGCTGAATCATCGTACGGAAGGTCAACGCTTCTTCAGGCTCGATGACCGTGATACCTCGAGTCATGTCGATTCCGCAGACACTCACAAACACGCGGTCCATGTAAACGTCTTCGAGCGAGTCGATGGCAGCGTGCCCGACCAGCGAGAATGAGCCAGCCCACTGCACGAACCCTCCGGTGACAAACGTGCGAAGGCCCGGACAGTTGCTCAACTCCATTGCGATGTTAATCGCGTTGGTAATCACACGGATGTTGTGGCGATTACGGAGATTCCGCGCTACGTGGGTCGTCGTCGTCCCTGCGGTGAACCCCACGGTCTCGTTTTCCTGAATCAGTTCAGCCGCATAAGAACCGATCCGCCTCTTCTCGGCGAGCAGCACGTCATTGGTTTCCGTGCTGACTTCTTCAATCTTTTCAATATTGCCAGCTATGGGAATCCGGATAACAACATAACGGATTCCAGCTTCGGCGCAGTCAGCAGCGTTCGTTCACAGGAGAGGCATATCCAGCTTGGCCTGCATTACAGTTTCGAGAGTAGTTCCAGACTGCCCGAAGGATTGAGGCGGGCCGAGAACCCTGCTTAAGGAGCGCGGAAGCAGGTGCGATCTCGGCAGATCAGAAATCAAGAATGCTGTGATCACGATGCAAATGGTACTGTTGTGCGTCGAATGCTAATCAAGGAACCCATGGCTGAACAGGTGCTTATTGAAGTCTGCGTCGATTCGGTTGCCTCGGCTATTGCATCGGAGCGCGGTGGAGCTCAACGGATTGAGCTGTGTAGCGATCTGCCGGAAGGAGGCGTGACTCCCAGTCTCGGGCTGCTTGGTGTCGTACGCTCCAAACTTTCGATTGCCGTCCATCCCATTATCCGCCCGCGACCCGGCGATTTCTGCTACTCACAGGCGGAATTCGAGTGCATGTTGCGAGACGTCGAAATCGCAAAGAGCGAAGAAGCGGATGGCGTTGTTCTCGGGTTGCTGGAGAAGGAAGGAAACGTTGACATCCCGCGCACTCGGCAGTTGGTCGAACTGGCGCGGCCTCTTTCGGTCACGTTTCATCGCGCCTTCGACATGTCGGCAGATCTGTTTCGGGCCCTTGAAGATGTCTGTGCTACGGGTGCGGACCGGCTCCTCACATCGGGCGGTGAGCAAGAGTGCTTGCAGGGGGTGGACACGGTCGCGGGGCTTGTTTGTTCCGCTCGTGGCCGCATCACAATCATGGCTGGTGGGAGGATCGGAATCCACGATGCTCGCACAATTATCGAGCGCACCGGCGTCACAGAAATCCACGTGGGGCTTGCTACACCTGCCAAAAGCCCAGTGCTTCGGTGGAACCCCCGCGTATCACTCGGAAAGGCTCAGGGCCTCGAATACCAACGGACGCAAGTGTTGGAACAGAGTGTGCGCGAGTTGAGTCGAGCTATTTCATCTCAAGCAGAAGCAACGTTGGATTGATATACCATTGTGTTTAGGTGTCGAAGGATCCTGAATTGGTAATTTCCTAAGCGTTGGCAATTACACGTTTCCCTGCGTCGTGTCGGATTGGCCGAGTTATGGTTAGGTTTGCCTTCCCAGCGCCTTGGACCTCGACGCCTCATTTTTTATCGCTCACAGTCCAAAACAGTTCCTTCGTCCCCGAACTCAACGGGCACGTTCGTTACGAACCCCATCAGCCAGCGTATTCAGTCCTCACATCTAAGGCCGCTCGCGCTACATCTTTCTCAACCAGGTAGCCACAACCTCGGGATCAAACCTGACGCAAGTGCCGATCCTGAGGCATGGGATCCGTCCGGCAGCGGCCTGCTTGAAGACGGTGATGCGCGACACCGCTAACAATTCGGCAAGTTCAGCGGCTGTGAGAGCGTGACCAATGCGCTATGGAAGAACGCGAGAACCCAATTCCCGAGGGCACGATCGTTGAAGTGATTCAATGTGAGATAGTCGATGGCAAGGACATCCTGGTGGGTTTTCGGAAGAATTCGGACGAGGGCGTCTGCATGCTTGAAGAAGTTGAGATCTTGGCGCCGGACGGCGGTCGCAGAAAATGGAAGCTGTGGGACAACTGGCTGGGGCGTGGCCCACGACTTCAACAATCTCCTGACGGTGATTAAGGGACACAGCCGGATGGTTTTGGACCAGCCGCGGCCTGAAGAGAACGTCCGGGCCAATGTCGAGCGGATTGAGGCCGCAGCGGAGCGGGCGGTGTCCCTGACCCGGCACTTGCTGGCGTTTAGTCGCAAGCAGGTTTTGCAGCCCAAGGTGATCGATCTCAATGCACTCACTGTGAACTTGGACCAAATGCTGCGCCGGCTGATCGGCGACGACGTCGTGGTTGAGACAGTGACCGCTCCGGATCTGGGTTCCGTGAACGCGGATCCCGGACAAATCGAACAGGTCATCATGAACCTGGTCTTGAACGCCCGAGATGCCATGCCGAAAGGAGGTAAGCTAACTCTGGAGACCGCCAACGTTGATCTGGATCCAGACTATGCTCGCGATCATGATGGAGTGCACTCGGGACGCTACGTGATGCTCGCTGTGAGTGATACGGGAGTTGGTATGGACCCTGAGATCCAGTCACGCATTTTCGAGCCGTTTTTTACGACCAAGGAAACGGGGACGGGGAACGGGGCTCGGTCTTTTTACGGTGTACGGAATCGTCCAACAGAGCGGAGGCCATATCTGGGTTTACAGCGAACCAGGTCAGGGAACGACATTCAAGATCTACTTCGTCCGAGTCGATCGCCCTGCGGAAGTCATTCCACAGATGGCTACGCCCGCGACTCCGATTCGAGGGACTGAAACCATTTTTCTAGTCGAGGATGACCAGCAGGTTCGGGAATTGACGCAATCTGTATTAGTCAGCATCGGCTACTCCGTGCTCGTTGCCGCAAATGGGCCGGAGGTGGCGAAGACTTGCGAGCTGTACCCGAATGCCGTTCACTGGCTGCTAACCGATGTGGTGATGCCCGGAATCAACGGCCGCGAAGTACCGAAACAGGTTTCGGCACGCTGGCCGAATGTGAAGGTGCTGTACATGTCGGGTTGCACGGCAAACTCCATCGTCCACCATGGAGTGCTTGATGAGGGTACTTTCTTTCTACCAAAGCGTTTCACTCCATCCGCACTGACAAACAAAGTGCGGGAGGTGCTCGACGGGGGTACTCGGACACACTAATCACCGGTCGGCAATTCGCGCATTGACGTGATGAGGCTTCATCGGCAGTCTTGATCTTCAAAAGAATATGTCCGGACCTGAAACTAAACTCGGTCCCTCCAGCTCGACGCGCAATATATGCCGATACACTCACAAGAATAATGGGCGGAGCAGAGAGCGCCAAGAAATCTCGACGTCGTCTGCGCTGGAGCAAAATATCCCGGGAAGTGGCACGTAATGCGCAAGCGCGCTTCTCATGACCCATCTAGTGAAGCTTCCCCCAAGCCGATTTGTGGGCCGGAATAGTGTCCAGTTATTCCGGCTAATCGACCGACCGACTACTCAGTGTCCCCGATGAAAGTTGTAAGTCCAAGACAGGCTCACGTAAGACTTAAGCGGCACACCGACAACTTGCTCGACCGGTGCCAGATCCCCGCAGCATGCAGGGTTTCGATCGTCTGGCCGGCATATCCCCGAGTGATGAGCGAATTCATGGACAAATCGATCTGACCGTCGCGGAAAGATCGCACGAGAGAAAGGCGAAACTCCCGCACGGGAACGCTAGTGAAGCCGTCCCCCAGGGGCTTGCGGCCGACTTCTTCGAATTCGCTGCGGGCTCGCATCCCAAACGGAAGACGGTTCAGGGTGCCTGCCACATCCCAGATCAGCCGCGGGGCTTCGGGAATGTCCTCGCCCGTGAGGCGGTCAACTGCCATAGCACGCGCCCACGATGCTTGCATCGAACCGAAGGGAAAATAGCGCCGGGCGGAGAACGTGACCGAACGCGTGAGCGATGGCCCAACGTTCTGCTGCAGGCCTGTGTCGGGATCGATGTTGGCCAGTTCTTGCGAATTGCTGACGCGCGCCAGCGCAACGCTGAAATCCGTGCGCGCAATCTCCTTGCTGATCACCAACTGCATGCTGCGGGAACGAGCGACGACGGTGGGCGTGACGCCAAGTCCCTCGCTGGAGCCGATCCGCGGATCGTTGGTGTGAAACGCTTCGCCAAGACTGAACGCGACTTTCGGCAGAACTTTCTGCCGGGGCGGCAGTAATGTCAGCGTCCCTTTGGGCAAGGTGAGTCCAGCCAGTTGCGTGAAGGAATGTGTGGAGACCATCTTGTCGACGTTGTCGAAGAACACTTCTTCGCGGCGTAGTCCGACGTTGTAATGCAAAAAGTGAGTGAGAGCTCCGTCCACCGAAACGAACGGAGTCACGAACCCGAGCGTGAGGTCGTTGCTCGTGACCGGCTGAAATACTCCGGCAAAGTTGGCGCGATCCAAATCGAGATTGCGAGGCGCATCGCGGCGCAAGTCAATCCCAACGAGAATGGAAAAGTCCTGGCGCGGTTTGAAAATATAAGTTGCATTGCCACCGCCAACGATGCGGAACTCGCTCTGGCGAATCAGCCCGGCCCCAAAGTTAGAAAGGAGATCGAGACTGTAGGTACGGACGAATCCCGAGAATTCCAAATCCTGACTGCGCGTGATCCGCCAAGTGTCACTCACTGCCATTAAAGAGTTGTGTGTGGTGTCGTGCTGGCGCGAATCGATCGTATCGCCGCTGACGGCGAACGCCGTCGGGATAAGCCCAGGAATGAATGACGTACCGTAGTATCCGACGCCGAAAAGTGTGATGTCATGCGCTTCGGTCTTAAAGGCGCGATAGGCGTTGAGCTTGTATTGCTGGCGATGTTCGGGGCGCTCCAGAAAACCGTTTCCGAAAGAGGTTTGCAGCATTACCCAGCCCAGAGTCGCTGGATCGGCCGGACTCCATCCCGTCACAAGGTCCGCGTCGTGCTCGTCTCCCGTGAACTGCGTGAATGGCAACACTCGATCACGCAGGCCGTAGGTGACTCCGAGGTTGACGGCGTGGTTGCCTTCGCGCACGTTGAAAGCCCCGCCGTCGGCTTCGACAGAAGCGACGCCGTCTGAGATCAAGACATTAGGGTCGGCATATCCGTTGCCGTGCGCATTGGCGGGAAGATTATTCGGGAACAGGAAATCGCCAATTTGGAAATACTGCGCAATTGGCTCGCCATGATCGCCAGCAACGCCGGGAGCAAAATACTGTGGCGCCTTGATCCCTCCCGACGCGGTCTCGATCGGAAGGCCGGGAATGGAAATCGGCGCGCCCGGCCGTCCCGGGTTGGCTTCCAACAGTTGGTCGTGCACAAACGTGCGCTGCGAGGGATCGGGGCTCATAGCATCGGGCGCCGATGCCACCACCGTGATCTCCTGGGTGGAAGAAACACTCTGGAACTGCAAATCTTCGTTGGTGGCGCGAGCGGAAAAAACCGCCGTCTCGCGCGATACGGTTTGGAAGCCAGGAGCTTCGGCGGTGAGTCGGAAAACTCCCGGTTCGAGCGTACGGAATTCAAAATGCCCCTGCGCATCCGTGGCAATTTGTTGGGCTGAGATCCCCGACGGATTCTGCAAGGTCACGAAAGCGTGGGCGATTGCTGCGCCATCGGGATCTGTGACGTTGCCCGCCACCGACCCACCCTGCTGCGCATATAGCGGAGCAACGCACAATATAAAGAGGAGGAGAGCAACGAAAGCCACTGCTGTGATGAACGATGTTTTCATTTGTTCTCCTCCTCCCTTTCGCGATTGGCCCTACTGTTCGCTGATCTCCGGCTGACCGAGACCGGCAAGCAGAACACGCGCCTGCTCTGACCCCGTCGCGTGCAGGGAAACCGACTGCCGTAGATAGCGCTCCGCCGCTGGGCGATCTCCCAACTTCAGGGCAATCTCACCGGCATGCGCGAAGATCTTGGCATCGCGGATTCCGACGGCCAACGCCGTATCAAGCTGTTTGCGCGCCTCGGCGTCTTGTCCGTTCACGTGCAACGCCCAGGCAAGAGCGTCGAGCGTGTAAACATCGTGACGCCACTCACGTTCCTGATTGGCGATCGCTAGGGCTTTTGCCGGTTGGTTGGCGTGGTCAGCGTAGTAGAAGACCAACTCGCGGCTGGAGTTGTCTTTCCGCACCGATTCCGCCAGAGACCTGGTCTCGAACTCCCCAAAAGCCTTCTTCGCATCACTCGTACGGCCCGCGAGTTGCAGACCCTCCGCGAGATCGTACAGGTTCTCGGCATGGGGCGCGGCGGTGTAGCGTTGCTGCAGCAGGGCAACCGCTTCGTCGTATCTCTTCTGAGTGATGCGAACCTTCGCCAGATTCCCCAGGGCGTAATGATAGTTGGGGAAAATGATGAGCGCCTGCTGCAGAATGTTATCCGCGTCATCCGTCTTGCCATCGATGAAGCGAAGATGCCCCATCTGCGACAAGATCCACGCACGATCCTCCGTTTCTGTGGGCACAGTCGATTGATATGCCATGTCCATCAACTGATAAGCGCCTTCCACGTCGCCAAATAGCTCGCGCAGGTAAGCCGCGCGCGTCAGCCCCGGCAGATTGCCCGGACGCAGGTTGAGCATCCATTGCGCCGCATCCTCCGCGTCACTGTAGTTGCCCAGCTCGGCATTGGCATCAGTCAGGAATCCGTACACGAGAATGTCGTCCGGCACTTTCTTATTCAGTACCTTGGCCGCTTCCAGCGCGGCTGGAAATTCGTGGCGGCCCAGCAGCAGCCACACCCGGATCTTCTGGCTCTCAAAATCCGCCGGTGCCAGCTCCATCGATTTCTTCAACGCCTCTTCGGCTTGCGCGTAGTACAGCACGTCGGAAGTCTCGCGAGCGCGCCGCGACAGCGCAATCGCGAGATGGTTATAGCCTGCGTACTGGACCGGCTTGCTGGCAATTTCTTT
Source organism: uncultured Acidobacteriaceae bacterium (assembly GCA_963832015.1). Lineage (GTDB taxonomy): Bacteria > Acidobacteriota > Terriglobia > Terriglobales > Acidobacteriaceae > Sulfotelmatobacter. The sequence continues at coordinate 71,745 of CAWHSR010000023.1, forward strand.
TCGGGCTGCGGCCATGCTCTTCTCTGCCGGAGAGAGAGACGACGTTTCAGCTACAGGAGTCTGCGCGAAAGCCACCGCAGTGAGACTCAACAATAAGAGCGCGACTAGTTTTTTCATGACAATCCTCGATTTCGATTCAAAAGGTGGCCGCGGCCCGTAATCGACAGCGGCCACTTTGGTTGAACGACCGTTTCATTACTGGACGGGGCAAGTTCCGTTCGACTGTCCGGTGCAGCCTTGCTGCCCGGGACCGATATGTACCGAGTCGCGTCCACTATTCGCCGGCATCACATAAGGGAACGTTGTTCCGTACCCTTCCGGATTCATTTGCACGCCATCGCCAATCGCTGTTCCGTACTTGGTGGAATCCACCAGGATTCCGGCCACCGCACGCGAAGCAATGTCAACCACGTCGTCGACCGGCCGGCGTCCGTTTGGGAATCCAGCAATATCGCCCGCCAGGAACCCCAGGCGCTTCTGCTTGGCCACAGGCGTTGGGGGAATTCCTGTGTTCAGGCGAAGCAGGTCAGCAACCGGCCCAGCGTCGCCTGCACCGCAGCCGGAGCAGATCGGTGGCTCATACTGCGCCAGGATCAGCAGGTCGGTGCGGGGTGCAGGAGCAACTGGAATCCCGAGCGACGCGAAAACGTGCGCCAACAAAGGATCGAGAACGAAGTTGGCAAATTGCGCATCGTTCTTGGGATCGTCCATGCTGAAGCGGTCCTTCGATCCGGTTCCGATGATCAGTTCGTTGATCAGCGGATTGCCTTCACGCTGGACCTGTTGGAAAAGGCCTAGGTCCTGCTCCCGCAACGGCGAGCGCCGCACCGTGATCTCGTGCCGCGAAGTGCTGCCGTAGGTTCCAATCACAGCCTTCTTGTCGCCCGCTGGATGGATCTTCCCGTCGACGGTCAGCATGGTGATGGGAACTTCGAGCACGATCGAGTTCACGTTGAAGCCCGCGACCGCATCGGGAGCATAGTTGTGAGTGTCGTCCGCATCCTCGGAAGCGGGCAGCACACCGCCCACGCCCATACGGAAGTTGAGCGAGTCAAAAGCTGCGCCCAGATCGATGAAGAAAGGATCGTCCACCGTTCCGGCGAACACGCGCACATTGTTCGGCAGGTGGTGAATCCCTTGGTTAAACAGCGACTGGTAGTCGGGCATCGTGCGAGGTCCGACGTTGGAAGGCACTGCGTACAAAGTCTTGCCTTCGCTGAGCAGCGTCGATTTACCGCCCTTGACCATGGTGACGGTGTAGGTTTGCCGCAGGCTGAGACCCTCGGAACCAGGACCCGCCAGCGAAGTGATCGGCGGAATGCCGGCAATGCCGCCCACCAGACCGGTGAACAATCCTGGCTGGCGAATTTCCGTGGTGAAGCGGAACTGGAAGGTGACGTCTTCGATTCCGTCCTGATTGTTGTCGATCTTCATTTCATAGAGCACGTTGGGATCGAAGGGGAAATAGTTCGGCCCGTTGGACGGCTCAAGAAAAGGATCGACGTTAAGGATCATGGTGACGCGATCCGGATGGTCGTAACTGACGAAGGCGTACCAGTCGGTCACGTCCGCGGTGCGATCGAGCGCTGTGATGGGAGCCTCACGATGGCTGGACGCAAACACGTTGGCCGGAGCCAGCATGAGCAGCGCCACGACGAGGGCTACCATTGACTTCAAGTGCTTCATGGTTTTTGCCTCTGAGATTGGATTGAAGACAGGCCCCAACAGGGACGGGGCTGGTCTGCGTCGAACACGGCGCCGCATCCGGCGCAGACCAACGATTGTTCTGTCTACAACCCTAGTACGGAAGCGATGGACAAATGGATTGTCTTCGCGGTGTGATCCCGAGGCAGGCTGAGAAGCCGACGGTTCGGATCGCTCGGTCAGCTTTACGGGCAGACAACTTCCGACCCGTAAATGTACGAACAAGGCAGTGGCGATCTTTTAACGATTCTGGGAAGTGACCTGTGCACTCGGTCGATGAGTTCCTCCCGAGTCGCGGACCACTCGGAGGCAACAGTCCAGAAGACCCATTGTCCTCCGAACGGGAAGCCCATTGCCCTCCGAACAGGATCAGTGGTGTCTGGCAGGAATTAACCGGGAGCGAGTGAGGTGGACAAAAGAAGAGCGTATCTTGCTTTCGCTGACTTTACTCGCCGGTCTGGCAGTCTGCTGCGTGCTCGTCGGAGTATCGTTGTACAGCGGAATCATCGATGCCAATAGTCTGGGTGAAACGCTTCTCGCCTTGGTTGCCACCTATTCTCCGAATCTGGCAGTTCTATTTGGCGCGCTTCAGGCCGGCAAACATGACAATGGTCGAGCCTCCAAGAACGGATTCGTTCTCGCTCTGAGCGCAATCATACTTTGGAACATCTTAATGGTAGCTCGAGTGGCATGGTTCGCGAGTACGGGCTTTAGCAGTCAGGAAGATCGCCTGGCGAGCGTACTTGAATTCTGGAAAATTGTTGGCGGCACCGCTTCGGTTTTCGTAATTGCTCCGATCGGATTTTATGTCACGAAACAGGAGTTGTAGCCTTCGTACCTAAAGGACTGCCCATGCTCTGGACGCCATCTAACGTCGTGCTTGTTGAGCTTGTCCTCGCGAGTCTTTTGCAGTTGAGTTCTTCCACGAGCAACGGTGGTTCAATAAGCGGCACGATCACCGACGATGCAGGAACACCGATTGCCGATTTGAAGATTTCTGCAGAACGGCCAGGCGATCCTCAAGTGATTCGCTCAACCCGCAGCGACCCCAATGGTCGTTTTCGATTGGATATCGACTTCGGAAAATACCGCCTCTTCGCGACCGACGAGCACAGTAATTATGGTGATTGCAATCTCGCTATATTTGTTTGTGATATTCCGGAGGTTGAGATCAGCCCTACATCGCCGGCGGCCAGCGTAGTTGTCAAGGTGAGGAAAGCCGCACGAGTTCAAGGCACTATCAAGGATCCGGCGAAGGGAGATGGAATCAGCGATGCGACAATCGTGTTCCGCCGAGGCGACGACTTCTTTCGAGGCTACAATTCGATCGTGAATTCCACATTCTCATGCTCGGTTCCAGCTGGAGTTGATCTGACATTCAGCGTAATCGCGAACAGGTATCGGCAATGGATCTATCGCTCGCCCAAAACCGACTATGCTACATTCCGACTCGCCCAGGGAGCAACGATGGTTATCAATGTGGAGATGGTGCGAGTCGATCCGTGACTGTCTGAGCGATTCGGGTTAGGTCAACCTGCGGCGCAGCCATCTGCGATCCTCGGCTGATTCGTCACAAGACATCTTGCCCATTTTGGAAAATCGAGAGGCCGATGAAACAAAAGACATTTAGCCGATTGCCAAGCAACCAGTAAGTGTAAGGTTCAATTTCGTTTCATGAGGTGGGCCGCCTGAATCCAGAAGTCGACTGACTGCCCATCAGTCGAAAACTTTGTTTTGCTGCCATTTTTAGGCAGTCCGGTATGCCAGTTGTGGGCCAGATTTCGAATCCAATCCGCTGGCCAGAATGGTTTTGATCAACTGGTTAGAACGCCTGTCACGCAGGAGGCCGCGGGTTCGAGTCCCGTCGCTCCTGCCAACTCTTCGCCCGAACGCCTCTAGTTTTCTGTCAAAAACGTGTCACGGCATTACTTCGGCATTGCCGACCACTCGTCCGCAAAGGAATCCGACCCACAGAGATGCCCAGAATCCTACCCCTAAAAATCCTTGCGGCTAACTACCCACGTGCAAGATTCCGCTCTACGAACCGGCCGCGCCCCCTGCGTATGAGCTCTGTTCCGCGTGACTCCTAATCGCCTTAAGCATGCCGGAAAAAATTATCGCGTGAACTGGGTACAACCCACACCAATAGATCTCTCCGGCCAAACCGCGCGGCTGGAACCATGCGCAGCACCGCAGTAGCGTGCGGTCATGGTGTTGGGGTGTAAGGTTGAATTGCAGCCATGCTTCGCCGGGCAGCTTCATTTCTGCCCGGAGCAGCACAGCGCTCGCTGCGTCGGCGCGTTCGACCTGCCAGAAGTCGATGACATCGCCAGTTTCGATACCGGACGCTCGTGGCCGGCCACGTTTCATGCCTACGCCGCCGATGAGTCGATCGATCCAACCGCGTACAGACCACAGAAAGTTCGCGTAGAACCACCCGTTCTTCCCTCCGACGTTCCCGATTAACTCAAACACGCGTTCGGGTGGAGCGTCGACGATCGTTTCCCTTACGTCGCAGATGATCCCCTCGATGCGAAATGTCCGGTGCGACGCACCGCCCATGCTCGGTAGCGGCATCAAAGGTGCGGGCCTCTCCAGTGCTCTTTGGACGGCGGCGGCGTACGAGATCGGACAGATCGAAGGAAATAGTCTGGCGGCCAGCGCATTGGTGCAAACGGATTCGCTTCGGAGACCCTCGATGAGCGGGCGAGATACGGCTGGCGGCACCGGAGTAACGAAGTCCAGCCAATAGGACGACAACCGCGGGGTCAGCACCGGAACGCGCATCAACAATCGGCGGAGCCCACGATGCCGCGCATACGCTAGCATCATGCTGCGATAGGTCTCGATTGTCGAGCCGCCGACCTCGATGGGTTCTTCCACCGCCTCGCGCAGGTCGAGCGCAGCTTCGAGGTATTCGAGCACGTCGCTAACCGCTATCGGCTGAGTTTTTGTCACCACCCAACGGGGGCAAATCATGACCGGCAGCCGTTCTGTCAGGCAGCGAATGATTTCGAAAGACGTACTGCCATTACCAACGATGATGCCGGCCCGCAGTTCGACGAGAGGCGGTCCAAATTTGCGCAACACCGCGCCCGTTTCGTGCCGGCTCTTGAGATGCGCTGAAACCGCAGCTCCAGTCGCTGCCAGTCCACCGAGGTAGATCACACGCCGCACCCCGCACTGCTTCGCTGCTATGGCGAAGTTGTGGGCAGCCTGCCGGTCCCGCAATTCAAACCCTTCAACTCGCCCGGACATCGAGTGGATGAGGTAGTAGGCTACATCGATTCCCTTTAGCGCCGGTGGAAGTGTCTCGGCTTGCAACGCATCCGCCTCGACGAACTTGATTTGCGGGCAGTGAAGTTGGGGGGCCTGCCCGGCATTCCGGACCATACAGGTGACGTCGTAACCTGCTGCCGAGAGTTTTTCCGCCAGTTGCCGGCCGATGTAGCCGGACGCACCAGTAACCAGGACCTTCATGCTGTGCCTTTATTCAGGCGCCAGATTCCGAAGTTCAGGTAGGAAGCATATAGGACCGAGGCGCCGTAGGGTGTCATCAGCCAAAATGCCAGGCGTGAGAGTTCCGCGAATCGCATAGCGTTCATAGCGATGGCGGCTAACAGCACGATGATTTCGACCAAGGCCGCTCCGGGCCTTCGCAGGCCGAAGAAGACAAAAGACCAAAGTCCATTGAGGATCAATTGCGCCATGAACAGGGCCAGTGCCGGCCACACATCTTCGTGAATTCGCTGCCGCCACACTAGCCAGGCAGCCGCTGCCATCAGCAGGTAAAGGATTGACCAGACTGGACCGAAGACCACGGCGGCGGAGTGCCCACGGGCTTGAGCAGACCGGGATACCATGTTTTCACCGAGCTTGCCGTGAATACCGATCCGCTCGCAGCCACCGCGAAACAAATCCCGAAGAAGATCCCGAGCGCGACCCAGTCCCTAGACACGAGTCCGCTCCAGCTGGCCGATCTGGGAAATGTAATTCTTTGAGTCGAACTTCCCTCCGGTGCTGGCGAGCGACATGTATCGCACCTGTCCAAACACTGGACGCTCGAACCAAGGGCGATCGTGCTTGCCTACAATCGCCCACGCAATGCCCGCGTAGCCGTTGGGGTCGCGCCCGTCGAGTTCATAACGGTCATTGAGCCAAAGCGCACGTTGGTGAGCGGTAGCAACCGACGGACTCCACTCCAGGATTTTCTTGGCCCAGTACATCCGCATGTGGTTGTGCATCCAGCCCGTCAGGACCATTTGTTTCTGAGCCGCGTTCCACAGGGGATCGTGAGTTTCAGCCTGCTCGAGCTGTTCTTCGTCGTAAACGATAGGGCGATGGTCGCCCGAGTGTCGGGCAAAAGAGCGATCTGCCCAGGGCTCGAGGCATTCGAAGGAATCATAGTACGAGTTGTAGCGGACGAAATTCACCGATAGTTCCCGTCGGACTATCAATTGCTCCAGAAATGCCTGTTTCGCGGCGGCCGGCGCGGATGCCGCCTGCACGGCGTGCGCGATGGTGAGTGGACTGATATGGCCAAAGTGAAGATAGGGCGAGAGGTGGCTGGTTCCGGAAAGGTCCGGATGATTCCGGTCCTTGGGATAATTCCGCAACCCATGTTTGACGAAGTCAGCCAGAACGCTCAGGGCACGCTTGGTTCCGCCCTGCCAGTTCTCGACCGGCGAAACGGAGCGATCGAGGGACCAACCGGCGGTGAAATCCTCATGCGCCGAAAGTGACTGCAGAGTTCGGGGCTTGTTCCAGGGCATTCGCGCTTTGACGACTTTCGTTGGAACAAGGAACTGAGGCAAGAGTTCCTGGAGTCGGCGGCGGATCGTGCGGGCGCCATACTGCTCTTTACCCAGCAGCCGCGAGGGCACGACGACGTCGGCATCAACGGTCCAGAAAGGCACCTTCAAGTGTTGGGCGGCGCGGACTCGCCAGTGCTCAGTTTCGCGCACGGGGTTTTCGTCGCCAATTACGATCGCCGGGCGGACCTGTTCACAAAACTTGATTAGGCTGTGATCAGCGCACGTCCGCAGGACAAAGCCGACATTGCGCTTGGAGAGTCCCTCTTCGATGTCCGGAATTCCGGAAGCGAGAAAGCGGTAGTGACGTAGATTAGCGCGCGGATAAAAAGGCACCGGAGCAAGGAAAGCGACGACCGGTTTGCCCAGTTCGTTGCCAAGCTCGACCGCCGCGTCCAGAGCCAGGTTGTCCAATGCCCGCTGGGCGCGTTGCATCCAATAGACGACGCACTCTCCTTCTGGATTCGGCGCTCCGGGTTTCCGCACGGTGATGCGGGGATCGAGGCTGAGTGTTTTGAGTCGCATGCCAAGTAAAGTGGGGGAGAACGCATAGGCTTTCTCCCCCGTCTTCCCATATCTTCCTCTAACGAGCGCGAGCCGGAGCCGACTCGTGTCCCCAGCGATGCTGAATTGCCTTGAAAGAGAAAGCCTGGTACAGCGCCGCCAGGCCAACCAGAGCGTAGACCACGGAACTGAGTGCCGAAGTCTCGCCGAAT
>CAWHSR010000024.1:0-100345 GCA_963832015.1 uncultured Acidobacteriaceae bacterium
GGATTACGGGAGCCGCCCTGGTGGTGGATGGCGGCGGATTTAGCGTGAACTGAGGGCCGCAGGGGCTAAAGCCCGCATAGGTTTAGCACGCCTAACGCGGCCCTGAAGGGCCGCTCTTCCACCGGGACCCGTCCCGCCCGCGCCTTTCCCACCGGCGCCCCTCCGCCGCATGCTCTCCCGCCCCGCCCTCTCGCGGCGCGCTCTACGATCGAGATTACTGCCCGCGTCTCTGCCGCGCCGCCTCGTACAGGACGATGCTCCCCGCAACGCCCGCATTCAGTGATTCGACCTGCGCCGTGTGCGGAATCGCAATCAATTCATCCGCCTGCGCCAACACCGCGCGCGGCAGTCCCGATCCCTCGCTCCCCACGAAAACTGCGGCGGCCCCGTAAGATTTGCCTGATCGAGCGGCGCCCCCTTGTGGGAGGAGGTCGCAATCAGCCGCACACCCTGCGCGCGGAGCTTCGAGGAAACCCCTTCCAGACCGCCTGCGGTCTTCCCAACAATCACCGGAAGCCGGAACACCGATCCGGCCGATGCCCGAATCACCTTCGAATTGAATAGACTGACAGTCCCCTCGCCAAGCACTACGCCCGCGCTGCCAAAAGCCTCAGCGGAGCGCAGAATCGTTCCCAAGTTCCCTGGATCCTGCAGTCCTGCAAGAACGATCATTGGGCCGACCTGCAAGCGTTCCAGCGCATCCGCCAAAGAGAATTCCTTCAGACGAACCAGTGCCGCCACTCCCTGCGGCGTCTCGGTTGGAATGGTGGCGTCGAAGAGTTTGTCGGGAAGCAGCAACGTGTCGACGTTCGCGCCGATCTGCGGTAGCAGGCGTTCCGCCAGGTTCTGCGCCGATTCCTTAAAGAACAGGGCCCGAAAGCGCAGCCCGCTGCGGATCGCCTCTTCGACAATGCGCAAGCCTTCGATGGCGCAGCTTCCGTCCTCTGTGCGCTCGGCATGCGCGAAAGCTTGGCGCAATTCTTTCACCAGGGTATTGTGGCGGCCCTCAATGCGGCGAAGTCGGTGTTGGGCGTTGGGCGCGGATTCTGCGGTTCGGGTCATCTAGGATTCAGGGTGCGCAACTGCAATCATACGCTGCCGCTTCCTCTTGCCGCGTTTTGCCGTATTATTGTAGGTTTCGCGGTCTAATTAAACTCTAGTCTGTTGCATATAGAAGGGAGCGCCCGTGCGCGCCGAGATCCTAAAAATTAATAGCGATACTCCTGAATCGTCGCTGGTGAAATACGCTGCCGACCAGATCCGTTCCGGGGAAGTGCTGGGCATGCCGACCGACACGTTCTATGGACTGGCTGCCGACCCCTTCAACCTGCGCGCGGTGGATAAGGTCTATGACATCAAGACGCGCTCGCGCCACAAGCCGCTGTCGCTGCTCATCGCCAGTACCGACCAGGCGGAGGAACTCGCCAAGCCGCTGCCCGAAGAATTCTATGCTCTGGCGCGGAAGTTCTGGCCAGGCCCACTGACCATCATCGTGAAGGCGGGATCGCGCTTGCCGCTGAAGGTGACGGCTAATACCGGCAACGTAGCCTTGCGTGTGCCGAATGCGCAGATTCCGCTGGCAGTGGTAACGGCCGCGGCCATCCCGATCACGGCGACTTCGGCAAACCTCAGCGGTGCCTCGGAGTGTACCAGCGCTGAACAGGTTCGCGAACAACTCGAAGGACGCATCAACATCATCGTCGACGGTGGCTCTTCTCCCCGCGATGTAGCTTCCACCATCATCGATCTGACGGACGAGGCCACGCGCTGGCGCATCATCCGCGAAGGCGCCATCCCCGCCGACGACATCTCCAAGTTCTTCGCGCAAGGATGAATGTCTCACGATGCTCGCCCATAGGATGACCGTCTAAGGAATGACCGATGAAGCCGCCAATCAGCATCCGCAACCCCGATGGTGGCTTCGTCTGTTGCTTTTGTTGGTCGCCGCCGTTGTAGTGTTCCTGATCATCACCGCCTTTCAGGTGGTGCATACCGCCTCGCTTCAGGAAATCCACAAAGCCGACGCGATTGTCGTCTTTGGAGCTGCCGAATATTCTGGGCGGCCGTCTCCCGTGCTGCGCGCGCGTCTCGATCATGCGCTCGAGGTCTTTCACCATGACATGGCGCCTGTAGTGATCACAACCGGCGGCGCCGCCGCCGATCCCACCTTCAGCGAAGGGGGCGTTGGCCGCGACTATTTGATGCGCCACGGCGTTCCCGAGCGCAGCCTGATCGCTGAAACGCAGGGCCACGACACTTCTGAATCAGCGGTGCGCGTGGGCGTGATCATGCGCGCGAATGGCCTGCGCAGTTGCATCGCCGTCAGCGACGCCTATCACGTCTTCCGTATCCGCAAACTCCTGGAGCACGAAGGCATTGCGCCGGTCTATGTAGCGCCGCGCCCAGACTCGCGGCCCCACAGCGCGTGGCAACGCTCCGTCGCCGTACTTCGTGAAACGGCCAGCTATTTTTTGTGGAAGCTAGGGATTACCTAAGAGAGCCCGAGCCCGAAAGCTGCCGGTCCTGCCCAATGCTCCTCCAGGCAGAAACGCAGGCTGTCATAATTCGTCGCCGTTATAACTGTTGCTCTGAATTCTGAACCACGAGTAATGCAGGTTGTTCATCATCAGAGCGCCTCTGACTTTCTGGAACACGCGCTGAATCCTCATCATTAGTGCGCTGTTCTTGATCATCTGAGTCTGGTCGGTTCGACTCCCACGCTGATCTGCCATTTGGCGACTCTGGCAGTGCTCCCAGTCCTGGCTCTGCTGGCAGAGTTCGTTCCCATTGCTCATGTTCACACTGCCAATTGTCTGCATGTCGCGGTTTTCCTGAATGGTGGCAACCAGCATCTCATCATATCGGTCATACCACGTGCGGATGGCTTGTTCGGTTTGCTCTGGTGTATGGGTTTCCTTATATTTGGTGATTGCCGCCACAATTTCGTCGCCGTTCTCTGGCCCGTCCATCTTCATCCGCGGTAGAGGTCCCGCGTTCGCTTCCATGTCGTCATCCGTGAAGATCTTTTTGGCGCGCCCGGTTTTCTGCGCCTTGGCGTTGCTAGCAGCTGCGGCGAGAGGACTGGCCGTCGCCGAACCCTGTGCCGGAGGAGGCGCGGGTGCCGCATGGCTTTGTGCGAGAGCCAGCGCGGAACAGCCGACGAGCAAGCTGATCCCAAGAAGGCGGCGCTGATGAAGAGAGTTTTCCATTCCTTGCTAGCCTAGCGGGGCAACTGGACCCCGGAAAGATGACCTAAGTTTACCGCTGCTCGTACGAAAGTGATCTCCGAAAGCTACCAACCCTCGCGATCACGGAGGCTTGTGATGTGGCTCACATGATGCCGGCCATGCCAAGCATAAAGCGCCAGCGTCTTTTCCAGGGTCATTGCTCCCAGTTCGGGATGGCGGAACGTGCGCTCCCACTCTTCAGGCGACAGCGACCGCAGCAGGCGTACCCAGCGATCATGCAGAGCGTCCAGCATCGTCAGAGAGACTTCAACCGGAGTTGCCTTCGTGTCCGCCAGCTCTGCCCATCGGTCTTCCGCATAAGGCTTGATGGTCGGCTCGTCTTCGGTGAGTGCCAGCTTGAAGCGTATGTAGGAATTCAGATGGCTGTCCGGCAAGTGATGGACGACCTGCCGCACGGTCCATCCGCCGGGGCGATACGGCGTATCGAGTTGAGCCTCGGACAGGCCTTTGATGGCGTCGCGCAGGTTCGCCGGTGCCGTGGCAATGTCGGCGAACGCTGCGTGCTTCTGATGTGCAGTCAGAGGGCCGTCGAAGTGGAATTTGCCAATGGGATAGCGAAGGTCGGTCATTGTATTCCCCTGATCGTGCCTATGCTGGCGAGTGTTGGATGAGACCAACCGGGGTAACGGCTCACGAAAAAGGGCTCCAGCCGTCGGACGAGATCATTCGTTATGTGGCGAGAATGCGACCTCAATCGTGGTATCAACTTCCGCTGCTTCGTCGTCAACCCTGTATTGCCACCATATGACTGCGTTGGTCGCCGCTCGCGCCAACTCTTGTGGGCCCGAGACGTACTGGAGATCATGGGCTCTGCCATCGGGTCCGATAATTGCGTGCAGTAGCACAGTTCCAGCCACATCGACTCCCGGCGGAATCTCCGGTGTCACTTTATAGACGAGCCGCTTCGCCTGGGTTCTAGCATCGAGGTAAATGCGATGTGTTGCCATCTGCGCAGACCATTCCGGCGACACTCCTTGCTCGTGGGTGACGGCGGATTGATTTTGTTTCTGCTCTGCGATCGGAGGAACCCAGACGGTAAAGCTCAGTTCCTGATCCTCGTAGTGTCCCGTGACATTCCAACACCCGGATACCGGAATGCTGATGCCCCCCATGATCATGATGTGCGAGCGTCCACCGCCCTCATAGGTTTCCGTGAATGCGGGGGCCGGACCGTCCCGTTTTCTTCCCGTGACAGTGAGGGGGCCGTCCTCCGTCGAAAACCCCGGATGCATGCGGAACCACGGGAGCTTGTTGTCATAGGCAAAATCACCGGGACGGCCGCCGGAAGACCGCCACGGCCTCCAGATTCCATCAATGGGCAGCATGGTCCATAGCTTCGAGCTGCCAAACCAAAACTGGTGTTCCCCAAGCCCTCCCATATTCGTTCGAGGGTCTGCGCCGACAGGCGAGGGCGGAATGAAGCGCCCGTCGGATGGCAACGTAGCGTGGCAGCTTGCGGGAGGTGCGTCGGACACGGTTGCTGCCATCTCCTTCGTCTGGGCGGCGGCCGATGCCGCAGCGAACGTCAGTAGTGTCAGCGTGGCCAGGCGTGCTAGAAGCATGCGAGGCTCCTCGCAGTTCGATTTTCCTGTACAGACTTATAGATGCTTGGCCACGACAACTCGTTAGCAGATGCCTTGTCAATGGCGCCCCTCCTTGGCTGCTCAAACTGCACCCGCCATCTAACTACAATCCCTAGTACCCACCCCTCGCCAACCCCATCCCCTCGAGCTTCGAATTTCGGTTCCTCCTGCCCCGCAATATGCCACTCGATTGGTGCATCCAAGGTGCTTTCTAGGCTAAACTCTCTGAGCGGTTGAGTTTAGCTACTCGTTTCCGGGAGCCGGCCCGAGCGCCGCTGCCTTCGGGAATTGCCTGCGAGAGGGAACTATGCCATCGTCGGTCTGGTCTGGCCACTTAACCTTCGGACTCATCTCCATGCCCGTGCGTCTGTTCTCGGGCGCGCGCAGCAGCGGCATTTCCTTCAACATGCTGCATCGTACTGACAAGTCGCGGCTCAAGCAGCAATACGTTTGTCAGGCGGACGGCCAAGTTGTCGATCGCGCCGACATCGTCAAGGGCTACGAGTTTCGCAAGGATGAATACATCATCATCGAGCCCGATGAGATCAAGAAGATCGAGCCGCAGACCGCCAAGACCATGGAGATCCTCGAGTTCGTGAAATCCGGCGACGTCGATCCCGTTTATTTCGAATCGTCGTACTACATGATGCCCGAGGAAGCAGGGCGTCGTCCGTATGCTCTGCTCACCAAGGCGCTCGAAGAGAGCGAATACGTTGCTATCGCCAAGATCACCATGCACAACCGCGAATACACGGTGTTCCTCCGCCCGCATGAAGGCGGACTCATGCTCCACACCATGTACTACGCGGAAGAAGTTCGCAAGGTCGAAGGCTTCGGCGCTCCCGATGTGGAGTTGAAGGATGCCGAAGTGAAAGTCGCCCATCAGTTGATTGAGGCCTTGGCCGATGATTGGGATCCCGAGAAATACAAAGACAACTTCCAGGAAAACTTGAAGCAGTTGATCGAGACCAAGCTCGAAGGCGGGGAAGTGGCCGCCGTCGAGAAGCCCAAAAAACTGGCCCCGGTGGTCGACCTCATGGCGGCGTTGAAACAGAGTCTGGCTCAAATGGAAGGCAAAAAGAAGCCCGCTGCCGCCATCAAGTCGGAGGAACCGGCTGCGGCCGCGGCAAAGTCTCGCCGACGATAGCGCAATCGCCTCTCGGCTTTTGCATCTCTCGCGTCGAAACGTGTTCCCTTACGTCCAAGAGGGCAACCCATCCGGGCATCCCGCGCTGTTTACTCCGCATCCCTCTGCTGAGTGCTGAGTGCTGAGTGCCGAAGCCGAAGGCCGGAAGCCGGAAGCCGACGGAAGCCGACGCCCGGCCTAGCGCGGACGCCTCACAATCGTTACAATAATCGCTTCTGTCTTAAAATCATTCGAACGTAATCCTTCGAATCAGAACTTTTTCTTCGGGGTGCCGATGAGTTTCCGACGTGTGGGCTGGGTGGCAGCGATCGCGCTGGCGACGTTGCTGGAGATTTCGTGTGGTCAGGTCTATCGCCCCGTAGTCATTCCTACCGGCACGACTCCACCCAATCCGGCGAATTTCCACGCGGTTTTTGGCATCAGCGCCAATGTTCCCTCGAACCCGGGTTCTGCCTTGCAGATTGATGTCTCCGGGGATACCGACATCGGCCAAGCCGCCATGGGTGTGAATCCGACGCATGGCGCCATTCTCTCCAACAATTCGCGCGCGTTCGTGGCCAATGCCGGGGCCAGCCTCTGTGCCGGAGGAGCGGACTCGGTCACGGCGTTCTTTCCAGCCGGTGATACCTCGACTTCGACCGGACTGGGTACCACGACTACCTTCCCCGTGCTCAATGTGGGTAGTTCTCAGTCTTCCTCGATCAGTGCCATTAGCGAAGCCGGCAATCTGGTCACTATCGCGCTCAGTTCCCCGATCACGACTGCCATCGTGGGAGCGAAGATCGTGATCTCCGGGGTTTCGCTCCAGGGCGCAAACCCTGCAGCCTACGACGGCTGCTTTCCCATTGTCTCGGCCACCGGCACAACCATCCAGTACGTGAATCCCAGCTATGCGGGCCTGGGGCCGGCTACCGGTGGAGTTGCGACAGTTCCCACGTTTTGCCCCTATCTTCCTGACTTCGTAGCAACCACACAAAGTAATGCCGCGTACGTCGCTAACTACGGAGCCGAAAGCGATCCGAATTGCAATCTCCCGAGCACAGATTCGGTCATGGTGCTCAGTTCGGTGTCGAACACAGTCACCAACCTTGCCTACCTTCCCGCCGGGGCGCATCCCGTCGCGATGGTAGAGACTCCCGTCGGGTCCGATATCTACGTCCTCAATCAGGGCAACAATACGGTCGCCGATCTTTCCCCCATCGACTTGACGCCAATCGCGACGATACCGGTAGCCTCCTCCCCGGAGTGGGCAGTTTCGCGCCCGGATAGCCAGCGGGTGTACGTCGTGACCCAGGGGGATGCGTCGCAGCCGTCGCAGCTCTACACGATCAACACGGCCTCGGACGCGGTGATTCCGCAATCTCCGCAGTCCGTTGGCGTCGCGGGCGCGAACTTCGTCCTCTATGACAAGAGCCGGAATCGCTTGTATGTGACCAACCCGAACGCGGGGTTGGTGTATGTGTTTAACGCGAATACGGATCCACCGACTCCCGTGGGAAATCCGGCAGGCATCAGCATCCCTTTGCCACCAGCGTGTTCGAGCACGACTTGCTCTGCCGCAGCGCCTGTGTCCGTGACGGCCTTGCCCGATGGCAGTCGGTTCTACGTCGCGAGCTATGCGATCGCGACCTCCGCGTGTCCTGACCCTCTCCTGAACGCTGCGGGTTGTGTGATTCCGCAAGTGACTGTATTCGATGCCGCATCCTTAACGGTGAAGACAACGATATTCCCGATGCTGCCCCCGGTAACCACTTCCAGCGGCGCGACCGTCAACCCATTTGCGTTTGCACCGGCCACCTACTGCGCACCCGTTACGTCCTACACTCCAGCCTCAGCACGGTTCCGGATGTCCACGGTCGCCGCTCCCGACAGCAGTCGCGTTTACGCCAGCGTCTGTGATGGAGGTACGGTAGCCATCGTCAACACCACCACGAGTTCCCTTACTAGGGGCGGGACCAATACCCCCGACACGCTGGTGACCGATCTTCTCGCTCCGTTCAGCGCGGCGCCGGCGCAGTCGGGTCTGGAACCCCCGCCGCAGAATCCTGTTTTCCTGTTTATCGGACAATAGCTGGGTGGACTGCGCCGGGGTTCGGCTCAGTAGTCGATTCCGAGATGCCAGCGCACCTTCCGCGACTCGGCGACCTCAAGGACCTGCTGAAACTGTCTTAGCTCTGCGGATAGGACCGGCCCCTCGATCGACGGAGCGTCTGCCAAAGCCTTCAACAGGGCAGCGATGGTCTTCAGCCCTTCTTCGGCAGGGAACCACTTCTCCTCGGGAAGGTTGACATCGGCTCCGCCTTCTACGAGAAATCCAGCCATCTCTTCTTCGCCGGCGCTGAAGAGATTCATCAGAGAAATGACGCCAGCCTGCGTGGCCAGCACCTCAAGCTTGTCGGTATGTTTGGATAAAGCGCGGCCTTCGAGCCCGATCGCGTCCGCACCGGGAATCTTCTCCTGCGGCACGATGTAGAAGGCCGGCATCTGTCCGGACCGGTCTTAGACCTTGGCGGGAACTTCTTCCTTTACGGCCTCTCTGGCCGCGTAGTGCGAATCGACGTAGTCGTCGAGAATCTCAATGAACTCCGCAACAATGCGGTCGCCCTTCAGCGTCGTGAACAGCCGTCCGTCAACGTAAACGGGAGCCTTGGGTTCCTCGAATGTGCCCGGCAGCGAAATGCCGATGTTGGCGTGCTTCGACTCGCCCGGACCGTTGACCACGCATCCCATCACGGCAAGTTTCATCTCTTCGACGCCGATGTAGCGTCCCTTCCATCCCGGCATCTGCTCGCGCAGGTATGTCTGAATCTGCTCCGCCATTTCCTGGAAGAACGTGCTGGTGGTGCGCCCGCAGCCCGGGCACGCCGTCACCTGAGGAGTGAAACTTCGAATGCCCATCGATTGCAGAATCTGCTGCGCTACCCGGACTTCTTCTGTGCGATCGCCGCCCGGTGCCGGGGTCAGCGAAACTCGAATGGTGTCACCGATGCCCTCTTGCAGCACCACGCCCATCGCAGCGCTCGATGCAACCACGCCCTTCGCTCCCATGCCGGCTTCAGTGAGTCCAAGGTGCAGCGGATAGCTGCAGCGTGCCGCCAGCGCGCGGTACACGTCGATCAGATCCTGTACGCCGCTCACCTTCGCGCTCAAAATGATTTGGTCAGGGCGCAAGCCAAATTGCTCGGCCAGTTTTGCCGAATTCAGTGCACTTACCACCATCGCTTCCATCGTCACTTCGCGCGCATCTTTCGGTTCGTCGAGCTTGGAATTTTCGTCCATCATGCGAGTCAGCAGCACCTGGTCGAGCGATCCCCAGTTCACTCCGATGCGCACTGGCTTCTCATATTTCACCGCCACTTCGATCATGGTGCGGAAATTCGAGTCGCCCGTCTTGCCAATGCTGGCGTTGCCGGGATTGATGCGGTACTTGGCCAGATCGCGCGCGCACTCGGGGTACTTGGTCAGCAGAACGTGTCCGTTGTAGTGGAAGTCGCCGATGATGGGTACGCGGATGCCCTGCTTGTCGAGTTGCTCGACAATATGCGGCACGGCCGCTGCCGCCTCGTCATTGTTCACCGTGACGCGCACCAGTTCCGACCCGGCGCGGGCGAGGGCCGCCACCTGCTGCACTGTCGAAGGGATATCGGCCGTGTCGGTATTGGTCATGGACTGCACCACGATTGGTGCATCCGATCCCACGCGCACACCGCCAACTAGGGCGGTAACGGTCTTTCTGCGTTGAATGTTGGCCATAAGGGAATCTCTATTTTATCACGTAGAATCAGGCTTCCGGAGGCTTTTGGGTGGCGAGCGCTTTCAGCGATTCAACCGAAAGACAGTTTGGCTTTAGCCACCGAGGTACCTTAGCGGCTAAAGCCGTCATTTTTTACTGCCGCTCTCTCGCAGCGCTGAAAGCGCTGCGCCACCCAAAATCTCGCTCCCGCCAAACCTCGCTCCCCGAACTCATTATTTCAACGGCGCTTACCTCGACCGCAAGCGCCGGAAGTGCGCATGAACTCGGATTTTGTAACAGATTGCCCTACTGGCACTCTGCTCTATTGGAAGCTCTAGCATCAAACCTGTCAGTGGGGAGACGACCGAACTAACCTCGGGCCGAAAGCCGGGGTGTAACGCGGACCCCCAATTCCTCACTATATCTTGTCCGCAATGGAGGTTCTCCGTATGAATCACCGCATCAAGGCAACTCCCATCGGAAAGAAAGCTGTCAAAATCCAAGGCGGCAATCCTGTCGCACCTGCCTGGCCCAGTTACAAAGGAACCTCTCAATTTGTCGGAACCAGTCCCAGTGGCCGAGTGACTGTATATGTCGACCCCTCGCTCGGCCAGCCCGCGCTGCAAAACGCTCAGGATCTGGTCAACGATGCCGATCGGGTCGTCACCGCCAACGACGGCATCTTCGGTACTACCGGAGGACCGGTCAGCGCGATTGTCTTTGCCCTCGGCGGTGCCACCGACGGGACTGGCGGCGCCGACCATATGGGCTGCGATTACACCACAGGGGCTGCGATCGAGGTCGACGCTTCTTTCGGCAACTCGGCCCGCGTCTCCGCCCTGTTTGAAGCCGAATTGAGCGAGTGCTCGATGAATGGAAACCTCTGCGGCCTCAGCACCGGAGAAGCTCTTTCGCGCTGGTGCGCCGCGGTCATCGGTAATAACGCCCTCGCCGATTTCGCGACCGCGCCGCAGTGGGCGCAGGACGGCGAGCCGGACTTTGTGGACAAGACGGATCCCACCGACCAGGACGGGGACAGTATCGGTTGCGGCATGGCGTTCCTCTCATGGCTGATCAGTCAGGGCTTCGGCCTGGAGAAGATCGCGCCCGTGATGGTGAGTCTGGGCGACTCCGGAACTCTGGCGCAACTCTATGCCACCCTGACGTCGGACTCGGCCTCCAACGCGTTTCCGAACTTCCAGAACGCGATCCAAAACTTGCCGAACGGTGTCACCAGCGATGATCCCTTCGGCGGATTAGCCAATCCATTGCAGATGGCGCATCTGGCTCCGCAGACGGCAGAACTAGTGGGCAGGATTTTCGCAGCCATGGTCTCTGATCTCGCCGCCGGGCGGCAGCCCGAACAGATGATGGCTAGCGTGCGCGCTGCCATGCTCCCCGTTTCCAATGCGAAAGCCCCCACGGTGTGTGCGCCCAAGTCGAAGCGGTTGCTACCGCCGTCCAAGGGCGCGGCCGCAACCGGGGAACACCGTCGTACCACCAAGATGGCATGAACCCGTCGGCAGAAAAAACCGGCGGCTGGGTCAACAGCCGCCGGCTTTCGCTCGTATTCGCACTGCGCCGTTATTCCCTCGACTGAGAATAAGAGTTCCCGTTCGCAATTCCAGGCTTTCACCACGAAGAAGTGCGACCCCGACTTCACAGTGAAGGCCGTATCGGTAGCGCCGCTGGCGTCGTTGTCCAAAAACAGTTAAGGGAGCCAGATCGGCTCCCTTAACGGATGTAACGAGCAGGTTGCAGATGCGGGCTAGGGCAGTCGATCTGCCAGCCCTGGGATCGTCTTCGTCAAGTCGTTGAAGATCACCATGACCGCAAACAGAACCAGAAAAACGAACGCGGCCTGATAGACGCGTTCCTTAATGTTCATGCTGATGTCACGGCGCATCAATCCCTCAATCAGCAGAAACAGAATCACTCCGCCATCGAGAATCGGAATTGGTAGCAGGTTGAAGATGCCCAAGTTCAGGCTGATGGCAGCAGTCAGGCCCATGAGCGGGGTCCAGCCTTTGCTGCGCGCCGCTTCGCCGGCCGCCTGGCCAATCCGGATCGGCCCTTCAATCGATTTCAGCGGCATCTTGTGTTGCACCATCTTCTTGACTAGCTTCAGGATGAGCAGCGCATTTTTCCGGTTCTCTTCCAGCGACTTGTCGAAGGCAGCTCCGAATGGCAGGGTCTTGACCTTCATCTGTACGGTCCCGATGCCGATGCGATAACGCTTCTCCGAGAGCACGGGCTGTAGCGTAAATGTCTTCTCTTCGTTATTCCGCAGCACGGTCAGTGTGATCGGCTTGTCCTTCGTGACTTCCAGGCTCTCGATCATCTCGCCCAAAGCAGGTACCGGTTTGCCGTCGAGCGCGAGAATCTTGTCGCCTTCCTTCAGGCCCGCCTTCTCGGCTGGCATTTTCTCCTGCAGGTCAGTGATCGTGACCGACTCTTCTTTCGGCGTCCAGCCCGCGTATCCGATTCCATCGACCCCCATCGACTCCGGAGTCACTTTCTTTTCCAGCTTCTCGCCGTTTCGTTCAATGCCGACGACAAGCTCCTGCCCAGGGCTGAGAGCCTGCTCTTGATCGACCTGCTCCCAGTTAGGATCCTGCACATCGCCGATGCGCGTAATTCGGTCGCCGATCCTGATTCCAGCCTTGGCGGCCGGAGTGTCCTTCGCCACCCATCCGATCACCGGCGCGTCGTCGTAAAAAGCCGGATACTCGTAGTGGACCATGTAAATCGTCGTGAGTAGCACGATCGCCAGCAGAATATTCATGGTCGGCCCGGCTATCGCGATCAGGAAGCGATGCCAGCGCGAGTGATTCATGAACTCGCGCGGATCATCCGAGCGCTCGTCCATTGGGTTCTCACCGCTCATCTTGACGTAGCCGCCCAGCGGGATCGCGTTGATGCGGTAGTCGGTTTCGCCCTTGCGGAAGCCGATCAGCCGCTTCCCGAAGCCAATCGCGAACTGCTCCACCCTCACGCCCAGCCATTTGGCCACGGCATAATGGCCAAACTCGTGGATCAGGATCATGAAGCCCAGCACCGGGATAATGTAGAGATAGTAGAGATTCGAGAGGTCAAACATAATCGAGGTACGTATTCTCCAACTGGTTAGATTCCAAAATTATGCAAAAGAAGTTGCCCGGGGCTGTTCAATTTTCTTTCCGTCCGCTACCCGCTGATGCGCTAACCGGCGGGCGTCGGCGTCCGCTTCCAGCACTTTCCCGATCGATTCCATTTTTCCAGAGCTTGTTGCCGCCAGAACGTCTTCAAGGATTCTGGGAATATCGTTGAAGCCGATGCTGCCTTCCAGAAACGCTGCCACCGCGACTTCGTCCGCCGCGTTGAGGGCGACTGTTTTCGCGCCGCCGGCCTCTGCCGCTTCGTACGCCAAACGGAGACAAGGGAATTTTTTCAGGTCCGGTGGGCAGAAGTCCAGATGACGCAAGTCACTCACTGCAAAGCGCATATCCGACTGGATACGATCGGGATATGTTAGGGCGTACAGGATCGGCAGCCGCATGTCGGTCACTGAAATCTGAGCAAGTATGCTGCCATCCACAAACTCCACCATCGAATGAATGGTTGACTGCGGGTGGACAATTACTTCCACTTTTCCCGGAGGGATGTGAAACAATCTGCACGCCTCGATCACCTCAAACCCTTTGTTCATCAGCGTGGCCGAGTCGATCGTGATCCGCCGTCCCATCTTCCACGTGGGATGGTTCAACGCCTGCTCCACCGAGATCGACGCAAACTCCGATTGCGGCGTGTTGAGAAACGGACCGCCGGAAGCTGTCAGCCAGACTCGCTCGACCTCATCCATTCGCCCGCCGCGCAGGCACTGATGGACCGCGTTATGCTCGCTGTCGATGGGGAGCAGCGGCTTGCCTTGGCGCCGGGCCTCGGCTGTGATCAGCTCGCCGGCAGCGACCAGACATTCTTTATTAGCCAGCCCCAGAATCTTTCCCGCGCGCACCGCTTCGTACGTGGCCTCGAGGCCAGCCACACCCACGATGGCGCTAACCACGAAGTCGACATCCGCATGCGTCGCGACTCGAACCGTCCCCGCAGCACCGTGGACAACTTCAATCTCGCCGAGTTCCGCTAGCTTCAATCGGGCGCGGAGAGCGTTCGCATCGGCTTCCACCGCCATTGAGATCACCTGCGGACGCCATCGCTTCGCCTGCTCAAACGCCGCCTCGAGATTCGACCCGGCGGCCAGCGTCACAATCTGAAAGCGGTCTGGATACGACTCGGCCACACTGAGAGTGCTGCGCCCAATCGAGCCCGTCGAGCCGAGGATGGCGATACGTTTCATGATTTAGTGCAGAGTTGGCACAGACTCCTTATTTTACGCGTTTCTGGCCTGCGCTGTTTGGGGAGGATGCGGGGAGGTTACTGCATCACGCGCCAAGCCGTATAAAACCATAATACCGGAGCCGCAAAGAGCAGCGCGTCGATGCGATCGAACATGCCCCCGTGGCCGGGCAGAATCGCTCCAGAATCTTTCACTCCGGCGCCGCGTTTGATCAGCGACTCCACCAGATCCCCGAGTTGGGCCGCGATATTCAGCGCAATGGTCAGCACGATGACGGGGCCCGTGTCGGGGATTTCCAGCCCGTACATGCCGCCGGGTCGCGTGATCAGCCCATAGTGCAGCAGGGCTGAACTGATCTGTTCGGCATGACGAATCAACAGCCATCCCACGCCGACACTTGCCGCGAGCGAGGCCGCTGCGCCTTCCCACGTCTTTTTCGGACTGATGCGCGATGACATCAAATGCCGCCCGATCGACTTCCCGACGAAATAAGCGAAGATGTCTCCCGCCCAAACCACCAGCAGCAGATAGAGCAGATAGATTGCTCCCGCCGGCAGTTCGCGAAGTTGGACTAGCATTCCCATCGGCAGGGCGATGTACGTGAACGCGAAGACGGAAGCCGCGGCCGCCGGATACCCGCTGCGCAGTTCGCCACGTTGCATCACGATGGTTAGAAAGAGAAACGGCGCAATGGCCGCGGCAAACGCCAGAGCAACCAGGAACTTTCCGGTCGAGAGCAGTGGAGTCTCGCCGCTCGCGCTGATTGCTAGAACCAGGAAGAAAAGTCCCGTAAAGAGATAGGTCGGCTGCCTTAACGGTTGCACGCCGTAAGATTCCGTGAGCTTCAGGAATTCAAAAATAGTCAGCAGCGCCACCACGGCTGCCACGACGGCCAGCACAGGCACGGGCGCGCGCAGAATCAGCGCCAGCACAATCGGAATGAGGACGACCGCAGTCGCGACGCGTTTTAACAAGGGAAGTAGTGGTGAGCTGAGATCACGTGCCGTTACGATCTTTGCACGAATTCAAGAAATTAACCACAGAGGACACGGAGGACACAGGTAAGGCCTTGCCTGTGTGTCCTTCGTGTCCTCTGTGGTTTAAGATTTCACTTGCGAAGTCGAAGCAGTCTCCACCTCTGCGTGCCCGTCGCTGTGATTCAGTCCGCCGTAGCGCCGCTCGCGCTTCTGATATTCCGCGATGCATTCGAGCAAGTGAGTCCCGCGAAAATCCGGCCACAAAGTCGGTGTCACACAAATCTCAGCATAAGCCAACTGCCACAGCAGGAAATTACTCAGCCGCATTTCCCCCGAAGTCCGCACCACCAGATCGGGATCCGGCAAGTGTCGCGTATACAAATGCCGCGCCACCATATCCTCATCTACGTGCAGATGCTCGATCCCGCCATTCTGAGTCGCCGCCTTCACCATCGAGCGGAACGCATCCACCAGTTCGCTGCGCGCGCTGTAGTTGAGTGCCAACGTCAGAACCATCCCTGAGTTGCGCGACGTAGCCTCGCGGGCCCATTCCATTCGCTCCTGCACGTCCTTCGGCAACTCGTGCTGCCGTCCGATATATTCCAGCCGGATATTGTTCTTGTTCAGCGTCGGGACTTCGGCCTTCAGATAGCGGCTCAGCAGTCCCATCAGGAATCCCACTTCGGTCTTGGGCCGCTTCTTCCAGTTCTCTTCGGAAAACGCGTAGAGCGTGAGCGCCGGGATATGAATGCGCGCGGCCGTCTCTACGGTTGAACGCACGGCCGAGACGCCGGCACGATGTCCGGCCACGCGCGGCATGTGGCGCCGCTTGGCCCAGCGCCCATTGCCGTCCATGATGATGGCGATATGTTTCGGGAGCCGTGCTGGATCCAGCCGCCGGTAAACTTCGGTTTCCTTGCGATCAAGCCCTGTGGGTACTTTGTCGTACAAAGTGGCCTCTCAACAAGAGGCTAACACAGCAGGAAGCGCTGCGCAATGACCGCAAAGGTAGCAGCCGCAAAGGTAGCCTAAGTGACATGGAATGTGTGGGGATAGCCGCCCTCGGCTGTCCCGGGGAGCGAATCTCCCCAGGTTTCTAGCTTGCACCGGCGAGCGGGCACCGCGCCTACCGCGTCTCCTCCGGCACGATCTTCAACTCCAGTTTCTCCGTCCACCGCAGCACGGTCAGCGAGCAACTCATCCCGACGCGCACGTCGGTCAGCACGCGATGCAGATCATCCACTCCCGCGACAGGTTGCCCCTCCAGAGCGACGATGATGTCCCCCTCGCGCAGCCCCGCTCGCTTCGCTGGACTGTTCTCCTCCACGCCGAGCACGACCACGCCCATCTCCTTCGGCAGATCGTAGAACCGCACTACCCTCCGGTGCACCGGCACCGTCTGCGCCGACACGCCAATGTAGCTGCGCCGGATGCGCCCATCGCGCAACAGACGGCTGGCCACAAACTTCGCCGTATTGATGCCGATCGCAAAGCATATCCCTTGTGCCGGCAAGATGGTCGCCGTATTTACGCCCACCACGCGCCCCGCGGAATCGACCAGCGGACCGCCCGAGTTGCCGGGATTCAGCGACGCGTCCGTCTGGATTACGTCGTCGATCAGCCGCCCCGAATATGACCGCAGCGACCGACCTAGCGCGCTCACTACCCCCGCCGTCACGGTCGACTGAAATCCGTAGGGCGCGCCAATTGCAATCACGATCTGCCCCACCCGCAACCGCTGCGAATCACCCAGCGCAGCCGCAGTTACACCCGGCTCGCCGTGCGGCTGATCCAGCCGAATCACGGCGAGATCGCTCGCTGGATCATCACCAATCACCGTAGCCGGCATGCGCCGCCCATCCGCCAGAGTTACCGCGATTCGGACCGCGTCATGCACTACGTGACTGTTGGTGAGGATCAGCCCATCCGGCGTAAACACGAATCCCGAGCCGCCGCCTTGCCGATCTCGGGGCTCTCCCGACCGTGTCCGCCCAGCCGCCTGGTGCACTTCAATATTCACCACCGAGGGACTCATGCGCTCGACAGCGCCCGTGACGGCCGTCGAATAGGCATCGAGCAGGGAATCGTCGCCCCCATGCTGTGGCGCAGCGGCCGCCGCCTGCGGAGATTCGGGTTCCCAGTTGGTATGTTCGGACGCTAGGTCCGACAACACGGAGGAATCTGACCCGGCAGAAACGAAACTTCCATCTTCCTGGTTCATGCTGGATAGATGCCGGTCAATCTACTGAGGATTCACCGCGCCTAGGGTTCGACCGTCCTCCCCTGAACGCAGCCGCGGAGCGGCGCAAGAATGCAGCCCACGGCGCAAGCCGTGGGAAGACTGGTTCAAATGGATGGATTAGCCGCAAAGGGGCGAAAAAAATACAGATTATCCCGCCCCCAATAAAAAAGCCGGAACCCAAACTCTGGTCCCGGCCCTAGTGTTGGCTGGTTGCCCGGATAAACTTGTTTGCACTGACGCGGCCCCGAAGGGCCGCTCTTACACCTTAAGCGCTTCTCCGCGGCCTCACCGTCAAGTCCCGCACCTGCGTCAGGATGCTCGACATCTGCATCCCGTTCAGCTGCGAAACGAACGGCAGCAACTCCGCGATAAACTGATCTTTCATCAGTTCGTTGACTTCTTCCTGACGGGTGCGTTCGCCGCCGCTGAGCAGATCGGGCACAGTGACCTCCAGTGCACGCGCCAGCCGTTCCAGGGAAGACAGCGTAGGCGTTGCCTTTTCGTTTTCGATTTTGGATACGTAGGTGCGCGGTACCGACATGCGTCCCGCGAGTTGTCGTTGGCTGAGCCCGTTGCGCAGGCGCAGGGAGCGGATGGAGGTCGCCAGATTCAGATGTCCGCGTCCGTTCGTGCCGGGCACGGGCATCATCATCGGTGGCGCTACCATGATGGGTTCGGGTTCAGGTTCCTCGTCCAGGGACGCGTGACAGCGTCGGCAATTATTATTGGATGTACGGAACTGAACCAGCAGGCAGTGATCGCATCGTACGACTTCCCGTGAATCTACCGGGGCAAGAGTCGTGGCCATCGGGTTGTGGGAGTGCCAGAGCGGGCTACTCCTTACAGCCTTGGTACTATGGAACCAACTGGGGGGAGAGGTTCCGACTGCTTCGTCAATCTGCGGCATCTGCCCTGTGGAAGTCAAGGTTAAAATGCTAAAACGCCGCCAATTTTGCGGGTGAAACCCGAGGCAACACGGAAAATACACGGAGGAAACAGGCGAAACCCATGATTGATCGCGAGTCCGCGTGGTGTTTACTAACTGAGTTCACCCAATCCGAAAGTTTGCGCAAGCACGCATTGGCCGTAGAAGCTTGCATGCGCGCCTGCGCTCGCAAGTGGGGAAATGGTTCCCCTGAAGACGAGAACCTGTGGGGCGCCGTCGGATTGATTCACGACTTCGACTACGAACGGTGGCCCAGCCTCGAAGAGCATCCCTACAAAGGCAACGAGATCCTGAAAGAGCGCGGGTACTCCGACGAAATCCGCCGCGCCATCATGTCGCACGCCGAGTACACAGGCGTTACCCGCGACACGCCGATGGAGAAGGCGCTCTTCGCCTGCGACGAACTCGCCGGATTTATCACTGCGGTCGCGCTGATCAAGCCCGGCAAATCGCTGGCCGAAGTCGATACCAAATCTGTGCGAAAACGCATGAAGGACAAAGCCTTCGCCCGCAAAGTGAACCGTGACGACATCATCCAGGGCGCCGCCGCACTGGGTGTCGACCTGGACGAGCACATCGCTTTCTGCATCGACGCGCTGAAGCCGATCGCAGACAAACTCGGGCTGGACGGCAGCGCTGCAAAACCTGCCTAGTCACGTAGCGTTACCAGCGGTACTCCCACCCCGACTGAGCTTTTGCTACGCTGTGCGGAGCATGCGCATTACCCACATCGTTTTGCTGGTGCTCGGCTGCTCGACCTTGTTTGCACAGGATAAGCCCGTGCAGGACAAGGTCGCAGAGGACAAGCCCATCCTGGTGCCGCAGATGCAATCCAGCCTCCAAGGCTCGATTGCGGCCTTCAAGAGCATGCCGCCCGACATCACGCTCATTCCGCACGGCCAGGGTGCGCGCAACGGCCATCTCTGGATCCGCAATATCGGCCACGCCTTGGTAATCGCCGGCGAAGTGAACGGCGACGCTCCAGACTTCCCCAAGAACCAGAACTGGATCCTCTCCAAAGACCACATTGAAGTCTGGCTTGCAACTGGCACCGACGTTGCCATGCCCGTAATCGGATGGGGAAATCAGTTCGACCAGAATGAGTTCCCCAGGGGGCAGGATTCCTGCGCTGATTTTGGCAAAGACGACCCGGGAACTCCCGACACCCTCCAGGCAAGACAGAAGAAGTGCCGCGATTGGGTGGCCACGCAGCAGCGCTACCGGCCGGTGTTCAAGCGCCTTTTCACCCGACAGTGGCTGCTCACCGATTACTATTCCGTCGAGTCGTACGCGACGCCGGCCTACGAGGCCATTACCCGCGACTTCGCGAGCGACCAACCTCAGTACGCCGAAGAAGTGCCGGACATGTTGAAACCTCAAGGCAAGGTTCAGATGTGGGTGAGTCGCGCCTGGGTTAGCCATGATCGGCCGGCTTATACGTTTCAGATCGAGATCCCTTATACGTCGTTCCCTCCACTGCCCGCGTTGCAGTTGCGCGATCTGCGCCTGATGGTCGACGTCTTCAGTCCCGCGCCTCCGGGTAAAAAGATGGGACCGTTCTCCACCTCGTCACCCGTGCGTGTCTTTGGCAAGCCGGAAACCTTTAACTCGATTCGTCTCGATCCGGCTCGCACCTTTCAAATGACGCCTTGCGACATCGGCCTTACCGGAGCGGACATGTATCGCGACGAACATCCCGGCTGGTTCATTCCGCATGCCAGTGAATCGACGGGCTGGCAATCGGACGCTTTCATCCTCGTCAACGAGTCCCATGGATATGCGTACGATCCCGATGGCCTGTCACCAGTCGTGCGTCGAATCCACAACTTCTGGCACGGTATCAGCACCGGGGAGTGGGTTTGCGGGCCGGAGCTCGCCTACCGCAAAGGCGAGACACTCAAGCAATTCGGAGAGGTAGTCGGCGAAGAGGGCTTCGATGCGAAGCGCCTTCCCGATGACACCCTGCTGATCAAGTCCGGCCCGCGGATGTACGGTTCGGAATTTGGCTCAGGCCAGTGTGGCGCGTGTCCGCGTGTGGAAATGCGCATCTTCGCGGTGAATCATGATTTCAAGCTCTACAAGGCTCTCGATCTGGGCGGCATCATCGACACCAACGGCCAATCCGAAGACTTCTCCTTGACCAATGATTGGACGAGCGTCACGCAGTTTTTGGAGGCGCAGGAAACCGACGCAGGTGAGCCCGGACCATGGTCCTCCCGCACCTGGTGCCTGAAGCATTTGGAATACGAGAAATGCGAAGAGAAGCAGAATGTGCAACCTCCTTCGCCGCCGCTGCTCAAGGAATTGCGAAATCCCGACTAGAACCACCCGTGCCTGCGAATTCATCGAATCGCCCCAAACCTGTGCTAATATCTGCTGGCAATTCTTCCCCCTAGTTTTCGCACCTCACATCTGAAACGTGCGGAGAGCCGCGGTACGTATGCCGACAAATAGCACCACGCCGCCTACCACCAAGGTTATTTTGGGCTGCAGCAAGTGCGGCGCAAGCCTGCCCGATGAAGCCCAGTTCTGCCTGAAATGCGGCAAGCCTGTAAGTTCTCCGCCGAAGACCCCGGCCGTAGTCGAGGCTCCGCCTCCGGAACAGATCGTGCGGCCCAAGCGTAAGCGACGCTGGCTTCTGTGGGTCCTCCTCGCGATTCTGATTGGTGTGGTTTTGTGGGCCGCGACCAGCGACAGCACGGGCGCACAACAGATGCAGGAGTTCGTGGGGTTTAAGCAGGACCGCATCATTCTAGACTCGGAGTTCTCGGTCGGTCCCCATACGTTTCGCTACTACAAGTTCGCTCTGCCCGAAGGATCCGTGAACGTGGCCGTGGTTGGCCAGTTCACATCTGCCGCCGACAGCCTGAGTTCCAACAATCGCCAGGACAAGACGAAAGGCGCGGACAAAGAGAACGACAACAACATCGAGGTCTTCGTTCTCAGCGAGCCAGCCTTTACCGTCTGGCAGAACGGATACGAGACCAGTTCCCTCTACGAAAGCGGCAAGGTCGCCGCAGGGAGCGTGCAGGCGGACGTGCCCGCGGGCGCAGGAATCTACTACCTCATCTTCAGCAACAAGGCTGCCCCGAAGACTCCCAAGACGATCCACGCCGCGGTTCTGCTGCGCTACAAAAGCTGGTTGCCCGACTGGTTCCGCCGCATGAAAGGCCGCGTTCTGGACTGGGTCGGCGCCAACTAGCGCAATCGTTGTGTCCTGTTGTGAAATCACGCTGTTACCGGGTATCAACGCTTCAGTCACTTGTCGATTTGCGCCCCGCTGTTTCCAATGAGAACAAGTCTTTTTCTGCTCGGGGGAAGGGCGTGCTCGATTTCGTCCACATGGACGGCATCCCTTCTTGGCTGGAAAGAGACATACCGTTTCACTCAGGAGATAACTATGCGCAAATTTATTGCTGTCGCTTGTTTCTTAGCACTATGTTCCCTGGCCGCCATGGCGGCGGATTATCCCAAAGCCGAGATTTTCGGCGGCTATCAATACACCCACCTGGAAGGGGGCTACAACGGCAACGGGTTCAACTTCGCCCTGAACGGCAACTTCAACGACTACTTCGGAATTACAGCCGACATTGGTGCGGCCTACAAGAGCCAGAACGGTGCGAGCCTGAATAACTACACCTATACTTTCGGTCCCGTATTGTCGCTGCGCGCGAACAAGGCTTACACACCGTTCGTGCATGCGCTGATTGGTGGCGATCACGCGACCGCGAGTGCGAGCGGGTTTGGCACGGCTACTGGCAACGGTTTTGCCCTGATGGCTGGAGGCGGCGTTGATTTCAACATTAACCGCGCTCTGGCATTTCGTGCGGCCCAGGCAGATTGGATGTTGGTGCACACCGGCGGTTCAACCAGTGGCAAGAACTTCCGCATCTCCACCGGTATTGTGGTTAAGTTCTAAGTTCGCTGCTTGTACAGAAAATTGGGCGGCCTCTCGGCCGCCCTTTTTATTTTCACCGATCTCTTTGCACAACTACCGAGTTGTTTCTTCGATTTCCGAAATCCAGTCCGGACGCTTCAGCACCTCGCGCGGTTTGGGGCCATCGGCGGCGCCGACAATGCCATCCTGCTCCATCAGATCGATCAGATGCGCGGCGCGGCCATAGCCGATCCGCAAACGACGTTGCAGCAGGGAAGTCGACGCTTTGCCGAACTCCACCACCAGTTTCACCGCATCGCCATACATAGGATCGTCTTCGGCTTCGCCGTCCGCGCCAGCCTCGCCGCTGCCGCCTTCCGATCCGGCTTCCCGCTCGCCCTTCGGGGCTTCGAGGAATT
Source organism: uncultured Acidobacteriaceae bacterium (assembly GCA_963832015.1). Classification (GTDB taxonomy): domain Bacteria; phylum Acidobacteriota; class Terriglobia; order Terriglobales; family Acidobacteriaceae; genus Sulfotelmatobacter. The sequence goes on from CAWHSR010000024.1 coordinate 22,509, forward strand.
GCTGCTGGTATTCCGCCAAGCCTTGCGACTTCCAGAATTCGACCACTGCTGCAATTTCCTTCTCCGTGACAAACGGAGCGTGTAGGCGATGCACGCGCGCCGAGCCAGACGGCAGATAGAGCATGTCGCCTTTGCCGAGCAGCGCTTCCGCGCCGTTGGCGTCGAGAATTGTGCGGGAATCCACTTTGGTTGCCACGCGGAATGAGACGCGGGCAGGGAAGTTTGCTTTGATTAAGCCCGTGATCACGTCGACCGATGGCCGCTGCGTCGCCAGCACCAGGTGAATGCCGACCGCTCGCGCCATCTGTGCCAGGCGCGTGATCGATTCTTCCACGTTGCTGGAGTCGAGCATCATCAGGTCGGCCAACTCGTCGATGATGATGACGATGTAAGGAATCGGCTTCTCGTCCGACGCTTCGTCGAACAGACTCGGCGTTCCACCCTGATCGAACAGCTTGTTGTACTGGTCGATGTTGCGCACGCCTTTGGCCGCGAGCAACTTCAACCGGCGCTCCATCTCGCGCACGGCATTGCGCAGTGCATTGGCCGCCAGCTTCGGCTCGGTGATGATCGGCGTGTAAAGATGCGGAACGCCTTCGTAGTTGCCCAGTTCCAGCCGCTTCGGGTCCACCAGAATCAGGCGCACCTGATCGGGCGTCGCTTTATACAGAATGGACATGATCATCGCATTGATCGCGACGCTCTTGCCCGCGCCAGTCGATCCGGCGATTAACAGGTGCGGCATTCCCGCAAGGTCAGCCGTGACGATGCGGCCGTTGATGTCTTTGCCCATGGCGATCGTCATCTTTGACTTCGATCCCATGAACTCCTGCGACTCGATGTTCTCGCGCAGCCAGATGATTTCGCGCTGCCGGTTCGGCACCTGAATGCCGACCGTGCTTTTTCCGGCCATACGCTCGATCAGGATGCTCTCAGCTTTCAATGCGAGGCAGAGATCGTCGCAGAGATTTGTGATGCGGCTGTACTTGATCCCGGCTTCGGGCTTGAACTCGAACGTCGTGACCACAGGTCCGGGATTGATCTGAGTGATCTGTCCGTGAATCTCAAACTCCGCGTACTTTTCGGTAAGAACCTGCGCCAGCAATTTGAGTTCATCGGCATCGACCTGCTGCTGCTCATCAGGACGTTGCAGCAGGCTGCTCGATGGCAGCTTGTATCCGCCGGCGATGCGCGGCATCGTCGTTTTGGCTTTGTTTCCGCTGTCGGCCCGCTCGGTGACCTCAGGATCGGCTAAGTCGGCCGCAGCGTTCGCTGCCAGAGGGTCGGCAAGAACTCCACCCATCGCGGGTGCGGACTTCATTTCTGACTTGGGCGCCTCCTCTTCCAGCATGCGCTCAATGCCGGTGCGCCGCGGCTCTGCCGCTGCGGAGGACTGCGTGGAGGAAGTTGGCCGCGACTGTATCAACTGGCTCTTCACCACGGGCTTCGAAATGCGCCGTTGCTCCAGTTCCCTTTGCTGGCGCTTCTTGGCCCGTTCCTGCCGCCAATCTTTGTAGCGGTTCCACAGCGCGGTGACGAACGCAAACCGCGTCGGAGCCCAGAGTTGAATCGCGGAGAATGAGAACGCCGTCGACAAGTACAGCGCAACTGCCAGCACGGTCGCGCAAACGATGTAGGCGCCCACCAGATTCAGATAGTGAATCAGCACGTCGCCGATCACTCGGCCCATTAGGCCCTCGATTGGGATCACGTGCATCCACCGCAAGTGTCCGGGCAGCAGCGCGAGCATGGCCGGCACGAACATCACCAGCCAGATTCCGCCCAGGCTCTTGGCCAGCGGCGACTGCACTTTCATGGAGCGGAACCAGCGCACACCCAACATCGTCGGGAAGATCACGAGCAGGAATGCGCCGATGCCGAAAAACTGCAGCATCATGTCGGCGGTGAAGGCGCCGACGACGCCGATCCAGTTACGGGCGGCATGCGAACCGGTCAGCACCGAGGCGCTGTTCCACGACGGGTCCAGTGGAGAGTACGAAACAAGCGCGAGGAAGAGAAGGAGCGCGGAGACGCACATCAGGAACCCGATCAGCTCATTGAGCCGCCGGTTCCCGGTGGGAACAAAGATGCCTGCCAGATAGTCCATGTAGGCTGATTCACACCGAAGACACGAAATCCCCAGTGCCGCAATCGGCCAGAGCCCTTACATTATGCCAAGAAGCCGGCAATCCGACAATGCAGGAAAACCCCTGTAGTATCCATTTAGCTTCCCAGCCCAAACCGTTGTCAGAAGCGGGATTCGACGGGATCTAACTTATTGCAGATGCCAGACATAGGCCAGTGCAATGACCACGATGCCGAGAATGATGCGGTAGACGATGAAAACCCGCAGACTGTTCGACTGGAGATAGCGGACCAGCCACGAAATCGCCGCGTAGCCCACGATCGCAGAAACCAGAATACCCACCAGAAACGGCATATGCATTCCAGCGGGCAAACCTTCCTTGCGGAGTTCGTGCGCCTTCACAAGTGCGGCTCCTGCAATGATCGGCGTCGAGAGAAGAAAACTAAAACGCACTGCGGCTTCGCGCGTCATGTTACGAAATAACCCAGCGGTGATGGTTGAGCCAGATCGTGAAACTCCCGGAATCAGGGCAGCGGCTTGGGCGGTGCCCACGATCAGAGCGTCGGCAAGAGAAATCCGAGTCAGAGGCTTCTCGAGGCGGCTCACTTTCTCACCGAGCCACATCAGAAGCGCGACAACAATCAGCGCCGCCGCGATCAGGACAATGTGTTCGCGGAAGTAGTCTTCGGCGGAATGTTCCAGTAGTTTGCCCGCAATAGCCCCAGGAATTGTAGCCGCCGCCAAAAACCAAAGGAGCAAACGTTCTTCCTTCTGCTCGTCGGCTGTGAGGTTTGCATCGGAACCGCCGGCCTCGGAGAAGCGAACGACCTTTCCTCCCAACGCCGCGCGGACGATCTGAAACCATGTTCGCCGGAAGTAGAAGAGCACAGAGAGCAGCGTGCCGAAATGAAGGGCTACGTCGAAACTCAGTTCATGGGCGGGCGAAAGTTCGTTCCAGCCCAACAAGCGCCGCACAATGATCAGATGGGCGGAACTGGAGACCGGAATGAACTCCGCGAAGCCTTGGACGATGGCAAGAACAATAGCTTGATAGATTGGCAATTTAGTTGGTCGCGCTTTCGAAGGTTGGTATGGCCTGTTGAATGTAAAACATCACCGCTGCGAGTGCAATGGCAAGCGGGTCGGCATCGCAATGGATCCGCTCTAATCGCCTGCGTTGCCAAACGTCGGAACGCCTTGCTGCACGTAGAAAATCAGCGTTAGGGCGCGCGGGGACCAGTCGCTCTGCCCGTACTGGCTGACGATTCTTTGCGCCAGCTCCAAAGAGCGGTTCTTCGACTCGTCGGATTTCTTCTGGTTGGCCTCGGTCTTGTAGATCTCAATCAGCGCGGAGCGACGCGATGCGGCTTGGTACAGGGCTTCGGGCGCGGCGGGAGACTGCTCGTGCTCCTTCGCGTACTTCTCATACATCTCCGCTTCTTTTTCCGGGCACTTTGATGCGCCCTGCCAATCGCCGCAAAGTTTGTTTTCGATCAGGTGGAACGCAGCGAGGTCGGCCCATTTTGTGCCGGGATATTTCTTCATGACCAGCTTCATCCACTGCTCGTCGATTTGACCGCGCATGTAGGAGTCGCGCTCGCGGGCGGAAGGGCGCGTCAGCACATCGGAACGCTCGATCTGCCAGCGGATGTCAGCGGCTCGATAGAGTCCTTCGGCAGCGAGAGGGGAAGTCGGATACAAGTCGTAGACGCGGTAGTAGAGGCGCATGGCGTCTTGCGCGGCATCGCGGCGGCCGCGGCGGCGGCTAGCCTGGTCTTCGGAATCGGCGGCCTCGCCGAAAACAATCTTGTCACCGTTGGGAGTCGTCAGGCTTACTAACGCCTTGCTGTTGATCCATCCAGTGATGGTCTTGCCTTCCGATTCAGGATCATCTTCGTCGGCATCTTTCTTTGGTTCACGAAGGATCGCTTCGACGTGGGTCCAATCGCGGCTGGTTTCGATGATGACGAGTTCGTGTCCGCGGCCAGCTTCCCCGAGTTTCGCGGCGTCGCCGCTGGGCGAGACGCGGATGGTTTCTTCGTGAACGAGCGTGCCCCGTTGCGCCTGGGCAGAGGCGAGTGGCGTGACGAAGAGAAGCGCTGTGGCGAGAAAAATGAGTCGGAGTTTCATATCCCTGATTATTGGCTGTTGCGTCGTTGCTTGCAATGTCTTATCACTGGCGCAGCGCTTCCAGGATCTGCGGCTCAATGTTCCCGCCTGAGATGATTGCCACATTCAGCTTTGTTTTTGGCAGTTGATCGGCGCGGAAGAGGAATCCGGCGGTGGCGACTGCGCCGCTGGGTTCGGCTACCGTTTCGAGATTGGCGGCCAGTTGTTTCATAGCCTGGCGAATCTCATCTTCCGTGACCGTGACAATGCCGTCGACGAAACATTGCATGTGATCGAAGTTGATGGGGCCGACACTCTGCGTTCGCAGGCCGTCGGCGATGGTGCGGGTGACCTGCTCGGCGGGGAACTGGACGATTTTGCCTGCGCGCAGGCTGGCTTGCGCGTCTGCCGCCAGTTCGGGTTCGACGCCGAAGACATGGACCGAAGGATTGATGAGCTTGATAGCCGCGGCCAGGCCACTGATGAGGCCTCCTCCGCCGACTGGGGAGAGCACGGTTTCGACGTCAGGCATATCTTCGAGGATCTCGAGTCCCATCGTGCCTTGGCCGGCAATGATTTTTTCGTCGTTGTATGGGGGCACAATGATGTAGCCGTGTTTCGCGGCCAGTTCCTCGGCTTTCAATTGTCGTTCGGTGCTGCCGGGGCCTACCAGTACGATGTCGGCGCCTAGGGCGGCAGTTGCCTCGCGCTTGATGACGGGCGCGTTGCTGGGCATGACGATCACGGCCTTCACGCCGAGCGCGCGGGCGGCGTAGGCGACACCTTGTGCGTGATTGCCGCTGGAGTAGCTGATGACGCCGCGTTTGCGCTCCGCTTCGGAAAGTGACGCGATCTTGTTGTAAGCTCCGCGCAGCTTGAAAGCGCCGATGGGCTGCTGGTTTTCCGGCTTCAGGAAGAGTCGGCGGTTGGGATCGGAATGATTAAATTCGATCAGGGGTGTGCGGACAGTGATGCCTTCGAGGCGGGTGCGGGCGGAAGCTAGGTCGGAGAGTGTGATCATTCGTTTCGAATGTGCGAATGGTACAAGTGAGCATACTCGATCGACTCCTGCCGCTGGAAGGGCCGACGTTCTCTGACCTCACTTGTAACTGGTTTCGTTCTTCGGTTTCTCCGCGTGGCGGCGATCATCCAGCACGAAGTCGGCTGGCGGCTGGAAAAGAGCAGGATCCGGTTCAGAGCGGGATAGTCCGACGACGTGAACCACCCTTGTGCTTCCGTTCTTGTACGCACGAGTCACGGACAAATCGATCCCGAGGTCAGGGGAATGCCAGAAATCCAAGCTTGCGACCGGCTCCTCGTTGTTAATAAACACGCCGGCGTCCAGGGAGCTAGTGATGCGCATGCCCTCGACCGTGACGCCTTCAATAACGTCGCTTCCGAGGTCCGCGCGATGACGGTAGTACGGGGGAGTATCGAATGTTTCGTCTGACGCGGGTCGAGCCTCTGGCGACGGGGTCAGATCGGCGATCATGCAGCGCCGGGCGACGACCTTGCATTCGGTTCGCGTGTGAGCGACGGGATCCAAGAGAATGACGTACTCCAGTCTCGAGAGCGGTGCGGGATTGGCTGGAGCCCAAATGCGGATCTCGCGATAGACCCGGCCTTGGCTGTCCCTCGCCACCAATGCACCGTCGAGATGAACAGTTGGATTGCTTCCGTTCTCGATGTGGCTCGTATAGTCGATGCAGTCCCGCCCCGAAAACGGTTTGCCGGCGGTCGGAGAAACGTCTATGCCCAAAGCGTGCCTCGGGGCGCCGATATCTTCTGCGCGCGATGGTGTGGCCGTGTCTTGAGCGGCAAGCGTAGTGACGAGAAGCAGGGGAGGAATCAGCAGCGAGACGGGCTTCATAATGAACCTCACCGTCCAACAGCCTGCAATATACAGCATGCGGAGGGACGAATCCATTCTGGCCTGATTCAAGTAAGTTCGGTTTCGACTTCGCGGGACGGACCCTTCGGCTTTGCTCAGGGCGAGCTTCGTCCGTCCCTAACTGACCTGAGTCAGTTTCCACTTGGATTGATCAGATTTCCAGGATTACCGGCATAATGAGTGGCCGCTTTTGGGTTTGCTTGGAGATGTAGCGCTTGAGGTCGGCGCGGATTTTTTCTTTGATCACGCCGTAGTCGCCTTTTTCTTCGTCGCTGGAGTGTGCGAGTGTGTCTTCGACGATGCGTTTGGCTCCTTCCATCAGCCCGTCGTCGCCAGGATTGAAGCCGCGGGTGACGATTTCCGGAGCAGACTCCACATCGCCTGACAACTTATTAATCGCGATGATCGGCAGAACGATGCCGTCTTCGCTGAGGTGTAAGCGGTCTTTGATAATCAGATCCTCGACCACATCGGTGCGGCTTCCGGAGTCGATGCAGACGCGGCCCACCTTAATTCGTGCGGTTTTGCGCGCGCCGAGTTCGTCGAATTCGAGAACGTCGCCGCTCTCAATCAGCATGACTTTGCCGACGGAACCGTGCATGGCGCCAGCCATTTCGGCGTGCAGCTTCAGTTGCCGATACTCGCCGTGGATGGGAATGAAGTAGCGCGGCTTCACCAGGTTGATGATGAGCTTGAGTTCTTCCTGGCTGCCGTGTCCGCTGACGTGGATGGGCGGCGAGGTTCCGTCTTCGTAGATGACGTAGGCTTCGCGGCGGAATAGGTGGTCGATCATCCGGTAGATCGTTTTTTCGTTGCCGGGGATGATGCGGCTCGAGAGGACGACGGTGTCTCCCTTTTCGATCTTGGCGTGCTTGTGATTGTCGACCGCGGCGCGAGAGAGCGCGGACATGGGTTCGCCCTGGGTGCCGCTAATGAGCACACAAACTTTTTCCGGCGGAAAATTCTTCATTTCGCCGGGATTAATCACGAGGCCGTCGGGAACTTCGATGTAGCCGAGGTCTTCGGCAATCTCGGCGGAGTTGTTCATGGATCGGCCGAGGAATGCGACTTTGCGTCCGTGCTCGTGGGCGAGTTGCACCGCTAGATTGATGCGGTGGATCGACGACGAGAAGCACGAAATGAAAAGGCGTCGCTTCGTGTGGGCGAAAACTTCATCGAATTTGCGGCGAACGGCACGCTCGCTGGGCGTGTATCCCTTGCGCTCGACGTTGGTGGAATCCTGAAACAACGCCAGCACGCCGTTCTTGCCGTATTCGGCGAAGGTGTGCAGGTCGAAGAGCTTGTTGTCGGTGGGCGTGGGATCGACTTTGAAATCGCCGGTATGGATGATGACGCCGAGTGGCGTGTGGATGGCGAGCGCAACGCAATCAACCAGGCTGTGCGTCACCTGGATGGGATGGATTGTGAACGGTCCAGCCTTGAAGCGCTCGTTGGGGCGCATTTCGCGTAGGTCGGCGTCGTCGAGCAGGCCGTGCTCGTCGAGTTTGTCTTCGACGTAGGCGAGCGTGAACTCAGTGCCCCAGACCGGGACTTTGAGTTCGGAAAGCATCCAGGGAAGCGCGCCGATGTGGTCTTCGTGGCCGTGGGTCAGGACGATTCCGCGAATGCGCTGGCGGTTTTCGACAAGATAGGTGATGTCGGGGACAACGATGTCGACGCCAAGCAGTTCGGCTTCGGGGAACATGAGTCCAGCGTCGATGACAATGATGTCGTCTCCCCAGCGGACGGCCATGCAGTTCATGCCGAATTCGCCGAGGCCCCCGAGGGGAATAACTTGCAGTTTTCCAGTGGGCATTGAGTAAAGATGATGCTAGCACAGTGTCAGGTAGCGTACTGAGTGGGCGGTGGAAGAGCGGTGAGATGGAGAGGGGTGAGGTGGAGAGCGCTGAGGTGGAAGAGCGTCGCTTTAGCGCCGCGTAAAGGTCGTGGGGGGGAATTGTCTTTAGCCGTGGGGATGGTTCTGACGCGACGATTGAATACGACCGCGGCTAAAGCCGTTTCTAGTTTGGTCGCTCAACGCGGCCCGGAAGGGCCGCTCTTCCACGGTTGCTTCCACGGCGGGTCAGCACAGAGATAGGCCTTGGAGGCCGAGAGAGAACTGAGAACTGGCTTCTCCCCGATGGCATTCTCGCGCTGCGTGCGGTAAGGTGGAAGCAATGGCGGGATCAGGCAAATCGTGGTTGCGGCAGCGCATTGAGGCCGGGATGGTGCGCGGGTTGACGCGCGCCTACTCGACGGTCCGCGTGAATCCTGAGAGGTTTCTGTGGCAGCTGCGGGCGGCGTATCGCATGCCAATCAGCGGATATCACGGCGTGTATTCGCTGGAGATTGGAGAGATTGATACGGTGGCCGATTCGGTGATCCGCAGCGGAATGAAAGTCGCCGCGGTCGAGGGCGCCGGGCTGGGGCTCGGTGGATTGATCACGATCGTGCCCGATTTGGGCATCCTTTCGGCGATCACGATGCGGACGATCGAGAAGCTGAGCTTGGTGTATGGATTTGAATTCAAGACCGACGATGACATTGCGGAACTTTGGGTTGCCGCTGCCAGCGCGGCCGGAGTCGACATCAGCCGTGAGTTGCTCGAGAAAGAAGTAGTCAACAAATTTGTGCCGCGGGTCATCCAAAGGATTGCTGCTAAGGCCAGTACGGAAGTCGTGGAGAAGTGGGCCGGGCGGATGATTCCGCTGGCTAGCGCGGCGATCGGCGCAGGATTGAATTACTGGTTCGTGAAGGCATGGGGAGAGCGGGCGAAGCATCACTTTCGGCAGCGGCATTTGTCGGTGCGCCAGCGGGCGCAGCAAGCGGCACTGACGAGCCAAGATGCTTTGTCATCCTGAGCGAAGCGAAGGACCTATGCAGTTTGCCGATAGCATCCCAGTGTTGGCAGGTTGCACATGTCCTTCGCTTCGCTCAGGATGAGAGCGCAGCTAGTGCCGTTCGGTGATATTTCGCGTTACTGTGATTAAATACTGATAGATGCCTACCTTCGTTTGCTCAGCCATTCTTTTTGATCTGGACGGCGTTCTGGCGGATTCCACGCGTGCGGTCGACCGCGAGTGGCGGGAGTGGGCTGCGCGCAAGGGCGTGGATGGAGATTCCATCATGGCTATCGCTCACGGCGTGCGAACGGTTGAGGTCATCAAGCGCGTCGCTCCGCATCTGGACGCCGACGCCGAGGCCAGTGAAATTGAGAATCACGAGGCCCAGGACCGGCAGGGCGTTGTGGTAATGCCGGGCGCAGTCGAGTTGGTGCGCTCGGTCCCCGAAGGGCGGTGGGGCGTGGTCACATCCGGGTCGAGGCTGCTGGCCACGAATCGTTTGCGCTTTTGCGGGCTACCCGTTCCTGAAGTTCTGGTCACGTCCGACGATGTCGCGCATGGGAAGCCGCATCCGGAGCCATATTTGAAGGGGGCGGGGCGCCTGGGTTTCAGTCCAGCGGATTGCCTTGTCATCGAGGACGCGCCAGCTGGGATTGAGTCGGCGCTTGCTGCCGGGACGAAGGTCGTGGGCATCGCGAGCACATATGGTGTGGACGCGTTACAGCAAGCGAATGCTGTCATTCGGAAGCTCGGGCAGATTCAGGTTTCATTGAATGGGACGGGGAAGTTGGGGGTAGAGGTTCAATCGACGTTTTCGTGAGTTGCCTTCACGTTGTCTTTACGAGACTTCTCCTCGCGGCAATGAACGCTCTTCTCGTGAAGTAGATGCTGAAGGCGAACAGCCATACCGCCAAGCCGAGATCCATCGTTGTCCATGTCCGCAATGGATGATCGGCCACGACTCTAAGCGGCAGCCACAATAATCGCTGATCCCAGCAAGCCAAATTAGGGCTAGGACAAAGGGTCGCCGCGATCCTTCCGAAGCCAAGCAACCCGCAGACGAGCGCGGCAAAGGTAAACAGGACTCCGGCACGAATCGGGTGTCGCCGATCGAGACCCTGTTTGCTGCTTCGCCTGTCGATGGACAATCCGACCAGGAACCAGAAGAGAGCGATTCCCGATATCTTATCTGCGTCGTAACTGAGTCCTTCATTCAGAGCTTCGGGTATAGGTATCGGGATCAAACGGCCCAGGTAAAAGCCGGGACCATTAATAAGGGAATTGATGACCCTTGCTGGCACCTCCCAACCGGTGTCCATCTTCCGAAGCGTTGGTTGTTGCTGTTTCGCCCAAAGCATGAGGAGAGCTGACGAAGTGGTCATGATCACGGGAAGCAAAATTCGCCAGTGTGCGGTTGCGATTTGCTGCGGGATGGTTTGGGTTTCTGTTGTCTGTATCACAAAGCCCACGCTCCCAGAGCCGTTCAGCTTCTTAATTAGACACCGCTGAACGACGCTGAGGCACGTGTCCTTGGTAACTCGCGGAATTGCGAATCGGGGATTAATTGCTGAGTGTCTTGCTACCGCAGCCAGTCTTCCAACTCAATTCCTCGGTCGGTCTTTTCGTCGCGGTACTTAACGATCACCGGGGTGTAGAGCGAAAGATTCCAATCCGCTGCGGCGCCTTTTTTCACCGCGCGCGAGCCTGGGACGACTACGGCATTTTCCGGAACTTCCAGCGGGGCCTCGGGCGTGGCGCGGTAGACCTCGCCTTTCACCAAGTCATACAGAGGTGTGGAGCGCGTGAGGATCGTTCCTGCTCCCAGCACTGCGCGTGCCCGCACCAGAGTCCCTTCATAAATGCCGCAATTGCCCCCGACCAGCACGTCGTCCTCGATGATGACGGGCGCGGCGTTGATGGGCTCGAGGACTCCTCCAACTTGCGCGGCGGCGCTCAGGTGGACGCGCTTGCCGATCTGGGCGCAGGAGCCGACCAGCGCGTGCGAGTCGACCATGGTGCCCTCGTCGACGTAGGCTCCGACGTTGATGAACATGGGCGGCATGCAGATGACGGAGGGAGCGACATAGGCTCCGGTGCGCACCGACGACCCGCCGGGGACGACGCGGACGCGATCGGCGACGGTGAACTGGCGGGCAGGGAAGGTGTCTTTGTCGACGAACGAAAGGCCAGCGGTCATGTCGACAAGTTCACCTAACCGGAATCCGAGGAGAATGCCTTGCCTGACCCAGGGGTTGACCGTCCAGTGACCGTCGCGTTTTTCAGCGGCGCGGATTTTTCCGTGCGTGAGCTGGTCGCGGAATTCGAGGAACGTTTTGCGAGCGCCGGGATCGTGTTCGACTTCGCCCTGGGAGGCGAGGCGCTCGATGGAGGATTTTAGAGAGGACATGAATTGTTGATTGTTGATGGATGATCGATGATTTGTCAAAAGCCCTACTGCTCTGTCATCCCGACCAGAGCGAGCGAAGGCGAGCGGAGTGGAGGGACCTTGAGTTGTTAAGTGCGGTTGTGCTGCTCGCAGGATCCTTCACTTCGCCTGAAGAACGGCTCCGTTCATGATGACACCCTTGAGGCGGGAGATTCTGTTGGGTTCAATCAACAATCAAAAAATCAGCCATTGTTTCTTTACACGCACTTGCACTCGCTGCGGATCAGCACTCCCGTCATGGCGTGCGCGGTTTCGCGCGCCTCGGGGAGGCTTGCGTAAGGGCCGTGCCAGCGGGCGTGGTTGACCTCGTGGCCGGCGGGGCGTCCTTTGCCGTGGCTGCATTGGCCGCAAGATCCTCGGTGCAGAACGATTTTGCGGGGGCCGGCAGCCCAGTTTTCGTAGATGAAAAATTCTGGTGTTTCGGCGGCGGGTCCGGCGGGCTTGGAGATCAATCCAACTTCGGTGGCGATTTTCTGCAGGCGCGAGCGTGTGTCGCGGCGCATCGGGAGCAGCGGCAGGCGGTAGACTTCTTCGACTTTGCCCATCATGGCGAGAACCGCTTTCACCGGCAGCGGGCTCGACTCGATGAAGTTGGCTTGCATCAGCGGGAGATATTTGCGATGCAGGGTGCGGGCAGTGGTCCAGTCGTTAGCAAGCGCGGCTCGCGTCAGCGCGGCCATTTCGTGAGGAATCTCATTGCCGGCGACCGAGACGACTCCGACTCCACCGAGGGCGATGACCGGCAGCGTCACTGCGTCGTCGCCAGAGAAGACGAGAAAATTCTCCGGAACGGCGTTGATCGCTTCCGCCACCTGGGTCATGTTTCCGCTGGCTTCCTTGACGCCCACGATGTTTGGAACCTCGGCGAGGCGCGCCAGAGTCGCGGGTTCGATGTTGGCGGCGGTGCGTCCGGGCACGTTGTAGAGAATGACGGGCTTGTCGCCGACCGCTTCGGCGATGGCTTTGAAATGGCGGTACTGGCCTTCCTGCGTCGGCTTGTTGTAATAGGGCGAGGCCGTGAGGATGTAGTTGACTCCGGGGCGCGCGGCGACTTCTCTTGCCTTCTCTACGGCGTCGTGCGTTGCGTTGGACGTAGCGCCGGCCATGATGGGGACGCGCCCGGCTGCGACTTCGATCGTGGTGTCGATGACGTACAGCCATTCATCGTGAGTGAGCGTGGGCGTCTCGCCCGTAGTGCCGCAGGGAACCAGAAAATCGATGCCTGACTCAATCTGCCATGACACCAGATTGCGCAGGGCTGTGTCATCGATGGAGCCATCCTGATGAAACGGAGTTACGAGCGCGGTGCCACAGCCACGGAGTTGCATAGGAATAGGATAGCGCGAGTGCGTGTGGAGGGAAACTCGGTGGGGAGTTCGCAAACAATCGAGCTGCGCGCGATGGACAGCCGAGGGCGGCTGTTCCCACATTCGGAATCCTACAGATCCCGCCAAACGTCTTTGAAATCGTAAAAGCCCTTTTTCCCGGCGAGCCATTCGGCGGCGCGGACGGCGCCTTCGGCGAAGCCGCGGCGGGATTTGGCGTCGTGGCAGAGATAAATGCGGTCTGCGGGGGACTCGAGGACGACTTCGTGCAGGCCGACGACGTCGCCTTCGCGGAAGGATGTGATCTCGATATTTTCTTTGTGGCCACCGGCTTCGCGGATCACGTGCTGGAGGGCGATCGCCGTGCCGGAGGGGGCATCTTTTTTGTGGGAGTGGTGGCGTTCGAAGATTTGGGCAGAGTAGTCGTGGCGCAGGGCTGCTGCGGCGGCACGGGCTACTTCGAGAAATAGATTTACGCCGATGGAGAAGTTTGGGGCGTAGAGGAATCCAGTTTTGTGCTGCTCGACCAGGGCGCGCACGTGGTCGATGTCTTTGTACCAGCCGGTGGTGCCTACCACCACGTTCTTGCCAGCTTTGACGCAGGCTTCGATATGGGCGAAGACGACGTGGGGAGTGGTGAAGTCGATGACCGCGTCGATGTCGCCGAGTGCTTCTTCGGTGAGCGCGGCGCAGGCGGTGTTTTCTTTGGAGCCGGCGATGCGCGCGTGATGTTTGCGCTCGGAGGCGACTTCCGCCACCAACGAGCCCGTTTTGCCGCGGCCTAGAATCAGGAGATTCATGCTCGGGGTACCAAGAGAGATTTAACCACAGAGGACACAGAGGGACGATGGCCCATCGCGAACCTCAGGCGAAGACTTCTGGATCCAGTTCCGAGAAGAACGTTTTGTGCAGGCGCTGGATCACGTCGGGCACCTCGTCTTCTTCGATCACGAAGGTCAGGTTAATCTCTGATGCGCCTTGCGAAATCATGCGGATCTTTTTGTCGGCCAGTTCGCGAAAGACTAACGCTGCGATGCCCGGAGTTTCGCGCAGATTCTCTCCCACCAGGCAGACGATGGCTTTGCGCCCTTCATACTTTACGTCGGCCAACTTGGCGAGATCGGCGGCCAGGGCGGGGATCGCCTGATTGGAATCGACCGTCAGGGAAACGCTGACTTCCGAGGTCGAGACCACGTCGATGGAAACTTTGTGGCGATCGAAGGCTTCGAAGATCGAGCGCAGGAATCCATGGGCCAGCAGCATGCGAGGCGCGGCCACGTCGACAATCGTGATGCGCTTCTTGGCAGCGATGGCTTTGAAAATATTCTTGCCTTGTGGAGCGCGCGTGGTGATGCGTGTTCCTTCGCAGGATGGATTGCGCGAGTTCAGCACGTAGACGGGAATATTTTTCTGGATGGCTGGGAGCACCGTCGCAGGGTGCAGCACCTTGGCGCCGAAGTAAGCGAGTTCGGCGGCTTCGTCGAAGCTGATGACCTTGATGCGGCGGGCTTCAGGACAGATCCGGGGATCGGTGGTGAGGATACCGTCGACATCGGTCCAGATTTCGATGCGGTCGGCGCCGAGGCCGGCACCGAAGATGGCGGCGGAAAAATCGGAGCCGCCGCGTCCGATCGTGGTGGTGATGCCGGCGCGGTTGGCGGCGATGAATCCGCCCATGACCGGGACTTGCCCAGCTTGCAGAAGGGGCTGAACGGTTTGCTGCAGCTTGGTGTTGGTTTCGTCGTATTGCGGAGCCGCCTGCATGTAGGCGCTGTCGGTCACCAGCACGTCTCGAGAGTCGACGTGGATTCCGTTGAGTCCGCGCGCGGCGAAGGCGGCGGCGACGATCTTGCTGGAGAGCATTTCACCGAAGGCGGCGACGTGGTCGGTGGTGCGGGCCGTGATTTCTCCGACGGCGGAAATGCCGCGCAGGAGTTCGTCGAGCGATTCGAAGTCCGTGCCCAGTTCGGAGTGGAACTCGGTGAAGCGTGCAGTGCCGAGAAGTTCGCTGGCCGTGTTGTAGTGGCGCTCCTGCAGCGAGCGGCAGAGTTTGAGTGCCGTTTTGCGTTCGCCCGCGCCGGCCGCCTTCGCCATAGTTAGCAGCGTGTCGGTGACCTTGGCCATGGCGCTGACCACGACGACGGGCTTTTGTGGCAGGCGTCCTTGAACGATGGAGGCGACGCGGTCGATGGCTTTGGCGTCCTCGACGGAAGTGCCACCGAACTTCATGACGATCATGGGCGAGGATTCCTTGGCACAGTGACCCATGCCTCAGGGGCTAAAGCCCTCTCGAAAAATGAGGTTCCCATCGCAGCGCTTAAAGCGCTGCGCCACCCCAAAACGATGGTCCACGAAATCGCGCAGCGCCACCCAGAATATGAGTGGGGCGTTTTGACAGGAATTAGACGTGCATGAGCGCCGCCTGCTGCGCGCGCGGGACGCGTCCTCAACAGTCGCCGGAGCCTGCCCTGAGCCCGCCGAAGGGACGGCGGTTCTACACTTTCGGAGGCGCTGCTCGTCGTCCCAGCTAGCATCATCCCAAATAGCCTTTGGCTTTGAGCAGCTCTGCGTTCAAGACTGCCGCGCCTGCGGCTCCGCGGATGGTGTTATGCGAGAGCACCGTGAATTTCCAATCGAGCACGCCGCAGGGACGCAGGCGTCCTACAGCGGTGGTCATGCCGGCGCCCATGTCGACGTCGAAGCGCGGTTGCGGACGATCGGCAGCCTCAAGATAAACCACGGGTCGTTCGGGAGCGCTGGGGAGCTTCAACTCTTGCGGCTCGGCACGATAACTATTCCACGCAGCGATGATTTCCTGCGGCTTGGCCTTCTTCTTCAAACGGACGGAAATTGATTCGGTGTGTCCGTCTTCGACGGCGACGCGGTTGCATTGCGCGCTCATGGCGAAGGCGCCGGGAATCACTCTCGAGCCGTTGAGTTGGCCGAGGAGTTTCTTCGTCTCCTCTTCCATCTTCTCTTCTTCGTTCTTGATGTAAGGGATGACATTGCCGAGGATGTCGAGCGAGGCCACGCCCGGATATCCCGCGCCGCTTACGGCCTGCATGGTCACGGCCATCACGGTTTCGAGTCCGAACTGCTGGTGGAGCGGCGCCAGAGCGAGCACCAGGCCGATCGCCGAGCAGTTGGGATTGGTGACGACGTAGCCGCCGGACTTCTTGCGCGACGCTTGTATGTCGATCAGCTTGATGTGTCCGCCGTTGACTTCCGGGATGACCAGCGGCACGTCTTCCTTCATACGCAACGCGCTCGAGTTTGAGACCACGGCACAACCGGCGTCGGCGAATCGAGGCTCGAGTTCGGCCGCGATCGAGGCATCGAGGGCGGCGAAGATGATCTTGGGCGCACCCTCGGGAGTCGCCGGAGAAACGGTCATTGCGGCCACGGCAACCGGGATCGGCGTCTTGAGGCGCCAGCGCGCGGCCTCGGAATAGACCTTGCCTTCGGAACGGTCGGACGCGGCCAGCCATGCCACCTCGAACCAGGGATGGTGCTCCAGCATCTGGATGAATCTCTGTCCAACCACGCCGGTGGCGCCCAGAATACCAACAGGAATTTTGCGGTTCATAAGAGTACTTGGAATTCTATAACAGTCGGGGGAGGCAGATTCCTCCGCTCCTCTTCCAGTTCTGGTCGCGGAAGGACAAGACTAGTGTTCAATGCCAGCGCGGGCCTCCGCAAGTAGCGAAAGGAGGTCGACTTTCGAGCCATCAACCGCAGGACACGGGCATCTGCAGAAATCCCTCCGTTTGCCGATGGGAGAAGCTGGAGGGATTCTCATGCCCGAGCTTCGCCAGAACTTTTTCACCAAGGAATGGGTCATTATCGCCACCGAAAGGGCCAAGCGGCCCCGAAGAACTGGCCACGCATCGCGTGGTGCAACCGATCCCAGAGTTTGTCGAGAGCTGTCCATTCTGTCCCGGAAACGAAAGCAAGACGCCGCCTGAGGTGCTGCGGTATCCGGCGAACAGCGATCCGTGGGCGGTACGAGTAATTCCCAACAAGTTTGCCGCGTTGTCAAGCGAGCTGCAGCCCACTCGCAGTTTGCAACACCTGCGGCGGCGCATTGAGGGTTTCGGCTTTCATGAAGTCATCATCGATAGTCCGGACCACTCGCGCTATATGGGGCTGCTGTCGGATGCGCATGTGGCCAGTATTCTGCGCGTCTATAAAGAACGCTACAACTCGTTGAGCCTGGACCATCGCGTGAACCACATCACGATTTTCAAGAATCATGGAGCTGATGCCGGGGCGAGTTTGGCGCATCCGCACTCGCAGTTGATTGCGACCCCGGTGATCCCGAGCCAGGTGCGGCACCGCTTGTTCGAAGCCCTGCGCCACTATGACGACGCCGGGGAGTGCATGTTCTGCCACATGGTCGAGCGCGAGGTGGAAGACCAGACACGCGTGGTGTTGAAGAGCGAGCGCTTCGTGGCGATGGAAGTGTTTGCCTCGGCGAGGCCGTTTGCCACGCACATTTTCCCGCTGCGCCACATGGCCAGCTGCGGCGACATTTCGGAGATGGAGGTGGTCGACCTGGCGCGCGTTCTAAGGACTTTGCTGGCGAAGATTTATGTAGGGCTGGAGAATCCGGATCTCAACTTTCACGGTCCGCAGCGGGCCGGCGGAGTACGCCGGGGCGCGGCACTTTCACTGGTATGTCAGCGTGACTCCGCGGTTGACGCGGGTGGCCGGGTTCGAGTTGGGGTCGGGGATGTTCATCAATTCCGTCCTGCCGGAGGCCGCGGCGGAGTTTTTGCCCAAGGTCTCGGTGGATAAAGTGGCGGGAGCAGCGGTGGGGCAGTAGGCGTTGGGGAGAACGCCGCAAGACCCTTCTGGGCTTGCCGCTTTTTTGCGTCCTTGCGAGGCTAGGGCGCGAGAACTTGCCAGTAATATCCGGTCAACGTTGGCTGGCGGCTCCGTGATGAAGCTACTCGAAAACTACGGCCTGTGGGTTTCCTGGTTGCGGAAGGGGTAGTCGGTAAGGGGCCCGAATTTTTTCTTTTCCGTGTACAAGCGCCAGCGGCGGAAGACGATGCGCAGGCTGGCCATCACCGGGATGGAAAGATAGACGCCGAGGATGCCCGCGACTTCGCCTCCAGCCATGACGCCGAAGATCGCGGCCAACGGATGCAGTTCCATGCTCTCGCCCATGATGCGGGGAGAAGACACATAGTCCTGCAACAGGCGCCAGATCCCAAGAAAGATGACCAGGATCAGCCAGTGCTTGTAGCTCATGAGCAGGGCGACGGTAACAATGACGAGGGCGGCAGCCAGCGGTCCAACTACGGGTACGAATTCCAGGACCCCGCCCATGGTGCCCAGAACCAGCGCGTAGGGAACCCGCATGACGCCCAGAAACGCGGAGTACATCACGAGCGTCAACGCAGCGAGGGTCAGTTGGGCGCGGATGAAGTGAGCCAGCATCTGATTCAGATCGTTGAGCACATTCTCCAGAAACTCGCGCTGCGGGCGGGACTGGATGGTCGAGAGCAGAAAGTCACTGAAGGCGCGGCCGTCTTTCAGGAAGAAGATCGACAACAGTGGCACCACGAAGAATAGCCACGCCTGCTTGGCGACATCGGCCACACGCAGCCCGATGCGCTGCGCCACTTCGGTAATGTCGTCGCTGTGGCTGACCAGGAACGACTGCAGCAGGTCCGTCGATCTCTTGTTCCAGCCGTGTTCGGCGCCGAGTTGCTGCGCGATTTGACCGGAACTCAGTTGCGTAAGCAGGGCAGGCAGGGACTGTCCCAGCTTCGCGCCCTCGCGCGTCACCTTCGGACCCACCCCTACAAAGAACAGGACGACCAGGACAAGCAGCAGGCTATAGATGACCGCGATAGCTCGTCCGCGCCCGCGCATGACCTTTTCTAGCCGGTTCACCAACGGGCTCATCAGGTAGGCGAAGAAGATGGCGAACAGGAAGGCGATGAGCGTCGTCCGAGCCACGTAAAGGAACCCCAGCCCCAGCGCGAACAGCAGCACCGTAACCAGAGACCGCGCCGTACGTGAGTCGGTCAGCAGCAATAAGTTTTCCAGGGCAATCTCGATTCTGCCGCCGGGCTGTCACAACTAATCCCGGACTACCTCGGTGCTATCGGCAGGAATCGCTACCTTCATCAACTTGAAATGGTCGTGATCGTCTACCCAAAGGGCCCAATCGAACTGATCTCCATGAAGATTCAAGCGCAGCAGATCGCGCTCGGCGCCGCGAATCGTGACTTTCTCTTTGCCGCCGAGCGACATGCGTACGCTCATCGACGTGCGGTCTTGCGGGATGAGGGTGCCAAAGTCCGCCGGCTCCTGCCGGCATTTCGTGTCGCCGCCCGCAGGCTGACAAACTGCATTCAGATATTTCCACGCCAGCACTTCCCGGTGAATGAAGAAATTGTTGTCCAGAATGGGCGTCACCGCGGGCAACAGAAAAGCTTGTTCTGCCGGCTTCGCACTGTTGGACGTGCTGATCCGCTCCTTGAGGAATTCGTTGTCAGGAAACACACTCAGCGAACCGCCCGAGGACTGGCTCCATTCATAGCGCAACAACTCGCCACTGGGACTCAGTTCCAAGTCCGATTTCTGGCTCGAGTCTGACCCGGATGCATCTTTCAGTTTGTGACTTGATGATGCTGGCCCCGTTTTGCTGTTCGATGTGGAACGTCTCGGTGGCGACGCGCTGACCTTTGATGAAAATTCCGAACGATCCGGAGTCGATGGTCTGGTTGGCCGCGGCTTTTTGCTTATCTTTCTTGTCTGACGCATGGGCCGGGGTTAGGGCCGCAAAAGAAGAGGCCAGAACAATGGCCAGAGCACGACGGGTCGAAATTCCAAACTTCACTCGACTTCTCCTTGTTCGGTGCGTAGCGCGATTTGTTTCAGGTCCAGCGCTTTCGCGATTTCCGCCGCGATCGTTTCAACCGCACGGCTACCAGTCTGAACTCTCAACGATGCCTTCGAGTAGCTCTTGCGCCGAGTCGCATAGAGCTTACGAAACTCATCCATACTCCGCTGCAACGGGCGTTCCGTTCCGTTTTCCATTGCCTGCGTATGACAGCGTTGCCACAATTCCTCGACCGGTGCGTCCAGAAAAACAATGGGCCTGCCAGATGCTTCAAGCAGATCCGCATTTTGCTTCTGCACGAAGGCCCCCCCGCCCAAGGCAACGATTTTCGCGCTCCCGCCGCTCAGTTGCTCGATCACATGTTGCAACGCCGCGCTCTCCGCTCGCCGGAACCCGGACTCCCCCGAATCCCGAAAAATCTCAGCCACGGTGCGCCCTTCGCCGGTCTGAATGCGGTCGTCGAGATCTTCAAAGACCCAATTCAGCCGCTGCGCGAGGGCGCGTCCTACGCTCGTTTTTCCCGCCCCCATAAAGCCGACCAGGAAAACTGAGTTATTGGGAAGCCCGGCGAGCTTCGCGGACGCCCGTCTGCTCCGCACACGTATGCGTCGCTTGGCGTTCGCGGTTTTGCCAGAACCCTTCTTCAAGTCAGCTTCTAGCTGCCGTTGTTATCTTGAGGTGCGTTTTCTGAGGTGGATTTTACCACTGAAGCTGCGCAGCACTACGGTCGATGACACCGCAGCGCGACCCATGGTACCCCAGAAGGCACTTCCCTCTTTGATCACGAACCAGGTGTGCGCTTTGGGTTGGAGAGGAATGTCGTCGTGGACTTCGCCGCGCACCGAGCGTGCGCTCACGTCGGCGGAAGTGGAGTCGGGCACGGTCGCTTCGATGTTCCCACTGTGACTGGTGAGACGGTATTCGCCGCGATCGCCGAAGTCGCCAACGTAGTTGATGCTGCCGCTGGTGGAGATGACCTGCACCAGGGGGCCGGTGACCCCGTTGAGCGTAACGTCACCGCTCAGCGAGTCCACTTCGACGTGCCCATCCTGCACGTTGGTAAGCGTGACGGGGCCGTTTAAGGTTTTCACGTGCACGTGCCCGCCAGTGATGTCGCGGATCTCCACGATGGCGGCGGAGCCTTCCAGGGTCACATCGCCGTGAAGTCGTTCGGCGCGCAAAGGCCCGGTGCTGGAGTGCAGAGTGATGCTGGCGTCGGCGGGCACCAGAATTTCGTAATCGACGCGGCCGGACTGCGCATCGGCTCCGGGCAGCAGGTGCGACTGGACCTCAACGCGATTGCCGACGAGAGCGTTATCCACTTCAACTTTGTCCGAAGCGAGCACCGCACTGATCACGACAATATTGCCCGTGGACGGCTTCACTGAGATCGAACCGTACGGATTGTTCACCGAGACTCCGGACTTGGGCCCGACGTTGAAGTGAAAATCCTTGTGGGTCTCGGCGAATAAGCTCCCGGCCAGCATCGCTCCGACGACTACAAGTTGGATTGTGCGCCCGCTCATAAGATTAGATTCCTCGAATGCCCCGATTCGGTCCGCACAGCGCCCGGCTGGCGGGTCGAGAATTGCCCCTACATTACGGCAAAGAACGATCCATCGCCAAGTCGAAAAGCATGGCCTTCTCCTGATAAGCCTCCATCAGCGAGCGGCGAGCTTCCTCGTCGTTCGGATTGGCGGCGACCACGCTCTTGGCGTCCTGAATGTACTCGTTGACGTGTTTCAGATTGTCCGCGTACTGCGCCTTCACGTCGGGTGACAGCTGGGCTACTTCCTGCAGCAGGTCATCATCGTTCAGCCCCGCGACTGCCATATCGGAAACAGGCGTGGCGGCCGTTGGATTGACTGCCAGTGGCTGCGACGGAGACTGTTGACGAACATACAGGCCGACGGCGATCAGCAGGGCAGCGGCAAGCGGAGTCGCCCAACGCGCCCATCTCCAAGGGCTGCTGAGGGATGGCAGAAGGGAACGGCTCGCACGCTGTGGGCGAATGAGTCCCTCCTGCCGCAATGAGATTTCGATGGAATTCCAAACGCGGGGGCTGGGTTCCTCCGCCGCACTCAGTTCTGGAGCCGTGGCAGTGATGAGATCCAGTTCTGCGACCAGAGCCGAGCAATCGGGGCAGGTCTTCAGATGTGCCCGCTGTTCCGGACTTCGGCCGTCTTCGATTTCCGCCAGGCTGGCTTGCAACTCAACGCAATTCATACTGCTCTCCCCAAGCCCCTTGAATCGGTTGTCGAATCAGTGTAACTGCCAATTCAAGTTCGCTTGCAGTGTTGCGCCTCTGCCGAGGTTACTGCCGTGTCCGGTCTTTGCCGGATCACTTCCCGTGCTTTGCTGCTCAGGACTTGTCGGCCTTTTCGGCTCGCTGCATCTTGAGCAGATCGCGCAGCTTCATCCGTGCTTTGTGGAGCTGCGACTTGCTATTGCCGATCGAACAACCCACGATCGTCGCGATTTCATTATGTTCGTAACCTTCGACGTCGTGAAGAACAAAAATCGTGCGGTACCCGGGAGGGAGATCGTCGACTGCTTTTTGCAACTGCAGCCGGTCGATGGATCCGGCCAACGCCAAATCTTCTGCCCCGAAATCTTTCTTCGGTGTATCTTCTTCGCCGCCCTGCGTGCTCTCTTCCAGCGATACCACTGGGAGGCTCTTCTTGCGCAACTGCATCAGCACCACGTTCACCGACAGGCGATGCAGCCATGTCGAAAACGCCGATTCGCCGCGAAACGTTCCTATCTTTCGGTAAAGCTGCAGGAACGCTTCCTGGGTCAGATCTTCGGCCTCGGCCGTGTTCGCGGTCATGCGCAGACAAAGCGAGTACACCCGCCGTTTGTGCTTGTCGTAGAGAGCCTGGAACGCCTGCGCGTCCCCTTGCTTGGCTCGCTCGATCAGCTCGGCTTCGTTCGAGTCCTTGCCCTGTCGCTGTTCTGGGTCGGTCAAGTTGCCTTTTCCGGCCGCACCCCGTGAGATGCAGCTAACTATCTTTGCGTTGTATGGCTTGCGAGCCGTTGCGATGGCACGAAAGTAATGCGCATATTCAGAATATCAGAGGCATTCTACCGAACTTGGGATACTCGGATGAGATGCTCTCGTTGCGGAAATCCTTTGCCTGAGCAGGGTTGAACAGCATGGCTCTACTAGCAATAAACCCAATCCCGAATTTAGAGTCGCGATCTTCGGAAATTGGTAAATTTGTGATCCGCTCAGGCCGCACTTTTGGCCGTCGTAATCGTCTCCAGTCCGTGTCCATGCACACCCGTTTCGCGGATGCGCAGGAGGATCGCCAACGTCATCCCGATGAAACCGAGAATCGAGAAAATCCACAATCCCAACGCGTACCCGCCAGGATTCTGGAGACCCGCTCCAGCGTAGTCGTTGGCCTTTCCAATCAGCAGGTTCATGATGAAAAACCCGATCTGTTGGATGAGTGTCATCAGCGCATAAGCCGTCCCCAGGCGGGATTCATCGACGATGTAGGCTACCGAAGGCCACATTACCGCGGGAATCAGAGAGAACGCGATCCCCATCAACATTACCGGTACGTATAACGAAATGTTGGTGTATGCCATCATCAGGTACACAGGCATCAGCAGCAGTGAGCCAAACATCATGAACCACGCCCGCTTACCCACGCGATCGACCAGCAGACCAAACAGGGGAGTGGCGATCATCGCCGCCAGCGGAAGAAGGCTGTTAAGCCGGCCGGCCTGCTCCAAAGATTGCACCCTGACCACTTCCAGTGCCGCGGTCCCACCGTGGCCTGCCAGTATCTTGTTGGTGAAAAAGTCGATAGCAAAGGTACGAAACGGAAAAATTGCGGAATAGAAGGTGAAGCAGAGTCCGACGACCAGCCAGTACGACGGGTTGAAACGGAAGATGCCCTTGAACTCGAGTTTGTCGATCGATCCGGCCTTGCCGAGTGCGTAGGTGGATTCAGCCCGGGTTTCCAGACTCCAATAAATCAGCGCTGTTACTACGCTCATGACGCCGGCACCAACCGCCAGCAGCAGGGGGCCTTGCCAACTGGCCGGACCCGTTGGCCCCTGCGGATAGAAGACCCGGTTTGCCCAGGTCGGCGAGTTATCGGCCGCCACCGACGCCAGGCGCGCAATCGTCAAATTGATTCCGAAGGCGAAGCTGAGTTCTTTTCCCTTGAACCACTTCGCCAGAGCCGTTGTCACCGCAACGATCATCGACTCGGCCCCCAGGCCCAGGACCGTTCTCCCCACGATCATCATCGGGGCGCTTCCCCGTGCCGCCGTCAATGCAGCCCCCATGAGGCAGAGCAGGGCGAACATCGTAATCGCCTTCTTGGTCCCGATCCGGTCGATGATAATCCCGCCAATCAGCAGCGTCGCAACGGCAGCCACACTATAACTGGCGTTCAACCAGCCAAACTGGGTGGCGGAGAACCTCAGGCGATCAATGAAGATTCGTTCCAGCGGGTTGATGCTGTCGTAAATGTAATAGTTCCCCCCCATTGCCAGACTTATAAAGATGAGAACCGACCATCGATACAAGGCTGGTGGCTGGGGGCGCGGGTGGTCTGGCATCAGTGCTCTTTTCCGAGCAGATTGAACTCCGGGATGACGAGCAGAGAAGATTAGCAGAACCGAGCTTCCTGCTCCTAGCTCCTAGCTAAACGCTTATTGCTGCCTTGTGGACTGTCATTTCTGGCAGTTATCGGGCGTCACGGCTCCTGTCAGACTACGTCTGCCAGTCCGAACCACCCACAACGCCGTTCAGCGAGCCGCTCTGAGGGCACAGCCGCGGTTGATGTTACGAAGCACAGTCGTTAAGAAACCATGCAGACAGGGCGCTCCGTTCAATGACATTCACGACACGTGTGACGGGTCGCGGGCATGCGACCGGTACGCAACACCTCTTCTTAACCTTAGCCTGTTGTTTTTTCATCGCTGCAATCGGCAGCGCACAGCAAACTCAACCCAGCGCCGTACCTAACGCACCGTCTTCGACTGCACAGTCTGTTGGCACCCAATCGCAAAGCGTGTCCCAGGGAACCAACCCACTAAAAAGCAGCGTGGACTTCGTCCAACTGCTCACGCGGAAGTCGGTGGTGTTTCCCGACCTTGCAACCGACAAGGGGCCACTCAGCAGTTGGGAAAAATTCAAGCTCGCGGCGAACAGCAGCGTGTCAGTGGCCACCGTAGGCGGGGTGCTGCTAGGCGCAGCCTACAATCAGGCTACCGATTATCCCTCGGGGTACGGCCAAGGCGGTTCAGGATTCGGCAAACGTTTTGGATCCGGTATGGCCCGCGCCTCTTCCGATTTCATGTTCGGGACTTTTCTATTCTCTTCGGTCTTCCACGAAGATCCGCGCTTTTATGTGAAGAAGGACCTGTCCTTGAAGCAAGCCATAAAGTACAGCCTTGTCAGGGTTGTGCTCACTCGCAGCGATTCGGGGGATCGGGTGGTCAATATTGCCGGACTGCTAGGACCCCTGGCTGCTGAAACGTTGGCCAATACGTATTGGCCGCAGCAGAACCGGTCGGTAAGCAACACCTTAGTTCGCTACGTTTGCGACGAAGGGTGGAAGTTCGGTGGGAACCTGATGCGCCAGTACTGGCCGCAGATCAATCGGAAGCTGAAATTAGCGCCGCCGGAGCCCGAGTCGGCTGCCACCACGCCCGTTACCGTCCAAAAATAATCGTCTCCCGCTTCAGAAGGCGCGAGGTAAGCGCCACTAGCACGACAGCGCACGCCACTACCGACACGCCTGCAAGCACGTAAAAAATCACACCCGGCGGCTTGCCGCCCAGGACATCGGCCGCGAGCGCGTACTGGCCGAAAATCGGGATGGGCGTCAGCCACCGCCGGTTCGACAGCGGGTAGAGCATCGAGATCACGCCGGGGAACAGCGGCAACAAAATCAGCATTCCCATGTAGCCTTGCGCCTCCTTGAACGATCGGGCGAAAGTGGAGGCGAAGACGGTCACCGCGCTCAAGAAAAATGCCAGCGGAAGGACGATCGCCAGCAGAGTCATCAGGTCTGCGTCTGAGACCCGGAAGCGAATTCCCATGTCCTGCCAGGGAACGCGCCGCAGAACATTCACGGTCAGCAGCATGGAAAACACGACCGAAGCGCAACCGAACGCCGACGCCGCCAGCCACTTACCCGCCGCCAACGCTACACGCGGAACTGGGCTGAGCAGCAGGGGTTCCAGCGACCCGCGTTCGCGCTCACCGGCTGTCGTATCGATGGCGATCTGCATTCCCCCGGTTACCGCAGCAATGACCAACAGAAGAGTCAGGATGTTGAGTTGAGTCGCCAGGCGCTCCTGGGCGCTGGAGACTTCCACTTCCTCCACGCGCACAGGCAGAGCGACCGTCGGAGCGACGCCGCGGGCGATCAAGCGCAAAGACGCTAGTTGGCTGGAGTATGCATTGACTAGATTCCGCGCCCGGGTCACTTTTCGCCGTGCTCCCTCGCGGGTCGAGTCGCTGACCAGTTTCACGGGCGCAGGAATCGCGCGCGCCATGTTCTTCACGAAGTCCTTCTCAATAATCAGGACTACATCCTCTTGTCGATCTCGAACTGCCTGCTCGGGATCAGCCGGCGCTGCCACGACCTCAACTCCGGGTTGCTGCCTCAGCCAGTCGACAAACGCGGGAGCATTCTCGACTCCGCCCACCGGCAACTTCATTTCCTCCGCATCCTTGCTCTGGCCCGCCATCACCGTAAACATGCCGCCAAACAGCGTGGGCATCACTGCGGCGACGACCAGCACCGACATGATGGAGCGCCGGTCGCGTAGGCCGTCGCGCAACTCCTTCATAAATACGATCCACACCAGCCGGAGTATGCTCACGAATTTTCCTCAGCTTCCAGCCCGGAGAGAGCCACGAACGCGTCTTCAAGGCTGTCACGCCCCGTGAGTTTGCGAAGCTCGTCAGGAGTTCCGTCGGCAGTAACTTTTCCTTGCGCGATCACGACGATGCGATCGCACAGCGCAGAAACCTCCTGCATGATGTGGCTGGAGAACAGCACGCAACAGCCCTCCCGGCGCAACTCGCGGATCAGCCCTCTCATGGCGCGGGTACTCATCACGTCGAGGCCGTTCGTGGGTTCGTCGAGAATCACGTTGCGCGGCTGGTGCACCAGAGCACGCGCGAGGGCCACCTTGGTCCGCTCACCTTGCGAAAAGCCGGAGACCTGGCGGGTGGAGACTTCGTTGAGATCGAGTCGCGTGATCAGCGACTTGGTGCGCGCCGTCAATGCCGGCCCGTCGATGCCGTGTAAACGGCCGAAGTACTCGATATGCTCCACCGGCGTGAGCCGGGGATACAGTCCGCGCGAGTCCGGCAAAAGGCCCATGTGGGTTTGTACGCCGATTGGGTCCGCCACGACGTCAGCATTGTCCACGCGAATGGTGCCCGCATCCGGGCGCATGAGGCCCGATAACATCCGCAACGTTGTGGTCTTGCCCGCGCCGTTCGGTCCTAGCAACCCGACCACAGTCCCATCGGCGGCACTGAAGCTCACGTCCCGCACGGCCTCCACGGCGCCAAATTTCTTGCGCAGTCCCTGTATCTCGATCATGGCTGATCGGCTCCGGTGTAGTTCACAAAAAATGGAGGCCGGCGCTGCGCCTGCAAACACGCCGGGTCGAGATCTTTGACGCTGGCTTGCTCCAGAAATTGTCCGATGAGTTTTGGCACGCAGCCGCGTGGAGTGCTGCCATGCCCGGCACCAGGCACCACGAAATGCTTCGAGTTCGTCAGGGACTGCGCCACATGATCGCCCCAAGAGGGTGGCGTAATGGGGTCGTCCTCTCCGGAAAGGATCAAGACGGGCTTGCTGGAAACCGCCGGTTGGTAAAAATCGTCGGTGACGACGCCCCGCGGCCAGAATTCGCAGGGCTTCATCCGCGTGTCGAAGAAACTGGTTCCTAGGAAGCGGCCTTGCGCTTCGCGTTCGATCTCGCCCGGCTGAATGCGCGGCACATCCTCGGCGCAGACCACTGAAAGAAACATGCCCTCGCTCATCGCGCCCTTCGGCATGTCGCGCGAGAATCCCAGCGCGAGCAGTCCTTGATAGTTTCCCTGAGCTGCGTCGGTGATGAGTTGGGGCAACAAGGATGTGATGGCGGGATCGTAGAGTGCGCTGTAAATGATGGTGGCCACCAGACGCTGAGAAACGGCGATTTGAGCGGACTTGCCGGTTCGCGGATGAGTGAAGGTGATGTGAGGCTTGGCTGCGACATGTGTGAACAGAGTCGCCACCGATTCGCGAAGGTTGGGAAAGCGCTTGCTGCAGGCGGCGTCCTTGGCACAGTCCTCGATCATCAGGTCGAGCGACCTCTGCCCGTCGCGCGGCATGTACAGCGGCAAGCCCATGTCGGGTGGCGCAACTCCGTCAAGAATGACACTTCGCACGGAACCCTCATGCCCTTTCAAATACACGAGCGCAGCCCGCGTGCCGTAGGAGCCCCCCCAGAGGTTGATCGCCCCATACCCGAGGTACCGCCGGACGTCATCGATGTCGTCCATGGCGATCGCCGTGGTGTAAAAGCGCGCGTCGGCTTTGAGTCCGGCCAGGCACGTGCGCAGGCGCTCGACAGGGTAGTCGTCAATCTTCGAGAAGTCTTCTTCTTCGCGATCTTCTGGTTCGCAGTTCAGCGGGTTGGAATCGCCCGTGCCTCTCTGGTCGACCAGGACGATATCCCGATCCATCTCGAAGCGGTGGAACATCGGGAGGACATAATCCGCCAATGTAGCCGCGCCCGCGCCGGGCCCACCTTCCAGGATAAACAGAGGATCTGGCCGAGGGTCGCGCTTCAGAGCGGGCGCGACCACGATCTTGAGCGCGATTTGCCGGCCCGTCTTTGTCGACCTGTTTTCGAAAACGTTGTAGGTTCCGCAGAAGGCTTCAGTGGGCCCTTCATCAATCTTGCAGGGGTGAAGCCGATCGAGAGCGCTCGGCGTGGTGTGCTGACACCCGCTCAGAAGGAGGGCGACCAACAAGGAGAAGACTAACGACGCGGCGCGCACAGCCGACATTACACCACACAAGCCAGAGGCCGGCTACCGCCATCCACGCTTTTAATATGGAGTGCCCTTAACCAGATCAGCTTTCAGAGGCTTAGGCGGAAAACTCTCAGGTTTAACTTCCCACAAATCTTGCATACAAACTTCGCGCGACCGCCGTGTCGGTTGTGCCCTTGATAATGGCGCGGCCGTCGGGGAACAGCGTCATCTCGTAAGGGTCGTGCCAGAACTTCAGGACGAAGTCATTGTGGCGGACACTGCCATGAGGCTGGAGTCGGCGATCCATCTCGCTGAAGTCGACAGGACGTTGGCGCTCATGGATTTGCACGGAATTCCTCCCGCACAACGTGATATGCGGCCGGCCTACACCAGCAAGGTGGACGAAGTCGCGCTCCCCGCAGGCGCGGCAGCCCGGGCGAGGCTTGGCGGCGGAGATTTCTGCGTGCTCGTTTGTCCACACGTCGAACGAAAGCAGAGTGCGCCGCAGTACGGCAGGCTCCGATTGTTTTTGGGTGGCGCACCGCTTCAGCGCTGCGATCGCAGGTTCCTCTTCAACCGGGGCTTTAGCCCCTGAGCGTGCCTGGACAATCATCTTGAGCGCCTCGGTTGCCGCAATCGAGGCCACCAGGTTAACCGCGGAGTTGAGAATGCCGGAAGTTTCGCAGGTCTCGACCATGCCTCGTGGCGAGTCTGGAAAGATGCAAGCCAGGCAGGTCGTCTGGCCCGGCACGACATTTAGCGTCACGGCGTAGCTTCCGACTGCAGCCGAATAGATCCACGGAAGTGAACGGTCAACGGCATAGTCGTTGATCAAGTAACGAGTCTCGAAATTGTCGGTGCCATCGAGGATCAACGACATTCCTTCAAGCAAAGCTTCAATGTTGCCGGGAACCAGATCTTCAACCTTTGGTTCGACTACGATCCCCGAATTGAACCCCGCAATCTTGCGTGCAGCGGCGATCGCTTTTGGCAGAGACTCCGCGGCGTCCTGCTCATCGAACAGCGACTGGCGCTGCAGGTTGCTGGGCTCCACGTAGTCCCGGTCGATGATGCGCAGTGTGCCCACGCCCGCGCGCGCCAGTAGACCGGCCAAAGCCGACCCAGTGGCGCCGCATCCCACGATCGCCACGCGCGCGCCGGCCAATTTGCGCTGTCCTTCGGCACCGATTCCACGGAAAAGAATTTGCCGCGAATAGCGTTCGTCGTCAGCGCGTGTTTTCGGTTGCGTTTCCTGTGCCAAAGAGGTCACCAGTTTCCGGCTGCAAAACCTTTATTATAAGTGTCGGGCTCGCCGGTGGAGGATTGCCAATGCCGGACTCGACTTCAGAGTGTGAGCCTGAATAACTGGTACAACAACTGCCGGGCGCATCCCATCGAAGTCATTAGCGCCCGGGCCCAAGGACACTGTTTGCTGAAACGGTACGCGACACTTCTGACCGCGATCATCTTGTTGTGGTCGGTCGTGTTCGTGTTGGGGGCGGTCGGACAGAATCCAGCGTCCCCTCCGCCTGTGGTAAGCCCTTCCGAAGCAAAGCCAGCCCCCTCGGCTCCGCAAGAACCGCAATCCCCATCGACCGCCGCGATGGCCGGGTACGAAGGGAAACTCGTCCTGTCGATCGAAATTCCTGGCGTCGCGCAGGGCGATCGCGAGCACATCCTGCAGTTGCTGCCGCAAAAAGCCGGAGAGCCATTGGACCGCGGCCACCTCCGCGACAGCATTCGCGCCCTCTATGCCACCGGTCGCTTTTCTGACATCCAGGCGGAAGTTACGCCTTCGGGCGAGGGCGTCCGGCTGGTATTTGTCACCTCCGCGAATTTTTTTGTAGGGGCCGTCGACGTGGATGGTGCTCCGACTCGTCCCACGACGAACCAGATCGTCAACGCATCGAAATTTCAATTGGGGGAGCTTTACACGCGCGAGAAACTCGATCGCGCCTTGGAAAACGTACGGCAACTCATGCAGGAGGGCGGCTACGACCGCGCGCGTGTCACCGCCGAGAGCACTTCGGACGCGGCCACGCAGCAGGTGAACATTCTCTTCCACATTACACGCGGCGAGCAGGCGCACGTGGGGGAAGTGAAAGTTACCGGTACGTCGGGCCTGTCGTCCTACGAAGTGCAGAAGATTGCTCACATGAACCCCGGGGACAGAGTGACGGTCGCCCGCGTGAGCGGATCGCTGCAACGGCTACGCAAGAAGTTCCAGAAGCAGAATCGCGCGCTGGCACAGGTTTCCATTGCCGACCAGTCCTACCATGCAGAAATCAATGCCGTGGATTTCACTTTCCAGGTCGATCCCGGCCCCGTGGTGGTGATCTACGCCCGGGGCTACAAAATTAGCCGCGGCGTCTTGAAAAAAGAAATCCCCGTCTACGAAGAGAATGCCGTCGATGACGATCTGCTGAACGAAGGCCAGCGAAACCTGGTCGATTACTTGCAGACGAAAGGTCACTTTGACGCCAAGGTCGAAATCCAAAAAGAGACCGACGCCAAGACCCTGCGCGTGATTTATCAAATTGATCCCGGGCCCATGCACAAGCTCGTTCTGGTGGAGATCACCGGCAACAAGGATTTTCTGGATACTGCGAAGCTGCGCTCTTACCTGCAAATTCAGCCTACCAGCCGCCTCTTAAGCCACGGCCGCTATAGCGAAGCCCTGCTCAAGGGTGACGTCGCGACTCTGGAAGGACTCTACCGGTCCAGCGGTTTCCGCGAGGTTCAGATCACGACCAAAGTGGACGACAACTATGGTGGCTCGGAAAATAAGCTGGCGGTTCACATTCACATCGATGAAGGAGTGCGGACGATCGTCGGCGATTTGCACCTGGTGGGCACGCAGAAGGTCGAGGTTAGCGCTCTTCCTGAACTCTCCACGCAGCCCGGCCAACCGTATTCCGAACAGGATCTGGCGAACGATCGGGAAAGAATCCTCAGCTATTACTTCGATCACGGATTTCCCAACGCTACCCTCGATATCACCACCAAACCCTCACCCGACAAGCCCAATCGTGAAGACGTCACTTACACGATCCAGGAAGGGGAACGCTTCACGGTGAATCGCGTGATGGTGGCGGGCACCGAACACACTCGCGACTACGTCCTGCAACGGGAATTGCAAGTGCATGACGGAGACCCGCTCAGCCAACAGGACCTTCTAGGCACTCAGACTCGGCTCTACGATCTCGGCATCTTCAGCCAGGTGGACACTGCGGTGCAAAATCCAGACGGAACCGATCCGCTGAAAAATGTTCTGGTGCAGGTGAAGGAGGCCAAGCGCTACACCTTCACTTACGGCGCTGGATTGGAATTCCAGACTGGCCAGCCGGCCGGTACCACTGCTCCGCAAGGCACGACAGGTGTGAGTCCCAGAGTTGAGTTTGACGTGACCCGACTGAATGTTGGCGGACGCGACCAGACGATCACGTTTCAGTCCCACGTAGGACGACTCCAGCAGCGCGGACTGATCAGTTATGCCGTTCCAAAGCTATTCGACAACGAAAAATTCAAGTTGATCTATACCGTTTTCTACGACAACAGTCTCGATGTGGCCACGTTCACCTCCGAGCGCCTGGAGGGGAAGATCGATCTCCGGCAGCAGATCGGAAACACCGGGCGTGAGCCCGGCACCCGGCAGGGGCCGAGTTCGATTACCTATCGCATGGATTTCCGTCTGGTGAAGGCCTACCACTTCGCAGAAGACTTTTCTCCTGGCGAAATCACAGTCCTCTCGCTCCCCGCCCGTGTTGGCGGTCCGGGTTTCACTTACATCCGCGACAAGCGCGACAATCCCTTGGAAAGTACCAAGGGCAGCTACTTCACGTTGGACGGTTTTGCTTCGTCCAAATATTTCGGTTCCCAGGCCGACTTTGGCCGCGCTCTTGGTCAGTTCTCCACCTATTACGCCTTTGGCGGAAAAGGGAAGGCCGGACGTCAGTGGGTATTTGCCCGGTCGACGACGATCGGCCTGGAGCAGCCCGTCAATGGAACCAGGGTTCTGCCTCCCGGTTCCTGCCCTCTGAATGCAGCGGCGGAGCCGACCTGTACCAACATCACCACCATCCCCTTGCCTGAACAATTCTTTGCCGGCGGCGGCAACTCTCATCGCGGATTCGGGTTAAATCAGGCAGGCCCTCGCGACCCATCGTCCGGTTTCCCTGTCGGGGGTACTGCGCTGTTCGTCAATAACATCGAACTGCGCTTCCCGCAGGTGACGCTGCCCTACTTTGGGGAGGGATTTGGGTTTGCCATCTTCAACGATATGGGCAACGTGTTTACGGCCGGGCATGACATGTTGACGGGACTGATGCGCTGGCACCAGCCGAATCCGGCGCAATGCTTGATGGCCGGAGGTACAGTGAACACGCAGTGCTATACCCAATTCAATAACTCCGGCTATGATTACACTTCACAGGCCGTTGGGATGGGGCTGCGGTACAAGACTCCCATCGGACCATTGCGTTTTGACTTCGGGTACAATTTAAATCCAACCCGATATTTCCAGGCGCTCCTGTTCGATGCTCAGGGAAACCCGCAGACGTTTGAGACCCAGCGCCTGCGGCATTTCAACGTGTTTTTCAGCATAGGCCAGCCATTCTGATGGATAGAGTTCGTACAAATAAGGTCCTCGCAGCGGTCGCCCTGGCCTTGGCGATGAGCGTTCTCGTCCAGCCCGCGGCCCACGCCGGACAGGTGATCGACCGCATCGTGGCCACCGTCAACGGGCACATCATTCTGCAGAGCGACTGGGACGAAGCCCTGTGCTATGAAGCCTTGCTCAACGGCCGGGCAATCACCCAGTTTTCCAGCGAGGACCGCCGCGCCGTTCTCGACCGCCTCATCGATCAGGAACTTCTTGGAGAGCAGATGAAATCTGCCTACTTCCAGCATGCATCCGACGCCGAGGCGACTGCTCGAATGGCAGAAGCGCGGAAGGAATATCCGGAAGCGGCGACGGATGAGGGCTGGCATTCGGTTCTGACTAGGTTCGGGCTGTCCGAAAAAGATGTCGTTGCGCACGTGAAGCAGCAGATCGATCTCATGCGCCTGGTGGATGCCCGCCTGCGTCCCGCCGTCCAGATTGATTCCAAGAGCATCGAAGCCTACTACCGGGAGAAATTTGTTCCCCAGTTGAAACAATCGGACGTCGCCGACGTCCCGCCTGCCGAAGTCGCCGCCAAGATCCGCGAGCTGCTCACCGAAGAGAAGGTCAACGAGATGATGGTTTCCTGGCTGCAGTCCCTGCGCTCGGAAAGCAAAGTCAGCGTTCCTGGATCGTCTGGGTCCGCTGACGGAGTGCAGTCGCGGTGACCGATTCCCCCGCCAGGCCGCGCCGCTGGTGGAAATATCTGCTGATCGCCACCGGTGTGGGCATCGTCGCCCTGCTGGGCGGCCTCTGGTACACCACCACAAATTCCTTTCAAGCCTACGTTCGTAGCCGCATGGTTGCCGAAGTCGAGCGCATTACCGGTGGCCACGCTCAGATCGGCAGCTTCCACGTTGTCCCGTTTCACCTCCAGGTCGAAGTGCGCGACGTCACTGTGCATGGGAAAGAAGCCGCGACCGACCCTCCGCTGGTTCACGTCGACAGCCTGCTCGCGCAGGTAAAAATCATCTCGTTCCTGCGCACGGAGTTCGGCTTTTACTCGGTCATTCTTGATCATCCCGAGATTCACGTCGCGATTGGAAAGGACGGAACCACGAATATCCCCGCCCCCCAGGGCGTTCAGAAACCTTCGGCGAACACGCCCATCGAGCAACTGTTCGCCCTGTCGATCGATCATCTTTCAGTGCGCGGCGGAGAGTTGTTGTGGGCGGACCGCAAAATTCCCCTGGACTTCTCCGTTCATGACACCAACCTGCAGATGGATTACTCGTTTCTTCGGGGACACTACGAAAGCCACCTCGCCATCGGCAAAGTCGATAGTGGCTTCGCAGATTTCCGTCCGTTCGCCTGGATGGCAACCGCCGAGTTCACCCTCGGGTCGACCTTCGTCGACGTTAAGTCTCTGAAATGGAACACCGCCCGGTCTTCTCTGGAAGCGAGGGGGCGAATCAGCGACTTCCGTAATCCTCATCTGGACGGAAGTTACGACGCGCACGTCGACCTCCAGGAGGCGGCCGCGATCGCCCGGCGGCGCGAACTCCACGACGGCATCGCAGATTTCAAAGGCAAGGGCCGGTGGTCGTTGAGCGAGTTCTCTACGTCTGGCGCCGTTGCCCTGCGCGATGCAGGCTGGCAAGACGATCAGATTGCAGTCAAGAAGGTCAGTGCCACCGCCGACTACTCCGTAACCGATGAGCAGATCAAACTCTCGAAGTTGCAAGGCAAATTATTCAGCGGCA
This sequence comes from uncultured Acidobacteriaceae bacterium, assembly GCA_963832015.1. Classification (GTDB taxonomy): domain Bacteria; phylum Acidobacteriota; class Terriglobia; order Terriglobales; family Acidobacteriaceae; genus Sulfotelmatobacter. The sequence goes on from CAWHSR010000024.1 coordinate 57,447, forward strand.
GTTTCACGGGCGACGCGCAAGTGGATAACTGGCTGCATGGCATCCCGCCCGTGCCGCCGGGCAGGGTGAAGAAAGGCACGGAAAACCTGGCAGTGATCACCGCGGCCCGGCCTGCAGCGAAGAAAGGCGAGAAAGTAAAGTTACCGGGCGTGCAGAGCGGCGTAGTGCATGTTCGCCTGCGAGATGTTTCTGCCGCGGAGGTGTCCGCTGCGCTGAGTGTCCCCGCGCATCCGCTAGGCCGGTTCCGCCCGGTCGGGGTGGCCGGCGGCACCGTGGATGCTTCATGGAAAGGATCGTACACGGATGCCGAGGTTGGATTTGCGCTTGAGGTGAATCCGCCCGCGCGTGCGGCCGCCGGAGAATTACCGATAACGGCGCATATTCAGGGCAAGTATCACGCTAGCAGCGACTCGCTGGAACTCGCGCAATTTAACCTAACCACGCCGGCGTCGAAGATTCAGGCGTCTGGGACGTTGGCGGCTTCTTCGACAATCCACTTTTCTGTTTCCACTTCGAATCTGGAAGAGTGGCGCCCGCTGGTGACGGCCTTGGGCGGCCCGTCCAACCTCCCATTCCGCGTGGATGGCAATGCAATCTTCAACGGTGTCGCCGGCGGTACATTCTCCTCGCCGACCCTGGCCGGAACTCTCGTCGCAGAGGACTTCGAGTTCACCATGCCCGCGACGGCGCGCACGCCCGAACAACCCGTGCATTGGGATTCTCTCGCGGCCAGTATCCAGTTTTCTTCGCATGATCTGGCGTTTCGGGGCGGCACCCTGAAACGAGGAAATACGAGTGCCGATTTCGATATCGCCGCCAACCTGCAGAAAGGAAAGTTTACCGAGACGACCCCTTTCACGGCGCACGTGAACCTGCATAAGGTAGACGTTGCCTCGACTGCCGCGCTCGCGGGCTTCGACGCTCCGGTTTCTGGAACGGCGGACGTGACTCTCCAGGTCACCGGGACGCGGGCAAATCCGCAGGCGTCGGGGCACATTCACGCGCAGAATGCCTCGGCGTATGGGGAGGCGATTGAGAGGTTCGATGCCGACCTGCACATGGCCGGCCCCGAGACCGCTCTCAACAATATTCATCTCACCCATGAGGACGCGGAGGTCAACGGCACCGCCGCCTATACGCCGGCGACGCGCGGGTTCCGGATCGACCTCACCGGAACAAATTTCGACGTCGCGCGCATCCGACAGATCCATTTGGATCCGTTGCCGATCGAGGGCCACGCCGCCTTTACGGTGCAGGGCTCGGGCACGATTGACAATCCGGTCATCAACGCCGCGGTTCATGTGCGCGACCTTACGCTCGATCGCGAATTCTCAGGTGGACTCGATTTGGATGCGACCACCAAAGACGGCGAAATGCATGTGACCGCGCGCTCCGAATTTCCACATGGCACGCTCTCCGTCGAGGGCCGAGTCGTGATGCACGGAGACTATCCCGCGAACATTACAGCGCAGACGGATCACCTTGATCTCGATGCCTTGTGGCGCGCCTATCTGGGACAACAGCTGACGGGCCACTCCGCGGTCAGCGGCATGATCAACATGCAAGGCCCGCTGCGCTATCCCCGGCAGTGGACGCTGAAGGCAAACGCCGCCGATCTTGCGATCGAGTTCGAATATGCCAAACTGCACAACCAAGGTCCGGTGAGTTTCACCTATGCCGACATGACCGCCCACATCGATCCGGCCCACTTTGTGGGCGAGGGAACCGATGTGACCGGACACGGGTCCATTCACTTTGCGGGAGCGAAGGAAATCGATCTGGCTGCCGATGGCCTGATCGACCTCAAGATGCTAGGCAGTTTTGTGCCTGATCTCACAGCCTCCGGCCACTCGACCATCCACATGACTGTGGGGGGAACCCTGAGCGACCCCCTCCCGCAAGGCAGCATTCAGATCAAGGATGGAACCGCCACCTATGCAGGATTGCCCAGCGGCCTGAGCGAGATGAACGGCTCACTCACCTTTACGCGGGATCGCGTTCATATCGACCAGTTGGCGGCGCGCACCGGCGGCGGCACTCTCGACCTCAAAGGCGACGCGACCAACTACAACGGGCAACTCAATTTCAACCTCACCGCCTTGGGGAAAGAAGTTCGGCTGCGCTATCCCCCGGGGGTCAGTTCGACGGCGACCGCGGAATTGCACTGGGTTGGAAACCGCTCCGCTTCAATGATTTCAGGGGATATTTTGGTAACGAAGCTGGCGGTGACCCCCGGCTTTGATTTCGGCTCGTACCTGGAGCGAAGTCGCACCTCGGCCGCGATCACGCCGGCCAATTCGCCGCTCTACAATGTGAAGCTTGATGTGGCCGTCCGCACTGCGCCCGAACTGCAGATGAAGACCGCGGTGGCGCGTCTCTCCGGGGACGCGGATTTGCGCCTGCGCGGTTCGGTGGCGCGTCCCAGCGTGCTTGGCCGCGCGGACATTCTGGAAGGCGATGCGACCTTCAATGGAATCAAGTTCCGGCTGGAGCGCGGCGACGTTACGTTCGCCAATCCCGTGGCGATTGAACCTCAGGTCAACCTGCAGGCGACCACGCACGTTCGCAACTACGACCTCGACATCACCGTTACGGGAACACCTGACCGCCTGAACGTGAACTATCGCTCGGAGCCGCCGCTGCCCAAGTCCGACATCATCGCCTTGCTCGCTCTGGGCCGTACCAGCGAAGAGTCTGAGCAGTTGCAGCAACAATCGGGCCAGGGAGGCTTCACCGATCAGGCCACAAACCTCATCATCAGTCAGGCGATCAACTCCACCGTGAGCAGTCGCATGCAGAAGCTCTTCGGTGTCAGCCGGATCAAGATCGATCCCCAGGGCCTGACCACGGAGACCAATCCCACGGCGCGGGGACCGCAGGTCACCATCGAGCAGCAGTTCGCCAACAACATTACTCTTACCTACAGCACCAACGTCTCGCAGAGTTCACAGCAGATTATTCAGGGCGAGTACTACGTCAATCCCAATATCTCGATCGTGGGCACGCGCGATCAAAACGGCGTGGTCAGCTTCGATGTCCGCATTCGACGGCGCAGGAAATAGAATCACTCCTGAGGGATACTGATTCCCGAATCTCCGAATGAACTCCATCGGCGACGATTCTCCATTCACCCGCTTGCGCCAACGCATGGTCGAGGATCAACTCCGCGCCCGCGGCGTGCAGGACGAACGCGTGCTTGCAGCCATGACACGAGTGCCGCGCCACGAGTTCGCGCCCGAACCCTATCGCGACCAGGCGTATGAGGATCATCCTCTGCCCATTGGCGAAGGTCAGACGATTTCCCAGCCCTATATCGTCGCGCTCATGTTGCAGGCGCTGGCTCTGACACCCGCTGACCGAGTCCTTGAAGTTGGAACCGGGTCGGGCTACCTGACGGCATTGCTCGCAGAGATGGTGGCTCGAGTGTTCTCGGTGGAGCGTCACGCCGTGTTGGCAGATGCGGCGCGAGATTTGCTGGCCCGCTTGGGATACATGAACGTGGCGGTGATTGTGGGAGACGGCAGTCAGGGATTTGCCGAGGCTGCTCCTTACGAAGCCATCATCGTCTCGGCCGCAGCCTTGGAAGTGCCGCCTGCGCTGGTTATGCAACTGGCAGAAGGCGGACGCATGATTCTCCCGGTGGGCAACGCGGAGTTCCAGCAGTTGCAGTTGATCCGCAAGGAAAACGGCCAGCCGCGAATCGCGTTGCGCGAGCTCTGCCGGTTCGTGCCTCTGGTTTCAGACGAGAGTCACAACCGAGTTCCGTAGCGCCGCGAATGGAGCATGTATCAGCCTTGTCATCCTGAGCAACGCGAAGGAACCTATGCAACCTCTGGCAGTGTCGAAGCGGTCGAGGATTCCATAGCTCGTTGCTCAGGATGACAAGGTTAAATGGATGACCGACAGAAGTTATGTCGCGACCGTCGCACTCAACCGATTCGCGACCCCAATAAGTGCATTACAATCGACACCGTGCCCATCCTGCGCAACCTGCGCGTCACGCTCGAGATGATCAAGTGGGAGCACTCCATCTTCGCGCTCCCGTTTGCGCTTTGCGGAGCCATGCTCGCGGCGGGAGGATTTCCCTCGCTGCGCCAACTCGTGTGGATCGTCGTTGCCATGGTTGCGGCGCGATCAGCGGCGATGGCGTTTAACCGCTGGGCCGACGCTTCCATCGACGCCGCCAATCCCCGCACTTCCACCCGCGCGTTGCCCGCTGGCCACCTTTCGCCTGCATTTGTCGCCACATTTGTCGTCGTTTCCAGCGCGATCTTCATTCTTGCTGCGAGCCAACTCAACCGCCTCGCGCTGATGTTGTCTCCAGTGGCGCTGGCGGTCCTGCTGCTCTACTCGTACACGAAGCGGGTTACTCGCTGGTCTCATCTTGTGCTGGGATTCGCGCTCGGCATTGCGCCCGCAGCGGCATGGATCGCGGTGCGAGGCTCGCTTGATCCCCGCATCCTCCTGCTCACCGCCGCCGTGACGTTCTGGGTGGGAGGCTTCGACGTCCTCTACGCCTGTCAGGACTTCGAATTCGACCGCCAAAGCGGCCTGCACTCCATTCCGCGATACGTAGGCATCCCAGCGGCGCTGTGGATCGCGCGCGCCTTTCACCTGGTGATGGTCGGCCTGCTTGTCGCCCTGCTGATCGTATTCGGCATGGGAAAGATCGCAGCCGTTGGGGTTCTGGCGGTAATCTTGCTGCTGCTCTACGAACATTCTTTGGTCCGGCCCAACGACCTGTCGAAGCTCAACGCCGCGTTCTTCACCATGAACGGTGTCATTTCGGTGCTTTTCTTCGTGTTCGTCGCGAGCGATCTGCTGCTGCGTAAATAATTGGGTCACACGACCACCCCGATACCTATACCTCCGCATCCCGTGCCATAATCACTAGCGCCAAAGTTGGAGGTCTCATGCTTCGCAGTATTGTTCGCGTCACCTGCGCTCCTTTTCTGCTCGCCGCATTCATTTCCGCCCAGCAGCCAGCCTCCGCACCGCCTCCCGCTCCCGGCAGTCCCGCCGATCTCGTGCAACAAGGCCAGAAACTGAGCCATGACGGCAAACTGGATGACGCGCTCGCTCTCTACCGTCAGGCGCTCGACAAGTCACCAAACCTCTACGAGGCGCATCTCGGTGCTGGAGTGGTGCTCGACCTCAAGGGCGACTACACCGAAGCGCACGAGCATTTCACTAAAGCGATTGCAGTGGCGCCAGCCGATTCCAACGGTCAGGCGCAGCGAGCGATGGCAGTGTCGTATGCATTCGAGGGCAACACGTTCAAGGCTGCAGAATACGAAACGCAGGTGTTCAATGCACGCCTGGCCAAGCATGACACAGTCGGCGCGGCCGAGATTTGTAATGAGCTGGCGCGCATCTATCTCGATGCCGGCGACCCCGACAATTCTTACAAGTGGTACAAGACGGGCTACAACACCGCTACCCACAAGACCGAGCTGACTGACGCCGACAAGCATCTGTGGGTGTTCCGCTGGGAGAGCGCGCAAGCTCGCATTGCCGCCCGTCGCGACAATGCCGACGAAGCCAAGCAACATATGGCCGCCGCCAAAACTGCGCTCGACAATGCCAAGAATCCCGAGCAGATGAAGTTCTATCCCTACCTCACCGGATATGTCGCGTTGTACACGGGAGACCCGAAGATCGCGATCGATCAGTTGCAGCAGGCCGACCAGCACGATCCGATGGTTCTGGCGCTGCTCTGTGAGGCGTATGAGAAGTCTGCCTACGCACCTTTAGCCAAGCCTTGCTACCAGAAAGTTCTCGAGATCAACAGCCACAATCCAGCGAACGCCTACGCGCGGCCGCTAGCCAAAAAGAAACTGAGCGGTGGCGCTTAAGCGTTGCCCGCTGGCCGGCGACCAACCGTCGATTGAAATCGCAATCGATTACTCTTGTAACCGCCGCCCCGGCAAACCGTGTTGCTCACAGTTTGCCTTGCCCCCTAAACTCTTGAGTGCGAGCTATTTGTCGGATGAGTTCGCACCTACTCGTGGGCCAGAAACTAAATCAATCGAAGACCGGCACCATCGACCGCAAAGCTGCGATCAAGCTCGGCCTGACCGCGGTGCTTTTCGCGCTAATCCTCACGCTGGCACTCAATCGGGATTTCTATTCCGATTCCATGACTTCGGCGTTTCTGTCGCTCGCGCTGGGCAGCGCTCTGATCGTGCTGGTGATGATCCGGCGATCCTGGTTTGATCTGATCTGGGTGTTGACCGGCAGTCTGTTCCTCGCCGTGCTCGATTTTCGCGTGATGGAGTTTCACCCTGTATTCATGGCCGGATTTTCGTTTGTGGGCATGGCTGCGCTCGTGGTCCTGGGCACCCACACCATCTGGGCCGAAGGCGACCAACGCAAACTTCTGCTCTATGGATTTCTTCCGTCGGTTCTTTTTGTCGCTTCGGAATATATGGCGAGTACTCTGCTCGACATTACCGAGAGGCTTCACCCGAAAACCTTCGACCTCTTCCTATACTCGTTCGACTGCAGTCTTCGCGTGCAGTTCAGTTTTCTGATGGGCCAGCTTTTCTGGACGTGGCTCTGGGTACGCTTTGTTTGCCTCGTTATTTACATCGCACTGCCGTTGCCCTTGGCACTGGTCTATGCCGCGCAGTTGCGTCAGAAGAAGGAAAAGGCTTTTGCAGTGATGCTGGCGTTCCTGGTTACCGGGCCCGTGGGAGTTTTGTTCTACAACATGCTGCCGGCCTGCGGGCCGGCACACATATTTGGAGCGGCCTTTCCATTTCATCCGCCGTCCATTACAGATGTGATGCACATGAACGTTGTGCCCGTCCTGCTCAAGGGCGCGCGCAACGCTATCCCGTCCCTGCATATGGCCTGGGTGCTGCTGGTGTGGTGGAATTCGAGAGGGTTGGCGCGCTGGATACGCGCGATTGCCATGGTGTTCGTGGTCCTTACGGTGATGGCCACCCTGGGCACCGGCGAACACTACTTTATCGACTTGGTGGTAGCGTTTCCGTTTTCTCTGATGGTGCAGGCGTTGTGTCAATACTCGCTGCCGTTTCGCAGCGGCGCGCGGCGAAACGCGTGTCTGTTCGGCACGTTTGTGACGCTGATCTGGCTGGCGTTGCTCAGCTTTACCAGCAGCATTTTCTGGAGTTCACCGCTGGTGCCGTGGACGATGGTCGTCGCGACCCTCGCGCCTTCAATCATTTTCTGGAACCGCCTGATGCGTGCTGGGGATCTGGAAGAACCTGTCCGCTCCCATAGCGTCGCCGCGGGCGCGACCGCGTAAAGTTCCGGAATTCGCCAGTCCGGAATGGCGGAACCGGAGAGCTGAGCGGAAGCCTCTCCGGCCCCATGCAACGCGGCATCTATTGAGTAACCTTTAGAAGCAGCATCGTGCCGCTTTCAACTTTCACGTTGTTCTTGTCCGAACTCAGCACCGAACCCTGGGTAGTGTTCTGGCCGGCTTCGAGCTTCAGGTTCGAAATCCCAACCACGCCCTGCGTATTCCCGTTAATCTGCGGACGCGCGTTGCCCTGCTGTTGAGCGTCGGTGCCGGTGGTTGGTACAGAGTTTGGCGCAGGGCTCGAGGCTTGCGTTTGCCCTGCACTTCCCGTTGAACCGCTCCGTCCTCCACCCATCGAGGACGTCGCTGCCCCGCCTCCGCCTGCGGGCGCGCCCTGATCCACTCCTCCACCGCTGTTGGCATTGTTGCTAGGAGGAGCGATGACGGCCTGAATCGACATCGGCAGGTTCACGTCTCCACTCTTCAGGACTGCATGGTCAAAGGCGATTCCGACCTCCGATTCCTTCTGGTCTTTGTTGCGTGCCTGCGCCTCGGTCACGTGCCCCACAACTTTTGTGTCCTTGGGCACAACGACTTCTCCGCTGTTTGTCTTCAAATCCATCGTGACTTTGGCCACAACTTCGTCGCCCGGCTTCGCCTTCTTGGCGTCGATCGTCTTTGTCAGCTGTACGGGGATGACGCTGCCCGGAGCGATTCTGAGAACGCCGGCTGCCTGCGCCTGATTCGGGCTCGGGTGCGCCGATGGTGCCTGGCTGGTCTGCGGAGTCTGCTGGTCCTGCGGTTGCTGCTGCGGCTGTGCTGGCGTGGGCGTAGCCGGTTCCGCCTGTGGCTGCGTCGTCGGGATACTCGGATTATTTGAACTTGGTGGAGTGCCCTGGGCGAGCGCGGACCCGCTGGCCAGCACCGCCATGAGTGCTGTAGAGACAAGAAAGCTTTTCATCGACTCTCTCCTTCAGTGGTGGCGCCCACGAAAGGTAGATGCGGTTTTTCGCCGTACGGTAGGCGACAATCTTTCGACGGCGCCAACCGATAGGGCGGCGAGGGCATCCAAATGCAATGCCGATCCGACTCGTCTACCTTGCCCTGCTCAGTTCGATCCTGGCCATGTGTGCGGCTTGTGCGCCAAATCAATCACCGGACCAAATCCGCGAGAAAACGGCCGAAGCCACTTCCAATATCAAACGCGACACGAAGGCTGTTGCCGAAGGCGTAAAAGAGGGGCTCAGCAACAAGAGATCGGTGGATCTGAACAAGGCGTCTAAAGACGATCTGTCGTCCTTGCCTGGTATCAGCTCCCAAAAGGCCGACCGGATTATCGCCGAGCGCCCCTACGCCAGTGCACAACAGTTGGTAACGAGGCACGTACTGTCGGAAGACGAATATTCGCAAATTCAGGATCGCGTCGTGGTCAGCCGCTAGGTTCGCGAAATTAAGGTTTCCTTCGTGAACCTTCGTGTCCTTTGTGGTGACGGCATTTCGTTCGGAATGGCAGTCCGCACGGTCCTTGCGATATCATCAAAAGGATGTTTGCCACTCGCCCAAACCACAGTTTCCAGATCCACGACTTTCAGACCGACGACCGTCGGCTTGAGCCCATTCACGCCAAAGTTCTTGCCGGAACCCGGCTGGATGCCGACGACGCTCTCGCCCTCTACCGCACCGGCGACATTCTCGCCGTTGGCTGGCTGGCGAATTCCGTCCGCGAGCGCATGCACGGCGACAAGACATACTTCAACGTCAACCGCCACATCAATCCCACGAATGTGTGTGTGGCCGCGTGCCGCCTGTGCGCCTTTGGACGCAAAAAGGACACGCCCGGTGCCTACACCATGGCGCTCGAAGAAGCGTTCGAGACTGCGGCCTCCGGTTACACCGAGGCGGTCACCGAGTTCCACATCGTCGGTGGATTGCATCCCGACCTGCCGTTCCAATACTTCCTCGATCTCTGCTCGGGACTGAAGCAGCGCTTTCCGCAGGTGCACCTCAAAGCCTTCACCATGGTCGAGGTCGCCTATTTGTCGAGGCGGGCGAAGCTCTCGATTCGCGAAACGCTGGAGCAACTGAAAGCCGCGGGCGTGGATTCGCTTCCTGGCGGCGGTGCCGAGATTTTTGCCGACCGCGTGCGCCACATCATCTGCGACCACAAGATCGACGGCGGCGAGTGGCTCGAGACCGCCAAACTGGCGCACCAGATCGGATTAAAGTCGAATGCGACCATGCTCTACGGCCACGTCGAGAACGACGAAGACCGCGTCGACCATCTGATGAAGTTGCGCGCCCTGCAGGACGAGACCGGTGGCTTCCAAACGTTCATCCCGCTGGCTTTCCATCCGGACAACACACCACTCCAGCATTTGCCAAAAACCACGGGCATGCTCGACATCAAGCAGATCGCGGTGAGCCGTCTTGTGCTGGACAACTTCCCACACATCAAATCCTACTGGCAGATGATGACCGCGAAGATCGCACAGATTTCGCTGCGCTTCGGCGCCGACGACATGGACGGCACCGTGATTGAAGAGAAGATTTACCACGACGCGGGCGCGACCACTCCCCAAGGCATGCGCCGCGAGGAACTGGAGCGCCTGATCCGCGCCGCCGGCCGCGAACCCATCGAGCGAGACACACTCTACCGGCCCGTGACACGTACAGAAACGTCAGTCACGGTTGCCGTGTAGCTCCAGCGTCGCTTATCCCCCTGTCATCCGGAGCGCCGTCCGACGCGAACGCCGGCAAGCGAAGGACCTATGCAACTTCGCTCTTGGAGCACGTTGGATGGCAAGTCGAGACTCCCTGCCACGGCAGGTCCACGGCAGACTGAATAGGTCCTTCGCTTCGCTCAGGATGACAAAGATAAGAAATCAGTGGGAAGATTCCGCAGTCAGTTTGTGCAGTTCTTCCGGAGACGCATTCAGCAGATTCCTCAGAACCGCAACCTCCGCCGCGATCCCCGCGTGAAGCGCTGGATCCACATCCGGCGCGAACAATGCTGAATGATTCGAAGGAAGCTGACTGCCCGCCGCTTTGGCCGCTGCGAACTTCTCCGGATCGGCTCCGCCCAGACTGAAATAGAAACCGGGAACTCCCTGCTCGACGAAATAGGAAAAATCCTCCGAGGGCGTAATCGGCTCCCCAGTCACAACGTTAGCCTTTCCCAGCGCAGCTTCCAGCGGAGCCCTGAGCCGCTCGGCCAGCGCGGGATTGTTGTAAACGAGATCCGTTCCTTCATAGCGTTCCACCGAAGGTTCGCGCGGTGCTCCGGCGGCGGCAGCCTCCGCCTTGGCGATGCGCGTGATGGCGGCAAGAATCTGCTGTCGCACCTCCGGCTTGCGAGTTCGAATCGTCAGGCCCATTTCCGCGTGGTCAGAGATGATGTTGTTCTTGGTCCCCGCCTGGATATACCCAACCGTCACGACCGCCATTTCTCCGGGCTTGACTTCGCGCGACACAATCGTCTGCAGGGCGAGAATGGTTCGGGCGGCGATCACGATGGGATCGACCGTCGTATGCGGCGCGGCGCCATGTCCGCCCTTGCCATAGATCGTGATTCGAACGGAATCCGAGTTCGTGTTGTAGACGCCGGGAGTGATCGCCGCCATTCCAGCGGGAAATTCGTTGCCGACATGCAAAGCCACGGCAACGTCTGGCTTCGGGAACCTCGTAAACACTCCGTCGCGGATCATTCCCTCCGCTCCCCCAATGGTTTCCTCGGCGGGTTGGCCGATCAGCATCAGGGTTCCGTGCCAGGTATTCTTGCTGCGTGCCATGATCTCGGCCGTGCCGAGAAGGGCCGCCATGTGCAGGTCGTGTCCGCAAGCGTGCATCACCGGAACGTCGTGACCGGCGTCATCTTTCGTGCGCACTTTGCTGGCGTAGGGAAGGCCCGTCTTCTCCTCTACCGGGAGCGCATCCAGTTCCGTGCGCAGCATGATCACGGGGCCTGGTCCGTTCTTAAGGATGGCAACCAATCCCGTGGTATCCACGTGCTCGGTCACGTCATACCCGGCGCTGCGCAACCGCGCCGCCAGTTTCGTTGCGGTCTGCATCTCATGCGCCGAGAGTTCAGGGTTCTGGTGCAGATCAAGGTAGAGCGCATGCGCGTCAGGATAGACGCTTTCAACTTCTTTTGACGGTGGAGCCTGCGCGCAAGCGAAGGCAGTGAGAAGTGCCAGCAGAGGAAGTTTTGACAAGATCATCGTTCCGGGATCATATCCTGCACGTTCTAACGGTTGCAAACCTAGGATGCAAGCCCACGACCAGCCAACCATTTCTGTTTGCAACGAAATCCAGAGTGAGGCCATCTTAATCAGTAAGCCGTTGAATTCTCCGCTTGCGTTTTTTCCTCCGGGTGTACAATCGGCTCAGAAAGCACTTGGTTGCGCACTTCGTTAGCAAGGCCGAGGCGCTATGAACGTTCACGTCAGCTACCGTCTTCATAAAATTCCCGCCGTTGAAAAAGATATTCAATATCAGATTGAAAAGCTGCAAAAACGCCTGCAGGTTTTCCGTCCCGAACTCATCCACTTGAAGGGCATGGTCGAGGAGATCTCTCCCCGCGAGGGCACTAGTGTTTCCCTGAACCTGCGCTTGCCGTCGGGCCAAATGGCAGTGCAGAGTTCGGCGCCGAGCGCTGCAACTGCGGTGAAGACTGCCTTTGAGGATCTGCTGCAGCAGGTCAACAAGCACAAAGACCTGCTGCGCGCGTCGCACAAGTGGCAGCGTGGCAAGCGGGGAACCAGCGTGCGTCCCGGGACCGTCGTGCGCGAAGTTCCGTTCGAGCAGACTCTCGCCGCCGTTTTCCCGCCAACCATTTCTTCCGACGACATTCGCTCGTACGTGAACATCAATCTGGCGCGCCTCGAGCGCTTTGTCGAACGAGAAATCTATTTCCGCGAGGCCCAGGAGTCGATTGCGCCCGATAGCGTCTCGAAAGATGAAGTCATTGACGAAACCATCGCCTCCGCCCTGGGCAATGGTCAGGAGAAGCCTGAGCGACTGGCGCTCGAGCCCTGGCTCTATCGCTTGGCCTTGCAATCGTTGGACGAACTTTCACGCACCGACGAAAGCAATGGCAACGCCAGGCCGCTGGAAGACTCTGCGCGCCCGCGCAACGTCAAGGGTAGTGATGAATCAGAACTACAGTTTCATCAGCCCGACGAATCCATCACGGGTGCGACGGTCATTGCTGACGCCCGCGTGGCCACGCCCGAGCAGATCATGGCGTCCGACGAACTCCTGCGCCTGATCGCGTCCTCATTGCGCGACCTCGGTTCCGGGCCGCGCGAAGCCTTCATTCTCCATGCTGTCGAAGGCTTCAGCATCGATGAAATTGTGGCGATCACCGGCGTCCCGGCCGACCGGGTGCTCGCCTTCGTTTCTGCCGCGCGCGATCACTTACGCAAAGCGCCGGGACTGGCCAAGCAGTTTCAAGGCCGGTTCGCTCCGACCGGCGCCGCTTAAATCCAATCTCAATTTTTGAGGAGGTCATTCAAGACCATGACTCGAGAACAAATCCGAGAGTTAGCTGAATTTCAGGATGAAAAATCTTGTGCCGTCAGTTTTTATTTTCAGCCGTCCACACCACGCAACAAGGCACACAAAGAAGACACAATCCTCGTCAAGGACCTGGTGCGGGAGGCTCTCAGCGCTATAGAAAGCAAAGACAAGAAGGACGGCGTCCGAGCGGATATGGACCACATCCTGCGCCTGTCGGGCGAACTGCGCGGCAACGGCACCCACGGCAAAGCTGTGTTTGCCTGCGCTTCGCAAAACCTCTGGCGAGAATATGATTTGCCGGCCAGCCTTCCGAGCACGCAACTTTTTGTGGACCGCCATTTTCATCTCAAACCAATTGCTCATTTGTTCGGCGCCTCGCCCCTGCTGGGCGTCGTGCTGGTCGACCGGCACCGGGCACGCATCTTCGATCTTCGACTCGGCGAGTTGACCGAGCGCCAAGACCTGTTCCAGCCGTTGTCTCGCAAAGGCCGCAGTGACGGATATGCCGGCTATGACGCGGGCCACGCCCAGCGCCGCGTGGAAGATGAAACGCGCCAGCATTTCAAGCATGTGGCCGAATCGCTGAAGGACTTGCTGGACAAAGGCGTCTTTGAGAAATGGATTCTTGCTTGCCCCGATTCTCACCGTGCGCTGCTCGAATCCCAGCTGCACTCTTACGTGAGTCAGGCGCTGATCGGTCGCTTCCATGCGGATTTGGCGCACGCCACCCGTGATGAGATCCGTGCCCACGCACAGCAGATTGTCGACTGCTGGCAAAGCGATCGCCGCCGCGATCTGGTCAGCCAGGCTTTGGAGCAGGCACGCAGCAACGGGCGCGGCGTGACCGGCCTGCGCCGCGTACTACGTTCGTTGGAGTTGGGAGAAGTGCAGACCCTCCTCATCGGCGAGAGCCTGCAGGCACATGCCGTCGAGTGCTCGGGATGCGGCCACATCGATGCTCATCTTGTGGGCTACTGTCCGGCTTGTGGTCGCGCTACGCAGGAAGTCGTTGACGTTGGTGAGGCGATTCTTCCCTGGGTTATTCGCCGCGATATTGAAACCTTCTACGTGAAGGATGACCCGGAGTTCGACAAGGTAGGCAATATCGCCGCGCTGCTGCGCTTCCGCTCGGAAAAAGTGCAGCCCATCTCAACAACTGTGGCCGAACGATTGGAGAAGGCAGGCGCCGCTTACCCCGGCCGCCTGCGCAGATTCGCCAGCCGCTGAAAGGTCCCTTCGCTCCGCGCCGAAGTGGGGCCGAAGTGGTCCGCGGACATGATGGAGAAGTCATGTGGGGACAGCCGCCTTCGGCTGCCCGTCGAGCGGAGCTCGACCTCTTCCAGCAGAAGTCCGGCGAAAGGAAAACAATAACCACGAAGGATGCGAAGAATCACGATGAGAATCAATCTGGAAATTCCTTCGTGATCCTTAGTGTCCTTCGTAGTTGACGATTTTTCTTCTCCCGCGGATTGGACCTACCGAGTGAACACCGCACCCAGCCCGTGATATGCTTCCCGCTTCGCCTGCAAGCTCATCGTCGCATGCGAACAACGATCGGGAGGCCCAGTGACATTCTCGCGCCGTGATTTCGTGAAGTCGTCTGTACTCGGAGCTGTTGCCGCCGGGGTGGGAGTCCATGCTGCCTTTCCCGAAGCGCTCGCCCAAAGCAGCCAGCAAGGCCACGCGTCCAACGGAGACTCACACAGGCGCCCAGTCATCATTTGCGCCCACAACGGCTATGCCTACACGGAGGCGGCGTACGCTTACCTGAAAAGCGGCGGTGATACGCTCGAGGCCGGCATCCGCGTGGTGAAAGGTCCAGAGGACGATCCCAACGACGACTCGGTTGGCCTCGGTGGCTTGCCTAACGAAGAAGGCGTCGTCGAACTGGACTCCTGCTGCATGCACGGACCCACACGCCGTGCAGGCTCGGTCGGCGGTGTACGCAACATCAAGAATGTCTCGATGGTAGGCCGGGCCGTCATGGAACACACCGGCCACGTCATGCTGGTCGGCGAGGGCGCAGAAAAATTCGCGGTGGCCATGGGCTTTCCGCGCGAAAACCTGCTGACAGACCGCTCCCGCAAAATCTGGCTGCTATGGAAGGAATTCAATTCCGACCGCGACTGGTGGGGCCCGGGCATGGCCGATCCGCACTGGCATCCGCCCGCGCCTCAGTCCAAACCGCAAGCCGAAGTGTGGCAGGAGCGAATTCAGCAATTGCAACAGCGTGCCGCCGATCTCGGCATCGAGCCCGAATTCCAACTCGCAGCCGTGCATCGCGTGCTGTTTCCGCCCACCGGCACCATCCACTGCTCGGTCCTGAACGACAAAGGCGAAATGTCAGGCATCACCACTACCAGCGGACTAGCCTTCAAACTGCCCGGTCGTTGCGGTGATTCGCCCATCATCGGCGCTGGATGCTATACCGATCAGGACATCGGTTCCGCTGGCGCAACCGGCGCCGGGGAAGAGAACATCAAAGTCGCCGGCGCTCATACCATCATCGAAAATATGCGCCACGGCATGTCGCCGCAGGAAGCCGGCATGGATGCGCTCAAACGCATCGTCCGCAATTACAACGGCGACATGACCAAACTCCGCTACATGGATATGACCTACTACGTCCTGCGCAAAGACGGCGCGTATGCGGGCGTATGTTTATGGGAAGGCTATTCCCCGGGTAATCCGCATAAATTCACGGTGCATGACGGCACGCTGCGCTCCGAGGTCGCAACTCCACTGCTCAAGGGATACTCCCAGGAATGGCCGCCATTTCCACCAATCCCCGAGGAATTGAAGAAGGATTCGTATTACCTGAAATAGAACCAAGTAGCGCCGTCGTCCCGGCAGAGGCGAGCCCTGCCCCGAGCGAAGCCGAAGGGGCATGGTTGTTTGCCGCGCCGAGGGCAAGATGCCCTGGGGACGGCCGGCAAGATGCCGGCGCTACTAGAACCGCACTTTCACATCCGGACTCTTCTCCAAGTGAATGCTCTCCACAAACCGCACCTTACCCGTGCGCAACGTCATGATCACGGAAGAAGTTCGCGTTCCTTCGCCGAAGAAGCGCACGCCTTTCATCAACGCTCCATCGGTCACGCCCGTGGCGGCGAAAATCAATTGCTTGCCTGGAGCGAGATCTTCCGCTTCATAGATACGATTTTTGTCCTTGATCCCCATTCGCTCCAGACGCTCCTCATGCTCGGGCTTCACCACCAGTCGCCCTAGCATGTAGCCATTCAGACAGCGAACTGCCGCCGCCGTGATGACGCCCTCCGGTGCCCCGCCCGATCCCATCACGGCGTGCACTCCAGTTCCAATCACGGCTGCCGCAATTCCGGCGGAAAGGTCGCCGTCGCCGATCAGGCGGATGCGTGCTCCGCAGGCTCGAATATCGGAGATGAGCTTCTCGTGCCGCGGCCGGTCGAGCACGATCACAACCAGGTCCTCCACATCGCGATCCAGTCGCCGGGCGATATTCTTCAGATTGTGCGATACCGGCGCGTCGATATACACCGCGTCTTTACACGACGGACCGACAACGATCTTGTCCATGTAGCAGTCGGGCGCGTTGAGCAAGCCTCCGCGCTCGGACGCAGCGAGAACTGTGATCGCACCGGGCGCACCCGTAGCGCATAGATTCGTGCCTTCCAGCGGATCGACCGCGATGTCGACCTCGGGAACTTCCGTACCGTCGGGAAACTCGGCGCCAACTTTCTCGCCGATATAGAGCATGGGCGCTTCGTCGCGCTCGCCCTCACCGATCACGATCGTGCCGCGCATGGGAATCGAGTCCATGGTTCGCCGCATCGCTTCGGTGGCCACCTGGTCGCTGAGTTTGCGCTCGCCCTGTCCCATGGTGCGGGCCGATTCAATCGCGGCCACTTCCACCACGCGAAGGAATCGCGACGCCAGGTCGCTCTCAATGTTCTCCCCGAAACTGCGGGCCTTGCCTTCCGGACGAGTCTGCGTACCCATTTACGGTCTCCCGAGCGCGCTTTGATGCCGCAGTTGCGCGCCGGGTTGAGACTATATCGCAACCGCGGGCCGGATTGAAAGACGCCTTGGATCACACCCTGAATTCTCTCTACAAGATCGATCTTGCACTCGCACGCGTCGCACGCAATCTGCTCAAGAAACGAATTCCTGCTGCCGTGCACTATGGGGTGAGAGAAGTTCGGAGGTTTTATGTCAGCAGTAGCCGATCGTGTCCTTTCGATTCCAAAGCCTGAGGCCCAGTCCTCGAACGGCGTTTGGGTGCCACTTCTCGGTGGTCTTTGGGTTGTGTTGAACGTTGGCCTCGCGGCCCTCGGAATCTATATCGACTGGCCGATCCTGTGCGCCTTTCTCGCGGGATTAATGAATGGCTCGCTGTTGTCGGTGATTGTCGTGTCTACGGCGAGCGATCGGTTCCAGGCGAGCACCACCGGACTGCTGGGCGGACTCAGCTTGAGCGCACTGCGCAGCGATGGCAGCATGGTGTGGAAAGTCATGCAGTCCGTCCATGGATTTGTTGACAATGTATTCCTTGCGATGGGCTTCGAACTGAACGAAAGAATGCATCATGCCATCGAACAGGAAACTCTTTACATGATCTGGACTATCGTGTTGGTCGTGCTGGCTTCACTGGTCGCGGCGTGGGTGCGATCGTCCCGGACGCAAACAGATCACGAGCGCTAGCGCAGTTGCTTCGCGGCAGCCAGCATCTCGTCGGCGCGAGCTCGGACGCGGATGTCTTCGGTGAAGTTGGTCCAGCGAACGATCTTCGACGAGTCCACCAGAAACTCGGCTGGCCGTGCGATGTCGTGCCCATCCGGCCCGCCTCCCGTGTGCAGCAAGTGGTAGCGCCGAATCACCACGGTATCGGGATCAGAAAGAATCGGGAAAGTGTATCCCGCATTGTGAGCCAGATCGCGCGACAGTTCCGGCGCGTCGACGCTGATTGCGACCGGACGTATGCCCGCCGCTTCGAACTCCGGCAGCCGTTTCTGCACACCTCGTAACTCGAGGTTGCAGTAAGGTCACCAGTACCCGCGGTAAAAAATCAGCAACACCGCCTTGGAAGCCTGGGCTTGCGATTGAGATGTAGAAGCGGAACCAGCCGGAGCGAGAAGCTGATCGAGCGATACCGGCTGGCCTGAAGTATCGTAAAGACTGAAGTCCGGGACTCTCTGCCCCACCTGTGGCGCTGCTGTTGAACCGGGCAGCTCCCGAGCTTTGACGAACGCGAACGCGCTGAGTCCGAGGGGAAACAGGGCAATCACCGTCAGCACGGCGCTCAGCACTTTGCCGCGATAGATAGGCGCCTGGCCAAACGCTCGCCACAGTCCAGTGGCCAGAAAAACTAACGCCATCACCGCGAACAGCAGGCTCAACCAGGGAAGTGCTCCCTGCAACGGAGGACTCACAAAGAATGCGATGTTGCAGCCGATCGCTCCCAGGGCGAACAAAAAGCCCCACCATGGCGCTGTGTTGTTGCGGCGTTGCGTTGCATCCAGCATTTCGCAAAAGTTTAGCAGAGCCACCGAAATTGCCCAATCGGCCCTTGATCCGGGATCCTCATCGAGTGGTTGGCAGCATCGGAATATTTGATCCTTGGGCCAGCTTGCGCCGTGATATTCTCACAGGCCGGCCGCGAAATGAATCCCATGCCTGACCGCCTGCTGACTTTCCTCTGCATCACCACCTACGAGAAAGGGCAGGAGTTCATGCGCGAGTGCAAGCGCCAAGGCTGCCGCCTCATCCTACTCACTGCAGAAAAACTGCGCGACGCCGATTGGCCGCGCGAAAGCCTCGACGACACCTTCTACCTTCCCGAGGAGATTGCCCTAGCCGATATCGTCGGCGCCGTAACCCATCTGGCGCGCAGCCATAAACTCGACCGCATCGTGGCGCTCGACGAATACGACATGGAAACCGCCGCCACTCTTCGCGAGCATCTGCGCATTCCCGGCATGGGCCTCACTACCATGCGCTATTTCCGCGACAAGTTGGCCATGCGCATGCGCGCGCTCGATCGCCATGTGCGCGTGCCCGATTTCGTGCCCGTCGTGAACCATGCTGATATTCGCTATTATCTGGAGCACGTGCCCGGTCCGTGGGTGCTAAAACCCCGACAGGAGGCATCCGCCATCGGCATCAAGAAGATCCACGCTGCCGAAGAACTGTGGCCGCTGCTCGACCAACTCGGCGACAAGCAGTCTTCGTATCTGCTGGAAAGGTTCCTCCCCGGCGACGTTTTTCACGTGGATTCCGTCGTGTCCGAGAACGAAGTCGTCTTCGCCAACGTCAGCCAATACGGCAAGCCTCCGATGAACGTGGCGCAGGGCGGCGGAATTTTCACCACGTTCACAGTGCCAAGGGAAGGTGAAGAAGATTCAGGGTTACGAGCGATCAACCGCGACCTGATCGCGGCGCTAGGCCTGGTGCGCGGAGTCGCGCACGCCGAATTCATCCGAGCACATGCCGACGGCCACTTCTATTTTCTAGAATGTGCGGCGCGCGTCGGCGGAGCCTACATCAACGAAATGGTCGAAGCCGCTACTGGAGTCAATCTCTGGCGCGAGTGGGCGCGCGTAGAAGTCGCCGGCGGCGATGGCAGCTACACATTGCCACCCGTGCGGGAAGAATATTCCGGCGTGATCCTCTCTCTAGCGCGGCAGGACGATCCCGACACCTCGTCATACAACGACCCGGAAGTGTACCTGCGCATCAAGAGGCATCACCACGCAGGGCTGGTACTGCGCTCATCCGACCCACACAGAATTCCGACGTTGCTCGAAGGTTACGCGCACCGTTTCGCAGAGGAGTTTCTAGCGGTCGAGCCCCCTCGAGACAAGCCCACAGCCTAGCCCCTCCAAATGTGGCGCGGGCGCCCCCGCCCGCGCAGTGCGTGGAGCGGAAAGACCGGCGACGCTTCTTAGCCACGTTGCAGCACGCTCACGCCTCACCTGCCTCTGCTACTATTTGCCCATGAGCACAACCTCCAGTGATCATTCCGCGCCGGCGGAGCGCCCAACTCCAGACCGCCCGGAACGCAAAGAGCCCACGTATCTTTTCACCGAGAAGTATGTCGCCGACAAGAGCGAGATCGCGCGCCGATTCATCGAGACTCGCGCGCGCCTCAATGCCAATGTCGACAAAGCGAATAATTTTCTGGTGAAGCGTTTCTACAACATCGACCACAACGCGTACCTGGAAGGCCCCCTCCCGGCCAAGACGAAAGAGTTGATGGGACTCGTCGCCTCGGCCTGCCTGCGCTGCGACGACTGCATCATGTACCACGCCATCCAGGCCTACCGCCTGGGCGTGACTCGCACCGAGCAGGAAGAGTCGCTCAATGTCGCGCTCGTGGTGGGGGGCAGCATCGTCATCCCGCACCTGCGCCGCGCCTACGAATTGCTAGAAGAGATGTATGGCTGAAGATGTAAAGAATGTGCGTTGAATAGGTGAATCTGTGTTGCATATGTGGGGACGGCCGCCATCGGCCGGGCGCAGCCCGGCGAATATTAGGCTCTGTTCGCGGTCGCGGTTCGCCCCATCCACCTTCCGATCCCGACCACCAGCAACCCCGTCAGTAGAAACGCCGCGAGCAGCATTACCGCGTTCATCGACACCCGCGAATATCCCAAAGCATTGGCGTCGAGAAACGGATAGGGATACCAACCCAACGCCGCTCCCCGCAGCAAGGTGTATGCAAAATACGCGGCGGGATACGTTAACCACCAAACAGCATGCTTCCACATCAGTGAACTCTTCCGCACGAAGATCACCCAGTACACGACGTACAGCAAGGGAATCAGGTCGTGCAGAGGCACGTCCGCGACTTTCTGCCAGCCCTGCGGATTCCATATGTGACGGAGCAGCAGTGAGTAAACGATTCCGACGATCGCTATGTACACGGCAGTCCCGGACTGCACCGTGACACTCGCGAAGAAGGCCCGCGGACCGGCTTTCGGAGCCCTAGCCGAACAGCTCAGAACTACAGCCACAAGCAGGTTCGTGAGGATCGTGAAGTAGCTGAAGAACGTGATTAGACCCGCAACCAGCGTCTTGCCATTCGAGATCGAAAGCGTAACGGTGAGATAACCCTGCAGCGCGAGAGCGAACTACGTGAGGATTGCCGTCACGATTGCGTAAACGCGCAGCATCACCGCTCCGATGTCGAGCGCTGCAGCACCACCGACATCACAAAACTGACTACGATAAGCGCGATCCCCGCTCCCAGCTGGAGCCGGTTCGGATTGGTCAGTCCTTCCCACACCACATCCGGAGGCCAGAAGATTCGGGCGTCCTTGACCGCATCGAGACAGGCGAGCACACCCGACAGGAACATCCCCGCCATCGCAACCCGCCGCTTTTTCTCCGGAGTCATCGCGCGTCAGCCTTCAACCCGTTTATGTGGGGACAGCCGCCATCGGCTGTCCGCCGGGCGCAGCCCGGCAATGCTATGCGGAGATCCTCGTCGAGCTTCGCTCGACGGACAGCCGAGGGCGGCTGTCCCCACATGCATTGCTAGAACGCGTCAATCCCCGTAATGCTTTGCCCGATAATCAGCGAGTGCACGTCGTGCGTGCCCTCGTAGGTCTTCACTGACTCCAGATTCATCATGTGCCGCATCACAGGATAATCATCAGCCACGCCATTCGCCCCCAGAATGTCGCGCGACAGGCGGGCGCACTCCAGCGCCATCCACACGTTATTGCGCTTCGCCATCGAAATATGTTGCGGCTCAATCTTGCCCGCGTCCTTCAACCGGCCGACCTGCAACACGAGCAACTGTGCCTTCGTGATTTCACTGATCATCCAGGTGAGCTTGTCTTGCACAAGTTGGTGCGACGCGATGGGCTGATTCCGCCACTGCTTGCGCAGCAGAGAATACTGCAGCGCGCAGTCGTAGCACGCCATCGCAGCCCCGAGTGCTCCCCACGCGATGCCATAGCGCGCCTGGTTGAGGCACATCAGCGGAGACCGCAGCCCGCCTGATTTCGGGAGCAGATTCGACTCCGGCACATGCACATCCTGCAGCGACAGCCCCGACGTCACCGACGCCCGCAGCGACCATTTTCCGTGAATGTCGTCGGCCTTGAACCCGGGCCGATCCGTCTCGACCAGAAAGCCGCGAATCTTGTCGTTCTCGTTCTCGACCTTCGCCCAGATGATTGCGATGTCGGCGATCGTGCCCGAGGTGATCCACATCTTCTCGCCGTTGATCACGTATTCATTCCCGACTTTCCTGGCCCGCGTGCGCATGCCGCCGGGGTTCGACCCAAAGTCGGGCTCCGTCAACCCGAAGCAACCAAGCTTCTCGCCCTTCTGCATCGGGGGGAGCCACGTCTGCTTCTGCTCATCGCTGCCGAATTCATAAATCGGATACATGCACAAGCCCGACTGCACGCTCACAAAGCTGCGAACGCCTGAATCGCCGCGCTCCAGTTCCTGGGTCATCAGGCCGTATTCCACATTGCCCATCCCGGCGCAGCCATAGCCTTTGAGCGATGCGCCAAAGAAACCGAGATCGGCCATCGGCTTGACCAGTTCGCGCGGAAAACGCCCGGCACGGTTGCATTCTTCGATGATGGGAATCAGATTGTCTTCGATGAACTGGCGCGTGGTGTCGCGGACCAGTCGCTCATCGTCGGTCAGCAGGGAATCGTACTGGATGAAATCAACACCGCGAAACTTGATAGCAGGCATGGAGAATCTCCCTGGTTATGAACTCTGGACTGCGGCTCCGGCGCGCAAACGGAAATCTCGTTTGCCCCCGGCAGAGCCGTCCGCACGCGAGAGGGCAAACAGATGACGGTAGCAGGGCAGAGGGACGTCGGTCAACGTGGCGAGGGTTCGACAGTGGCCTGAGTTATCACAACAAAAGCTCAGGACACCGTCGGTGAAATGATCGGGATGGCCGGTTGCGCCATTTCTGAAAACGGCGCTCCAGCCCATCCCATTTGGATTCCTGCACAGACTCCGGGTGCGTTTTCTACTCTATGTTCACCGTTACAGGAGAAGAGGCAATGCCGTTGCACACTACCCGCAAGTCACTCAGGCCGGTCTCGATGTTGCCGGGTACATCGAAATTGGTCGATGCCGGTGTGGTGTAGGCAATTCCCATCGTGCTGTGGCCGTGAGTCCGCGCGTAGTACACCCGGCCGGTCTCGCGGTTCGTGATTTGCACCAGGGGATAGTTGGTGGCCCCCTGGACGTCGTCTCCGTAGGCCGCGCCTTGCGAGAATCCATTGAAGTTCAGGCCCGCCACAACATAGGTTTGCCCCGGCTTCACATCCGTGGGCGCCGAGAGAATCTGCGGGAGCCATGCACTCTTGGGATTCATGCTGCTCTGGAATACCCAGACGTTGCCGAAGTCGGTGTACAGGACCTCACCGGTGGGCAGCAGCATCATATTTCCCCAGTACGAGGAAATGTTCGGTGCGTCGGTGTTGCCCCATGTGACGTTGCTAAATTTGGTTCCATTCCATGTGAAGAACTTGGAACCAGTATTAAAGATACCCGGGCTCGCCTGGAACAGAACGTTCCCGCCCGGCAGCAACGCCGCCGGTCCATCGGCAACATCCATTCCGTCAGGGATGTCGGGTCCCGCAGTCCAGGTTTTCGTGATGGTGCTATAGGTGGCGGTATGCCCGGCTTGTCCCGGAGCGCCGTTTGCACCCAGATAGAAGACTGTCCCGTCGGGCCTCAGAACACCGGGTCCGAGTTCGTACGACGCCTGGTTTGCATTTGGATAGGAATCCCATAGCTGTACGGGCGTAATCCCAGGAGTCGTCCACTTCCCGGTTGATGGATGGTAGATCTCATATCGCTTGCCATTCTTGATGTAGCCGAACACGTAGGCGTCTACGGTCAGCACTGTTCCGTCGGGCAGAAGAGTCCAGCCCTCTTCGTCATACACATCTTTCTTGTTTGCGCCCGTGATCGTCCAGGTCAACGTGGTTGCATCCAGCAGAGCGCTCTCCGTGCTGCAGCAGTTCGCTTGCATGTAGGTGCCATCGGGCAAAACAACGCTCTGGGCATCGCCGATGGATTTCCAGCCTGCTGGCGGAGCGACCATCGTCCACTTATTGGCTTTCGGGTCATAGATCGCGCCTTGGTTAGTCCACACCGCCTGGCAGTTTCCGTTGGTCGCGTTGTACTCTCCGCCCGCCATCATGACGCGGCCATCCGGCAATACCGCGGAACCGAAATAGAGAGGAGCGTACCCTGCTGGCAGTGAGGCGATCCTTTTCCAAGTGCCGTTGATGTAGCTTCCGAATGGATCCGGAACCAGACGCCACCATTGCGGTCCGCACGCTTGGTGCAGGATGACTGTGCCGTCTGTGAGCAAGAGCGGGTTGCCGAGTCCCAGGTTCGCGTTTGGTTGATTCGCGAGCGGAACCCAATGTTGTGCGCTCGAGAACTGGGCTGCAGCCAATAGCAAACAAACAACAGTGACGAAACTTCGAAAATTTGTCATAGGAATTCTTCTCCACAGATCCTTGTCGTGTCAGGCGATTGTTTCAGGCGATGGTTTCGGACAATAGTTTCGGGCGATGAGAGAAGAGAGTTCCGCAGAGCGAAGTGGTGGCTCTGATTCCCCTTGTGTTTGGATCCCTGGGCAGAACGTGTTCTCTCGGTCTAAGGGCGGTCAGCATTGTACCCCGATTTCGTCGTCGAATAGGGCCAAAAATGTATCTATCGCCGGTTCGTCGAGTTCGAGGCCCCAGGAAGATCCTCCGAGAGCTTACATTTGCAAATGTCGCAAGGCCTTCGGTGTATGCTGTTGGGCGAGCTTTCCCAATCCTAAATCGATTCAATACCGGAGCGCTGGGCGTGCGTGACGCTTCCAGCGACCGAGGAGGCCCGGGGTGTATCTCCAGAACCGTTTTCTTGTATTTCTCGCGGTTGCTACTTATTCGCTGGTGCTGTCGAATGCGTCTGCGGCGCAGAAGGTCACCGTCGATGCCGATCCCGCCCATGTCGCCAACACGTTCAGTCCCGTCCGCTCTCTGGGCGCGGCCATCGACCGCCTGCGCACCGGCACTCCCGACCACCTGCTGAAAGATCCGCTGCTGCACGAAATCCTCGGCGCCGGATGGCAGCCCGTGACCTATCGCCAGAATACTGAGCTGATGGTCGAGGCCTGGCACTGGAATCCCGCAGGCACGTGGAGCAACGCCGACAAGCAGGAGGGTTATTTCGTCGGCAGCGCCGAGCCCGGCGTGGAAATTCATAGTTCGTGGGCGTATCCGCTGCCGCATCGCGGTTTCAGCCGCGGCGATGGTAACGGCTGGTCGCGCCTCACCGATGGAGATCCCAAGTCGTATTGGAAGAGTAATCCCTACCTGACCAAGGCCTTCACGGGCGAAGACGACTCACAGCATCCGCAGTGGGTGATGATCGACCTCGGCAGCAAGATCGATGTCAACGCCATCCGCATCGCATGGGCCGATCCCTACGCGAAACACTACACCGTGCAATTCTGGACCGGCGAACTTGAGCCCTTTTACGACGGCACGACGAAGGGCACGTGGCAGACGTTCCCGCTAGGGAACATCACCGAAGGCAAGGGCGGAACGGTCACGCTGAAACTCGTTTCCTGGATGATTCCCGTCCGCTACCTCCGCATCTGGATGACCGAATCGTCCAATACCTGCGACACTCACGGCTCCGCCGACAAGCGCAACTGTGTCGGATACGCCATCAACGAACTCTACGTCGGATCGCTCTCAGCCGATGGCGCATTTAACGATTACGTCACTCATTTCCCTAGTCGGGATCAGACCATAACCTGGCCGTCCTCGGTCGATCCGTGGACTGCTTCTACCGACCTCGACCAATCTCGCGGAGATCAAGTTGGATTTGATTTCTTCTTCAACTGCGGGGTCACGCGCGGACTTCCGACGATGGTCCCGATCGCGATGCTCTACGCCACACCCGAGGACGCGGCCAATGAGATCGCCTATCTCTACAAGCGCCACTATCCCATTTCGTATGTCGAGATGGGCGAAGAGGCCGACGGCCAGCACATGCTCCCCGAAGATTACGGCACGTTGTATGTACAGTTCGCAACCGCGATTCACAAACTCGTGCCCGAAGCGAAGCTCGGAGGTCCGCCCTTCGAGGGCACATTCGGCGACGTCGAAGTCTGGCCCGATGCCAACGGAAAAGTTTCCTGGATCGGACGGTTCCTCGATTACCTGAAAGCCCACGGCCGGCTGACCGATTTCACCTTCTTTTCTTTCGAGCATTACCCGTATCAGGATCGTCCCACGTATTCCTGGGCCGATCTGTATCCCGAGCCCGGCTACGTGAGCCACATCGTGCAAGTCTGGAAAGACAACGGCCTGCCGTCGAATATTCCTTTCTTCATGACCGAGGGAAATATCGGAGGCGGCGCGCCACCATCGACCGTGAAGAGCGGACTTTGGCTCGCGGACTACGTTGGCACCATGATGAGCGAGGGCGCAGGCGCAACGTACTATTTCCACTACATGCCCTACCCGAGAGAAATGAGCGGCTTCGGAAATTTCTTGTGGATCGACCAGGACTATAAGGTGCTGGGCTATCCTCCGCAGTATCTGGCGGCACAGATCATCACGAAAGAGTGGGTCCAGCCCATCGACGCTCCCCACAAGCAATACAAAGCCGCGAGCGATGTCAATGATGCGGCCGGAAATGTGATGGTCACAGCCTACGCGGTCGAGCGGCCTGATGGACAGTGGTCGGTGATGCTGGTCAACCGCGACCAGTTCAACGACCACGCCGTGAAAGTCGCATTCGCTGGAGTAGGCAAGCGCGATCGCCATTTCTCAGGCCAGGTCGACCGCATCACCTTCGGCTCCAACGAGTATCAGTGGCACCGCGAGGGAGTAGGCGGACATGCCGATCCCGACGGTCCGCCCTCAAAATCGAAAGTTGATGGGGGCCCAGATGTCCTCTACCAGATTCCGAAAGCGTCGATCACAGTCCTGCGCGGAAAGATCGGGGACTGACCATGTGGAGACCGCCGCCATCGGCAGTCCGTCGAGCGAAGCTCGACGCGTGAGGTCGAGGGTTTGAAATTCACTTGCTCATCTTGGGAAACTTCGGAATCCAGCGCGGCACCGTCCGTCGGTATTCCTCATACGACTCGCCAAATTGGCGGCGCAGAGTTGGCTCTTCATAGAGGATGACGAAAACATGGGCAATTAGCAGCATCACCGCTGCGTATTCCAAAACGTGAAACTTCCGGAATAGCACTGCCTGTCCCGCAATCGCCAGCGCCACTCCGATATACATCGGATTACGCACGTAGCGGTGCAGCGCCGTGGTCACCAGAAACTTCGTCGGAGCGATCGGCGCCGGCGTACCCAGCCCGCGCACCGCAAACTCCCACGCGCACCGGAAATAGATCGCCGCTCCCGCCAGCGTAATTAGAACGCCTAGCCACATCAGCGGTCCCGGCGCGAGCGGCGGATAACCGCCCATCAGCCAGTAAGGAATAAGAACCGCCACAGTTCCCGGCACGAAGATCGAGAAGAGAGTCGTCTGCAGGATTGGTCCCAGCGCGCGCGTCCTGACGCGACTCCAAATCGAGTAGAGCGTCACTTTGAAACTGCCGATTTCTGCTTCCCAGCCTCAGCCGTCTCTAACGCCTCTGCTTCTGCAATTAATGCATCGGCTTCCCGCAAGAGGGCGTCTGCTTTCCCCTTCAGGTTCGCCGCTCGGTCGCGCAATCTCTCTGGCTCTGGCACATGCCGCTTCCGGATTGGCCCGCTTCTCCATCGCATGCCTTCCCAGTGTCAAGCACCTGGTCGCGAAACGGCAAGGCAAAAAGAAGGTCAAAAAGAAGGTCCCTCCGAAGGGGGTCGCATTAAAATCAAACGTCCCAACCACCCGTCCTCCGAGTCCCGAGGACTACGCGCCAAGCTTGTGAATTTCGAACTGACCTGCCACTCCGAATCGCAGCCGCAAGACAGCCGCCCCCACCTTACTGTAAAATCAATAGCGACGGAAGAGAATCGAGACGCAGCTTCAAAGAGTCTTCCAGAGTGGATCCCCCGCGGTTTCGGGTTAAGGTTTCGGAGACATTCCATCCACAACATCCGCTGAAACGATGACGCGGATCGCGCTGCGCAAATATTGAAGAAATCAGGAGACATCCAACATGGCAATAGGCGCCAAGATCGCAAAAACAGCCGACCGTAAGAAGGTTATGGACACCACCAAGAGCACCGATTGCCCCAAGTGCGGCAAAGCCACGCGCATCGTCAAGCGCGTGAAAGACCGCGAACGCGGCGTCCCGGGCGGGGTTTACATCTCATGCTCGGCGTGTGAGTTCTTCGAGAAGCTGTAAGAAAACAGTTTCGAGTTCTCCAGAGGCCGGAGCGGAAGGGCACATCCTTCTCGCTTCGGTTTTTATTTTTCCGCTACTTGCGTGGGGCTTTGAGGTTGCGACGGAGCATCTCTCGAAAATCAACGAGTTGCTCCGCAGTGAAAGCCCGTTTGGGGATAGGAAGAGAGATTCTGGGCTGCGGAAGGACGACGAACACGTATTTATTTTCGCCCCAAGCTATATAGGTTGACCAAGCCACCTGCGAATCGGCGTGAACGGAGTGGACTCTTAATCCAGCATCCGATGCTTCAATTGTCATTGGGTCGTGGGCGGAGGGCGTATTGCGGAATTGCCTGTGCCCTGACAGCGAGGGGCCGGCCAATATCAAGACGAGGAAACCCGAAGAGAGAACAAGTCCCGGGACCATGCTGACGATCGTTGCCGTCTTAAATGAACAACTGCAACCCAAGAACAACAAACCCAAAGCCAAAAAAGAAGCCGGCCGCACGAATCCCCCAACGCCTCCAAGGTCGCAGATTCCGCCAAGCTAGTAGGCCTTGGCGGCAGTCCTCTGGCGTCAGTTGAAAGGTGACTTGCACGATCGAGGCATTATACAGACGCGCTACCCGCTGATCTTCCCCAGAATCGCTTTCGCTTCAGACCTTGAGGTCCACTGATTCCTAGTCCAAGGCCAGAGCGATCCTGAGAGCTTCATTCAACTCTGCGACCTTGGACCAGGAAAGTGACCCGACAAACTGCGTGAGGTCGGCTTTGGGCAAGCTTCTGAGGTTGTCGCAGACGATCCAACTCTCATGTTTGAGACCCTCGCTGGGCCCGATCGCAACCTGGGTCGAGAGGCCGCTGCCGTTTGTGAATATGGGAGCGCAAACGAGCGTGGAGTAGGCCGAGTCGATGAGTTCCTGCCTGCTTACCACAACGAAGCTGCGGTAGCGTTTCGGATCTCCCGCTGGTTTGTGCACACGATAGATCTCTCCACGCATCATAGTCATTTCGCAGGGGAGTGCTACTCTTCGGGAAAGTCGCCGAGCGGAGCCTGATACTCCAAGCCGTCCAGTGCATCTTGATTCAGCTTTTCAGCATTGCGGTTGATGATCGCCAAATCGCGCGCACCCCGTTCTGCCCTCGCCCTATCGCGCAGGTACTGAGACAGCACGGCTTCGATAAAGGCCGAGCGTGACTGCTTCGATCCCGCGACACGGTCAATCCCGCACAGGACTTCTTTCGAGAGTGTGACAGATGTCTTCTCTTTCATGGTACTTAGTATACCACCAACATACCACCATATCCTACCGTACTCAGTGTTCTAAATCTATCCGCTGATCTGCCCCAGAATCGCCCTCGCCTCCGCCGCTGGATCCGCGGCTTCCGTGATGGGCCGCCCGACCACGATGTGGCTGGCTCCCGACGCGATGGCTTCCGCGGGAGTCACGACGCGCACCTGATCTCCCACGTCACCACCGGCTGGACGCACGCCCGGGGTTACGATCGCGAATTGGTTGCCGAGTTCCGCGCGCAGCGTCGACGCTTCGCGAGCCGAGCTCACTATGCCCTGGCATCCGTTGGCCAGCGCAATCGTTGCCAGCCGCACCACGCTGTCCTCCACTGTCCCGCGAATCCCGATCTTCTCCAGATCATTCCCATCCATGCTGGTGAGCACGGTGACGGCGAGCACCATCAGTTCCGGTCGTGCCTTCGCCGCTTCCACCGCGGTCCGCAGCATTTTGCCGCTGCCCGAAGCGTGCACGGTCAGCATGCTCACGCCGAGCTTGGCTGCTTCGCTCACGGCCGCGCCCACGGTGTTCGGAATGTCGTGGTACTTCAGATCGAGAAACACACGCCGCCCCGAGGAAACCAGATCCCGCACCACTTGCGGACCTTCGGCCGTGTAGAGCTGCATGCCGACTTTGTAGGTCAGCGCGGAGTCTCCCACCGCCGCCACAATCTTCTGTGCAGCGGCGGCGGTGGAAACGTCCAGGGCAACGATGAGCCGCTGGCGCGGATCACCTTTGGGCAACTCATCCCTGCGGTCGCTTACGCTACCGTGCGGGACGCTGGGTAATGTTGTCGGCATCCCAGCCAGTTTATGATTTTTACGGGAGTTTTACTACCGGGGGATGGTTTACGGCGACCGTCTGATAAACCGGCTTTTGGTCGCGGGGGTTGACCAGATCCAGACGCACGCGTTGCAGACCACGCGACTTGAATTGCAGCGCTTGGGCGGCACCGTACGACAGGTCGATAATCCGCCCTGGCACGATGGGCCCGCGGTCATTCACCCGGACCACCACGGCCCGGCCGTTGCGCAGGTTGGTGACCTTGACGTAGCTTCCCATCGGAAGCGTCAAGTGGGCGGCGGTCATGTCGTACATATCGTACGGTTCGCCGCTTGCCGTGGGTTTCCCCTCGAATATCTGGCCGTACCAGGACGCTGTCCCAATTTGATACGGTTTGGTCTTGCCGACCTGTTGGCGGACTTCGGGTTGCTTCTGAACGGAACTAACTGGAGCCGCTGTCGCCTCCGAGATGTTCGGTCCCTGAGCCGCTCCCAGGCCGACGATCATACAAACGATCGCCAGTCCATGAGCTATACGTCTTCGCATTCAGTTCTCCTCGCATACTCAAAAGTGCCCTTGGCCTTTAGGCTAGTGTTTCTCTGCAGTTTGTAGATGCTATCGGCGTGCCAAACTCGTGTCAAGGCGATTAGGGGGGTCTGTCGATGACCTCCTAGTTATGGATGTCACACGTAACCCATTGGTAATTTAGGCACATCCGGGTAAGGCCCTTTCTTTCAGGAAGGTTACATATTTACTAAAAGGTAAATAACTAAAGGCCAGGGGTAAGGTAGAATTTACAACCTCAATGGAATCAATGGATTACAAGCTTTAAATATGCAACTTACATGGAATCAGGTATTTACGGACTGGCCGCAAGGCCAGCGCCTAAAGATTTTTTTCTCGATCGCCACTCTGAGAGTAACTCCTAAAAGGTGACGATGTGAGATGCTGGGGCCCTGAATCGCGCTATGATCGCACGTGTTAGATCGGAAGGCCATGTCCGAAAAACCGCCCATCGTCCTCACCATCGCAGGGTTCGATCCTTCCTCCGGAGCCGGAGTCACCGCCGACATCAAGACCATTGCCGCCCATGCCTGCTACGGGGTGGCCTGCATCTCCGCCATGACCGTGCAGTCGACTGCCGGGGTAAAGCGGGTCGAGATCGTCGATCCCGCCCTCATTTCCGACACCCTCGCAGAGCTGGCTGCCGACCTGGAGATCGCCGCCGTCCACATCGGCATGCTCGGATCGGGCAAGGTGGTCAAAGCTGTAGCCGACTTCCTATCCAGCCAGCCAGGGAGCCGTCCCGCTGGCCAATCCCGAAAGGGTCGCCTACCCAATATTGTGCTCGATCCCATCCTCAAGTCGTCCTCCGAGACCGATCTTCTGGACGTTCCCGGGACCATGCTCCTGATCGAAAGGCTAATTCCCTTGGCTGATGTCGTGACCCCCAATGTCGACGAAGCTGCTGTCCTCACCGGGCTCAAAGTGGGGGACCTCGATCAAATGAGGGCGGCCTCCGCCAAACTGCATGAGATGGGTGCCTGCGCCGTAGTGATCACCGGAGGGCACCTGGAGAAAGCGATCGACTTGCTGAGCTTTACTACCAAGCGAGGGATCGAGCAGGAAGTCTTCAAGGCGGAGCGCCAGCGCTCCAACTCAACTCACGGTACCGGATGCGCCTTCGCCACCGCGATGGCCTGCCATCTGGCCCTCGATCGGGGACTGGCCGAGGCCGCCTTGCTGGCCAAGACGTATGTCACCGCCGCGATCTCCAACGGGCATCCGCTAGGCAGGGGAACTGGTCCAGTCCATCATCTTTACAGGATGAGCCAGCAGAGACGAGCTGCCGGGTCAGGAAGCGAAACGTAGGTCGAGGCTACTCGCGTCCGGAGGGCTTTTTCAGGAGAATGCCTGCCACGAACGCAGCGGTTGCGCCGAGCAGCCATTCCGCGCGGTAAAACTGGATGGCCTGCCAGTCCACGTAGGTCTTTGCGGTCAGCAGTCCGACCAGCAATGCTCCCGCAATGCAGGCCACACCGATCACAAACGCGATCAGCGAGGCGGTCGGAAGTCCCACCCAATGCTTGATCTCGTGGAAATGCAGATATCGCAGCCAGGACGGAACGGGAATCTTGCTCCACGAGAATTCCGAGGCCATCACGCGCACTCGGGATACCGTCTGTTCCCAAACTCCGGCGATCGCGGCAGCGTCGGCGCGCCCTTGTGCGCTGACCGCTTCCGGGCGCCGGCCGCCGCAGGAGTGACAAAACCGCGAACCCAGCAGAAACTCGGTCCCGCACCGGGGACAAGTCTCAGCCATTGTGGGGAGGGCTTCTCGGACGACCAACTCTTCCGTCGCAACCGGCGAGGGTGGCCGCCAAAACTCTTGATGCGTCTCTTGAACTACTTGTGACATAGAGCGTCCTACAGCAAAACCCTTACGGCATTCCAACCGCCAAATCCAGCGCGACTCTAAGTCCATGAAATTAAAATACTTGTAATTCTCTTCAACATCCTGTCACTGTCTTCGAAGGCAATAATTACGCGCGCGAGCGAGTAAAGATGCACCGGTTACGAAAGCCCAAGCACTCTTAAACGCTTCAATCACAACGCCCTGAGTCCGCCGAGCTCCATTCGGCGGACACGGACCAACCGCTGATAAAAGCCTTCCACAACCTGGATGGTCTAGCGGCTGCGGAGAATTATAGTGTCGCCTGAAGCTCAAGACAGGTGGCACTCACGGCACGCAGATGACGTTCTTGGTTCAGCTGCGTTCGGGGGGGTATGTGGGGACAGCCGCCCTCGGCTGTCCGTCGAGCGTAAGCTCGACTTTTCCTAGTCAATGCTGAACTTCGTTTAAACTAGGAGTCATTCGATCTGTGACAATGCCAACCAATCTCCCGAAGTTGATCAGGCACGCCGACGAGTTCCTGACTTTCCTGTGTCTCCTCCTCGCCTCGTGCGTTCCCGCGCTAACCCAGTCGATCACCTCCGCGAACGCGCCCCACGGAGCACCGCACGATCCTCAAACCGACACTGCGTTCGACCACTTCTACAACATGGATTACGACCGCGCGAGTCAGGAGTTCGAGAAGATCGTGGAGAAGCATCCCAACGATCCCTTCGCGATCAACCACCTGCTGACCTCGGTGCTGATGCACGACCTCTACGACACTGGAGCCATGAACACCGGCGACTACGCCAATGACAGCTTCATCGGCCGTACCCCTCGCCCCACCGACACGAAGATCAAGGACCAGATCAAGGAACTGGTTCGGCGCGCGGAAGCGCTCGAAGAGGACGAACTCAAGAAGAATCCAAAGGATATAAACGCGCTCTACTGCCGTGGCGTCACGCGGGCGCAGTTCTCCGTATATACCGGATTGGTGGAGCGGGCGTGGTTCTCCGCGCTGCGCAATGCCGTCGGCGCGCGTCACGACCACGAACGCGTTCTGGAACTCGATCCCAACTACGTGGATGCGAAGATGGTCGTGGGGACCCACAACTACGTGATCGGCCGCCTGCCCTGGAGTGTGAAGATGGCTGCGGCCCTGGCCGGGCTGAGCGGATCCGCGGAAAAAGGTCTCGCCGATCTGCGCGACGTGGCCAAGAGCGACGGAGAAAATTCGGTCGACGCCAAAGTCGTGCTGACCCTGTTCCTGCGCCGCGAGCACCAGTACGACGAGGCGATCGGCTATATGAGCGATCTATCGGCAAAGTATCCCAGGAATCACCTGTTCTTCACCGAGGTCGCCAACCTGCAGCGCGCCTCCGGCCGTCTTCAAGAGGCCGAAGCCACCTATCGCAAGGTCTGGCAGAACGGCCGGGAAGGGAAGTACGGCACCCTGCATTACGAACTGGCGGCCTGGGGCTTGGGAGAGTTGTTGCGCAGCGAGAAGAATCTCGCCGGCGCTGCCGCTGCCTATGACTTGGTGAATGAGGCTCCCAACCCCGACCCCGACATCCTGCAAAAAGCCAACCTGGCCGCCGGGGAAATGTACGACCTGCTCGACAAGCGCGAACTGGCCATGAAGAAGTATCAAACCGTACTGGCAGGCAACGCCAACACCGGCCCCGCCGACCAGGCCCGCCGCTACATCAAAGAAGCCTACCGGGAATGACTCCGGTTTTCTGTGGGGACAGCCGCCTTCGGCTGTCTCGCCAAGCGCAGCGAGGCGTGGGGATCTGAGAGTGGCGAGCCCTCGGCCCGACAGCCGAAGGCAGCTGTTCCCACGTAAGCATTTGAGCGCCGCACTTCTTGGGGAACTTTCGGTCTAAAATTACGTACCCTATGGTGGAGGGCGGAGCCATGTACTGCAACTATTGCGGAAAACTGATTCAGGACGATGCTGCCGTTTGTGCCTACTGCGGCGTCCGCGTTGGCGCTTCGCTGGCCCGGACCAAGTTGGTGCGTCCGCGCCTGGGGCGCAAAGTCGCGGGAGTGTGCCTTGGCTTCGCCGAGTACTTCGACATCGACGTCACCGTGGTGCGGCTCGTCTGGCTGGTCACGGCGATCATGACCTGCGTGGGTTTCATTCCCTATGTCATCGCGTGGATCGTGATGCCGGAAGAACCACTGCTGCTGCCCGCTCCCATAAACGCGCAGCAAGTCACGAACCCGTAAACCCAACTTCTAAGAGACTTCGGATATGGCGCAAGATCGAGAGCTGGAAGTCCAGAATTGTTAAAGGAACTGGCCTTGACGACAAACTCTCGCTCGACATTCCTGACCATCGTGCTGCTTGCGGCGATCGCGGTAACGTCCGCGAATCCCCAGGTCGCGAACAGCCAGTCACAGTCCGCCAGTAGCCCCGCCCCAAAACTCGTCAACACTTGCCTGATTACCGACAACGTAGACCGTCTTGTCGACTTCTATGAGTCGATTCTGGTGCTGAAAGCCCAGAGGTCTGGCAAGGACTACGCCGAATTCCACACAGGGATTGGGGTGCTGGCAATTTTCTCTGCGTCGGCTCAAGAAAAATACATTCCCGGCTCTGCCGAAGGCGCGCACAACAAGACCGCGATTCTTGAGTTCAGAGTCACAGACGTCGATAAGGAGTACGCCAGACTTCAGGGCCTCGTGAAGACCTGGGTCAAACCTCCCACCACGCAACCATGGGGGACTCACTCCATTTACTTCCGCGACCCCGACGGGAATCTTGTCGATTTTTACACGCCCGCCGCACCTCGATAGCAGCAATTTCGTTTAGATTGTCTGCATGGAGCGCATCCCCTACCATCGCATCAAGAGCGGCGACGCCGAGATCGTCTACTGGTCGCTCGGCGACGGTCCTGCGGTTGTCCTGCTGCATCCTTTCCCGGTCCATCACGAATTCTGGCTGCCCGTGGCCGAGGTGTTGTCCACGCGCTATCGCATCGTCATGCCCGATCTGCGCGGACACGGCGAGTCCGGCATCGGCGGGGGCCCTGCCACGATGGAGAAGCACGCCGCCGACATCGCCCGCGTCATGGATGACGCGGGCATCGGCGTCGCTCCGCTCGTGGGAGTCTCGATCGGTGGTTACGCGATCTTCGAATTCTGGCGAAAGTATCGCGGCCGCGTGGCCGCTCTTGGATTGTGCAACACCAAAGCTCCTGCGGACACCCCGGAAGCTCGCGCCGGACGACTGCAGGCCGCCAACGACGTTGTCGAACGCGGCACCGAACCGTTCTTCGAATCGATGGTTCCGAAGCTCCTGGCGAAGAGCACTCGCGAGATGCGTCCTGACCTCGTGGACGGCGCGCTGCGCATGATGCGCAAAATGTCATCTGACGATGTGGCGCAAGTGCAGCGTGGTATGGCCGGCCGGCCCGACTCGATTGCAACTTTGAAGACCATCAATGTTCCGACCATCCTCGTCACCGGAGACGAGGACACGATGACCGGCGTAAACGAAGCCGAATTGATGCGCCAGCAAATCGCGAACAGCGAACTGTTCGTGATTCCAAAGGCGGGACACTACTCGCCGTGGGAACAACCGGCCGACGCAGCCAAGATCCTGCGCGTCTTTCTGGACGGCCTGCGCTGAACCCATCAGGCTTTGAACGCGTCAGGCTTTCGCGCGCGGCCCTATCGCACGACCGACTGTGATGAGCCACGCCACTGCGGCCACATTCAGGATCGCTTTGCCGATCCAGTCGATGCGGAGCGCTCCACCTACGTTGAAGACCACAAACCCTCCGAGCATGCATCCCAGTACTCCGCCGAATACGAGATTGAAACGGTGCGCGTCGCCCCATCCCGGACTCGACGTCCATCGCCACAGCAAAAATAAGGTGAGGACGGACCATGCCAGCCCGGCGGCCAGCGCGAATGGGAATGGAAAATCGGGCAGTGAGCCGAAGCCCAGCAGGACATAAGCGGCCCACGTCGTCCCGAGAATGGTGACAATCAATCCCACCACCCACGGAGCGGGAGCGGTACGCCCAGTGCGGCCGCTTCGCGGCGGGCTGTTCGGCAGGACGTACGCGGCGAGGACGAGCAGCCCAATCGCTCCGATCGCACCAGCGATATACAGCGGTGGCGGGCTGTACGGCGGCATGTGAAAGATCATGACGCGCGCCCGTTGCGTCCACCCATACCACGCCATGTAGGCCCCGATCACAAAGACAATGCCGGCGATGACGAAGCCTCGCGTGCGCAACCACAACTGCCCTCGCCGCGCAGGGAAGAACAGTTCCGTGAGTTGTACTGGAACCAGCACCACCCAGACGCTCTCGTAGCCCAGCGCCCACAAAAAATAGACCCAGTTCACGCCCCACCCGCGGCCATAGGCATGCTTCGCCAGCCCGACCAGCGGAGCAATGGACGTCTGCTGAATCACCCACTCCTCCGCCACGGCCAGAGCCATGCCCAGTAACAGCATGCTCGGCCAGCCCTTGTTCCAACGACGCACGCACTCGCGGATGAGCAGCGCCCCGCAGCCCCAGGTCAAGATCTCAGGGATCAGAACGAAGATCACACTTATGCGCGTGGCGCCGTACAGGACTTCTGAAATCACCGGAGCGAGCAGCAGCAGAGCCAAGATAGGTCCCCTCCGCTGCCATCGTGAGTGGGACAATGCCAGAGCGGCTGGGGACGAGGTCGATTCGGCAATCGGCATCACGGGATCCATTTTGTTAAAATAGCCTTACAACAAAGTATCTTACATCTAAGATATATGGCAAGGAAGAAATCGCCTCCGCCGCCTCGATCGGTCACGTCTCCGCCCGCTCATCAGGACCAGATGGGCCGCGAACTCAGCAACGCAGTCATCTTCTTCCACGAAGCCATCGCCGCCCACCTGGGGATGAGCGCGGCGGAATGGAAGTGTCTCGGGTTGCTCGACCAGCACGGACCTTCGACTGCCAGTCGCCTGGCCGAGCTTTCGGGGTTCACTACGGGGGCCATCACGGGCATCGTCGACCGTCTCGAGCGTGCGGGCTATGTGCGTCGCGAGGCTCATCCCACCGACCGGCGAAGCGTGATCGTTCAGGCCTTGAACGTGAAGGGACTTAGGGAACGCGTCGTGCCCATCTTCCAGTCATTGGGACACGCCATGGCCGACGTGACGCGGCGTTATAGCCCGGCGGAGTTATCCGCCATCGCGCGCTTCTTCGCCGACACCACCCAGACGCTGCGCAATGAGACCGCGAAACTCAAACACTCCAGGCATCGGGCGCCGGGCAGCGAGACCTGATTCCGCGGATTTCACGAACTGGACTAGAATCGTGGGCGCCATGAAGAAACTCGTCCTTGTGTTCGCGCTCCTTCGACTTTGTTCCGCCGCGCAGACCGCAGTCCCACGGCCGCGCATTCTCGGCATCGACCATGTGTCGTTCTACACCACCGCTCCCGACGGCGTGAAGAAACTGTACGGCGATGTTCTCGGCCTGAGTTCCGCCGATCCGGTCGAACCCGGCGGCACCCTACGCTACATAGTGGGCACGCAGTGGGTCGGCTACAGTCCCGCGCCAGATCCGAAGTCCACCGACCGCATGGATCACGTCGCTCTGAGGACCGATAACATCGCGGCGATGCGAAAGTATCTGATCGCTCAGGGAATCAAAGTTCCGCAGATTGAAGGGCGGGCCGATCATAGTCTGTTCTTCTTCGTCACCGACCCCGAAGGGCACAAGATCGAGTTCGTCGAACGGGATCCGAAGGCGCCTATCAGCGTGCACGGGCACTGGTCGGACGCGAACGTGCCTAGGGTTTCGCACAAAATGATTCACGCCGGCTTCCTGGTCTACCACCAGGGTCCCGAAGATCACTTCTACCGCGATATCCTTGGTTTCCGTCCCTACTGGCACGGCGGCATGAAGGACGACGTGACCGAGTGGCTTGCCATACAGGTTCCTGACGGCACGGACTGGATCGAGTACATGCTCAACCAGTCGGAACATGCCGACCTGCAACTGACGGGAGTGATGAACCACATTTCGCTCGGCGTCGTGGACATAAAGCAAGCGCAGGCGACGCTGGAATCGCATGGCTGGAAACCGCACGGCGACGAAAAGGCGCAGATGGGCAAGGACGGCAAATGGCAACTCAACCTCTATGATCCCGATCTGGTGCGCGTGGAGCTGATGGAATTCAAGCCCGTGCAGAAGCCGTGCTGCAGCGATTTTACCGGGCCGCATCCGTCGGAGTAGCACTGCATGCGGTTTTCTGTAGGTACAATTCAATATAAAACATACAATAATGTAATAGATATATGTACGTACACATTACATACACAACCTGAAGAGTCGTTTGAGCTTCCTGATCATCGGCTAGGATGTCATTTCCTGAGCCGGAAACGGCCCTGGCGTCGACGACCGTCGCCGAGGTCAGGGAAAGGGGTCGTCCGCAGTTGCGATCGTTCGTCTATGAGCCTCCTGGAGCCCTTCCACGATTTTTCAATCACTTGCACGAAGGCTCAACAACTTACGCGGTTCCACCCTCACTTCTGTGGCAGATTTGTTAGAATCCTCTCGCTATGACAACGATTGATACAACGCTAGTGCCTGCGCACAGCGTGGTGACTGCCAAAGGAGACGGATCCGCGGTTGACGTCAGCGGCGCTACGAGCAGAGTGTTCCTGGTAACGCTGGCGATCACCAAGATCATCGAGCAGGAATCGCTTGACCTCAGTATCTACGGATCCGCCGATGGCACGACCTGGAGCGCGAAGTCCATCGCCGCGTTTCCCCAAAAGTTTTATTGCGAGGAATCTCCGCTGCTGCTCGATCTGACCGCGCATCCCGACGTGAAGTTGGTGCGCGCGCACTGGGAAGTCGCCCGCTGGGGCCGCGGCACCGAGATGCCCATGTTCGAGTTCGGCGCGACGCTGAAAGAAGTTCCAGCAAACATTCTGAAAGAAGCCACGGCTGAAGCGAAGGCGATGGCGTAAGCATGTAGCGGCGGACGTATTCGTCCGCCCGCCAGGACGAATCAGTCCGGGGCTACGCGACTGTTAATTCCACTATATTGATCTCCAGAATGAAAAACGGCTCCTCAGTTATTGTGCGTCCGGCGCGCAACGTGCGCGGCAGTGTGCAACTTCCCGGAGATAAGTCCATTTCGCACCGCTACGCCATGCTGGCGGGCATCGCCGAAGGACCATCGCGTCTGGAGAATTATTCAACCGGCGCTGATTGTGCGAGCACGCTCGGATGCATGCGCGCTCTCGGCGTTTCATGGCATCGCAAGGAAGCTCTGGACAACACTATTGAAGTGAAGGGAATCGGCTTGTCGCTAGCAGCCCCGGCGAACGCGCTTGACTGCGGAAACTCCGGTTCGACCATGCGCATGTTGAGCGGCATTGTCGCGGGGCAGAACTTCACGAGCGAGATGATCGGCGACGAATCGCTCTCCCGCCGTCCCATGGCGCGGGTGATCACTCCGCTGGCCGCGATGGGCGCGCAGATTGCATCGCACGAAAGCAAGCCGCCGCTGCGCATCACCGGCGCGGCGCTGAAAGCCATCGACTACGCGATGCCCGTGGCCAGCGCGCAGGTGAAATCGTGTCTGCTGTTTGCTGGATTGCTCGCCGACGGCGAGTCGCGCATTGTCGAACCGCTGCGCACCCGTGATCACGGCGAGGTCGCCCTGCGCGCCTTCGGGGCCAAGCTCGATCGCAAAAGCAGCGGACAAGGAAATGAAGTGCGCATTCGCGGCGGGCAGCGCCTGCGGGGCATCGAAGCGCGCATTCCGGGCGATTTGTCGAGCGCGGCGTTCTTCCTGTGCGCGGCCGCGTTGTTCCCGGATTCGCAGCTGACGGTTCCCAGCCTGCTGATGAATCCCACCCGCGCGCGCCTACTCGACATCCTGATGCAGATCGGATTGCGGATTTCAGTCACGCAACTCGATGAGATTCATGGCGAGCTGGTCGGATCGCTGCAGGTCGAAGGTGGCCGGCTCACCCAGGCTTCCATCTCAGGAGCGGACTCAGCTGCTCTCATCGATGAGATTCCCGTGCTGGCGGCAATTGCGCCGTACACGGAGAAGGGAATTGAAGTGCGCGATGCCAAGGAACTGCGCGTGAAGGAATCCGACCGCATCGCCGCCGTCGCCACCAACCTGCGGCTCATGGGCGCGCAGGTGGAAGAACACGAAGATGGGCTGAAGATTCCTGGCGGGCAGGCGCTTCACGGCGCTGAACTCGACTCCTTCGGCGATCACCGCATCGCCATGGCTTTCGCCGTCGCCGCCCTGCGGGCCGAAGGCGAAACGCTGATTCGCGGCGCGGAGTCCGCCGCGATTTCGTATCCCGCGTTCTTTCAGTCCCTGGAAGAAGTCACCGAACGCTAGCGACGTGTCTTTTCGTTCGAGACAGTCGATCAGATATTTCCCGATCGCGCCACCAGCATGACTCTCTTTCGCTGGGATGCGCTGCTTGGCCTGGGCATTGAGGTTCTTGATGTTCCGCGGAGTCGCCGATCGGGCGAACAAAAGGCGCAAAGTTGTGATAAGGCCTGGTTACGTCACCTATCACAGACCGCTGGATACGTCGTGGATCGTAAGCCAAGAAGTGGTATCTTCAGTTGAACCCCGAGTGCAAAATCGGAAGGTTCCAAACCTCTGATATCTGTTGAAAATCCTGTAGTCACGCCAGCATGGAGTCATGAAGCCGTGGCTATTCCCCCTCCTACTAGTCGTAGTCGCTTCCCGATGTGGGGCGAATGTCACCATCACCACCACCAGCCTGCCCAAAGGCACGGTCAATAGCGCCTATTCTGCCGTCATCAAAGCCAGCAATGGCTGTACTCCATATAAGTGGACGCGCACATCCGGAGCGTTGCCCGCTGGCGTCACCGCGAAAGTGTCCAGCACGACCACGTCACTGAGTCTCACCGGAACACCGACCACCGCGGCCACCTACTCCTTCACCGAGAAGGTCACCGGGTGCGGCGGAGATGTCTCGCGGGTTTCGTACAAGGTCGTCATCCAGGCCACGACATCCAGCGTCGCCATCACCACCACCAGCCTGCCCAACGGCACGGTCGATACCCCCTATTCTGCGGTTGTTAAAGCAAGCGGCGGCTGCACTCCTTACAAGTGGGCGATCGCATCGGGAGCGCTGCCCGCAGGTGTCACCGCGAAAGTGTCCAGCACGACCACGTCACTGAGTCTCACCGGAACACCGACCACCGCGGCCACCTACTCCTTCACCGAGAAGGTCACCGGGTGCGGCGGACATGTCTCGCGGGTTTCGTACAAGGTCGTCATCCAGGCCACGAAATCCAGCGTCGCCATCACCACCACCAGCCTGCCCAACGGCACGGTCGATACCCCCTATTCTGCGGTTGTTAAAGCAAGCGGCGGCTGCACTCCTTACAAGTGGGTGATCGCATCGGGAGCGCTGCCCGCAGGTGTCACCGCGAAAGTGTCCAGCACGACCACGTCACTGAGTCTCACCGGAACACCGACCACCGCGGCCACCTACTCCTTCGCTTTGAAGGTCACGGACTGCGGCGAGCATGTCTCGCAGGTTTCGTACAAGGTCGTCATCCAGGCCACGACATCCAGCGTCGCCATCACCACCACCAGCCTGCCCAACGGCACGGTCGATACCCCCTATTCTGCGGTTGTTAAAGCAAGCGGCGGCTGCACTCCTTACAAGTGGGTGATCGCATCGGGAGCGCTGCCCGCAGGTGTCACCGCGAAAGTGTCCAGCACGACCACGTCACTGAGTCTCACCGGAACACCGACCACCGCGGCCACCTACTCCTTCGCTTTGAAGGTCACGGACTGCGGCGAGCATGTCTCGCAGGTTTCGTACAAGGTCGTCATCCAGGCCACCGCCAACCATGTCGTGGATCTGAGTTGGAAGGCCTCGACGTCGAGCGACGTCGTCGGCTACAACGTTTATCGCAGTCTAGACGGAGCAACCTGGAAGAAGATCAACGCGAGCCTGACTGCTTCGACGCTCTACAGTGATTCCACCGTCGCCAATGGCACCACGTACTACTATGCGGCGACTGCAGTCGATATCTCCGGGAAGGAAAGCAGTAAGTCATCCTCAATCAAAGCGATTGTTCCCTAGGCTTCTTACGTAAGGCGCTGTATTCATGGTTTCGTAGCGGGCCCACTCGGAGGCCGTTTCACGCGATGCCCGCTCACGAATGGCGCGGTACACCACTGCATCGCAGTCCCCGCCCAACTTGCTGACTGTCGCAAAATCTCGATACAGTCATCTTCCGACCAGTTTCAACCCCTTCAGATGTGAAGTGAATCGAAAGAAGTCGAAATTTGAGCGCT
>CAWHSR010000025.1:0-89840 GCA_963832015.1 uncultured Acidobacteriaceae bacterium
ACAATCTGTCTGACTTCCTTTGTGCGGTGCGGAAATCGAAGAAGAACCAGGAGTGCGTCCTGGTGGCGATCATGCGCGACTTGTTGGATTTGCGGCAGGCG
Organism: uncultured Acidobacteriaceae bacterium; assembly: GCA_963832015.1. Lineage (GTDB taxonomy): Bacteria > Acidobacteriota > Terriglobia > Terriglobales > Acidobacteriaceae > Sulfotelmatobacter. The sequence goes on from CAWHSR010000025.1 coordinate 102, forward strand.
TTTGCCGCGGGAGTGCACTTTCTGATTCACAAACCGGCGTCGGCGGTGCAGATCGAGCGTTGCCTGCGGGCCGCCTAATGCGCCACGGTGGCGCGACGGCGGAAGCAGCACCGCGAGCCGGTTCGAATCTTGGCCACGGTCAGCACGCGAACGCAGCTGTTTACCGAAGCGATCATTGTGAATCTGAGCGAAGGCGGGATTGGGCTGCAGACCGACGCCCAGAACGAGATGGCGCGTGTGGCGCTGACTGCTGGCGAGGAAGTGGATATCCGTTTTGCCCTACCCGGCGGAGGGGAGATACTCCACACCATGGGAAGGGTGGTCTGGACGACGCAGCATTCTTGTGGTGTCAAGTTCAGTTATATTCCTGAGGACGAGGGTTGGTTCTGGAGCAGTGGATCACGGAGTGCGTCGAGCGGTCGCTGGCGCAATTGTGCGGGAAGATGCGGGCGGTGTGCGCGTAATAGACGGCTTCCGCCTCCCGGTAGACCGAGATGAATTCGAACTAGAAGTCCAAGGAAAATGTTTGGATGACGAACCAGAAAAAGGCCCGCATGAGCGGGCCTTTTTCAATGACGCATCATCTGCGCTACTGATGGGCTGCGGGCGCTTCCGTAGTTCCGGTGGTCAAGGGCGCGATGGGTTGTGCGACTTCTTCGTCCAATTGCTTGGGCAGCGGAGATTCCAGGGCGATCTGCAGGACCTGGTCCATGGTATCGACAAAATGCAACTTCATGGCATTCCGCAGATTCTCGGGGACCTCGGCTACGTCTTTCTCGTTGTCCTTGGGCAGAATCACTTCAAAGAGCCCGGCACGGTGAGCGGCCAGCAGCTTTTCTTTCAGGCCGCCAATGGGTAGAACCTTGCCGCGCAGCGTGATTTCGCCAGTCATGGCGAGATCGCGACGCACGGGGATTTTGCTCAAGGCGCTGGATATTGCCGTGGCGATGGTGATGCCTGCCGAGGGGCCGTCTTTCGGAATGGCGCCTTCGGGAACGTGGACGTGCAGGTCGAGATTGCGGTAGAAGTCGCGGCTCAGGCCGAGGCGTTGCGCGCGCGAGCGCACATAAGACATGGCAGCCTGCGCGGATTCCTGCATGACGTCGCCGAGTTTGCCGGTCAGCGTCAGCTTGCCCTTGCCGTCGACGACGCTGGCCTCGGTGCTGAGAATGGAGCCGCCAACTTCGGTCCAAGCCAGGCCGGTGACGAGGCCGATCTCGGACTTTTCGTGAGCCAGGGTGTCGCGGTATTTGATGACGCCGAGGAAGTCGTTGACGTTCTCGCCAGTGATGGTGACGTTGTAGTTCTCGCCTTCTTTGACGACCTTGCGGGCGACTTTGCGGCAGACGTTGCCGATTTCGCGTTCCAGGTTGCGGACCCCGGCTTCGCGCGTGTAGGAGCGGATGAGTCCGGTGATGGCTTCGTCGGTGAACTTGATGTTCTTTTCCGACAGGCCAGCAGCGAGCATCTGCTTCTTGACTAGGAACTGCTTGGCAATTTCAACCTTTTCCTGCTCGGTGTAGCCGTGCAGGCGTAGCACTTCCATACGGTCTTGCAGGGCCGCGGGGATGGTGTGCATCACGTTCGCGGTGGCCACGAAGAAGACTTGCGAAAGATCGTATTCGACGTCAAGGTAGTGGTCGACGAACATGAAGTTCTGCTCGGGATCGAGCACTTCGAGCAGGGCGGCGGAGGGATCTCCGCGGAAATCCATCGACATCTTGTCGACTTCATCGAGCATGAAGACCGGGTTCTTGGTGCCGGCCTTCTTCATCATCTGGATGATCTGGCCGGGAAGCGCGCCGATGTAGGTGCGGCGGTGGCCGCGGATTTCGGCCTCGTCGCGCACGCCGCCTAGCGACATGCGGACGAACTTGCGTCCGGTGGCCTTGGCGATGGACATGCCCAACGAGGTTTTGCCGACGCCCGGAGGCCCGACGAAACAGAGAATCGAGCCTTTGGGATTCTTGACCAGTTGACGCACGGCGAGAAACTCAAGGATGCGCTCCTTGATCTTCTCTAGGCCATAATGATCTTCGTTCAGGACTTTTTCGGCGCGGGAAATATTACGGATTTCCTTGGAGCGCTTCTTCCACGGCACGGCCAGCAGCCAGTCCAGATAGTTGCGGGAAACGGTGGACTCGGCCGACATGGGTGGCATGGCTTCCAGTTTCTTGAGTTCCTGCAGGGCCTTGTCTTTGACTTCTTTCGGCATGCCGGCGGATTCGATCTTCTTCTTGAGTTCGTCGAACTCGCTCTTTTCGCCGCGGCCCAGTTCCTTCTGGATGGCCTTGATCTTTTCGTTGAGGTAATACTCTTTCTGGGCCTTTTCCATCTGGCGTTTCACGCGCGACTGGATGGTGCGGTCGACATTCAACTTCTCGATCTCGATGTCGAGCACGTCGGCGATGCGGGTGAGACGCTCGGCTGGGTCGAAGATCTCGAGCAGTTCCTGCTTCTCTTCGATGGAGAGCTGCAGATTGGCGGAGATAACGTCGGTCAGCTTGGCCGGATCTTCCATACGCACGGCCGAAATCATGGTCTCGTAATTCAGGGCCTGGCACAGCTTCACATACTGTTCGAAGAGGGAGGTGACGCGCTGCATGCTGGCTTCGAGCGCCGGGTTGGGTTCGGTGCCGTAGCGGGCGACGCGAACAGTGGCCTGCATGAAACCTTCGGTGTCGACGACTTGAAGAATCTTGCCGCGCTCGACGCCTTCAACCAGAACTTTAATGTTGCCGTCGGGCAGCTTGAGGCTCTGCACGATGTTGACGATTGTGCCGACCTGGTAAATTTCGTTGGCCTTCGGTTCATCGATGGAGGCGTCGTGCTGGGTGGCGAGGAAGATTTTCTTGTCCGCGGCCAGCGCCTCTTCCAAGGCTCGTACGCTCGATTCGCGGCCTACCACGAACGGCGTCATCATGAAGGGAAAGATGACCACGTCCCGGATGGGCATCATGGGCAGCTTTCTGGATTCGAACTTTTCCTTGGATGTGGTCACTGAGTCTCCCTGGGGTCCAAGCTAACAGTCAAACAGACAGCCCTACCAGATTCTACCGCGCCCCGCACGTCCGGCGACATAGCACTTACCGATCATGTCGCAGAATTGCACTATTCGGTAATTACCCGGCCTTTTCCATCACGGTGGCAAAGGAAGCGGTGCGCTTCTCCACCATTTCCCGCGTGACTTCGAACTCTTTCAGTTTCTTCTGGCTGGGCAGGTTGAACATGAGGTCGAGCATGAGTTCCTCGAGAATCATGCGCAGCCCGCGCGCTCCGACCTTGCGCGCCATGGCCTGACGGGCGATGGCCCGAAGGGCCTCATCGTTGAACTTGAGTCGCACGTTCTCAAATTCGAAGAGGCGCTGGTACTGCTTCACGATGGCATTCTTCGGACGGGTCAGGATTTCGATAAGCGCGTATTCGTCGAGGTCTTCCAGCATGCCAACGACTGGCAGGCGGCCGACAAATTCGGGGATCAGGCCGAACTTGATCAGGTCTTCGGGCTGAATCTCGGTCAGTAGTTCCTGGGTGCGCTTCTTGGAGGTGATCGAATCTTCCTTGTCGGCATCTTCGCCGCTGCGGAAGCCGAGCGATTTCTTGCCGATTCTGCGGGAGATGATCTTGTCGAGGCCGACAAAGGCTCCGCCGCAGATGAAGAGAATGTTCGTGGTGTCGACCGGAGTGAATTCCTGGTGAGGATGCTTGCGTCCGCCCTGTGGCGGAACGTTAGCGATGGTGCCTTCGAGAATCTTTAACAGGGCCTGCTGGACGCCTTCCCCGGAAACGTCGCGGGTGATGGAGGGGTTCTCGTCCTTGCGACCGATCTTGTCGACTTCATCGATATAGATGATGCCGGTCTGCGTACGGCTGACGTCGCCGTCGGCCGCCTGCAGCAGTTTGAGGATGATGTTTTCAACATCTTCGCCGACGTAGCCGGCTTCGGTGAGCGTGGTGGCATCGACGATGGCGAAGGGCACGTCGAGCATGCGGGCCAGAGTCTGCGCCAGAAGCGTTTTGCCAGTTCCGGTCGGACCGATGAGCATGATGTTCGACTTGCTCAGTTCGATGCCGTCGCCGGTCTTCTGGCGGTTCATGAAGATGCGCTTGTAATGGTTGTAGACGGCGACGGCCAGCTTCTTCTTGGTCTGCTCCTGCCCGATGACGTACTCATCGAGGAAGGTTTTCACCTCCTGGGGCTTGGGCAGTTGGTTGGGAGTAGTGGTCTGTGGAGTGGCCGTGCGGTCGTCTTCCAGAATGGAATTACAGACCGCTACGCACTCGTCGCAAATATAGGCGCGCGGATAATCGCTGGGCGACGAGATCAGTTTGGCTACAGCGTCCTGCGATTTGTGGCAGAACGAACAGCGCAGAATCTCGTCGGAGCCCGACTTGGTTTTCACTCGGCTCTACTCCTTAAGGTTTCTCAGGCATGATCGGGATCCCCGCGTCTTTCTGCCCGTTCCGCCGTTCCGCTTTTTTCGCCACCGACTGGTTGTCAGGAGCGAAGGCAGATCATACCGCTTTTGCCGTCTTATAGATGATATCGTCTATGATTCCATATTCCTTAGCCTGCTGCGCGTTCATGATGAAGTCGCGCTCGACATCCTTTTCCACCTTGTCCAGTTTCTGACCGCTGTGCTTCGAGAGTAACTGGTTGGTAATCTCGCGCATGCGCAGGATCTCGCGGGCGTGGATGTCAATGTCGGTGGCTTGTCCCGACAAACCTCCCATGGAGGGCTGATGTATTAGAATCCTCGAATTCGGAAGTGCCAATCTCTTTTTAGGTTCGCCTGATGCCAATAGTAACGCTGCCATCGAGGCAGCCTGTCCCACGCACAGCGTCATCACGTCGTTTTTGACGTACTGCATGGTGTCGTAAATCGCCATACCAGCCGTGATGGAGCCACCCGGAGAGTTGATGTAAAGCTGGATGTCTTTCTCGGGATCTTCCTGAGCCAGAAACAACATTTGGGCGATCACCAGGTTGGCGATGTTGTCGTCAATGGGGGTGCCGATGAAGATAATGTTGTCGCGCAGCAGACGGGAATAGATGTCGTAGGCGCGTTCGCCCCGCCCGGTCTGCTCGATGACCATTGGAACGAGCATCATTTGCGCGTCGTTCTTGTTTCCATCATTTTGCTTCATGTTCACCTGTCACACTCCGCCCCGATGCAACGGCTAGCTTGCTGGGGAGGATCGAAAGTGGCCCACGTTCATTTTCCGGACTTATTCCGGAGTTACGCGGACTGGTGATACAGAAAATCGAGGGTCTTTTCGCTGCGGATTCTGTTCCGGATTCTATCGAGGCCCCCATCCTGTGTCAAACGAGCGCGGATCGCCTCGGGAGTCTGTTTCGACTGCTGGGCAAGGGCTTCAATCTCATGATTGAGTTCGTCCTCGCCAACTTCGATTTTTTCCAGATCCGCGACGCGTTCCAGTAACAACGACGACTTTACATCCTGCACCGCCTGATCACGCTGGCCCACCCGCAAGCGGGGAAGGTCCATCTTCTTGAGGTCTTCCATCTTCATGCCTTGCGCCGCGAGAGCGCGCAGGCCACGTTCGAGACGCACATCGATTTGCCGGTCGACCAGCGATTCCGGCACTTCGAAATCATTGCGCTTGACCAGTTCGGCGACAAGTTTGTCTTTGGCTTCGCGCTCAGCATCGTGCCTGCGCTCGTGTTCCATGTTTTCGCGAATCTGCTTGCGCACCTGGTCGAGGCTGGTAAAGTCGCCGAGTTCCTTCGCGAAGTCGTCGTTCAGTTCGGGCAGGTTCTTCTGCTTGATCCCCTGGATCTTGACGGTGTAGACGAAGGTCTTGCCGGCCAGGCGCTTGTCGGCAACATCTTCGGGATAACTGACTTCGAACTCGCGCTCGTCTCCGGCATTGGCGCCGCGGAGGTGCTCGGTGAATTCGGGAACCGTGTTCTTGCCGCCGATCTCGATCAGGACCTCGTCCATGTGTACGGGCTGGGAGGTGCCATCGTCCTGTTTGGGCTTGCCGTCCATGGAGGACTGGGCGAAGTCACCGTCGGCGAGAGGGCGTCCTTCAACCGAGGTGTAGGTGGCGTGCTCTTCGCGGACCCTGTTGACTGCGGCTTCGACCTCTTCGTCCTTTACGACGATTTCGGGATGGTCGGCGCGAAGCTCTTTGTAGCCTTCGACCACGATTTCAGGGAGGACCTCGAAGCTGGCCTTGAAGCGAAGAGGTTCGCCATCGTGGATGTGCAGGTCGGTGACGCGCGGTTGGGAGACCGGAATCATGCCCAGCTTTTCGGCTTCCTTGCGGAAGTAGCGCGGGACGAGAGCTTCAACCACGTCACTCTTCAGATCTTCTTTGAAGCGCTGCTTGATGATGGAAGGCGGGACGTGGCCGGAGCGGAAGCCCGGCAGGCGCGCTACCTTTTGATACTTCTGGACGATTACTTCCATTTCGCGAGCGACGTCCTCGGCCGGAATCTCGACCGAAATCTCGCGTTTGACGCCGTCTTGTTTCGCGTCGACTGTTTCTGTGGGACTCACGTTTGCCCTTTCGGCTTACACTGCAAAATCCGGCCGGATCTGAGGGGCCTCGAGCTTAAGGACCAATCCTGTTCACACGCCGTTCATCTTGAGTGTAAAGACTAAAGGAGAGTAGCGTCAAACGATGGACTGGCAGATCGTGTCTGGAGTTGGTTGCTTCCTCCCAGAAGCGGAATTTCTCGACCACTGTCGGCAATTGAAAGGTCGATTATTTGCGCACGCCCGAGGGCTTCTGCCTTCAATCTTGTGAGCCTTGATCCGAGAAGCGAGTTTCCTGAGAGTGTAGCGCGGGCCGGCGCCCGCGCCACCTGAACGCTGGAAATCAGATTATTCTGACGGAGGTGGGAGAGTCAGCGGCGCGGACAATTGGAAAGTCAGCGCCGATTCGGCGGGATATTCAATCTGCTTGTTTCCGGTCATCGTTCCTCCGATGAGTCCCGCACCAGCGCCCACGAGAGCACCGATGCCAGCGCCTTTGCCACCACCGGCAATGCCGCCAATCAAGGCGCCGCCGGCGGCTCCTCCACCGGTAGCGACAGCGGTCCTCTTACCTTTTCCTTTCACCGTGCTGTCAAGGACGCCGGTCTGAATGGAATACGTCTTGCCCCTTACGGTGATGCTGGTCAGCGAGAGGACGAGTTCGCCCTCGCCCTTAATCTTGCCCTTCGCCTTGGCGCTTACGACCGTACCGCTAGCAGTTGATCCGGCGGGAATCGCGGAGGTTCCGCGCACGGTGACCGGTTGGGCTAGAGTGCCGAGAAAGGTCTGCCCGGCTTGGCTGGATTTCGATCCCAACGCCTGGCCGAGCTTAATTGTCAGAGCAGTTCCGGATGGAACCACGATGGGTTGAGGTTTGGGTACCTCCACGGGTGCGGGTGGTGGAGGCGCGGGCTGTGCCATGGCTTCGGGCTCGACGGTGGTCTGATCGTCTACTGCAACCGCGCCCGGTTCTTCTTTGGCGATCTGTTCCACTTTCTTTTGTGCGGCCGGAGTCTTCACTTTGCCGGTCAGCGTGACTTTGCCTTCCTTGGAGGCGACTGCGACCCGGGAGTCTGTCGTTTCAGGCTCGGCGGCGACCTTGGTCTGAATGTCTTTTTGGATTTCCTGGTCTTTTTCGCTGGGGCGGCTGGAACAACCGATTGCCAGTCCGAGTATGACAATCAGCGATACGAGCAGAGCAACGCGCTTATTCATTTGGATTCTCCTAGCAACAAAGGTTCAGGGATGAGTGCTTTCCTGAGTCGAAAAGCCGTGCCTTACATGGTAGCCCTGAAGCAACGGAATTGCGACTGGCAGAGTTAACAGTGGCCCCTCGCAAGCCAGACGGGGCATGAACGGCCGCGGTTTCCCGCCCGCAGCGAGCGGCCGATGATGGGCGAACCGACGTGGGGCGATGTGATGTAATAACCGAGTGAATTGGCTGACTGTTCTCAATCGCGAAGTGGTCGAGTGCGTCCGCTGTCCGCGACTCGTGGCGTACCGGCAGGAAGTGGCGCGGGTGAAGCGCCGGGCTTATCTCAGTTGGGAATACTGGGGGAAGCCCGTTCCAGGATTTGGAGATCCGCAAGCCCGAGTACTGATCATGGGGCTGGCGCCGGGGGCGCACGGGTCGAACCGCACGGGGCGTCCATTCACGGGAGATGCTTCCGGCAACTTCATGTATCCGGTGCTGTACGAGGCTGGATTTGCCAGCCAGCCGACGGCGGTCGACCGAAACGACGGAATGGAGTTGAGGGATCTCTATATTACGGCCGCCGTGCGCTGCGCACCGCCGGACAACAAGCCGCTTCCGGAGGAGCTGACCAAGTGCTCGCATTTTCTCGATCTTGAGCTGGCAGGAATGAAAAATGTGAAGGTGGTAGTGGCGTTGGGGAAGATTGGATTTGATGCCTATCTCAACTACTTGAAGCGTCAGGGACTGGTGGCGAGTAAGAAGGAGTACGTTTTCAAACATGGCGCGAGTTACCGGATGCCCGACGGGAAGGTACTACTGGCGTCCTATCATCCCTCGAACCAGAACACGCAAACGGGGAAGCTGACGCGGAAGATGTTTGTAGAGATCTTTCAAGAAGCGGCAAGAATTGCCGATAGAGAAACCTGAGGCGCCGCTGGTGCCGGTTCGTTCACCCGTCCCTCGCTCGAGGATATAGCCGACAAGGCTGGGTTACGAACCGGAGCGGCGCCGTTGTGTTGTGCGGGAAGGGGTTTCCTCGAGTTGGCTGAGGACTGCGAGCAAACCATGCTCCCCTCGAAATCCTTGTCGCGAGAGGCGGACAGGAGTGTCCGCCCCACACACAACCTACCTCAGCTTCGTCACCGTCACCTCGAGCTGGAACTGGCGATTGGACGTAGGGTCGTCTGCGCTGCCGATGACGATGGTCTTTCCTGGGATCACGATGGTGCCTCCTACGATCTTGATCTGGCGAACGACGGGATTCGACAGACCATTGGTTTCCCGGCTGGGTCCAATATCGATATTGCTGATGTCGCCGCCAGCCTGCAGTTCGAGTGAATCAGCATGCTCCTTCAGGGTGCACCAAATGTGTGTGCCGACATCCATATATTGAAACTGGGTATTGATAACCGGGCTCACCGACGTGCTGCCGGACGAAGCGTTTGTGGGGAATGAACCGGTCGCGACCGGAACCCGCGTGCCAATTTTGACTTCTTGCCTGTCCCCCGAGACCAGATTGATCGAGTAGTGCCGCGTATTGAGTTTCTTCTCTCCTTCCAACTCATTGAGAGCAAAATCCAGACGATAGGCATGTACTGGTTTTTCCGCCTGCTCTGCTTTGGGGGCTGAATCCTGAGCGTCGGCCACTTGCGGGCCCGAATAGAGCCCCACAGTCATTACAAGGAGCCAGATTGTCATTATTCTGCGCATTGTTATTTTTAGCATTGGTGTCCGCACCTTTCTTATGGTTCCTGTTGTTGGTCCGAGTCCTGCCGAGGGGGTTGATTGCGGATTAGCTGTTCGATTTCCTTTTCGGATTCCGCCTGTACCTTCGCGATCGTGACTGCTTCCTGCGGAAATTGCTGGACGTAGCGAACCAGAAGTAGTTCCTGCTCGCTGAGGGGGCGCGGCGAGGGGAAAAGGTCGAGTTTCGGCTGAGAAGCCATGACTGGGGGATCAGAGCGATGCGCGGCGACCTTATGTGACGGGTTCGGTCGCGTGGGCCGAACTTCGCTTTCTTCGCTGTTCGACGCCGCTTGCGGGGCTGGTTCCGTTGTAGATTGCGTTGTCGTAGACGGATGATTCGCGACTACCGGATGCGACGGCTTGCCTGATCTCCATGCTAAAGCCAAGGCTACGACGATCACCGCCGTCAGGGCCGCAGCGCAACTCCAGCGGCACCACGCTGGATCCGAAACCCGCGCGCGCTCGGCTTGCATGTTTGCCTTGACGCGGATTTCGAGTCCCGCCCTCGGTTCGACGTCGGCGTACTTGGCCAGAGCCGCACTCAACTCGCGGCCGAGCGCGTCGTCGTTCTCTGACTGCCAACCCGCATCAACCCGATTTTGATCCTTGTGTCCCATGGTCCCTCTACTTCGTCCCCAATCGTCCCGCCAGTTTCTCGCGCAAAATTTGCCGTGCCCGGAATACTCTAGAGCGCACGGCCGCTTCGTTGATGCCCAGGGTTGCGGCGACCTCTTTGGGCGACATTTCTTCGATCGTCGACAAGATCAGCGGCTGGCGTAGTTTTTCCGGAAGGGCCGCGATCATTTTCTCCAGTGCTGCGCTGACTTGTGAGCCTTGCACTGTTTGATCCGCCGGGGTGTCGGACGACGCCACTTCTGCGATGGGCTTTTCGGGATCCTCCAGAGGAATCTCGCGCGTGCGGCCGCGCTGCCGACTGCGGTCGACGGCGACGCGCCAGGCGATGCGGGCCAACCACGTCTTCGGATCGTCGACCTCCGGGAGCTTCGAACTGTAGCGCAGTACTCGCATGAACGTTTCCTGGGTGGAGTCTTCGGCGTCGTGATGGCTACGTAGGACCACATACGCGATGCGGTAGACCAGACGGGAGTGTTCCCGGACTATGCGTTCGAGCACGTCGTGAGTGGTCTCAACCTGACTGCGCCCGATGGTCGCCACTCCGTTCAGGATCGCCTCTCCCGCCGCCACTCGTTTGCCCTCACTCATGAAGACCTGCTTGGGGTCTGTTTTGTTCAGGAAATTCTTAGGGAGAACGGTGGGAGGGAACCTGCTTGCGAAAGCTTTCACCGCAGAGTTTGCTAAGAATGCTACAGAGGGAAGGGACAGGTGGATGAGTCAACCCTAGGATCGCGCTTCTCTCGGGCGGGGGCGCCCGCGCCACATAAACCTAGAAGCCGACCATCACCGGTTCTGGTTCCAGCTGCACGCCCCAGATTTCTTCGACGCGCTGCTGGATCTGATCTTTCAGGGCGAGCACTTCAGCGGCGGTGGCGTCGCCGCGATTCACAATCGCGAGCGCATGTTTGCTGGAAATGCCGACGTGGCCGAAACCGAATCCGCGGGCGAATCCGGATTTCTCGACCAGCCAAGCCGCTGAAACTTTGCGGCTTTTCTCCAATGCGGGATAGCTGGGCAGGATGAGTCTCTTCGCTTCGGCTCGTTTCTGCAAGTCTGCGTGCTGCTGTTCGGAGAGGACTGGATTCTTGAAGAACGATCCTGCGCTTTGGCAATCCGGATCGCCCGGTACGATCAGCATGCCCTTGCGGGCGCGAATGTGGCGCACGGCCTCGCGTGTCTCAGCAAGATTGGGACGAGTCTCGCGGCCTTCGAAGTGGCGCTTCAGATCGGCATATTCGATGTAGGCCTCGCCCTCGGGCGTGAGGGCGTAGGTGACTCGTAGGATGATGAAGCGTCCGCGCTCGGTTGTGTTGAAAATGCTGGAACGGTAGGTGAATCCGCAGGCCTCGCGGCAGAGTTCGCGCACGTGGCCGTCTTTCCGATCGAAGACTTCGACCGACTCGATGGTTTCGGACACTTCCTGTCCGTAGGCGCCTACGTTTTGGACGGGCGTGCCGCCGACGCTTCCGGGGATTCCGCTCAGGCACTCGACGCCTGCACACTTCGCCACGACGGCGTGCGAGACGAAGCGGTCCCAGGATTCGCCGGCACCGAGGTCGAAAAGAACCTTGCCCTCGTCGTCATATCCCGGACGCTGCTCGATGACCGGGATCGCGACCTTGAGCACCAAGCCGGGCCAACCGCCGTCGGCAACGACCAGATTGCTGCCGCCGCCGAGGACGAAGAGAGGCAAATTCTTCGATTGTGCGAAAGCGACTGCCTCCTGCACCTCTGGGGCTGATTTTGCTTCCACGAAGAAACGGGCTGGGCCTCCCAGGCGGAAGGTGGTCAGCGGTGCCAGCGGGACATTTTCTTGCAGGAGCATGGATGACTTTCAATATACACAGGACGAGCATTTTGAAGAGGTAGGGATCCTTCGCTCAGGATGACATACGCAGAGAGCGGAGCGAACGTGAACTTCGCTCAGGACGACAGACACGGTACAATGATTTCACCAATCCAATCAGAGGAATAAACAGACATGCCAATGTATCCCGAAATTATGGTGATCCCGATGCGCGAGGAGTTGACGCGGCTGGGGATTGAAGAGCTACGCACGCCCGAGGAAGTGGATCAGGCGCTGAAGAACCGTCCGGGCATCACGATGGTGGTGGTGAACTCGATTTGCGGATGTGCGGCGGGGCGGATGCGGCCTGCGGTCCGCATTGCGATGCAGAATTCTAGCCGGCCGGACCATGCCTACACGGTGTTTGCCGGACAAGAGAAGGACGCGACCGAGCGCGCGCGCAGTTATTTCACGGGACAGCCGTCCTCTTCGCCGTCGATCGGGATTCTGCGTGACGGAGAGCTTGTGTATCTGATGCCGCGCCGCGATATCGAATCGCGCGAAGCGCCGACCATTGCGGCTGATCTGAAAGCGGCCTTCGACAAGTTCTGCGGCAAGCCAGCCGCGGTGTAGTTGCGGTACCGGGTGTCGAAAGAAGATCGAGGTTTCAGCCGGAGCCTACTAGGGCTCTTCTGATACCTCGATTACATTTCCTTCCAAGTCCTGCATCTCGAAATAGTGTGTTCCCTGGCGATCTTTTTCTATTGCTCCAACTCTTACACCGCGGGAACTCAACCATTCTCTTGCCTTCTGAATCGCGCCCGTATAAAGCATCCGCGTAGTTTGATCTGAAGGTGCGGTCGAAGGGCCAAGAACGATCGGCAAGGGGATTTCTTTGGAGAAAACCAATGCAAGGCAACCCTCTCCCTCATCCAGTTCGACGGTAGCCTTTTTCAGGCCGAGTTTCTCGATGTACCACGAGGCGGCGGCTGCGACATCATTCACCCCGACATAGAATGAATCGGCGACCCAAAGCAACGACATGGCGTTTAAGACTTCCTCGGCTTACCTGTGTCGACGCACGCTTCTTTACTTCGTCATAGGCTTGGTTAGTACGAAGGCTTTCACCACGATCGCGTTAGGCTGGACGCCTACCGGAATTAGAGTAAGCAGCGAATATTCCGACGTCTCCAATGTGCGCTTGGGCTTGCGCTTCTGGATTACGGTCACGTCGCCGGATTGCGTGTCGAGTACCAGCAGATAGTTCTGATCCGGAGTGAGCGCGAGGCCGTCCGGCCTGCTGCCCACGGTCAACGTCGGCAAGCGCTGGCCCATATCAATGTCATAGACCGCAACGCTATTGGAGCCAAAGTTCGTCACGTAGAGACGCGAGTTGTCGAGCGTGACCGCGCCACGGGATGGGTGCTTGCCGATCTCCTGGCTGCTGCCGACTTCGTCGTTGCCGGTCTCGATAATTGAAATGCTGTCGGAGTCGAAGTTGCAGACGATCAACTCGCCGCCGTCGGGCTTGAGTGTGAGGCTCACTGGCGTGCGACCGACATCGAGCAACGCGAGGACGCGGTCGTCTTTTTGGTTACCGCTCTTGGCCGCGTCGTTTTTTAGTGCAATCGAGGCGACTTGCGAGGACCCGGAGCACGCGACGAAGGCCTTGCTCGAGTCTGGCAGGATGGCGATCTCTTCCGGTTGCTGGCAAACCGGCAACGTCGCGCGCACGCGCAAGGCCTTCGCGTCGATCAGGGACACGGTGTTGTCGCCGCGATTACTGACGACGATCGTTGAGCCGTCCGGGGAAATACGCGCCAGCCCCGGCGCAGCACCCACGCGCACGTTGCCGATTACCAGCCGCTTCTCGAGATCGATCACGCTGACGTTCGACGAGCCTGAGTTCGCTACGTAGGCGTGTTTGCCGTCTTCAGCGACATCGATGAAATAGGGACGACCGTGCACACCGATGGTCGCGACCACGGTGTTGGTCTCGGCGTTGATTACGCTGACGTTGTTCGATCCGGTGTTGACGACGTAGATCTCGTTCTTCTTGCTGTTGGCAGCGAGGCCGGTGGGCTCGCTGCCGACCGGAATGGTTTTGGCTAGTGCGAACGTGCGCAGGTCAATCACGCTGACCGTGTTGCTCTTGCCGTTGGAGACGTAGGCGTATTCGCGATAGGCGGGCCCGTAGTCGGGCAGCGCTTGCTCGCGGAAATACCACCAACCCATCCCGCCGAGGATAGGAATCAGGACTGCGATGAAGAGGAGCTTTCTCAAGGTAGAGGCCGCATGGGCGGAAGAGAAAGCTTACCAGAGCGACGTCGCGTTCACACTTCTAGTAGAGGTGGAAATTGATTTCAACGACTGTGCGTAAGGCCACAGGTTTCCCGTCCTTCGTGGCGGGTTGGAATTTCCACTTGCTTACGGCTTCGAGAGCTTTCTGGTCGAGGTACTTGTCCCGGCTCGTCACGACTTTGGCGTCACGGACTGTGCCTTCTGGGGTGATGACGATCGAAACCATCACTGTGCCCCGGATCTTTTTCTTGCGCGCTTTATCGGGATATTCGGATTCGGGCCGGAAGGTAGACCTGGGGGGCGTGATGCCCTTTCCCAGCCTGTCGTACACCTGGTCGGAGGTTTTGTCCGGTTGATCTTGCGCGAGTAAAAATCCCCCGGTGAGGAGAATCGCTATCGTGCCTGCGAGCGCTAACGACTGGACTCGGTGCAAGCGGGCATTCGTCATACGAAAGCCAGGATCCAGTGATCTCACCCGCGCTACTTGCTGACCGCCGCCGGTTCTCGCATCCCGATCGCGGGCACAGTTCTTCCTACGACCGCGGCGATCTGGCGCACTTGCTCCATCAACGTGTCGAACTGATCGGGGAAGAGCGACTGCGGGCCGTCGGACATTGCCTGATCGGGCTGGTGATGTACTTCGACCATTAAGCCGTCTGCGCCAACGGCGACCGCCGCGCGCGAGAGCGGAGTGACTTTGTTGCGCTTGCCGGTGCCGTGGCTGGGGTCAACCAGGATCGGCAGGTGGCTTAGGCGCTGCACCGCTGGGACCACGCTTAGATCGAGCGTGTTGCGAGTGTGATCGGCGAAGGTGCGCACGCCGCGCTCGCAGAGCGCCACATTGTAGTTGCCTTCGCTCAAGATGTATTCGGCGGCCATCAGGAACTCTTCCAGCGTGGCCGACATGCCTCGTTTCAAGAGCACGGGCTTGCGCGAGCGTCCGGCACGCTTCAGCAGGGAAAAATTCTGCATGTTGCGGGCGCCGATCTGGATCATGTCGGCATATTCTTCGACCAGGTCGAGTGACTCGTGGTCGATGGCCTCGGTGATGATCTTCATGCCGAATTGCTGGCGGATTTCCGCCATGATGCGCAGGCCTTCTTCGCCGAGTCCTTGAAAAGAGTACGGAGAGGTGCGGGGTTTGTACGCGCCTCCGCGGAAGAACTGCGCTCCGGCGCGATGCACTCGCTCGGCTACGGTAAAGGCCTGGTCGCGATTCTCAATGGCGCACGGTCCGGCGACGATGGCGAGCCCGGGGCCGCCGATGGTGGCGGCGGTTCCGGCGAAGGTGATGACCGTGTTGTCTTCCTTGACGTCGCGGCTGACCAACTTGTAAGGCTTCGAGACCTGGATGACTTCTTGCACGCCGGGCATTTCTTCGAGCGTGCCCTGTTCGACTTCGCCCTTGTTGCCGGTGATGCCGATGGCGGTGCGGGTGGCGCCGGGCATGGAGTGGGCGCGGTATCCGAGTTTTTCGATTTTCTGGCAAACGGCGCGCACCTGTTCTTCGGTGGCCTGGGCCTTCATGACGACGAGCATAAGTTCACCTTTGGGCGGCTTCTCCTGCAGCTCAGCGCAAGAAGGTCGAGCTACGCTCGACGGACAGCTGAGGCGGCTGTCCCCACATAGTTCGTTCTTAAGTCTACCGTTGGCCGCACTCGCACCGCAAATAGGGCAGGTGGAATGAATCCGCCGGATGGGGAGAACATCCAACGAAAAGATTATTGCCAATTCTGTTCAGTTTTCCGGGAGAGTTCTTTATGAAAGCAGCAGTCGTTCCCTCCGTGAATGGCAAGTGGGAAGTGAAAGAGTGGGAGACTCCCAAGGCCGGTCCCAATCAGGTCGTCATGAAAATTCATGCCAGCGGACTTTGCTATACCGACGTGCATTTGACCCACGGTTTGTTCCCGCTGCAGTTTCCGCGCGTGCTCGGCCACGAGCCGGTGGGGGAGATTGTCGAAGTGGGGCCGGGCGTGACCACGCGTAAAGTCGGGGACCGGGTTGGCGTGGGCTGGGTGCAGAAAGGCTGTGGGCGCTGCGAGTGGTGTCTCCGCGGCAAGAAGGAGTTGTGCCAGAACAACATCTCCACTGGCATTTCGACCCAGGGCAGCCACGCAGAGTACATGCTCGCCTACGCGGATGCGACCATGCTGATTCCGGACGCGCTCGCGTACGAGCAGGCGGCGCCTATTTTTTGTGCGGGATACACCGTCTGGAGCGGGTTGCGGTTGGCTGATCCCAAGCCGCACGAGCGGGTCGCAGTGGTTGGCATCGGAGGGCTCGGCCATCTGGCGCTGCAGTATTCCAAAGCGTCGGGCTTCGAGACGATCGCTGTGACTAAGTCGAAAGATAAAGAGAAGATGATTCGCGAGCTGGGAGCCGACGAGGTGGTGGAAGGCGGTGAGAAACTGCTCGCCGCGGGAGGGGCGGACGTTTTGCTGGCGACTTCGAATTCGTGGGCTGCAACGGCCGATGCGGCGAAAGGAATGCGTCCTGATGGGCGCATCATTCTCATGGGAGTGGGTCTCGAGCCGCTGAACTACAATCCCGAACTGATGTTCAAGCGCGTACGGCTGATCGGGTCCAGCCAGAACGGGTCGGAGTATTTGTACGAAGCGCTGGACTACGCGGCAAGGGGCAAGGTGAAGGTCGTCGCGGAAACCTACAAGCTCGATGACATCGGCAAGGCGTATGACCGCGTGTCCGACGGCAAAGTGCGATTCCGAGCTGTGATCACGATGAATTGATTGCGCCGAATATCCCCGACGGGATGAGCAGCCTTCGACTAGTCCGCTCGATATACTTCTGCTATGCCCCGCTCGATGGCGCGCGAACAGGACATTCTCAAGCGGTCCGCGCCGAAGCGCCCGCCCTGCGTGACATCCCGCCGCATTGGCATTCACACCTCCTCCGCTGGCGGTGTGCAGAACGCAGCCGAACGCGCCTACCGGCTAGGGTGCAACACTTTCCAGATCTTTTCTTCCAGCCCGCGCCAGTGGGCTCCATATGAGTTGGGCGGGTTGCAGTGCGCCGAGATGAACCGGTTGCGGGCGAAGTACGACTTGAAGCCGCTGGTGATTCACACGAACTACCTGGTGAACCTTGCCAGCTCGAATGAACTTTTTCTGCAAAAGTCGATGGAGGCTTTTCGCGGGGAAGTGGAGCGGGCGCTTGCCTTGTGCGCGGAGTGTCTGGTCCTCCATCCCGGTTCTTTTCGGGGTAGCGATCGCGAACCGGGGCTGGTGCGTACCGCTGCTGCGATCGCAGCATCAACGCAAGGGCTCGATCTTGCCAAGGGAGGGTTGACTATCCTCATCGAGAACACGGCTGGGGCGGAGTTCTCGCTCGGCGGCAGCTTCGAGCAGGTGGCGGAGATTCTAGAGCGTCTGCGGGGCGTGGTTCCGGTGGGAGCGTGCATTGACACTTGCCACACGCACGTCGCGGGATACGACATCACCAGCGAAGAAGGTCTTTACCAGACTCTGCAGCAGCTCGATGCCACGATCGGGTTGAACCAGGTCAAGGTCTGGCACTGTAATGACGCCAAAGCCGCGCGAGGATCGAAACTCGACCGGCATCAACAGATCGGGAAGGGAATGATCGGTAAGGAAACGTTTCGCGTGTTGCTCAACGATCTTCGCCTGGCCCATGCGGCGTTCATCGCAGAAACGCCAATCGAGAAGCCGGGAGACGACCGAAGAAATGTCGACGCTTTAAAAAAGCTGGTGGCGGCGACGTAGGTCACGGCAAGAGCAGGAAACGTTGCCAGCAACGACTCGGTGGCCCGATACTCTTCTGCATGAAGCTCTACCGTCCCCATCGTGGTTTTGTGGCTGAGCAGGCTGGTCGCTATTGCACCTTGAACGCGTCTTCCTGGGACGACCTGGTTGCGCGCGAAGATCTGCGGGATTATCTCGAACATCTAATTGCTCAGGGCAAGCCTGCCGATGCGGTGGCGCCGCAGGATCTACTTCCGCCAATCGGCAGTCAGGAGGTTTGGGCTGCGGGCGTGACGTATTACCGCAGCCGCGATGCGCGGATGGAGGAAGCGAAAACCACGGGCGGAGGAGACTTTTACGACCGGGTTTATCATGCGACCCGGCCGGAACTGTTCTTCAAATCGGCGCCGCACCGGGTGGTCGGTCCGGAGGCGAAGGTGGCGATTCGCGACGATGCATCGTGGTCGGTGCCGGAACCGGAGTTGACGCTGTTTGTCTCTCCGGGCGGCAAGATTGCTGGCTATACCATTGGGAACGATATGAGTTCGCGGGACATTGAGGGCGAGAATCCGTTGTATTTGCCGCAGGCCAAGGTGTACGACCGCAGTTGCGCGCTTGGCCCCTGCCTGTTGATTGCGGATGAGCCGTTGTCGAGCGCTACGGAGATTGCGCTGGAGATTCGACGGGGTGGTGCCGCGGCGTTTTCTGGCGCGACTACGCTGAAAGAAATGAAGCGGAGGCCGGAGGAACTGGTCGAGTATCTGTATCGCAACAACAGCTTTCCGCATGGATGCTTCCTTCTGACTGGGACTGGGGTCGTGCCACCGGATTCCTTTACGCTGAAGGTGGGCGACGAGATCCGGATTACGATTCCTCCGATTGGGACTCTGGTGAATACGGTGGGATGAAATGTAGGACGACCATTGTTGTCAGGACAGCGTTTTCTTAACCACGAAGGGCACGAAGGTTCACTAAGGAAGACGTTGCGGCGTGTAAAATAGAGAACTATTTACTGGTGCCTTCCTGTCTATGGCTATCGAAGAAAAAACTGTCAACGGTGTGACCAGCGGCTCTGAATCTGGAGCGCCTGCGGACCGTCCCAACGAGGAGCGCTACGATGCCCAGCGCGTCGAGACCAAATGGTTCGAGCGCTGGCAGCAGGATGCTGCACTGTACGCCGCTGAGCCTGGCTCGACCAAGAAGAAATATTACGTTCTCGAGATGTTGCCGTATCCCTCAGGCGCGCTGCACATGGGGCACGTGCGCAACTACGCCATCGGTGACGCACTGGCGCGGTACATGTGGATGAATGGTTACAACGTACTTCATCCCATGGGATGGGATTCGTTTGGCTTGCCCGCAGAAAATGCGGCCATTCAGAACAACACTCCGCCGCGCGAATGGACGCTGCGCAATATCGCGAACATGAAGGCGCAGATGAAGCGCCTGGGCTTTGCTTACGACTGGGCGCGCGAAGTGACCACCTGTCTTCCTGACTATTATCGATGGAACCAGTGGTTCTTCCTCAAGCTCTTTGAGCAGGGATTGGCTTACCGCAAGAAGAGCAAGGTGAACTGGTGTCCGAAATGCGCGACCGTGCTCGCAAATGAGCAGGTGGTGAACGGTTGCTGCTGGCGGCATGAAGATACTTTGGTGGAGCAGCGCGAGTTGGAGCAGTGGTTCGTGCGCACGACGAAGTATGCCGACGAGTTGCTGGCCGGGCTCGACAAGTTGGAAGGCTGGCCGGAAAAAGTGCGGACCATGCAGCGCAACTGGATTGGGCGCAGCGAGGGAACGCTGGTCGATTTCAAGCTCGATTACGCCGAGAACCATACCGGGTTTGGTCCAGCGGGATCAACGATCCCTGTCTTTACCACGCGTGTGGATACGATTTTCGGCGCGACATCGGTGCAGTTGGCGCCGGAGCATCCGATCATTAAAGATCTCGCGGCGGCGAATTCTGATCTGCGCGCGAAGGTCGATCAACTCATCGCCGAGCAGCGCAAGGCCCGGGAAAAAGGCGATATCGGCGAGATCGAGAAGCATGGCGTCTTTACCGGACGCCATGCCATCAATCCGTTCAATAGTGAGCGGCTGCCGGTGTGGGTCGCGAACTACATTTTGATGGACTATGGCACGGGCGCCATCATGAGTGTGCCGGCGCATGACGAGCGCGACTACGAGTTCGCCAAGAAGTACCGCCTCGAAATTCGCATCGTCATTTTGCCGATGTCGGGCGATCCGGATGACACTGTCGCCGAACCTCAGCTTCCGTTCGTCGGGCATGAAGGCATGCTTATCAATTCGGGGCGATACAACACTTTGTCATGCGATGACGCGATTCGAAAAATGTCCGCTTACGCCGAGGAGAATAAGTTCGGCAGGGCGACCGTTACTTATCGCCTGAAAGACTGGGGCATTTCGCGGCAGCGCTATTGGGGTACGCCGATTCCGATGCTGTATTGCGAGAAGGACGGGATCGTCGCGGTGCCGGAGAAGGATTTGCCGGTGATCTTGCCGGAGAACGTCGACATTACACTGACAGGCGGATCACCGCTAAGCCGCGTGCCAGCGTTCGTCAATGCAACGTGCCCGAAGTGCGGCGGCCCGGCGCGGCGCGAGACCGACACGATGGACACCTTTGTCGATTCGTCGTGGTATTTCTACCGCTATACGGATGCGCATAACGATCGCGCGCCGTTCGACGGAAAGATTGCCCAATACTGGTTCCCGATTGATCAGTACATTGGCGGCGTTGAGCACGCCATCTTGCATTTGATTTATTCGCGCTTCTGGACCAAGTTCATGCGTGACTTGGGGATGATCACGAACGACGAACCCGCGGACCGTTTGTTCACGCAAGGCATGGTGATCAAAGATGGCGCGAAGATGTCGAAGAGCTTGGGCAACGTGGTGTCGCCTGACGTGATGCTTGCGCGCTACGGGGCCGATGCGGCGCGTCTCTACAGCTTGTTTGCCGCGCCGCCAGATCGCGATCTGGACTGGCAGGATTCGGGGATTGAGGGAATCCAGAGATTCCTGGGGCGGGTGTACCGGTTCGTCATGCGCAATGCGCGGCCGGATCATCCGGATTGGCGTAAGCCTGTGCCGACTGAGTTGCCGCCGGCAGCACGGGCGATCCAGCGCAAGTTGCACCAGACGATCAAGCGCGTGAGCGACGACTTCCAAGGGCGGTGGCATTTTAATACGTGCATCTCGGCCATCATGGAGCTGGTGAACGTTCTCTACGCCTCAGAGGAAGCGATTGGCCGGAATGAGGTTCCAGTTCCGTTCCTGGCGGATGTGCAACGGAGTCTTGTGTTGTTGCTGGCGCCGTTCGCGCCCTATCTCGCGCACGAATTGTGGGAGATGCTCGGGGAAAAGGGGAATCTGCTCAAGGCGGCGTGGCCGAAGTTTGATGCTGAGTTGGCCAAAGAAGAAGAGCTTGAGATTCCTGTACAAGTCAACGGCAAGCTGCGCGGCCGCATTGTCGTTCCTGCGGATTCCAGCGAAGAGACGGTGCTTGAGCGTGCGCTTGCCGACGAGAAGGTGCGGGCATTCATCGCCGGCAAGCAGGTGGTGAAGAAGATCTACGTGCCGGGCAAGCTGGTGAATATTGTGGTGAAGTAGCTCTTCTCTCTTTGTCTTCCTGAGCGAAGTGGCTGCATCGCGAACGCGATGCGGCCACGCAGTCGAAGGATCCCTGCCAACTTGCCGACACGTAAGCGTCACTAGGCGTTTCTGGCGATGAGCCTGCTTGCTGGCCAAATTCCATAACGACTTAGCCAGTGGCGCGGCGACTATAGGGATCCTTCGATTTCGCAAAGGCTCCACTTCGTGGGGCCTTTGCTGCTCTCAGGATGACAAAGTGACGAGGATGGATGAGAGGGAGTGAGTTGGGATGGATTGGGAATGAGTTATCCTGACTAGGCATGGCCATTTCACCCACCGCTGAAGGGTTTCGCGCCGCGTTCCGGCGGCCGTCGTTCACTCTGGCAGAGATTATGTGGAGGTGGACTGCGGGCGCGACCGCAGCGGCGCTATTCGTCTTCGGCCTTTTCGAATACCTCAACACTTTGCCTGTAACCAATGGCGAACTGCTTTTTCTACGGACGCGGCATCCTTACCTGGTCGGAGAGGCGATCGCGCATATTCTGCGCGGAACCTTGAACCGCGTGGTGATCGCAGGGCTGTTTGCGGCGCTGACGCTGGGAGTGCTGTGGATTGTTGCCGCATCGGTGGGAAGGATTGCCACGGTGTGCGGGCTGCTGGAGTATTTTCGCAGAGACGTTACCGGCAGCGTTGCTATTGACCATGATGGAGCATCCTTGCCGGCGCTGGTTCGCCTGAATTTCTTGCGCGCTGCAGTGGCCGTAGCGGCCGTGGTCGGATTTGCCGGTGCATCGATTGTGGCGGGGTTTGCGTCGCCCGCCAACAATCCCCAGCCTGGAGTTGCCTTCTTCCTGTTTCTGCCCCTGGCGGCGCTGATTTGCTGGGTGTGGTGGGCACTGAACTGGCTCTTGTCGCTGGCGGGGATGTTTGCGGTGCGCGATGGCGAGGACGCAGTGGGTGCGATTTCTGCGGTGGTGGCGTTTTGCCGCGAGCGGACTGGGCCCGTGTTCGCGGTCAGCACCTGGACGGGACTAGCTCACCTGGTAGCGTTTGTTGGAGCTAGCGTGGCTGTCTCCATGCCACTGGCCTTTGCGGGTGTCGTGCCGTGGCGACTGTTGGTGTTGGGAATGGCGTTCGTGACCGTGGCGTATTTCGCGGTCGCCGACTGGCTGTACATGGCAAGGCTCGCAGGATATGTCTGCATCGCGGAAACGCCGGAGGCCTTGCTCAAGCCCTTGCCACCGGCGCCGCTGCCCTTGCCTCCTCCCGTGACAGCGCCGCTCCAAACCACGATCGACCGCGACGAACCGATCCTCAGCGACCTATCCAATCCAATCGAAGAAGCGAGGAGGAAAAGCAGCGCGTGGGAAGGCCCAAATCCTGAACATTACGAAGTGCACTGAACGTCAGTTACCTTCCGAGGAGGGCCGAGGAGGGTCGCCTGCTTTACACCCTCTCCCCGAATCTGAGAAACTCATTTGTGGCAACCAAATCCCCGCACAATCAAATTTCACTCGGCCAGTCGATCGTAATTCTCGATTTTGGCGCGCAGTATACCCAACTCATCGCGCGTCGTATCCGCGAGCAGAATGTGTTTTCCGTAGTGCTACCCTGCACGGCCAAGCTCGAAGAGGTCAAGAGCTATGCGCCTGTAGGCATCATTCTGTCGGGCGCGCCGTGGTCTGTGTATGACAAGGACGCTCCCCCCGCCGACGCGCGCGTGTTCGAGTTGGGCGTGCCTGTGCTCGGCATCTGTTATGGGTTGCAGTTCATGGTGCACACGCTGGGCGGCAAAGTGCGCCCGGCCGATAAGCGCGAATACGGCCACGCCGAGGTCGACATAGTTTCGGCCTCGGTTCTGTTTCAAGGGATGGCCAAGAAGTTGGCCGTCTGGATGTCGCATGGAGACGAGGCGCTCGAACTGCCGCCCGGCTTCGAGTTGATGGCCAAGACGCACTACGCGGTGGCGGGCATTCAGAACACGGCGAAGAAATGGTACGCGGTGCAGTTCCATCCCGAGGTGCACCACACGCCGCAAGGCACGCAGATGCTGAGGAATTTCATCTTCGAGATCTGCGGCGCGAAGCCTACCTGGACTCCGCAGCGTTTCATTGAGTCGACGGTTGAGCAGGTGAAACAGCAAGTCGGCAGTGGACGCGCTATTTGCGCTCTCTCGGGCGGTGTCGATTCGTCCGTGGCTGCCGTGCTTGTTGACCGCGCGCTGCGCGACGCGAAAGGCAAGTCGCGGCTGACCTGCGTCTTCGTCAACAACGGCGTGTTGCGCAAGAACGAATTCGAGAAGGTGCAGAAGGTTTTACGCGACAAGCTGAAGCTAAATCTGGATGCCGTCGACGCGACCGACCGGTTCATGAAGAAACTCGCGGGCGTGAGCGATCCTGAGAAGAAGCGCAAGATCATCGGCAACGAGTTCATCAAGGTGTTCGAGAAGGAAGCCCTCCGAATCGAGAAGAGTGAAGGCAAGGTTAAATGGCTGGTGCAAGGTACGCTCTATCCTGACGTCATCGAGTCGCGCTCGGTGCGCGGGCCTTCGCAGGTCATCAAGTCGCATCACAACGTCGGCGGACTGCCCGAGAAGATGAAGCTCAAGCTGATCGAGCCGCTGAAGGATTTGTTTAAGGACGAAGTCCGTAAGATTGGCCGCGATCTCGGGATGCCGGAAGAGATTCTGCAGCGGCAGCCGTTCCCCGGTCCGGGTCTCGCGGTGCGAGTGCTGGGAGAAGTCACGCCCGAGCGCCTGGCGCTGCTGCGCGAGTGCGATGACATCGTGGTCAGTGAGATTAAAGAGGCCGGGCTGTACAACAAAGTCTGGCAATCGTTCGCCGTGCTGCTGCCGGTAATGTCTGTTGGCGTTATGGGCGACATGCGGACGTACGCCTACACATGCGCCATCCGCGCGGTCAGTTCGGAAGACGGCATGACCGCCGATTGGGTGCCGCTGCCCCATGAAGTGCTGAAGACCATCTCTACGCGGATTGTGAATGAAGTGAAGGGCGTGAACCGCGTGGTATATGACATCACTTCGAAGCCGCCGGGGACGATTGAGTGGGAGTAGGAGCTTCTAGCAGCTAGCTCCTAGCCAAACTCAGGATCCTCCGCGTTTCACGTTGGGGTTTCTTCATGCGTTTCCTCTCCAGTTATTTTCCGGTTCCCCTACTAGATTTGTCCTACAACGACAATTGCAACCAGAACGCCTAATGGACGTTGTCTGGTTGTCGAATCGTTGCTTGGGCGGTGCCGGCGATGTTCCCCTCGGTGCGAGCAGTTTCCTTCCGCGCGACTCTATCTTGCCTCCTAACCCTGGTATCCGCTGGAACCTCTGCACAGACTTCGATTAACGATGTACACATCGCACCGCGAGAGAAGACGTTGGACGTGGCGACGGCCGGGTATCCTTCTGCAAAAGCGGGCGGCTTTGCGGGCGGCGCTTTGCTCCGGACCAGTGTCAACCTGGTGCTGGTTCCTGTGAGCATTACGGACGGCTTGAACCGGCCGGTGCTGGGCCTGGACGCGGAGAACTTTCAGCTGTTTGAGAACAAGAAGGCACAGCAGATCAAGCACTTCTCCAGCGAGGACATCCCGGTGTCGGTCGGGATTATCGTCGATACCAGCGGCAGCATGTCCTACAAACTTGACCGGGCGCGGGAGGCGGTCGCCCAGTTCTGCGAGGCGGCCAATCCGCAGGACGAGTTTTTCATGATCACCTTCGCCGACACTCCCCATCTCGCGACCGATTTCACCACCCATCCTGAGAACATTGAAAATGCTCTGTTGACCGCCCGCTCGAAGGGGGCAACGTCGCTGCTCGATGCGATCTACATGGGAATCGACAAGCTGCGGAGCGCCAGGTATGCGCGCAAGGCGTTGCTAGTCCTCTCCGATGGCGGAGATAACCACAGCCGTTACTCCGAACGGGACGTGAACTCGGCCATCAAGGAGGCGGATATCACCATCTACGCGGTTGGCGTCTATGAACGCTACGTAAGCACGCAGGAGGAACTGAGGGGGCCGGAACTGCTGCGTACGATTACCGAACTGTCGGGTGGGGATGCTTTTACCTTGACGAATCCGAATGAACTGCCGACCGTGGCCCGGAACATCGGTACCCGCCTGCGACACCAGTATGTGCTGGCGTATGAGCCGCAGTCGACGGCTCGCGACGGCAAGTGGCACAAAATCAGCGTAAAGCTGCGGTTGCCGAGAAAACTGTTCCTGTTGCACGTAAGGGCCCGGGCCGGATTCTACGCGAGCGGGGAATAGGAGAAATCAGCGAATCGGGGCGCTTCTGGTGAGACGGGAGCACGAACTGAATCCCAGAGGTCGCCTAGGCGTCCCGGTGGACCGTTTCCATGGAGAACGCGGGCAGGCAGACGGCGATGTATTCGGCGCCTCCTACTTGCGGGGTGGAGTAGCGGACCCACTCTCCGGCGTGTGCGACAACGGCTTGTCCGGCGGCGACGTCGAGCGAACCGATCGCTCCATTCGCGCTTCGGTGCTCTACCCGCAACATTCCTTTTAGCACAATCGTGAACTCGTCGAACTCGGGGGTTTGGCCGGGCTCAAGCCATCCTTGAGGGCTGCGCATGTGCGCGACGCTGGTGGTCGAGGTTTTCGAGTTGACGCGGCCGACGTATTCGTCAATGAGTTTGGGCTTGTTGCCGGCGGCTTGGATTCTTGTGGGCTGAGCGATCAGTGTGGGCATGAAATGGGCTTCCGGCTTTCGGCTTCCGGATTAGGGTACTACAAGAGCATTCCAAGCATCAGGGCGCAGAGGACGCGGAGGAGGCGTTAAGGTCGTGTGTGGCGCTTCCAAAAAAATGCGGAGGACTGGCGGAGGGCCGGTCCTCCATTGCGGTTGCAGCCGGGATTAAAGGGTGCCGGGGGGCGTGCCGGGAATGATAATGGGCGCTCCTGGGACACCGCCAGGTCCGGGCGCTCCGGGAATGATCGTGGGCGGCGTGCCGGGCGCTCCGGGCATGCCCGGCGGAGGGCCGGTGTCTGGGAGTTGAGGCGGCAGCGGGCGAGGTGCGACGGGTTGTATTGGCACCGGCTGCTGTTCTGACTGTCGGACGGCAGCACTGACCGGGTCGTGCTCGAGCGTGAGGGGTTGACGCAGCACCATATCAACCGGCGATCCAACATCAAGGAAGAAATGATGCGAACTGAACAGCAACGTCATGGACATCACCGCTCCGATGGCGCTACCGATGCCCGCGCCGATGATCGCGTCTTTGCCCTTCGTGCTGAAGACGGGCGTGCTGGTCGTGGTGCAAAAGGGCGGTCCTCCGATGCATCCCGGCGGAAACGCGGAGGTGACTTCGGATTGCGGCTGCCCGACGGAGTGGCCAATCAACGCGCCGATGCCGGCGCCCGCCGCAGGTAGTGCGAGCATTCCGACGGTGCGTCCCGTCCCGGGGTCAACCACAGCGTACCCCTGAACCGTTTCGAGGACTGCGGGTCCGGAGATCGGAACAACGTAGCCATCGGGGAAGGTGATCGACATCGATTGCAGATACAACTCCGCCCGCCCACTTTTGCGTTGGAGTCTGTCCACGATTCCGTCGATCAACGCGCCGGGTGGGATTACGACATCATTGCCCAGCGTGATGGGAGCGGTGAGTTGCGCATAGACATCGTCTCCGCGATGAACGTATCGGCTTTGGATGGGATGGGTGAGCACGAGCGCAAACCTGGTTCCCGCGGGAATCGTCTCGCTGACTGGATTGGGTTTTGCCGAGGCTTGCAGATTGGTTTGGGAATCCGGGGGCGAGAGCGGTTGAGGTTGATCCTGATTTTGGGCCAAACAGGTGAGGGCAAGGGCAAGAAAGAGGGTTGAAAGAGTCGCGAGGGATCGCCTCGCATTGGTCCCGGCCAGATTCAGAAAGGCAAAGATGGTCGAAACGGATCGAGAGACACTACGAGTGTTCGCCATTTGCTACCTCCTGTCGAAGGCTCCCGTTGGTGCGGAAGCTTCGATCTCGTGCGGAAGCGGGGGAGAGGAACTTGGGCTCCCAATGGATTAGACCCTTGTCCTTTACAAAGGTAGCGTCTACGCCGGTAAAGGTTTGCAAAGAGTAGGTATGGATTTGTAAAAAGGCTCGCGGGACGCGGGTTTTGATGGGAGTTTGCGACAATGGTTCTGACGATCCACGGCTGCGTGCTTAGAGTGGCATGGATCGAAGTGCCATTTCGACCGCCCGGGTCATCTCCGTTTTAGTCGCTCCGTTGGCTGCCTGCACGCCCAGGCCGTTCATCACGATCAGGATGTAGCGGGCAAGATCTTTCGGATCTATATCCGAGGCGAGGTCTCCCTCTTGATGCGCGCGCTGGAAGCGTTTTTGGAGTCGCGACAATCCAGATTTGCGCCAATCGATCATTGTTCGTCTTACGGTCTGCGCGCCCGAACCGCATGCCATGCCACCTTGGAGCGTCAGGCACCCCTGAGGATGGGAAGGGTCGGCCAGGAAGTTCACCGCTGTTCGAAGGAGAGTTTCGACGACAGCGCGTGCGGATGGCTGCTGGAGTGCTTCCCAGAGGGATGCCATCGGACCTGTTGAATAGCGGGCAATCACCTTGCGAAACAGGGTTTCCTTGTCTCCGAAGGTGGCATAGAGGCTTGACCGGTTGATGCCCATAGCCTGGGTCAGATCGTCGAGTGTCGTGCCCTCATAGCCTTTTTCCCAGAAGACGCGCATGGCGGCATCGAGAGCCCCGGACTCGCTGAAAGCACGGGGGCGCCCCATCTTCTGATGTTCCAGCTTTCCGGAATTGGCTGTTTGCCCGCCCATGTCCTTTGGATGCACTTTTATACCATTTAGTTCAAAAAAGGTGAATCGAGGGGGCGTTTCCAGACATCTGAAACGAGCGGTACAAAATCGAGACCGAATGGAGAAATTCGTATGGCAGGGAAACTGGAAGGGAAAATTGCACTGGTGACGGGCGGGAGCAGCGGAATCGGTCTGGCGACAGCGCAACGTTTCGTGAACGAGGGCGCGTTTGTGTACATCACCGGACGCCGTCAGGCGGAATTGGACAAAGCAGTAAAAACCATTGGGGGCACACAGGTGAAGGCGGTGCGGGCAGATGCGTCTAACCTGACCGATCTCGACAAGCTTTTCGCACAGATCAAGCAGGAGAAAGGGCGCGTGGACGTTGTCTTTGCCAACGCTGGCGGGGGGAGCTTTGCTCCGCTGGGCGCGATTACCGAAGCGCACTATGACCAGATCTTCAATACCAACGTGAAGGGCGTGCTGTTCACGGTGCAGAAAGCATTGCCGCTGATTCCCGATGGCGGTTCGGTCATCCTGAATGCGTCGGTCGCAGGGAGCAAGGGTTTGGAAGCGTTCAGCGTGTATTCGGCGACGAAGGCGGCCGTGCGGTCGTTTGCTCGCAGTTGGACCACCGATTTGAAGCAGCGCAAGATCCGGGTCAACGTAATCAGTCCGGGACCGATCGAGACGCCGATTCTGGATGGACTCGCGGAAACGAAGGAGCAGCGGCAAGGCATTGTCGACCACCTCACCTCGATGGTGCCGCTCGGGCGCATCGGGCAGCCGGATGAGATCGGCAAGGCCGCAGTGTTTCTCGCGTCGGAGGACGCTAGCTTCGTGGCGGGCGCTGAACTGTTTGTGGACGGCGGCGCGGCGCAGGTATAAGTTCGGCGACGCGGGATTGAAAGTCATCACTATCGAGGGCACGAAGGCACCCCAAAGGAGAATCTGGATTCCCTTTGGGCCTTTGTGCTTTTTTTGGGTACTACTCGGGTTTTTCGCTGGCCCAGCGCGAAAGCGCGGTGACCACTTTGCGGGGAGCGAAACGGGTGGACTGAGCGACCAGCCAGTTTTGCATTCCGGAAATCACGAGCGTCTGGCCTTCCATGACGGCGCGGTAGCCGTCGAGCGCGACTCTTTCTGCGCTCATCGCGCCGAACTGCTTGAACACGCGTGACTGATCGTTGCCTGCACGTTTCGCAAAACCCGTGTTAGTTGCACCCGGACAAAAGCAGGTTACGGTGACGCCCGAGTGGCGCAGTTCGTTGGCGATCGCCTCGGAAAACGAAATCACAAAGGCCTTGGTCGCGTAGTAGACGGCCATGAGGGGACCCGGCTGGAATCCCGCAGTGGAAGCGACGTTCATGATGCGGCCGCTTCGCCGCTGCACCATGGGCGGCAGGAAGAGACGCGTGAGTACTGTGAGTGCGGTGATGTTGAGGTCGATCTGGCCGCCGATTTCTTCCTCGGGCATTTCGGCGAACTCCCCGAAGGCGCCGAAGCCGGCGTTGTTGATGAGGATGTCGATGGCGATGTCTTCGCGCTGGAGTTGATCGAAGAGGAACTTAGGTGCGGGTGGCGCGGCGAGATCGAGGGCAATCGTCTGCACGGTGACGCCTTGCGATTGCAGTTCTTTGGCGGCCTGCACGAGTTTGTCGGCGCTGCGGGCTACGAGCACCAGGTTGTGATGGTCGCGGGCGAAGAGCTTGGCGAGTTCGTATCCGATGCCGCCGGAGGCGCCGGTGATGAGGACGGTTTGGTGCGAGGCGTTCATGAAGGTTTTATACACCTCCGCCCCGAATTCGAAATCGCGTCACAGAGAGTTATCGAAAAGAAGTCCCTTCGCGCAATTCGTTTGCGCTAGGCTTTGCGCTACACTACGTTCCGCTTCGAAATCCATTCAATTTGAACCATTCCTGCCGGGCCTGGACTCTTTGACGGAGGCTTACGATGTCGTTTCGCCCAGTCTTTATCGCGGTGGTTATTGCATTTGCCCTCATTCTGGGAGCATTTCTGATCAATCGTGCACGGCCGAGAGTGGAAACCGAACAGCCCGGCACAGAGTTCGTGCGGGCGTCGGGAAAGTGCGCCGAGTGCCACTCGCGGCTGCAGTATTCGGTGGTGCATGAATACGAGATGAGCAAGCACGCGCAGAAGGGCGTGAATTGCCTGGAGTGCCACCAGCCAGCGGCGGGACAGGATAAGAAAGATCATCATGGATTTGTGATTGCGAGTGTGCGACTGACGGCGGGCAACTGTCGCGGCTGCCACGAACAGATTTACCAGCAGTTTCTGCACAGTCGTCATGCCGCACCGTCGTGGGCGGCCATCTATGGCGAGAAGGGGCTGACACCCGAACAGGTGAATTTTTCAGAAACGTACCAGCCGGGTGGGACGCGGCGTCCGCCGCACCCCTTTGTGTTGTCGGAGGGCGGACCGGCAATGGCGAGCGGGTGCGAGCAGTGCCACAGTGTCGGCAAGCCCAACCCGGATGGAACGATCGGTACCTGTACGGCGTGTCACACCAGGCACACGAGTTCGGTAGCGATTGCGAGGTTGCCCCGCACGTGCGGGCAGTGTCACATGGGGCCCGATCATTCGCAGATCGAGATCTATGAAGAGTCCAAGCACGGGGTCATGTTCAATGCGCAGGAGAGGCTCCTCAACCTAAACGCCGACCCGAAGAACCTGACGACGCGCGATATGTTCGTGCCGACCTGCGCGACGTGTCACATGAGCGGTCTCAACGGACTTGGGATCACGCATGATCCGTCGGAGCGGCTTTCGTATTATTTGGCGAATGCGATCAGCGAGAAGCGGCCTAACTATGCGGCTGCGCAGGCCAAGATGAAGCAGGTATGTGCGCAGTGCCATACCCCGACGATCATCGATCCGGTCTATGAGCGGGCAGAAAAAACCGTGCAGGCGACGAACGAAAAGGTTTCTGCAGCCAAGGCCATCGTGGATGGCCTGCGGAATGATGGAGTGCTGAGCGGGACGCCGTTCTCGCAGCCGATCGACTTTGTGTACTTCGATTTCTGGCATTACGACGGACGCACAGCCAAACACGGCGCGTTCATGGGCGGCGCCGATTTTGTGCAGTGGCATGGAAACTATCCCATGCTGCGCAAGACGGCGGAGCTCAAGGCCATGGCGGACGAGTTGAGGAGAGCGCATGCCGGAAAGAAGTAAAGCGTGGTGGCTTGAACCGTGGTTGCTGCTGGAATCGTTCGTGCTGGTGAATCTCGGGTTCTTGACCTTCGACATTTACCTGGCGCACTCGTTTAACGAATTTCGCAAATGGCCGGAGTACGTTCCTCTGTATTTTTCCTCGATTGCGCCGCTGGTGCTGGGAATCGGACTTGCGCTGCGATCGCGCTACGTGGCGGTGTGGAAGGACCTCGGCTACTTCGTGGGATGGGGCGCAGTTCTGATTGGGCTGACTGGCGTCGTGCTGCATCTGAACAGCTTGTTCTTTTATGAGCGGACGCTCAAGAGTCTTACGTACTCGGCGCCGTTCATTGCTCCTCTCGCGTATACGGGACTGGGATTCCTTTTGGTAATGAATCGCATGGTCGATTCGCAATCCAGGGAATGGGCCGAGTGGGCGCTGTTTTTCGCGCTTGGAGGATTCGTAGGAAATTTCGGCCTGACCCTGAGCGACCACGCGGAGAACGGTTTTTTCTATGCGACGGAGTGGGTTGGGGTTTGGGCCAGTGCTGTCGCGGTCGGTTTCTTAGTGGTGCCTGTGCTACTGCGAGTCTCAAGAGAATTCATTCTGCTCTGTGCCCTGATCCTAGTCGCGGAAGCGGGCGTGGGGCTCTGGGGATTCGTCCTCCATGCCACCGCAAATCTCCATGGGCCCTCGACGCATGCCTTGAAGAATTTCACGTTTGGGGCTGCACCCTTTGCGCCACTGCTTTTTCCCAACCTGGTCCTATTAGGGATGATCGCATTGTGGAGATTGTGGGCGGTTACCCGCGAGTAGTTCGCGGAGCGCACCGTGAGATCATCATGGTATGAGATCTATCGCGCGATCGACTGAAAGGCCCGGGTGAATCACCTACGCTCTGGAGTTGGCCAGCTCCGTCTCGGGCAGGACATCGGCAAAGAGGAAGCCGTCCCGCGTTACGATTTCGCCGTCCTTGAGGGGAATGGGTTGAGAGAACATAGGCCCGGCATAGGCAAAGGTGTGAAACTCACCATTCTCGCCGCAAGGATCAACTGCGGCGGGCAGACGACTTAATAAATCGTGGTCGAGATCGCGGCCGATGAAATCGCCGGCGAGCTTGGAAGGATCGGCACAGATGATCCGAGCACGGAGGCCGGCATCCAGCATTTCTAGAATCAGTTGCCGTGTATCTCGTCCCCAGAGCGGGAACATGGGTTCGAGTCCGGTACCGCGGAGACGGTCTTCACGATAGCGACGGACGTCTTCGAGAAAGAGGTCGCCGAAAGCGACGGCTGAGATCCCTCGCTGAACAGCCGAGGCGCAGGCGGCCGACATCGCCTCTTCGTAGATATCGTTGCTGCAGGGCCAGGGCAACGGAACCTCCCAGAGCGGCACGCGAGCGGCGTCCGCTTGCGCCTGCAGCAGCGCTTGTCGCGTGCCGTGCATGGCGACGCGCTGAAAATGGGTGTTGATTGTGGTTAGCAAACCGACAATCTCAACGTCACCGCGTTGACGAAGCACGTGGAGGGACCAGGCGCTGTCTTTGCCGCTGCTCCACGAGAGAAGGATCTTTCGCTTCAAAGTGAATGAACTCGCCGAATGTGTAAGGGCAGTAAAAAGAATGGCGCGGGCGAGGGCGCCCGCGCCACATAACAACTCGGAGTTTAGGCGTGTACGAGTTCCACGCCGTAGATGGAGTGCCAACTGGTCGCGGCTTTCAGCTTGTCGTTGACGTTGTGAATGTTCTTTACGCCTTCGGTTTCGAGCCACTTGCGGAAGGCGGCTGCGCCCTGCTTCGCGTAGATTGGAATGCCGTCTTTCCAGGTGGCGCGGCCGCAGAGAACGCCGTTGAACTTCACTCCGGACTCTCCGGCGAGTTCCAGCGTCTCGCTGAATTCCGCGTTGCTGACGCCGGCCGACAGATAAATGAACGGCTTGGTCGCGACGTTGGCGGCTTTGTGGAACAGGTCGATGGCTTCCTTCTTGGTGTAGGCCTTCTGTCCCCCGAACGACTTGGTGCCTTCGACGAACTTCATGTTCACCGGCACTTCGACCTTGAGCACGTCGACGCCATAGCGGTCTTTGCTGAACTCGCGCATGCTCTCGGTGACGATGTGCGGTTTCTTCTTGGCGTAGTCGAGGCCCTTCTCGTCGGCGCCCTCTTCGTAGCCCACGAACTCCAGGAAGTACGGGATGTCGTTGGCGCGGCACTCGTCGCCGATGCGCTCGACCCATGCGTGCTTGATCTCGTTGACGTGCTTGGGATCGTCCGGGGTGTAGTACAGCAGAATCTTGACGCAGTCGGCGCCGGCTTCTTTCAGGCGGCGCGCCGACCAAACATCAAGCAGGTCGGGCAGGCGGCCGGGGCCGGTCTTGTCGTATCCGGTTTTTTCATAGGCGAGGAGCAGGCCGGCGTTCTTGGCGCGACGCTTGGAGGCCGGCAGTCCCCACTCGGGATCGAGCAGGATGGCGGTGGCGTGCGGGGTGAGAACCTCGCTGACCAGGATCTTGAATTCTTCCATCATGGCGTCGGTGATTTCGCCGCCCTTTTCCTTGGCCAGTGATTTCTGCAGGGAGCCGCGCTGGTCCATGGCAGCTGCGGCGATGATGCCGCGTTCGTTGGAGACTTTCTTGAGACCGGCAAGTTTGCCCGGGGTGAGTTTCATGAGAATCCTCCTCAATACGAATGAAGATAAGTGCTTGGAAGTACCGAGTATTGTAAACCAAATGGCACGAAGATCCGTTGATTACGAAGGACAAACATGGGCAAAGTCTGCTTTTGGGCCGAGACCGCCGGGCTGCTTGTCAGTGATCAGTGTCACTGAAGGGAATGCGGCCGCAAGCTAAGCTGAAGCTGTCAGGTCACCTGCCACCACGACAGGTTTTGGGGGTGACGCAATGTTGATCGTGCTCATGGTTTTCTGCGCGACGGGAGCAGTCTTTCTGATGGGTCTCGGCGTGTATGCCGAGTTACAGGATTTGCGGCCGCATTCCACAAGGCATGGCGCTGACCGGCACCCAGCAATCCGGGCGCACCACCGATAGTGTCACGTGCGTTTGCGTCAGTTGGTTCCGGTTCCGGGAGCCGTCTTCGTTTGAATGCGTTCCATCACGCTGGGCGGCAGATTGTCGATTCGCCTGAGGAAACTGGCGAGCGCCCACATTTCCTTGTCGGAGTAGAACGGGCCATAAGCCGACATGGCGGTGTTGCGGATGCCGTGCTGGATGATCCAGTGAATCTCCGCTTCCGAATATTGCGTGCCGACCTGCGGCAACTGAGGCACGCGGGGGTAGCTGCTAAGATCCTCGCGGGGCTTGCCGGGGGTACCATGACACCCGGCGCACCCATTCAGATAGAGCCTGCCTCCCTCAACAATGGCGTCGCCGACATTTCCGGGAGTCCGAAATTGAATCCCTTTGGCGCTTCGGCGGACGGAAGCGCGCACCGCCGATTGCATCACCAGGGTCTCCCATGCCGAGGGATTCGCATCGCTACCTGTCCCCGCCAAGCCGAGCCGAGAGTATCCGAGAACGCAGGCCGGAATGAGAACGAACGCAGCGACGAAGCCGAGCAGGAAGGTTTTCATGGTTAGTGTCCTGTTTTTTCCTCGATGCCGGCACGGACTTCCGGCGGCAGGGTGGTGATGCGGCTGATGAACCCAGCCAGCAGCCAAAGCTTCTGGTCCGAGTAGTAGGGCCCCTGCGCGGACATTCCGGTTCTGCGAATGCCGTGCTTGGCGACCCAGTAAATCTCTGCCTCCGAATAGCTCGTTCCGTCGCGCGCCAGTTGGGGTGCGGGAGGATAGAAGGTGGCGCCGAAGGTGCTTGCCGGTTTGCCTGGCGCGCCATGACAGCCAACGCAATCGTTCAGATAGAGTTTTCCTCCGGCAATGAGGTTTTCGTCGCTGGTCGGCACAGGGCTTTTCAGATCGCGGGGAACTATGCGCCGAATCGAGGCGTGAACGGACGAGAACATCCAGCGAGTGAGCCACGCGGGAGTGGGGGCGTCAGCGGCGATATCGGCCAAACCCAGTTTCAAATATCCGAGGCCACAGAGGGCCAGGACCAATGCGCCGGTCAAGAAACCGATCAGGAATCGTTTCATGGGGAAGCCTGTCTCAGGTTGCCAATCCCAGCCAGCGAAGGGGAGCAGTGAGACGAGACAGGCAACCAATGGTATAGTGGTATGACCGCTAGTTTTCCCTGTTATTTTAGAGACTGACGCTCGGCGTTCTGGTTCGATCGCCAGTTCGTTGGACGCGGGCGACGACGGAAGGACAACATAATTTATGGCCATTGCAACGATTAATCCCGCCACCGGCGAAGTCGTCAAGACATTTCAGCCGCTCTCGGACGCTGAGATTGAGAAGAAGCTGCAACTCGCGGTGACCGCGTTCAGGGGGGAGCGCAAGACTCCGTTCGCGACGCGCGCCAAGCGCATGCTGAAGGCGGCCGAGATTCTGGAGCGTGACAAGGAGAAGTTCGCGCACCTGATGACGCTCGAGATGGGCAAGCCCTACAAGGCTGCCGTGGCCGAAGCGGTGAAATGCACGACCGCTTGCCGCTACTATGCCGAGAACACCGAGCGCTTCATGGCCGACGAGCCAGTCGAGACCGGGGCGAAGAAAAGCTTCATCCGATATTTTCCGATTGGACCGATTTTGGCTGTCATGCCGTGGAATTTTCCGTTCTGGCAGGTGATCCGGTTTGCGGCGCCAGCGCTGATGGCGGGCAATGTCGGACTGCTGAAGCATGCCTCGAACGTGCCGCAGTGCGCGCTGGCCATCGAAGAGGTTTTTCTCGAGGCTGGGTTTCCCGCTGGCGTGTTTCAGACACTGTTGATCGGCTCGGGGCAGGTGGACGCGCTGCTGAACGATCCGCGCGTGGTGGCGGCGACCCTAACCGGAAGCGAGCAGGCTGGGATTCAAGTGGGCATTGGAGCGGCGAAGCGGATTAAGAAAGTTGTGCTCGAGTTGGGCGGCAGCGACCCATTCATCGTGATGCCGTCGGCCGATCTGGATGCTGCGGTCAAGACTGCGGTCGAGGCGCGCATCCTCAACAACGGGCAGTCTTGCATTGCAGCCAAGAGATTCATCGTCGCCGATTCCATTGCGGCGGAGTTTGAAAAGAAGTTTGTGGCGCGCATGGAGGGGCTGAAGATCGGCGATCCGTTTGATGAGAAGACTGAGCTCGGGCCGTTGGCGACGGCCGATGCGGTGACCACGCTCGATGCCGACGTGCAGAAAACGCTGAAGGCCGGAGCGAAGCTGCTGACGGGCGGGCATCCTCTGAAGCAGAAAGGGAATTACTACGCGCCGACGGTGCTGACGAACATCCCCAAGGATTCGCCGGCGTACGGTGAGGAATTCTTTGGTCCAGTGGCTTCGATCTTTCGGGTGAAGGATCAGGATGAGGCGATCCGCATTGCCAACGACGTGCGGTTTGGCCTGGGAGCGAGCGCGTGGACTAACGACGACAAGGAGCGGGAGCGCTTCATCAACGAACTCGAGGCAGGGATGGTGTTCATCAACAAGATGGTGGCGTCAGATCCACGGATTCCGTTTGGCGGAGTGAAGCAGTCTGGACATGGGCGCGAGTTGGGAGCGGTGGGAATTCGCGAGTTCTTGAACGCCAAGACCGTGTGGGTGGCTTAGGCGAGCAAGCTCTCAACCACGGAGGACACAGAGGACACGGAGAGTCAATGGAGAGAGTCGGGAACTGACGGGCTCTCTGTTGCCGCGGCGTCCGCGGGCGATTCGGTGAGCAATTCCTTCCAGGGGCAGTCATCGGGGGGAAGCGATGAACAGGGGCTTGTATCTTGTCGCTCCTTCCACTGAGGTGGACCCAAACCACGCGGTAACGCGCCTTCTTTCCGCGGTAGAGAATTCCGATCACATCACCAGAGCGGAGTTCGGCATCGAGCCCTGTCAGCAGCCCTCCACTCAGGCTGACTTCGCGAGCACGGGCCTCCTGCAGGAAGCGGTCGCCCCGCGTGTCTACGCCCCACACGGTGAGTCCGAGGTCGATATCGGTGCGCGGTTCGCGCCGGCGGTCTTTGTGTGGGCCGTCAATGCTACGGAGATTTCCCATGCCGCAGCGTAGCGTTGGAATGCAGGTGTGTAAATGCCCGGCGGACTGTCCGGGAAACGAAGGTAGTAGGGCCCCGTTTCATTTTAGGTGGAGGTTCAAAATGGAACCGACCGAGCGCCTATTGTCTGAGCGTCAGCGCCTTCAGCACAGCTTGCTGCTTAGCGATCAGCGACTGCACGCCCTGCTTGGCGAAGGCGATCATCTTGGCGAGTTGCTGGTCGTCGAAGACCTGGTGCTCGGCGGTGGCCTGGACCTCGACCATTTTGTGGCCAGCCGTCATGACGAAGTTCATGTCGACGTCGGCGCGGGAGTCTTCTTCGTAGCAAAGGTCGAGCAGGATCTCTCCGTCAACAATCCCCACGCTCACCGCGGCGACGAAATCTTTTAGCGGGACGGAAGTCAGAGTTCCTGCGTCCACCAGTTTTTCCAGAGCTAGGCCCAGCGCCACGAATGCGCCGGTGATCGAGGCCGTGCGCGTGCCGCCATCGGCTTGAATGACGTCGCAGTCGATCCAGATGGTGCGTTCGCCGAGGCGTGTCAGATCGGTCACCGCCCGTAAAGACCGGCCGATCAGGCGCTGGATTTCGTGGGTGCGTCCGCTTTGGCGGCCCTTGGAGACTTCGCGCGGCGTTCGGGTCAGAGTCGAGCGGGGAAGCATGCTGTATTCGCTGGAGATCCAGCCTTTGCCGCTGTTGCGCATGAACTGTGGGACGGCTTCCTCGATCGAAGCGGTGCAGATGACGCGGGTATTGCCGACTTCAATGAGGACGGAGCCTTCTGCGGTCGTGATGAACTCTGGCGTCAGGACGACGGGGCGCAGTTGGTCGGGAGAACGATTATCAGAACGATAGAACATGCTTGGCGATTGTAAATGCAGCTGGCATCACCGCGCCATTGACGCAACCCGTGGTCAGCGTGCACCCGGTATGCAGAGTCGGAGTTTGCGGACGCCCTCGTGAATCTGATGAACGCTCGCGCCTCCATAGCCAAGAATCAAGCCTCCCCTCGCCGGAGGTTTCGAATAGCAACTGGAGAGGGGCGCTGCCGAAATAGCCTTCTCAACCGCTCTGCGCGCGACAACCACATCGTTGGTACCAGGCGGCAAGAGTGCCACAAGATGCATTCCTGCTTCAGCGCCAATTACCTCGAGCAAATCTGCCGCCTGGATTTTGATCGCCTTCACGAGCGCAGATCGACGTTCCTGGTACAGCATGCGCATGCGGCGGATGTGGCGGGCGAAGTGTCCCTCGCGGATGAAGTCGGTCATGACTGCCTGATAGAGCGTCGAGGAAAAGATGTCGGCGGCATCGCGGGCGGCGGAGAAAGCAGGCGCCAGATCGTTGGGGATCACCATGTAGCCCAAGCGCAACGCGGGAAACATGACTTTGCTGAAGGTTCCGATATAGATGACTCGCGCATCTGAGTCGAGGCCTTGCAGCGCAGCGATAGGGCGGCTGCCGAACCGGTATTCGCTGTCGTAATCGTCTTCGATGATCCAGGCCCCGGCGCGCATAGCCCAATTGAGGAGCAGCATGCGGCGCGTGGCGCTCAACGTCGTGCCCAGTGGATATTGGTGCGATGGCGTCACGTATACCGCACGGGCGTCACGATCTCGGCGGATGATTTCTGTGACGCTGATGCCCTCTTCGTCAACCGGAGCCGGAAGCAACCGGGCTCCGGCGGTCTGGAAAGCCTGGCGCGCGCCGGGATAGCCCGGTTCTTCCATCCAGACGGGATCCTTGGAATTCAGCAAAACCTGTGCGGAGAGTTGCAAAGCTAGTTGCGATCCCGTCGTGACCAGGATTTGCGATGGCTCGCACCGCACTCCGCGGGACGCGCCGAGATACTCCGCGATGGCTTCGCGGAAGGGCCGATATCCCATGGCGTTGCCGTAAGCCATGATGCCCCTTGGCGGTCTGCGAGAGTGACGGGCCACGAGCTTCGACCAGATGCCGGTGGGGAAGTGGTCGAGCGCGGGCAGGCTGACTCGGAATGCACCCGAAACGTTCAGCCACGGTTGCGCCGGTGCTTGCGTCAGTGCAGTCCCTCGACGCGACATCCGGCGAGGACCTGGTTTCTGAGATAGCTCCTGAAGAGCCCTCCGCGAGGCCGCTGGACTCAAGCTTTCGTCCGGGATCGATGCGGCAACACACGTGCCAGCTCCGACGAAAGTTTCGAAGTACCCTTCGGCCAGCAGTTGTTCGTAGGCCTGCAACACTGGGATGCGCGAGATGTTCACCTCAGAGGCCAAGCTCCTGGTGGAGGGGACTCGATGTCCGGGGCGCAGTTGGCCATCGATGACGGCCTTGCGAAACCAGTCATACAGCTGGCGGTACATCGGAATTCGGCTGCGATGGTCGATCGCGATCGGCGGAAGGAAACTGGCTGCAATGCGTGGCATCCTGCGACACCCACTCCGTGTTATGTATCGAGCGCTAGAGTGGTTATATCGTATCAGTTAATAGTGGCTATTGCGATAGACCACTATGCATGGCTAGATGTCCTGGAGGGGCGGAGAAAATCCCGCCAAGTCAAGGAGGCGTACCTATGCTGACAGAAGCGTTGCGAGCATTTCTAGTCTGCCTGTTCATGGCTGCGATGCCGGGAGTGAGCCCGGCGCAGTCCTTCGTGCTTGATCTGCCTGCAGCGAGCCAGCGCGCAGACATCTCGCAGAGAATCGGGTTAACCGAGATCACGATCCACTACCATCGGCCATTGGCGAAAGATCGCAAGATCTGGAACGGTCTGGTTCCGTACGGCAAGGTGTGGCGCGCGGGCGCGAATGAAAACACCACGATTACGTTCAGCGATCCCGTGATGATCGATGGCAAGCCGCTCGACAAGGGTACCTACGGGCTGCACATGATTCCGAATGAGGAGGAATGGACCATCATCTTCTCCAACAATTCGACGTCCTGGGGATCGTTCACCTACGACCAGGCGGAGGATGCTTTGCGGGTAACGGCGAAGCCCCGAACGGCGGATTTGCACAACGCGCTGACCTACGAGTTTGACGAGTTGCAGCCTGACTCGGCGGTGGTGACCCTCGAGTGGGAGAAGATCGTGGTGCCGTTCACGGTGTCAGTCGACGTGCATAACATCACGCAGGCGAGCCTGAAGAAGCAACTGCGCGACCTTTCGCAGTACACGTGGATGAGTTGGGACGACGCGGCGAACTATCTGCTTACGGAAAAGATTGCCCTGGACGATGCGCTGAAGTATGCGAATACGTCGATTGAAAATGAGGATCGCTACGAAAACGAAATCACGAAGTCGAAGGTGCTGACGGCGCTCAACCGGAAGGACGAGGCGGCAACCGCGCAGAAGAAGGCGTTGGACTTTGCCAGTCCGCTGCAGATGCATATGTTTGCTCGCCAGTTGCAGGGGGAAAAGCGGAGTGACGAGGCCTTCGCGATCTACCGGGAAAATGCGAAGAAACATCCCGACCAGTGGTTCGTGCACACGGGGATGGCTCGGATGTACTGCGCGCAGGGCAAGTTTGATGACGCGGTCAAGGAAATGAAGGTAGCGTTGGCCACCGGCCCTGACGGTCAGAAGAGTTATCTGGATGGGCTGGTACGGCAATTGGAAGCCAAGCAGGACATCAACTAAGGAGGCAGTGATGAAAATCAAACGGATTCGCGCTCTTCTCTTCTTGCTGTGCAGTGCGGTTGTTGTTCTGCCGCAGGTTCCTATACTCGCGCAGCAAAGTGCTGATTCTTCGAAGACGAGTGTTCAGCAGACTTCCACCGAACGGGATGGACAGCACGACTTCGATTTCGAACTAGGACGCTGGAAGATTCACTTGAAGAAACTCGTCCATCCGCTGACCGGTTCTACAACATGGGTGGAGTTTGACGGCACTTCCGTGACTCGAAAGGTTTGGAATGGCCGTTCCCAATTGGAGGAGTTCGAAACCGACAGCCCGGATGGCAGCCACATCGAAGGGATGACGCTGCGTCTGTACGATCCGCCAACTCATCAGTGGAGCCTCTATTGGGCCACAAATAAGAGCGCTGTGATGGGAGTGCCCACGATCGGCAAGTTTAAGAACGGACAGGGAGAGTTTTTCGACACGGAACCGGCGGGTCCGAATGGACGATCGGTGCTGGTTCGTTTCATCTGGTCCAACACCGCGACGAGCATGCCGCACTTTGAGCAGTCTTTCTCGGAGGATGGGGGCAAGACGTGGGAAGTGAACTGGATTACGGATCAGACGCGGGTCGCTGACGATAGCGACAAAGAGCACTGAACTACCGCTTCCACAGCTTCCCAAGAGAGCGATGCGGCTCGCGATCTGTTGACAGAAGATATATCTAACGATATAGTTATCGACAGATCGAATGATGTAAGGAGTCGATCTCAAGGAGTTTGAGTTATGTACGGAAGATGTGGAAGCTGGTGGCGTGGTGGGATGGCAATGCCTTTTATGGGAGGAGGATTTCCGTGGGGCCGCGGCGGTCGTTGGGGCCGTTTCTTTGGACCGGGCGAGATCAGATTAGCCCTGCTATCGATGCTGGAAAGTGGCTCGAAGCACGGCTACGAATTGATGAAAGAATTGGAAGCGAAGTCCGGCGGTATTTACAAAGCGAGCGCTGGAGCCATCTATCCGGCGCTGCAGCAACTGGAAGATGAGGGCCTGGTCACCTCCGACACGGCGGCGGGGAAACGAACGTATTCGCTGAGCGAAGCCGGCAAGGCCGAGTTACAGCGCGAAGCCGAGACGGTGAAAAAGATATGGCAGCGCGCGGAACAGGCGGGAGACTGGGCGCCGTGGATGGGGATGGAGGGCGCGGAGGTGATGCGTCCAGCGGCGGAGGTGATGAAAGCGGCGCTGAAGACGGCGACCCGGGGTTCGCACGATTCCGCGAAGATCGCGAAGATCCGCGAGATTCTGGAGCGCGCGAAGCGCGACATCGAAGGGCTGGAGAAGGCTTCGTAAGGCTTTCTTGTCCTTCTGAAGAGCGAAGCGATGAGGAATCTGCTGTTCAGCCGGACGCCGGCAGGCAGCAGATTCCTCGCTTTGCTTCGGAATGACAAACGTTTCTTACTGTGTCGGCTGTAGTTGAGCGGCTAGTTGATTGACCGTGGTGACGTCGTAGAACGACGAGAGATCGGCGTGTCCGGCGAGGGTGTCGCGCTCTTTGCCGTCGACGAGAATCTTCACTTTCAGAATGCCTGGAGTGTTGGCCGAGATGGTGTGGATCAGCGACGTCACGGTCAATTCTTCAACGAGAACGCCCGAGCGGTGAGTGTCGGCAAATGCGGAGTTCAGGTCGATGACGGCGACTCCGGGATCGACCAGAAAGACGCTGCGGATGTCGGCGCCGGAGTCGAGAACGTGGGGCGACGACTTGTCCAGATAGAGGGAGAGCAGGGCGCGCAGAAGTTCTTCAGCACGCTGTTGACGGCCGGACGGAAGCGGAATCAGAGCCGACTCGGCGCGCAGGCTGCCATCCTCATCGTGCGCGACGTACAGTGTGACGCGCTCGGTGGGTCCAGCGATCGGAGGAGCCAGGGGACGGGTGTCGGTTGAAACGACGGGCGGGGCCGCGACCGACTTGCGCATGTGCCACGCGTATAAACTCAGGCCCAGAACTGCCACCAAGAGTACCGACATCGCGATGACGAGATGGCGGGGGATCATGGTTTGCGCCTCATGGTTTGCGTCACAGGTAGCTGCCTCATCGCGCGGCTCCGAGCTGATCGCGGGAAGCGGCAATCGCCGTGGCGACAGCGCTGGTGACCAGTTGCTGATAGTCCGGTGCAGTGAGTTGCGTTGAATCTGATCCCTGAGGCGCGACCTCAATGGCAATCGCAGGTCCGGTGACGTTATTCAGCGGACGGAGTGGTGCGGTCAAGATGCGGACCGGGACCTGCCGTCTCTGGAATTCGGCGGCGACTGCGTTGGCGGTGCTCTGGCTTTGGGGTAACGAGGAATGCTGCGCCGTCGACCAGGCCCGGAAGGTGCCGCGATCATCACCGCCGAAGGGGAGCATCGCGGTATAAACCCGTACGCCGGGACCGTTCGAGGCGGCGTGCACGGCGATGTAGATGGCGGCGTGATCGGCGTTGGTGAAGATGGCGCGTTGATCGACGGAAAGGTTGGCGTCGGAATCGCGCAGCACCAGCGTGGGGATGCCGCGGCTTTCAAGTTCCTGGCGGAGCCTTCGTGCAAGAGCGACGGTGACGTCTTTTTCGAACAGCGTATTGCTAAGAGTCTCTCCGTGATCGTCGCCGCCGTGGCTGGCGTCGACGACTGCGAAATAACGGCGCGCGACCGGGGGCGCCGCCGCAGGTGGATTGCTCGAGGCTGCAGGTATGGATTGACCCGTGCCTGGCGCAGTTCCGGCAGTAGTCGGGGTGGCATTCTGCGTGGCATTTTGTGCGGCTGCCGGCGCCGATGTGGCCGAGATGGTTACCGTGCGTCCGTCATTGCTGAAACTGGCGATCACCGGGATCGCGGCATTGACCGTCAGGACGGCTGCTCCATTGCTCTCGCTGTAAATGGCGGATGGGATGGTCTTGTTGCCGAAGGTGAGAGTCGGGGAGGCTGGAGCGACCACGGGTTCGCGGGAGAAGGTCATCCGCAGTGCGCCGGGTTCGGTGGCGATCATTGGGTTGACCGGCGCAGAGAAATGAAAGACCAGCCGCGGTGGATTGTCGGCTGACAACGTAGCCGTAAAGTGAGTGGCCACGCTGCCAATGAAGAGGCGTGAGGAGTCTTCGTGCAAGGTGACCGGGCCTCCGAGAAAGCGAGGGAGCAAGGAGGGCAGGGAACCGACGGGCACGAGTCCCCGATCATTCTCGACTAGAAATTTCCCCCCAAGATCGGCGTCGCGTCCTTGGACGCGGGCGCGAGTTTTGCCAACCTGGAAATCGCCTTCGACATTGTTGTAGTGGAGACGCCAGCTTTTACCTTCAGACTTGGCGCTGACCTTGCCCAGAGGTTCGAGCACTTCGAGCAGGCCCACATACGGGCGCCCTTCGCGCTGCACTAACGGGAGCGAATAATTTGCTGCCACTGAGTAGACCGCGAGGTGCTTGTCGGTTGGCGCGCCTGCCACAAGAATTGCCCAGGCTAGAGTCGCGCAGATCGTGATTACAATCCACGTCCCGATGATCGGTGTGCGCCGCGCCGGGGGGACGCCAGCGCTACCTCGTTTGCTAGTCCAGCGCATAGGCGGTCAATCCACT
Organism: uncultured Acidobacteriaceae bacterium; assembly: GCA_963832015.1. GTDB lineage: Bacteria > Acidobacteriota > Terriglobia > Terriglobales > Acidobacteriaceae > Sulfotelmatobacter. Next base: position 44,850 of record CAWHSR010000025.1, read on the forward strand.
CAGCAGCTTGGGGTAAAAGTCGGTGGACTTCTGGGGCATAACTTCGCCCGCGAACGCCACATCGCGCACTTGTGATACTGGGCAAGCATTCATTAGGAATGCGATGTTCGCCTCGCCCTTGCGAACCTGGGCCAGAGCCTCGGAGGCATCGCGCAGGTAAGAGAGGTTCTGTTGGTTGCGGATGGATTCTTCGGAAAGCTCGAGCACGCCTTCGAGCAGGCATTTGTGCAATTGGACGACGTCGAGGGCTTGCTGTCGCGGGGAGAGACCGGCAAAGAACTCGGCGCCTGCGGGCTTTGGAGAGTGCAGAACGAAGGCGCGGTTGGCGGTAACCGCCAGCAGAGCGGTTCCCGTGCGACCTTTCTCGTGCAGTAGCGCGCTGGCGCGGTCGGCGTCGAGCGCAGGGTCGACTTCTTCCACTTCGAAAAAGGCGTTGCTGGATTTCTGAAACTCATCTGCGGCGAACGATTCGAGGGAATGCACCACGCGATGCGTAGGCAGCACAAGCAGGCCGGGGTCGTTCATATTGACGAAGGTCATCATCACGTATTCGTAGGGCGCCTGAGGATTAGAACTTGTACCAACCGCGGCGCGACATTCATTGCGAAAGTTGAGCGCCGTTTCGTAGCGGTGGTGGCCGTCGGCGATGACTAGTTTCTTGTCGCGCATCTTCTCTAGAACGGCGGCGACGGCGTCAGCATCCGAGATCTGCCAGACGCGGTGTGTGACTCCGTATTCGTCGGCCACGTCGATTGTGGGGGCGGTTGCGGGCTTGGGCGTCAGCAGGGAAGCGATCTCCCCGGAATCTTCATAGAGCAGGAAGAGCTGTTCGTAATGCGCGCGCGTGGTGCGGAGCAGGTCGAGCCGGTCGGCTTTCGGCTTTGAGAGAGTCTGCTCGTGCCGGTAGACAACTTTGGCGGCATAGTCTTCCACGCGGCCCAAGGCGATGAATCCGCGGCGCTCGAACTTGGCTCCCGACGGGGCGGTGAAAGTCTGCGAGTAGGTGTAAATCGACGGAGCGGAGTCCTGCCGCAGAATTCCCTCATTCCGCCATTGCCTGGCGAATGAGGCGGCCCGGGTGTAGACGTTGTGAGCGGGTTTGTCCCCGGACTCGCGGCGGCCCAGGATGATGCGCACCAGGTTGTAGGGGCTGGCGGCGTAGTAACGTTCCTGCATTGCAGGAGTGATCTTGTCGTAGGGTTGGGTGACGACCTGCGAAGCGGAAACTCGCTGCAAGTCGTAGCGGAGTGCGCGAAAAGGAAGTATGTCTGCCATGGGAAACCTTTGATTGTAACAAGTTGGCCGCACTCCTCGGGAACGCGCGAAATGGAGTTGCCGTGACAGCCCCAGTTGTTCAGGGAAAAGGGAGGACCCGAGGGGCAGGAACGTCACCGCTTTTCGGGAGGAGACCTCCAATAAACGGTAGTTCGAAAGGTCTCAGAGACAACTCCCTGCTCACAAATAACAACCAAAATGCAACTGTAAGATTTGTCACTGGATTTTGACAAAAAGCCTGCGCCAAGACGCGAAAGCTGTGCTAACATCCGCGTCAGATGAGGTATCTATGGCCCGCCTACAAGATGGGCGCTGGTCATCTCACCCGATGGCCTTAGTTCGAAGTGGCTGTCAGGTTCTCCCCTGGGACCCGACTCCAGCCCGGCTGCGCCTAAAATCCTTCTCCTACCAGCGGGTGTGTTTATCGGTTTCTCTTTTGGCATTCTCGTGGTTGTGCATTGCGGCATTCGGCCAAACCGACGTTAATGATGTTCACGTTACGCCGCGAGAAGTGGAGAAGGCGCCGGAGCCCCCTAAGCCCGATCTGGCTACGACGAGCGGACTCAGTGCACACGTGCGTCCTCTGAAAGTTGACGTGGATCTCGTGCTGGTGCCGGTGACGATTACCGATCCGATGAACCGGCTTGTGACCGGACTGGACAAGGAAAACTTCCAGCTGTATGAGGGCAACTCTTCCCAGGAGATTCGAACATTTTCCAGCGAGGACGCTCCAGTTTCACTGGGCGTGATCTTCGATTCCAGCGGCAGCATGAGCAGCAAGATGGAGCGCGCAAAAGACGCGGTAATCGAGTTTTTCAAGACGGCCAATCCGCAGGATGAGTTCTTCATGATCACGTTCTCCGACGAACCGGAGACGGTGAGCGACTTCACCAGTTCGGTAGACGAGATCCAGAACAAGTTGGTGTTCGCCGTGCCCCGTCACCGCACGGCGCTGCTCGATGCCATTTACATGGGCGTGAGCAAGATGCGGCAAGCCAAGTATGCCAAGAAGGCCCTGCTGATCATCTCCGATGGAGGGGACAATCACAGCCGATACACAGAAGGGGAGATTAAGTCGCTGGTGAAAGAAGCCGACGTGATGATCTACGCCATCGGCATTTACGATCGTTACGCCTCCGCCATGGAAGAGCGCCTGGGTCCGCAACTGCTGAGCGACATCACGGAACTGACCGGGGGACGGGCGTTTACCATCGACAATCCCAACGACTTGGGCGATGTGGCGACTAAGATTGGAGTAGAACTGCGCAATCAGTACGTCCTGGGATACCGTCCGAGCAAAGTTGTGCGCGACGGCAAATGGCGTAAGATAAAAGTGAAGCTGCTGCCACCGAAAGGATTGCCGCCTCTACGGGTGTATGCCAGGACGGGATATTACGCGCCTCAGCAATAGGGCTGCGAGGGTTGTGCTGTTCATGCTTGTGATTTGGGCCGGTGTGCAGTTGCTGGCTTGGTCACAGGCCGCCCCGCCTCAGAGCGACTCTAAGCCCGCTTCTACGCCTTCCGCTGCGCCTGCAGATGACTCTGCCACCCCTCCGAAAACGCAGGACGATCAAGATAAGAAACTCAACGATCAGGGAGTCTTCGTCTTTCGCAAAGACGTGGACGAAGTCCTGCTGCATGCCTCGGTGATCGATGACAAGCAGCATATCGTGACCACACTCGACCGTGGCGCATTTACGGTGTTCGAAGATGGGAAGCCGCAAAACATCATTTCATTTCATCATGTGGATATTCCGGTGGCGATGGGCATCGTCATCGACAATTCGGGGTCGATGCGCGAGAAGCGTAGCAAAGTGAACCAAGCCGCGCTGAATCTGGTGCGTTCGAGCAATCCCAAGGATGAAGTCTTCGTCGTGAATTTCAACGATGAGTACTATCTCGACCAGGACTTCACCAACGACCTGCTGAAGTTAAAGGAAGCGCTGGAAAAGATTGATGCCCGCGGAGGCACGGCACTCTACGATGCGGTTGTCGCATCGGCCGAACATCTGAAGCGCTTTGCCCACCTCGAGAAGAAGGTGCTGTTTGTGGTGACCGACGGCGAGGATAACGCCAGCAACGAGACGTTGGAACAAGCGATCAAGCACTTGCAGGAAGAGAACGGCCCCTCTGTTTACGCCATTGGGATTCTTGGGGATGAAGAGCATCCCAAGCGCGCCAGGAAGGCGTTGGAGATCATGGCGCAGCACACGGGCGGGATTGCGTTCTTCCCCAAGACGCTGGACGAAGTGGACGCGATCAGCCGGACAGTCGCGAGCGATATTCGGAACCAGTACGCCATTGGATACAAGCCGACCAATCCCAGAGGGAATGGCGGCTTCCGGCAAATTCGCGTCGAGGCGAAGGCCAAGGGTCACGGCAAGATGATGGTGCGCACCAAGAGCGGATATTACGCCGGCGCGCAACCCTCGGCCAGTGGCGCCAAGTAAGGTCGATGCTTATCGCGACGGCGCCGCTCCCGGTTGCTCCAGCATCTTCGCGGCTGATTCGATCAGAGCCGATTCTTCTTCCAGAGCTTTCGCCACCCGCACGATCTCCTGCTCCGCCTCGGCATAATGTTTCTGCTCAATGCCTTCCCGCACACTGGGGACGGTCTTCACGCCGTATCCGCTATAAACTCCGGGGGCATAGAGCAGATGCTTGTACCAGGGACGCCGCGGGAGTCCGTCCTCGTTGGTCAGTTTGCGCTCGCTCTCGATGAGTTGCTGGTTCAAAGCGCTCAGCGACTGGGTCTGGCTCTCGCTCAAAGTTGCTTGCTTGCTCGCAAAGGCTTGCTTGTAGTGCTCTGCGCTGCGAGTAAGCGATTGCGCCGCATTCAGCATCGGAGCGAAGTTCATGTGCGGAGGAGCTTCTTCTCGCGGCGGCGCGACGGTGGGGCGTCGAGGATCCAGCGTCGCCTTGAAGACGCCTTCGTCCAGTTCCTGGTTGCGCTCGCGAATTTCTTCCTGCTTATCCGCGAGCAACTTCTCCAGATCTTTGGTGTATTTCTGGATCGTGTCCGCAAAATCCACGAAATCAAGGGGCAGGATTTCGGCGTCGGCCAGGCGCATCACCGAAGTTCCCACCGTCTGGGATAGTGCGCGGCCATATACGAAATCGTAATCGGAAAAATGCATGTACCAGTAAAAGTCGTCGTAGATGGAGTGGTAGATTCCCTGTTCGTCCTCGCCGCCGTAGCCTAGGTCGAGAGTAGCGACGCCGATATGGTCGAGAAAGCCCGTGAAGTCTGTGCCGGAGCCGAGCGCGTTGATGCGCAGATCGGCGCGCTGCCGCAACTCTTTGCGGTCGTCGGCGGACTTCGCCTCGGCAATCTTCGATAATTGCAGGCGCTGCCAGACCGTCAGCTTGGTTTCGGGATCTTCAATATCGCGAGCCACGCCATTGATGAACTGTTCCAGCGTGTGCGACCCTCCCATCTGGAGAAGGCCCCGGTCGTTGCCGTCGGTGTTGATGTAGACGGCAGCGTGCTGGCGCAACTCGTCGGCGTGCGCCTCGACCCATTCAGTAGAGCCCAGCAACATCGGTTCTTCACCGTCCCATGCGGCGTAGATGATGGTGCGTCGTGGCTTCCAGCCTTGCTTCAGCAGAAGGCCCAACGCGCGGGCTTCTTCCAGCAAAGGAGCTTGGCCGGAGACGGGATCCTCGGCGCCGTTTACCCATGCGTCGTGATGATTGCCGCGGATGATCCACTCGTCGGGCGCTACGCTGCCGGGAATTTTAGCGATGACGTCGTTCACCGGTTTTGTGTCCCAGTTGAATTCGACTTTGAGATGGACTTTTGCCGGGCCTGGCCCAACGTGATATGGGATCGGCAGGGTTCCGCGCCACTCGTCGGGCGCCATTGGGCCTTTGAGCGCGGCGAGCAGAGGTTGCGCGTCGCCGTAGGAAATCGGCAGAACAGGAATCTTCGTGATGCTCTTCGCATCCTTCAGTGCCAGTCGCTTGGCGCCGGGAGTGGCGCCGATGCCGGGCGTGAGAGGGTCGCCGGGGCTGGCGGAGGCAAAGTCCATCACGCTGCCGCGCTGCACGCCATCGGGATTGCGCATCGGGCCCTGCGGGAACACGTTATCGCGGGTATAGCCGTCGTCCTTCGGCTCGGAATAGATCAGACAGCCAATGGCACCGTGCTCAGCTGCGACTTTGGGTTTCACGCCACGCCACGACTCGTAGTACTTCGCGATTACGATCGCGCCCTTCACCGAGATTCCCAGCCGGTCGAGCTTCTCGTAGTCCTCGGGGAGTCCATAGTTCACGAAGACGAGTGGAGCGGTCACATCGCCGTCGATGGAATATGCGTTATACGTGGGAAGCTGCTCTGATTTCTGATTCGACGTAGGATCCACGGCCAAGGAGGGTTCTTCGAGCTTGGCGGTGAACTTTGTCGGTTCGACCATCTCCAGCACGCGAATCTTGGGGGTCGGAAAGAGGACGTCGAAAGTTTCGATGTGCGCGTCGAGTCCCCATTCCTTGAAGCGGGCGAGAATCCACTCCGCATTGTCTTTGTCGTAGGGAGACCCGACATGGTGCGGGCGCGCACTGAGGCGGCGCATGTATTCCTTGAGGTTCGCCGGGTCGGGGAGCGCACGAAACTTCGCTTCCCACTCGCGCTCGGCCTGGCTGGAGCGAGGCGAATATCCCGGCAGGGCGGCCTCGTCCGAGCCTAAAGCCAGCGATGGAACAACCAGATTGATAATCAACAGCACGGCGGCGAAACGTCGCATGCGATTCCTTTCTGTCTCGGGAGGCGTAATTATAGCCTGAGGTGCCGTGACTTTCGCTTGGCTCGCCGCAATTGACGATCCTGCTCACCTCCCCGTACCCTGTAAGGTGACTTCGAAAACCTCTGAAATGTCCCGCCTGCGCGTTGCCGACGACATCACCCAACTGGTCGGCGAAACTCCCATGTTGCAGTTGAAGCGACTGGTTCCAGCTGGATCGGCTGATGTCTTTGCCAAGCTGGAGTACCTGAACCCGGGCGGCAGCGTGAAAGACCGGGCGGCTATCGGGATCATCCGGCGCGCGGAGCAGGAAGGGAAACTGAAGCCCGGAGGAACGATTGTCGAGGCGACCGCGGGAAACACTGGGATCGGCCTCGCGCTGATCGGCGTGAACCGCGGCTACAAGGTTCGGTTGTTCGTGCCGGAGCGCTTCTCTGAGGAGAAGGTCACGATCATGCGAGCCCTCGGCGCCGAAGTCGTACGGACTCCTGATGCCCATGGAATGCAGGGTGCCATCCAGGAAGCGAAGAAACTGGTCTCAGGCGATCCTTCTGCTTTTATGGCAGGCCAGTTTGAGAACCTTGCCAATCCCGACTATCACTACGAGACCACGGCGCACGAAATCTACGAGCAGATGAACGGAAAAGTAGACGCCGTCGTGCTTGGTTGCGGCACCTGCGGAACTTTCTCTGGCATCGCCCGCTACTTGAAGGAGAAGTTGCCCTCTGTTCTCGCCTATGCGGTCGAAACGCAAGGCTCGACACTGGGCGGAGGACAGTCTGGTCCGCACAAGGTGGAGGGTATCGGCACGAGCTTTACCCCAAAGACATTTGACCGCTCGGTGTGCAATGAAGTGATGATGGTGACGGATGACGACGCGTTCGGGATGGTAAAAACCCTCGCAGCAACGGAAGGCGTGCTGGCGGGATCGAGTGGTGGAGCTGCGGTGTTCGCGTCACTGACAGTCGCCAAGAAGTTGGGCAAGGGGAAGCGGGTTGTGACCATCATTCCAGATTCGGCCGAGCGGTACTTATCGAAGAAGATTTTCGAGGGTGGCATCTAGCGTTACAGACTTTGGGGCAGCAACTCTCGCGGATTCATACTCATGAAAAAAATTAAAGAGCCAGGCTTTGCTACGCGCGCGATTCACTGTGGGCAGGAGCCCGATCCTTTGACTGGGGCGGTTGCGGTACCCATCTATCCCACGTCGACTTACGTCCAGCAGGGAATTGGTGAGCATAAAGGATATGAATATTCGCGGGTGTCGAATCCGACGCGCGCGCGGTTGGAAGAAAATCTCGCAGCGCTCGAGGGCGCGGTGGCGGCTCGCGTGTTTGGCAGTGGCATGGCTGCAATCAATGCCATAGTCACCATGCTAAAGACAGGCGACCATGTGGTCTGCGGCAACGATTTGTATGGCGGGACGCCGCGCCTGTTTAACAACGTCATGACCGGCTTTGGGCTCGAGTTTTCTTACGTCGACACTTCGGACACAGCCAATGTGGAGAGCGCCATCCGCAAGAACACACGAATGGTGTACGTAGAGACTCCGACCAATCCTCTGATGCGGTTGAGCGAGCTTACGGCGATCAGCAAGCTGTGCCGCCAGAAGAAAGTTTTGCTGGTGGTCGACAACACATTCATGTCTCCTTATTTTCAGCAACCACTCGCGCTGGGCGCGGACATGGTGGTGCACTCCACCACAAAATTCCTGAATGGCCACAGCGATGGTTTGGGCGGCGTGGTGATGTGCGCGAGGCAAGAGCACGCCGACCAGTTGGCATTTTTGCAGAAGGCGGCGGGCGCGATTCTTTCTCCCTTTGAATGCTGGCTGGTGCTGCGCGGAGTGAAGACGCTGGCGGCACGCATGGAGATTCACGACCGTAGCGGCCGCATCGTGGCCGATTTTCTTTCAAAACATAAAAAGGTGAAGGCGGTGTTCTATCCCGGCTTGCCCGATCATCCGCAACACAACCTCGCGCGGCGGCAGATGAGCGGCTTCGGGGCGATGATCACGTTCGAGACCGGCTCTCTGAAGAACGCGAACAAGATGCTGAAGAAAGTGCGCATCTGCTCGCTGGGCGAATCGCTCGGTGGAGTGGAAACGCTGATCTCGCATCCCGCCACCATGACGCACGCGGCACTCGGCGTGAAGGGCCGCAAGGCCATCGGCATCACCGACGGCTTGGTGCGAATTTCCGTGGGGATCGAAGACGTCGACGATATCCTGGATGATCTGGATCAGGCGTTAAGAGCGATTTGAGCCGCGGATTTTCACTGATTTGCAAGGAAACCACGGCTCTTCAATTCGAGGTTCTTTTCCGAGTGAGTGACGACTCACAATCTTCTTCCCGTGAGTGGAATTCTGCGGCGTATCACAGGCTTTCCGGGCCTCAGGTGAGTTGGGGTAAGAGAGTTCTTTCGCGGCTCCGTCTGCGCGGCGACGAAGTTGTGCTCGACGCGGGATGCGGCACGGGCCGTCTTACCGCTGAACTGCTGAAAGCGTTGCCGCGCGGACGCGTCGTCGGCGTGGACCTCTCTCAAAACATGTTGGGCGCGGCGCGAGAGCATCTTGCGGTGCAATTTGGTACGCGCGTCAGCCTGGTTGCGTGTGATCTCTTGCACCTGCCGTTCGACCATGCGTTCGAGGCCATCGTGAGCACCGCGGCGTTTCATTGGGTGCTCGATCACGACAAGCTGTTTGCGAATTTGTGGCGTGCGCTGGTTCCGGAAGGCTGGCTGGAGGCCCAGTGCGGGGGTGGCCCGAACCTGGTCAACCTACGTCAGCGGGTGAACGAACTGGCAGCTTCCGCCAAATTTGCATCGTTCTTGGTGGACTTCCACGAGCCGTGGCTTTTTCAGGACGCGGAACGTGCGGCCGAGAGCCTGCGACGTGCGGGCTTTGTCGACATCGAGACCTCGATTGAAGCGGCGCCGACGATCCTCGACAGCGCATCGCAATATAGCGAATTCGTTCGCAACATTATTCTGCGGCGACATCTGGAGAACATTCCCTCGGAAGAACTGCGGGCTGAATTCATGTCCGACTTGACCCGGCAGGCCGCCGGCGACCATCCAACTTTCTCGTTAGACTACTGGCGGCTGAACCTTCGCGGCAGGGCTTCAGCATAGCGCCCACCGCAGTTTCCACGCGCGTCTCAGGGAGCGGGTTCTTCGTCTTTGATCAGCGAAGATCCTACCCACTGAAGGTATTCCAGGCTGCCGTCGTCAATCGCGATCGCGATGCACTCCGGCAGTTCGTAGGAGTGCAATTTGCGGACGGCGTCGCGCACAACCGGAAATCTCTCAGCCGTTGTCTTGATTAGCAGCAGCCATTCCCGGTTCGATTCCACTTTACCTTGCCAGCGGTAGATCGATTCGATGTGCGGGACGATGTTCACGCAGGCGGCCAACCGGTGCTCGACCAGGTAGCGCGCGATTTTCCGGGCTTCGTCTTCGGAGCCTGCAGTCGACAGGACGATTCGTTTGTCAGTCATATAAAATCAGCGGTCAGCTCTGGGCCATTGGATTTCGACTCGTCGAGAGAAAGAGTAGCACTCGTTGCCGTGGAATGAGGTCGATTTATGCTCACGCAAATCAAGTTTGGGACATCGGGATGGCGGGCGGTGATGGCCGAGGAGTTTACGTTCGCCAACGTGCAACGTGCCGTGACTGGCATCGCCCGCTACGTGGCTTTCCAAAAGCCACAAGGGGCGCGGGTTATCGTGGGCCGCGATCCACGGTTTCTAGGCGAAACTTTCTGCTCGATGGCCGCGGAAATCCTGACGGCACATGGGATTGTGCCGCTGTTGGTGGCAGAACCCGCGCCCACGCCAGCATTTGCCCACGCCGTCGTTCAGAACAAAGCTGATGGCGTGATTAATTTCACTGCCTCGCACAATCCGCCAGAATACAACGGAATCAAATTTTCTACCCCTGACGGCTGCCCGGCCCTGCCTGAGGTCACGAAAAAGATCGAAGCTGAAATTGTTGCGGGCGACAGTGCATCCGCGAAGGCTTGCACTGGCTCTCAAGTGGACCAAGCGAGCCTCGACCCCAAGCCGGGCTACCTGAAGCGCCTGGGCGAGATCGTCGATCTGGACGTGATTCGCAAGGCGAATCTGCGCGTGGTCTTCGATCCCATGTGGGGCGCAGCCCGAGGATATTCAGACGAATTGCTGCGCGGCGCTGGGCTGCAAGTGGCCACCGTGCACGACTACCGCGACGTCCTTTTCGGCGGACACGCCCCGGAACCCGATGACCATTTGCTGGAAGATCTTCGCAAGAAGATGCGCGAAACCGGCGCCCAGATCGGCATTGCGACCGACGGGGATGCTGACCGCTTCGGCGTGGTTGACGAGGACGGAAAGTTCCTGCAGCCGAACTACGTGATTGCTCTGCTGTTTGACTACCTTGTCGAGAGCCGGGGATGGAAGAATGGCGTGGCCAAGTCGGTCGCCACCACGAATCTGATCAATGCGCTGGCCAAGCATCATGAAGTCGAGTTGCACGAAACTCCCGTGGGTTTCAAATACATCGGTGAACTCATCATGCAGGACAAGATCGCCATTGGCGGGGAAGAGAGCGCGGGCTTGTCGATCCGCCATCACGTTCCCGAGAAGGATGGACTGCTGGCCGGCCTTTTGTGCTGCGAAGCCGTGGCGCGTCGCGGGAAGTCTCTGGGCGAACAATTGAAGTCAGTCAGTAACCAAGTTGGTTCGTATTTTCCGGAACGGCAGAACTTCCGCTTGACGCCCGAGGTCAAGGACAAGTTCACTGAGAAGTTGAAGTCCGATCCGCGGGATTTCTGTGGGCACCCGGTCAGCCAGGTCGTCCGCACCGACGGATTGAAACTGGTCTTCAGCGACGGATCGTGGGTCTGCTACCGGTTGTCGGGAACGGAGCCTGTGGTGCGCGTCTATACCGAGGCGCGCAGCGAGAGAGGCCTGGAGAAACTGAGCACGGCCGCGAAACTTTGGATTTTCGAGTGAAGGTGTTTGCATTGAAGTCGTTCTCAAGAATTCCCAGATTCCCGCGTCCTGAAGACAGCCTTCGCGCCGTGGTGGACCGAGCACCTCAGGCGGAAGCCCTTGCCGCGTCGTGGATCGAGCGCGTTCGCCCCATGGCAGTCCGCGTCTATACACTGCGGCGGCGCATTGCCACGACTGCTGTGACCGTGCTGGCGGCCTCGCTGTTTGTCCACGTTATGTTCGGCGCGAACGGTATGGTCGTCTACAAACAGAAACGCGCGGAGTACGAAGCTCTGCGCACGCAGATTGTGCAGGTGCAGCAGGAGAACGACCGCTATACCCAGCAGATTCAGGGGTTGAAGAGCGACCAGAAGTCCATAGAAAAAGAAGCGCGTGAGCAGTTGGGATATGCCAAGCCGGGAGAGTATGTTTATGTTCCCCCGGTTCCCGCGAAACCCGCTCCGCAGCCCACGACGCACTCCGCGAAGAAATAGTTCCCCTTGTTTCCCTGAGGTGCAACTTTTAAGTATTGCTTCTACATCGCGCTGACAATCTGGCTGCGGCTCTGTGGTATATTTCCGTTGCCTCATCTCACAATCGAGCGGGGAGGGTTGTTTCCGAAAGAGACAGTGCTATCTCCGCCGCCAAGCGGGCTATTGCGGTTTGGGGCCGCAATCTGAATTCCAAAAGGAGAAAAACCGGCCATGAGAAAAGTTCTGTTGATTTGTCTCGCGTTAAGTTTCGTGTTTGCCCTGTCGGCAATGGCGTTCGATGATATGGGCAAGAGCACAACCGTCAACGGTTGGATCACAGATGCCAAATGCGGTGCCAAGGGCGCCAATGCGGCAGGCGAGGCGTGCACCAAGAAGTGCGTGGCTGCCGGTGAGAAGATGGTCATCGTCACCGATGGTGATTCGAAAGTCCTCGCCGTCGACAACCAGGATGCCCTGAAGGGGCACGAAGGACATCACGTTACCGTGACCGGCACGGTGTCGAAAGACACCATGCATGTGGCCAGCGTCAAGATGATGAGTTAAGTTTGGTCAACGGATTGAATCTGATAGAGGGCGGCGACAGCCGCCCTCTTTAGTTTTGTGTTTTGTCGAAGTTTTTCGAAGAAGCGCCCTTCACAACTTACAAACGCGGGCGGCGCCCGTGCCACATGGAACCTACCGAACTACTCCTTCGAGTGGCGAACTCGCCGTAGCGTACAACTTCCTCGGCATGCGTCCGGATAGGTACGCCTGACGTCCTGCCAAAACCGCGTGGTGCATGGCTTCGGCCATGAGAACCGGATCTTGCGCGTTGGCGATGCCGGTGTTCATTAAGACAGCGTCTGCACCGAGTTCCATCGCGATCGCGGCGTCGGAGGCCGTGCCGACACCCGCATCCACAATCAACGGCACGCCCGTGATCATTTCGCGCAGAATGCGGATGTGTGCCTGGTTCTGAATGCCCATGCCGCTGCCGATGGGCGCACCCAGCGGCATAATGGTCGCCGCGCCCGCTTCAATCAGTCGCTTCGCAAAGACGATATCGTCTGAGGTGTAGGGGAGCACGGTGAAGCCTTCTTTTACTAGCACACGCGTGGCTTCGAGCGTCGCCTGTACGTCGGGATACAGCGTGGCCTGATCGCCAATCACTTCGAGTTTGACCCAGTCGGAGAGACCGACTTCGCGTCCCAGGCGCGCGGCGCGGATGGCTTCGTCCGCGGTGTAGCATCCGGCGGTGTTGGGCAGCAGAAAATACTTCTTGGCGTCGATGTAGTCGAGCAGTGATTCCTTGCTGCGGTCGAGATTCACGCGGCGCACGGCGACCGTGACCATCTCCGCGCCGCTGGCTTCGAGCGCACGCGCCGTTTCCTGGAAGGATTTGTATTTTCCTGTGCCTACGATCAGCCGAGAACGGAAAGTGCGTCCGGCAATAATCAATGAGTCCGACATGGAATCATTGTAATGAAAGTGGGGCGCGAGTACACGCCAATGCAAGAGCACTATTTTGTCCACATTCTGCTATCGATTCGATGAGCGGGTCGTCTACATGTTCGAGTCTTGAGGCAAATCGAGGCAGGGCGGAGAGTTGTAGCTTGATGATTACGCGACGAGGAGCAGTTCGCCTGTTAGGCGCGGCTTCCGCGGGGGCGCTGGCGGGGACGCAGATCCGTCTCAATGCATTGATCACGACAAATGCCTCCGAAAAAGATGATTCCACTCCTCATGTCCTACCCGGGGTGCCCAACTCGCAGGAGAGACTCGCGGTAATCGAGGCATTTAAGAAACAGTCGGACGGGCTCGAGAAGAAGTTTGAGGCACGCACCTATAAGAGTGACTGGACGATGCCTTACCGTTTGTTTCGGCCGGCAACCAACAAGCGAGTCCCACTCGTTTTGTATCTTCATGGAAGCGGGGGGTTGGGCGACGACAACCTGAAGCAATTGGGTTTGGGCAACATCTTTGGAACGCGCTTCTGGTTGCTTCCAGAAAACCAGGAGCCCAACCCATGCTACGTCGTAGTGCCGCAGACTGATCGGGGATGGGCCCGGTACGACCTATCGCAGCAATCCGACGGGTCGGCGAAAATGCTGCCCGGCTTGGGAGATGGGGCGCGGGTGGCGCTAGAGATTGTCGCCGCCTTGTGCCGGGAATTTCAGATCGATGAACGCCGTATTTACGTAACAGGGCAATCGATGGGTGGCGCAGGGACGTGGCACATGACGGCGCAACGGCCGAAATTGTTCGCAGCGGCAGTAGCCTGTTGTGGCAGTCCCACCCTCGAGGATGCGACACAGTCGATCGCTACTCCACTCTGGAACTTTCACGGAGATGCCGATCAAAGCGTTCCTGTGGCTGTGTCGCGGGACCGGATTGCGGCCCTGCGAAAAGCAGGTGGGCATCCGCTCTACACCGAGTATGCTGGCGTCGGCCACAACGTCTGGGAGTGGGCCTACACAGAACCGGAGTTGATCAAGTGGGTGTTCTCCCAGAGTCGCGCCTAGATCCACACACTGTCCCGTATGAACACTAATCGCAAGACTTCGAGCAAGAGTACTGTTTTACCTGGAGCCTGATGCCATTCAAATCCACGTTGCGCCGATTGCTCCTTGTCTCCGCTGCCGTGGGCCTCTTTGCGTCGATGCCCATGTCAGGGCAGACTGCGCGCAAGGTAACGCAATTGGCCGATGGCGTGTATGAGATTGAGCACGAAGACGCGCTCGACGGCTTCGCCAGCGGGAATACTACTGTGATCATTGGCACAAGGCAGGTTTTTGTGGTCGATACGTGCTTTCTGCTGTCCGCTGCCCGGGAAGATATCGCTCAAATTCGCCAATGGACCGATAAACCTGTCAGCTTCGTGCTGAACACACACTTTCATAACGATCATAATTTTGGGAACCGGGCCTACATGGATGCCTTCCCCGCTCTGACGATCATCGCTCATGCGGAAACAAAAAAAGATATGGACACGTTCGGTCCGGGTTCAGAGAGCAGGGAAGAGAAGGGCACGGCCTCTCTCCAGCAGATGCTGGATGCAGGGAAAACCGGCGACGGCAGGCCCCTGACGGCCGGGGAAAAAAATGAGGTGAAGAACGCACTGGTACGGCGTATGCGCGTGATGCAAGAACTCAAGCCGGTAAAGTTTCAAAGCGCGACCCTGATCTTCGAGCACGATTTTTCCGTGGATATCGGGGACCGCGAAGTCCAGGTCAAATTCTTAGGACGAGGCAACACGGCCGGCGATGCCGTGGCTTATCTCCCCAAAGAAAAAATCGCAATCGTAGGCGACCTCGTGGTCTACCCGATTCCCTATATCTACGATGGCTATCCCACGGAGTGGGTTCAGACCCTGCAGAACCTGAGTCGGTTGGATGCAGATACGATTGTTCCCGGACACGGTCCAATCATGCACGACAAGACGTATATCCTTTTAGTCCGAGATTTATTGAAAAGCGCTGTGGACCAAATGAATGCTGAACTCAAGCGAACCGGACCAGCCATGTTTCAGACTCTGGATGGAGTTAAGGGGGCGGTGGACCTGACGTCTTTTAAGCAACGCTTTGCGGGCAATGACAGAGATCTGTCCCCGGCCTTCGATGATATGGCGTCAAATCTGGTCAAGGTCGCGTTTGAGGAGGCTAGTTTGCGTTGAAGGAGTTCCTGCGGTCGCATCAGTTGCAGCGCTACGGGACGGCAGTAGCTTCAGCCTGTGCATACAGTTCGTCGATCTGTTTTTTGTACCGCTCTTCGATCACGCGCCTTTTTAGTTTCATCGTCGGCGTGAGAACGCCGTTATCGGCCGTGAATTCGTCCGCCACCAATAACACACGTTTCAGCTTCTCAAAGCGCGCCAGATTGCCGTTGATGCCTTCAACGATCCCTTCGTAGAGCGCCTGCACCTTGGGATTGGCGATCAGTTCCGCGCGTGACGCGAATGGAATATCGTTCTCTCGGGCCCATTCTTCTAGCAGAGCAAAGTTGGGCGAGATCATCACGGCCGGGAACTTACGCCGGTCACCGAGGATGGCGGCGATTCCGACCAGAGGACTTAACTTGAGCGAGTTCTCGATCGGTTGCGGGGCGATAAACTTTCCGCCTGAGGTCTTGATCAGATCTTTCTTGCGATCGGTGACCGACAGATATCCATCGGCATCGATGTTGCCGATGTCTCCGGTCTTGAACCAGCCATCGACCAGGGCCGCCTTCGTTTCCTCTGGGCGGTTCCAGTAGCCTTTGAACACCGACGGACCCTTCACCAGGATCTCGCCATCTTCCGCGATGCGAACCTCTAGATTCGGCAGCGTCTTGCCCACGGTCCCAATGCGGTGATTGATGGGCGTGTTCACCGCGATCACCGGAGACGTTTCGGTGAGCCCGTAGCCTTCGTGAATACGAATGCCGGCCGCGGCGTACCACTCGGCAAGCTCGCGCCCCAGCGGTGCGCCGCCGGAAATAAAGGTCTCGACCTTTCCGCCCATGCCCTGTCTGATCTTCGAGAAGACCAGCTTGTTGGCCAGCTTCCAGCTGCGCGACGTCGGAGTCTTTCCGGCGAGAATTTCCGGCTTATGGCTTTCCCCGACAGCGAGCGCCCAATCGAAGATGGCGCTCTTGGGCAGGCCTTTCGCTTTTTGCCTGGCCTGGGCATAGATCTTCTCGTAAACCCGCGGCACCGCCACAAAGACGGATGGCTGTACTTCCAACAAACTCGCGGGCAGCCGATCCAGAAATGGACAATAGGCCAGCGTCACGCCGTGATAGAGCATGGCAAAATCCACGTGGCGCGCGGTAATGTGGCACAGCGGCAGGAAAGAAATGCTGATGAGGCCAGGCCGCATGTTGAAGCCAAGCAGGGAGCACTGAATATTCGAAGCGATATTGCCATGCGTCAACATCGCGCCTTTGGAAGTGCCAGTTGTTCCTGAGGTGTAGACAATCGTGGCCAGATCATCGGGGCCAATGGAGCGCGCCTTGGTCTCGATCTCGGCGCCAAGGTCTTCCGGGCCCTGCAGAATGAGGTTGTTCATGGTGACGCATTTGCCCGCGAACGGGGCCAGATCGCCATTGAACTCTACCGGATCCATGACGACGATTTTGTCAATCTGCGTCTGGTGCAGGATCGACAGGACCTTGTGCAGTTGCTGGTCGGAGGACAGAAAGATGGTGCGGCAGCCCGAGTCGTTCAGGACGAACGCAGTCTGTTCCGGCGTGAGCGTGGTATAAAGCGGGACTGTCACGGCCCCGAGCAGCAGGCTGGCAACATCGGCTGTGGGCCATTCAGGACGATTCTCGCTGAGGATCGCGATGCGATCTCCCGCTCGGATGCCCCAGGCATGCAGGGTCCGCGCAGTTCTGGCGACGCTGATGCCGAACTCACGAGAGGAAATCGGCAGCCACTTGCCGGCATCGCGGTACAGCATGATGCGGTCGAGGTTGCCTTCCACCGCGGCGAAGAAAATGTCGTTCAGTGTGGTGATGCTCATGGCGTCATTCGGGTCCCGGCTGCGGAGCCACGTCTTCCATTGTCGCAACCGGCTCCGAACAGAACTTTACTGTCTTGCCAGTGGTTTGGGCAATGCGTACGGTCACATCAGTTAGGTACTCTCCGGTTTACCGTGTGGGGCCCGACGGGGTATGCTGGGCCATTACTCGATTACTCCAGTGGGAGGAGTTCAATGCATAGAAAACGCTTCGGGATTCTAGTGCTGGGGCTGCTGCTGGCGATTACCACCGCATCCCCATCGTTCGCACAAACTAACAAGGAGGGTTCAAGCATGCCGAAAGTCGGCGACATGGCGCCGGATTTCACGCTGAAACACTTTGACGGCAATAACCTCAAAGACGTGAAATTGAGCGACTACCGCGGGAAGAAGAACGTCGTCCTGGCGTTCTTTATCTTCGCCTTCACCGGTGGTTGAACGCAGCAAATGAAAAACTTCCAGCAGAACCTGAAGACGCTGGAAGCTTCCGACACCCAGGTCCTGGGTGTGAGCATGGATAGTGCCTTCGCCAACAAAGCCTTCGCCGACCAAATTGGAGTGACCTTTCCCCTGCTGAGCGATTGGGGCGGAAAAGTAACTCACGAGTATGGCATCTACAAAGACGAATACCAGGCTCCGCGCCGCGTGAACTTCCTGATCGGCAAAGACGGAAAGATTCTGGAAGAGCAGGTGGACAAAGACGCGATCGATCCCACCAAGATCGTGGATACTTGCCAGCGCCCGACGATGAAAAACTGAGTAATCGATCTGTCAAGGATCTGTGCATTTGCCGCCAGTTCCGCTGCTGCCAGCGAGTGCACAGGTCCGTCACGTTGCTCAGGATGACAAAGCATTGGCGCTCAGTTTTTTTCGCGGAATCGTTTTCATCCTGCCAAGCCTGTCCGCCCTAAGCACTACCGCCTCCAGGAAACTAAAATGTCTCTATTGGGTTTATATCTTTGTCGGTAAGATCAACGACGTACGATCGTGAATCCATCGGGGCGGAACCTATGAAAACACGCAAGTTGTGGGTCTGGATGCTTGTACTGGCGAGTTTCGCAACTGTCCTGCAGCTCTCGACTACTGCCAAGGCACAAGATGACGCGGATTCTCAGAACGCGGATCAGGGCCAAGCTCAGGACCCGCCGGGCCGCGTCGCACGCCTGAATTTCTCGCAGGGCTCAATTTCGTTTCGTCCCGCCGGCGAAGATGATTGGGTCTCAGGAGTTCCCAATCGGCCTATGGTTACGGGCGACGACCTTTGGGCGGACGAGAATTCTCGCGCCGAAGTTCACATCGGTTCGACCGCGATCCGCCTGGGCGCAAAGACGGGAATCACATTTCTCACGCTCGACGACCGAACTACGCAGATCCGTCTCGCGCAAGGTTCGCTCATCCTGCGTGTCCGGCATGTCGATGACGAAGACAACTACGAGATCGACACACCCAATATCGCGCTCAACATCTTGCAGCCGGGCGAGTATCGCGTGGACGTGAGCGAGGACGGCAGTCAGACCATTACCGACGTTTGGCACGGCCGCGGCCGCGTTACCGGTGGAGGGTACACCTACAACGTGGTTGCAGGTCAGTCCGCCACCTTTACCGGGAACGAGCAGCATGTGGACTACGATCTTGGGCAGATTCCTGAACGCGACGACTTCGACAGCTGGGCGTTCGAGCGCGACGATCGCGAAGACCATGCCGATTCCGCGAATTATGTTTCGCGCGAAATGACCGGCTATGAAGACCTTGACGAAAATGGCGACTGGAGTTACGTGGCCGGCTATGGCCCGTGCTGGCGGCCGCGCGCGGTCGTCGTCGGATGGACTCCGTATCGCTTCGGCCACTGGGTTTATGTTGGCCCGTGGGGCTGGACTTGGGTTGAAGACGAGCCCTGGGGATTCGCTCCCTTCCACTACGGCCGCTGGGCCTTTGTGAATAGCGGATGGTTCTGGGTCCCAGGACCAGTCGTGGTTCGGCCGGTTTGGGCTCCGGCGCTAGTCGCGTTCGTGGGCGGTGGTCCAGGCTTCCACTTCGCGGCGGGAGTCGGCGTGGGATGGTTCCCATTGGCTCCGGGAGAAGTCTATCTGCCCGGATACCACGTGAGCCGCGCGTACGTGAATAACGTGAACATCACGAATACGACGGTGACGGTCACGAAGGTCACGAATGTGTACAACACGGTGATCGTGAACAAGAGCACGACTGTCAATAACATCACCTATGTCAACCAGCATGTAAACAATGGCGTGACGGTGGTTTCGCATGACACGTTTGTGAATGCCCGGCCTGTGGCGGGGAACGTGATGAGAGTCGATCCTAAAGAGATTGCCTCTGCACCTGTGAGCCATCTTGCGCACGCAGAGCCGATCCGCACCAGCGTGATTGGTGCAGGACGGCCCGTGTCCGTTAGGCCGCCGGCCGCCGTGATCAGCCGTCCGGTGGTTGCGGTCAGGACGCCTCCTCCGCCTCCACGGCCGATCGAACAGCGGCAGGCGCAGGCCGGCGGGCATCTGAATGAGCAGACGCTCGTTCGCCCAGTGGGCCCCGCGCAGGCCGCGCCGACAAATCAACGGCCGCAACAGACGCAGGAGGGCTTCAAACCCTTCACTCCGTCGAATAGCGGTAACAATCAAGTGCGGCAAATGCAGCCGACACAGCCGCGGACTTACGAACAGCAGGGAACTCCGGAGCCGGAGAACCGCAATGCGCAGCCGCAGGAGAATCGCAACACGCCACCTGCGAACCGCGAATTTCGTCCACCACAATCGGAGCCGATGAGGCCGCCGGTTCAGGAGACGCATCCACTGGTGCGGCCGACGCCACCGGTGCAGGAGCGCAGTCCGCAACAGGAGCAGCAGCAGGAGCAGAAGTTTAATCAGTGGCATCAAGCGCGCCCCGCCGCTCCTCCGCCCGCGCCGAAGCCAGCGCCCCGGCCTCCAGAGCAGAAGCCGGCGCCCTCGAAGAAGGGACATTGACGCTGACGGCTTTCCTGCGGTGTGATAGGGTTCGCATGCGATGCAATTGCGGACCACAAAATCAGTAACGGCTACGCCGGGAGACGATGAACCGCTCCCGGCGTAATTTTTGTGGGGCGGCGACGTTCGCGGCCGAGCAGTCATCAAAAGATCGAGAACGAGGGAGATGACCGAAGCCAAGCGGCCGACGATTAACTGGATGGATGTCTTGTGGCTGGTGCTGCTTGCGGCCTTGGCTCTGCTGCCGCCCATCGAGGAGTACCACAAGCAGCTCATCCTGCTGGCCTTCGGTGTAATCCAGTTGGGCGAGGGCTGGCTGATTGCCCGACTGCCTCGACGAGGTCCAGCGTATCTCGTCCTGTTAAAGATCGGCCTGGCCACGCTGCTGATCGTGCACACCGGCGAAATCCCGATCAATAGCTACTACTATCCCATCTACTACTTGCCCGCAGTTACCGCTGCGGAGTATTTCGGCCCGTGGGCCACGCTGCTGTGGACGTCGCTGGCATCGGCTGCTTATTGTTCCTTTCTGTATCCTGCGCTGCAGGAGTTCGAGATTACGCCAGAGGACTATGGACGACTGGCGATCCGGATCGTTTTCTTCTTTCTCGCGGCCATGGTGGTCAACCGCTTTGTCATCGAAAGCCGCCGTCAGACCTTGCGCTATCAGGCATTGGCTGAGACTCTCGCCGAGACGAACCGCCGCCTGGAGCAGGCGCAGGCCGAGGCCCGAAGGTCCGAGCGCCTCGCCGCGTTGGGGCAGCTTTCTGCAGGACTCGCTCACGAGATTCGCAATCCCTTGGGAGTGATCAAAGGTTCGGCGGAAATGCTGACGCAGAAACTCGGCGAATCGAATCCTCTCGCCACCGAACTGGCGGGATACATTTCGACCGAAACCAACCGACTCAGCGCGCTGGTCACGCACTTTCTCGACTTCGCTCGTCCGTTGCATGCTGATCTCACGCCGCAAGACGTAACCGCCGTTCTCGACCGTGCCCTGAATGACGTTGCGCAGTTGTGGAAGGGTGGCGTTATTAAAGTGGAGAAGGACTATGCGTCGAGTCTGCCGCTCGTACCACTGGATGAGAGCCTGTGCGAGCAGGCGTTCGTTAATATTGTGCAGAACGCTTACGATGCCATGGGCGCCAGCGGGGGCAAGCTGCGAGTTCAGGTCCGGAGATCACAGGCAAGTGGGCGGAATGGCGGCGACATGGAAGGCGTCGAAGTGCGCATCGAAGACACCGGGCCGGGCATTCCGCTGGAGTTGCGGGAGCAAATCTTCAACCCGTTTGTGACCACGAAGAAGACTGGTGTGGGCCTGGGACTTTCCATCGTGTCTAAAATTATCGACGGTCATCGGGGCAGCATCCGGGTGGAGAGCGCGGACAATGCTGGAACTGGTGCCGCACCAGGCCCGGGCGCCCGTTTTGTGATATTTTTTCCTGCCGCCAGTGACAAAGCTGCTGTAGGACACACCGCTCATCTGGTAATTTCGTGAGACTCGGTGATTGGGGGGAGAGCCGCGCATGCCGGCAATTCTGATCGTCGAAGATGAAGCCAAAATGCGCCGCTTGCTCGAGTTGAATCTCGGAGACGACGGCTTCACCACTTTGTCTGCCGAAGATGCCGAGACCGGCCTCAAACTTCTGCGCGAGAACCCCGTCGATCTGGTTCTGACCGACCTCAAACTCCCGGGCATGAGCGGCTTGGAATTTCTGCAAACCATCAAGCAACAGAACGCGGCTCTTCCCGTCGTGGTCATGACCGCTTTTGGCAGCGTAGAAACCGCCGTCGAGGCCATGAAGACCGGAGCCAGCGATTATGTCCTGAAGCCGTTTTCGCTGACTGAGATGCGGATGGTCATCCACAAAGAACTGGACGTCCACAATTTGCGGGAAGAGAACCGGTCGCTGCGAGAAGCGCTCGGCAAGCGCTATTCTCACCCCAACATCGTCGCACGAAGCCCGAAGATGCAGGAAGTTCTGGCCACCGTGGAGCGCGTCGCCCCGACGAACTCTACTGTGTTATTGGGTGGAGAGTCCGGTGTTGGCAAGGATTTAATCGCGCGCGCCATTCACGAAAAATCGCGCCGCGCCTCGGGGCCGTTCCTCAAGATCAACAGCACCGCGATCCCGGAAAATCTTCTGGAGAGCGAACTCTTCGGTTTCGAAAAAGGCGCCTTCACCGGAGCGGTCGCCAGCAAGCCGGGCAAGTTCGAACTGGCCGACAAGGGAACGCTGTTCCTCGACGAAATCGGCGACGTACCGCCCGTCACTCAGGTCAAACTGTTGCGGGTGCTGCAGGAGCGTGAATTCGAGCGCCTCGGGGGCACGCGCACGGTGAAGGTTGACGTGCGTTTGATTGCGGCCACAAACAAGGATTTGCGTGAAGCGCTCGAGCAAGGCACATTCCGGGAAGATCTCTACTATCGCTTGAATGTGGTGCCGATCGACATCGCGCCGCTGCGAGAACGCAAGGAAGACATCCCTGATCTCGTGAACCTATTCATCTCCCGCTTCACGGGAGAATCTGGCAAGCCCGTGGAAGGCATCACGCCCGAGGCGATGCAGATTCTGGTGAATTATCACTGGCCGGGAAATGTTCGCGAATTGCAAAACATTGTCGAACGCGGGTGTGCGCTGGCGAAAGGCAGCGTGCTTGCACCCGGCGACATCCACCTGGATGTGCGGCCTGCGAAATCCGTCGACGGAGGATTTCTTCCGGATGGCATGACCTTAGACCGATGGGAAGATGAAATGGTGCAGGAAGCCCTACGCCGCGCCAACGGCAACAAGAGCCAGGCGGCCCGCCTGCTGGGCTTGTCCCGCAATGCTCTGCGTTACCGCCTCTCCAAGATCGGCATCGCCGATGAAGGCGAAGCTCCTTGATTCCGGCGATTTGAGGCTCGCCAATACTTAAGCGGTTGCTTGACAAACATTTCTGTTTGCGATAACACTTAAGCATGTACTAAACAAACAGGAGGAAGACTATGCGCAAGCTAATCGCTTTCAACCACGTGACTCTGGATGGCTACTTCGTCGGCCGAAATGGAGACTTTCGCTGGGCGCATGCGGGCAACGACGATCCCGAGTACTCCAAGTTCGTGGCCGAGAATGCGAGCGGCGGAGGCCAGCTACTCTTCGGCCGCGTCACCTACGAACTAATGGCCAGTTATTGGCCGACGGCGGTGGCGGAGCAGCATGATCCAGCGGTGGCCGAGGGGATGAACAGCATGGCGAAAGTCGTTTTCTCGCGAACTTTGACGAAGGCCTCGTGGAACAATACAAAACTGATAAAGGGCGACCTGGTCTCGGAAATCCGAAAGATGAAGAGCGAATCCGGCCCGGGAATGGCGATTCTCGGGAGCGGCAGCATCATCGCGCAGCTTGCTCTGGAGCATGTGATCGACGAGTACCAGATGATGGTGGACCCCATCGCGTTGGGGAAGGGCCGGAGCATGTTCGACGGCATCCCGGAGCCCCTGAACCTGAAGCTCAGCAAGACACGCACCTTCGGCAATGGTAAGGTCTACCTGTGCTACGAGCCGATAGCTTGAGGTAGGAGCGAAAAATGAAGATGAGAAACAGACTCGTCGTAGTCCTGATGTGCATCACGGCTGTTCCTTGTGTTTTTGCCCAGGCTGCAAAGAGCGACTTCTTCCAAACCTCCGATGGCGTAAGAATTCACTACGTCGAGGCCGGTAGCGGCCGACCTGTTGTCTTTATTCCGGGATGGACCATGCCGGAATGGATCTGGCAGAAGCAGATCGATGAGTTTTCGAAGAAATATCATGTCATCGCTGTTGATCCGCGTTCGCAGGGCGAGAGCGACAAGCCGCCCTCCGGACACCTGCCCGAGACTCGCTCTCGCGACTACAAAGAACTGGTGGATCATCTCGGCCTGAAACAGCCGGTGCTAGTCGGCTGGTCGATGGCATGCGGCGAGCTGGTGAAATATGCGGAACAGTTCGGCACCGATAACGTAAGCGGCCTCGTGTTGGTGGACGGATTCCTCTCGGAGAATCTCAACCCTGAGATGTTCGCCGCGCTGTCGGGATGGATGAATCAGCTCCAGCAGGACCGCGAGAAACAGGCCGAAGGTTTTGTCCGCAGCATGTACAAAAGGCAGCAGAGCGACGAATACGTGAAGAGCGTGGTCAAAGCCTCCATCCAGGTTCCGACCGACACCGCAGTCGTGCTCATTTACAACATGATAGCGGTAAAAGATTTCTCCGCGGGCCTAGCCAAGATGAATCGCCCGGTATTGTTCGCTTACCAGCCCGAGTCGCAGGCAACTGCGGATTTCTTGAAATCGAAACTCGGCGACAGGCTGCGACTGGAGCGCTTTGAAGGCGATGGCCACGCCCTGTTCGTCGATGAACCAGAGAAATTCAATCACGCCCTCGACGAGTTCATCAAAGGTTTGCCCAAATAATCAGGAGCGAGGCTAAACAAGGGGAGAGAATCGTGAAGGAGCGGTCCGTCACTCATGCCACGTTCGTGATTGAACGCAATTATCCTGCGAGTCCGGAGCGCGTGTTCGGCGCGTTCTCCGACCCCGCCAAGAAACGTCGCTGGTTCACTGGCGATAAAGGGTTCAAACCGGACGAATTCGAAATGGATTTTCGAGTGGGCGGCATCGAGCGCTCCAGCTTTCAGGCCCAAGGCGTCACCTGCACCAACGATACGGTGTACCGCGACATCGTTCCCAACCGCCGCATCGTGATTGCCTATACCATGACGCTCGGCGAGCAGCGTATCTCGTCCTCGCACGCCACAATCGAGCTCGTGCCCGCCGCGCACGGGACCGATCTTATCTTCACCGAGCAGGGAGCCTTCTTTGAGGGCGCCGATGGTCCCCAAATGCGCGAAGAGGGTTGGGGCAAGTTGCTCGGCCAACTCGCGAAACAGTTGGCCCACTGATCCCGGAGCACCGGAGAGGCACGATGCTAAGTCAAAGAGTCCAAGTCGACCGCGTCTTCCATGCGCTCGGCGATCCTACCCGCCGGGCGATGATTGAGAGATTGAGCGAAGGCCCGGTCTCCGTCTCCATGTTGGCCAAGCCCCTCGATATCACATTGGCCGCGGTCGTGCAGCACCTGCAGGTGCTGGAGCGAAGCGGCCTGGTGCGTACGGAAAAAGTAGGACGGGTTCGAACGTGTAGAGTCGAGCCGAAAGGCCTCATCGTGGTCGAGCGGTGGATCGCCGATCGCCGTTCGCTCTGGGAAGCGCGTTTCGATCGTCTGGGAAAGCTACTGGCCGAGCCGGAGTAGGGTACCCTACCCATCGGCTACGCTCAGAGCTAAATTATTTCGCCACTCGCGGCTCGGCGGGGTCTGGTGAGCGCTTCCACCGTCAAGTCAGAATCAAGAGCAGTGGAGGGGAGTGTCCGCTCCCCAGCAGAGGATCGGTAGCGGCGGACTGAGAGGTCGGGGTCCGTGGTGCCCACCCTGCGACTTCGCTCAGGGCAGGCTTTTTCGAAAATCACGAAAGGTGGGTCAGCCCAGTTCGTAGTGATGTAACGGTGGGCCAGTCCCTAGAAGGATGCGTCCAGCAATAGAACTGCCCCACTCAAGCCAAAGGACGGCTTGAATGGGCCACCCATCCCATGCGGGATTGTTCAGCCGGCAAGTGGCCGAAAACCACCACCCTCGGCTGAGGTCGGCCAACTTCCTCGAATTCGGTTATCTCACCTTTCACGCTGACCTTCTTGTGCGCTAAAAACAAAGGACTTGCGTATTATCCTTTGTGTCCTGTTTGGCACGGCACTTGCCAATACTCTGGACAGAGATATTCCTAAAAACCAGGGTTTATACGGTCAGGGCCAGTTCGACGAGGTGGGTTATGAAAAGCAGATTCATAGCAAGTTTGGCAGTCTTAACTTTGGCGCTTGCGGGCGTGTTTTCGATCAGCGCTCTGGCGCAGACGACCGAGGAAGGTACCGGTCCGTCTGAGCAGCCCAGCGCTCCGATGGAGATGGGTCAAGATCAAAATGGACCGCAAGGACAGTCTGGAGATGCCCAACCCACGGAAGCGCAGCCCGGTGGACCGTCGGGCGAGGCTCCGGCGAAGACCGACCAGGGTGTGGCGCGCGTCAGCCTGATGCACGGCGACGTGTCGACGCAGCGCGGTGATTCTGGCGACTGGTCCGCCGCGGTGTTGAACCAGCCAGTCATGACTGGCGACAAGGTTTCGACCGGCGACAACGCGCGCACCGAATTGCAACTCGACTTTGCCAACATTCTTCGTCTCGGGCCGAATTCCAAGGCCAACATCGCAAACCTCACGCAGAAAAATATTCAAATTCAATTGGGCGAAGGCATCGCCAACTACACTGTTTCAAAAGACAGCGAAGCCGAGCCCGAGATTGACACTCCGAACGTGTCGGTGCATCCTGCGCATCATGACGGCGTGTTCCGCATCGAAGTGCATCCGGATGGCGACACGATTGTGATCGTGCGCCAGGGCGAGGCGCAAATTGCCACCCCGCAGGGCAGCACTGAAGTCCGCAGCGGAGAGATGGCCACGATTCGCGGGGACGCCGATTCCGCGCAATACAAGATTTCCTCGGCTCCCGATCGCGACGCCTGGGATCAATGGAACAGCGATCGCGACCACATGATCCGCGACGCCAGTTCGTGGCGCCATACAAATCGCCGCTACACCGGATCGCAGGATCTGGACGCCTACGGTCGCTGGCAGAAGGTGCCCGACTACGGCGACGTGTGGGTTCCTAATGAACCAGATGGGTGGGTCCCGTATCGTGACGGAACTTGGACTTATCAGCCCTACTATGGCTGGACTTGGGTTGGCTACGAGCCTTGGGGCTGGGCGCCGTATCACTACGGTCGTTGGTTCCCTTATGGCAACTCGTGGGCGTGGTGGCCTGGTCCGGTGTACGCGGGTTACAACCCGTTCTGGGCTCCCGCGTACGTCTCGTTCTGGGGATGGGGTGGCGGCTTTGGTTTCGGAGTTGGCTTTGGCGGTTGGGGGGGCTTCGGCTGGCTCCCGATCGGACCCTGTGACTTTTTCCATCCGTGGTGGGGTGGATACCGCGGGCGGTTCGGTGTGGTCAACGTATATAACGTCCACAACTTCCATCAATTCGGCGGAATCGGGCCTCTGCATGGTGGAACGCGGTTCTCGAATATCGCGAACATTCATAACGACCACGTTTTCCGGGCAATGTCGACGGTCAATGCGGGACACTTCGGCGCTGGCAGAGTCACTCCGGTGGCGGCGAGCCACGCGCAGTTGGGCGGTGCACGGATGATGGCGGGCAATCTGCCCGTGGTGCCTTCGCACGCCAGTTTGTCGGCGAGCGGACGCGCGGCAGCGCCGTCCACGGTGCGCAGCACTGGTTCGCAGCGTTTCTACGGATCGGCGCATAACAACGTTGCGCGGCCGGCGTCGTTCCAGCAGGAGACGGCCAGTCTGCGGCAGACGATGCAGCAGAATCATGTGGGCGCGATTCCGGCTGGTGGGCGAGCGAGTGCCGGCGAGTCTGCCGGACTGCGCGGCCCGACTCCGACGAACAACCTGCAGCGGCCGAGTGCGGGGACGCTCTCGAACCGGGAGACGAATAATCCTGGGAACAGAACGGCAGGCAACCAGCCATCTTCAACGCAGACTGGAAATCGTGGCGCGTTGAGGACGTTTACGCCGCCGAGCAACAATAGTCGCCCCTCGACGTTGGGAAGCTCAGAACGAACGAGCTCGGGCTCCGGCGCGATGGAACCGCAGCGCGGCGGGGCCACCTCGGCTCCATCCAGCAACCGTGATGGGTTCCGACCGTTCACGCCACCATCGAGCAGCGCGGCATCGCGAAGCGCGTCGAATGCCCCGGTGACCCGCGGCAGCAGCGGCGGCTATTGGAACCGGACTGCCCCAAGTTCCATGGAATCCCGCGGTAGCAGTTCATCTCCGGGGAGCTATGGGCGTGGAGCATCGTCCCGTCCGCAGTTAGATATGCGGCAGCCGATCGCGCGGTCGCCCTATGGCGGATATCCGCGTGGCGGGTACCCCAGCTATCGCGGCGCTCCCAGCTACGACGGATCGCGTGGAGTGCCGAGCTATGGCGGTTCACACTCGGCCCCGAGCTACGGCGGTGGCCATCCGAGCGCTCCGAGCGGCGGTGGACATCCTTCTGGTGGCGGAGGCGGCGGGCATCCTTCTGGTGGAGGGGGCGGACATCCCTCCGGTGGCGGCGGCCATTCCGGTGGAGGCCATCACTAAACCATACGAACGAGTTGCTGTAAACGAAGTGAAGAACAGAGGCGAGAAAGGGCGTGCTAAACGGCACGCCCTTTTTCTGTGGATGTAGGTTTCAAGGTCTCAAACGTTTCAATGTGCCTTTTGCTCACACCAAACCTGGAGACCTTGAAACCTTGAAACTCCGAAACCTCGAAACTTGCCTACGGCCTAGCGTATGCGGGACTGTCGGGGTCGGGGCGATCGTATTCGCGTCCGTATTTGTTCTTGTGAGCGACGGTGACGTCGGTCTCCGTCAGAGTGAAGGTTCCGAGGGTGGTGTCTCCGGGAGCGATCGTAATTTCGCGGCTCATGGCGCGAAGCCCGTCGGGGGTAACCGAGGAGTGGAAGAACTGCAGCTGATAGCGACCCGGGGGAACGTTGGGAATGCTGACCTCTCCCCGCGCGTCGGAAGTGGCATAGTAAGGCGTCGTCAGGGCGATGACCACCGCGCTCATCTGCGAGTGGATGTTGCAAAAGATGAATGACACGCCTGGTTTGTCGAATTGGACGAAGCGCGTGGTTCCACTCTCGTAGAGTCCAAGATCGAAGCGCTTTCCCTCGAACAAGGAAAACACATTATGAAAGAACGGATCGTGGTTGGGAAACTCCACTTTGCCGCCCACTGGGATCACCAGCAGGGAAGGATGAAAGCTTTTGTTCTTCTGCACTAGTTGTGGAATCTGGGACGTTTTCTGATGGGGAGGCTCAACGCTTGCGCCAATCGGAGTCAGCCAGACGACTGCCTCCGAAGCGTTTGCCAGAGGATGGCCCATCCTGATCAGTTGCACGCGACCCTTGAGTGCCTGCTGGGCTGACGCGCAGACAACCGCCGCCATCACGATTACGAACAATATTCCGCAACTGATCGCGCGAGTTTTCAAAACAGGATCCCCACGGATAGATTCACCTGATTGAGCGTGCTGCTGTTGCTGTAGACAGGGAAGGTGCGCAATCGTCGGAACTCCGCAGAGAGCACGAGGTCGGAGCGAGGACGAAAAACAACGTTCCCCAATGCGCCGCGATTGCGTCCCAGAATCTCGCCAAAATTGTTCTGGTCGGTAGCGAAGCCACGAATGTTGGAGGTGAACGCATCGTCCAGGGCGACAGCGCCGTTTAAGTCGATCTTTGGAGTCAATTGGAACTTAAGCTGGCTCCATCCACCGGCTGTGTCGACTCCGCGGATGGGGGTGAAGGGCACAGTCGGATCGCCGCCATACACAATGGAGGTGCCGATTGCCCCGCCGAGCCCGCCGATGCCACGGCCGCGATAGAACTCCCCTGAAAGAGTCAGTCGCGGAAGAATCGGAACTTGCCAGTCCGCCATTGCGGCCCATGCGTCGACGTTACGTCCCCAAGTCCAGTTCTGGCGGCCATAGTAGCCGGCGACTCCGAGACTGAGTGGGTGCTCGTGCACCGGGCGAGACCACGCGGAGCGCAGCGCGTAGGCCGGCTGTCCCGACATTTCTCCGGCCTGCGCCCAACGGTAGAACGAATTGGGGGGATATTCCCAGTCCAAGTTGTCGAGCACTCCCGCCTGCACAGTTAGTGTCTGCTGGTCTGAGAGCAAGAAGCGGTGCTCAACTCGCACTTGCGGCGTCCAGCCCCAGAGGTTCCCCGCAAAGGCAAAAGCGGGCGTAGCCAGGGAGGCGAAGGACGTGGGCGAAAGGGGAGAGATGAACAGGGAATCCTGGCCTGCGACGACTGAGGTGTCCGCCCAGTCGAATCGCAAGCTTGCGGTTTGCAGGCGGACAATTCCGAAGTTCACGCCGTTGCCGGTTGCCGGGAACCCTCCGGCGAAGTCGAGTTGAACATCGGCCGATGTCTTCGCCCCGCCAATGGTTGGCCCGAAGATTTCGAAACCGATTTCCGACTGGCGGAGCGTTGCGCCGACGTTGTCCTTGGACCAGCCAGGCGGGACTCCCTGAGCGTAGTTAGGGAAGTCTAGATTATCGGAGTTGCCCAGATTGCCGAACGCATTCATCAGGACGATGCCGTGAAGACGTGCCCGATACTTAGAAGCGCTCTCGACCTTGGTCTGATACTGTTCGTCGATTTTCGAGCCGATCAGCGAAGTGGATTCTTCCAGCTTTTGAACGCGCTCTTCGAGCGGAACCGAACCCTGGGCCGCTGACGTGCTGTTCACGCCCGACGCGGGGTTCGCCACCACCTCCGAGCCGCTGCCTGTGGACGTTGCCGGGCGCTCCAATAGAGCGCGTGTGGATTGCAGGTCCTGGCGCAACTGGTGCATTTCGGCGCGAGACTCGGCATTTTCGGCGCGCATCTGGTCCACCAGACTCCGAAGTTGACGGACTTGATCCTGCAACTCACGAACAGCATTCGCGCTCTCGCTCGGAGCTGGCGAGGCGGCGGGAGTTTCCTGTGCCCGGCCGAGCGTGTTGAACAAGAGAAAGACGGCCATCGCCGGAGCGATAGCCAAAAGCGCAGGGGTTTTTTTCACACCGTCCTCCTACATCCGGGGGGTTAGGCACGGGAGAAGAATGGGACGTGTCTACGGGCTCGGATGAGAAATGGAATTCTGTCTGGCATCTTCCCGTTGCGCCGGCACAAATGAAGGTATTTCCGCACCGGTGTCAATGGCGCCACGTGAGAAGTCTTGCGCGCGTCCGGGCAGCACGATCCGGAAAACCGTTCTGTCCGGGGCCCGCTCTACCGTAATCTCGCCACCGTGATCTTGAACAATTTTCTGCACGACCGCCAGTCCCAGTCCAGTGCCGTTTTCTTTACCGTAGCTTACAAAGGGATGGAACAGCCGCTCGCGGATGGATTCCGCGATGCCGGGCCCGTTATCCGCGACTGAAATTGTGATCGTTCCTGCAACTTCCGCGGCGGTAATTTCTACCTTGCCTCCCAACGGAGGTGCGGCCTCGCAAGCGTTCAAGAGCAGGTTGTACAACGCGCGCTCCAACTTGCGTTGATCGAACCATCCTGAAAGCTGGGCACCGCACAACACATCGATGGAGCGGTTGTGATGCCGGGGGTGGAGACGCACGGCCAGGACGGCACGCTGAATGGTTTCTGAAACATTGGCGTAAGCGGGCGTCAGCGATTCGCGGGTACGGGCGAATTCGAGCAGGGAATCGATGAGATCGGTCATCAGATTCACGCCGGTACGAACTTCCTGATACAGCTCCTCGCGCTGCATGGGTGTGAGGTGGCTCTCGCAAAGGAATTCAGAGTTGGCGACGATAGCGGCGAGAGAATGACGCAGGTCGTGGGAGATGGAGCTGGCCATGCGACCGATGGTGGCCAGTTGTTCGGATTCCAGCAGGTCGCTCTGGCTCTTGAGCAGGCTGGCGCGCATGCGATCGAAGGTTTGGGTCAATTCGGCAACTTCGTCACCGCCGCGGGGATCGAGCGGATGGTGGAAGTCTCCGCCTCCAAGGGCGCGCACGCCGGCAACGAGACTTCCTAATGGCCGCGTGAATGTGTGCGAGATGAAGAAGACCAGCCCGCTGCCGACAAGAATCGCAGCGAGGCCAAGGAGTAGCAGATAGCGATTCAGCTGATCAACAAACTTCGTCGCCTGATCGTAAGAGCCCAGGACACTCAGGCGAACCGGGGTTTCGCGCGAGCTCGACAGTTCGAGGGACGTGGCGAGAAAGCGTTCACTCCCAATCTCGATGTCGCGGGGATCGTCATGGACCGAGCCCGCGCTCAGATTCTGAATGCTTCCGCCTTCGGTCTGTGCCGGCATCAGCGTGGTAGCCACGATTTCGCTTCCGCACGAAAAGGCTACCTGGCTGCCGGCCACTTTGCTGACTTGATCTGCCAGGCGGTCGTTAATTTCGTACCCGATGACAAGAAAGCCCAGCAGCGTTCCATCCGTCCGTGAGCCGCGGTAGATGGGCTGGATAAAAGTCTGGTAGAGATGGTGCTCCCCCAACCACCAATGGCTGGTTTCACCACGGTCATCATCGAGGGACTGCTGGAAATATTTCGCGGCCGCTTCGTTCGTGAATCCGGGAGTCTTGGTATGAAGAGCGACGATCTTCCCGCTGCGATCGATCAGTACGAAGAGATCGCTGCTGCTCCGCGCAGTTTGCCAGATAGCCTGCGACGCATCCTGGATGGTCACCGGATCAGAACTGGTCATGATGGAGCGGGTAATGGGAAGGTCCGCAACCAGGGCTACCTGGCCAGTCAGCATGGTTTCGCGTTCCCGACGGAAATCCTGGAAAGCGGCAACGGAATGGCGCAAGTTCACCGCGATGCTTTGTCGGACGTTGCTGCGAATGCTCCGCTGCACTAGCAGCAGGCTGGTGGCGGTAAGTCCGGTTGTGATCAGCAGCATCGAGAGCAGGAAGCGCGTGCGCAGGCGAAGGCGTGGCAGAAGTCGGGCGGTGATCTCGGACGTTGCGTTGGCCTGAGAAGAATCGCGCGCGGATTCAGTCAGAGGGTTCACGGAGTTAGCGGACGAACTTGTATCCCATTCCGTGTACCGTGCGGAAATGTACTGGGCTGGACGGGTCTGTCTCTAATTTCTGGCGAAGCTTGAGAATGTGGTTGTCGACAGTGCGCGTCGAAGGATAGTTCTGGTAGCCCCAAACTTCGTTCAGTAATTCATCGCGGCTGATGACCCGGTCGGCGTTCTGTACGAGAAACTGGAACGTCTTGAATTCCTGGGCTGTCAGAACGACGACGTTGCCGTCACGCTTCACTTCCATCTTCTTGAAGTCGGCAGTAATGCCGTCGAAGCTCACGAGTTGCGCGTCTGGCGCACGGGCCGTGTGCCGCAGCGCAGCCCGGACACGGGCCAGCAGTTCCCTAGGGCTGAAGGGCTTGGTGACGTAGTCGTCCGCGCCCAACTCGAGCAATAGCACTTTGTCGGAGACGTCACTGGCCGCGCTGAGCACCACAATCGGCAAGGCGGGGGCCATGGCCTTGATCTCTTTACAGACGTCCCGTCCTGAGACTTTGGGAAGGCGCAAGTCCAGCACGACCGCGGCCGGCGCCGCGGACTGAAAACTGTCGAGCGCAGACCTGCCATCCGCCTGTGTTTCCACCGCATAGCCTTCAGACTCAAATAGGCGGCGAAGTGCCTTCTGCACGGCCGGATCATCTTCCACGACGAGGATCCGACCGGCTGGCTTGGTGGAAACAGTTGGATGGACTGCTCGAGCGGCGCTGAGTGGTGCAGCAAGATTCCCCATAGTAGAAATTGTCCTGTGACAAGAGAGCTTCCGGTTCCCTTGAATCGCCCCCACCGGAAGTGCCTCGACTTCTGGAAGCTTACAACGGTTTGACGGCAAAGTTGGCAAAAGATGGGTGTTTTTGACATTTTTTTTACAATTTAAAATTCGTGTCAAAACGGCGAAGGAAGCGCAATTGCAAGGGGCGAAATTCCTGTAGTTGGCAACCTTCAACTGATCTAAGACTGAGCTCGATTCCCTCGATAGTCCGAGTGCAGGCCACCAAATTGTCTTTAGAGATCCCGCCTCGACTACGGGAATCGCTGTATGGACCGGGTTTTGTCGCTTGTCCTACTCTGTACGGGATTGTGGCGCTGCACCGTTTTTTGAACACTCATCCCTCACCTAGGAGTTTCGAATGCGCTTGTCTAGCAAGTTTCTGGTGCCTGCCGTGTTGTTGCTGTCATCCCTGTCGTTGCCTAGCCTGTCTTTCGCCACCAGCGGTACCGACTTTAGCAATGGTGGTGGAACCCTCACTGGAACGACTGCGGGCCTTTCCCTTACCGGATCAACACTCGTGGCTGTTAATGGATATGGCGGAGGCGCATTAACTACCGGCGACTTGGGAACCGTAGCCTTCACCACTGGAGCTTTATCCAGCGGGTCACTGCAAAAGGGAGCAAGCTTCGCGTCGGGCGGTACTTTCACCATCGACGGCAACGGCACGGGCGGACTTCCGAACGGGGTTCTATTCTCAGGAACATTCTCTGGAACCGTTACGTGGACCCTCACCACCTTGGCCAACGGAACGCATAATTACACTCTGACCGGAGTGGTTACCGGGATGATGGGTGGAACGAGCGTGAATGGTGTGAGTGTTCAGTTGACGATCAACACAGGCAAGGGATACTTCAATGGGTTGACCACAATTTCAGGCGGCGATACCACAGTAGCAGCCGCGGTTCCGGAGCCCTCGACTCTCGCCCTGATGGGGACGGGCGCGTTAGCTTTTGCCGGGACTCTCCGGCGTAGGATCCTCGCCGTGCTGTAGCCACCGGGAATCACGAAAAGGAAGAACGCCCGCAGATTGAGCGGGCGTTTTTTCATGTCCAGTTCTGGCGACGGAACGGGGCGAGATCTGCTAACCCCCAAAATAGAAGACTCTCGGCGATTCATCTAGAAACATGCGTTTGCGCTGATTCCGCGCACGCACGTCTCCGCGTCGGAAAGCCTATTTCGACAATTGAAAGTGATTGAAAACAAACTCAACTACCTGACGATCGAGCGCGATGAGATTGGCGGCACGGTTGCGCAGTATCCCCGGCAGAAGTTGGTGATGACGAGTCCCGCGGAATTTCCCATGTATGGCAAGTTCAAGAAGCTGCAGCTTTCCAAAGAGAACCTGCTTGCCTTCTGGGACATGATTCTCAGCCGATCCAACTTCAACGTGTCCACAGGCGAGAAGGTGGAAGACGTTAAGCGCGGCGAAGACGGCGTTTTCAATGTCACCACGGTTAACAATCAATATCCGCGCGCGCTGTCATCCTCGCGCTGGGCAAAGCGGGCAAACCCCGCAAACTCGGTGTGAAAGGCGAAGAGTTGCCCAAGGTGATGTATCGCCTTATCGAGGCGGACCACTACATCAATAAGAAGATCCTGGTCGGCGGCGGCGGCGACAGCGCGGTGGAAGCCGCCATGGGCCTCGCTTGCCAGACCGGCAACCAAGGGACGCTGTCTTACCGGAGCGAACACTTCAGCCGCATCAAAGAGCGCAACGCGACTCGCATCGAAGACTTCATGCGCTCGGGGAAGTTGAAAGTCCTGTTCAACTCGAATCCGGTCGAGTTCAAACCGGAATCGGTCATTATTGACGTCAATGGCAGCAAGCAGGAGACTGCGAACGATTTTGTGTGGATCTTTGCCGGGGGCACTCCGCCGAACGGCTTCCTGAAGAAAATCGGTGTCGGCTTTGGTGCGCGCGATCTGATGCTCGAAGCCAGCAAAGAAGCCAAGACTGCTGCCGCTGAACGCAAACAACTAGCCCAGGCTGCTGCCGCGCCGTCTCGCTGAACGGCCTAACCATCCCCTCATCGCAGAGACCCTCCTGTCGTAAAATTGAGCGCTTGCCTGTCCTCTCAGAACTCGACGGCCTCGTAGTCGTGCTGGTCCGTCCGCGCAATCCCTTGAATATTGGCGCAGCCGCGCGTGCCATGAGCAATTTCGGCGCGCACCGCTTGCGCTTGGTGAACGCCTTCGCGGAAGGATTTCGCGAGGCCCGTTCAGCTGTCGGCGCCTCCGACTTGCTCCAGACGGCGGAAGAATTCAAGACTGTGGCCGAGGCCGTCGCCGATTGCGCTTTGGTTGTTGGGACGACCGCCGTACGCAATCGGGCATTGCAGCAGCCTGTGCGTCCCCTCGACGAACCGGCTGGCGCCTCGATTCGCCAGCAGCTTCAGAGCGGGCGCGTTGCTGTCCTGTTCGGCTCCGAGAAAATCGGTCTGACGAACAAAGATTTCAGCCACTGCCACTGGCTGCTGAATATTCCGACGAAGCAACAGAACATCTCCATGAATCTGGGACAGGCCGTCGCGGTCTGTCTCTACGAACTGGCCCGGAGTGCGCCGCTTCCACCGGCGAAAGAAGAGATCGAGCTGGCATCGGCGGGTCAAACAGAACAAATTACCGAGGGATTGCTCGAAGCGCTTCGCATCAGTGGCTACGTGAAGCCTGGGACGGACGCCATGTTTGAGAAGAAAGCCCGCTGGTTGGTTCTGCGCTTCGGGTTGGAAGCCTACGACGCGAAGTTGCTGCTGGGGATGGTGAGGCAGATTGTGTGGAAGTTGCGCCAGTCGAGCAAAGCCTAGTGTGTTACTCGTTGAGGCACTGCCTGGGTTGAGGTTCGCTTGAAGCGGAACTGAATCGTCCAAGTGCTGGGCGTGGGCTTTCCGTCAGCCACGGGAGGAGAAAACTCCCAGCGTTGCGCGGCCTTCAAAGCCAGACCCGCGAAATACTTGCTGGGCCCGGGCGATGTCAGCTTCGCGGTGGTCACCTTGCCTGACGGATCTACCTCAATCCTTACTCCAACTTTCACCGTTCCCGAGATCGTGTTCTGCGCGCTCTTAGAAACATCGGGTAGTACCTGGTGCAAGACCTCGCCGCCGGATGCAGACAACTTCTTCGGTGCCGCGCTTGGCTGCGTAGCCGGCGGCTTGGATGCTGCTGCCGGCGCGGTTTGAGGCGCTGCCTGTGGTGCGACAGTTTGAGGTGCGGCCTGAGACGAAGATTGCGGGGCAGTTTGGCCTGCATGCTGCTCGGTAGTGGCGGAGTCCTGCGAAGGTGCGTTTTTCCCGCGAGAGAAATAGATGATCAATCCCACCAGGACCACAGCGGCAAGCGAGGCGGCCACAATGGGCCCGCGTTTGCTCGGGCGTCTCGGAGGCAAAGGGGCTTCAGGTTCCGCCGGGACCGATCGTGCCGCGGGCTGCAAGCGCGCTTGAATTTCTGTGATGGAGCAGCGGCGCCTGGGATCGAGATGCAAGCACTCACGAGCAATTCCACGGAACGGCGGGGGAACGGTGTCGGGCGGGTCGGGATCGCCGCGCAACGTCTCGCCCTCAAACGCTACGTTCTGCGTCAACGCGGCGACGAGCGTCACGCCGATGGACCACACATCGCCCGCAGGCGAAACAACTCCAGCCGCAGTTTCGGGCGCGTCGTACACGTCGCGCCGATTCGGCGTGGGATTCAGCTCCGCAGCAGAAACGATCTGATCCGCCGAGAGCTTCAACTGGTCGCCCGTCGCGTGTACATTCGACGGCTTGATGCGTCCGTGGACAAATCCTTTGCTATGCAGGTACGACAGCGAGTCCAGAAGCGGAGGGAGCAACTCCGTCACTTCACCGGCCGCCAGCGGCCGCTGGGGAAGGATCTGCGAGAGATCCTCCTCCGCATACTCCATGACGAAATAAAGGAGGGGCGTACCATCCAGTCGGCAACGTCCGGCTTCATAGATACGCATCAGGTGAGGATGCGAGAACTGGGCCGCGGCGCGCCAGCGCGTAAGCTGGCGATCCGCGTCCGCGTCGGCCGCGATCAGTTTGATCGCGACCTTCTGATCGGCGTGTCCCGGACGCTCAGTAAGAAAGACCGCGCTGTGCTCCGAACCGCCGAGCCAGTGCCGAAGCGGAAATTTCCCGTCGACGCGGCCTTCCCACTTTTTCCATTCCTCAGGACTACTCATGAGCGGCTCCCCGCGAACCGTCATTCTAAGCCATTGGCAAGAAAGCGGTAAACACACTGGTTCTCGCGAAGCCGCTCGTGGCCGATAAATCAGCTCACCTGCTCTTGTAGCTGAAGGTCACCTTCGTTTCCTCATCCAGAACCAGCGGCCGGACGAAGCTGAATGACGTTCCCGTCCGCGGAACATCGACTGGCACTGGCAACACGCCGGCCACCTTGCGTTGCAGGTTCACGACATTCTCGGAGGCCGCATTTTGCTTTGCGAACCCGGGAGCCAACATCATCAATGAGTTGAGGCTTTGGCCGTTGATCGGGCCGCCGAAGGCCTCTCCGTGGAACGCATTCGTTCCGCTTTTCGTTGTTTGAGCCATCGTGCTCGAAACTTCCACGGTTTCGGCCACGCTCGCAACGCTCAACGGAAAATTGTAGTTTGACGGCTTACTGGCGTCGTAGTTGAGATTGAACGTGCTCGTCCGGAAGCCCAGCATCTCCGTCTTGGCTTTGAACGTTCCTGATTCCAGCCCCGCGATGGCCCAACGGCCCTGGCCATCGGTCGTCGCGGTTCGGCTCCCTCCATTGCTCGCAGTGATTGTCACACGCGCGTTCGGAACGACTGCGCCGCTTGGATCTGTTACATAACCACCCATTTGTCCGGGAGGGGCTTCCATTCTCGCGTTGCTGTAGACGTCCGAGTCGCGATTTTCGGCGTTGATAGCGTCCTCTTCGCGGAAGGGTGTAGGCACACGGTTGGCAGCAATTACGTCACCGCCGAAATCCTTCACTTTGTATTGTTCCGGCAGAAAAACTTCCCAACT
Source organism: uncultured Acidobacteriaceae bacterium (assembly GCA_963832015.1). GTDB lineage: Bacteria > Acidobacteriota > Terriglobia > Terriglobales > Acidobacteriaceae > Sulfotelmatobacter. Next base: position 83,239 of record CAWHSR010000025.1, read on the forward strand.
CAGCAGGCTGATGGGGATGTCCATGCTCGGAAGGCTGAGATCGGCCCCGCCTTTCTTGGCGAATGGAGCGCCGGAGTGCATGAATACGAACGATACCTCGTACGAACCAGTCGGGCGAAATCCCGGCCGCAGCAGCGGGACGCGGCTTCCATCCGGACCTTGCACCGGTTTCACGCGTTCGCCCCCGACCTCTGCCGAGAGAATGCTGACGCCCGCGGGCAGCGCGACTTTCAGGAACGGCTGCGCCTGGTTCTTGACGATCAGCTTCACTTCGGTGAGCGACTTGCCCTCCGACGTGACCATGGTCGTGACCTCCGCGCTTTCGGCAACCGCGGCGAGCACGCTTCCGTCGGGGAAGCGCACCCATTGCAGCGCCAGGGTCGGTGTCTCGCTGGCTTGTTTGTGATAGCGGAACGCCGCCTGCGCGGGGAAATGCGCCAGCGACCGCAGATAAGGATTCGCTTCTTTCACGTCCATGCGCTTCAGTCCACCGCCTTCCGTCGCGGTCAGTTCCATCGTGCCCGAGCCCTCGACCAGCACTTCGCCGGTCTCGCGCTGGGCTCGCTTGAAACTCAGGAACGGGGCTTCGGCTTGCTCGCCGCTGATCGAGCGCTCCAAAGAAATCAGGAACTGGTGGCTGCGTTGGCTGGGAGCATTCACTTTCAGAGTTAAGACTCCCGAGTTGGTTTCCGCGGAATCGAGCGTGGCGCCGGTTGCCCCGGTGACCTCAAATCCCTCCGGAACGTCCACGTGGAATTGCGAAGGCTCGCCCTGCACGACGGTGATGTCGGCCAGCACCGCTACGCGCATCTCGGCCTCGCTGACCGAGATCAGTGATTTCGTGTCGGAGAGGAACCGCACTTCACGCGGCACCGTCGGAGTCACGGCTTCCCGCGTCGCCCACCAGATGTTCGCGGGCTGTCCGGGCACCAGCGTGGCTTCGATCGCGGTATGTCCGTTCTCCGATTTCCGGCTGGTGATGATGCCAGGACTGATGTTGGCGAAGGTGTGATCACCGGGGATCACAAGCGAGAGTTGTACGCTGCCAGCCGCGGGCGCGGGCAGGCTGAAGGATGCTCGTCCCGCTTCGATTCGCAGAGGCAGGCCGGTGTCGAGCGCGACGGAAAATTCGCCCGGCCCCGGCAGCAGGGCCATGTGCGTGCCATTCTCCTGCAGCAAAGGAACGCCCTTGCCGTTCTGATGCGCGTCGAGCACGGTCATCCCACTGGTCAGCGGAACTTTGCTCAAGCCCTTGCGGAAGACTTCTCCGTCCAAGCGCACCGTGCCGCACACCGCATCGTTCTCAACGTGCAACTTCAGATCCGCATGCTTGACCGAGTAGGGAAGCGGCGCGACATCGGATTTCTTCGGCGGCTTCGCTGCCAGTTCCACCAGCTTGTTGTATTCGTCGAGGGACAGCGTGACATTGCCGGAATCGGGCAACGGCAGCGTGGTTTTCTCTTCCCCCGGAGGCACCTGCGCCATGCACATCGAGCACAGCACCAACATCACCAATATGTTTTTCATCGCACACCTGCCTTTTTGTCGCGCTGGAAGTTGAATTCTGCCGCTGGAAACTGGTTCTCACTTGTGAGTTCGGAAACCAGGAAGATGGATGGCCCGAATGCGGGAAATGCCACGTCGATCGGCAGGATTCCCGTCACCTTTCCGGACGACGATTTTGCTTTGAACGAATCGAGCAGAGCCTGAGTCGCGTCTTTCTTCTCCTTGTCATCGGCGCCCTGCAGTTTGGCGAATTGGTCCAACCGATCGAAGTCTTTGGGCGTTGCGGCAGGCGCGGCCACCGAAGCCCGGATCACCGCGGTGCCGCTCGGTGGTTCCAGCACCGCAGAAACCGGATTCACATACTCCTGCGTGCGAAACGTTCCCGGTTCTGCCGAAACCTTGAATAGAGGCGGGTAGTACAGCAGCAGTCCCGTGCGGGAGATCGGAAGATCCAGCGCAGGCAGCGTTACTTTCTGCTGACCTTTGTCGTTCCAAGCCGCTGCTTTCGCGAGATATAGGATTTCAACGGCGAACGCAGGCGCATCGTCTCCGCCTCGCGATTTCTCGAGTGGCAGCAGCAAGCTTCCGTCCGGCGATTGGCCCGGACGGACCGGCCTTCCTGCCAGCGTCACGCTCCAGACGGTTGCTCCCGCGGGCAGCGTTACCTTCACAAAGTTGCGCTGGTTGTTGCGCACGGCGTAGCGTGCCTGCACCAGTTCCTTGCCGTCCGCGCTCATCAACACCTGATAGCGAGCCTCTTCAATGTTCGCCATCAGAACCGCCTGCTGGTCGTAGCGGGCAACGTTCACGCTCAAAGACCGCGTCATGCCCGCCTCGCCCGATCGCGCGCGAAACGCAACCAGCGCTGGAGACTGCCGGTTCGCCACCATCTCGCCGAGATCGGTGGCGTCTGCATCTTCAAGACCCTGCGCTTTCTGGTCTTTGATTTCGCCGGCGCCAAGAATTTCGACGGCGACGCCCCCGGTGTCGCGCTCCGTGTTGAGAAGCCGCAGCAGGGGAATGTCGATGATTCCGTCTTTTGGCAGCCGCGCCTCGCCGCTGATCACGAAGCGCGCGCTGTGCTCGACGGGCTCCAGGAAGGTTACGGCCAGTTCGCCGTTCTTCATCTCCCAATCGGCCACCATCGCGCCGGAAACCTGATTGATGGTTATTTTGTCCGGCAGTTGGATGCGTACCTCGCGGGCCGCGCCCTGCACGACTTCGAGACTCGCTTCCGCATAAATGGAGGTCGCGTCCTCCGCCAGGCTGGTGAGTTGCGTCAGCGAGCCGCGCAGGCGTAGAGGCAACTCGACATGATGATCTTCCGTCTTCCGCCGCCAAGTGAACGTCAGCGCCTCATTGCCGCGTGCGTATGCGAGCCACTTGGTTTCGCCCGCGGTTTCCGATTTCTCGGAGAGCAATCCGCCACCGATTCTCAGATCGACTCCCTGGCGCGGGAGCAGAACCGTTGCCCGCGTGACTCCCGATTCCGTGGACGGCAAAGAAATGCTCTCATCGCCCGCCGAGGTTGTGACCGGCACGTCCACATCCAGCAGTAGTTCGAAGCGCCCCGCATGCGAGAGCAGCGCCGAAAGATGCGTCCCGCCTTTACCTTGACCCTGTGCTCCCGGCACCAGTGATACGGGCTTGCCGTCAAGGCGCGCTTCGCGCACCAGCAGGCCAGCGGGCACGGGAACGCGCACCCATCCGTCTTTCAAGACGTCGACGGTGAGGCTGGCCCGTCCTGCAGCCAAGTCCCCGTTCACGTGCAGGTCATAGTCCACGCGCGTCAGCGTGGCATCGGTGGGAGGCGGTTCCGGATCGTGCTCGACCGGGTAAGCCTTCGCCCGCAGCACGCGGTATTCATCGACTGGGATCACGACCCATCCCGCGATGTGCGAAGGTTCAGCGGGCTTCTCGTCGGATCGAGGTACGGCTTGCGCAGCGGCTCCCCAACACACCGAAGCAGCCACGATGCAGGGAAAAAACGGTCTCAGAACAAATCGTCTGAGTTGCGGAAACACGGCGAGAATTGACTTTTTCATGGTTCAAGCCTCACTCCATGGAATCTGGGGATGCGTCTCTGTCTCTAGGGGATGTTTCAGCGGTAGCGGCCATGCAGATTAAGAATGGTCGGGCAGCCAGAAATTGCAGGGCAAATTAGGTAATGGTTACCGGATGGGCAGTGCGGAGGGCGTGTCAGACGGCGACTCTGCTGTACCATAGCAAGTCGTAGCGCCCTCGCGACAGGCCGCAAGATGGCGGCGCTCCCAGGACCTGGAGGTCCGATTGCCTTTCAGCACGGAGAAGTCAAAGAAGATTTACGAGCGCACGCTGGGCGTGCTGATCGAGGCCAGCAGTTCGTCTTCCCGCGGCCCGGCGAATTTCGGCAAGTATCCCATCTTCATGGAGCGCGGCCGCGGCTCGCGTATCTACGACGTCGACGGCAACGAGTACATCGACTGGATGATGGCTTTCGGCGCGCTGCCTCTGGGCCACGCGCATCCCGAGATCGTGGAAGCCATCACCGAAGCCGCGACCACCGGAGCGCACTTCGCTACAGCCACGCCCGTTGAATTGGAAGTGGCCGAAATGCTGCAGCGCATCGTTCCGAACGCCGAGCGCGTGCGCTTCGCCAACACAGGTACCGAAGCGATGATGGCGGCGATTCGGCTGGCGCGCGGCGTGACCGGCCGGCCGAAGCTTCTGAAATTCGAGGGCCACTACCACGGCTGGCACGACGATCTGCTGGTCAGTTCCAACGTCCTGCCGCCGGCCGCACTAGGATTGCGCACCGATCCCGTCAAGGTTCCCGACAGTTCCGGCCTGAATCGAAGCGCGCTCGACGACACGATCGTCGTGCCTTGGAACGATCTGCCCGCGCTGCAACGTGCGATTGAAAATCATCCCGGCCAGATCGCGGCGATCATCACCGAAGGCATCATGGCCAACATGGGCGTGATTCCTCCGGCGGACGGATATCTGCACGGCCTCCAGGAACTCGCGCGAGCGAACGGCATTCTCTTCATTCTCGACGAAACCGTGACCGGATTCCGCATCGCTCCCGGCGGCTGCCAGGAATATTACAAACTGTCTCCCGACCTTGTGACCTTCGGCAAAGCGCTGGGCTGCGGCTTGCCAGTAGCGGCGTTAGTAGGTCGAGCCGAAGTGATGGACGCGCTGCAGTGGGGAGGCGTACTGCACTACGGCACGCACAACGGATCGCGCATCGGAATGCACGCCGCGCGAGCCAACCTGCGCGTGCTCACCCGCGACAATAACGCGTCCTTCCGCCACACCTGGCGCATCGCAGAGCGCCTGTGCGAGGGATACAGGGAGTTGTTCAAGAAGAAAGGCCGAGCGGTGCTCGTGCAGAACGTCGGTCCGATGTTTCAGTTGATGTTCACCGATCAGCCCGCGATCCGCGACTATCGCGACTTCTGCCAGTTCGTGGACCGCGCCGCGTTCCAGAAGTTTGTACTGTCGCTGTTTCCGTTCGGCGTCTACGCTTCGCCGTCAGCCGCGCTGCATTCGATCGTGACGCTGGCGCATACTGACCAGGACGTCGACCTTACGATCGAGGCAGCTGGCAAAGCCCTGGATGCCGCCGTCGGAGCAGCGCGATGAGCTCCGGAGCATCGATGATCCCGCAACGCGCTGCCCAGTTCCTATCGCTGGAGGGCAAGGTGGCGATGGTCACGGGTGCCGCGTCGGGGATCGGGCGCGGCATCTCGCTTCGTTTGGCTGAGATGGGAGCTTTCGTCGCTGTTCTCGACATCGACGAGACGAAAGGATGCGAGACTGCCACCGAAATCGAAGCTCATGGAGGCGAAGCGGCTTTCCTGAAGTGCGACGTCCGCAGCGCTGCCGATTGCCGCCGTGCCGTCGATACCATCATCAAGCGTTCCCACAAGATCGACATCCTCTGCAACTGCGCCGGCATCGCCATCCGCAAAGACATCATCGATCTCACCGAGGACGAATGGGACCTCGCCCTCGATGTGACGCTCAAGGGAATCTATCTGCTCTCGCGCGAAGTTGTGCCCCACATGATCCGCAACGGCGGAGGCAGCATCATCAACATCGGCTCAGGATGGTCGCTCAAGGGAGGCCCGCGCGCCGCGTCCTACTGCGCCGCCAAAGGCGGTGCCGTGAACCTGACGCGCGCCATGGCCATCGACCACGGCAAGCACAACATCCGCGTGAACTGTGTATGTCCGGGAGACGTCGACACTCCCATGCTGCGCAGCGAATGCGCCCAGCTTGGCGAGGACAGGGAAGCGTTCATGCGGGAAGCCGCGAATCGTCCGCTGGCGAGAGTGGGCACACCCGACGACATCGCGAATGCAGTTTTGTTTCTAGCGAGTCCGATGTCGAGTTGGATTACGGGAGCCGCTCTGGTGGTGGATGGCGGCGGATTAGCGTGAACTGAGGGCCGCAGGGGCTAAAGCCCGCATAGGTTCGGCACGCCTTACGCGGCACCTGAAGGGCCGCTCTTCCACCGGGACCCGTCCCGCCCGCGCCTGTCCCACCGGCGCCCCTCCTCCGCATGCTCTCCCGCCCCGCCCTCTCGCGGCGCGCTCAACGATCGAGATTACTGCCCGCGTCTCTGCCGCGCCGCCTCGTACAGCACGATGCTTCCCGCAACACCCGCATTCAGCGATTCGACCTGCGCCGTGTGCGGAATCGCGATCAATTCATCCGCCTGCGCCAGCACCGCGCGCGGCAGCCCCGATCCCTCACTCCCGACGAAAACTGCGGCGGGCCCCGTAAGATTTGCCTGATCGAGCGGCGCACCCTTGTGGGAGGAGGTCGCAATCAGCCGCACGCCCTGCGCGCGTAGCTTCGCGGAAATCCCTTCCAGACCGCCTGCGGTTTTCCCAACAATCACCGGAAGCCGGAATACCGATCCGGCCGATGCCCGAATCACCTTCGAATTGAACGGACTGACAGTCCCTTCGCCAAGCACTACGCCCGCGCTGCCAAAAGCCTCGGCCGAGCGCAGAATCGTTCCCAAGTTTCCTGGATCCTGCAGTCCTGCGAGAACGATCATTGGGCCGACCTGCAAGCGTTCCAGCACATCCGCCAAAGAGAAT
>CAWHSR010000026.1:0-118009 GCA_963832015.1 uncultured Acidobacteriaceae bacterium
TCACTTTCCCCGATGATTAGAGTCCCCCCAGTTCTTGCTTTCTTGCTTCGCGCTATTGTTGACATTCCCAGCCTTTGGCCAGTCCAAACCCGAGTGCTCTGCATTGCCCGATCACACCAAATTGCGCAGCGTACTTCAGTCCGTGGTTAAACAGGGCGCAACCGGCAACAGTGGCCTTGGCAATCAGGAGTGGGCTGTTGCCGTCAACCGCGATGGAATTGTTTGCGCCGTGGTGTTCAGCGGCAACGATCGGGGACAGCAGTGGCCGGGCAGCCGTGCCATCGCTGCCGAGAAGGCCAATACGGCAAACGCCCTCAGTTCGTCGGATTATGCTCTTTCCACTGCCAATGTCTTCGCAGCCTCGCAGCCCGGGCAGAGTCTTTACAGCCTCACAACAAGCGCGCCTCCGAATGCCCAGGCCGTATTCGGTCCCGCCACATCATTTGGCACCCCCGACGACCCCATGGTCGGAAAGCCGATCGGCGGTGTGATCGTTTTCGGTGGAGGATTGCCTTTGTATGATTCCAAGGGAAAAATCGTCGGTGGTCTTGGCTTGAGCGGCGACACTTCGTGCGCCGACCACATCATGGCCTGGAAGGTACGTCATCAGTTGCAACTCGATGCCGTGTCCATCGGTACCTCTCCCGATCACAACGACAATATGATTCTTGACTGGTCGAACAACAGTAGCCCGAGTGGCTTCGGACATCCGACGTGCAAGGGTGGCAATCCGCCCGACGACATCATCAAAGAGCTTTCGAAAAAATATCCGACAGGCCCGAAAGCACATTGATGAGCGATCGAACAGGAAACGAAGAGGGGACATGGATAACACCGTCGCGGTTGAGTTCGAACCCACTCCGCTATCAACTGTTCTGGCGGACTATGCTGGACTCTTCTAGCTGCGCGTCAACTTGCTGGTGGTTCTGACGTCCTGGTGTGTGGCGCTTACTTGGCAACGGGTCATTTCTCCTTCCAGACGCTTGTGCATGTTCTCTTCGGTGTCGGTTCAGTTGCCGCAGGTACTGCAGCGCTGGAATGAGGTGCTCGAACGCGACCTCGATGGACAAATGTTGCGAACAGCACGGCGGCCACTTGTGACAGGTCACATTCCGAGCAGCTCGGCGATGTCTGCGAGTGTGGGTCTTGTGATCGGTGGTGTTCTCTATCTGGCGTTCCGAACCAATATCCTCACCGGTGCGCTCGCCCTGCTCACAAGCGTTGTTTATCTGTTCGTCTACACACCGTGGAAAACTCATGGACCGGCGTGCACGGCAGTCGGAGCCATTCCGGGAGCGATGCCCGTAGTGTTGGGTTGGACAAGCGCAGGAGGCGCGATGGATTCGCGTGCTCTTTTGCTTTTCTCGATCCTCTACCTCTGGCAGTTTCCGCACTTTCATGCCATCGCTCTCCTTTATCGAGAAGACTACCGGCGAGCGGCTGTCCGAATACTAGCGGTAGTGGATGGAAGCGGTCATCGCATTGCGACACAGATTCTTTGGTGTTCTCTACTCTTAGTCGCCGTCAGCTCCATTCCCTACGCTTTGCATCTCAGTGGCATCGTTTACGTCGTATTCGCCGCCATTCTCGGATTCTGGTTGTGCTCCCACGCGATCCGACTTTGCCGCGCGTTGTACGGTTCGAACGCAGCAATTCCTGCTCGCAGCCGCGCCTTGCTCAGAGCGACAATTATTTACCTGCCACTGGTTCTGGGCACACTGGTGGCTAATCGTCTTCATTGGTAGTAAGCGATTGAGGAAAAGCGATACTCCAGTTTCTATGTGAATGAGATGACAAAAGATTGAGAAGATGACCAAAGGCAAAAACCTCCTCTATGCCTCTCTCGGAGAGGGTGCGCTCATTTTGCTTATGGGCGCAATCGCGTTGGCTGTGCGCAGACCGCTTATCTTCGCCAGCCTCGGGCCTACCGCGTATGAGCTAGTGGAGAAACCACTCGCACCGAGCTCCCGAACGTACAACATTATCGTGGGACATATGGTAGGGCTAAGTGCAGGATTGTTTTTCTCTCTGGTTGCTCGCTGCCTGGAACGCGCCGAAAGTTGCATCCACGGGCTTTGTAACTTCTGCGCGCCTCTGGGCCGCCGTCCTCTCGGTCGTAATTACGACTGTCGCCACTTTATCTCTCAAGGCGAGCCAACCAGCATCTCTTTCAACTACTCTCCTCGTGTCCCTGGGCTCGATGCAGACAACGCGTGACGCCGCTGCCATCGCGATCGCGGTCCTTATTATTGCCGCGGTTGGCGCGCCGCTCCGTCGTCAATTTGCCCTCGCTCGTGCAGCTGAACAGAAATCGCGGGAGTGACGGGGATCAACTCCTCCGCCCAGTTTCTTTGCGAAAATGGCGCTTGAATAGTACGGCGCATGGCGAGCCTACGAACTTAACAGTATGGCCCTCACGATCTGAAGCTTCGGATATTAGAAGGCGGGCAGGTAGGATATGCGGACGGTAAAGCGCAAGAGCATCGTGTGGTACTTCTTTCGCGCCCCCCTCTACCTTTACCGCTGGCGACTAGGCTGGCTACTCGGAAAACGGTGCTTGCTCTTGACTCACACTGGGCGCCGCACTGGCCTGCGGCGTCAGACCGTCCTCGAAGTCGTCGACTACCGGAAAGAAGGTCCCGAGGTTGTGGTGGTAAATGGATTCGGTCCCAATTCTGACTGGGTTCGCAATATTGAGGCAAAGCCCGGCGAAGAAGTGACGGTGGGTTCACGGCACTTCGTCGCATCGCACCGTTTTCTCGGTGAAGAAGAAGCAATGACAGTGATCAAAGGGTATGAGCACCGCAATTGGTTCATCGCGCCGATTATTGGCAGTGGACTGAGTTGGCTGTTCGGATGGCATTATCAAGGCAGCGACGATGATCGCCGGCAGCTCGTCAGACGCCTGCCACTCATCGCGTTTTCGCCGGCGCCTTCACGGTCCGATACTCCCCACCGACCAACCGCTGAGACCTAACAGATGTTGACCCCTTCTCCGCAGTAATCTGTGGAGGCGTTGGAAACAATTCAGAGGTGCAGCCAACTGCTCGCTTCCTCGGAAGACAGTGAAAGTGCTGGCTGGAGGTAGGCTCAACTATTTCTCGTCGAGGTACCGTATTTTACCGATTTCATCGTGGTTTCTATCGTCTTACGATCAACGCACGGCGGGTGCCCACCCGGATGAATCTGTGCCTTGCAGACAAGATGATCCTCTGAATGTAAGGAGTGGGGCCCCTGACTCGCGTGGGCTAGGATTCGGGGGACAACAATCAATGGCGATGCTGGTATTTGCGCTCATGCTTGTATTAGCAGCGGCCGCAAACGCGCGGGAAAATCCGGAATCAATCCTTCAGCGATCTGTCGAGGCTCTTAGACACGACTTCGAAGCATCACCCAATTTTGACTGTTTAGACGAGATCGGATTCTAGGAGAAACAAGGACATATGAAGACACTATGATTCTTGGTTCTCCATATCAGCGACTCGTGGCCATTAATGGCAAACCTTTGAGACCGGCACAAGCCGCGGAAGAACAACACAAATTTGACAGTGTGGTTGCAGAACGGAAAGCCGAGTCACCACAACAGAGAGCTGATCGCATTGTGAAATGCGAAAAAGAACAAAAGCGCGATCACTCGATGATGAACGAAATGGTCAAGGCATTCAATTTCACACTGCTCGGTGAAACCACTATGGACGGACACCAAGTCTATTTTCTTAAAGCCTCTCCGCGACCGGGATATCAGCCGCCAAACATGGAGGCACAAGCGTTAACTGGGATGCAAGGAAAGCTCTGGATCGACAAGAAAACATTCCAGTGGGTAAGAGTAGAAGCTCAAGTGGTGCGCCCCGTCTCGATCGAGGGATTCCTTGCTCAAGTGGAACCTGGAACTCGTTTCGAACTGGAGAAGACCGAGGTCGCGCCCGGTGTGTGGCTCCCCGCACACTTTTCCATGCGGTCGCGTGCCAAGGTCTTATTCCTCTTCACCAAGAACGATCAGGAGGATGACACATACTTCAACTACCACAGACGAACACCCGATCGAGATCCAAGGCACGCACCGTAGTTTAGCGGGTTCACAGCCCAACAACTGTGTAGTCGACGTCTGTTATCGTGCCGCCCTCTCTTTGCTCGGGGTCTCCTTCGAGATTTTTCTCAGCTCCGAAAGAAAGGGTCGGCTTGCCGCTGGCGGAGTGACTTTGCCCATCAAAATATCGTTGGGCGATTCCATCTTGCCGAAGAGTAGCATGGTTTCATCCTTGTCCTGCTTGACGACGGTCCCGGAAAGATCCACGCCTGCAAAAAGGCCGCGAGCACGAGAGTAGGTCAAGATTTTGTCCTTCATCTCAACGTCGGTATCGGCAGCAGTGTCCCGCCCAACCGGACCCGCGGCTGCGGAAGCATCTCCTCCGATTTTGAAATGGTCGGACACCAGGTGTTCCACTCCGCGATCGCCCATAAACACCAGTACCAAATCAGTAGCCTCCCCGCCGAGTTGAAGCCCCCAGCTTCCGCCAGTGATATCGATTGGCAGGGGAGCACTCCATCCGGTTTCTGTACGGCAGGCCGCCACACCATGACCGTGCTGGCCGCCAAATCCAACAGCGATTTTAACCAAAGAAGGTATCACCGCGACGCACTTGGCGTGGTCCAAAATCTTGTCTGGAATCGCGTGATCAGGCGTTGCCATAACTTCGGAAAGAACGTTAGCTGATTGGTCAATGCGTTTGTCGATGCTCGACTGATTGTTATTGCCGGCCCAGCTCGAGCCGGCCAGAATCAGGACCGTGGTGGTCAAAGTTATTAGAAGATGTTTGGTTTTTCGCATATCATGGCCTCCTTCGTGGCGTCGTTTCTCAAACAGCAATCTTGATTAACTGTCGCTCCGTCCGCATCCTCAATCCATCCCACGGAAACCTTAGGTCCAGTCGGTCGATGCCTTAGTGAAACTGCCTCCAAAACTGGATGACTAAAGCTTTCCGCTTTTGGGCTCCCGCGAGCTAACCGACAACTACCTCAGTACGTTGACGTTTGCCCCTGCGGTGATCGATGAGCCTATTCTCAAGCAACTGCTGCGCTTGAACTAATCTCAAACCCTTGGGAAGCTCTCATGTGATGTGTGAGGAGAAACCCAGGCGAAGTCTTGAGGCTCCCAGGACGTTGACTCCCCGCCGCCATTCAAGCATCTACCACAATTCCGTTATTTCGGAGCTTCCATCGCGCTACGCTCTACCGTGGGAGCCACCTTCTGCGCGTTTTTCAGATGGTCTTCCAGCGTCGGGAGCGTATCCGCGGCAAAGCTCTTCACCTGCGGATCCTTCCCGGTCTTGCTTTCGTTGCGAAAGGCGGCGACATCGGTTTTATGATCTTCCACCATGTCGGCCATGTACGCTTTGTCGAACGCACCCCCGGAAAGCTTTGAGAGCCGATCCTTCGTTCCCTGGTCTTTTGCACTCAGCTTGGCCGGCAACGTTATGCCTTCGTCGACAGCAATCCGTTTGAGTTGATCATTCGCTTTGCTGTGATCGTTGACCATCCGCTGGCCAAATTGTTTGACATCCGGGCTGGAAGCCTTTTCTGTTGCCAGCCGGCCCAGTTCCACTTCTGCCATTCCTCCAGCAGCCGCTTCTTTAATAAACTGCTTATCCTCCGCAGAGAGTTTTGAGTTTTTCGCAGATGACATGGACGACGACATCGGCGACGAAGAATTGCCGGACTGCTGAGCTTCGACCGCAATCGACATCGCTCCTGTAACTGCGATGACAAAGGCAGTGCGACAAATGACTTTAGATATACCTGACATATCAACTCCTTTAGGGTTGGATATTCCTCTCCCGAGGATGAATATCCTGTCCGATAACCAGCCTAGGAGTGTACACAGGCGAGAACAATCCGTCATCGTATGTATCCTCTACGAAAACATCCTGTACCAGCCCGATGTCCGTTAGGGAGTAGAGCCCCGGACGTCAGCCTTTTCAATTCACTTCCCTATATAGCTCCATCCGTTGCTGGGCCCGAAGAATGGCGGGGGGTGGACTCGGAACCCTCGCGGCCTCCTGCGTGACAGGCAGGCGCTCTAATTTGAGTCGAGCGGTTGGTGCCGAATGTAGAAATCGGCGAACTGAAGGTGTGTTCTGCGGGGGAAACAGCGGATACCCAATCGATTGCGTGCCGGAAGTCGGTGACAGGGCAGCGTTCTAACAGACTCGTCTGCCGGCCACGCCCCGTGCGGAAACAGCAAGCGTCTCGCGTTGCGCGGGCGGCACAACTGATCCACGCTGTGTCAGGCGCTGGCGATTGCTGCGACTAAATTCGTAAATTCTTTTTGAATTTCTACCGCTTTCGTCGTACGGTATCCCAACTCAGCGGCCAGCGTTTCAAGTTCAATATGCCACTCCGGAGGAATGTTCGTCTCCGGTGGAAACGGATGGGTATTTCGCTCCCCGAAAACTCGCTCCGCCGCCGCGCGTGCGCGCACGCGGTCCAGTTGGCCGAGCATATCGACAATGAGGATATCGAGTATGTCGCGTGCGCGATCCTGCCTTTGGGGACCAGTACACGCATGAAGCTTCTGCGCCACTTGCTCATTGATACCAAGACAACGTACTTGGTTGGTGATGGGCAGGCCCATTTTCGCCACACCTTCAATGGCTGGTGTCACCAGGTCTACCTCGCGTGCTTCGCCCGGACCGAGATCTACTTCAATGGTCTGCCATGCCCGTGTTTTGTATTCCACGGCAACTTCGACCCGGACAGTGTCTGCCAGTTCCATCTCGTGCTGTTCGGGCTTCAGGCGGAAGGTGAACTCGTCGAACCTGAGCTGTAATACTTCCGAAAGCCGCCGAATACGTTCCGCGCGGTTGCCTCTAAGACCAAGATCGAAATCTTTGGTGGTGCGCGCCGCCCGCGCGAAGCGCAGTTCCATAGCGACTCCGCCTTTCAGGTAGTAGATATCGATGACACCTTTCTCGACGGCGCTCTCCAGAACGCCGCAAAGTGCGAGAAACGAGACCCAACGGCGAAGCCTTTCCTGATCGAGACCCTGCTCGCGAGCCACACGTCCAAGTGTCTTCTCCAATCGCTCAACCTGCTTCGGGGTCATGAGCTAAACTTTCCCCACGTTCGCCTCTTGTGTCCCTTTCGCGTGTACGTATCGATTGAGACGGCGAGTGAGCGCTGAGGCTTTCTCGGCGCTAATGTAGCCTTGCTTGCGCGCATCTTTCAGAGCGCCTCGCGCCAATCCGACACGGCCGGTTTCTTCCAAAAGTTGGGAAATGGCTTTTTCGATCGTGGTCACGGGAAGTCCTTCGCGATTGACGATATCCGATGCTCGCAAGTCAGCATGATGAATTTCCACCCACTTGGGACGGCGGCGGCGGAGGCGGGCGCTTTTCGGCACTGTGATCTGTACGCGTGACGGATTCGCATCAGAAATGCCATAAACCGCTAACGCGGTCTCGTGGGATAAGGCTATTTTTTTCGGCCCACTGTCAGCACGCGCCCACAGGATCGCTTCGCGATATTGCCCGAAGCGATCCGACGGGAAGTAAGGAATTCGATACACTCCGCGCGCCACCCGTTGAAGTTTTCCCCGTTGGGTCAGACGCGCCAGGACTGAATCCTTGATGCCAAGGCTGCGGGCCTGAGCCGCCGTCACGAAACCCTCATTTTCTTCGGCAAAGGGCAACAGCTCATCAATGCGAGATCGCATGTTCCTAGTATCAGCAGCAGTACTGCCCTTTGTCAATATAGTTCCATAATAGAACTATATTGACAGGTCATGATCGACAGGATGCGACTGTCCTTTAACTGTCCAATAAGGATTCCTTACCCCGACTTACAAGGCTTTTCAAGGGCCACCCGCGTCTTGTAAGTTGTTGAAAACATTAGTGTTTTTGGACTCATAACCCAAAGGTCGGTGGTTCAAATCCACCCCCCCGCAACCAAACAACGTCTTGCTACACAGCGGCTTGGGAGCCATCATCTCTCGAGCCGCTTTCTTTCTTGGGCAAGTTAAGGCGAACTTGGGCAAAGAATCCCCCGAGTTGCTCTGCCACTTTCCTGTGGTCGTCTCCAATCACGTGCGTGTAGCCCATAGTTGAGTTGTGCGTGCGTCTCCCCGCTAATTCTCCCCTTCGATAATCTCGAATCTCCCTCCACGGCGGTATTTTGGTACAGATGGGGTCTTTGGGTTTCTGCATGGCTGAACCGACCGCACCCTCGAAGGACAGATCGTTTGGAACAGTGCCCCTACATCTCCGGCTCTATACCCCGCTCCGACGGGGTGGTGCTCACCGCTACCTCACATTTGGCGGTGAGGGGATCGTTGTGTTTATCATCGGCTCCGATTTCGTTAGCCGGACTTCAGCCGGGCGTCTCGCATCTGCCTACCAATCGCATCGTTGGCCCGGCTGCTTTCCTACCCAATGGACTGATCGAGTCAGCGACTAGAGTATCCGCCAGATCATCGTCAACGGCGGATGAAGATCGTGCTATTGTTTCCGGCGAGGCAAATCTCGGCAGGCCATCGAAGGGAGACTTCGAATCGATGGCCCGCCGGAGGTTTCAAGACCCGAGACCTAGGCGTCGCGGCAAGTGGTGGACTATTCAAGTCCGCCGCGATGAGTTCGTCGGAGGTCAGCTGGAACGAAGAAAAACGCGCGTGCGGATCGCGCCGGCAAGCGTGCCGGAACGGGAAGCGCGCAAAATTGCTGCCGAGTATCTCCGTCCCCAGAACCAGGGATTAGAGCTAATCGGCTCCGCAACCAACTTCACCGAGTACGTCGACAACACCTACAAACCACTGCTCATGCCGCTCATGGCCAAGACGACTCAGGAACGTACGCGAGGCGTCATCGCCAATTACCTGGTGCCAGAGTTTGGAAAGCTTTCTCTTCGAGATCTGACACCTCTCACAGTGCAGCGGTATTTCTCCGGATTTGCAGCCTCGCCCCTTGCACACGAATCAAAGGACAAGATAAGGGACGTGCTCTCGAGCATTCTTGGCTCGGCGGTCCAATACGGATTGCTAGTCAAGAACCCGGTCGGTGGAATCCGGATCCCAGCAGACAAACGCGGTAAACGCAAAACCAAACCGCACGTCACCCCAGAACAGTTCGAAGAATTACTGAAGCTGATTCCTGAACCTTACGCCAGCATGGTTTTTGTGGCCGTGTGGACAGGCCTCCGCGTCAGCGAATTGATCGGCCTGCGTTGGGACGATGTAGGTGCCGACTCGCTGAATATAGATGAACGGTGCTGCCGCGGTGACTGGGACGCGCCGAAGAGTGAGGCGAGCAATGCCACGATCGGCGTTGAGCCGTGCGTGATTGAGCGCATCCATCGGCTCAAGCAGCTCACGGTCGACGTCAAAGCCGGACTCGCCGTCAGGCACTATAGAGTGGTGAAGTCCGATCGCCCGGAGGATCTTGTTTTCCAGTCCGTCCGGACCGGTGCGCCGATGCGGGACAACAACATCTTGTCGCGGCACATCAAGCCGGCCGCGCGCGAACTCGGCCTACCCTGGATCAACTGGCGTTGCCTGCGAACTTCGCATGCGACCTGGATGGTCGAGGCGGGCGCTAACCCGAAGGACGTGCAAGGCCAGATGCGGCATTCTCGCATTTCGACCACGATGGACATCTATGCGCAGTTCGTGCCGGAGTCACAGCGGCGCGCTCTGGCGAAGATGTCGGCGATGGTCGAGTCGCGCACGTCAAAACCGATTGCACCGGCGAGTACAGCGACTATTGCTACGCCGCCGCAATCGCGGACGGTCAATTAGCAAGTTGAAAAGAATTTTGGAGCCAATTGGAGCCAAAGTCAGGTGACGAGACGAGCTAAGTCGTTGAAAACATGGTGGCCAGGGACGGAATTGAACCGCCGACGCCAGCCTTTTCAGGGCTGCGCTCTACCCCTGAGCTACCTGGCCACGTTTCGAAACCCGCTGTCCGCGGGCTTGCGAGGACTGTTCGCTTCACGCTGATTGTGTCGGGATTCGCAACCGAACGAAACTGCTCCAATGCCGGAAGCGTGCGGACGAACTCGATTATAACAACCGCGCGGATTTCCCTCAATGCGCAGCGCGCGATTTTTCTTTACGAGAGAACTAAGGGCCGCCACGGATTTCACAGTTCTTCACGGAGATTCACCAAGGAAATACCCCTGACAATCCATCCAAATCCGTGCCTTAGATCTTATCCCGCGAAACTCTTCACGAACTCCACCAGACTGCGCAGGGCGATGCCCGACGGTCCTTTCGCGATCCACGGCTTCTGATCTTCCATCCACGCCGTGCCCGCGATATCGAGGTGGATCCACGGCGTCTCTTCGGCGAATTCTTTCAGGAACATTGCCGCTGTGATGGCGCCGCCCCAGCGTCCGCCCGAATTGACGATGTCGGCGATGCCCGAGCGAATCTGCTCTTTGTACTCGTCGTCCAGCGGCATGCGCCACATCTTTTCGCCGGCCTTCGCGTTCGCGCTGTGGAAGCGGTTGTACATATCGTCGTCATTCGCGAAGATCCCCGCGTTGTTGTAACCGAGCGCGACCACGACCGCGCCAGTCAGCGTGGCAGCATCGACAAGATGCGTGCAGCCGAGTTGGCGCGCGTAGAACAAGCCGTCAGCCAACACGAGTCGTCCTTCAGCGTCTGTGTTGATGATCTCAATCGACTTCCCCGACATCGCAATCTGCACGTCGCCCGGCTTCTGCGCTTTCCCGGATGGCATATTCTCTGTCGCGCAGACGATGCCAATAACTTTAACTTTCGGCTTCAGCAGCGCGATAGCGCGCATGGCGCCGATCATCGTCGCGCCGCCGGCCATGTCGTATTTCATCTTTTCCATGCCGTCGGCGGGCTTGATCGAAATGCCGCCGGTGTCGAAGGTAATTCCTTTCCCCACCAATCCCAGCACCGGATTCTCAGGCGCGCCCGCGGGCTCGTAGCGCATGACGATCAACGCGGGTGGTTCGTCGGAACCTTGCGCCACGCTCCAGAATGCGCCCATCTTCAATTCTTTGATTTTGTCGGCGCCGTAGACTTCGCATTTCAAACCGACTTCCTGCGCCATTTTCTTAGCCCGTTCGCCCAGAATCGTCGGCGTCATCCGATTGGAAGGTTCATTCACCAGATCGCGCGTAAAGTTCTGCGATTCGCCGATGATTTGCGCTTCATTGGCTGCCTTTTCCAGAGCAGACTTGTCGCCGCTGGCCACAATCGTGAGCGCATCCATCTTCTGATCCTTGCGGTCGCTACGATAGTAGTCGGGATCGAAGTTCCCCACGTAGGCACCTTCAATGATGGCGCGCACCGCTTCCTCCGCGGGAATATTCGGCGGAACGATGAACGCAAAGCTGCGAATTCCGCGCGACTTGAGCGCGCGGACCGCCGCGCCGGCGATGCGGCGCAAGTCGTAGCTCGAAAACTTTTTCGCGCTGCCACCCGAAACCAACAGCAACCGCTTCGCCTTCGCGATGGCGGGCTTGTGAAGCAGGTTGGTTTCAAACGGCTTGCCTGAGACTTCGCCGCTCGCCAGCAGATCGGCCGCGACCGACTGCACCGCGGGATCGCTGGTGGCAACTTTGAGTTGCGGCTTCTTGTCTTTTTCTTTGACGTTGGGAGCAGGCTCAGCGTGGTCAAGCACCACGGCGACTAGCGATTCGGTTTCGAGTTCGGCAGGGGTAGAGAGAGAAATTGTCGTCTTCATAATTGTTTTGCAGGTATCGATTGAATGATTCCAGTATCGTCGGCGAGGAGGGAAAAGCGCAAGCGCCACTCAGCTCTCGAGTCGCAGGAGATCACAGAATTGTGCGGCGAAACAGCCGTCTCCTGCTTACTTCTTGGGATGCGAGACGCTGTAGACGGATGAGGCGACCAGGTATTTGCCTTCATCATTAATTAATATTAATGGAGTCCAGGTCAAACGAGTAGTCATGCGCCCCAGGAAACACCCGCTCGCGGAAGTAGTACAGCTTCCCTTCTTCCGCGGTGAAACTGGCCATCGCAAAGGCTCGAGAACGCGTCTCCAGCCGCGATTGCCAGTTGATGCAGAGATGGTGCTCGCCGGGAGAGACTGCGAAGAAGAGGTATGAACTCCCCTGATTCGCTCCCACCCACGCGCCATCCACGCCGACTTTTGTCAAGGCTTGGTTAACATTCGTGGAGAACTCGTTGCTGCCTCCGTCACAATTGGGGCACTTTCCCAGATCTTCGACGACGTAGATTAACGCCGTGCCGAGCTCTGGCTGAGGCGTTGGGTGCTGGGTCACGTCCTGTTTAACTGTAAAGGCAACCGCTTTGGAACCACAGGCTGCTTCGGAAGCAGTAATCGCCACTTGGTCTTGGCCTAGCGCGGAACCTACGAAAAGGATCAAAACGAGAGCGGCTTTCATGACATGCTCCATTTGGCGCGCGGGCTAGATAGTATGTAGCCCCGGGCACATTCGTTCGGGGACTCGCTTCGTGTGGCAGGCTGACGAATGCGTCCGCCCCCACGTTAGGGGCTCCGCCGATTCTTATGATAGTCAACGGACAGCTTCAAAACATATAAGTAAGGTCAACATTTAAAAAGAAGCTCACTCCCAGAGCTGTCGAAAAATGTCTGAACCAGTTTGCGGAGACGAGCGTACCCTTTCTGGTCGGATGATGTGCGCCCGGTGGCGGCGGCCGAGCGCCTGCGATATCATTCCAACCCGCAGCCCATACAGGTGAGGTTTTCATGCAGATTCGCTGGAAGATGGTCTTTTTGATTGCCGTGTTGGCCCTGGGAGTTGCCGCTCTAGTGACCCGAAAAACGGCCACGGCAAGCGCTCCACAGGCGGCTTCAACCGCCAAGGCTCCTCCCGCGGCCAGGAATGCGAAGGATGCTCCATCCTCGGGAATCTCAATCCCCGACACCACGCTGGCTATCAACTCCGACAAGCCCATGTCGGAACGCGTAGTGCATTATGAAGTCGACGCCAAGTACAACGCCGACAAACACGTCGTCGATGCCACCGAAGTGCTTACCTACCACAACCTCACTGGGCAGGCGCTCGACCACTTCCCTTTCCACCTCTATCAAAACGCCTTCCAGCCCAAGGCAACGTTTGTCAAAGATTCCAAGCTCATGGGCAGCCGCGACACTTCGTACGCGACGTGGGAAGACAAGTTTTACGGCTCGGAAGACATCAAGAGCCTCGAAGTTGTGGGCCAGGGAGATCTGACTTCACAATTGCAGTTTATCGCGCCCGACGATGGCAACAAAGATGACAAGACCGTGGTCGATCTGAAAATGGCCAAACCCATAGCGCCGGGCGCGTATGTGCAGTTCAAGATTGCATTTCAAACCAAGTTCCCCGAAACCCAGGCGCGTTCAGGATGGAAGCGCGACTTCGTGCTCGGAGGCCAGTGGTTCCCCAAGGTAGGAGTGTGGTGGCACGGAGCGTGGAACTGCCACCAGTATCACAGTACGACCGAGTTCTTCGCCGACTTCGGCGTCTATGACGTGAAGCTGACGGTTCCGCAATATGAAATCGTTGGCGCCAGTGGAGTGCGGGTCGACGAAAAGAACAATCCCGACAACACAAAGACTGTGACCTACCACGGCGAGGACATCCACGACTTCGCATGGACCGCTAGCCCGCGTTACAAAGTGCGGGAGAGCACGTATCAGGCGCAGATGGGTCCGATCAAGCTGCGGTTCTTGATGCAGCCCGCGCATTGGAGCCAGGCGGAGCGGCACGAAAAAATCACACGAGAGAGCCTCGATCGCTTTGAGAAATTCTACGGGCCGTATCCCTACAAGACCCTGACTGTGGTCGATCCCGAGCCCGATTCCGCGGCTGGAGGTATGGAGTACCCAACTTTCATCACCGGCGATTCGAACTGGTATATGCCCGACGGCTTCTACCTCGTGGAGATCGTGGTGGAGCACGAATTTGGCCACCAGTACTGGTACGGCATGGTGGCCACCAACGAATTTGAAGACGCCTGGATGGACGAAGGGATTAACAGCTACACCGAAGTTAAAGTTCTGGATTCGATCCTGGGCAAGAAGACGTCTGTCTTAAACATGGCAGGCGCGACGGCCGGCGAGCGCGGCCTTCAGAGGCTCAGCTATATCGGAGTGGCCGATCGTGACCCGATGGCGCAGAAAGCCTATGAATACTCCACTTCCAACTCTTATGGCGGCGTCACCTATGGCAAGACGGCCAGCGTGCTGCTCACCCTGGAGGGCATCATTGGCGAAGATACGATGGTGAAGGCGATGCATACGTATTTCATGAAGTACCGCTTCACCCATCCGACGAAGGAAGACTTCCTGAAGACGATCGAGGAGGTCTCCGGCAAAGATCTGCGCTGGTACTTCGACCAGGCCGTATACGGGTCGCAGGTGTTGGATTATGAAGTGCTTAGCGTCAATTCCTTCCCCGTGAGCTGGTACGAAGGAAAAAAAGACAAGAAAGATGCGAAGAAAGGCGAAAAGGACGACACGATTTACCAGTCCTACGTGACCCTGCATCGCAAGGAAGATTTCGTAATGCCGGTCGAAGTCGAGATCATTTTCGATAACGGCGAGAAGGTGCGCGAGCATTGGGATGGGAAGAGCCGCTGGACGCGATTCGCTTATCAAAAGAAGGCAAAGGTCGCGTCTGCCGAACTTGATCCCGACCATACCGTGCAGATCGACCGCAATGATTTCAACAACAGCTTCGTAGTGGAAGGCAGCGGCAAACCAGCGCACAAACTAGCGAACTACTGGCTGTTTGTGACCCAAATCCTGACCCAGGCCCTGGGATGGTGGGGGGTGTGAGAAAAGGGCACCTCCACCGATTGTGCTGCGTCTTCTTCGAACAATATCGATTCGCAGATTGCACTGAGGATAATCACGCATGAGTGAGCATAAAGGTCTCTTGAGCAGTGGCTTGGGAATGGTATTGCACAACAAGCGTTATATCGTCTGGTTCTATGTGCTCAATCTCTTTCTCGGCTTGTTCGGTACCGTCGCGTTTGTCAACCAGGCTGGGACGATTTTGGACCACAGCCTGCATTCTGACCGCCTGGTGCACGGCTTTTCGGTGACCGTGCTTATCGACATGTTTGCGCGGCCGGAGTTTGGGCCGACCATGGCTTCCCGAGGGCCGGCAATGTTTTTTGCGCTACTCTTCCTGTTCGCGACCGCTTTGTTTCTCCCCGGGGTTTTTCAAGGATACGCCTCGACCTACCGCTTGCCCCGCGAGGATTTCTTCCGCGCCTGCGGCCGGAATCTGTGGCGGTATATCCGGCTCCTGCTGGTTGCCGGCATTGTGATGACAGTCGCGACCATCGCACTGTTTGCTCTGCATGGCATGTTGGAGCGCAAAGCCGCGGAGAGCACCAACGAACTGCTCTTGCCCGAAGTGCAGTTCATTGGACTGTTCGTGATTTTTCTGATCATGACCGTCTTCCGCATCTGGTTCGATCTCGCCGAAGCGGACGTTGTGCTGAGCGATCAGCGCGCGGTGCGCAAATCGATCGGCGCTGCCTTCCGTCACACATTCCGCGGCCTGGGACGTCTGCTCAGCAGCTATGTGATAGCTGCAATTGTCGCAGCGATCATTCTGGTCGGTGGGATCTGGATCTGGATGAAGCTCGTCCCGTCAACCAGTGTGGCAGGGGCATTCTTAGTCGCGCAATTCACGTTGATTTTGTTGTTGATCCCGCGCTTCTGGCAGCGGGGCGTCGCCATGTCGTACTGGCAGCAGCGCGTGCTTGTGCCCGTCGCGGTGCTGGAACCTGTAGTTTCGCAGCCTGTTCCGGTTGCGGTCGCCGCGCCCATCATTCCGCCGATCACCCAGCCGCCCACACCCGAGGGAGCGTAGCAGCCCTACGGTCAGTGCGATTTTGCGGAGATCGGATTTGGCTCATGTGTCGCCTCGCCCTTCTGGCCGAGGTCCATGCCGAATCTCGGCTCGGACCGCGTCCCCGTCACCTTGAACGGCAGTTCCGTTCCCGCGCCGTGCTTGCTGAAGAACGGATCCACCGGCTTGAGCAGTACCGATTTCCATCCCGTCATCATCTGCGAGAGTTTCGCATCGATTTTCGCGGTACCGTGAAAATCGAAGATGTCGCCGTTCAGACTGTATTGACCGGTGACATCGGCATGCGTCCCTGGCACGGCAAAGTGCAGCAGAGAAAATGTGAACAGCCCCTCGTCGAGCCGGAATACGCCACCGATTTCTGACGGCACTCCCACTTCGGCGTGCTCCTTCGCCTGTTTGGGCTCACCCCGGCTCCGCAGACTCAGCGCGTCAATCTTGTCCTGAATCTTTTCATTCGAAAAGAGTCCGGCTGCAATCTTGAAGGTGCCATCGAGCTTCAAACGGTTGGCGACATCCTCGGCTCCGGGAACGATACTCATCTTCGCTTGCATCGTGACCGGTCCACTCAAAATGGGAGGATCGGTCTTGACGCCCAACTGCAGAAGATCCTCGACGCGCGCGTGATCCATCAGCACGCTGAGTTCGATGTCGTGGCCCTTCGGATTCCTGCGTTCGAATCACTTTGCCCCGCGCCGTGAACGACGAATGAAGAAAGCGGGCCTTCACCGGCTCGAGATAAGTGTCGCCATCGGTGCCGTCGACAATCGCGTGAAAGTCAGTGTGCAGCGCCACCGGATGCCCGCTCGTGTCGAGCCGGAAATCGGGCGTATCGGTCGCGCCAGAGACTTCAATCTTCCCCAGGCTCCCGTTGTATTTCCCCGTCGATGAGAGCATGCCGCCGATTCCTGGCAGCGTTCCGAGATCAGCCTGCGTAAAGGAGTAGTCGCCAGCAACTGCCGTTTCACGCGGAGCGTCCTCGCGGAACGGACCGAACGAACCCGTCGACTTGATGTTTCCCACCGGCTTGGGATTCACCAGGGTCGCATCAAATCGCAACGGCTGGCCGGGTCCGATTTCTGTCATATCCAACTGGCCGATCTGAAAAACAAGGGGCTCCTTGCCCGGCTTGTACGTATTAATGACTAATCGCGTGTCCTCGCAAACAAACTTGTCCACGAAGATCTTCATCTTCATTTTGTTGATCTTCTCGCCCGAGTTGTCACGCATCTCCCCCAGGCGCGGTCGGTCTTCCTTCGGAGGAATGTTCAGTTCCATGCCTCTCACGTACACCGTAGCCACATGCATCGGCGTGCGGAACAGGCTGATCAGCCCCGTCCGGAAGCGAAATTCCTGAATGCTGATCAGGGCTTGCACGCCCGATTTTGTCGGGTTGGGATCTGTGGGGCCGAAAATCCTAAGCCCCTTGCCGGAAACGTTCAGGCCATCGGCCAGCCCCACGTCAAGGTCTGCCAGTTCCACTTTCGTCTTGAAGCGCGCGGAAAGAGTTTCAATGACTCGGGCGCGCAGGATGGGTTGGGCATGGGCAAGCAGATGACGGGCTTCCAGGATCACGGCGACGGTTAATACCACGAGAAATCCAGCGATCCAGGGCCAACGCCGACGCCGTTTCTTGCCGGGCATCACCACGAAAGCCTGCGGAGAGGAGGAGCGATACGGTTGACTCGAGGCAGACGCACCCATGTCTTCTATATAGGGCACGATGAGTGTAATTGGGTCAATCGGGTCATCCCTGTAAGATCCGGACCGGAACGCTGGTCCCTAAGTCGGAGGTTACAGAGCCGAAGTCACGAAGAATGAGATCAAAACCGCCTCACAGCACAATGATCGTGATGCCTTGATTGCGACGCCCCAGA
The DNA here is from genome assembly GCA_963832015.1 of uncultured Acidobacteriaceae bacterium. Taxonomy (GTDB): domain Bacteria; phylum Acidobacteriota; class Terriglobia; order Terriglobales; family Acidobacteriaceae; genus Sulfotelmatobacter. The sequence continues at coordinate 17,718 of CAWHSR010000026.1, forward strand.
TCGGAATCGCTCTTCAATGCCGACTCCGTCTGCAACACACGCCACGTCGCCTCATCGGACTTCGACCAGTTCTCTCCGAAGATGCAGCCGCGAATCTGCCCGCCCTCAGTCAGCTCGTGCAGGCGCTTCTGCACGGCGATTCGGATGTCGCCACCCGCTCCCGTCGATCCATACCCGTGGACTAATTTGAGAAGCGAGTGCCGCTCCTGGCGCGCAAGTGCCATTGCCCGCTCCAGCCGTTGCAACGCCTCCGCAACCGAAGGCATATCGGACTTGAGGTTGACGGTTTTCATGGGGTCGCCCCTCTGCCCGAAGTCGCTATTTCCTGTTTCTTCCTCGCGCCACCGCTTCCCGGGCTTCCTTGTCGGCGGTACGACGCCGCTCCGTCTCGCGCTTGTCCCACAACTGCTTGCCCTTCGCCAGCGCCAACTCGACCTTCACCCTGCCATTCTTGAAGTACATCCGGGTCGGGATCAGGGTTAAACCCTTTTGCTGGGTTTTGCCGATCAGTTTGCGGATCTCCTCGCGATGCATCAGTAATTTGCGGGTGCGCAACGGCGCATGATTAAAGATGTTGCCGTGCTCGTAGGGCCCGATGTGGGCGTTCAGAAGCCAGACCGCATTGTCCTTCACTAAACCATAGGAATCCTTGAGGTTGGCCAGGCCGCCCCGGACCGACTTGACCTCGGTCCCAGTCAGAACGACCCCCGCCTCAAATTTTTCCAGCAAGAAGTAGTTATGTGAAGCGATCCTATTAACGGCGGCGTCTCGGTCCCCGGAGGCGGTCGGGTCGCGGCGCGGGGATTTCTCTGGGTTCGGCTTGGTCTGGTGGGTGGATTGGCGCGCCATGAGGTGAACGAGTAGTTATCTTAGCGCATGATTCGGGCTTCCAGCTTTCGGCTTCAGGCTCTCGGTTCTTGGGCCAGAGTCCGGGGCTTTGATTTTTTCGGAAGCCGGACGCCGGAAAGACCCATTAGGCCTACGACCAAAGAGTGTAACTCCCGTGTGCACAAGCACTTCGGGAGCCGGAAACAGCGATGCTATAATCGCCTCACCGAATAGTTTTTTCGTGCATTGAAGTGGATTTTCCGCGCAAAAAATCAACGGAATGCGCCGAAGCGTGGGAAAGCTGCTTGCCCGGCGAACACTGTAATAAAGAGGATCATCTCGTGAGGAATATCGAATGAGACGCCTGATGCGCCCGGCACTACTGCTGTTGCTGGTCGCGGTTGCCACGCTCCCCGCCATCGCCGACAAGGTCAAAGATCTCTACGCCAAAGGTCAGGACGCCGAGGCTCGCCAGCAGTACGAAGCGGCCTACAATTTCTTCAAGCAGTGCTACGACCTTAAGCCCAAAGATCTGCGCTATCGGGCCGCTTTCGAACGTCTCCGTTTCGAAGCTGCCGCCTCCATCGTTCACAACGGGCAGAAGCTCCGTGACGAGAACCGACTAGAGGAAGCCGCGGCTGAATTCCAAAAGGCGCTGACCATCGATCCAGCGCTGTTCATCGCCAAGCAGGAACTGAATCGCACCCTGAAGATGATCAGCGACCAGCGCAATCCTCAGCCGCAGGCCGCCGGACCACCGGCTGGCATCGAGCGCAGGATTCACGACGCTCCGGGGCCGGTCGAACTCGCTCCCATCTCGAACATCCCCATCACGGTGAAGCTGACCGACAAATCCGACACCGTTTACCGCACAATCGGCCAATTGGCCGGAATCAATGTGCTGTTTGATCCTGATTACCAACCGAAGCCCATCAAAGTGGAATTGAACGGCGTAACGCTGGAAGAGGCGCTCGAAATCACGGCGCTGGAATCGAAAACCTTCTGGCGGCCGGTCACGCTGAATACGATCTTCGTGGCGACAGACAATCCCGCCAAGCGCAAGGAATTGGAACAGAGCGTTCTCAAGACTTTTTATCTTACGAATCTCTCGGCTCCCACTGAACTGCAGGATGTGGTGAATGCGATTCGCGCCGTGCTGGATGTGCAGCGCGTGCAGCAGTTGCTCTCACAGAACGCCCTGGTCGTGCGCGGGACCCCCGATCAGATCGCTCTGGCGGAAAAACTGGTAGAGGATCTCGACAAGGCGCGTCCGGAAGTCATCGTCGACATCGCAGTCATGCAAGTCAGCAAAGACCGGTCGCGCACGCTGGGATTGAGTCCGCCGACCAGCGCTACCATTACCCTGCAGGACAACATCAACACGACCACAACCACCACAGGTACGACCAATTCGGGAACCGGTGGAACCGTAACCTCCAGCACCGGATCGACTGGCATCAACCTCAACACGCTGGGGAACCTGAACGCCACCAACTTCCAGGTCGTCATTCCCTCCGCCAACCTGTCGGCGGTCATGAACAACAGCGACACCAAACTCCTTCAGAATCCGCAGATTCGCGCTCTGGATGGGCAGAAGGCTTCGCTCAAGATCGGCGACCGCGTGCCCGTCGCAACCGGATCATTCCAGCCGGGCATCGGCGGCGTCGGCATCAACCCGCTCGTGAACACGCAGTTCCAGTATCTCGACGTCGGCGTGAATATCGAAATTACGCCCCACGTGCACTCCAATGGCGAGGTCACACTGAAGATCAGCATGGATGTTTCGGCCGTGACCGGCCAGTCCAACATTGGCGGCATCAGCCAGCCCATCATCGGCCAGCGCAAGATCGAACATGAAATTCGCCTCCGCGACGGCGAAGCCAATTTGCTGGGTGGAATCATGGAAGACCAGCAGACGAAATCCTTGGCCGGCATTCCGGGACTGGCGCAGATTCCGATTCTTAAGTACCTGTTCGGCCAGACCACCCAGGATCACTCGGAAAACGAAATCGTTTTTGCCATCGTTCCTCACATCATCCGTGCCACCGACGTGAGCGAGATCAATCAGCGCGCCATCGATATCGGTACCGCGAATACGATCGAGCTGCGCCGTCCGAGCAAACCGCAGACCGCACCGGCTCAGGCGCCATCGCAACCGGCGACGCCATCGATTCAGCCTCTGGGAAACCCTGCACCCGCCACACCGCCACCGGCAGCGAATGCGGCTCCATCCGGTACCGCCAGCTTCCTGTTTGATCCGCCAACCATTCAGGCGGCAAAGGGCGGCACTTTCATGGTCAATCTGCTGCTTTCCGGCGCCCAGAACGTGCATTCCGTACCCGTGCAGTTGAACTACGATCCGAAGATGCTGCAACTGGTTAATGTGTCAAACGGCGGATTTCTCTCGCAGGATGGCCAGATCGTAACCCTGGCTCATCGCGAGGATGAAATGGTCGGACAGTCGCAGATCACGGCCTCGCGGCCACCCGGCGTGGGAGGAGTCTCGGGCCAGGGTGCCGTGGTCACGCTCACTTTCCAAGCAAAGGCAGATGGCCAGACTCCACTGACGATTACTCGCGGCGGAGCGCGCGACCCCGGCTTGCAAGCCATCACGGTCAACGGGGCGCAGGCGTCCGTCACGATTCAGTAGAAGACTTTGGTGCGTCGCTTTTGGCTGGCCGCGCTTGAGTGGTGGCTTTTAGGTAGCCTCTTTTGCGGTGTCCGCCTTGGGGTGCCCGCCTTTGGGCTGGCAGCTTTTTGGCTTTGGGTGGTGGCTTGTGGGGTGGCGACGTAGCGCGTTGAGCGGTCAAGCGTTTTCCCTGCTAGGGCTTTAGCCCCTGCCGGGTGTAAGAGCTGAGCGACAGACCTTAGAAATGAAGTTTCAAAGATTCCATCACGGGCCGAACGCGAAGCCAGAGCGGGGTTTCACGCTCATGGAATTGATCATCGCGACCACCATCATGTCGATTCTTACGCTGATGGCTCTGCCGCTGGCGCGGGTCACCATTCAGCGCGAGAAGGAAAAACAACTCCGCCAGGCGCTGTGGGAAATGCGCGACGCCATCGACCGCTACAAGGACGCCGCCGACCTGAACATGTTTCAGACCAAGGTCGACGCGCAGCACTATCCCCCCACGCTCGAGGATCTGACCAAAGGAATAGAAGCGCAGGGCGGCAAGAAGATCCGTTTTCTGCGTTCTATTCCAACGGACCCCATGACCAAGAGCAAGGAGTGGGGGATGCGCTCCATGCAGGACGATCCCGACTCTGATTCCTGGGGCGGACAAAGCGTATTCGATGTCTACAGTAAGTCGGAAGGCACCGCGCTCGACGGAACGAAATACAAGGACTGGTAAATGCTACGGGGCGTGAATAACTTGGGGCACCACACGAGCAGATTGAGCCGTCGCTCGTCCCTCCGCGCGTTCGCCCACCGCCGAAGGCGCAGCAACGCCAGTGGTTTTACGCTGCTTGAGATGATGATTGTCATCAGCATCATCATCATTCTGATGGCAGTCGCGATTCCCAATTACAATCGCACCGTTATTCAGTCGCGCGAGTCCGTTCTGCGTTCGAACTTGAGCACGTTGCGCAGCGTCATTTCCCAGTATACCCTCGACAAGCAGAAAGCTCCCCAGTCGCTGGACGATCTCGTCCAGGCGCAATACCTCCGCCAGATTCCCGTGGATCCCATGACAAAGGAAACCAACTGGGAAGTTGTTCAGGAAGACGTAATGATGGCCGTCGATCAGCAGGAACCGGGCATCACCGACGTCCACTCGGCTTCTACGGGCACGGCCACCGACGGAACCGCCTACAACACCTGGTGAATTCAAACCTGCCGTTGCCTCAATCACCGCAAGTCCATCGCTTTCAGCGCCAAACCACGGGCTACCGAAGTAAATTCGTTTCCTCCCCGAATTTCCTTCTTTCCGAATCGCGTTTCAAAGATTCTCCGCACCGCTGGCACAAAGGAAGAGCCGCCGGTGAGGAAGACCCGATCGACTTCCTTAGGCAAAACACCTGACGAAGTGAGAAGAGAATCGACGCACCCAGCGATCCGCCCGAGTTCCTCAGAAATCCACTCTTCGAAGGACACTCGTTCCACCACCGCTGCCAGATCCACAAACCCATCCGAAAACTCGAATCTGGCCAGAGCGGCATCCGACAAGTCGCTCTTAACTCTTTGCACGGCGCGGTGGAGGTGAAATCCAAGATCTTCTTTGATGAAGTGAATTAGCGCTCCGATCTTCTCCGCTTCGAGCGATTGCGCGTGAACGCCTCTCAGCATCTCCAGCACATCTCTGCCCCTCAATAGCGACAGATGGTGCCAACGCTCCACTTTGATGTAAACCCAATTTGGAACGGTCAGGACTTTGCCCAGTGAACGCAACTGCGATCCCGCTCCAAGAGCGGGCGATACGAGGTGCCTGATGATCTTCGCATCGAAGGCATCTCCCGCTACGCCCACTCCGGCATTACCGATGATGCTGCCCGAGACTCTATCCCTTCGAACGGTTGGGCCAACGTGAACCAGAGAGAAGTCGCTCGTACCGCCCCCGAAATCTCCAATGAGAATGAGCTCGTCGTGATCGAGCGTGGACTCGTAATAATGTGCCGCTGCGATCGGCTCCATCTCGACCTGAACGGATTCGTAGCCTGCCGATTCGAAGGCCGACCGAAGTCGACCCTCCGCATAAATGTCATCTTCCGGGTTCTCTGCTCCCACAAAATGAACCGGTCTTCCGACCACCGCAGACTTGATCTTGATCCCAAACTGATGTTCCGCCTTCTCTCGCAGGTCCCTCAAGATCCTTGCGATCAGGTCTTCAAGCGTGTGCCTTCGGCCGAAAATCTCTGTGCTGTGAAGGTTGCGACTGCTGAGGAATGACTTGAGAGATTGGATCAGTCGACCCTTCACGTCCGCGGCGAGATATTGTTCAATGGCCTCAGGTCCGGTCCAGGACTTCAGAGTATTCACCCCGCCCTCCTTCACCCGCTGAAGATAGAGCAGCGATCAATAGGCATCTGTCCGGCCCCCCAAATAAGGGAACTTGGCAAGGTGAACCTCCCCTGAGAGCTCGGCACAGGCGATGGAACTGTTCGTCGTCCCAAAGTCGATGCCGATCGTGCCCTTGCTCTTCATCGTTTCGCGATCCTTCCTGCGGCAATGCTAGTGAGGTCGCGGCCCCGTATCAACCCCATTTGTACTGGCCCGCGCGGAGAAGTACCATCGAACCATGCCCGTTGAAACCGAAATCCAAGCATCTATGTCCATTCGCGCGCCGCGCGGCAACTCCATCTCCTGCAGAGGCTGGCAGCAGGAAGCCGCCATGCGCATGCTCATGAACAACCTCGACGAAGAGGTCGCCGAGCGCCCGAAAGATCTTGTCGTCTACGGCGGAACGGGCCGCGCCGCGCGCAGTTGGGAAGCCTACCGCGCCATCGTCGAGACGCTGAAGACTCTTGCCAACGACGAAACGTTGCTGGTGCAGTCGGGCAAGCCTGTGGGCGTTTTCAAAACCCACGACCACGCTCCGCGAGTGCTCATCGCGAATTCAAACCTGGTCGGCCACTGGTCCAACTGGGAAAAGTTCAACGAACTCGAGCGCGCCGGACTCATGATGTACGGCCAGATGACCGCCGGCTCGTGGATCTACATCGGCTCGCAAGGAATTGTGCAGGGCACGTTCGAGACATTTTCCGCTGCGGGCGAAAAGCATTTCGGTGGCGACCTGGCTGGCAAACTGATTGTCAGCGGCGGTATGGGTGGAATGGGCGGAGCCCAGCCGCTCGCAGCAACCATGACTGGCGCGGCTTTTCTGGGCATCGACGTCGATCCCGAGCGCATCAAGAAGCGCCTGAAGACCGGCTATTGCGACTTCATGGTCACCACTCTGGATGAGGCGCTGCGCATCCTCAAGAACGCCATCCGCAAGAAAGAAAATGTTTCCGTCGGAATGGTGGGGAATTGCGCGGACGTGATTCCAGAGTTGGCCGAGCGCGGCGTCGTCCCTGATATTTTGACGGACCAGACCTCGGCGCACGATCCGCTGAACGGGTATGTACCGAACGGCATGACCTTCGAAGCCGCATTGGAATTGCGCAAGCGCGATCCAAAGGCCTATCAAGAAAGGTCGCTCGATGCCATGGCGCGCCACGTTGAGGGCATGTTGCGCCTGCAGAAGATGGGCTCCGTCACCTTCGACTACGGAAACAATATTCGCACTTTCGCCTTTCAGCGCGGGGTGAAGAATGCCTACGACTTCCCCGGATTCGTACCGGCATATATTCGCCCTCTGTTCTGCGAAGGCCGTGGTCCCTTCCGTTGGGTCGCGCTGTCGGGCGAACCGTCCGACATTCACGTGACCGATGATTTGGTTTTAGAACTGTTCCCCGAGAACCGCATCTTGCGTCGCTGGATTGACCTGGCGAAGAAGCGCATCAAGTTCCAAGGCTTGCCGGCACGCATCTGCTGGCTTGGATACGGCGAGCGCGCGCAGTTCGGCCTCGCCATGAACGATCTGGTGAAGAAAGGGAAGATCAAAGCGCCAATCGTGATTGGCCGCGATCATCTCGACTGTGGCTCGGTGGCGTCCCCGTTCCGCGAGACCGAGAGCATGAAAGACGGCTCCGACGCGGTCGCCGACTGGCCGCTGTTGAATGCTCTGTTGAACACAGCCGCAGGCGCTTCGTGGGTTTCAATCCACAACGGCGGCGGCGTCGGCATCGGCTACTCGCTGCACGCCGGACAAGTCACCGTCGCCGACGGTACGGATGAGATGGCAAAGCGCATCGAGCGCGTTCTGACCACGGACCCAGGCATGGGCGTGATCCGCCACGTCGACGCCGGGTACGACGAAGCGAAGGAGTTTGCGAAGAAAACGGGCGTGAAGATACCGATGAAGCCCTAAGCCCGCAGTAAGACTCCGGCCAAGACTCATGTGGGACAGCCGCCTTCGGCTGTCCGGGCGAACGAAGCTCGCCAGGGTTTTCCCCTCTACGTAACCTCCTTAGCCCACGGTCGGTCCGCTCAACAGTCCGCTTCCCTCCGAATTCACACTAGCCTTCCACCAGCGGAGCTTTGCTCCGCCGAACAGCCGAAGGCGGCTGTCCCCACATGAGCATCTCTATTTTGCGAGCGCGTCGTGAACGGCCGCATAAGCTGGCTTCTTCTGATACTTGTTATCCCAAAGCAACGCCCATCCCTGCCCTTTGTAGAAAGCCGGAATCCACGAGTGCCTGTCGGTGAATCCCCAGGTCTGCAGCAGTTTGCACGCTGGTTGCTGCACGCAGAGAGTCGTAATCTCGCCGTACAGCTTTGCCTGCGCGGTGAGCGATGCCGGAGTGGAGTCGTCTAGACGAACATCGAGTTCCGTAATGTGCAACTCCAGCCCGAGCTTTGAGAACCGGTCCAGGTTCTTCGCGAATGACTCCAACTTTTCTCGATCGTCGAACTTCATGCTGACGTGCGCTTGAAAGGCGACGCCATCGAGCGGCACGCCTCGCGCCTTGAAGTCTTTCGCCATGGCATAGATCACGTCGGACTTCTTGTTTACGCCTTCCGCCTCGTAATCGTTGTAGAAGAGCTTCGCGCCCGAATCGGCTTCCCTCGCCCAGCGCAGCACCTGCTCAATGTACTTCGTGCCCGCCCCGGCGCCGATTCCTGGCTGGTCGTACCAGATCGTGTGGCGCATCGTGCCGTCGTCCTCGAACGCTTCATTGACCACATCCCACGCATAGACTTTCGAAGCGTAGTGAGTCATCACAGTCTTGATGTGGCTGTGCAGAATGTCGGCAAGTTGCGTCGCAGAGAAACCTCCCTTGTCGACCCATTGAGGAACCTGTTTGTGCCACACCAGCGTGTGTCCGCGGACAACCATGTTATGGCTCTGGGCAAAGGCAACCAGTGCGTCGCCGCCCATGAAATCGTACGGATTCGGGTCCGTATCAGGCCGCGGATGAATCGGACCGAACTTCATCTCATTCTCCGCCTGCAGTTGGCTGAACTCCGACCCGAGGATGGCGGAGTAATCCGCTTCAGCCAGATATCTGGAAGCAGCAGCCGTGCCGATGATCACGTGGTGACCCTCGGCAGCCTGACGCAATGTCCCGGCAGAGGGCTGAGCACCCTGCAGCCGCGACGACGCAGAGCCGGGTAGAAGTATCAAGCCGCACAGCAAAGCCGCGCCAACTGCACGCCACGAGGGCCGCAGACGTTCGAATGGAACTGCATGGCGAAGCGAACCGTTAGTCATGATGGGACCTTCCGATTGATGGTAGGCTGATTCCGCGATTCCGCACAACCGGACGAATCCAATTAGTCGACGGCATCTGCTTGTCCGAGGGGTCAAAAGGGCTGCTAGACTAAATTAAGCGTGATTGCCAAGCCAAGACCTCCCCAACCAGCTGCACTGCTGCTGATTAATGTCGATCAGCTTGTCACTTTGCAGGCCGCGGCGGCTAGGCCCGGCCCGCGACGCGGCCCTGCACTGCAGGGTCTTGCGATCATCAAGAATGGCGCAGTCTTCTGTCTGGGCGGCAAGATCGTCTCCGTCGGAGCTACGAAAGACGCCCTCCGCGATCCCTGGCTGAAGCGAAATCGCCACAGCATCACCGAGATGGACTGCACCGGCAAGGTTGTCCTGCCCGGGTTCGTCGATTCGCACACGCACCCGGTCTTCGTTAGCCCGCGGCTAGTGGATTTCGAGAAGCGGATCGAAGGCGCTTCTTACGGAGAGATTGCGGCAGCGGGTGGCGGCATCCGGTCGAGCCTGGAAGGCGTTCGCAAGACTGGAAAGAGCGCCTTGGCCTCGAAAGTCGTGACCGCGCTGGAAGAAATGGCCTCCTACGGTACGACCACGGTCGAAGCCAAATCCGGATACGGACTGACCCTCGAGTCGGAACTCAAGTCCCTGGAGGCTATCCGCGAGGCGGCCTCCCGCTGGCCCGGAACCGTGGTCGCCACCCTGCTCGGCGCCCACGTCGTCCCAAAAGAATTTCAGGGCTGCTCACAAAAGTACGTTGAGATCGTCTGTAAGGAGATGATCCCGCGGGCGGCGAAGCGGAAGCTCGCCCAATTCGTGGATGTTTTCTGCGACAAGGGCGCCTTCACTTCAGAGGAAACGGAACAGATATTCGCGGCCGCGGAAAGGTATGGCTTGAGCGTTCGCGCACACATGGGCCAGCTGTCAGAAACCGTTTTAGAGCCGTTTCTGCTCTTCAATCCAGCATCGTTCGACCACATGGATCACGTAAACGACAACGACATCCCGCAGCTCGCTGAGCGGAATACCGTGGCCACGCTAGTGCCGGGAGCAAATTATTTCCTGGGGTTAAAGGGCTATGCGAACGCGCGTCGGTTGATCGATGCCGGCGTTCCGGTCGCACTGGCAAGCGACTATAACCCAGGAACATCGCCGACCGTCAGCATGCCCATGGCAATGTCGCTGGCCTGCACGCACATGAAGATGTCGCCTGCAGAAACAGTCGCGGCGGCAACGATCAACGGAGCTTGGGCGCTCCGCGTTGCCGACCGAAAGGGCAGCATCGAGCCGGGAAAAGACGCGGATTTGGCAGTGTTCGACGTGAAGGATTATCGGGAAATTCCATACTGGTTCGGAGCCAATCACTGCGTCGAAACCGTTCTGAATGGAGTGACCACATCGCGCGAATGAACTTTCGCGGAGCATTATCCGTAACAATCTGGAGTGGGAGAACTGCGTTTGGGGCACTCCAGGGAACGCTATTAAGAAAGCAATCCGATTCAATCTCCTGAGGAAAAAACTAATGAAGCGCATCTTTGCGGTTATGACCTTTCTCGTGCTGACACTCTCGCTCGCCGCTGCCCAGCGCCTGCCCGAGGTCGCCCGGCCGGAGAATTACAAACTCGCCTTCACGCCAGATCTGGAGAAGGCCAAGTTCGAGGGCGATGAAACCATCACGATCCGCGTATTGAAGCCGACAGCGGAGATCACGCTGAATGCGGTCGACATCGACTTCCACGACATCACCATTACCAGCGGTGGAACCACCCAGAAGGCCAAAGTCACGCTCGAGAAAGAAAAGGAGATGGTTGTGCTCACCGTCGAGAAGCCGGTAGCTGCGGGTTCCGCCACCATCCACATCGCCTACGCGGGCATTCTCAACGACGAAATGCGTGGGCTATATCTGGGCAAGGACGACCAAGGACGCAAATACGCCGCATCGCAGTTTGAAGCCACCGACGCGCGGCGCGCGTTTCCCTCGTTTGATGAGCCCGATTACAAAGCCACCTTCGACATTACGACAGTTGCCAACAAGGACGAGGTCGCGATCTCCAACCAGAAAGTCGTTTCCGACACGGCGGGTCCTGGCGACAAACACACGGTGCGTTTCGCCACGACAGCGGAGATGTCGTCGTATCTGGCTGCGCTGGTCGTCGGCCACTTCGAGTACATCGAAGGCCAAGCCGACGGCATTCCGATCCGCGTCTACAGCACTCCAGGCAAGAAGGAAATGGGCAAGTTTGCTCTGGAGTCCGCAGAATACATCCTCAGTTACTACGACAAATATTTTGGGATCAAGTATCCCTACGGAAAGCTAGACTTGATCGGCCTCCCCGACTTCTCGGCGGGCGCGATGGAGAATACCGGCTGCATCACCTTCCGCGAAGTAATCCTCCTGATCGACGAGAAACAAGGCTCAGTAGGCCTGAAGAAGACGATCGCCAGCGTAGTGGCGCACGAAATGGCGCACCAGTGGTTTGGCGACCTGGTCACGATGAAGTGGTGGGACGACATCTGGCTCAACGAAGGCTTTGCCACGTGGATGGAAAGCAAGCCGGTCGCCAAGTGGAAGCCCGAGTGGAACTATCCGCTGGACGATGTAAGCGGCACCAGCGGAACTCTCAACACTGATTCGCTGGCCAATACGCGCCCGATTCACCAGGCGGCGGAGACTCCGGACCAGATCCAGGAATTGTTTGACGGAATCGCCTACGGCAAGGCAGCGTCTGTACTGCGCATGCTGGAATCCTATCTCGGCGAAGAAACGTTCCGCGCTGGCGTAAACGCATACATCAAAGAGCACCAGTACGCCAATGCGACCGCAGACGACTTCTGGGACGCCCAGGCCAATACGTCGAAGAAGCCTGTCGACAAGATTATGCCGACGTGGGTGAAACAACCCGGCGCGCCCATCCTCAATGTAAAGGCGCAATGCGCGGGTAATTCCACCAGCGTGACCGTCACCCAGCAGCGTTATTACATCGACCGGGCGAAATTCGAAGAACCCAACGATCAACTCTGGCAGATTCCTCTGTGCATGCGCGGCTCGGCGAGTGGTGAGGCCGCGAAGTGCGAACTGATGACCAAGAAGGAAGAGACGTTCACGCTGCCGGGTTGCTCGAACTGGGTTCTCGCTAACGCGGGCGCGACCGGATACTACCGGACGGGCTATTCCGCAGAAGCGGTTCGGGCGTTGGCGAGCGATGCGGAAACCAAGCTGACTCCTGCCGAGCGCATTACGGTGCAAGGCGACATCTGGGCATCGGTGCGCGTCGGGCGCGAACCAGTGGGCGACTATCTCGCCTTCGCGCAAGGTCTGCAGGCCGACCACAACCGCGCGGTGGTGGCGGATGTTCTAGGACGGCTCAACTACATTGGCCAGTACCTGGTGAGCGACGGCGATCGCGAATCCTATCGCATGTGGCTGCGCCAATATCTAGCTCCGTCCATGAAGGAAGTTGGCTACGAACCGAAGCCCGGCGAGAGCGACGAACAGCGAACCATGCGGTCGCGCTTGATCGGAACATTGGGTTACGACGCGCGCGATCCGGAGGCTCTGGCGGAGGCGCGAAAGACTGCAGACAAGGCTCTGTCGGACCCCTCGTCGGTCGATCACCAACTCGCCGGTGGAGCGTTGGCACTCGCCGCTTTGAATGGGGACTCCGCGTTTTACGACCGGGTGCTGGCGGCGACGAAGAATACAAAATCGCCGGAGGAGTACTACATGTATCTCTTCACGCTGCCGCAGTTCAGCGATCCGAAGTTGCTGGACCGGACGCTGAATTTCGCGATTTCTTCCGATGTGCGATCCCAGGATGCGTTGGGATTGGTAACAAGCGTGATGGGAAACCCAGAGGGCCAGCAGTTGGCATGGGATTTCATCCGCCAGCACTGGGCCGAAATTGAGAAAGCCGGCGGCCCCTTCGCCAGCGCCCAAGTCGTAGGAGCGACCAGCGTTTTCTGCGACGCGGGCATGCGCGATCAAGTGACAGAATTCTTTTCTGCTCACAAGGTCGCGGCTGCGGAGCGCACCTACAAACAGTCCATTGAACGCATCAACAACTGCATCGATTTGAAGTCGCGCCAGGAACCGCAGTTGGCGTCGTGGCTGGGAACGCACGGCAACGCCGGCGGAAAGTAGAACTCTCGTGGATGATGCGGCCCGGGATAGTCCCGGGCCGTTTTTTATGCGGATCATGGCACGACCGGCAGCACCAGATGTGACGGCAGATCGGGCGAGCAGTAGATCCGCTGCGTGGCCGGCACAAAATCAGACGCCGTCGCCTTGTAGATACTGAACACGAACTTCTGTGGATTGCGGTCGATCACAGGAAACCACGTTGATTGAATCTGCACCATGATGCGGTGACCTTTCAGAAAGACGTGGTCGTGATCGCGCAGAGGGATGTTCCACTCCACCGGCTTGTTCGGCGTCAGCGCAGACGGCTTCTCGTAGCTCGTGAGATAGCGGCCCCGCCGCACCTCCATTGCGACCGGAAGCTCGTAACCATTCAGCGACTCGGCGTACTGGCCGGGCTTCGGTCCCTCGTCCGGGCTCCATGAATTCTTCTGCGCGTCCTGCGGATACACGTCGATCAGTTTGACCACGAAATCACTGTCGGTTCCAGAAGTTGAAGCGTAGAGATTTGCCGCGAGTGGCCCGGTAATGGTCAGATCGTGGTCGAGCGGTTCGCTGGTGAACGAAAGAACATCGAGCCGGTGATCGACAAACCTCTGGTCGGCGACCTCCCAGGTTCGCCAGTCACCCGCCGGATACGTGGGCGAGATGGGACGCTGGCGGTAGGGCACGGGATTGGCGGGATCGCTGGTGTACTCACGGTGAGCTTGCCCGGATTTGGCCGGGCCCGGCGCGGTGAACGAGAGCGTCCCGTCAACGTGTAAATACAGCTTGGTTGCCTTCGCTTCCTTCGGAGGCCAAGCCGGATAGGTGTGCCATGTATTCGATCCGCTCTGAAAGGTGCTCGCCTGCCACGCCGGCTTTTCACCCTGTCCGTGCAGGTAATAGCGGAAGAATGGTGCTTGGATATTCTCGCGGAATTCCCGTGCAGTCTCGTGTCCTCCGAACGGAATGATGCCGATTTGATCGCCTTTCGGAGTCTGCCATTCGCCGTGGAACCACGGACCAGCCACCATGAAATTCGTGTGTTGCGGATCGCGCTCTTCCGCGTGGCGAAAGATCTGCCACGGTCCCCACGGATCTTCCTGATCCCAGAATCCCGCAACATTCAGGTTCGGCACAGTTGAGGCGTGAAGTTGGTTCACCCACGCTTCTTTCTTCCAGAATTCGTCGTAGTCAGGATGATCCACGCTGGAGTTCCAGTACGGAATCGAGCCGTGCAGATAATTCGCGTTGATGTTCGAGAGTGGTCCGAGGTTGAGATACCACTCGTAGGTGTCGTAGGTTTCGAAATCGAAGTGCGTGTTCTTGTTCTTATCGGCCTGCTCCATCACCGCGTATTCAAAGTCGTAGCTTTCGCGCAAGGCACCGTAGCGGTGGTCATCGTCGTTCATCCACTGGTCGACGGGCGACGCCTGTTCGCTGATGGCCATGAGCGCGGGATGCGGATGCAGGAGTGTGAGAGCGGTCGTGAGGCCATCGTAGGACACGCCGAACATTCCGACCTTCCCGTTGTTGTTGGGAACGTTCTTCAGCAGCCATTCAATCGAATCGTAGGCGTCGGTCGTCTCATTGGTGGCCTTGGGATCCTTTAAATCGACCCAGGAGGAAAGATTGAAGACTCCTTCAGACTTGAAGCGTCCCCGCAGATTCTGGAAGACGAAGATGTAACCGTCTTGCGCGAGCTCTTTTAGGGAAGTAGGTATCTGCTCAGGCGCTTTTTCCGGTACCCCGTAAGGCGTGCGGCGAAACAAAATGGGCAACGGACCTTGCTGATCGACAGGAGTGAGGATTGCTGTCTGCAGATGAACTCCATCCCGTACCGGAATCATCACTTCCTGAATCTTGAACAACGGTTTTGTCGCAGACGGTTGCGTAGCCGGTTGTGCAGTGACCGAAATAGCGACGGATAAAAGCAGGACCAAACGCAGGATGGGCGAGCGCACCAATTTTTCCTCCGGGCAGCTTCTAGAGATGAACCGAGGGGCGCAGTATATCAATCCGCGATAGACTGGGGAAACTGCCGGAGTTGTAGTCAGATTGTTGGGAAACCGATTGCCAGTCGCATCATCTATAGAAAAAATCATCCGTCCCGCATTTTCCGGAAAGAGAGTGGAATCATGAGCAAGAGCAAAGGCTATGCAGCACTGGCCGCAAAAGCACCATTGGCGCCGTATTCGTTCGAACGCCGCGATCCACGCGAGCAGGATGTCGTCATCGAGATTCAGTATTGTGGGGTCTGTCACTCCGACATTCACCAGACCCGCGACGAGTGGAGCGACTACCAGGAAGAATCGATCTTTCCGATGGTGCCTGGGCACGAAATCGCCGGAGTCGTGCGCGCCGTTGGCAATAAAGTCACAAAACACAAAGTCGGCGACAAAGTAGGCGTCGGCTGCTTCGTCGATTCCTGCCGAAGTTGCGCAGAGTGTAAGCGTGGCCTGGAGCAGTACTGCAGCGTCCTGACGGTATGGACCTACAACGGGCGCGACAAAGAAGGTGCGCCGACCTATGGCGGCTACTCCGACAGGATCGTGGTCGACCAGAATTATGTGCTGCGCATGCCAAATAATCTTCCACTCGATGCCTGTGCGCCCCTGCTATGCGCGGGAATCACGCTCTATTCTCCCCTGCGCCATTGGAACGCAGGGCCCGGGACGAAAGTCGCAATCGTTGGCCTCGGTGGCCTCGGACACATGGGCGTCAAACTCGCGCATGCATTGGGCGCTGAAGTCACCGTGCTGAGTCAGTCTCTGAAGAAGCAGGCGGATGGCAAACGCCTGGGCGCCGATCACTTCTTTGCGACTTCAGACCCAGAAACGTTCACCAAGCTGGCGAATTCCTTCGACCTGATGATCAACACGGCCTCGGCAAAGATGGACTGGAACCAATACCTGTCCCTCTTGAAGGTCGACGGAACCCTGGTCGTTGTGGGCCTTCCGGACAAAGATATCCCGATCTCCGCCTTTTCTCTGGTCGCGCGCCGGCGCAGTCTCGCGGGATCGCAGATCGGTGGCATTCACGAAACCCAGGAGATGCTGGATTTCTGCAGCAAGCACGGCGTGACCTGTGACATTGAGGTTGTGCCGATCCAGAAAGTCAACGAAGCTTACGAGCGCGTCCTCAAGAGCGATGTGCGCTATCGCTTTGTGATCGACATGGCATCACTCGCTAGGGACTAACGCTGCGCGGCACTAGGCATCAAAAGATCCGCCCGATGGAGAAGTTCACGCGGCTTTGCCCCGTGGGACTGACACTGCCCGCGACCGCGATCGGACCAACGATCGTATCCGTGATCACTCCCAGGTTGAATGTTCCGCGCACCACTACCGGTCCGGGGTCCTCGGTCGCCGTGCCGAAAGCCGTGCCAGCCTCATACCATCCGCCCCAGTAGATTTTTTTCCCCACGAGCGCGGGCAGTCGGTAGAGTTCACGGCGAAATCCGAGCGACGCGTACGCGTAATTGTTCCCCACGAATTCATAAGGAAGGTACGCTCCCAGCCGAAACGGTCCGCCCAGCGCGAACACTTGAAAGGGCCCGGCGGAACCGTGGAACGTCGTGCCCCCCGAGATGTCAAAGAAGAGCGAAGCCTTGGGACTGATGGGGACAAAGCTGGCAGTCTGCAAGTCAAGTTGCCCAATCGGATGCGCCAGTCCTGGGCTTTGCAGAACTCGTGAGGCCGTGACTACCAATCGCGTACCTCGACTGGGCACCGATGGACTGTCCTCGCCGTCCCACACGTAACGAGCACGGAACTCTCCAGTGCTGCCGTCTACGATTGGCAACCCTGAGGCGCCGATCAGCGGACTCAGCTTTCCGTCGAAGATCTCGTAGCCGACACGCAATTCGCTGCGGCGTCCGAAGTTATAGCCGATATCGAAGCCGCCTCCGGCGCGCTCGTCGCCGAAGACCGCCACTCGCGTCAATCCACTGAAGGAGTTTCGCGCAAACTTGGATGCAAATGCGTATGGAGCAACAAAAAAAGGCGACTGGCCCAAAGGCTGGTAGAACTCGCTGGCCGCAAGGTTACTGGATCCGAAGAGTAAATCGTTGCGCCATTCGCCGCCGTGGTGGGCCACGTCCATGAAAGTCACGCGCGCGCCCGCTGAAAAATCGAACGCCGCCACGCCAGAGCCGTCGACGTTAACAGCCAGATCGATAAACGGCGGTCCGTAAGACTTTTCGTGTGTCGTCACGCGCAGGGCGGGAACTCCATTCTGCGAAAAGCCCTCGTATCCCAACCGGTCGAACTGGCCCTCGCCGGCTATACGGGTGAGTTGCCTGTCGACCTTCGACAGATCGAGCGGGCCCCGCAGCGCCTTGCTGAGCCGGTTCTGGATTCGGCGATCCGTATCGGTATCGGCTCCAACCACTTCGACGGTTTCCACTTTGTTAGGCGGCCGGTGTTTGCGCGCGGCGCGGGCGTCCAGATATCCCTGCCACTCTGCTGGATCCTTGATCGCATACGGCAGAAGAGCGGCAGACTGGCCGGCCGCAGTCCGATACCCGAGCTCCACGAGTTCTTTGACCCGCGAGTAATCGGTCGCATCAAACCCGGCCATGCTGATGCTGACATTAGCCTTGGCGAGCATGAGAGAACGGCGTTCATTCTGCGTGATCATCACGTCGACGGCACGCGTAAGCACGCCCGTAAGGGTTTCCAGTTCTTTGACATTGCCCGGAGGAAGGCGCAACTCGACCGCGATCACGGCGTCCGCATCCATGGCGAGAACGGTCTCTACTGGAATGTTCTGCACCATGCCGCCATCTGCCAACACGCGGCCATTGATCGCCACCGGAGTGAACACGCCCGGGATCGCCATGGAAGCGCGCACCGCCTGGGCGAGTGGGCCATTGCGCAGCACAACGCCTTCGCCGCTTAGCATGTCGGTAGCGACGCAGCGGAATGGAATGGGCAGGTCATCAAAGCTCGCGACTCCAGATTCGGGGAACGCGATGCGGTCCAGCAACAGTCCGACGCCCTGGCCGGAATTGAAGCCGTTCGGCCCGCTGAGACCGTGCTTCAGGCCCAAAGGAGCCGCAATCAGGAAATCACGCCGGTCCTGCTTCCTGCGATAGGAAAGCTGCCTATAAACCGGCTCAGGTAAGAAAGCTTCGTCCCAATCAATTTCTTCGGCGAACTTCTGGATCTCGTCTGGCGACATGCCGGTGGCGTACATCGCCCCAATGATGCTGCCCATGCTGGTTCCGGCAATCCGGTCCACCGGAATGTGGTTCTCTTCCATCCAACGGATCACCCCAATCTCGGCCAGAGCCATCGCACCACCGCCGCTGAGCGCGAGGCCAATTCGCGGCCGTGAAGCGGCAACCGGAGGCTGCGCAATGGGTGGCGCGTCCTGGGCAATCAGGGGAAGCGGCAAAAAGATATGCAGCACAAAAAAAAGCGCAATCGGGACCAACCCAGTCCGATTCGTTGACTTCATCATGTGCTCCTAGGTGCGGAAGCCGACCGGCACTCAAGCGGCGTTTCCAAAGTGAGAGAAAAAGGTTAGCAGGTTTGAAAACGCAGATCAGCCAGGGCGCGCTCTGAGCGAGATTAGTTGGATTTAGATGGCGCACTTTGCTGCGCCGCGCGAGCCTGCTCCACTACACTGCGGACCGCATCAATAACCAGGTCAGGCCGATCGATTTGAATATAGTGCGAGCTGTTCTTTGCAATTTCGTGCGTCCCGCGCGTCGAAAGATGCGCCAATTCTTCTTGCATTTTCTCCCATGCTTCGTTGGTGGGCTTGGCCAGGTCGGCCGGAATATCGGCGGACGGCTTATCGGGATCGTGCGAGAGCACGGCCAGGGGCAGGTCGCCAAGTGATCCCGTGGCACCCGTCTGCGCAGCGCTTTCCGCAAAGCTCTTCAGCTCTGCCACGCCTTCGCGCGCACTATGAAAATTGCATTCGGCAGCCCGCTGCACGGGATCCTGGTCACACAGCCCGATGAGCCGCGGGACACCGAACGGTGTCGTGTATTCCAGGAATTCTGCCTCGCGCACCCAGCTGCCTTCCATGTTCTTGAGTTCGGCTGGAAACCGATTGTCCTGGTCCGGATGAGACGCATCGACCAACACCACGCCCGCCACTTCCCTGCGATAGAGGCTGGCGTATAGACGCACGTTGTATCCACCCATTGAATGGCCGACCAGCACATAGGGCGGCGCAATTCCTGCTGCCTTGAGCAATGCGTGCAACTCACCGGCCATCACTTTGCTGGTGCGAGGTTGCGAACTGGAGTCGCTGTAGCCGAGTCCCGCTCGGTCATACGAACACACGCGCGTGAACTTCGCAATCTGCGGCTGCACCTTGCGCCAGGAAACGTAGGTGTCTCCCAGACCGGACTCGAGAATGACCGTCGGACTTTCCTCCCCCGTGCAATCCATATGCATCTTGAATCCGCCGACGTCATAGCGCCGGCCGTCTTCGGGATTGAATCGTCGATCGCGGGCTTCGGAGATATTCTCGTAGATCATTCCGACGAGGGCCAGCACAAGCCCGAACAAAAACATGCCGAGGATGATGCGGCGAGGCCATGAGTGCGACGGCGCAGATGGGGGAGCAGTCTTTGGCATGAAGGAACAGGACTATCCGGCGCGACCGCCGCGCCGCAGTGCCCCGTATTCTACATGACCGGCGGCACGGTAATGCCCATGACCGCCAGGCATCGAATCAATTCGCGGCGTACGACAGCGACGGTGGCCAACAGGAATCGCTTCCGCCCATCGTCCGCTTCGGTCAGGATCGGATGAGAATGATAAAAATGATTAAAAAGCTGTCCCAACTGAAAAACATGTTTCGCCAGATACCCAGGTTCGGTAGTGGCGATGCACTGATCGATTACCGAGGAAGTCTTGGACGAAGCCAGCCACAGTTCCCAGATTTCGTTCGCCGATTCCCCCGCCAGAAAATTCGCTAGATTAGCGGCCCCGATCTTGCCATCGGTGCCTGCCAAGAAAGTGTCGGGATCAAATCCTGCCTTTCGAAAGATGCTGGTCGCGCGCACGACCGCATACTGCGCGTAGGGCCCGGTCTCGCCTTCAAAGCTGAGCGCCTCTTTGAAATCGAATGCGATCACCGACTCCTTGGTGTACTTCAGCATGAAGTAGCGCAAAGCGCCGATCGCGATCTGCGTTGCGATCTGCAAACGCCCCGGCTCACTCACCTCCGGATGTCGCGAATCGACTTCCTTCTTGGCGGAAACAATCAACTGGTCGAGTAGATCGTCGGCCTTCACGCCAAAGCCTTTGCGCCCACTGACCCCGATGAACGATCTCGTCTTGTCTTCTTCGCTCAGGTTGTAGCCGAGCTCGGCCGCGCAGCGCGGAGTCAGCACGACCATCCCGTAGGAGAAGTGGGTGAAATGGTCGGCAGCTTCTCCGTGACCCAAATCGCGCAGGGCTTCCTTAACTGTGTTTTGCGCCTCCGACTGTCGTACGTCGATTACGTTATAGTTTTCGGCCACGTCGCCGAAGTGCGGATGATCCTGCTCACCATCCACCGCGGAAATCCAGCACTCGTGATCGTTCGGATAGCGATAGAACCTCCGATATCCGAAGTCGCGACCCAGTAGGCCGAACTTCCACATGTGGTAAGCAATGTCCTTGCCCACATAGCCAACCGTCCCGTTGGACCGGACAATCACCTTCTGATCTTCCTCTGAGATCTGGCCTTCCTCTGTGTCCTCAGTGTCCTCTGTGGTGGAATTTGGTTTGGCGGTCCCGGCGCGCCGCATCACCCAACACCCTTTGTTCTTCCCTTCACTCTCGAAGGTGAGCACCCCGGCTTCCTTCAGCTTGGCAAACGCCGCATCCCAAAAATGCAGGTGCAGGATTTCGCTTTCGCGGGGAAGGAAATCATATTCAATGTCGAGTCGGTCCATGGTCTCCAGATGGCGGCGGAGCACCGCAACGGAGATGAGTTCGGCGACGGCGGCCGTTTCAGTGGAAGCATCCTCGATCGCGTGCAAAGTCTGCAGCCGTACCTGCAGATTCTGTTTATCCGCTTCGTACCACTGCGAGACGCGGGCATACAGATCCCAACAGTAGTAATCGAATCGCGGCTGCCGGGTGAGAGCCTCAATTTCCGCGCGAGACTTCTTATCGATGTGCATAAAGCCAACCACCACATCGGCCACCTGCACACCGGTATTGTCGATGTAGTTCTGAATGTCCACTTCCCTGCCCGCAAAACGCAGCAACCGGACAAACGTGTCGCCGAGAATCGCGTTCCGCAAGTGCCCGATATGGGCAGCCTTGTTGGGATTGATGCTCGAGTGCTCGACCAAGATCTTGCCGGCTGGAATCTCAACGGGCGGCTTCTGGTCGGCCGCGAGGGCAGCAGCCATCCATCCGCGGTCGATGCTGACGTTCAAGTAACCGGGAGGCGCCACCTGCATTCCGGCGATGCCTTCGAGGGGACCGATCTCGGCCCGGATTGCTTCGGCAATCTTCAGCGGCGCCGAGCGCAAAGGCTTGGCAAAGGGAAAAATAGGAATCGCGAAGTCCCCAAGTTCGACCTTCGGAGGCTGTTCCACGACCACGCCGGGCAAGGCCACGCCGGGAAACTTTCGCTGCAGGCATTCCAGCACGCGCTGGGCTAGACGATGTTCCAGATGACGGTACAAGAAGTCCCTCTAAGTGATTGAAGAAACAGTGATTTTACCAGAGGGCACCGCCGGCGCGCGTTTGACGGGGGTAGAACCGTTCCCTATGATGAAAAATCAACCCATCTCGTCACCACGGAGACACAGAAGCACGGAGAGATACAACTTCAAGAGATGGGTTATCGCGTTGCTCCGTGTCTCTGTGTCTCCCTGGTGAGTGAGTTCCCTTATGCGCATTGCATATTTAGAGTGTTTTTCCGGCGTAAGCGGCGACATGTTCCTAGGCGCGCTCATCGACGTAGGAGTGCCGCCCCGTGTGCTGGAAGAGACCGTGGCGGCTCTGGGCGTAGGCGCACGGTTGGAGATTTCGCGGGTCGTCCGCAGCGGCATTTCAGCAACCAAGGTCGACGTCTGGGTGGATGGCGAGAGGGACCTTCCGCGGGAAGAGTACTGGGCAAAACAGAGTCAAAATGCGGCGCCCGCGCAGGCGCACGCCAACCCCGGGCACGAGCATCCTCACGACCAGGAGCATCATCACGAGCACGAACATCGCCATGGGGAGGAGCATCATCATGATCACGAAGCCTCGCAGGGAGTGGCACCCACGCCGCATGGTCATTCCCATGAGCACTCTCACTCGCACGGCCGAGGGTTGACCGAAATTCGCGAAATCATCGGCAAAGCGGGAATTAGTGACACCGCCAAGAAGACCGCCATCGCCATCTTTGAAGCTCTTGGAACAGCAGAAGCGAAGATTCACGCCACTTCCGTCGACGAGCTACACTTCCATGAAGTAGGCGCAGTTGACGCCATGGTCGACATCGTCTGCGCGGCCGTCGGAGCCGAGGCGCTCGGAGTGGATCAGATCATCTGCTCTCCTCTCAATGTCGGCGGCGGAGCGGTGCAGTGCGCTCACGGCACGTTTCCAGTCCCGGCCCCGGCCACGGTCGAATTGTTGAAAGACGCTCCGGTGTACTCGTCCGGGGTGCAGGCGGAATTGGTCACTCCCACCGGCGCTGCGATCGTAAAAACGCTGGTCAAGCGTTTCGCAGCGTTCCCCGAGATGAAAATCGAGAAGTCGGGCTACGGCGCTGGAACGCGCGAGTTCCCCGGCCTTCCGAACGTCGTGCGATTGACCATCGGCGAATCCGCGTCAACGCTCGCTGCCAAGACCGCGTCCGAGACGGTGGCCGTGCTGGAAGCCAACATCGATGATCTGAATCCGCAGGTCTTCGGATACGTCATGGACCGTTTGCTCGAAGAAGGTGCGCTGGACGTATTCGGCATGCCCGTGCAGATGAAAAAGAACCGTCCCGGCACCCTGCTCACCGTGCTATGCAAGCCCGAACATGCGAGCAAGCTGACGCAACTGATCTTCACCGAGACCACGACTCTGGGCGTGCGGCAGCGCGATGAAATGCGCCAGACGCTGGCGCGACGCTGGGAAAATGTTCGCACCCAATGGGGCGATGTGCGCATCAAGATTGCCAGCATGAATGGAAGCATCACCAATTACGCGCCCGAGTATGAAGACTGTCGGCGCATCGCGACCGAACACCACGTGCCCCTGAAGACGGTGATGCAGGAAGCCTCGCGAGCGTACACGAGCGGCGGGCGAAAGTAGCATTCGAAAGAAAGCCAGATGATTCACGAGAAAATCAATAACGTTCAGGCGGGCTATGACTTGGTAGCAGAGGAGTACGCCCGGCGGATCGGCGATGAGCTGCAGCACAAGCCTCTGGACTGTCGACTGCTCGACCGGTTGGCCGAGAGCGTTGGCAATAATGGCCGTATTTGTGATCTTGGATGCGGGCCAGGGCAGGTAGCGCGCTATCTCCGTGGACGCGGGCTCCAAGTATGCGGCATGGACTTGTCCGCGGGAATGGTCGAGCGTGCGCGCCAATTGAATCCGGGCATCGAGTTTCATCAGGGAGACATGCGAGCCCTCCCGGTTACAGAGAATGCATGGGCTGGGATAGCGGCGTTTTACGCGATCGTGAACCTGTCGGCCGTCGATCTTGTTCAAGCTCTGCGGGAAATGCTGCGAGTCCTCGTGCCAGGCGGGAGACTTCTGCTTAGCTTTCACATCGGCGAAGACACGTCTGCAGTCGAAGATCTTTGGAATTCCGGCGCTGCGCTTGAATTCCACTTCTTTCGCGTGAACACCGCGGCAGGCTACATTCGCAACGCGGGATTCGAGATTGAGGAAATCATCGAACGCGAGCCCTACGCGGAGGATGTCGAGTATCAGAGCCGGCGAGCTTACGTTTTTGCGAAAAAACCAATGACGAAGATCACATCCACATGACTCGAAAGTTTTACATCACGACTCCGATTTACTACGTGAACGCGCGGCCGCACATTGGCCACACCTACACCACCATCGCCTGCGATACGATTGCGCGACGGCAACGCTTGCTGGGCGCCGACACATTCTTCCTGACCGGCACCGATGAGCACGGCCAAAAGATCGAGCGCGCCGCTCAGGCCGCCGGCAAGACACCTCAGCAGTACGCCGATGAGATTTCGGCGGAGTTCCGCAACCTCTGGAAGCGGATGGGCATCTCGAACGACGACTTTATCCGCACCACCGAAGAGCGCCACATAAAGCGCGCGCAGGAACTGTTCCGCCGAATTCGCGACAACGGCTACATCTACAAGGGCACATACACCGGCCAGTACTGCGTGTCCGACGAACTCTACGTCGATGGCGCGCACCCCGGCGACCCCTGTCCGACCTGCGGGCGCATCACCGAGACGGTGCACGAAGAGAATTACTTCTTCAAACTCTCAGCCTTTCAGGACAAACTGCTGGAACTTTACGCGAACCCGGACTTCATCCGGCCGGAGACGCGGCGCAATGAAGTGATTTCGTTCGTGCGATCAGGTCTGCGCGACCTTTCGATAAGCCGATCGACCTTCTCCTGGGGCATTCCCGTCCCTGACGATCCGAAGCATGTGATCTACGTTTGGCTCGACGCACTGGCGAACTACCTCACCGCTATCGGCTATGGGTCATCGCACGCGGGGGCGCAGGAAGCCTTCAAGAAGTACTGGCCGGCCGATGTCCACATGATCGGCAAGGAGATTGTCCGCTTCCATTGCGTGTACTGGCCGGCGTTCCTGCTGGCGGCGGGCTTGCCCTTGCCCAAGACGATTGTGGCACATGGATGGCTGCTGTTTGAAGAGAGCAAGATGTCGAAGTCGCGCGGCAACATCGTGCGCACCGAGACGATTCTCGACGTGCTGGGCGCGGACGCCTTGCGATACTTCCTGTTGCGCGAAGTCGTATTCGGACAGGATGGATCGTTCTCCTTCGACTCTCTCGTGCAGCGCTACAACTCTGACCTCGCGAATGGGTTGGGCAATCTGGCCAGCCGCACGCTGACCATGATTAACCGGTACTTCAAGGGTGAGGTGCCTTACCCCTCGCCTTCGGCCTCGAAACTTCCGGGCGATGAGGCGATTGCTGAGACGGCCCGCAAAACAATTCGCGAGTTCGGCCTTCTTTTCGATCAATTCCAGTTCTCGCGCGCGCTCGAGACCGCGTGGGGACTGGTGGCGGCGGTCGACAAATACATTGTCGAAAATGAGCCATGGTCGCTCGGTGAAAAACAAGACGACGCAAGCCGAGCGAGGCTGGCCACCGTGCTCTACACCTCAGCGGAGGCTCTGCGCATTGCGACCGCGCTGGCGCATCCGGTCATGCCCGATGCAACGGCCAAAATCTGGCAGCAGATGGGACTCGGCGACATCAAGAAGCTGGCTCTCGCCGATCTCGCCTGGGGACAATTGCCGCTGGGCTCGAAACTCGGCGACGTCCATCCGGTTTTCCCGCGCGCCGACAAGAGCGCAATCGAAAGGATGCAACAGATGGAAGATCAGCAACGAGGTCCGGCGGTGGAAGAATCGAAAGAGCCAGTGCCAGCGCCCGTAACAACACCGGCCGCTGTGAAGGCGCCGCAGGCCGCCGTGGCACCTGTGCCCCCTGCGGCGACGGACGGGGGAAAAATCACGATTGATGACTTCGCCAAGATCGAATTGCGCGTGGGCGTGGTGAAGGTCGCCGAGCGCGTCCCCAAGGCGGACAAGCTCTTGCGGCTGGAGATCGACATCGGCTCTGAAGTTCGGCAGGTGCTGGCCGGGATCGCTGAGGCCTACGCGCCCGAAACCCTGATTGGCCGCAAAGTTGTGATCGTGGCCAACCTCGCTCCGCGCAAACTTCGCGGCCTCGAGTCGAATGGCATGATCGTCGCGGCATCGCTGGAGGGTGGGAAGCCGGTGTTGGCAAGCTTTCTGGAAGATGTTCCAGTCGGCGCGCGACTGAAGTAACAATCAAAAACAGGGCTTCGCTTTGCTCGGCCGGACGGCCGAAGGCGGCTGTCTCCACACTCAGTTATGTTCGTAGATTCGCACGCACATCTCGACGGCAAGCAGTTCGACTCCGACCGCGAGCAGGTCATCGCGCGCGCGCGCGACGCCGGAGTACGGACAATGGTCGCCATCGGCAACGGCGACGGACCGCCCACACTCGATGCCGGGATTCTGCTGGCAGACAAGCACCCCTTCCTGTACGCGACCATCGGGATCCATCCGCACGAAGCGCGCCTCGCCGATGACACCGCCTATGAAACTATGGAGCAACTGGCACGGCATCCCAAGGTGATCGCATGGGGAGAGATCGGCCTGGACTACCACTACGATCATTCGCCCCGGGACACGCAGAAGCAGGTCTTTACCCGGCAGATGGCTCTCGCGGCCGCGGCGAAACTACCCATCGTCATTCACTGTCGCCCCTCGGATGGCAGCGACAATGCATGGGAAGACTGCCTCGGCATGATCAACGATCATTGGGCTGCGCAGGGACTGGGCGGGATTCTGCACTGCTTTACCGGCAACTGGCCCCAGGCCAAGCGCGCGCTCGACATGGGCTTCATGATTTCATTCGCTGGAAACCTGACGTTCCCTAAGGCGCAGCAGATTCGCGACGCCGTCCTCGAAGTCCCACTTGACCGCATGCTGATCGAGACGGATTCGCCGTATCTGGCCCCTGTCCCGCACCGCGGCAAGCGTAACGAACCAGCGTTCGTAAGGGAAACAGCTCGAAAACTAGGCGAATTGCGCGGACTCTCGATGGAAGAAGTGGGCGAACGTACTTCCCGCAATTTCTACAATTTTTTCAAATTGGCTGAAATGGCTGAAAGCAAAGTTCCGGCGCGCTAAACCCGGCTCTTCTGTTAATCTCAGGTAAAGATTCCCTTATTTCAGAAAGATTAGAAATGTATGCCCGATAACAGCTTCGACGTCGTGAGCAAGATTGACCTGAACGAGGTCTCGAACGCCATCCAGCAGGCGCTCAAGGAGATTCACACGCGTTTCGACCTGAAGGATTCGAAGTCGAATATCGAACTGGAAAAAGATGCGATGGTGCTGCACTCGGCCGATGAATACAAACTTAAGGCCGTGAATGACATCCTGCAACAGAAACTGGTGAAGCGCGGGGTTTCGCTTAAAGGACTGACCTACGGCGCGGTCGAGCCAGCGGCAGGGGGAACGGCCAAACGCAAAGTCACTATGCAGCAGGGTATTGCCATTGAGAAGGCACGGGAGATCGTGAAGCTCGTAAAAGACTCCAAAAAGAAGGCTCAGGCCTCGATTCAAGGAGACCTGGTCCGCATCAGCAGTAAAGATCGCGACACGTTGCAGGAGACGATCGCCCTGTTGAAGGGGCACGATTTCGGAATCGACTTGCAGTTTACGAATTACAGAACGAACTAAAGACGGTTCACCGCGGCGGCAAAGAGTCACGGATAAAAATCAGAATTAGCGCTTTTCAATCGCGCACAAGGTTTTTTTCTCCGTGACTCTGTGTCTCCGTGGTGAAAGAAGTAGCTGGAATCCAAAATTGAGCGCACCGGCCGCCATTAACGGAAAAGAAGTATTCGATCTGCTGCGGGACGACCTCGTCGCGTTGGAAAACGAGTTCAGCCGCGACACAGTCTCGCGAGTGCAAGCCATCACCGAGATTGGCGAGTATCTGCGCGCTGGCGGCGGCAAGCGAATCCGCCCCGCGTTGTTGCTGCTTTCCGCGAAATTGCTCGACTACGAGGGTCCAGGTGCAGTCCGGTTGGGTGCCGTGGTCGAGATCATCCATACCGCCACCCTGGTGCACGACGACATCATCGACGAAGCCAAGACGCGGCGCGGACGTCCCGCTGCCAACACGCAGTGGGGCAATTCGAAGTGTGTGCTCGCCGGTGACTGGCTCTACATGCAGGCCTTCAAGATCGCGGTGCAGGAGCGCAACTTCCGCATTCTCGACACCCTGATCGAACTCACCCAGCAGATGGTCGAAGGCGAACTGCTGCAGATGGAAAAACTGGGCAAGCTCATCACCTTGGACGAGCATTTCGACCTCATCTTCCGCAAGACGGCGTGCCTGTTTTCCGTCTGCATGCGTCTGGGTGCGATTCTTGCCGGAGCCACACCGGAGCAGGAAGCAGCTCTGGGCCAATACGGACATGACCTCGGCATGGCGTTTCAGATCGTCGATGATGTCCTCGACCTTACGGCGTCGGAAGACGTTCTGGGCAAGCCCGTAGCCAGCGATTTGCGCGAAGGCAAGGCCACTATGGCGGTAATCCATGCTCTCGAGCGTTGCACTCCCGAAGAGCGCTCCAAAATCGAGACGGTTTTACTCCATGGAGCTTTCAACGGCGTGACGCATGCCGAGATTCTCGAAATCTTGCGGCGCTACGGATCGCTGGAAGCCGCCACGGCTCGAGCCGCGCAGTACGCAGAATCGGCGCAGGAAGCGATCTGCGCCTTCCCCGACACCGAGATCAAGCGCGCCCTGCTGTGGGCGCCGGAATTTGTCGTCGCTAGGGAGAAGTAGAAAAGTAAACGGCCCCTCCTAGGGTCGCGCTCGCGCCGATCCAAGTCATCTGACCTGTGCGTGCAAGCACAGACCACCTGTCACACCCGAATTGACGGCAGTCACGAACAGACGTGACCAGTGGTACAGACTTTCCTCCTGCGTCGCGGCAGAATGCGGCCAGTTGCTGGGAATGTCCGCCAGAGCGGAAAGCTAATGAGACGCACTGGCATGCGATGAGGCGCGGGTTTCGCGACCTCGATCCTCTCCCCCCGGCACCTGAGAAAGGCAGGTCGCTGAGGGTCTTGTCCGCGTGCGGACGAACCATCAACGAGAGACAGCGGCTTCAGTCGAAGCTTTAGACGAAAGGCGCCTAGGTTTTTCGACGCGCCGGCCCGGACAGGGCCGGAAAAGCCTTCGAGTGCAAGCCGCTGTCTTGCTCACCCTGAACGAGGAAAGTCCTCCTGAGAGACTCGCTCCTCGTGCAGCAAAGCCGGGTGTCGGTCCATCGGACCCGCCCGGCTTTGTTTATACTGAACCCTTTCCGGGGGCTCGCGAATCAAAATCCTGCATTCCAGAGTTCTGCAAGGCCCATTGATCCACAACTGTCTATGACTGACCTGCTCTCCATGATGGCGCGCCACGGCTATGCGTTAACGTTCCTCCTGCTGTTTGCCGAAGCGATTGGCCTTCCCTTCCCGGCCGCGATCGCGCTGGTGGCAGCGGGCGCAGCGGTAGCGTCCCACACGCTCTCGGGTGCAGGCGTACTTCTCGCAGCAATGGTTGCCCTCATCATTGGCGACACCGCGCAGTTCTGGCTTGGACGCTACACCGGCTGGGCCCTGCTTGGCGTCCTCTGCCGCCTTTCGATGAATCCCGAGACCTGCATCCTGCGCTCCGCCGAATCGTTCTACAAGCGCGGCAAGCTGACTCTGGTGATCGCCAAGTTCATCCCCGGGATCAACACCATGGCGGCGCCCCTCGCGGGCAGCATGAAGATGCGCTTCGGCCAGTTCCTGCGCCTCGACATGACGGGAGCGATGCTCTATTCCGGCACCTACTTGCTGCTGGGGTATCTCTCGCGCGATTTCCTTGCTGCCATCTTGAACGGGTTCCACGCCGCGGGGCGCGCCATGGAAGTGCTCGTCACCGCCGCTCTCATCGTCTATGCCGCTTACCGTTCTACGCAATTCCTCCGGCACAAGAAATATCGCATCATGCCCCGGGTACAGGCCGAGGAACTGGCTGCCCGACTGGCTTCGAGCGAGAAGGATCGCGTGCTAATTGTCGATGTGCGCAGCCATGGCTACTACGACATCGGAGCCGAACGCATTGCCGGCTCCATCCGCATCGAACCCAACAATCTCGACGAGGAGATTAAGAGGCTCCCCAAAGACAAGGACATTTACCTCTACTGTACTTGAGCACGCGAAGCGACTAGCGCCCGGGTGGCGCATCTACTGCAAGAAAGAGGATTCAATACGTTTGTGATCGTCGGCGGATTGGCCGCCTGGCGCAAAGCCGGGGGCCATTTGGAATCGATTCCCAAGGACGATCTGGTGAAGCTGCCCACTTTCAGTTAACGTTGGCTGTGGCCTCGTAGACACTCGAGTCTGCCGGGCACGCAACTTTTTGCCGCCCACGGGTTGAAACAAAAAGTACGCATCCCACCCTGCCGGGAGATGCCCATGCGCCTCGTCGCCGCCGCTATCCTGCTCGTCGTTGTTTCGGTGACTGTCTGGAAACTCGCAGCGTCGCCTAGCCATCCGGAAATCTCGACCACCTTCTACGCCCCAAATCCTTCGCATCTTTGGAACCGGCTTTACGCTGCCGTGTTCATTCGCGAGGACCGGCATGGGACGCAGTTCGGCGCAGACTCTCTCGACCCTCTTCTTTGGACCGAAACCGAGCACTTACTGGCGGAGCCATCGCACGAGCGCGTGTTGCGAGTTCTCGACGAGTTTCTGCGAACACACGCGGAGAATCTGATTCACGATCCCGTTAAGCGCGCCATGTTGCAGCGCGATCTGTGGGCGGTCTTCGACTGGTCAGTCCAACAGTTCCCGGCAAGGGATCGACCTCCGTACACGAAGGAAAAGCAGGAATTGCAAGCTCGGCTTGCGGAAGCGCTCCGGAGTCTGGCGCTCACGCCAGAAGAACTCAAGTCCCTGCCTGACAACTATTCCCAGGCGACGGCATCGGGCGCATTCGCCAAGGAATATGATCCCGCAAATCGGCAGCGGCCCTTTCTGCCTGCAGACTTGTTTGACCCGCGCGGACCGTGGGTGTGCATTCAACCCAGTCCGGAGTCGGATTCCGGAGTGGCAAAGACGCACATCTGGAATCTCTCCGGACGGTCCGGCTTCTTCGTGTTCGTGAAACTTCCGGAAGGACGCAAGGCCACGATGGATTATTTCCAGTCACTGTGGAACTTCCCTCAGTCGTGGGTCCAGGGGCCAACATCCGCTGCCGATCAGGCACGCGAGAATCCGGATCTACCTTCTTTTCCCGCCGGAACGCAGGTTGCGCTGGTTCGTCGCATGACTCTGTTCGACAATCAAGGCAACCTGACGGCGTCCTCCATTACAGAAAGTGTGCAGATTCGCGTCTATGACTCGATCACG
The DNA here is from genome assembly GCA_963832015.1 of uncultured Acidobacteriaceae bacterium. GTDB lineage: Bacteria > Acidobacteriota > Terriglobia > Terriglobales > Acidobacteriaceae > Sulfotelmatobacter. Next base: position 49,060 of record CAWHSR010000026.1, read on the forward strand.
ACCACGGAAGAACGCTTCCTCAACGGCAATATGGCGGAAGTCATCAAGAATAGCGGGCAGGATTTCTTTGAATTTAAGCTGAGTCGACCACTACTTTTCGCGGGCAAGAACGGCGGCTTGCGGGCAGTGACGCCTGACGAAAAAGAGCTGTCGACCTTTCAGACACAAGGATACGATCCCCTGGAGGGAGCTCCTGGCAGGCCATTCCTCCCAGACAAGGCGTTACCCGAGCTGCAGCGCTGCGGATGGTGCCATTCAGGCGGAGGTGTACGCTCCCTGAACAGCCGGAGCAGTCTGCTAAAGCCCAATCGGCTTCAGCAGGAGCCTCGAGACATCGACTTTGGACCGATCTATTGGAGTGACAGCGCCGCCATCGGCTGGAAAACCAATCATTACGATTGGGGACTGTTGAACGGCTATTGGAAATCTGCGTCTCCGCCAAGGTAGCAATCGGCTAGCGCAACCGGAGTTACGCGCCAAACTGCCGCAGATGATGATCCAGGTGCTTGTACATGCCGATGCCCCACTCCGGCGGCGTCAGCGAGCCAAAGAACGGATGTGGATGCCGCGTGCACTTCGCTTCCCCGCCCTCGTGAAACTGCCGAACTTTGACCTTGAGTTGCTCCCGTTCTCGGAGAAAATCCCGCTGATCGGACACCACGAGCTGCGGGTCGGTGGGATTATTCTGCGAGAATGGCTTGTCGTTGGAGTAAATCGGCTTGATGAACGGCCCGATCAACCTTCCAATGAACATGCGCGGCAGATGGAGCTGACCTGAGGCCATGTCGAGCGCCGCGGAACAATGGGCCATCATCTGCGCTACGTTCATTTTGCCCCACAGGCGTTGCGTCGCAGGCTGCAACGTGTCGACGCGCGAGATCACCTCGACGACGGCTTCTGGTTGAAACAAGTTCTTCATGCTCGCCCCCAGTTTGGGCTTGGTAGTCGCCGAAAATGATAGCATCGCCGACTGCCCGCGGTCGCTTCCCGTGATCATAGAAATTCGCGATGAAGTCGCGGAGATGGTGTACGATTGTCGGGCTTTCCGCGATGACGGCCACGACAACTCACGAAGCACCCAGCAACGCCCGGATGAACGGCGTCCTCTTCCTGCTCAGCCTGTCGGTCCTCATCAACTACATTGACCGCAGCAACCTCTCCATCGCCGCAGAGTTGATCAAGCACGAAATTCATATCTCAGATTTTCAACTGGGAACTCTGCTCTCAGCGTTCTTCTGGACCTACGCACTGATGCAGATTCCAGCCGGCTGGCTGGTAGACCGCTTTGATGTGAAGTGGGTCTTTGCCGCCGGATTTCTCCTGTGGTCGGCTTCGACGGCCGTTACCGGACTTTTGCACGGGTTCGCCGCCCTGCTGATCATCCGTGTGATTCTGGGCCTCGGAGAATCGGTCGCGTTCCCGTCGTACGGAAAAGTCCTGGGCAGCTATTTCAAAGAGCGGCATCGCGGATTTGCCAACGCCATGATCATGGTGGGCTTGGCGCTTGGCCCTGCACTTGGAATGTGGGTGGGAGGACGAGCCGTCGGACGTTTTGGCTGGCGGCCGTTTTTTCTCATGCTCGGCTTGGCAGGTTTGCTCTGGCTCCCGCTATGGGTAGCGTGGATGCCGCGTCGAACGGACGCGCCCTCCCGGTCACAGACGCGAACAGCGGGGGTTCTCGACATTCTTCGGCGACGGTCCTCGTGGGGCACCTGCATCGGGCAGGCTTCCATCAATTACTTCCTGTATTTTCTGGTGACATGGTTGCCCTCTTACCTGCAACGGGGACGCCACCTTACCCTGCACGACGTGGCAAACGCAGGCGGCATGCTCTTCCTCGCTTCCGCGATTTCCTCGGCAGTGACTGGAAAATTATCGGACCGCTGGATCCACGCGGGAGCCTCCCCCACTCTTGTGCGCAAAGGCTTGATGCTGTTCGGTCACGTGGGCATCGGCATTTGTCTCGCCATCACAGTGCTGGCGTCCGGCCGCCTCTTCGCGGCAATGCTCGTGTCGACCGGAGCGTTTCTGGGAATCAGCGTCTGCAACAGTTGGGCGATTTCGCAAATGCTGGCTGGTCCCCGAATGGTGGGGCGGTGGATCGGCGTGCAGAATTTCGTGGGCAATCTCGGCGGCGCCGTCGCCCCCCTACTAACAGGATTTATTCTGGGCAAGACCGGTTCCTTCTATTGGCCATTCTTTATCACCGCGGTCGTGGCCTGGATTGGCGGCCTCAGTTGGTGGTTTGTGGTCGGCCCTCTGGAAGAGATAAACTGGGACAAGGAACCCGGCCCGCGCTTCCGAATCAATGCCACTCCCGCGGCAGGTGCGGCGCATCCGTAATACACTCTCTTCATGCCGCGGGAAATCGAAATCAAATTTCGCGTGAGGGATCTGCGGGCGCTAGCTCGCAAGCTGCGCGCGCAGGGATTCCGGCTGGTCACGCCGCGGACCAACGAGATGAATACGCTCTACGACCTGCCCGGTGAAATCCTGCGGGCGCGAAGGCAACTCCTTCGGCTGCGCAAGTACGGTTCGTCGTGGACGCTAACCCACAAGAGCGGAGGCATCAAAGCTCGCCACAGCAGCCGGGTAGAGTTAGAGACAGGCGTCATGGACGGGAAAAAGATGGACGCGATCCTGCGGGGCCTGGGATATGCACCGACATTTCGTTACGAAAAGTTCCGCGCAGAGTGGACCGATGGCAAGGGGCAAGTCGTGGTCGACGAGACGCCGATCGGAAACTTCTGCGAGATCGAGGGCCCGCCGCGCTGGATTGACGCGACTGCAAAGAAGCTGGAGGTCAGGCCGGCGGACTACATCACGAAGAACTATGCAACCTTGTTCACAGACTGGAAGCAGGAAACAGGAAGCCCCGCGAAAGAAATGACATTCCAAGCAGTCCAGTAATGGGCGCCCCACCCGTCACACAAAGCGCGACAAGGATGGGGCACCCGATTCTCAAATTACGCGCCGTGACACTTCTTATATTTTTTCCCCGACCCGCAGGGACAAGGATCGTTCCGCCCCACTTTCTCCTGTCCCCGAACGACTTGCTGCACCTGCGGCGCGTCTCCCGCACCGGCCATGCGCGCCTGCTCGAGTTCGCGGCGCTTGCGGCGCATGAAGGCTTCTTCCAGTTCATCGGCTGACGTCGAGACCATCCGTGGAGGACGCCTTCCGTTCCCATCCCCACCATGCTGCGCTGGCACTCCCGGCTCCGGCCCCTGCCCGCTGGGCGCGCTCGGCGGCGGACCACCCGCGTCCGGTGGCCGCTCCAGGATCTGCATCAGGTACAGGTAGCGTACCGTGTCTTCCTGGAAGCGTTGCATCATCGCTTCGAACATGTCGAAGGATTCCTTCTTGTACTCCACCAGCGGATCGTGCTGCCCGTAGCCGCGCAGCCCGATGCCTTCCTTCAGGTGGTCCATGCTAAGCAAGTGATCTTTCCATTGTTGGTCAATCACGCTCAGCATGATCATGCGCTCGTGATGGCGCATCGCATCGAGGCCGATGAGCTTTTCTTTCGCGTCGTAGCGTTCTTTCAGCTTTTCGAAAATCGCGTCGCCCAGTTCCTGCCGGTTCAACGTATCGGCCTTCACGCCCTCGGCCAGGAAATCGACGCCGAAGCGCGTGAACACCGCGTCTTTTAGACCTTTGATGTCCCAGTCGGCAGCGTGAGCCTTGGCCGGGCAGTACTGCTCCAGCAACTCGCCCAGAATCGCCGAGACGTAATCCTCGAGGATGAGATCCTTCTGGTCGGTGCCTTCGAGCAAGCGGCGACGCAGGCCGTACACAGCCTCGCGCTGCTTGTTCATCACATCGTCGTACTCCAGCAGGTGTTTGCGCGATTCGAAGTGCTGGCCTTCCACAGCCTTCTGCGCTGTCTCGATGCGGCGCGTAATCATCTTCGACTCGATCGGCACTCCCTCTTCCATGCCCAACTTCTGCAGCAGGGTCGAGATCCATTCCTTAGCGAAGATGCGCATCAGGTCATCTTCAAGTGCTAAGTAGAAGCGCGATGACCCGGGATCGCCCTGGCGTCCGGCGCGCCCGCGCAGCTGGTTATCAATTCGCCGCGACTCATGCCGCTCCGTGCCCAAAATGTGCAACCCGCCGACGGCGGTCACCTCATCGTGCTCAATGTCGGTCTGCGCTTTGTAGCGCTCGAGCGCTTCAGCCCACTTGTCGGTCGGAACCGTATACTCATTCCCGTTGTAATAGAAGATGGACGTTTCCCCATGTTCCTGCGGGCCCTCAATCTTGCCCTGCGCCACGCGCAACTGCTGCGCGATTCCCTTCTTCACCATTTCCTGCTTGGCCATGAACTCGGGATTGCCGCCGAGTAAAATGTCGGTACCGCGGCCGGCCATGTTGGTCGCGATCGTAATCATGCCCTTGCGGCCGGCCTGGGCAACAATCTCAGCCTCACGCTCGTGGAATTTGGCATTGAGGACGACGTGCTTGATGCCCTTTTTCTTCAGCAGGTCCGAAAGCCGCTCCGATTTCTCAACCGACGTCGTGCCCACCAGAACGGGCTGACCTTTCGCCGCCAACTGCTGGATCTCATCCGCCGCTGCAAAGTATTTCTCTTTCTCGGTGCGGTAAACGATGTCTGGATTCTCGATGCGCAGCATCTGCTTGTTCGTCGGAATTACCACTACTTCTAGCTTGTAGATTTTGTCGAACTCGGTGGCTTCGGTCTCCGCCGTTCCGGTCATGCCGGCCAGCTTCTTGAACATGCGGAAATAATTCTGGAATGTGATGGTCGCGAGCGTCTGGTTCTCGCGTTCGATCTTCACGCCTTCCTTGGCTTCGATCGCCTGGTGCAGGCCGTCGGACCAGCGCCGCCCCGGCATCATGCGTCCCGTGAATTCGTCGACGATGATCACTTCGCCATCTTTAATGACGTATTCCACGTCCTTGCGATAGAGCGCGTGCGCCTTGATCGCCGTTTCCACGTGATGCTTCAGCGGCCAGTTCTCCGGGTCGGCAATGTTCCCAATGCCGAGCAGTCCCTCGACCTTAACCCAGCCTTCGTCGGTCACAGTGATGTTGCGGTGTTTTTCGTCGACCACAAAATCGCCAGTCAACTGCGCCGGTTCTCCGGGCGCGACGTCGAGCTCTTCGCCCTTTTCCAGCTTGGGGATGATGCGGTTGACCTTGTAATACTTATCGGTCGATTCCTCGCTGGCGCCGGAGATGATCAGCGGCGTGCGGGCTTCGTCGATCAGGATGGAATCGACTTCGTCTACGATCGCGTAATTGTGCCCGCGTTGCACACAATCCTTGATGTCGAACTTCATGTTGTCGCGCAAGTAGTCGAAGCCAAACTCGTTGTTGGTGCCGTAGGTCACGTCGGATGCGTAGGCGGCGCGCCGCTCCTCGTCGTCCAGGTCGTGCACGATCACGCCGACCGTCAAACCGAGGAACCGGTACAGCCGTCCCATCCATTCCGAGTCGCGTTTGGCGAGGTAATCGTTGACCGTGACCACATGCACGCCGCGCCCGCTGAGCGCGTTGAGATATACGGGAAGGGTCGCGACCAGCGTCTTGCCTTCGCCAGTCTTCATTTCGGAAATCGTTCCCTGGTGCAGCACCATGCCGCCGATCAACTGCACGTCGAAGTGCCGCATTTTGAGCACACGGCGTCCGGCTTCGCGGACCACCGCAAAGGCCTCTACCAGAATTTCGTCGAGCACTTCCTGGAGCGCTTCGTACTCCCGCTTTTCGAACTGCTTCTGCTCGTCAACATCGGGTTCATCTTCGGACCCGGCTTCGGGAGCCGCAGCCTGAGGAGCGCGCGTGACCTGGCTCAGCCGCTCCTGAACGCGCTGCCGGAATACATCCGTTTTGGCGCGCAGTTCAGCGTCGGTGAGCTCCTGGATCTGCGGCTCTAGCGCATTGATTGCCTGGACCTTGGGCATCAGCGCTTTAATCACACGCTCGTTCTTGGTCCCAAAAACCTTGCCTAATAGCTGATTGATCAAACTCGAGTCCTTCAGAGGGCAGCACGCCCAAAACCACCTTTAAAGCCTAGCACATTCGATGCGGGCCGAGACCGCGACGACACATCCCGGTTACACTTCAGTATAATGGTGCAGTCAGTTGACCGGTCACGGAGCCTCCCATGACTGCACGCCTGCCCGCGCTGATCCTCTTAGCTACCCTACTGGTCCTTCCTGCCAATGCCAAAGACAAGAAGAAGCCCACCTTGCCCGAGTATGTCTTGAGGGCCACAACGGTGCTGGTCGTCGTGAACCCGGAGGCAGGAGAGCCCCTCGACCAGCCCATGGCCAACGCCACTGCTCGCGACAATGTGGAGAAAGCTCTGATGGAATGGGGCCGCTTCCGCGTGGTCATGGACGGAGCGGAATCGGATCTGGTGATTGCAGTCCGCACAGGCTCCGGCAAAATGATGCAACCGACGATCAAAGGTGGCCCAATCGATAGTCGCCCCGGCGTCGGGCAATCCACAGACAGCACCATACGCATCGGTGCACAACAGGGTCATCCCCCTCCGCTCAGCGATCCCGGCATGGACGGGCCGCAGAGCGGGCCACGCGTCAGCAATGAGGTCGGCCCCTCCGAAGATACCTTCGAGGTGTATCGCGGAGGCGTGCAAACTCCATTGGACGCGCCGGCAGTCTGGCGCTACATCGCCAAGGATTGTTTGCGGCCGCCCAAGGTTTCGGCCGTCGACGAGTTCCGCAAAGCCATCGCGGATGCGGAAAAACCTCAGCCACCGAAGAAGCCTTAGCTGGACGCGTTCGACCGGCGGCTCGCGGTTTGTAAACGGTTGCAAGAGTTGGCAACCGCCGTACCCCATCACTGCGTTCTGAGGTACATTTCGTGTATATTCGCCACGACGAATGCCCACCTTCTACGACCGCTTTGTGGATTGCGCCCAGCGCTGGCCGGACAATGTCGCGCTCGAACTGCAACGCCACGATCACATCGAAAGCTGCACCTACGCCGAACTCCACCGCATGGCCGAATCGGTGGGCCGGTGGATCACCGAAAACGGGTTCCCGCGCGGATCAAGACTCGCGATATTCGCCGACAATCATCCGCGCTGGGTCGCGGCCTACCTGGGAATCATTGCCTCGGGTTGCGCCGCCGTTCCTCTTGACACCGCCCTGCACGCCGATCAGGTCGCCAAGCTGCTGAAAGACAGTGGCGCATCGGCGGTCTTCTGCGATGCCAAACATGTTCCAGTCGCACGGCCTGCGGTCACCGAACTGAACCTGGGTCTCATCCTCCTGGACCCCGACCGCGTGCCCAACCATTCCGTCGAGGAGCACTGGCTCGGCAATCTACCCGCGATCTTCGACGCCGGGCCGGGCAAATTCAAACCTGCCCCGGCGAAGGACGACGATCTCGCTTCCCTGCTCTACACCTCCGGCACCACCGCCGATCCCAAGGGCGTGATGCTGACGCACGCCAATTTTCTGGGCGAGGTCGAAGCTGTGTTCAATTGGGTCGATCTCGGACCCACCGACGCGCTGCTCGGCGTGCTGCCGCTCTTCCACGTGCTGGCGCAGATGGCCAACCTGCTGCTCCCCCTGGTGAAGGGATCGCGCGTCGTCTATCTGGAAACGCTTAACACCACCGAACTGATGCGCGCTCTGGGCGAGCGCAACATCACTGCATTCGCGGTCGTGCCTCAGTTCTACTATCTGATCCATGAACGCATCTTCCTGGAGATCAAGAAGCGCGGCGCGGTAACGCAGAAGGTCTTTTCCCTGCTCGTCGCCATCAACCGCACTCTACGCAAGCTGGGAATCAATGCCGGACGTATCTTCTTCCGCAAAATCCACGACACCCTCGGGCCGAAAATGCGCTACTTCGCCACGGGTGGCTCGCGCTTCGATCCCGAGATCATGCGGGACTTTCACGACCTTGGCATCGACATACTGCAGGCCTTGGGCCTGACGGAAACGACCGCAGCCATCTTCGTAACTTCTCCTCATGACAACGTAATTGGCTCCTGCGGCAAGGCGATGAAAGGTGTCGAGGGTAAGATCGTCGATCCGCAGCCGCAGGAGGATGGCGGTCCGCCAGTTGGGGAAGTCGCGGTGCGCGGCGCGGTGGTGATGAAGGGCTACTGGAACCGCCCCGACGCATCGGCCGCAGTCATGCGCGATGGATGGTTCCTGACCGGCGACCTCGGATATTTCGACTCGAAGGGTAACCTCTTTCTCACCGGTCGCAAGAAAGAAGTCATCGTCCTGAGCAACGGAAAGAACGTCTATCCCGAAGAGATCGAAGCGCACTATCTGAAGTCACCGATCATCAAGGAAATCGCCGTGATGGGGCTCGAAGGCAAGGCCGGAGAAGGCGGCGACCGCCTCCACGCTGTGATCGTTCCCGACTTCGATGTCCTCCGGCAACGCAAGATCGTCAACGTGAAAGAGGCCATCCGCTTCGAAGTGGAAGGCCTTTCGCCAAAGATTCCCACGACCAAGCGTATTGGGAGCTACGAGATCTGGCAGGAGGATCTGCCGCGCACCACGACCCGCAAGATCAAACGCTTCGAAGTCGAGAAACGGGTAAGAGCAAATCAGGCCAAGAAGATTGCGGACGATTCAGATGTTCCCGCAGAAAAATCGCTGACCGCCGACGAGGTGGCATGGCTCGACCAGCCCGAGGTGCAGCGCGCTCTGAAACTCGTCCGCGAAGCCGCGCGCTCCGCTCTTCCCAGCATGCGGCCCACGCTCAGCCTCGATCTCGATCTCGGTCTTGACTCGATGCAGCGCGTTGAACTACTCAGCCGCCTCGAGGAAGAACTGGGTGGTGACGTCGAAGAGTCCCAACTCACTGAGATCTACACCGTCCGCGATCTCATCGACGCTGTACTGGGAAGCGCGGCGGGCGGCGCCGGCGGCCCGGGATCGCGCGTCACCTTCGCCGGATGGAAATCCATCCTCGCCGAAGATCCCGACGATCCCGAGGTCATTCGCCTCGCCAATCCCAGTCGAATCAACGACACTTTCTGGTACCTGGTCACCAGAGTGATGCAGATGTTCGTCCTCGACCGCTTTGATCTGAAGGTGAGTGGACTGGACAAGCTCCCCAAGAGTGGCGCCTACATGATCTCGTCAAACCACCAGAGCTATCTTGACCCTCTGATACTAGCGTGTTTGCTGCCGCCGGAAGTTTTCTTTCGAGCTTTTGCCGTGGGCACCAGCGACATCTTCGGCCAAGGATTCATGCGCAGACTGGCGCGCTCCATCAAGGTGGTCGTGCTCGATCCCGATGCGAACCTGGTTCCCGCCATGCGCGCTGGCGCGTTCGGTCTCAGGCACGGCATGGCGCTCGTTCTCTACCCCGAGGGTGAGCGCTCCATCGATGGCACGCCCAAGGTCTTCAAGAAGGGCGCCGCGATTCTTTCGATTCACCTGCAGGTGCCGATCATTCCGGTCGCGATCGATGGCTTCTACGACGCTTGGCCGCGCAATCGGCCTTTTCAAGGATTCAAGCCGTTGAAGATGGCTTTCGGAGATCCGATGCTTCCGCCACCGGAGTCCGAGGCTTCAGAAGCTGCCTACGAAGCGCTCACCGCTGATTTGAAGAAGCGGATCGTCGAGATGTGGGAAGGTCTGCAAAAGCCTTAGCACGAGGTCTGCTCACGCGCCAGCGGCCGCAGCCTGCTCACCGAAGGCCTTCGTGAACCCGTTTACCACCAGCGAGTCGTATCGCTCCCCGGCACGCTTGATCACTTCCTGCCCCGCCTGCGCGGGCGACATCTTCGCGCCTCTCTGCCCGCTCGTCAGTGCTTCATACTCCTCCGCCAGCACCAGAATCTGCACTTCCAGAGAAGAATCCTCAGGCTTGCCACCGTTTTGCCGCAACATTCGCTCCGACAGGAAAATCGGAATCGCCCGCTGCAGCGAACCACTGGCTATGCCCGGCTTCAACGGGGCCTTCCCGCGATTCTGCATCGCCTGGTGCAAGTCCTCATGCGACACTTGCGCCGCTTTGCACAGCACATCGTTCGAGATGCCCATGTCCTTCATATTGAAAAGCAGCGCGGCCATGCGAATGTCTTCCACGCTCCCCGCGTCTATGCCGACGCCCTCCGCAATTCTGGTAGCGCACATCGCAATCCGATAGGCGTGCGCTTCGCTGTATTTCTGATTCGCCAGAAAATTCTGCAGGATCACAAGCATCCCGTCGTAGCCTTCTTCCATTTCACGCAGCGTTTTCTGATTCCGCTCGTAGAGCGTTCCAGTCGCGTAGCCCGATACCATCAAGACTCCGCCCCACACCGCGATGTCGAACCACTTTGCGTAGGGCATGTCGACGCGCCGGCTGAACATTGCCGGATTCATGCTCGCCAGCAAAACTACGAGCACCACGCTGGCCAGCGCGGTGAGCGTGGCATGCCGCCGTCCCAGGTGATATGCGGAATAAAGGGTCGGAAGGAAATAGAAAACCAGCGCCATCTTCTGCGATGCCACCAGAAAATTCAGCATCCCAGCGATCAGCACTAGAAACAGCAGTAGCCAGAGTTCCGGATTGATCTTGCGCACCGTGCCCTCCGGGGGTCAGAGGTACCGAACCCGAAGTTATACAAACAGGAACGTCGGGTCCCAAGCTTTCCCGTCCGTCTATTCTCAAGGAGCAGGGTGAAGAATCCCAAATTACTGAGGTAATCGCTAGGCGTCACTATTTTGCGCGGGGATGGGTCTGGTCGTAGACCTGCAACACGTGCTTCATCGAAAGCTGTGTATAGCGTTGAGTCGTGGCCAGGCGCTCGTGGCCTAGCAATTCCTGAATGGCGCGCAGGTCCGCGCCCTCTTCCAGCATATGAGTGCCGAACGCATGGCGCAGAGTGTGCGGATGCACGTCCGGCGAAAGCCCCTTGGCAACCGCAATCTTTTTGATGATGCGACCTACGCTGCGCGTGGTCAGGCGTCCACCGCGCTGGTTGATGAGCAGCGCCGAGGAGTTCTTGCGCGTCTCCGCCAGCGCCGCCTGCCGTGCCGGAAGATAGCCCGCCAGCGCGCTCTTCGCGGATCCACCAAACGGAACGTAGCGCTCCTTCTTCCCTTTGCCTCGAATCAGGATGGCTTCCGCACTCAGACGAATGTCGTCGAGATTGATTCCGGTCAGCTCCGAGTTGCGGATGCCGCATCCATAAAGCAATTCGAGCATCAGCAGATCACGCTCGGGAAAGGCAGCGACCTCTGGCATCTGCCCATCGAGCACCGAATTCATTTCTTCGATGGTCGGCACCCTCGGAAGCTTCTTGGGCAGCCGTGGGGTCGCCACCAGCTTCGCGGGATTCTGCTCGACCACTCCCTCGCGCGCCAGCCAACGATACAACGACCGCACCGCTGCCAGCGATCGCGCTACGGAAGTCTTGCCCAGTCCTTTTTCGTAAAGTTGCGAGAGGAATCCGCGAATCGCAATGTGGTCAATCGATTTCCATCCGCGCGAACCCGCGTAGGCGGAGAAGTTTGCCAGATCGCCGCTGTACGCCTTGATGGTATGCGGCGAGGCGTTCCTCTCCCGCAGGTGACGGAGGAAGTCCGCGACGGCTTTCGAAACGATGCTCTTGTCGGGATTCATGTTTACTTCACCAACTCCATCACGGAGTCACGGAGACACAGAGAAAAACAAAACTTGGAAAATCACACCGGGGCGGGAGTCTCGCCCGAACTCAAGACAGTAATTTTTGTCTGGATTCCTCCGTGTCTCCGTGCCTCCGTGGCAAGCCTCATTTCGCCTTCGCCCTCGGATGATGCTTCTGATACACAGTCCGCAGCCGATCCAGCGCCAGGTGTGTGTAAACCTGCGTAGTCGAAATATCCGCGTGACCCAGGATTGTCTGCACCGTCCGCAAGTCCGCACCGTTTTCCACCATATGAGTTGCGCACGAATGCCGCAGCATGTGCGGTGACGCGTGCCGTCCGGACGCAGTCGAGGATTCCCCCACCATCTGCCACACTCGCTGCCGAGTCAACCTGCGTCCACCTCGCGCGATAAACAATAGCGGCGAATTCTTCATCGAAATCGCGGACGGCCGCGCCGCATTCTTCGCCTGCTTTGGCGATGGCATCCCCGCCAGCACCGTCCGCCCCTGTGCCAGATACTCCGACAAGGCATCCTGCGCGGGTTTTCCCAGCGGCACGATCCGTTCCTTGTCTCCCTTGCCGCGCACCAGCATGTATCCCGACTCCAGTTTCAAATCCTCCAGCGTGGCATTCACCATCTCTGAAACTCGCAGCGCCCCCGCGTACAAGAGTTCCAGCATGGCCCGGTCGCGAGCGGCCAATGCCGCCGCATCTTTCGAATGGCGCTGTCCACTCGCCAGCATCGTAGCCGGAGACGCCAGCGTCGACTCCACTTCGTCGCGAGCCAGCGACTTGGGCAGTACCTTCCACTGCCGAGGCGATTCAATATTCAACGTTGGATCGTGGTCGATTCTCTTGTCGAGCAGCAGATAGCGGTAGAGATGCCGCAACGCCGAAAGCTTCCGCCCCACGCTACGCCCGTCGACCTGATGTGAAAACAACTGCTGCAGGAATTCGCGCACATCGTTGCGCCGCGCAGTGAGCAGAAGCCGCTTATGCTTCTCCAAGAACTCGGCGAACTGCAGAATGTCGATCGTATAGGCGCTGATCGAATTGGCCGCCAGCCCCTTCTCGATGCGCAGGTAGTCGAGAAAGCCGGAAAGCACGCGTGCATTCGCCTCAGAAGCCATAGCGGAAGAGTTTTAGTATGCCCGTTATCGGACGCCCGCGAAAGTGATGAGGAGGATGCGGACGGAATCCATCAAAGCGTCACTTGCTACCCCCATGCGGCACACAATCACCAACCGCTGGTCAGCAGCCGGCGCGCCGCGCGGAACCCGCATTTCTGATACTTGTCGTAGGCTCCGGCCGCCCGATCACGAATCTGCTCGTTGCCCTCTCCCGCAATCCACCCATCTAGCGCGCTCTTCAGCGTGTAAGCCTCGGGAGCCATCAGCCCCGTGGTCCACAGTAAAGGGTACGCACCGGAAGTCCGCACGGGCTCAGCGAAAAACTGTTTACTCGCGCAGGCCAGTACGATGGCATCGCGATGAGCCTCATTCTTCTTCCGCGGAAACTGCTGGAGTTGAAAGTCCATCAGCCCGTCATGGCCAATATAGGTGACAAGATTCGCACCGCCACGAATCGGCAGCTTTACGGGCCCGGACGCGGCGGTCACGTCTATCGTCTCCGGATCATCTCCCGCCGCCGAAGAGAGAAAATCAAGAATCGCCTGCCGGATCTCCCGCCCACGATACGCGTCGGCCACAACATATACATTCGCCGCGCGATGTTTGAACACGCAGCGCTCAAGAACTTCGGCCTTCGGCTTCTCAACGCAGGCGATCCGCTCCCAGTCAGCGCTACGCGCGAAAAACGTCTTCACTCCGTACGCCGACCCCCAGTACAGGTTGTGTTCCGGATCTTCCCCGTTGCCCAGTTTCGCCGGCACTGGAATGATGCCCTGGCTCTGATTGTCGGCCAGCGCAACAAAAGCGTGAACCGAGCGCAGTGCGGAATCTTGCGCAGCCACGGCGCTCACCGTTAGGCAGAACGCAGCCCACACGAGAAGGTCCGGCCTCAGTCTGATCACGCCCCCTCCGCTCCGCCCACTTCGCGCAGCAATTCCACGGCGTAAAGCGCCCCTTCCGGCGTCTCCTCGTGCTTGAAATAAGCAAAAACATCACGCCCATCAGCGAGATGATGTCGAATACGCTCGACCATCGACCGCCGCTCCTCTCCCGTATAACTCGGCTTGCGAAAGCGGTAATACACAAAGCCGGCCGTCGCGAGCTCGGGCGTGGTCAGAGTCTCGGTCTCGGCCACGCAGAGCGCCACGTTGCTCGCCTTCAGCAGATCCCAAGTCGAGTCGGCGAACCATGACGCATTTCGAAACTCAAACGCCGCCGGCACAGTGCGCGGCAAGACCGCCAAAAAGTCTTCCAGCAGCGCCGCGTCCGCCTTCAGGTTCGGAGGCAACTGAAACAGCACCGGACCCAACTTGCCCACAGCAGCCAGCGGTTCAATGGTCGCCAGAAATCGCGGCACAAAGTCTTCCGTTGCCTTGAGCCGCTTGATGTGCGTGATGACCTGGTGCGCCTTGATGCCGAAGCGAAAATGTGGCGGCGTCTCGTGCAGCCAGTTCTGAATGGTGGTTTCCTTGACCAACTGCCGAAAAGTGAAATTCACCTCAACCGTGTTGAGCTTCGTCGAATAGTGATTAAGAAATTTCTTCTGCGCCAGTTTGGCCGGATAGAAATCAGGCTTCCACGTTGCATAAGCCCATCCCGACGTTCCTGCAAAAAATCGCGGCATAAGTCACTCGACCGGGTGGCCCATCCTAGACGCGTTCTCTGCGGCTAGGTTGAGGATTTTCGAAAGTATCAAGCCTCCGCGAAATCGGGATTATCCTTTGCCCGGCTTCTTCCGAACCGCACCCTTCCGAGCAGTCTTTTTTTCAGCAATCTTCCGCGGCGGATCATCTTCATTCGCCTGCGCCGCAATCTCGATTGCTTCCGGCGCCGGCACAGCCGCGCCCGCCTTCTTCAAATCCGGCAACCGCTGTTTCAACTCCAGCACCGGCTCAAACAAATCGCCCAACTTCTCCACCCGCGCCACCACCTGCGGCGCCTCGAACACCAGCATTCCAGCATCTTTCTTCTTAAAAGCCCGCTCGACTTCCTCCCACGTCACCGGCGTCGAAACCGTGGGATGCTCCCGCGCCCGCAGCGAATACACCGCCACCGTCGTCTTGTGCTCGTCATTCTGGCTCCAGTCGACGAACACTTTCCCGGTCCGGGCCTGCTTGCTCATCTCCGACAACACCAGATCGCGATGGTCGTGCTCCATCAACTGCGCCAGCGCGTGCGAAAACATCTTGGTAGCGTCGTACGTCGTCGGCGTATTCAGTGGAACGTAAATCTGCAGTCCCTTCGATCCGGAAGTCTTCGGAAAACTCTGCAGCCCGAAGTGCTCGAAGATCTCGCGCAGCCACTGCCCCACCTGGCAGCACTGCACAATATTCGCCGGGGGCCCCGGATCGAGGTCGAACACCATCTCTGTCGGACAAGTAATGTCCTTGGCCAGCGCCAGTGACGGATGCAGTTCCAGCGCCGCCAGATTGGCCAGCCACACCAGCGTGGCCAAATCGTCCGCCTCCACATAATTGACGGTGCGCCGGTTGCGCCCGCTCCAAATCGGCACCGTTTTCACCCACTCCGGCTTGTGCATGGGCGCATTTTTCTCGAAGAACGGCTCGCCGTCCACGCCATCGGGATACCGCTTGCGCGTCAGCGCTCGCCCCGCCAGATGCGGAATGATTGCCGGCGCGATGCGCGCGTAGTAATCGATGACGTCCTTCTTGGTGAATCCGGCAGTCGGATACAGCACCTTCTCAAGGTTTGATAGCTTCAGGTGCCTGCCCTGAATGTCAACGGCCGAGTCTGTCACGTGCGCGCTCCGCCTGCCATTGTGCCTGAAAGACCCTCGCACGCAAAATACGGTATTGTCCCCACAGGAAAACGTGAACCACGAAGGGCACGAATGCACACGAAGGACATCGTTGGCTTTTGCTTCGTGATACTTAGTGTCCTTCGTAAAGCCTTGAATTGCCCCACCGAGCCCAGCGATTCGTAAGGTGGGGGTAAGGTGCGGGGCAGTCCGCGATTTGCCCAGGGTTTCACCTGCGCTTGCAGATTGACGTCATTCTTGCGATATATCTAGGAAGGTACTTATGCGTTCCACACTATTGTGAACTGATCATATGAAGTCACCCGGCGAACCCGACCTAGGAACTGCGCGGCAACTCATACCGCAGCCTCGGTTTGTTCGGAAGTTGTCAGTGTTGTCAACGCCACGGGCCTGTAGGATCGGATCCTGTCATCCGACGGCAAACGTGTCCCACGTGCAATCAAGATCTCTACATGGTGGACGGCAAGCTACGAAGACGAATGCGCGCTTTGGCTGCCGACCGCGACCACTGCAGCGTGAACCTGAAACGATTTCCAGGGAAAAGGAAGATCGCCAAGTTTGAGCTGGCACCGGCACCGGTTCGAGGCTTATCTCGACAAGGTGTTTGGCTTTTCGGATTTGGTGAGCGCTCTGCCCGAAGGACGGCAGTTTCCCCAGCACGCATGGAAAAAAGTGTTGGACGCCGTTTTCTTGGGGGCGGCGATGCAGATTCCCAGTCTGCTGCAGATCGAGGCCGAGTGTCGCCATGGAGCGCTGGCCACACGCATCGGACCGATCAGCGACGACACCCTGGGTTATTCGCTCGAAAGACAATCTCCCGAACCTGTGTTCGCGCTCAGTTGTGAAATTGCCCGCCGCCTGAAACGCAACGGAGTTCTCCGTTCCGATTGGTCCCGAGGGTTGGTGGTAGGGGCGGTCGATGGCATTGAAATCTGCAGTTCCTTTGCCCGCTGTTGCGATGCCTGTATGGAGCGCGAGGTGCAACACAAGGTGAACGGTGAGATGAAAACCGAGATCCAGTACTATCACCGCATCGTGGTCGTAGTCCTGGTAAGCACGTCGTTTCCCATCCCCCTGGGTGTCCGCTTTCAGAAGAACGGCGAAGGCGAGGTCGCCTGCGCCTGGGCTCTGCTCCAGGATCTGGTCGGGCAGTTGGGCCGCCGCTTCCTGGATGTGCTGGTGGGAGACGCTCTCTATCTGCAAGCCCCCTTCGTCCAACAAGTGGAACGTCTCGGTCTGGTTTGGGCCTTCACCTTGAAAGAGAACCAGCCCGAGTTATTGCGCGAGGCGGAGCGTCTCACCCAGGAATCTCCCATCGGCGTTCAGGAGGAACCGGACCGCGAGATTCGATATTGGCACTTGCCGGAGGTCGATTGGCCGGTTGCCGATCGCCAGATACGGGTGGTCAAAACGGTTCGCATCGAACAGCAGCGTCGGGTCACGGTCCGCACAAAAGACGCTGCTCGAATGAAAGGCAAGATGGCGATGTCGCAACCGAGCACCAACTTCTACGCCACCAATTTCGAGCTGGGCTCGATCTCGCCTCTGTTCCTTCATCAGTTGAGTCGCAGCCGTTGGCGAATCGATACCGAAGTCTTTCAGACCATCACCACCGACTGTCATCTCAAACACCCCGCGGTCCACCAAACCACCGCCCTGGTGGTGCTGACCATGATCCGGTTTCTGGCCTATACCCTGTCCCTGGTCTTCTACCACCGCCAAGTCCGCAGCCATGCCCGCCGAAAATGCGACACCTTTCATGCGCTGGCTCAGCGCTTCGCCTACTGGTTCCTCGCTGTTTCGCCCAACACCAGTTGACGAGCCCGCCGTGCCTGGCCTGGGTCGTGTCCGGCAATCTTTCCGGGTGTCCATCCTGACGCCCTGACGCTGTATTCCTTCCGACTCTAAGAATCCAGCGCATTCTCCATCCCGCGAGCATTCCAACTCGCTCCAGCCTCCTTGCCTGCCACAACCACAGTCAAATCAGCGGCGTACTCGATGGGAAATGGCACTTAGGAATTGCCCCCCACCAGCCTGGCCCGTTTGACAACCTCCCTTGTCCCCACGTACTTTCAAACTTCTGCCCTGCTGGCCCGTCCAACACGTGTGTATCGCAGAAGGTCCGTCGCCGAAGATGCTCGCCATACTCGTCCCACCGTCGGAGGTCCGATGAAACACCGCACTCTAAGAATCGCCCTTTCCCTATTTCTGTTCTCGGCCGTTGCTCTGGCCCAGAACGTCGCGTCGTTCGAAAAGCGCATCACGGTCAAGACGTTGCCCAACGGCCTGACCCTCATGGTCTGCGAGCGCCCGGAGGCTCCCGTCTTCTCCTTCTACACGATGGTCGATGCCGGCTCGGTGCAAGATCCTATGGGCGCGACCGGCCTCGCCCACATGTTTGAGCACATGGCGTTCAAAGGCACCGACAAGATCGGTACCACGGACTACGCCGCCGAAAAGCCCGCTCTGGAAAGGGTCGAGGCTGCCTATGCCGCCTACATCGCCGAGCGAGACAAGACCGTCGGCCGCGACGAAGCGAAGTTGAAGCAACTGGAAAAAGCCTGGAAAGACGCAACCGCCGACGCCAACAAATACGTCGTCCCCAACGCCTTTGGCAAACTCGTCGAGCAGAATGGCGGCGAGGACATGAACGCCTCCACCAGCTACGACCTCACCGAATATCACTACTCTCTGCCCGTCAATCGTCTCGAACTCTGGGCCTACCTTGAGTCTGAACGTTTCCTGCACCCCGTGATGCGCGAGTTCTATAAGGAACGCGACGTGGTCATCGAAGAACGCCGCATGCGCACCGACAGCAGTCCGTTCGGCCGCCTGCTCGAGCAGTTCACCGAAGAAGCCTTCGCAGCCCATCCTTATCACCGGCCCACCGTAGGATGGATGGCCGACCTCAACCATTTCTCCGCCACCGACGCCCAGAAATTCTTCGACAAATATTACGTTCCCTCGAACATGGTGGTCGCCGTCGCCGGTGACATCAAGGCCGCCGAAGCCATGCCCATCCTCGAGAAATATTTCGGCCGCCTTCCCACGCGCCCGCAGCCCGACGAAATCACCACGACCGAGCCTCCGCAGAACTCCGAACGCAAAGTCATCCTCAAAGATCGCTCGCAGCCGATTTACATCGAGGGCTACCATCGCCCCGACTATCGCAGCAAAGACGACGCCGTCTTCGACGCCATCAGCGATCTCATGTCCGAAGGCCGCACGTCGCGCCTCTACCGCTCTCTGGTGCGCGACAAGAAAATCGCATCGTTCTCTGAGGGGCTGACCGGATACCCCGGTATCAAGTATCCGCACCTGTTCGCGTTTCTTGCCGTGCCGCTTCCCGGGCACACCACGCAGCAAATGGCCGACGCCATCCATGAGGAAATTGACAAACTGAAAAAAGAAGACATCACCGACGACGAACTGAAGATGATCAAGACCCGCAGCAAAGCCAATCTGATTCGCGGCCTCGCCGACAACGAAGGCCTGGCCACACAAATCGCCACCTACCAGACTCGCTACGGCGATTGGCGCGAGCTATTCAAATCGGTAGACCGCATCGACCAAGTCACGAAGGCCGACATCCGCCGCGTCGCCAACGAAGTCTTCGTCGACACCAACCGGACCGTGGGCGTCATCGAAAACTCAGGCGGAGGTGGCGCTCCCGGCGGAGGCGACCAAGGTGGCGGTTCCGATCAGGGAGGCGCGCAATGAAAATGCAGCGGACTCTTCTTCTCCTACTTCTAGCGGCCGCCGCGACGTTCGCAACCCTTCCCCAAGCCCGGGCTCAAGCCACAAGTTGGCAGCAGGTTCCCATTCCTTCCCTGCCCGCCTTCAAGCCGCAGCAGCCCAAGCGTATCCAACTGTCGAACGGCATGGTGATTTTCCTGCAGGAGGATCACGAACTTCCCCTGATCGATGGCACGGCCCGCATCCGCGGCGGCTCAGTCAACGAACCTGCCAACAAAACTGGTCTCATGGATATTTACGGCGAAGTCTGGCGCACCGGCGGCACTAAGACCCAGACCGGCGATCAACTCGACGACTTCCTCGAAGTCCGCGCGGCCAAGGTGGAAACCAGCGGCAGTTCTGACTCTACGTCGATCAACTTCTCGTGCCTCAAAGGTGACCTCGACGACGTCTTCAAAGCCTTCGTCGACGTGCTGCAGAATCCCGAATTCCGCGCCGAAAAAATTGACATCGCCCAGAAGGAAGAAGACGACGGCATCTCTCGCCGCAATGACCAGGTAGGTGAAATTGCGCAGCGCGAATCCGTCCGGCTGGCTTATGGCCCCGACAATCCCTACGCTCGTATCCCGGAGTATGCGACCGTCGCCGCAATTACGCGCCAGGACTTGATCGACTGGCACCACAAGTATGTACACCCGAACAACATCATTCTCGGCATCGCCGGTGATTTCGACTCCGTCGCCATGGAAGCCAGGCTGCGCAAGACTTTCGATGCGTGGCCGAAAGGTCCTGATGTCCCGAGGAACAACATCAAATACAATCCCGCGAAGCCCGGTTACTATCTCATCCCGAAAGACGACGTGAACCAGAGCACCATCCACATGGTGGCGCTCGGCACCACCCGCGACAATCCCGACTACTACGCGATCAGCGTATTCAACGAAGCATTCGGCGGTGGTTTCTCTTCGCGCCTGTTCAACGACATCCGTACCAAGCGCGGCCTAGCCTATAGCGTGGGTGGAGGTATCGGCACCAACTTCGGACATCCCGGCATTCTGCAGGTGTCGATCGGCACCAAGAGCGCCAGCACCATCGAGGCGATTCAGGCCGCCGGCGAGGACATCGAAAATCTGACGAAACAGCCGATCACCGACGACGAAATCCAGCGCGCCAAAGACGCCATCCTCAATGCCTTCATCTTCCGTCTCGACTCGCCCGACAAAATTCTCGGCGAGCGCATGACCTACGAGTATTACGGATATCCTCCCGACTGGCTCGACAAGTATCAGGTGGAAATCAAGACCGTCTCGGCAGCGGACGTCAACCGGGTCGCCGCCAAGTACATGCACAAAGATCAACTTGCGGTCCTGGTCGTCGGCAACAGCAAGGAATTCGACAAGCCTCTGTCAACGCTCGGCAGCGTGAAGGAAATCGACATCACCATTCCATCTCCGCCCGCCGAAAAGGCTGACAAGGACGACTCCACAAAGCCCCTCGCCTCCAACGCCGAGGGCAAAGCCCTGGCCGCGAAGGTCGCCGCCGCCATGGGAGGACTACCCAAGCTGCAGTCCATCAAAACGATTCACGTGAACATCGCCGAGAGCGATGGTGGAGGCCCGCCGAATCCAGTTGATGTGACCCTCGCCTTCCCCGACCGCATGCACGTCGATGTGCAGACGCCTCAGGGATCGCTCACCATCGTCGCTACTCCCGATGACGCCTTCATGAGCATGGCGGGTATGGGCACGCGTAGCATGCCTCCCGCGCAGAAAAACGAGATGCTCGCACAACTTCATCACGATCTGGTCTATGTCGCCCAGCATGTCGATGATCCTGCGTTCACGTTTACCGCCACCGGCACTGAGAAGATTGGCGACGTCGAAGCCGCCATCCTCGATATCGGTGGCGCGATTCCATGGGTGCGTTGGTACATTGATCCCAAGACCGGCTACATTCTCCGTGAGAAATACAAGGCCATGGGCCAATCGGGCCCCTTCGATGGCGAGTCGAATCTTTCCGACTGGCGCACCGTCGACGGACTCACCATGCCCTACAAACACCAGAACAAGCAGAACGGTCAGGAAACCAGCAACGCCGAATTCAAGAAGATCGACCTGAATCCAGCAGTCGATCCCAAGCTTTTCGCCAAGCCCGCGGAGGCACCGGCCGACAAGCAGGATAAGCAGTAGAGTTTTCTCGCTGTCGAGCGCGAACGTCCCGGTAGCGGCGGAATATTTTAGCCCAGGACGTAAGTCCTGGGGTGGCTCGCGAAATTGGAACCGAGTCCCGGAGGGACGACACCGCTTCGCAACATCTAACGCATCTGGGCCCTCAATAAACCGCAGTCAGG
This sequence comes from uncultured Acidobacteriaceae bacterium, assembly GCA_963832015.1. GTDB lineage: Bacteria > Acidobacteriota > Terriglobia > Terriglobales > Acidobacteriaceae > Sulfotelmatobacter. The sequence continues at coordinate 70,597 of CAWHSR010000026.1, forward strand.
GAGATATCCAATGACGACACTGTCGCGCGTGTCATGCACCCTCTTCCTTGCCGCCATCCCCGCGTTCGCCCAAATCACCACCTCGCAATACGACAGCACCCGTACCGGCGCCACTATCACGGAGAAAAACCTGACTCCCCAGAACGTCAACGCCCGACAATTCGGCAAGCTGGGCGCGTTCAAAGTCGACGGCGCGGTCTACGCGCAACCTTTGTTCCTTCCAAATGTCGAAGTTCCTGGCAAAGGCACGCACGACATTCTCTTCGTCGCCACCGAGCACGACAGCGTCTACGCCTTCGACGCCGCTCGACCCCTCGATCCTCCACTATGGCAGGTCAGCTTCCTCGATAAAGTTCGCGGCATCGTGCCGGTGTCAGAGGACGACGCGCAATGTCCCTTCATCCGCCCGGAAATCGGCATCACGTCCACTCCCGTCATCGATTTGAAAACCGGCACGCTGTATGTGCTGGCCCGCACCAAGATTCGCCATACCATCGGCGCCAACGAATACTTCCAGCATCTGCACGCGCTCGCCATCACGACTGGCGTCGAAAAATTCGGCGGCCCCAAACTCATCTTCGCATCCGTGCCCGGCAAAGGCGCTGGCGCTGTCAACGGACAAATCCCCTTCGATCCTCTGCGCGAAAATCCGCGCGCCGCACTCCTGCTCGCCAACAACTCTCTCTATCTCACCTGGGCATCCTCCTGCGACGTGGATCCCTACCACGGATGGGTCATGGCCTACGATCCGCAATCCCTGGCGCAGAAAGCCGTCCTCAACGTCAATCCCGACGGCAACGAAGCCGGCATCTGGCTGAGCGATACCGGACCCGCCGCCGACGCCGAGGGCAACATCTACATCCCCACCGGCAACGGCACGTTTGACGCCGGGTCCGGCGGACGCGACTACGGCGACTCGGTTCTGAAGCTCGACGGCTCGTCACTCGCCATCCGCGATTACTTCACCCCGCACGATCAGGATCGCATCAGCAATGCCGACTCTGACGTCGGCTCGAGCGGCCCGCTGCTTCTTCCCGATCAACCCGGCAAGTATCGCCACCTGCTCCTGCAGCCCACGAAAGATTCCACCATTTACGTGATCGACCGCGACCAGATGGGCAAGTTCCATCGCGACACCGACGATCTCGTACAGATCATCCACATCGGAGGCGGCGGTTATGGCGCCATGGCCTACTGGAACGGCAGAGCTTACTTTGCCGCTAGCGATGACTTCTTGCGCTCTTACACCATCAAGAACGGACAACTTACTCCTGCCGAATCTTCCGCCCGAAAATTCGCCAACCCCGGCGCCACCCCGACCGTCTCGGCCGACGGCAACAAGAACGGAATCGTGTGGGCAATCTCCACCAAGGTTTGGAACGGCCAGGACAATAAACCCGCAGTCCTCTATGCGTTCGACGCCACGAAGCTCGGCGAGCCCCTCTATACCTCGGAAGAGAACAGCCAGCGCGATCGCGCGGCGATGGCCACGCGTTTCGTCATCCCAGTCGTCGTCAACGGACGCGCCTACTTCGGTGCCCGCGGCGAGGTCGAGGTCTACGGACTACTGAAATAGGGCCGGCGCTCACTTCCGGTACCTCGTGCCGTCTAAGCTGCTCGGAGGGGTGTCGAATGCAGACGTGTCGAATAAACGTACGAAGGCTGCTTTGCGTCCTGCTGGCGTTTCCACTTCTAGCATGGAGTCAGGCAACGCAATCCGCAGCGGACCTGTTGCACGAAGGCCTGGCCGCCATGGGCGGCGAGCAGAAAGTTCGCGCCCTCAGCGTCCTCCATACCCAGGCATCGGTCGTGCGCAACCTGCTGGAACAATCGGAGCGCCCCGAAGGCCCGTACATCCTCGAAAACAATCAAGTCGAGGAGTGGCGCGATCTGGCTCACCACAACTGGAAGAGAACCGTGAAGGCCCACGTGACCATGCAACCGGAATTCGTCATGGCCTTCATCGTCTCCGATGACGTGGCGTCGCTAAGCTTTGATGGCCACGCCGGCCCGGGCTCAGGCGAGCAATTGCAGGATTCCGAAGAGGCCCTGGCCCTGAGCCCCGAGCGCGTCCTGATAACTGCGCTGGCCGGCCCCGACCTGCGCCGCCTCCCCGATCTCACCCTGCAGAGCGTTCCTCATCACGAAGTGGAATTCACGTGGCAGGGGCATCCCGTTCGCATTTTCTTGAACGGCGACACACACCTGCCAACGGCCGTCGAATGGGTGGCCGCCTATCCTTTCGGAATCTTCTGGAGCGTCTGGGGCGACGTCACCACGCGTGTGTATTACTCCTTGTGGTGGCTGGAAAACGGCATCCACTATCCTTTGCAGAAGGACATTGTTCGCAACGGTCTCCCCGATCAGACCGAGACCATCACTAAAATCGAGTTCGATCCGTCGCCATCCGCCGACGAATTTTCAATTACGCCCGAGATCCGAACCGCTTTCGCAGCCCGCGCGAACAAGACCATCGACGACCGTGCTCCCAACGTTTCAGGCGCGTCGGAGATTGTGCCCGGCGTATTGTTCTTTCCCGGAAACTGGAACACGACGTTGATCCGACTGGACGACGGCATTGTAGTGCTGGAAGCGCCCATCTCCTCCGGCTACTCCGCCAAAGTGCTCGACCTCGCGCAGACCAAGTTCCCGGGCATACCCATCAAGGCTGTCATCACCACGTCAGACTCCTGGCCGCACATCGGAGGCGTGCGCGAGTACGTGGCTCGCGGAATTCCCGTGTACGTGCTCGACCGCACTGTCCCGCTCATCGAGCGTTTCGTCCGCGCGCCCCGCACGAAGTACTCGGACAGCCTCGCTAAAACACCTCGCCCCGCTGACTTGCGCGCCGTGTCCGCCAAGACCACGATCGGGAGCGGGCCCAATCGCCTGGAACTCTATCCCATTCACGGCGAGACCAGCGAACGCCAGATGATGGTCTACTTCCCCGAACACAAACTGCTCTACGGAAGCGATCCTTTCCAGCAACTCGAAGACGGAAAGCTCTTCTATCCTCAAACGGTGTACGAACTACAAAACGCGGTCGAGCGTGAGCATCTTTCCGTCGATCGCTTCTTCATGATGCACATCGGCCCGAATCCCTGGTCAATGGTGCTGAAGACGGTGCAGGAAGCAAATTGACGGCGCGGCTAACATCGCCTCCTCAACCGTCGTCTATACTCGCAGCCGTGTGACCCGCTCGCCGGAGGATCCATGCCATTCCGCCCACTCGCACGCTTCGTCCTAGTCTTCGCGCTCGTCTTATGTCTGAGCGTCTCGACCTTCGCTCAATCCAAATCGCAAGCCGCGCAGAAGGACTCAGCTCTCTCCGCCCGCATCCAGCGCGTGGAAAATGGCATCGCGCCCATTCCCCTCAGGGCTTCTGAGCCGGCGACGCCGCTCAATATCGAAAAACTGATGGCACTCTACAAGTGCCCCGGCCTGAGCGTCGCTGTAATCGACAATTTCAAGGTCGCCTGGGCCAAGGGCTACGGAGTCACCGAGGCTGGCACCCACACCCCGGTAACAGTTCACACGTTATTTCAGGCCGGTTCGATCAGCAAGCCCGTGGCCGCAACCGGCACGCTCTCATTGGTCGAGCACGGAAAGCTTTCGCTCGACGAGAACGTCAACCTGAAGCTTAAGTCGTGGCAAGTGCCCGACAACGAATTCACGAAAGACCAGAAAGTCACGCTGCGCCGCATCCTGAGCCACAGCGCCGGACTCACCGTACATGGCTTTCCCGGCTATGAAGTGGGCACGCCGATCCCCACTCTCGTGCAGATTTTCAACGGCGAACCGCCGGCGAACACCGATCCGATCCGCGTGGATATCGTTCCCGGAACCAAGTATCGCTATTCTGGCGGCGGGGTCACCATCGAACAGCAACTCGTGATCGACGTAACCGGCAAGCCATTCCCGCTGTTCATGCAGGAAACCGTCCTCGACAAAATTGGCATGGCCGACAGCACCTACGAACAGCCCCTTCCGCCCGCTCGCGCCGCCCTGACCGCCACCGGCACGCGCGCCGATGGCAAACTCATCCCCAGCAAATGGCACATCTATCCGGAAATGGCCGCGGCCGGCTTGTGGACCACCGCTACCGACCTGGCCAAATTCGGCATCGAGATCGCTCTCTCCAAACAAGGCAAAGCCAACCACGTTCTGTCGCAGACCACGACTCAAGAAATGTTGAAGCCGCAGATTGAGCAGATTGGTCTGGGGTTTTTTCTGGCCAGTCACAAGAATCCGGAAGAGTTCGGTCACAACGGCGCCGACGAAGGCTTTCAGGCGCTCCTGATCATGTTTGCCGACACCGGGAAAGGTGTCGCGATTATGGCCAACTCTGACAATGGCATCAGCGTCGCCAATGCCGTGACGCAAAGCGTCGCCAACGAATATGGCTGGAAGTACACTCCCGACCAGGTGTCCGCAACCGAACTACTCATGGTAGTGGCCAACAACATGGGACCTGAGGCAGTCATCTCCCGTTATTCGGAGCTGAAAAAGTCGGGATCCTCTTCGGGCTATCCCGTCGACGAAAATACTCTCATCGCACTCGGCTACCACTTTCTTTTCTCCGGACAGACCGATGCGGCCACCCAGATATTCCGATTGGAAGTGCAGGACTACCCAAAATATTGGAACTCCTATGACAGCCTCGGCGAAGCCTATTTGAAAGCCGGGAAAAAAGACTTGGCCATCCTGAACTATCAGAAGTCCGTGGAGCTAAACCCGGACAACCACACCGGCATCGACGCCCTGAAGAAATTGCGCGAGCAAAAATAGCTCCCGATGGAAAATGCACGGGGCAGCGTGTACAGTGGTTCGCCAGGAACCAGCCATGACATCCCCCAGCCCCACCGATTCCGAACTGCTGCCCGCGCTACCTTTCGACAGTTGGAAGGACACTCTCGCCACCCTGCACATGTGGACGCAGGTCGTCGGCAAAGTGCGCCTTGAACTATGCCCTCTGGTAAATCATTACTGGAACGTCGCCTTCTACCTGACCGCGCGCGGAATGACGACTTCCGCCATGCCCTATTCACGCGGCACAGTCGAGGTGCGATTCGACTTCATCGCCCACCAACTCTTAATCGAAACCAGCGAAGGCCGCATGGTTGTTCTCGCGCTCAAGCCGCAAACGGTCGCAGACTTTTACAAGGCGTTCATGGCCGCCCTAGCTGATCTCGGTGTCATGGTAAAGATATGGACGAAGCCCTGCGAGATTCCCGACCCGACTCCGTTCGAGACGGACTACATTCACGCCTCCTACGATCCCGAAGCCGTTCACAAATTCTGGCGCATCACGGCCTGGGTCGATCAGGTCCTTAAGGAATTCCGCACGGGATTTCTGGGGAAAGTCAGCCCTGTACATTTTTTCTGGGGCAGTTTCGATCTTGCCGTGACCCGCTTCTCCGGCCGAACAGCCCCCGAGCGCCCCGGTGCCGACCCCATTACGCGGGAGGCGTACTCCCACGAAGTAAGCAGCGCCGGATTTTGGCCCGGCGGCGGCGATATCAAGGGCCCGGCTTTCTACTCTTACGCCGCGCCCGAACCAACCGGCTTCGCAGAACGTAAGGTTCGGCCAGCAGAGGCTTTCTACCATTCGCAACTGAAAGAATTCCTGCTGATGTACGACGATGTGCGCACCGCCTCATCTCCGAAAACAGCGCTGATGGAATTCCTGCAGAGCACCTACGATGCAGCCGCCGAAACGGGAAAGTGGGATCGCAAAGCCTTGGAACGCTAAGCGGTCAATTCCTCGCCGTAACCTTCTGCTGCGGCGGCTTGCGATCAATCGATGCTTGCGCTTGCGGCTTTTTCGGGCCTGGCTGCCTGTCCGCTCCGGACTTGATTTTCTTGCGGTGCGCAAGATCCGCTTTCCGCTCCTCTTGCAGGTGGTGCACGGTCGCTTTGCTCGCCACTGTCCACGGGTCGTACCAAGTCGGGTCTACCTCTTGTTGGCTGTATGCCGGAATCAGCAGCATCAGCAGAGTTGCGACGATCCCCGCAGGTTTCACGACGCGAAACATCTTCCTCACCTCCGTTTTCGACCAGCCAACGCCATTCGCGATGGCGAACCATCGTGGCTCTGGGGCTCAAGAGCATAGTGAGGATCAAGGCTTGCGCGTTTCAGACGATGCCGACGGCGTTGAGCAAGATATAGAGGGAAGATATAGAGCGAAGACAGAAGGGAAAAAATATGGGTCGTCCTGCGGAGCCCGCTACGGAAGCGTCACGTTCGCGACTGGCGCTGGCAGCGATGGCTCCTCGGCTTGCGCCCGCGCGTTCGAAAGCGTTACGGGCATCCGACCTGACATCGGGATTTCCCCGAACAGTGCCCGGGCAGCGCTGATCTCCGAAACCGTCACATTCGAGAAGGTGCAGATGTAATTCTGAATTGCGGGAAAATCGTCCGTCAGATAAGGATTCCCCATTGCCAACACGGCAGTCTTCTCACCCGCGCGCCCGAGAATTTTCTCCAACAGCGCGCTCGTCGAATCTGGCAAAGACGCAGGATGCTTCCCACTGCGCCCCAGTTTCCTCGATCTTGCGGCTGAGGGAACGATATACACGGCGACCACAACCGCCCGCGCCTGGTCCACTGCTTTCATCACGCCGGCTGTCCTGCTCGGTGCGACGCGCGGATCGACATACACTACTTTCGCCTCGGCCATGCGGGCGTGTATCTCACGCTCCAGAACACGGCCATCCTCGGCGCGAACGCTGTCGCACAGAATAACCACCAAAACCGGGCGAGTGTCGGGAGCTCCTCCCTGATTCAGAACCACGTTCTTCAACGACGCTACCCCTCTGAGCGGCAGCAGTTTCCGGTTATCGCGCACCAGTGTGATCGATGCGTCAGAAATTCGCTGCCCGGTGGCCACGTTTGCCGGACTCCCCACCAGCTTCGGAATCGCAGTCACGTCCACCAGACGAGCCTTCTGCAGCCCCAGCGAGGCTTTGGCCTGCAATATTTTCAAAACGGACGCGTCGAGACGCTGCCGCGAAATCTCGCCGCTCTGAACCGCATCTAGGACCGCATGATAACTGGCATCCAGATCAGCCGGCATCGTCAGCACGTCGTTGCCGGCCGTGAAGGCGTCCACCGCGGCGCGCCCAACATGTCCTGCGTAGAGGCGAGTCAGGCCCGCCATGTCCAGCCCGTCTGTGACCACGATGCCCTTGAAACCAAGCTCATTCTTCAGCAGACCCGTAACAATGGCAGGTGACGTCGTGGCCACCAGGTTCGGATCCGGATCGAGCGCCGGCACCCGAATGTGCGCCGTCATCACAGCATCGACTCCAGCATCAATCGCTTTGCGGAATGGAGGCAGGTCAACCGCGCGTAGCACCTTCGCGTTCTCGTCTACCCGCGCCAGCGCAAGATGCGAGTCGGTCCCGGTGTTGCCGTGCCCCGGAAAGTGCTTCGCCGTGGTCAGCATTCCGTTCGCTCGCGCCCCGCGAATGTAGGCAGCCACCAGCGTCCCCACCTGCTCAGGGTTGGCGCCGAACGCTCGCGTGCCGATGATCGGATTCGCTGGATTGGAATTCACATCGGCGACGGGAAAAAGATTCCAGTGCACGCCGATCGCCCGGCTCTCTTGCGCCGTAATGCGCCCGAACTCCTCGGCATAGGCCGCCTTGCCCGCTGCGCCAAAAGCCATGGCATGAGGAAATACGGTCGTCCCAAAAAGACGCGCCGGAAGCACGCCTTGCTCAAAATCCCCGGCAATCAGCAACGGCAGCTTCGATTCCGTCTGCAGCCGGTTCAGCATGACCACGGTTTCGTAGCGGTGGTCGCTGGGAAGTAATCGCGCTCCCGGCGGCGCCGACATGGCCACCGATCCGATGTGGTATTTGCGAATGTCGGTTGAGAGCCGCTCGTACTCAGGATTGCGCACGCCTGACAATCCCACGCGCAGACGAACCATGAACAACTGGCCGACCTTCTCCTCCAGCGAAAGGCTTGCTAAGCTCTTCTCCGCCCAGGCCTGATCTTCGCTCGGCAGATGGAGCGCGGCCGGGTCGCGATGCTTCTCCCGAGGAACGGTCGAGGAGCCAACCAGGCTGACCAGCGCTACCGCCACCAGGATTCGAAGCATCTGCACATCAAGAGCATACTTGGAAAAATGCAGTCGCGCGCGTCTTGACTTGAGGTCGATTGCCAATCGAAGGTACATGATCAGCCGGGGAGAAGAGGTTGGGCGCGATGGCACCACCCGGTCCGCAACTGGACATGCGGGCGTACAATCCTCCTGTGCCTCTCCACCCTCGATCGGTTATAACCGGCGTCCTCCTTTTCGCCGCTTTTCTGGGAAGAGGTGGGCCAGCGGCGGGGGATTTCTCATGCGGCAGTCTTGGATCAGTAACGTTGCTCCCAGGCGCGTGACGAACTGAATGGGCTGCAGTCAGATGGCGGCCTGCATCATTTGCCATCTGTGCCAATTTTCACACAGTCCACTTTTTGTCAGTTTTGCTGCTGACATTGTTCTTGGTCCCGGTTCACCTGCCGGCCCAAACCCCGGTCACAACCTGGCCAGAATCACCGCGTCGCCTGCATGGTGAAAATGGATGCTCGCATCCGAGGCGCCGGAGTGGCGATGCACGTTGGTCAAGCTCTCCTGCAGGACACGGAAGAGAGTGATCTCTACGTTTCTCGGCAATCGCTCACGCGATTTTGCGATCTCTGCTTGTACGCTAATCCCGCTACGCTTGGCGAAGCCCTCGATGTAGCACTCGGCCGCGGATGCAAATCCTACCTCGTCCAATAGTGGCGGATGCAGCAGGTAAGACATGGTTCGAATCTCTCCAATGGCCTGATCGGCCAACTGCTCAACCTCGGCAACGATCGCCAGCGCGGCAGACATTTCCTTGTAGGTATCCTGCAGTTGCGCCACGGCTATTTTCAGTGCCGCCAGCGTCTGGCCCGTTGTGTCGTGCAGATCGCGCGATAACCTGCGCCTTTCCTCGTCCTGCACTCTAAGCAGGCGGTGACTCAGCTGTTGAAGTTCTGCCGCGCGATCCGCAGCGGACTTTTCAAGTTCGGCGTATGCGCGCGACAACCTGAAATGCCTGGCAATCCACATATCTCCTCCACAGAAGGGGCTTGGGATAAGCAAAGAACCTCTTTTGCTAGTGTCTGGATTGTGCCTTATTCAGAATCATGACGCTGCTCACAATTGCTCAGTCGCCAAAAAGTGGAGGTTTCGCCAAGCTGGTAAGGCAGCAAAGAGAGATGGAGCTTGGACGAAAGGAAACCTGCAGAACGTTACTGCGCAACCGCACGTAAAGAGACGGCCTGCCAAGGACCGCGCTGAGGTGAGCAATCTTGGTCAGATTGAAGTTTCTTAGTCACGTATCTTGCGGACTTATTTCAAGCCCAATTCGCCATCGTAGTGTCGGATAACGCTGTAGCACTCACAGGCGGAGTCTTCAAGTTTCTTGCGGTTCACGATCTTCACTGCGCCACGGGTGTACTCGATGAGCCCCTTTTTCTGCAATACACCGGCGGCCACGCTCACGCTGGGCCTATCTGTCCCTAGCATCGTTGCGAGAAAATCATGGGTGATGGGCAGCGCCCCTGAGTCCACTCTGTCCTGAGTCATTAGCAACCACCGCGCAAGGCGCTGCTTAATCTCGTGTAGCCGATTACAAGCGGCGGTTTGTGCAACCTGCATACTCCGAACTACTGCATAGCGATTCAACATCAACTGCAGGTCTGGAGTGGACTTCAACGTATCTTGCAAAGCTCCAACTTTTACCCGAAATCCGTCCCCGGTGACTTGAACCACCGCCCTCAGCGGGCCACTGCTCAGGCCAACAACCGCTGGTGTTCCTGTAAAACCCTCATTGCCAACCACACCAGCTTCGGCGGTCCCTCCATCTTTCATTACGACGACAAGAGAAATCAGACCTCGATTCGGGAAATACGCAAATTCTAGCTTTCTGCCGCTCTCGTGAAGGACTAGATGGTTTGGCAAGCGGACATATTCGAGGTGAAGGCGAAGGGAGTTGTACTCGCTATCAGAGATTGACAGAAGTATCTTGTTGCTGACTGGCTTTCCTGCGGCATTCGTCCGCTCGCCAGACTGCACGATTTGGAGTTCCTTGCGTGCCACAAGCGAGAACCGAAAACCTCCAAGGACACGGAGACGAACTCACCCGTCCTAAGTATGCGAAACAGGAACTCCGCTGATTCGCGCTACTCGGTGGAGTATACAGGTACAAGTGCAACCCCTCTGTAGGGTATCTTACATTGGCCTCACCGCTGCGACGCGCAAGCGTCGCAACGGCGTGAGACGTGACCAACAGTCAAAGCGATTCCGCTCGCATTGAAACGAGGCACCGAAGTCAGATATTTCCCACGAACGAAACGTCTCCATGTATGTAGGATGCCCGACAGACCGTCACAATTGGCACGTGATATTACCCCAACGGGAAACTTATGGGTCCCCGAGCGGCGGCCAAGAAACTCAGCAAATTCGATACCAAGACATTCCTTTCGACCCGCAACGGCGGTAGGAAAATCGTAGCCTTTCCCAAAAAGCAGACGATCTTTGTTCAGGGAGACTCCTCCGATGCTGTTTTTTACATACAGACAGGAAAAGTAAAACTCACCGTCGTGTCGAGGAGCGGGAAGGAAGCCACAATAGGCATTCTGAACGAGGGCGATTTCTTCGGAGAAGGTTCCCTTACCGGTCAGCCTCTCCGCTTGTGTTCCGCGACTGCAATGACCGATTGCTCGGTGATGCGAATCGACAAGAGGTCCATGATGGAGGTCCTCCACCGGGAACAATCGTTTTCCGAGTTGTTCGTAGCATATTTGCTGACACGGAACATCCGATACGAAGAAGACTTGGTTGACCAACTTTTCAATTCCAGCGAAAAGAGACTGGCTCGGATTTTGCTGTTGCTGGCTCACTTTGGCAAGGAAGGCGTGCACGAAACTCCTATCCCCAATATCAGTCAGGAGAGCCTAGCAGAGATGATAGGCACGACTCGCTCGCGGGTCAGCTTTTTCATGAACCGGTTTAGGAAGTTGGGGTTCATTGACTATCACGCCGGTGATGATTTGCGAGTTCACAGTTCACTTCTCAACATCGTTCTCCACGACTAGAACTTCATTCCGCATGTGAACTCATCCGCGACCGCTCTGGAAGCCTCCGTACGAACCCCAGACCCGTCAGGGGGCTGTGTACGCAAAGGGGCTGACGGTTCCGCCCCTAAGAGCGTAGCCTTAGTCGATCATGGCTAAAGCCAACGACCCGCCTTCAGCGTTTGGAGAGATCATCGATCGCATCGAGCAGATGAGAGAAGAGATGCTCATGCTTCAAAGGTCATTGGAGAAGATGGAAATTGCCGAACCTGGCGCTTCTGAGGATGAGGTCGCAAATGGGATCAAGGATGTTAGCAGACGTTAAGCACTCCTTGAGAATTGGCCGACCTAGGTCAATGGCTGAAATGGCGTTTCTTCGCCAACGAACCAGTCGGGGACTGCCGCACACATAAAACTGTTCAGAGCGGCCAGGGCCTCCGTGACAAATCAAAAATAGAGCTAAGCTTAATTGGATTTTGGCGACCGCTTTGAAAGCTCGCCCTCGAAATAAGCTTCAACTTCTTCATGACTAAGCGGGTTTTTCGCGTTGGTCAATATGATGGAATACACAACTTTGTTGCCTTCGACCTGAGCGGTAAGAAACGCCCTCTCGGCCAGTTCTTGGTTGGTGAATTTCACTCTTCTGCGATCCGCCAGCGTTTTAATCCACTCGTCGCTCATTCAGCACCCCCAAGTGGCGATTCAGTCGAGATAATACGCCTTAAGACTCACGATGTATGAATCTTCTTCGTATGGCCCTTGGCGCATTGTTTTACCAATTACACTCAAAATCCTCGGATTGTTTATGCGATTTTCCGGGTCATCAGATTCTCAAGTTCGATCTTTATTTCCTGCTCTCGGTTCGCCCGCCGTTGGTGATCCAGGATTTCACCTTCGCTGTGGTTTTTCTTCGTGCAATAGAAGCGGTTCTCAAGCCCGATCTGATTTAGTTCGGCCCGAAGACGGGCTACAGTGCACGAAATATAGGCGTAGTCCACGAGACTATTCTATCGCTGCGCAGATCGTTGCTCTGACCAGGCCAGTAACGCTCATTGATATCCGCCAGCGCACACCAGATCCACGCACACACCGCCCCCAAATCCCCATCCGCGCGTCACATCATCCACGCCCCAAAATCCACGCCCCAGCGGATCATGACCAAATCATCACCCCAGCCACGTCGTTTCGTTCAAAATATCTCCACATGTTTATCATCTAGACAACAGAGTTGTGTCGTTTCATTTTCCCTATCTCCTATCTCCCATGGACCTCTTGACAGATCGATTCGGGCAGCTTATCGTAGGCGAACAAAAGGCGAATCATCATGTCTTCCCTGCCATTGCTCCCTCTGCCCGATAAGCCCCGTCTGATCGGCATCGCGCGTCTCGCCTCCGAGGGCGAATCGCTACGCGAAGGGCACAATGTCGAATACTTCACGCTTCCCGCCAAGTCGCTGCTCAACCGCTGCGTCAGTAACCGGCAGATGCCTTTTACCTGGACCATCAATCCCTATCGCGGCTGCGAATTCGGATGCCGCTACTGCTATGCCCGCTACACCCACGAGTTCATGGAGATGCGCGATGGCATGGAGTTTGAACAGAAGATCTACGTCAAGCAGCACGCCGCTGAACTGCTACGCCACGATCTGCATCGCGTGAAGCCCGACGAGGCCATCGCGCTCGGCACCGCAACCGATCCTTACCAGCCTGCCGAGCGCCGCTACGAAGTCACGCGCGGAATTCTGGAAGAGTTTGCACGCCATCGCGGCTTCGAACTGGGCATCGTCTCCAAGTCGAACCTGATCGTCCGCGATCTCGACCTTCTCCAGGAAGTGGCGAAAACGAATCGGCTCTCCGTGCACATCACGGTCACAACCCTCGATGTGGACCTGGCGCGAATCCTCGAGCCTCGTGCCCCGCGTCCCGATCTTCGCATCGACGCCGTGCGCGCGCTCAGCCAGGCGGGATTGCGCGTTGGAGTGAGTTGCTCGCCCGTCGTCCCGGGAATCACCGATTCTCCGAAAGATCTGGAAAGTGTGATTCGCGCCGCCGCCGAAGGGGGCGCAGACTACGTTTTCGCCAACCCACTCTTTCTGAAGCCGTGCTCCGCGGCCGTCTTCCTTCCCTTCCTTGAGCAGAACTTCCCGCATCTCGCCGAGATCTACCGGCAGCGCTATCAGGATCGCGCCTTTCTTCCGGCCGCCTATGGCAAGCGCTTGTCGCATCTCGTCACGCACCTGCGGGAGAAATACAAGATGACGCGCGCCCACCGCCGCGAGCGGCCCGCCTTCGCGACCAAGTGGCCAGTGCAGGCATTCGATGAGCAACTGAACCTGTTCTGAGCGATTGGGCGATTGCGAATTGTGATCGGGTAATGAATGATGACGCGCGATCTAATCATCTCGAATCCCCCAATCACTCAATCAAATTCCCCAATCCTCTATAATCGACTGTTCCCATGGTCACTGCTTCGCCACCCGCACCACAGCCCGGCCAGCCCAACACTTTTGGCGTGCGCATGCACCGCTTCTGGCGGCGCGTCACCGACGGCCTCGAGGTCAGCCAGCTCTGGTCGCAGTTCGAGTCCGAAGCCCGCACCAGCTATCGGCTGTACTCCAGAGACGTCGAAGCCAAGACGCCCGACAACCTGACCCGCGGCGGCCGCAACCTGCACATCGTTAAGGAATTCTTCTGGGCGGTGTTCGAAAAGCTCTCGCCCGCGCGCCGCGTGCTCATGCTGTTGGCGCTGATTCTGCTGATCATTCCTCATACTGCAATCGAATACACCGGCAAGGGCGGCAACGTCGAATCCGTTGAATTCGATCTCCACTTCTGGGCGGCGCTGCTCCTTCTGTTGCTGCTCATGCTCGAAATCGCCGATCGCGTCGTGATGAAGCGCGACCTGCAGATCGCGCGCGAGATCCAGACCTGGCTGCTGCCCGGCGTTCCCCCGCAGATTCCAGGAATCGCCATCGCCTACGCCACACGCCCTGCCAACACCGTGGCCGGAGACTACTACGACGTTTTTCCGCGCCCCGGGCGCACGAATGAGGACAATCGCGTCGTCCTCGCTGTGGCCGATGTCGCAGGCAAAAGCATCCCGGCCGCCATGCTGATGGCTACGTTTCAGGCCAGCCTCAAGACGCTTTCGACCGCGCAAGTCGCGTTGCCCGAACTGGCGGCGAACATGAACCGATATGCCTGCAGCAACAGCCAGGGCGGATTGCGTTTCACCACCGCGTTCCTCGCAGAATACGATCCCGTCCGGCGCACCCTCGATTACATCAACGCCGGCCACAACAATCCCATCCTGCGCCGCGCCAGTGGACAGTTCGAGCGCCTCGATGTCGGCGGCTTGCCCTTCGGCATTCAGCCCGAGGCGAAATACGAATCCGCGACGGTCACGCTGGCGCCCGGAGACTGGCTGATCATCTTCACCGATGGATTAGTGGAAGCGGAAAATGCCCAACAGGCGGAATACGGCGAAGCGCGCTTGCTGACCGCGATCGAAGCTGGGAAGTCGGTCGAACCCGACGAAATGCTCCAGCGCCTCATGGCCGAAGTCGACCTCTTCGTCGGCAACACGCCGCAGCACGACGATGTCACCTGCCTGCTGCTGAAATCCGAGAACTTCTAGAAGCAATTTCCCAGGAACGAATCGGTGAGGCACACTCGCGTCTTCTGTAAGTCGTTGAGAGTTGGTCTAAGTCGTTGACGCTTCGTGTAAGTGATTGACTATTCGTAGAACCGCGCTGCGGAGCGCTTAGGACGCGCAATTTTCCGAGCGACAACCTTCGGCTCGCCTGCGAAGGAGATTGTGCACGAGAGGGCTGTTTCCGCCTCAGGAAATGGCATCGCTGACGAAGAGAAAGACCACCGAATTGCAACAGAACTTCGAAAACCTTCCAGTTGTACGTACAGGATCGTATGTTTTCTTGATTGGACGTTCAGCGTCAGTGACATCGTGCTGGGACGATCGACGAGAAAAGACTGGCCTTACCAGGCGGCTATTTCATCGGTCTTTGCGGGAGATAGGTGGTGACAGCAGCCAACAACTTCATCGCGCACATTCCCAGAAAGAGCAGGAAATACCAGGCCAACCACTTGTTGCGGCTCGGAAAGTTAGGATTGTGCCGAATCCAGAAAAACAGCCAAATAATGACTGAACCTACGATGAGGGACAACGGAATGACAACTACTGGCGATGTTGCCCATAGCATCGCTATATAAAGCAGCAGACCCGCTGCCAAGAAAAGCCGACTTTTTTGCCAGTCCTGAATGCGGCGCACCTCAACCGCATGGATGGAAGAAATCGTTTCGAAAACCTCTTCGAAGTCTTCGATGCCTTCTGGTATAGAGATCGCCCGACTCTTGGGCGTTCCAATCACCCGCAGATAACGTCCGGGAACCCGCTCCACGGCCTGCACTTCATGAAACGGTACGCGAACTTCCTGCAGGTCGGCCTGCCGCCTCAATAAGTAATCCGGCCCGACCTCAAGGTTGTAGGTATCCCAACACCGTCTCAGTCGGCGCTTGGTTCTGCGTGGCGCCCACAACACGAGGTATGCCACGTAAGCCGCCATGAGCAGACCGTAGGTCCTCATCGATCTCGGGGTTGCTCCGTTCCTTGTGCCCAGAAAGATAAATACGACCATCGAAATGGCTACAACCAGCGCGAGGGTGGGCGCTAGAGTGGTGCGAATGCGTTTTTCTTCGGCGGGGAGCGCGGCTGGCAACAGTCGATAGTGTCGAACACCATCTGTCATGGCCAAGATTCTACGCGTCCATCTCAGTTCTTTTTCATTAACTGTTCATATACGCGGTGGAAGGCATGCACGCCTTTTTCCTGCTTCACGCTGTACCGCCCGCGCGAATAGCTGCGCGACCGCAGGTTCTTCTGCACGATCTCGCAGATGCCAACATCTTCCTTCTGAATCTGATCGCTGAACTCCACCGACGCCTTGGCCGCCGGAGCGCCGTGGTCCTTCTCGGGCAAGTACCACTCGAAAATCGCCAGCGAACGCTCGGCATCAATCGGCAGCACGATGTTCAGCGAAACGTTGTCGGGATAGCAGTTCAGCATCCAGTTCGGAAAGATCCAGAAGTAGTCGGTGGTCAAATCTTCGCGTGCTTCCTGGTATCGCCGCGGCGTGGCTTCGCCCGGCTGCGCTCCCCGGATCGGGCTGAACTGGCGCACGTGCCGCGCATAGGGCTCGACCACGTATGCGTTGTAATCCAACTCACGATTCAGGCCCGGATGGACACTGGGCAAGTGGTATCCCTCAAGATAGTTGTCCACGTATGTCTTCCAGTTGCACTGCATGTCATAGATGCGTCGCTCGAACAGCTTCATCTGCGGGAACGGAAACTTCTCCGCCTGTTGCGGCAACTCACCGAGGCTCTCCCGTAGAGGCCGCGCTTCAGGATCAAGGTTCACGAAAACCAGGTTGAACCATTCCTCGGTGCAGACCGGCTTGAGCGCAAAATCTTCCGGACAAAATCCCTCCACGCCTTCGAACTCGGTGGCGCTGATCAGCGTGCCATCGAGACCATAAGTCCATCCGTGATATCCACAACGAAACAGCTTGCGGGAGCCGCAGCCTTCCGCGGGCGGACCGGCGCGGTGCCGGCACACGTTGTAAAAGCCGCGCAAGGTTCCGTCGATGCCGCGCACCAACAACAGTGGTTCCCCAATGAGACTGGTCGTGAAAAAGTCGCCGGGATTCGCGACCTGGCCGACGTGACCAACGACCTGCCACGTTCGGGTGAAGATTCTTTCCTTTTCGGCAAGGAGAATGCTCGGATCGGTGTAGACGTGAGCGGGTAAAGTCCAGGCTCGCGCGATTTCAGCATCGATTTGCAGCATTGATTTGGAATTATCCATGGTTGGATCACAAACGTCGCCGGACCATTCTATGAAGCATGCATTCCCGGTATGGAACGAGTTCAGTTCCAGACTGACACGAATTGTCAGCGCAATTGCCGAATTTTGCCAGCGTTTCCGCGATTTGGCAGGTTATCGACGGTACCGCAACGTTAGCCCTCTCCGCTGAAAATAAAGCCCTTCCCGGAAGCCGCCCCGGAACTTAGGTAACTAGCTGATTTGGCGAGGCAAATGCAAATATCGATACGACTGCGTCATCCGTGACCAGCAGTTGAGCAACAACAAAAACAGTTCAAAACGAGAGGACAAAATAGAGATGCGGAAACAAAAAGGTTTCTCACTGATCGAGCTGCTGATCGTGGTGGCAATCATCCTGATCATCGCAGCTATCGCGATTCCGAACTTACTGCGCGCTCGCATGGCGGCCAATGAGTCGTCTGCTGTCGCGTCCATCCGTACCATCACCACTGGTGAAGTGACTTACCAGACGGCGTATCCGACCGTCGGCTATTCGACGAACTCTGGTTACCTGGGCGGTGCGATCGGCGTAGCTTGCGTGCCCAGCTCGACCACAGCTTGCTTGATTGACTCCGTGCTTGCCAACAACGGCAACCCGGCTGGCAGCGGCAAGAGCGGATATTCGTTCACAACCGGCGCCGGCACTGTCACGGGCGGCGTCAACTCCGGCTATACGGTGCTCGCGGTCCCGCTCGCGATCAACCAGACCGGCATTCGGGCTTCTGCGCCGAGGAAGATGCAGTGGTTCGCGTCGACCCCGCTGGCGTTTGCTCCAACACTGAAGCGGGCATCCTGACTTTCAACCCGCTCAACCAGTAACTTTCAGTACTGGCGAATACCTGGGGAGGGTATCCGTCAAAAAGGGCAGCGAGCGCAGGCTCGCTGCCTTTTGTTTTTTGCTCTCCTTCGCGCCCATCTCGACAAACAATTTCAGGTTCTGCGGCAAATCTCGCCCCTGGCAGGGTCTTTCCGCACCGACGTTGTACCGCATAGAGCGCTGCTTTTCCCCTTTCCGCCTGCACATCGATGCATTGACACAAATTGTCAGACCGACGTCTTTAATTGCGGGCCTGCTGAGAGAACTACGAAGCTTTTCCGGATTGAAAACAAAGGCCGTGGGACTGCCCGGGGCGGCCCTTAAACCACCACGCGGCTTTGGCAGGGCAAGTGCCACATCCAATACATTAAAGACTACGCGATTCGTGTTGTACGGATTCGTCATAATCAAACCGTCTGACGGAACAGGAAGCCGCGTTTTTCGCGGTGGCTTCCAGAAAGAGCATGAGGGAATTGGGATCCGATCTCTTCTTTGATCTTTATCGCTGCAGGGCGGCGGCGGCCTGCTGAGCCTCAGCGAGGTCGGGAGAGATTTTCAGCGCTAGTTCGTAGGCGGCGAGCGCCTCAGCGTTGTGCCCGGTCTGAGCGAGAGTGCGGCCGAGGCCCAAATAACTCTCGGCGCTGGGTTGGATATGCACGGAAAGGGCATAGTCACGGATCGCTTCTTGAAGCTTGCTGCTGTAGTCCATGACCAGGCCCATTCCCAGCCAGGTGTTGGCGCGGTTGGGATTCAGTCGAATAGATCGATCGAAACTGGCATGCAACTTGGCATACTCTCCTAGGTCGAAATAAGCCCAGCCGAGTTGGCATAGGTGGTCGCTTGCAACCGCGGGCAGCAGTGGTCAAACGAAGTGAAAGATGCATAAAGTGTTGCAAGGCCTCGGCTGGACGCCCATGCTGGTAAAGGTAAAAGCCAATGTTGGTGTGCGAAACTGGGTCGGCCGGCTCCAGTTGAGCCGCTCGCACAAAATGCGGATAGGCTTCGTCTGTGCGACCGACCTGAGCGAGCGCTCCGCCAAACTGGTCTTCCGCAACAAAATTGTTGCTCGTGACTTCGAGAGCGTGCCCCCACAAATCCAAGCTGGTTCGCCAGTAGCCGATCTGCTGCCAGGTGAGAAACGAGAGCGCTGCCAGTACGCAGACAGCCGTTACAATTTTCCATGGGAAGACCAGCTTTGTGCGCTCGGCAATGTCCGCCGTACCCCAGGCAATCATCACAAAGAGGCCGATAAGCGGAATGTAAGCGTAGCGATCGGCCATGGCCTGGTTGCCCATCTGCACAACTCCAATCACCGGTACAAGCGTTCCCAGGAACCACAGCCATCCCACCAACAGATACCCTCGTGAACGGAATTTCACCACGAGAGCGCTGGTCGCGACGAGAAACAGCACGGCCAAGATGACCTTCCAGATGGGCAGGGAATAACCGGGATGCGGATACAGCGGTGCCAGTTTGGCTGGCCATATTGCCTTCCACGCGTACAGCGCGTAGCAGTAAAGTGCGTTTTTCAGGCGGACGGCGAGAGGAAATGTCGACGCAGGGATCGCTCCCGCTGCCCGCTGCGCATACATGGTAATCAGAGCGCTGGCAGCCGAGAATGCGAAGAGAGGCAGTTTCTCAACCACAAGCTTTCCAGGCCCGGTTTGCGATGGGGCCAGCTCCTTAGTTTCGCTCCAGCGCCGGATTCGGCAAAGAGGCCAGTAGTCAAGGAGAAGCAATACCAGTGGCAAAGTTACCACCATCGGCTTCGAGGCCAGGGCACAGGCAAATAGGCCTGCGACTGCGAAATACCGCTTCCAGTCCGGCTTTTGCGTGTACCGGCCGTAAGCGCCCAAGGTCAGCAGAAAAAACACAGTGCTCAACACGTTCTTGCGCTCGGCAACCCACACGACTGATTCGACGTTGATCGGATGCAACGCGAACACCATGGCAACAAAGAAATTCACCCAAAGCCGCCGCGTGGCACGCCATAGCAAAAGAAAGAGCAACACCGCGCTCATCGTGTGCAGAAGAATGCTGGTGAGGTGATGTCCGGCGGGATTGAGCCGAAACCACTGGCAGTCGAGTGCGTGCGACATCCAGGTCAAGGGGTGCCAGTTCGCGTCACCGGTGGAAGTCAGCGCCCACTTCACGGTGTCCCAAGTGAGCCCAGCCAGCACGTGGGGGTTCTCGGTCACATAGCGGTCATCGTCGAAATTGACAAAGGAAAGGTGTGTCGCCCGATTGTAAATCGCCAAGGTGAATACGACGAGCAGCAGAGAGAGAAGAAGCCCTCGCCTCCCGGGCGCAGCAAACAGTGGTTCGGACGAAGCGGCGTTGCCAGATTCAGTCTGTGCCGGTTCTGATTGTTTGGCCTTTGCGGGTGCAGTCGACAAGTGAGGGACCCTCCACTGTCGCGGATTATATGAGGACGCTCAGCCGCACGGCACTCAGGGACCTTAGCAAGATCATTACGTAAGTAACAATCGCTTTACGCTCAGCAAACCGGAAGGACCCGGCTAGAACTCTGTTGGCCTTCACGTTTCCAAATTGACACAAATTGTTAAGGAGGTGTGTCACCCGCGCCGCATTGGCCACCAAATGCGGCGCGGCAAGGGATTAGAATCCAAGTAGATTGTTCGTCATACGCTGCTTCCCCAGGCACGCTTCCTCTGTCCTCCAATCCCAACTAAGCTGTCTCCCAGCGGAACATCGCTGCGTTCTCGAGTAGAACCGGTCCCATCAATAGATTTCAAAGCAAGCTGCGAGGCCCTCAGGGGCTTTAAAGCCCGCTTTTTTACTGGCCGGTAGTGGCACGGCTGAAGCCGTGCCCTTCCCAAAACCATTTATGAGACAAGTTCTAGCCAAACATATTTGAAATTTCCGAACTAACCGGCTCGGGCGATCTTCTGCGTGGGATATCCGAGGATGGTTCTGACCCGTCCCGAGTCACGATCAGCGTAGATGAAGGCAGTCCCCTCAATGCGATACTCTCCCTTCCATCCGATGGCGAAGCTGGTGTCAGTCTCCTCTCGGTGAAGCGGCTCCGGATCACCATCCCGAGCCAGGGGCGCAGCCAGTTGATCGGCGACGTCCAGCAACCAGGCGTCTCCGGTATCAGTGGAAAACAGGATCAGTTGACCGAGAGTAACCACCCGCCCATCATGCTCGGCAGCCTTGTTCTGGATGTAACGAACTTCCTCCGCCAAGCGGAAGCCTTTCCCCTCGACCGATTGCTTTCCCCATCCCCGCTTCATGGTTCTGGCCTCTCCTCTCGGTTCTCCTCGGTGCTTCCTGGCGAGTATAGTGCGGGACCATGGAAGAGTTCACGCAGTTATTCGGAAACCTGCTAGCCTTCGTCTATCACTGCTTCGACCGCATCGTCATTCACGGCTACTTGAGCGGTCTGTCTCGACCCGAGCAGGTGGTGTATTTCGTCCGTCAGGTGCTGGGCCTCCCGGGGGTGAACAAAGAAGTGCTCAGCCAACGCACCGGGGATTACCGGGACTGGGTGGAAGCCTACGCCCGCAACCATCACCTCCCTATGGAGTGGGCGGAAAAGGGAGTGCGCAAAGAAGATTACGTGTCCCCCCGCCTGCATCGTCTGATCAAGAACAATGCCTACGGGGTCTATTTCATCTTCAAGAGCATGGAACAGGGTCGGACCTTCCGCATCAGCGTCCCGAAATATCCCACTGCCGATCCGAACTATCGCATCCTGGCCCACCAGCGCAGCCGTTTCACGCACTACTACTTCTATATCCGGGATGAGGTTCTGGGGCCGATCGTGCTGCGCGTAGGCTCCTTCTTTCCCTTTCATGCCACCTACTGGCTCAACGGCCACTCCTTCATGGAGCAGGAACTGAATCGATCTCGCATCGGCTTCCATAAGAGCGACAACGCCTTTCTCGCCGTCGACGACGTGGCTGCTCTGCAGACAGCGGCGGATCGGCTGAGCCCGCAGATCATCCGCAAACAGCTGGATTACTGGACCTTCCTGTTGGGCCCGAAGTTCTGCAAAAAAGAACGCAGCCAGATGAACCTGTCCCGCTTCTACGCCATCACTCAGATTGAGTATTGCCGCAACTTTATTTTTAAGCGCCACTTTCCCATTCACAAGATCTTCGAGCGCAGCTGCGAGCTCGGCTTGTGGCGCCTCACCGCCAACCGCATTAGTGAGATCTTCGGCGTTCGGCTGAACAAGAGGCTACGGGGAAAGCTGGCCACCGTCCTCGATCAGATCGAGCATGGCCATCACGTCTTCCGCGCCTATTGGAAGAACGCCTTTCTCAAACAGTACGAAAAGTTCTCGCGCTACCTGCGCAATGAACTCTGCTCCAACAATCTGCGCGACTTTGGTCTGAAGAAAGGCCTCGATCATCTCGACGCCGTGCGTACCCGATTCCAGATCATTACCGACCGCTTTGCCGGCTTCCAGGCCCAGTGCCTCAATGTCCACGTCGACTTTCCCTTGCTGCAGCGCCTGGCCCTGCCCCTCACCGTGGGCACGGTCCGCTATCCCGGAATCAAGATCCACGACGCCCGCATGATCCGTTTACTTGAGGTCTTGCTCCATGGCGGCAATACCGTCGGCGGATGGACCGCGAAACAGATCCACCAAGCCGTCCTCACCACCTTTCAGCTTTCCCCCAAAACCTACGGCCTCAACCAAGTCCGCTACGATCTGCGAAAACTCAAGGGCCACGACCTGCTGCAACGCGACGGCTCCCGCTATGCCTACCGCCTCACCCCAAAAGGCGTTCAGGTCGCACTCCTGTTTCTGTTCTTCCACAAGCGCCTCTGCGGCCCCCTCGCAAACAGCCGTTTTCACCACACTCCCGACCCGGCTCACGCACCCAACAGCAAACTCGAACTTGCCTACTACAAAGCCGACAAGGCCATCCAGAACATCGTCGACTTACTCGCCGCTGCATGATGTTACACATTCAAATGTTGAAGTATTCTTGTTTAAGATCTTTGATCCAAGAATCTAGAGTGAAACAAATTGTCACGAGTCGACACGCTACTTGCACTCACACCGCATGGCAATGGGATAGAACTTAAGTCGAACCCCGGTCGGACGCTGAAAACAAAGCTCATGCACTGAATTCCCTGGCCCTCGCGGCTTTTGGCCGGACAAGTGATACCATTGGTCCCGAACAAGTCATACCTGAACTCGATGGATTCATCAGAAGCTTAGGGTAAAAAATTACCATGCGGAAACAAAAAGGTTTCTCACTGATCGAACTGCTCATCGTAGTAGCGATCATCCTGATCATCGCAGCCATCGCGATTCCAAACTTGCTGCGCGCCCGTATGGCGGCCAATGAGTCGTCTGCTGTCGCTTCCGTTCGTACCATCACCACCGGGAGAAATCACATACCAGAGCTGCTTATCCGACGGTCGGCTACGCTCGGCTCTGACGAACCTGGGCGGCGCATGAGTGCCTTGCACGATCCCAGTTCGACCACCGCTTGCCTGATTGACTCCGTGCTATCCAACAACGGCAACCCGCCGGGCAGCGGCAAGAGCGGATATTCGTTTACCAGCGGCGCCGGCGCGGTCGCGGGTGGCGTGAATATTGGCTATACGATCAAGGCGAGTGCCACTCTCGATCAACCAGACCGGAATCCGCGGCTTCTGCGCCGAGGAAGATGCGGTGATCCGCGTCGACCCCCTTGGCGTTTGTTCCAACACCGAAGCGGGTATCCAGGCCTTCAATCCGCTGAACCAGTAGGGCGAATCGGACCGAAGAGCACCCATGACTATCGAAGGGCAGCGAACTCCCGTTCGCTGCTCTTGGTGAGCCGCATTGACATTTTCTGTCAGAATTCTGAGCGCAAGATCCGCGGGATCGTACCCAGTCCTTGTAGTTCCCGCCATTAACCCATTGACGGACATGCGATTAGCCGCCTTACCAAGGTTTCTCAGGGAGCGGCGGAATTGGCACGGAAAGTGCTTCGTATCTAGTGATTCATTCCCCGAATGTTAATTTGCAGAACTGGGAGAAGCCTTCATGCGTTCGTCAAAGGGATTTTCGCTAATCGAGTTACTAATCGTAGTGGCGATCATTCTCATCATCGCCGCCATTGCGATTCCCAGCCTGCTGCAGGCGAGAATTTCGGCGAATGAAGCTTCTGCAGTCGGCTCCCTCACCGCCATTAAGAGCGCGGAGATTACCTACGAGACGGCTTACCCAACGGTTGGTTTTTCCCCCGACATCGCATCTCTCGGCGGTCCGGCCCCGTGCACGCCCTCTTCGACGACGGCCTGTCTGCTCGACAGTATCCTGTCGACGGCTACACCCGGGAGTAACGGCAAGAGTGGTTTCGTTTTCCTGGCTACCGGCATTATGCCCGGTGGCGCCGTGAACAATGCGGCCTATGTCGCTGCCGCCTCGCCCGCGCTCGCTCATTCCACGGGGAACCACGATTACTGCTCGACCAACGATGGCGTTCTGCGCTCACAAATCGCCAACCCCGGCGACGTTCCGGTCAATGCAGTTGCGGCGTGTCTAGCGTTTCCAGTGACTCAGTATCGTCGGAATCTCATGTCACATTGAGAATCAAGATTGGTTAGACACTCTTCGCTTCTCTCGGCCACGGCCTTTCCCCTGATTTCCCTGGCTGCCATCGTTACTGTCGTAACTGACAGGCTGATCTTCGGCGACTCTCCCTGACTTATAATCTGTCTGGGAAATAATCCTTTCACAGCGTTTTTGCACTATGGCCGCAATTGAAATTCTTGGACTGGAAAAAACTTACATGGTGGGCTTCTGGCGCAAGCGTCCCAAACGGGCCTTGCAGCCGCTGCATCTCACCGTGGAAGAGGGAGAGATTTTTGGCTTCCTCGGTCCCAACGGCGCCGGTAAAACGACAACCTTGAAAATGCTGATGGGGCTAGTGTTTCCCACCTCGGGAACCGCTCGCATTCTGGGCCGCGAATGGACCGATCCTGAGATCAAAGCGCAGATCGGCTTTCTGCCGGAGCAGCCTTACTTCTACGACTACCTGACCGCTCACGAACTGCTCGACTACTACGGGCAACTTTCGGGAGTTCCGGCGAAGGATCGCGCGCGCCGCGTAGAGGAAGTCCTGCAGCAAGGTGGGCCTCACCGACATTAAGGGCGTGCAGTTGCGCAAGTTTTCCAAAGGCATGCTGCAGCGGGCGGGGATCGCGCAGGCGATTCTGCACAATCCCAAGCTGGTGTTCTTCGACGAACCGATGTCGGGACTGGATCCGCTGGGCCGGCGCGAAGTTCGCGACCTGATGGAACAACTCAAGCAGGAAGGCAAGACGGTATTTTTCTCGACTCACATCCTGTCGGACGCCGAGGCGCTGTGCGACCGCGTGGCCATCATTCACAAAGGCGAATTGCGCGGCGTGGGCGCGGTGGAAGATCTCACGTCGACGGTTCAGGGCAAGGTGGAAGTCATTTGGCAGGGCACGCAAATTCCTGCCTCGATGAAGGCTCTGGGCGCCGAATGCCACGTCACCGGCGACACGGTTCGCGCGGTGCTCCCGGAGAATCAGCAGGACGCAGCCATCGACGCGCTGCGCCGCGAACGCATTCGCCTGATCGCGATCACTCCGCTGCGCACTTCGCTCGAAGCCTACTTCGTCGAGAAACTGCAGCAATCTCAAACCTCGGCGGGAAAACAGTGGGGACCGCAGTATGAGCGCACGCATTCTTCACATTGCCCGCAATACGTTTCGCGAGGCGGTGCGCGACCGCGTGCTGTACAACCTGATCGCGTTCGCCCTGCTGCTTTCGGGCGCAGCCATTTTCGTGGGCCAGATTTCGATCGACATCGAGCGCCTGGTGGTCATCAACCTGGGGCTCACAGCCGTGTCGCTGTTCGGCGTCGTCATCGCCATCTTCATCGGCATCGGGCTGGTTTCGAAAGAAATCGAGAAGCGCACGTTGTATACCGTTTTGTCACGGCCAGTCCGCCGCTGGGAGTTTATTGTCGGCAAGTTTTTCGGGCTGGCGGGAACGCTGGTGGTGAATGCGTTTTTCATGGCGATTGGAGTATTTGGCGCGCTGTTGTACGTCGCGCATAAATTCTCGAAGCCGGACGCGCTGATCCTGGTGGCGCTCTACTTCATCATCCTCGAATTTCTGATCATCTGTTCGCTGGCGCTACTGTTTTCTTCGTTCTCTTCCCCGCTGCTCTCGGCGGTTTTCGCGTTCTCGCTGTTCGTGATTGGAAGTTTCGCCGACGACCTGCGCGGATTCGCCGGCCTGGCGCACGGAGTGACGCGCTGGTTCACAACCGCGGCGGCCTACATGGTGCCCAATTTCTCGGCGCTCAATGTGATCAGTGCGGTGGCGCATCAGCAACCGATGAGTGCGCAGCTGATTCTGCACAACACGCTCTATGCATTGTTCTATACGGCGATGGCGTTGAGCGGAGCAGTGCTGATCTTCGAGCGCAGGAACCTGAAATAGAGCCGCTGCGGCTTCGCAATGTACGGTTCCATGACTCGAGCGTTCGATGACCGCCCGCAGCGCACTACTGTGATCGCCGCATCATGCCTGGTGATCTCGGCGGTCGCTTGCGTTCTTCTGCTGCGGCATCTCGACAAGATCCGTCCGCAAGCCACTCTTGAAGACGCGCTCTACATCAGTTCCCCGAAGATGGTGAAGCGGGCCAGCCTGGGATTCGACGGCCTGATGGCCTGCATTTACTGGACGCGCACCGTGCAGTATTTCGGACATCGCCACTTCGATCGCGCGCACACCTACAACGAACTCGCTCCGCTGCTGGAAATCACGACCTACTCTCGACCCGCACATGGTTCCCGCGTACCAGTTCGGCGCCAGTTTCCTCGCACCCAGGCCGCCGGGCGGAGCGGGTGAACCGGTCCGTGCCATTCATCTGATGGAGTATGGCATCGAGCACAATCCCGACAACTGGCAGCTTTACTACAATCTCGGATTCGTCTACTACACCGAACTGAAGGACTACCGGAACGCTGCAGCGGTTTTTGAGCGCGGATCGAAGGTTCCGAATGCGCATCCGTTCATGAAGATCATGGCCGCACAGATGGCGGCACACGCCGGTGATTTCGCCACCGCACGCATGCTATGGAGCGCCACCTACGAAACCGCCCAGGAAGCCAACATTCGCCAAAACGCAGTCGAACACCTGCGGGCGATCCGGGTGGACGAAGACGTCACCCACCTGGAAGCCGTCGTCACGCAGTTCGGCCAGCGAACGGGGCGCTTGCCCAGCAGCATGTCGGAACTGGTTGCGGACCAACATTGGCGCGGCGTCCCAGTGGATCCGGACGGCAATCCGTACAAGCTCACTGCGCAAGGGCGCATCGAAGTCGAGAACCCGGACGATTTCCCGTTCATCACCAAGGGCACGCCTCCCGGGTACAAGCCTGCGCCGCCGAAGTTCCACACCAAGAGCTAAGCAGCGGCGAATGGTTCGTGGTCAGTGATCAGTGGCTAGTTCTTGACGCGCGCGGTAGTGGCGCAGGTTAGAGAAGAAGGTTGGTATCAGGGTATGCCTTCAGGCATATCCACCACTCCAGCACACACCCGGCTTTTAGCCGCTGCTTCCCAAGCGGAGTAACCCCAGCGGCTAAAGCCTTAGCATCGCGCCTTTGCGGCATCGCTAAGCGCTGCCCTGATAGAATCGTTCGGCTCGAACTACGCATGCTGACACGAATCGTTGTGCTAGAACTACGAACGATCTTGACAAGACACTGAGCACTGATTACTCGCCACGGACTATCATGTCTAGATCGTTCTTCTTCTCGCATGGACGCAACTCCACAAATCAGCGTGCTGCAAACCGCGTGGCAATGGTGGACGTATGCTGCCCGCTATGAGGGCTCGGTTGCCGCGACCCGACGGCTGCTAGGCGTGCTCTGGGAGTTCGCCCGCGACTCCACTCCGGACCGTCTGCGCGCGCGCTTCGGCGACGCCGACTACGATTGGGACCATCGCGTCAACACGACAAGCGGCGCGGTGGGATGGCGCGACCGACTGTTGGGTATGTTCCATTCCGCGTACCAGCCGACGGAACCGGCAGCGTTTCACGAGATGCTCGGCGGTCTGCAGCAAAGGCTGCAACAGTCGCTGCAGGAGACGCCGGGGCCCGGACACACCGTGTTGAACATCAATGACTTCACGTTTATCGATCTCGGATCGGGCAAGGGACGCACGCTGCTGATGGCTTCGGACTATCCGTTCCGCCGGATCATCGGTGTGGAACTTCTGCCGTCACTGCATCAGATCGCGCTGGAAAATGTGCGCCAGTACAAGAGCGAGTCGCAGAAATGCTTCGCGCTGGAATCAATCTGCGCCGACGCGACTGCCTTCCCTCTGCCTACGGATCCGCTGGTGATTTTTCTGTTCAATCCATTCCCGGAATCGGGCATGCGGCAAGTGGTTGCGAATCTGGAACAGTCCCTGCGGGAGCATCCCAGGCCGGTGTTCGTGCTGTATCACAACCCACTGCTGGAGCACACGCTAACGGAAAGCTGGCGGCTGAGGAAGATCGCAGGCGAGCAACAGTACTCAGTGTTTAGAGGTTAGTGTCACCGGCCGAAGCGTTTGGCGTCGTATTGAAAGTCGACCAAGGCATCGCGATAGTCGATTTTGATGTCGAGGACGCGGAGCGTGGTGAAGCCAAGAAAACCGGAAACTTCCGTCCCGATGTCGTCGCTGAGTCTCTTGGTGTCGAACGAAGTCATGTCCTGGTTTTCCTGCCGCATGTGACCGAACACGAGTACCGCTTTGTTGGCGGTAAAAACGTCATTCACCTTGCCGCTGATACCTTTGACAATCATGTCGGAGTCGCCGTGGACTTTTGTTACCTCCCGCGCCGCCGCAGGTGAGATGACATTCATGGTGGCTCCAGTGTCCATGAGGAACAGCTTGGAGGGCACGTTGCCGATGCTGGTGGGAATCAAGAGAGCGTGGCCGAAACGAAACAAGCGCGTGTACGACTGCATCTCAGGAGCGATGTAGCGGTCCTGCGGGCCTGCGGCGGGTGCGGGCATCTTGGCGCCCGTGGTCTTGGTCTCGCCGGGCTTGGCGTTGTCTTTTGATTCTCCAGCATCAGAATCCGGGGAGTCATCGTCATCACTGTTGAGCGCAAGCTTTTGTTCGGTATCGCCAGGGCGCTGCGGGAGTTGGCTCAGCTTGAGTTTCTGGTTGGGGAAGTCGATCTCCACCAGAAATTTTTCGAACACGTCGGCGCCAATCAAACCCTCGTCTCCCACGATTGATCTTTGCTCGATCACTTCCACCGAGCAGTTCTGGAATTCGAGGTCGCCAATCTTGATGGAGTCGGCGATCCCCACGTACCCGTTGCGGCGCCCCTTGTCGCCGATGCCGCCGACCTTCGTCTGGCTGATCCTGGAGATACCAGCGTGCTCAGCGATCGAGCGCGTCACGAGAATCCCACTGGCTCCGGTGTCGAGCACCAACTTGCTCTTATGACCATTGAGAGCCACAGAAAGGCCATAGCCACTAATGTGGGAGGGATCGATCATCAGGGGTTGCAAAGGAGCCTGAGTGGCGGTCACTTTGCTCACCAGGCGGCAGGGAGCCCTGTCCTGTTTTGCACGCTGTTTCAGATACTCCAGATAGTTCTTTTGCCCTTCGCGCTCATCCGCGTCCCAGTTGTTTTCGCCGGCGAGCGACTCTTCGAGGTACTGAATGCGTCGGACGCGGGAGAGTGTGCCAATCCATTCTTCCTGGATGTCACTGTCATTGGGATCGAGGGCATGGGCTTCGTCGATCATGGCCTTCGCGGTCTTGTACATGGCGATCGCGTCGCGTATGCGTGCTAACCCAAGATAGGCGCGGGCTTCGGGATATCCAGAGTTCACAATCGCGACCCATTCTTTTTCGGCGTCCAGAATCTTGCCCTGGCGAAACCAGACCTCTGCGCGGGCCGTCCGCATGCGGGGAGAGTCAGTTTGAGCAATCCCTTTTTCCGCGGTTTGCGCGGCCTGTTCGACATTTTTCTGCTTGAGATAGACTCGCACTAGGCCCGCGTAGCCGTCCGGCAACCGCGGGTTCTGCTGCACGTATCGTTCGAACGAGGCAATGGCTCTCTCGAAATTGCCCTGGCGGTAGAAAACTCGGCCTTCGCCCAGCAGATTCTCAACCGGTGCAACGGGCGCAACTGCGTTGGGTACAGACGGTTCCGGGGACGCAGCCACCGCCTTTGCCGGCGACACCGCTGGAGGCACCGAGGCCGAGGCTTTGGCCTGTCCTTGCGGAGTGGCCGATTGTGCAAGGCTAAACGCTGAAATCACTGCGAACGGCCAGACGAAACGCAGGAGTCGGAACATGCACAATCCTATGTGCCGGCCGGAAATTGGGGAAGACCGGCACGGAGACGCGATTCTCACATAACCGGCAGCGCAGGGCAACGGAAACCGACGTATGTGCCCCAGCAGGTAAGCGAAGCGCAAAGAAAATCACTACAATCAGATTAGACTCTTTTCCTCCCAGCCGGCTTTCCGCAAGGATGAAGTATGCCTTCGCCAACTAGCTCTTGGGACCAGGTTCCGGCCGGCGAAAGAGATTAACGCCCGTGCAAGTTTTCAAGTTCATTTTCGCGCTCTCGCTGCTGGCTCGTCCCCTAGCTGGGCTGCCGGCCTCCGGTGTCGATAGCAAGAGCGAGGCCGCCGCGGTCGATGCCCACTACAACCATCTACGGTCGCTCGAAGCGGAATTTACCGAGGTGTATCGCGGGTCGGGAATGGAGCGGACCGAGACGGGGACCTTGTGGCTGAAAAAACCTGGCAAGATGCGGTGGGAGTACCGTTCTCCCAGGGAGAAGCTGTTTGTCAGCGATGGGAAAGATGCGTGGTTTTACGTCCCGGCGGACCGGCAGGCGCGGAAGACGGCGGCCAAGAAGTTGGAGGACATTCGCTCGCCTCTGGCGTTCTTGTTGGGTAAGACCAAGCTGGAGAAAGAGTTGCAGGGATTGTCTCTAGCTCCAGATGTGGAGCCGCTGGCGGCGGGGAACGTGGTACTGCGTGGGGTGCCACAGGCTCTGGCCGATCGGGTCAGCGAGATTCTGCTGGAGATCACCCCAGACCACCAGATTGCTCGGATTGTCATCCAGGAAGTGGATGGAGCGGCCACGGAATACCGTTTTGGCGGGATGAAGGAAGACGTGGCGATTGCGGATGGGCGGTTCGTGTTCAAACCTCCGGCGGGGACGGAGACGGTTGAGGGGGGACTGGAGCCTTAGAGTTGGCTCTGGCAAGCAAAGCAGCAGGTCCCTCGACTTCGCTCGGGATGACAGCGTATAGGCGCGGAGGGGGTTACTTGCGGTACTGGCGAGAGGGCCCTGGAGAGTGGTTGGCGGCTTAGAATGGTAGTGAGAATGTTAGACTGAGCGATAAGGCGCATCTCTGAAAAAGCCGTAGAAAAGTCGGCAAATGGCGGAATTTGTAGTAAAAATCGCGGACGATCGTGGGCGGGTCCAGCAGCACATCGAGCAGGGCTACTCGGAAGCCGAAGTGCGCGACCGCTTCTCGCAGCAGGGCTACCTGGTCTACTGGGTCAAGCCGCAGGGAATGCTGACGTCGGGAGTGTCGCTGCGCCGCAGGCGGAAGCTGAAACAGAGCACCTTTCTGGTGTTTAACCAGCAGTTTCTGACGCTGATCCGGGCCGGGTTGCCCATCCTGAACTCGCTGGAACTGTTGATCAAGCGGCAGAAAGACGCGCAACTGAAACAGATTCTGGAGAACGTTCGGGATCGCGTCAAGGGAGGAGAGTTGCTCTCCGACTCGTTTGCGGCCCAGGGGATCGTGCCCAAGATTTACACCACGACGCTGATGGCGGGCGAGAAGAGCGGCAACATCGACGAGGTACTGACGCGTTATATCGGCTTCCAGCGTCTGGCCATGACGTTCCGGAAGAAGCTTTTCGTGTCGCTCATTTATCCGACACTCCTGGTCACTGTAGTGCTGATCATGGTGACGTTTCTTTTCACCTACGTTGTGCCCAAGTTTGGTGAGCTGTTCGAGAGTCTGGATCAGAAACTGCCGGCGATCACGCTGTTCATGCTGGCGGTTGGGCAGAACGCGCAGAAATATTCTCCGTATGTGCTGGTCGGACTGGTGGTTTTCGGATTCGTGTTTTGGCGCTGGAAGGATACCGATCGCGGCGCGGACCGGATCGACCGCGTGATTTTGAGTACGCCTCTGTTGGGGGATATTCGGCTGAAGCATCAGGTGGCAAGTTTTTCGCGGATGCTGGCAACGTTGCTGCAAGGCGGCTTGCCGCTGGTACCAGCAATGGAAACTGCAGGCGCTTCGATGACCAGCCGGCGCATCTTAAAGGGTGTGATGCGGGCGGGTGTCCGGGTACGCGAGGGACAGGGACTGGCGGGCAGCCTGGAGGAGCAGAAGATTTTTCCGGAGTTGGCGGTGGAGATGATCGAAGTGGGCGAATCCACCGGGGCGCTTCCGGCCATGCTGAACTCGGTTGCCGAATTCTACGAGGAAGATGTGCAGACGGCGCTGGGTGCGTCGATGGCGCTGATTGAGCCGATTATTCTGATGATCATGGCGGTTTTTGTGGGCGGAGTGCTGATCTCGCTGTATTTGCCGATCTTCAGCATGGGAGTGCACTAAAGGGCAGGGAAAGCAGATTCCTCCTTTTCGGTCGGAATGACAAAGAGAGGAGGAATGACAGAGAGATTGGATCGCGGGCGCAGATACAGGTAAACGAATGGCAACAGCTGATAAAAAATCATTGTTCGTGAATGGTGGGAATGGCGGGCCGATCAGCCCGACGGGAAATCCCATCACCGACCTGGAACGCGCGCAGGATGTGGCGCGGCGCTACCGCTGCGAATTCATCGACCTCTCGGGCTTCGAACTCCATCACGAACTGTTCAAGAAAATCCCAGTCGAGCTGATGTTCCGCTACAACTTTGTGCCGCTGGAAGAGACGGTCGACGGAAAACTCGCGATTGCGATCGCCGACCCCAGCCAGCTGATGATGATTGACGAGATCAGCCTGCTGTTGAAGCAGCGCATCATCACCAAGGTCTCGACGCTCAAGCAAATCTCGGACATTCTCAAGAAGACCGAGCAGTCTCAGCGCGTGCTGGAGGAAGCCAGCGAAGGCTTCCAAATCGTGCGCGAAGACGAAAACACGGGCGTGGAAGAGACGCTCACCATCGACAAGCTAACGGCGACGGGCGATACCAGCCCGATTATCCGCCTGGTCGATACCACGATTTTCACGGCACTGCAGCGGCGCGCTTCTGACATTCATATCGAGACCCGTGACGATTCGGTGGTCATCAAGTTCCGCATTGACGGCGTGCTGACGCAAGCCATGCCGCCCATCGGCAAAGAGCACCACTCGACGGTGATTTCACGTATCAAGGTCATGAGCGAACTCGATATTTCCGAACGGCGCGTGCCGCAGGACGGCCGCTTCCGGGTGAAATACAACGGGCGCGCCATCGATTTCCGCGTTTCGATTATGCCGTCGATTCACGGGGAGGACGCCGTGCTCCGCGTGCTCGACAAAGAGTCGATGAGCGAGAAGTTCCGCACGCTGACTCTGGATGTCGTGGGGTTTGACGAAGACGACTTGCGCCGCTTCCGCCGCTACATCAAAGAACCCTACGGCATGGTGCTGGTGACAGGCCCGACGGGCAGCGGCAAAACGACCACGCTTTACGCCGCGGTCAACGAGATCAAGACTGACGAAGACAAGATCATCACGATTGAAGACCCGGTGGAATATCAACTGCGTGGCATCACGCAGATTCCGGTCAACGAGAAAAAGGGGTTGACGTTCGCCCGCGGACTGAGGTCGATCCTGCGTCATGACCCGGACAAGATCATGGTCGGCGAAATCCGCGATGCCGAAACCGCGCAGATCGCCATTCAGTCGGCGCTGACCGGCCACTTGGTATTCACCACGGTTCACGCCAACAACGTGGTCGACGTGATTGGACGCTTCCTGAACATGGGCGTCGAGCCTTACAACTTTGTTTCGGCATTGAACTGCATTCTGGCGCAGCGGTTGGTGCGTTTGATTTGCGAGTCGTGCCGCACGGAAGTGCATTATGCGCCCGACGTTCTCGAAGCCAGCGGCCTGGATCCGGCGCAATGGGGCAGCGTTCCCCTCTACGAAGGGCCGGGGTGCATTGAATGCGCGGGCACTGGATTTCGCGGACGAACCGCAATTCACGAACTGCTGGATTTGAGCGACCGCATCCGCGAGATGATTCTGGCCAAGAAGCCGACGTCGGAGATCCGGCGTGCCGCCCGCGATGAGGGCATGCGATTCCTGCGTGAGTCGGCGCTGGATAAAGTCCGACTGGGCATGACTACGCTGAAAGAGATCAACAAGGTCACGTTCATCGAGGCGATGAGGTAAGAGGCAGGTTTCAAAGTGCAAGGTTGCAAAGTTGCAAGGTTGCAAGGTTTCAGAACAGCGCAGTGCGCTTTTCTTTGAAACTAACTGAAACCTTGAAACTTTGCACTTTGAAACCTTCTCCGGTGCCCTCTCAGCTATTGCATTTGTGGATGATTCGGGTTCTGATTTATAGAGGAATTTCTCTCAGGGGCATTCTCGGGAAATGAGTACAACTTCCAGCACACCCAAGCCGAAACTGGCCTGCGAAATCGCGGCGGACCGCGTACTCGCCGGACGTCTGTCGGACCATGGCGACGGGCTAGAAGCGTCTGCGGCCCGCGAACTGGCGCCGGGCAGCGTGATTCCCGACCTGGTGGAAAACAATCTGCGGCAGCGCGGCGCGGTGCGCGAAGGAATTGAAGAGGCGCTGGGCGGCGTGGCGCAACGTTCGAAAGATGTCATCGCGATTGTGCCGGATGCTGCCGTGCGCGTGATATTGGTGGAATTCGATACTCTGCCCTCCGATCACGAAGAAGCGCTGGGCGTGGTGCGCTTCCGGCTGAAGAAGTCGCTGCCCTTTGACGTGGACAAGGCGAAAGTTTCCTATCACGCGCAGATGGTCAACAACGAAATGAGGGTCGTGGCGGCGGTGGCCATGGCCAGCGTGATCGATGATTACGAGACTGCATTCCGCGACGCCGGGTTTAATCCGGGAGTGGTGCTGCCTTCCACGCTGGCGGCGATCGGCGCCGCCAATGCGAAGAAGCCGACGCTGGTCATCAAGGTCGATGCGCATACGACCAGCATTGCGATCCTCAACGAAGATCAGCTGCAACTGTTTCGCACGCTGGAAAACACGCGTGGGGTAACGATCACGGGAGAACAACTGGCGGAGGAAGTGTATCCGTCGGTGGTGTTTTTCCAGGACACGTATCGGCTGAACATTGAGCGAATTTTTGTGGCCGGGCTGCCTGAGGCGGGTGGCGCGGCGCCAGCGCTGCGGGCGCAGACCGGAGCCGAAGTGCAGGAGTTGGTGTCTTCGGCGCAGCTGGGAGCAAGCATGGGAGGTTCTGTGCCGCGCTGGCGAATGGCCGGAGTGGTAGGAGCGTTGATCGCGTAGTAAGGAAGCGAACCGAACGCGCGAGCATTGCGTCGCAAAGAAGGCGACGCGTCGCGCGGCTCGCCCGGATCTTTCGGTCGGGCAAAAAGCGCCCGGCTCAGGATGACAAGTTATTTATGCGTTTAGATATCAATCTCGCGAGCCAGCCGTACGAGGATGCTCGACAGTTCTGGATGCGCTGGGGCACCGCCGTGGGCGCGGTGGCACTGCTCACACTGATTCTGCTGGCGCTCGACATTACGGGCTGGGTCAACGCCCGACGGGACCGGACTGCCATTGCAGAGAAACGCGCGATGATAGCCGATCGCGACCGGCTTCGGGCTGATGCGGAGAGAATTCTCAACCTGCCGGAAAACCGGACCACTCGCGACGAATCGCAGTTCCTGAACCAACTGATCGAGCGCAAAGCGTTTTCGTGGACGCGGGTGCTGGAAAATCTGGAGAAGGTGATGCCGCCGCGCGTACACCTGGAGTCGATCAGCCCGCAACTGGATGAGGACAACCAGCTCGGGCTGAAGATGACCGTGGCGGGCGATTCAAGAGATCGAGCTCTGGAGCTGGCGCGCCGCATGGAGGATTCGCGGCGCTTCGCGCAAACCCGGGTCGAAGCCGGACACGCCGAACAGTCGCAGACTGGCGACACCGAACGCTTCGACATTGTTGCGATTTACATTCCGGAACAGCTCGTCCCTGCTGCTCCTGCTGCAGAGCCGAAAGCGGAGACAAAGTCGAAGACCGATGCAAGGCCGAAAACCGGAATCAAGCCGAAGACCGTATCGCCAGCGGGAGGTAAGCACTAAATGCCAGACCTGCGGCGAACCCGAAAGAATCTGACGACAGCGATCGCGATCATGGCGGGAGTGGACCTGCTGGCGGCAATCGTTTATTTTTCGCCGCTTGTGGGCTCGGCCGAAACGCGCCGCCAGGAGTTAAATAACCTGCAGACGGAATTGATCACGAAGACGCGCCAGGTCGCGCCCTTGAAGGATCTGCCCCAGAAAGTTGTGCTCGCCGGGCACCAGATCAATGATTTTTATAAGAAGCGCTTCCCTTCCCAGCAGTCGCAGATTCTGACCGAACTGGGCAAACTTGGCGTGGCCAACGGCGTGGTGCTGGATCAGGAAAAATACAAGGTGCACGACGCGGAAGTTGGCGGACTGCAACCGGTCGAGATTGAAGCGGACTTTGCGGGCAACTACACTTCCTTGGCAAGGTTCATCAACGCTCTGGAACGCGACGATATGTTTTTTATCATTGACGGTGTGACTCTAGGCGGGCAGCAACAGGGTCCGGTCAAGTTGGGCATGAAGCTGGAAACGTACTTGAAGGCGGGATCGTAAGTGCAACTCGGATTCGAAAACAAGAAGCAGACGACGTGGGCGGCGGTGCTGGGCGTCATCGCGGTTCTGGCGATGGCGTACGAGCTCATCCCGATGCTGTCCGATTCGTCGACACCGGCATCGAGCGCGCAGGCCGCCGCGCCGATAGCTCCGCGTGTCACGGCGCGTCCGGGAGGAAAGCCCGGGAAAAAGCCGCGGGTGGAGAATCTGGATCCGACACTGCGCCTGGATTTGCTAGCCTCCACTGAGCAGACGGTGTATGAAGGCCACGGAAGAAACATTTTTGTGTCGCAGGCGGAAGATGTAGTCATTCCGAAGCCGATCGCACCCGGATCACCCGACGCGCAGAAGGCCGAGGACAAGTATCAGACTCCGACTCCTCCACCGGCGCCTCCGATTCCGCTCAAGTTTTATGGCTTCGCGAGCCGGCCCGGAGAGCCGAAGAAGATCTTTCTGAAGTCGATGACGGGCGAAGATGTATTCGTGGCGGGCGAAGGCGAAATCGTGAACCGGCGCTACAAAGTAATTCACATCGCGCCGACCTCGGTTTCTATTCAGGACATGGTGTACAGCGGCCCGCCGCAGAATATTCCGCTCACGCAGGGATAAAAGTTTCAAATGTTTCAAAGGTTTCAATGTTTCAAGGTCAAACCATCAGCGAACTAGACTTCGAAACCTTGAAACTATGAAACGTTGGAACCTGTCCTCTGATCCTGTGGTGTTATGAGGTTGAACTCGCAAACTCGACGAAATCTGGCCCAGCGCAACGAGAACGGCTACATCATGCTCACGCTATTGCTGGCGATGGCGCTAATGGTGATCTTCGCGGGAGTGATCGTTCCCTCCATCACATTCGAAATCAAGCGCGACCGTGAAGAGGAGATGATTCATCGCGGAGTCCAGTATTCGCGGGCGATCCGCGCCTACTACAAGAAGTTCGGACGCTACCCGACGAAGATTGAAGATCTCGAAAGTTCGAACAACATGCGGTTTCTGCGCAAGCGCTACAAGGATCCACTGAACTGCAAGAGCGGGAAATGCGCGGACTTCAAACTGCTGCACTTCGGCGAAGTGCAGATGTCGCTCAGCGGATTCGGCGGCGGGACGATCCCGGGAGCAAGTCCCATCGGCGGAAATGCCGGCGGATTGAACGGGGGCCCGGGAGGTCAGCCTTCCACGTTTGGCGCGAACTCCTCTTTTGGGGCGAGTTCCAATTCGTCGTTCGGACAGAATCAGCCAGCAACCGGCACGCCGCCGGCAGGCGCCGATCCGTCACAGGAGGGATCACCGACTTCTCCGGATGCAAGTGGCGCGAATCCGACAGGGCCGGGGAGCAGCACTCCTGGCAGCAATCAGCTTGGATCCGGACAAATCATCGGCGGGCCTATCGTCGGAGTCGCCAGCGCCACTCCCATTAAGGACTCGACTTACCGCGAATTCAATCATAAGAAGAAATATAAAGATTGGGTCTTTGTTTACGATCCAGCGCAGGACGTGGGACGGTTGATCACGACTCCGTACCAACCGCAATTGCAGGGATTCGGCCAGGCGCCCAACGTAAACGGGCAGAATGGCAGCAGCAGTCAGCCAGGCAGTAGCGGCTTCGGCAACAGCAGCGGCTTCGGCTCGTCTTCGGGGATGGGGAACAGTCCGAGTTCGCCGGCAAGTGGAGGGTACGGACAGCAGAATCCACCAAGCAATCCTCCACAGCAGCAATAGCATCTAGTCTAAGCAGCGAGGGATCGCTTATGTCCCTTCACCGCGCCGCCATGGGTTTCGTGCTTTTCATGCTGGCGCCAAGCGTTAGCCAGCAGGTCCGATTCAACTACAACGACGACGCCCAGGTGATCCGTGACGTATTGAAAGACGCGCACGTTTCGGGCTCTCTTGTTTTTTCGGGCGGCTGCAAGTTTCAAGATCGCCCGGCTCCGGTTCCCTCCGTCGGGATGACTCGCTATTCAGGCTCCGTTCGTGAAAACTTGCAGGGTATGCTCGCGATCAATTCCAAGATACGCGTCACGCAGGACCCGGACGGAATGATTCGGATGGTGGAGGCAGATGTTCCGATGGACATTCTGGAGGTCAAGATTCACCATGTCTCGTTTCCTGCCAGCGAGCCGGTTTCATTCGATGAGGCGAGGCGCCCACTCTACACGGCCGGGATTCTTATTGCTCTGAAGACCATCCTGCGGGCACCCGAGTTAGTAGCCTTTGAGGAGCAGCATCATATCAATGACAACGACAGCCTTGGAACGGAGGGCGACCTATTGTCGTGGTCGAAAGGACCTCAGGTGACTGGTGAATTGAACGATGTCACCGTATCACAGGCGCTGGACTATGTGCTGAAGACTTTTCCCGGATATTGGGTGTACGAGGACGGCAGTTGCGAAAATGGAGATCGTGCGGTTCGGTTCAAGTTCTACTGAATGCAGTGGAAGAAAAACTAGCCGTGCTCCGCACGGCGGACAGCCGAGGGCGGCTGTCCCCATATAAACCCACCCCCCACATAATTTCACCCGGGGCTCCAAAATGAAAACGGCCTCATCGCTCGAGATGAGACCGTTTTGATTTTTTGGCACTGCCGTGCATTGCTCTGCCGACGGAAGAATGCGTCCGTCGCTACGTGTTAGACGCTGAAGGAGCTGCCGCAGCCGCAGGTGCTCTTCACGTTGGGATTCTCGAACTTGAAGCCGGCGCCTTCAAGGGTCTCAACGTAATCGACGATACAGCCATTTAGATACATGACCGAGGTCGCGTCGACGAACACCTTGAGACCGTCCATTTCAAAAGTCTTGTCCATCATCCCAGCGCCGTTTTCGAACTGCATGGAATAGGAGAAGCCGGAGCATCCGCCACCCACGACTCCAATGCGCAAGCCGGCGGGAACGGGGTTCTGCTGGCCCATGATCTCTTTCACCTTGGCGACAGCATTGGTGGTTAGAGTGACTGGGGCAGCCTTCTTGGTCACTTCGGGGACGGTTGTGGTGGCCATTCGTATCTCCTTGGCTTTAAAGCTGTTTGATTATAGCAAATGTGGTTTCCGCTTCAAGCATGAATGTCAGCACTCGCCGCGGAACCATCTGATCGTTGGATGCGCCCGGGTAGCGGGAAGTCGCATTCTTCGCACTCCTGTAACAGACTCCGAACAAAGGGATTAATTCACAGCCGGGGCTTGCCAACGGGTCTATAATCATTCGCATTAAGGCCTTCCCCCGGGACTGGACGCAGGGTTCTGCGTACCCTGCTTCACTCAGTGGAGAGCCGCTGCACTGGTTCTGGAATCTGCCGAGGTGGCTTATGACGCTGACTGTCGTGACGGTTGTATTCGGAGTGTTCGCCATTGGTCTGATCATCCTTTTGATTTACAAGAGCACACTGACGATGCACGAGGATGACCAGCTGTTTCTGGATGACCACAATTCCCACATGCAGGAAGAGCAAACCGAACTGTTGACCAAGGTCAACCGGCTCACGATTCCGGTCCGGGTCTTCAGCATCGGGTCTGGAGTTTTTCTTTTGGTGCTGGTTGCGATGTTGATCTACCAAAAACTGAACGAAGTGCAATAAGCGTCATTTGCGGTTGTTGCCCCATCGGGCAGAGGCCTCGCGGAGAGCGATGCTAGGCGGACCGCGATGCCACCGCCGTGGTCTCCGCATTCTTACCTGGTGCGTTGAACGCGCCGCAGGAGATGCCACTTCGCGTGGATGAGCGGCTCGCTGGGACGGCCGGTCGGTCGACGTCAGCCACGTGATTATCGTTATTTCCTCCCAGAAGAAAAGTGATTGCAAGATTGCAAGAGCAATCCATCTCAACGATCTAATTGGGGCTTGGAAACGGACTCTCGGTTCGATAACTTAGTAAGTCCACCAGCGGCGGGCAACTTTTACGCTATAACCAGATTCCTACGGCGGGAGAACTCCACTCATGCATCCAGCTCCTGCGGGAGTAATTGCCGAAACTGAGTCTTCAATCGATCCGGGAATACAACCGGAACCACCCAACGACGACAAAATGCGCCCGCGAAAGTTGCGCGGCTGGTTGATCGGGATCGTCGTCGCGACGCTGGTGCTGTTGCTCATCATTCTTCCCCTGGCGACACGAACTCACCAAACGGCGACCAGTAACCAGACGGCGTATTCCGCAGCGAGTGCTCCGCGTCAAATCCTCCGACTCAAGGGAACCACGGAAGCGGTGCAATCGCGTGCTATCGTGGCGCCGCTCCTCTCGGGCCAGTCGGTGCCCACGCTTACCATCATCCACCTCACGGCTGCGGGTACGCGCGTCAAGCAAGGAGATTTGCTGGTGGAGTTTGACCGGCAGGCGCAGATGCGCGACTTCGTCGACAAGCAAGCCGATTACGCCAAGCTGGTGGACCAAGTTGCCGAGGAGCAGGCCAAGGAGAATGCCGCACGAGCCAAAGATGAGACCGAGTTGAAGACGGCCGAAGACAATCTCCGCAAGGCCGAATTCGAAATGCAGAAAACGGAGATCGTGTCGCGCATCGATGCGGAAAAGAATCAGGAGAATCTCGACGAAGCCAAGGCGACCTACGAACAATTGAAGGAGACGTTCGACCTGAAGCGAAAAGCAGCCCAGGCGGCGATTCGAATTTTGGAAATTCAGCGCGATCGCACGCAGCAGACCATGTTGCACGCGCAAGCGAACGCCGAACTGATGCAGGTTCGTTCGCCGCTCGACGGAGTCGTGGTGCTGAACACAATCCCGAAGCCAGGCACCATGGGTGAAGTGCAGGAAGGCGACCAGATACATCCGGGCGTGCCGTTCATGCAGGTGGTGAATCCTGCGACGATGCAGGTGCGTGTCATGGCAAACCAGCAGGATTACCCCAGCCTACAAGTTGGGCAGACAGCGAAGGTGCGTCTGGACGCGTATCCGGATCTGGTATTCGACGCCAAACTCGACCAGTTGGCTCCCACCGGCGAGGGCGGAGATTTTTCCAGCAAACTGCGATCCTTCGTGGTCATTGTTTC
Source organism: uncultured Acidobacteriaceae bacterium (assembly GCA_963832015.1). Taxonomy (GTDB): domain Bacteria; phylum Acidobacteriota; class Terriglobia; order Terriglobales; family Acidobacteriaceae; genus Sulfotelmatobacter. Next base: position 112,240 of record CAWHSR010000026.1, read on the forward strand.
CATCACAGGAAACGACCCAAAGCTGATGCCTGATCTGTCCGCCGCCGTGGATGTGGACATCGCGAAGCAGAACGCCGGATCGGATACCGCACAAGCCGCCGGGAGTGGTTCGTTATGATCCGACGCTTTCGTCAACTTTCGATGCAACGCAAGACGATCGCCATCGCGATTCTGGTGCTGGCTGGAAGCGGAGTTCTGCTGGGCGCGGTCCGACTGGGGAAGCATACGCCTACCGTGCCGACAATCGCGGTCAAGCGTGGAGAGTTTCTCGACTCGCTGCAGTTTCGCGGTGAAGTCAAGGCGTTGAAGTCGGTCACGATCAGCGCGCCATCCGAAGCAGGCGATCTACAGATCATTAAGGTTTCGTCGGAAGGTACCACGGTGAAAACCGGCGACGTCGTTGTGGAGTTTGACAAGACGAAAACAGAGCAGGAATTGGCGCAGAACCGGTCTAGCCTGAAGTCGGCGGAGGCGGGAATCGATCAGGCACGCGCGCAGGCGCGACTGGCTGAAGAAGAGGACAAGACCACCGTTCTAAAAGCGCGCTATGCCGTGGAGTCGGCAAAGCTCGAAGCCAGCAAGCAGGAAATCGTCTCCAAAATTGAAGGAGAGGAAGCAAAGCTGAAGCTGGCCGACGCCGAGCAGGCGCTGCGCGAAGCGGAGACGAAGCAGAAGTCGGATCAGGCTCTCCACCAGGCAACAATCGAAAGCACTGAGCAGGCCACCAAGAAGGCGAAGTTTGACATGCAACGCGCTGAACGGGCGCTGGCGCAGATGAGTGTTCGTGCACCTTCGGCGGGGACGATCAGCCTCCTGCAGCACTGGGGAGGATCGGGCCCAGTTACTTACCGGGCAGGAGATCGAGCGTGGCCGGGCGCGGCGATTGCGGAATTGCCCGACGCTACGACGCTGCGAATCTCTGCGCGGGTGGATGAAACCGAACGCGGCCGCCTCGCGCTCAAGCAACCGGTTACAGTGCAGTTAAACGCCATCCCAGACCGGCAATTCACGGGGCACATCGAGCAGATCGGAGCCCTCGCCAGCATGGATTTTGCGGGGGGCTGGCCTTTTACCCGCAACTTTATTCTCGAGATCGTTCTCGATCAAACGGATGCGCGCTTTAAGCCCGGCATCTCCGGGCAGGTCAGCGTGATTGTGGACCGCGTGGCAGATGCACTCACCATCCCCGCACAGGCCATCTTTCAGAAATCGGGACAGAATGTGGCCTACGTCTGGCGCGGCACACAGTTCCAAGAACGCGCGATTGAAGTTGCCCGAAGAAGTGGCGACAACATCATGATCGCCAAGGGCGTCAGCGCAGGGGAGCAAGTGGCGCTGAGAGATCCAACGGCCAAGGAGTAACGCAGGCAGATATGAAGACGCGGCGAGCCATTACGTGGGCGGTAATAGCGGTTGTGCTGTGCGCCGTGGTGGGTGTAGTTGCCGCGGTGCGGCGTGCGTCCCCGACCGCCGCGGGGGACAACGTTCCCACGGGTCACGTCAAGCGCGGCGATCTCGACATGAAGGTGCTTCTCATCGGCGAGGTGCGCGCGAGTCACTCTGAAATGCTGACTGCGCCTCCGATTGGTGGAGGGTCTCTGCAGATTACGCATTTGCTGCACACCGGCACGCCCGTCAACAAAGGCGAACTGGTGATGGAGTTTGATCCCACAGAGCAGCATTTCAAGCTGGACCAGAATCGCTCGGAGTTGTTGCAGGCGGAACAGGAGATCACCAAAGCCAAGGCTGATGCTGCGGTGGTAGCGGCTCAAGACAAGGTCGCGCTGCTCAAGGCACGGTTCGATGTACGCCGTGCCGAACTCGACGTCCAGAAGAACGAACTGGTGAGCACCATTGATGCGCGGAAAAACGATCTCGCGCTAGAACAGGCTAAGCGTGTACTGGCCGAGCTGGAACAAGACGTGAAGTCGCACAGCGCGTCGAATCAAGCCACCACTCTGCTCGCGGAGGAAAAACGGAATAAAGCAAAACTGGCGATGGACCAGGCACAGGGCAACATCGACAAGATGCGGGTTACTGCTCCCATGAACGGCTTGGTTGCACTGGAAAAAAACGACGGAGCGATGGGTGGATTCTGCTGCTTTCCGGGCCAATCGATGCCGGAGTATCGCGAAGGCGACCAGGTCGAGCCCGGCAGAACCGTGGGGCAGGTCATCGACGCGAGAGATATGGAGTTGAGCGCGAAAGTGGGAGAACTCGAGCGTAACAACATTAAAGAGGGGCAGTCCGTCGACATTCAACTGGATGCCTTTCCCGGTAACACCTTCCATGGCACCGTGAAGACCGTCGGTGGCGCGAACACGCGCAGGATGTGGGACGATGACACCAGCACAAAGTTCGAAGTGACCATCAAGATCTCCACCACCGACTCGCGCATGCGGCCAGGGCTGACGGCACACATTTCCATCAACAGCGATCCCCGGCAAAACGTGCTCTACGTGCCGCGACAGGCGCTATTCTTGAAAGAGAGCAAGCGCGTCGTGTACGTCCGCAACGGCAGCAACTTCGAATCACGCGAAGTGAAGATTCAGGCCGAGAACGAGAGTCGCGCTGCCATCGAAAACATCAGCGTCGGCACTGAGATCGCCCTGATCGATCCGACTGCGCCGCGGAAGACGGCGAATTCCGGCGCTCCCTCACCTGCCGGTGGCGGAGGCGCTCCGTAATGGCAACGGTCGCGCCCGCTCCCCACGCACGCCTGTTGCAAGGGTACCGGCAATGGCTCCCCGACATGCAACTCGGGCTGCAGAACTTGCTGCTGCACCGCCTGCGGTCATTGCTCACCATGCTGGGTATGATTTTCGGCGTTGCTGCCGTAGTGTCGATGCTCTCCATCGGGGCGGGCGCGCGGCAGAAAGTCATGGCCCTGATTGAACAGATGGGCGTCCACAACCTGATTGTGGAGGCGAAAGAGACCACCGAGTGGCAGGCTCATCAGAAAGTCCGCAAACTTTCTCAAGGACTGACTTTTCAGGATTATCGCGTCATTCGCGATGACCTGAACGATGTCGTGGCGTCTACGCCGAGAAAGCGCATGACGCCCTCGAAAACGATTCCGAAATCGCAGCAGGATCCGCCGACGATCTACGGAGTCAATCCGAACTACTTGCAGATCGCAGGGCTGCACGTGCTGCAAGGCCGGTTCTTCAACGAGGATGAAGAGACGCGTGGGGCGCCAGTTGTCGTGCTGGGCGCGGCGGCGCGGTCGAGCCTGTTCGGCTCCGCGGATCCAGTCGGACAGTACGTTAAAGCCAACGAGACCTGGTTCCGTGTGATTGGAGTCGCATCGCCGCAGTTGAGTTCGCAAACCGAGGTGGCGGGCGTACCTTCACAGGACCTCAACAACATCATGTATGTCCCGCTGAACTCGGCCCTTCTGCGACTCGAGGACAACTACAGCGACGTGCGTGACGAGATTGATGGCATCTACCTGAACATTCGCGACAATGCAGATATGGCATCGGTGGCGCAAGTGGTGCGGGCGATTCTGGATTCGTCACATCATTCCGCCGGAGATTTCAGCGTGATCGTCCCGGCCGAACTGCTCGCAGAACAGAAGCGGACGGAACGATTGTTCAACGCGGTCATGGTGGCGATCGCCTCGATTTCGTTGCTGGTAGGCGGGATCGGAATCATGAATATCATGCTGGCCAGCATTCTAGAGCGCACGCGAGAGATTGGCGTTCGCCGCGCGGTGGGTGCTCGCCAGTCGGACATCATCCGCCAATTCGTGGTCGAAGCCATGCTGATTTCGTTTGTGGGCGGAAGCTTTGGCATTCTGTTCGGCTTCGTGATGTCGCGCCTGATCGCGTTGCTGGCGGGGTGGTCAACGATCGTGACGCTGAGTTCCATCCTGCTCGCGTTCATCGTTTCGATTACCGTTGGCCTCGTTTTCGGAATTTATCCTGCAGTCAAAGCCGCACGCCTGGATCCGGTCGAAGCAATCCGCTGGGAGTAGGCGGTGCGGCGTCTTCGCGATTTACCGCACGATCCACCTTGGAGGAGTTGAGAAATGAAATATTCTCGCCTGCGTCATTTCGTTTGTTTTCTGCCGTTCATTCTGTTTTCTTCGCCAAGTTGGGCGCAACAGCACGAAAGCTACCGTGACTTTGCCACGGCGCAGGTTCGCTCCGACAAATTGGCGGCGCCGGAGCACCTAAGGAACTACGTGACGGAAGGAAAGCTGAAACTCGGACTGCGGGATGCGATTGTGCTGGCGCTGGAAAACAACAGCATGGTGAGAGTGCAGGAGACGCAGATTGACTCGGCGAGATTCACGCTTCTGGGCGCGCATTCGCCATTCGACCCGGTAATTACGAGCTTCTACAACGTAAATAGCTCGAGTTCCGCGCCCTTCAGCCAACTGCAGGGCACCGGCGCTGCGTCTACTTTTATCTCTACTACCCAGGTTGCCCAGTTCACCTACACAGAAACGTTTGCCACGGGGACAAACATCCAGGCCGGGCTCGGCAGCAATAATAACTACACCAATAACTCGTTCTACCTGTACAACCCGTACATTACTTCGCTTCTAAATTTTCAGATCACGCAACCGCTGCTCAAGAATGGATGGCGGTTTGCCAATCAAGCCCCCTTGGTAATCGCAAGGCGCAATGTGGACGTATCGCGCGCCACTTTCGCCGCAGAAGTAAGCAATAATGTTTTGCAGGCTGTAGGTCAGTATTGGGCGGTTGTAGAGGCGCACGGAAACCTGGAAGTAGCGCAGGCTTCGATGGAGGCCGCCGAAGCAACCTACAAGCACGATAAGCGCGCCCTGGAGCTAGGCGCTCTGCCGCCGTTAGATATTTACCGCTCCGAGTCGCAAGTGGCATCGCGACGAGTGCAGGTCATTCAAAGTGAATACGCGTTGAAACAGGCGGAAGATGCATTGCGAATGACAATTGGTGCAGACCAGGATCCCAATGTGCAGGCCCTCGATCTTGTACTGACCGAGAAGCCTGAACCGGAGGGCGAACTGCGCACGACCGACACAGCCACGGCGTTGCAGCAAGCGCTGACGAAGCGGCCGGAGTTAGACGCAGCCCGCGCCGCTCTATCCCGCGATCAAACCGGCATTCGTTTGGCGCACAATCATCTTCTGCCCCAATTAGACCTGACCGGCGCGTACGCCAGCAACGGATTGGGAGGCACGCAGTTTACCGACGCGGGCGTGAAACATACAACCTCGTCGGTGAACCAGCTTTTTGGTTTCACCTATCCCACGTACTACGCCCAATTATCGTTAACACTGCCGCTGAAGAACCGCGCCGCCAAGGCGGAGATGGGGAACGCGCTGGTGTCGCGTCGCAGCGATTTGTACACCGAGCGCCAAACCCGTGAGCAGGTGACGCTCGACGTCAGCAACGCCGTCCACCAACTCGAGCAAGCAAAACTGAGCATCGCTGCCGGCAAGGAATCCCTGGATCTTTCGAAAAAGACGTTGGCCGCGGAACAGCGCAAATATGAACTGGGCTCCGAGACTATTTTCTTCGTACTGGAAGCGCAAACGGAACTGGCGAATGCCGAGTTGAGCCTGCTGCAGGCTGAAGTCAACTATCAACTCGCCGTGGCCAGTCTCGATCACGCCACGGGAGAATTGCTCGACCCCTATCATGTGCAGATCGCGGAGCTAACTCACTAGGCGTCTGACGTTTCGGTAGCGAGACGGCGCGTCTTCCCCGCTGCCATCAAAGGCAGTAAACTATTATTCCGCAGTGCGAAAGTGGCGGAATTGGCAGACGCACCAGAC
>CAWHSR010000027.1:0-51695 GCA_963832015.1 uncultured Acidobacteriaceae bacterium
TCGGAAGCTCAGCGGGCGCTGTGGGCTTCGGGCTAGCCCACCGGTAAGGCGTTGCTACACTTCCGATCAGCAAAATCGGGATAGGGGGGACAATCGCCTGTCCTCCCCTCCCTCACCACCGTACATGCGGGTCCGCATACGGCGGTTCGGCGGGTTAAGCTATGTGTGAATAGCCAGGCTTTCTGCACAGTGCGTCGCCAGGAGACGATTCGGTCCCTTCCTGACGCCCCTCGGGGCTTCACCCCTACTTGCTTCCGGAAGGCCAAACAATATTGGAGTTCTGGCCGCGTGTCGTCCCTGAGATCGCACTGCTTACTTGCCGTGCCCTTTATTCCCCTTGCGGGGTACCGTTCGGGCCTTCGATCATCATTCCCGGCTCGGCCTATCTGTTTCTCCGCCTTTCGGCCTCTGGAGTGCCTCAGTATCCTCGCCGACTGCATGACCTACTTTGCCCTCTGCTCTCCAGAAACTTCAGACGGCCGGAGCTTCCATGGGGGTTAAGCGGAACCGCAATTCGGCTGCCTTCTTGGAAAGCCATTTCAACTGCTGGTCTCTATACCGCTCTTCGTATGCCGCCATGCCGTGGTCGACGTACTGCGAGCCGTATTTGACCATGCGGTAGAACAGACGCGCCAGATGATGGGCCATCGCGGTGATTGTCTTGGCTGGACCGAGACGGCTTTGTAAGCGCCGGTACTTCGCTCCCAACGCGCTTTGGCTCCGCCGTAGGGTACTGGCCGCCAGCCGAAAAGCGGTAGCTGCACGACTGACAACTTTGCGCGTTCCGCGCTTAAGCACCTTGCCGCCGCTGATGCGGTGATCGGGACACAGGCCCAGCCACGAAACGAAGTGCTTCTCCGTTCGCCATGCACTCATGTCGGCCCCGGTATCGGCCAGAATCGTCTGTGCGGTTACCACATCGATGCCATCGATTTGCGTTAGGTCCGTCCCGGTCACTCGATAAAGTTCACTGCGCAGGTCGAAGGTCGGAGCATTGCCATGCGCGCGTTTCCGCTTGCGCGGACAAGGAATGGGATTCGTGGCGTCGTCCACCTTGGCAGACATGCCTTTTAGATGTTGCTCGATCCGCTCGTCACAACCGCCGATTTTCTGTTGATAAATCTCGTATAGCGAAAGGTTCTCTTCCACGACAAAGATCAACTCCTCCCGCCAGTTCCCGTGCAAGCTCTTCGCGATTTCCTCTTCCGAGGCTTTCATGCGCCGGTCTCGCATTGCCGCCAGTCGCTGTGAGTCCCTTTCGCCTTGCACAATGGCATGCAAGATGCGCAGGCCAGTCATGCCGCTCAGATCGCTGATCACGTTCGCCAACTGTAGATTCATCTCCGTGAGTGCTTTCTGTATCCGCTGGATGCAGGTCCCCGCTTCCTGCACCAGGGTCCCTCGATGCCGGAGATAGCGCCGCAAAATGACGATCTCGATCTGGGGCCTAAACGACCGAGTGAGCAACCCATAGCTATGCAACTGTTGCAACCACTGGCAGTCCTTAACATCCGTCTTCCGTCCCGGCAGGTTCTTAGCTTGCCGCGCCACCGTCTTGATCCGGCAGCGCTTCAGCCAATCCGCCAAGGCGTACAAATCCGCCGTGAAACAGTCGAACCTCCGCACCGGCTCTGGATCCCGGTCGGGCGACACTGCCACCCAGTGCTGAGCGTTGCCAACATCTATCCCGGCCGCATCGGGATTGATTTGCGGAAGACCATCCATCTTTGTGCGCTTGCCTTTCGGCGTTCCCATCGAAGCCTCCTCCATGGAAGTCGATGGACTCGGCCCGGGTGCAATCGGTTTAGTAGACTCTCCAACGGGGTCAAGCTGTTGCCAGCCGCCACCACATCACGAATCGCCAGCACACCGGAACCACGCTGACTTGCGGGCACGAAGCACCAAACAGAGGTCGGTCATAGCTTGCCGAGCCGTCGGTCTATTCTCTACCCTTTCCGGCTCCAGTTTCTGTCATTACGAACGGCGTAGCCGCCGTGCGCCGCTGACTTCTGCGGCACGGTCAGGGTGAATCGCTTCATCCTCAGTCCCGTGGTGTGACATGCCGCAGATCTCCCGAGGTAAGTTCGACCGCCTTCGACACGCAACCGCCGGCTTTACCACCAGTGAGCTTGATGGATAATCATCTGCTCGCTCGCCCGCCACCGTAGGCCTCCTATCCGGTTCTTGTTCCTCGGCTCGCATCTTTGCTCCACGCTTCTTTCAGGCCCCGCCTCGCGGCGAGTGTTATTTCACCCTTGCGCTTCGCTATGACTTCACCTCCATCAGGCTGTCAAAGGGACTTTCACCCTCAAGCTGTCGAACATGCTCGGCACACCAAATGAAAGGCCGCACCCAAGGGTGCGGCCTTTGATGTGAAGGAAGGCGTGATCGCCACGCTTTCACGTTGATGAATTAGAACCGCACCCGTGCGCCGAGCTCGATTGCCCGGTTGCCGCCCACAGGTGGCGCTTGCGCCGAGCCCAACAAATTCCCAAAGCTGCTAGGGGAGTAGAGTGCCATGCCTTGCGGATCGAGCATTTGATTGTGGTTGAAAAGGTTCGCAAAGACGCCTTGGAATTCCAGGCTAATACCTTCGGTGACTCGAATGTTCTTCTTGATAGTCGCGTCCAGATTCCAGTAGGGCAAGCCGGTGAGGGTACCAAACCCGCCGTCGCGGGTGTCTACACCCAGAATCGGGTTGCGATAGTTATTGAATGCGGCTTGCGGATCCTTGAAGATATTGACCGGCAGACCGCCTGAGCCCGCGGACCCGGAAGACTTCGGGTTGTAGTAGGCGTGGCCACTTTGAATCGGCCCAATCGGGATTGCGTTTTCATTGTCAAAGAAAGCGAGCCCGTCTCCCCCCCCGAAAGCTTGGCTGCTTCCATTCGTGGTATTGATCTCGATTGGTTGGCCGCTGCCTGTAGCAAAGACAGTACCGATTGTCCAGCCTCCCAATACGCGTCCAAGGAGGCCCTCCTGTCCCTTGTAGAACGGCGGTTGGTACACAACGTACATGGTGTAGACAAACTTCCGGTCATACGACTGTCTGCCGTACATCGTTGCCAGATTGAATGGATCATCTGGAGTGTACTCGCTGGTGGCCTGAACCAGGGCGCCCGTGCCCAGAGCCTTGGACCAGGTGAAGTTCGACTGCATGGTGATGCCCTTATAGTCGGTCATCTTGAGGGTAGCGAAGCCGGCGTTGTAGTTGCCGTAGCCAACGCTGGCATTGACCGCAACGCCCGAAGTGAGCTGACCGCTGCCGCCGAACGGCGAGCCCGGGACAGCCGTGTTCATCATGGTGCGCGCGAAGTTAAAGGCGTCTCCACCCGGGCCCGTGCACCCGGTCGAGGGACACCCTACCACGCCGCCGTCCAAATCGCTCCACAGGCTCCAGACGTTGGAGAAGGTGAGGTTGCCTGTCCCTGTGGCGCCTTCGTTTGCGACTACGGCTGCCGTACAACTGGTGTAACCCGTGCAGTAGCCGGTACCCTTCAGCGCAGCTTCGAAGAACGGCTGAGGCGTCACCGCCCCCGGATTTGGCCCGCCCTTAACACCGCAACCGCCGCCGCCCATGTTCGCCAAGCCGCCACAGTACTGCAGCACGACGTTCGCGTAAGCGTTCTTGAACTGCTGGCCGCCCATCGTCATCATGTATGGCACCGCGTTGATGTTGATCGGCTGATATTCGTGGGTAATTCTGCGTCCGATGTAGCCGAGTTCCAACGTCATCCTCCGGTTCAGCTGACGCTGAATGGTGAAGTCGAACGAATCAACCACGTTAGGCCGGAAATTCGGATCCAGCGATTCGCCGGCGCCGGAAGCGATCCCGTTGAGCCCAGGATAAAAAGGCTGCACGAGGGTTTGGCTGGCTGCGGGGATCGGGGCGGTGTTGCTGTCCACGCCAATGCGGAAGGCGTTGGCTGCCGTTGCTGAACCACTGCTGCCGCACGTGCCGTTCATGAGATTGGCGGCGCACTGCACTGGTTGGATAAGGCCAGTACCCAGCAACGGTACCAGCACCAGGTCCACTCCATTGAGGCGACCGTACTGGCGGCCATAACCGCCGCGAATGACCGTATTTTGATGGCCGAAAATCTTGCCAGCTATCGAATCGCCGTCGAATTGCGGACTCCATGCCGCTGCGATGCGCGGGCTAAAAGAACCGTAGAAGGGGTTATAGGGGTACTTCAGGCCGTTGGCAGTGTTGCCAACCAGGGCAAAGCCCACATCGGGGTTGTACACCTGACCCAACAAAGCATTACGCTGGCGAGCCTGCAGATAATTCTCAGCACCAATCGGCTGATCCGCCTGGTCGACTAGTGCCACTTGCTTGCCGGTCTTCTCAACCGGCGGCATCTCCAAGGTCCAGCCCAAGCCGTAAGTGAGGGTGAAGGTTGGCTTCATGTGCCACGTGTCGCTGAAATACACGTTGTAATAGGGAATCGTGCTTTGGTCGAAAGCGGGTGTCAGTGGAGGATTCAAGGTTAAGTTGGCGCCGGACCTGGTGTAGGCGACCTGCGACGCCGAAACGATACCCAATATCGCAGAATAGTCGGCTCCACATGTCGAGTTGAACTTCGGGTCCACGATATTACAGAAGTACGACGTGTCGACGGCTCCTGACCCGGATGATCCCCGGCCCAGCTGATAGACAGGCTGGTAGTTAATGCCGCCGCCGTTGTCCGTCCGTTGATGCCAGTTGAAGTTATGCTGATAGGTACCGCCGAACTGAAACAGGTGGTTTCCTTTCAGCATGGATGCGTCGTCTCGAATCATCTGATCATGCCCATCCCAGAAGCGGGTGCGGGTCTGTTGCGTGTTCACGTTATAGGGACCCAGGTTTTGAGTGGCGGATTCGCCAGCCCCTATTTCCAGCGCGCCACCCAGCCCTGGTAGCTGAACTGTGTCTCCCGCCCGGCTCCAGGCCCACCAGTTGCGCAGGAAGCTGTAGTGGATGTCGTTGGTGACATTTGGTGTGATGTTGCTGGTCAATGCCGCTACGAGGAACCACGCTTGCTGCGGATCACCGGACTGGGAAGAGGGAGTACCTACTTTATCTCCCGTAAAGAAACCACCGATGTCGATCTGGTCCGTTGTTGCATTCTCGAGTTTGTAGTAACGATAGCTGGCCATGAAATGCTGTTTGGACGAAAAGTCGTGGTCGATGCGCCCCACCATGAAGTTGCTGGTCTGCGGCAGGCTCACATTGGCCGAATACCCCAAAATGTTAACTCCATCGCAAAAACTATTGATGCAACCTGCGTTGGAGGCAGGCTCGTACTTCGACCAAATCTGTTGAACCTCCGGGTTGGCCCCCTTGCTACGTGGATCGCAAAGACCATTGGTTAGCGTCGCACAACCGGCATTGGCTGCGTAGGTTGTGCCGTTGTAGGTGACCGCGTACGGATTCAGGTTGTAGGTTGTGCTCCGTGGTGGTGTCGGTCAACAGCCCCAGCTGCATGGCGGGTGATGGTATGTTCCGGTTGATGGTCTCGGAGTTCGGGAATCGGAAACCTTCATAATTGAAGAAGAAGTAGGTCTTGCCGCCAAGAACCTCTTTCGGGATAAGCGGCCCGCCAATAGCTCCACCAAATCGGCTGTAGTGAAAACTTGGAAGTCCAGTGAGGAATGCAGGGTTATTGTTCTGCCAGCTGTTCGACGACCAGTTGTTGTCTCGATAGTATTCATAGGCGGTACCGTGATAGGAGTTCGTACCACGCTTGGTCACGACCTTCACTTCGGCGCCGGCGGAACTGTTGAAATCGGCCGTCTGGTTTGCTGTATTTACCTTAAATTCCTCGACGCTATCCTGCGGGGTGGGCAGCACACCGGTCGGGCCCGCCGCCACACCCAGACTCTGATTCGCGATGCCTCCGGTGGGGTCTCCGGCGTACGAAGTCGTGTAGACGCTCATGCTGCCGTCCATATCGTTGGTGTTATTGCCGCCGTCGAGCGAGAAGTAGCTCTGGTCGACAACGGCTCCGGCGACGCTGCCATCCGGGCTCACGCCTGGTTGCAAGCTGACGAACGTGCTGACGTCACGGCCCAGACTCGGCAAGTTATCGATGGCGACACTCGTAATCGTATTTCCGACAGTGGCGTTCATCGTCTGCAGATCGTTACTGACCGCCGTCACTTCCACTACGACGTTACTGCCTCCAACCTGCAGAGACAAGTTGACGGTGGTTGCGACTCCTACCTTGATCGTGGTCTGCGTCTTGGTTGTAGAAAAGCCCTGCTTCGTAACGACGATGTCGTAGTTGCCCGGAGACACATCCACCACTACGTATCGGCCAGTATCGTTGGTGGTGACAGATCTACTGGTCTTCGTAGCAGTGTCAGTGACCATGACCGTGGCGCCGCTCACAAGCGCGCCGCTCGCGTCAGTGACCGTTCCCGAGATTGTGCCCGTGGACGCCGATTGAGCCCTGACGGACGGAACGCTGCTCAGCCAGAGCACGGCGGAACAGAGAATGAGAACTGCAGATAGAGAAGAGAAAATCTGCTGACGGATGCGCATTGCAACCCTCCTGGGTGAGAGTGATCCCGCTCGGATTCCGCGGAAACGGCTTTTTTTCTTCTGCTTGACCGAGAGACCCCTTTGGGAAATCGGGTCTCCGCTGCCGAGAATAATCAGGCGGCTATTCGGAAAACCCGCTAATAGGTCGGGAACACTAACACCAATCAATGAACAAAAACAAGTATTAATCGTATCGATTTAGTTTTTTGATTAGACTCCCCGTAAGTAATTGATTTTGCAACAGATGAATGATTTCTGACGTTGATTCCAAGCAGAAAACTGAGGTCGATGTTGGTCTGTTATGTGTCGCGTCGCGCCGGGGGCGTGAAATTGAGACGTAGCTTGCAGCATTGATGGATCAGGAATGGAATGTGTTCCGGTGCCGTCGCTTCGTCCTTTTTCCAGCCACTGCACCCTCCCACCATTCCTCAGGTTGGTAGTATTACTGGACTCAATGAACCGGCGGGATAACTGCCGCCGCGGGAGGCGTGCACGAGATGAAGATCGCAAAAGACGTCACTGAGTTGATTGGCCACACGCCGCTGGTGCGGCTGAACAAAGTCACCGAAGGCTGCGTCGCGGAAGTCGTGGCGAAACTCGAAAGCCAGAATCCTTTGGCCAGCGTGAAAGATCGCATCGGCGTGAGCATGATTACCGAAGCCGAGCGTGAGGGGAAAATTCATCCCGGAAAAACTGTGCTCATCGAGCCGACCAGCGGCAACACCGGAATTGGTCTCGCCTTCGTCGCTGCGGTGAAGGGTTACAAGCTGATTCTCACCATGCCCGAAACTATGAGCCTGGAGCGGCGCGTACTGCTGCTGGCCTTTGGCGCGGAGATCGTTCTCACTCCAGGTCCGCGGGGAATGCCGGGCGCAATTCTGAAAGCGAAAGAGATACTCGCCAACACTCCCGGCGGCTACATGCTGCAACAATTCGACAACGCCGCCAATCCCAAGATTCATTTCGAAACCACGGGGCCTGAAATCTGGGAAGACACCGACGGGCGCGCCGACATTCTGATCTCAGGCGTGGGCACTGGCGGTACGATCACGGGCATCTGCGAGTACATCAAGCCCAAGAAGGCGTCGTTCAAAGCTGTGGCCGTTGAACCGGCGGACAGCGCGATCCTCTCGGGAGGCAAGCCCTCGCCGCATAAGATTCAGGGCATCGGTGCCGGATTCGTTCCCAGCATCCTGCGCCGCGACTTTATCGACGAAGTCATCACCGTAACCAACGATGAGGCCATCAACATGGCGCGCCGGCTTCCACTCGAAGAAGGACTCTTCGTCGGAATCTCCTCTGGTGCGGCCGTCGTCGCGGCGTTGAAGGTGGCAAAGCGGCCTGAGAACAAAGGGAAGATGATCGTTGTGATTCTGCCGTCGTTTGGCGAACGCTACTTGAGCAGCATTCTGTTTCAGGAACTGCGGGAGAAGGCGCTGCAGATTCCTACGGTCGAACTGCCGGCCTGATCATGTTGTGTACATTGTTGCGAATATCGGTGTGATCATCCATGCCGCACCTGCTATCGCTAATTCGCGAAGACGTGGCCAACGTGCTGGAACACGATCCCGCGGCCAAGTCTAGCCTCGGAAGTTTTCCTGTGCTACTCGGGGCTGCACGCGGTCTGGTTCTACCGCATGAATCACTGGCTGTGGAACCACGGCCTCTTCTTGCTGGCGCGAATGATGTCGCAGGCTGCCCGCTTCCTCACTGGAATCGAAATCCATCCTGCTGCAAAGATCGGACGACGTTTGTTCATCGATCACGGCCACGGTGTGGTTATCGGTGAAACCGCGATCGTCGGCGATGACGTGACTCTGTACCAGGGTGTGACCTTGGGCGGCACGGGCAAAGAGCACGGCAAACGGCACCCCACGATCGAAGACAACGTAGTCGTCGGGGGCGGGGCGAAGATTCTCGGCAACATTGTTGTCGGTAAGAACTGCCGCATCGGTGCCGGGTCGGTTGTGCTGCGCAATGTTCCGGAAGACTCCACAGTCGTAGGCGTGCCCGGACACATCATCTTCCGCGAAGGCAAACGCGTCGTGATTACCGATCCCAAGCAGATCAACGATCCGCTCTCGGAAGCACTGGCGGCCGTTGCGACCGAAGTGAACAGACTACGCCAGCGCGTCCAGCAGTTGGAGGGTTCGGGGACGAATGGCGAACCTCCGTCGGAGTCGATGCAAAGAATCATGGAAGACATCGACTATCAGATTTAGCGCGCCACGCAAATCAACCGCCCGAATCTATCGAGTCATCTCCCCGTCGAGCATCCGCCAAATGCCCAGCGGATTGCTCTCTTTCAGCGCGTCGGGCAGCGCACCGTCGGGAAATCCCTGATAGCAGACCAGGCGCGTGAATCGGAAAATCGCCTGGCTCCCAACCGAAGTTGACCGTCCATCCGACGTCGAAGGATACGGGCCTCCGTGCACCATGGCATGCGTGACTTCCACGCCGGTCGGAAAGCTGTTGAACACGAGCCGTCCAACTTTGTTTTCGAGAATCGCAATCAGATCCGCGAACTCGCGCAGATCCTGTTCTGTGCCGTGGATCGTGGCCGTCAAATGGCCTTCGAGCGAGCGGGCGATCGACAGAACCTGATCCCTGGTGGAATGCTGCACGAGCAGAGTCGTGGGGCCAAAAATCTCGGCATCCAGATCCGATCCGAGAAACGACGCTGCGTCGGTTTCGAAGAGCACAGGACTCACGGCGAAACTCGCATCCGCCGTCGCTTGCGTACCCTCGGCAACCAGCTTAACCGACGCGTCGTTCTTGCGCGCGGCAACCGACAAGTCATACGAAGAGTGGATCGCCTTCGTCAGAAGATGAAACCGGGCCGATGCGCCAACCAGTTGCTGCAACTTCTCGGCGAACGCCACAGCGTCAGAACCTTCTGGCAGAAAGACCATTCCCGGCTTCGTGCAGAATTGTCCCGCTCCGAGTGTGAACGACCCGTGCAGTCCTGCCGCAATGTTCTCGCCACGTTCCCGCAACGCGCCCGGCAGAATGAACACTGGATTCGTGCTGCTCATCTCGGCGTAGAAGGGAATCGGCTCGGGACGCGCGGCTGCCACGTCCATCAGGATTCTTCCCGCGGCACGCGAACCGGTGAAGCCTCCAGCTTTCACCAGAGGGTGCTTCATCAATGCGGTGCCGACCTGTGGGCCGCTGCCGAAGAGCAGTGAGAACACTCCCTCGGGCAAGCCGCATTCGCGAACGCTCTCCTGCACAGCATGACCCACTAGTTCGCTGGTACCCGGATGCGCAGCATGCGCCTTCACAATTACAGTATTGCCGCCCGCAAGCGCCGACGCCGTATCTCCTCCGGCGACCGAGAACGCCAGCGGAAAGTTGCTGGCACCGAACACCACCACTGGCCCTAGCGGTCGCAGCATCGAGCGAATATCAGGCTTGGGCGCGGGTTTGCGATCGGGAACCGCACGGTCGATGCGCGCCTGTACCCATGATCCCTCTTCCGCCACCTGCGCAAACAGCCGCAACTGCGCACAGGTGCGCGCGGTTTCTCCTTGCAAACGCGCCTGGGGCAGAGCCGTTTCCAGTGCGGAGCGTTCGATCACCTCTCCTGCGATGGATTCGATATTCGCTGCAATCGAGCGCAGGAACGCGCCCCGCTCTCGCCCCGAAACGCGCTGGTAGACTTCGAACGCCTCTGCGGCGAGTCGGGCCGCCATGTCCACTTCTTCCGCCGTAGCCGGAATGAATCCGGGCTGCAAGTGTTCACCGGTCGTAGGATTCGTCGCGTACATCGCGTCACCCACGCCGGTGCCTTCACGAAATCCGATCAGTGACCGTCCTGCGAGTTTTGTTTTGGATGCCAGCATTTATTTTCCTGTCGGTAACGCATAGCTGCCCACCGATTGCGGCCGGGAGTGCAATGCATCAGAGATGATCTTCATTATGGTGCTCAAGTTCTCTCCCCACCAACTCCAGGCGAGGTGGCCGAACCCGAGCAGTACCAATTCCAGCCTCCGCTTGCACTAATTTAATGAGTTGAACGAAATTTGTCAGGGTCGCGCCTTTCCCCAGCGACCCGAACGCCACGATCCCGGTGCACCCGTTGTCCAGCAGCAAGCGGCAGTGCCTTACCATCAAGGCGTGATCGATGCTGAGATCGTTGTTGAAGCACGTGGTGATTGCCGGCATCACGCCCTTCCAGTTCATCGAGACGCACTCCTCATCCCTGCTGAATACCCACCATCCCGCCCAGACTCTCCACGCGCGCGGGGAACACCGGAGGCCGCACTGAATCCGGATCCCACTGAAATAGAAACTGCGTGGCCGGACCGCAGACCCTGCCCTGGCATGGTCCCATGCCGCAACGCGTTTGCAACTTCGCCGCGCGCCACGACCGATGCTCCTGCAGTCGGGCGTACGAAACGTCCTCGCAGCGACAAACAATCGTCTCTGCGGACGGCAAATCTCTCAACTCAGGGCGCAGGCGGAATGCCCGATCCAACATCCGCGTGAAGCGACGCGCCTTCCGTCGCTCTCCGAACAATTCTCGCGCTTCTGCCGAGTGGCCGCCAGCAGCCAGGCCCGCAATCTGTCCCTCAACCAGCGCCAACTCCACCCCTCCAATGCCGGTGGGTTCCCCCGCACAGAAGACTCCTTTGACCGAAGTTTGCTGGAACTCATCAACCTGCACGTAGCCGCCGCTAATCTTGCAGCCCAGCAACGACTGCAATTCAATGTTCGGGACCAGATGAAATCCGCAAGCCAGATAATCGCAGGGGACGACTTCCGTCTTACCACCTCGCAAAATGGTAACGCTTTCAAGCGCTCGCTCGCCATGCGCGGCAAGAGGCCAACTATTCGCGGCGAACGGGATGCCCGCCAGTTGCTTCTTCAATTGCAAACCCTGAGCGATTTTTCCCGGGTAGCACAACAAGGCAGCGCCGAACCGCGCGAGACTGCCCATCGATGCTTGTTCGCAAATTACAGGAATCTCCGCGCCCTGCTTGTGCAGATATGCGGCAACCGCGAGCAGCAACGGTCCCGTTCCCGCGACGACTATGCGCTTCCCGCGAATCGGCAGTCCCGATTTCACCATCGCCTGCAAACCTCCGGCTCCCAGCACGTTTGGCAGAGTCCAGCCGGGAAAGGGCAGGAATCGTTCCCGCGCGCCGGTTGCGACGACCAGATTGGTGTATCCCAATTGACAGAGATCGTGGGATCCCTCAGCCAACAGCACGCCCGCTTCCGGCCGATGAAAAACTCTCATCCCATACAACTTCGTGATGTCGGCGCTCCGCAGCCGTTCACCCCAGCGGGCGGCATCTTGGCCGTGCTCATCGCTCGCTCCTCGCCAAATCTGGCCGCCGGACCTTACATTGTCGTCCACGACCCCGACGCGAACGCCGCACTCCGCCGCTTGCACCGCGGCTCCGATGCCTGCGGGCCCGGCTCCGATCACAAGCACGTCGAACCGCTCCGAATCAGCCATCGGTTCTCACGTCCATTCCCGGCTCGCACAGCATCTGACAACTCCGACAATGCGGTACTCCCTTGATCGACACGCGGCATTCGTAGCAGATGCCCATCCCGCACAACGGGCCGCGCGGCTCGCCACTCACTGAGGTCCTGCAAACTTGTCCCGCAATCGCCACGGCTACCGCAACCGTGGTGCCTGCGAGTACGCTCACGGGTAATCCGTTTACGGTCAACGTGACTGAAGCAGAGTCGAAATCAGGCATGGACGAATTCCTTCCCCGCCCGCGAAGGCAAGTACGGCTCAATCGGAATTTCGGACTTCGCGCCCGTGATCTGATCCACCAGAATTTTCGCTGTGGCGAGCGAAGTCGTGATCCCGAGTCCCTCGTGTCCGGTCGCGAGGAACAATGACTTGTCTCCCGGCCACGGGCCAATCAGCGGCAACTTGTCGGGCGTGGCCGCACGGAATCCAGTCCAGGTGCGTACCGCCGACATTTGCCCCAGCCCCGGCATGTATTCCTGCGCACGCTGCAACATGCGTCGCAGGATTTCCTGATCCACGCCCTTGTGCTCCGCCCCATATTGCCGTGACGACCCGATCAGAATCTGTCCGGTGCGGCGTGGCTGCACGTTAAACGCGACCGAATCGCTGCTTACTGAGTGCGCACTCTTCAAGTATCCGAGCTCGACCAACTGGTGCCGCAGAAACCCGGGATAGCGATCGGTAATGACCAAGTGTCCCTTGCGCTTTTTGATCTCAATTGCGCCCGTCAGCTCCGGCGACCAAGCCCCCGCCGCGTTCACAACCATCTGGCCACGGATCTCGACGCCATCTGCCAGTTGCACCCGCCCTTGCCCCACCTGTGTGACCGCTGCGCTCAGCCGAAGTTCCGCCCCGCGTTTCACTGCGCACTCCATCAGGAAGCGCGCCGCGCACGGTGGATACAGCACCACATCCTCCACGACAAGCAGGCCACCTGCCATGCCATCGCGCAGGTTGGGCTCCAGCCGCCGCAAAGCCTGCGCGTCAAGCACGGTCGTCGGAACCCCGCGCTCCGCATAAAACGAATACTTGCGCCGCACCTCTGCCATTTCTTCTTCGTCGGCTGCGACCCAGATCGTTCCGCACTGCTCGTATTCGACATCCACCGGCAATTCCGGACGCAAAGCCTGCCAGAGTTGCTGCGAGTATCGCGTGAGGGCAAACTGTGCCTCGGAATCGTCCATGACGACGATGTGCCCCATCCCCGCAGCGGTGGCGCCACTTCCCCCCACATCACGATCCACGACGGCAACTCGCATCCCGCGCCGCGCGAACTCGTCCCCACAAGCCGCGCCTACGATCCCAGCGCCAACAATCACTACGTCAAAGGCTTTGCCACTCATGCCAGTAACTCAAGGGTGAACCGCACGTCCCCGTTCGAGCTTTCTCGAATTTGAGGATTAGTGTAGACAATATCCATTACGGTTGCACTGCTACCTCCGCGCGCGGAGGAACCGATGCCTCACTTCGGATCGATGTCTCGCGGCCGGTTCTTGAACACGGCTGCGGGCGCCTCCGGATGGCAGGTGATCGCCGAGGCGCTCCCGGAAAACCCAGTGTCGCTGAAATCTTTGACAAAGGTACATTCGTCCATTTAATGTTCCGTTGCGTAAACGTTTACGAGATTGATTTTGCCTGCTCGATTTCGAGCGTAGAGGATTCCTAGTTTTCCCCAGATGCTGCTGAAGTCACTACGCGAAGAGGTGCTGGAAGCGAACCTGGAACTGGTTCGTCGCGGCCTCGTGCTCTATACCTTCGGCAACGCGAGTGGCATCGACCGCAGCCAGGGATTAGTCGCCATCAAGCCCAGCGGAGTTCCCTATGAAGAACTCAAGCCAGAGCAGATTGTAATTTCCGATCTCACGGGAAAAATCGTGGATGGCACCCTGCGCCCGTCCTCTGACCTCCCAACCCATCTCGAGTTATACAAGCACTTCCCGTCAATCGGTGGAGTCGCCCACACGCACTCGGAATTTGCCACCGCTTGGGCCCAGGCCGAAACTCCGATTCCATGTTTCGGCACCACGCATGCGGATTCTTTCCACGGCCCCATTCCTGTCACCGAACGTCTGAGTTCCACGCAGATTGCCGGCGACTACGAACTGGAAACCGGCACCGCAATCTGCCGCACGTTTTCAAAGCTCGATCCCAGCGCGATTCCCGCGGTGCTGGTCGCAGGTCACGCTCCTTTTTGCTGGGGCGCGAACGCCGCCGAGGCCGCCCACCATGCGGTGATTTTAGAATTCGTGGCGCGCATGGCGCTCCACACGCTGTCGATCAACGCTGAATCCCGGCCACTCGCACGCGAACTGCACGACAAGCATTTTCTGCGCAAGCACGGCCGCAACGCCTACTACGGACAGGTAAAAACGTAATGAATCTAGCCCTCGCGGTCTCAGGTTCGTCGAGCCTGGTTCACCTCCATCCGGTGGACATGGTCATCGTGGCTTTCTATTTTGCGCTGGTGCTAGCCATCGGCGTCTACCTCAAAGGACGGGCGAACACCGGCGAAGACTTCTTCATGGCGGGCCGGGAAATGACGGCGTGGGTCGCTGGCCTGAGTTTTCTCTCGGCGAATCTGGGCGCACTCGAATTGATGGGCTGGGCGGGCTCCGCTTATCAGTACGGCATTCTGGCGACGCACTGGTACTGGATCGGCGCCATTCCGGCCATGCTGTTTTTGGCGCTGGTGATGATGCCGTTCTATTACATCTCGAAGACGCACTCAGTCCCAGGATATTTGAAGCTGCGTTTTGGCGAACCCGCACGCGCGCTATCCGCTGTTTCATTTGCCTTCATGACCGTGCTGATGAGCGGCGTCAATATGTTCGCCATGGCCAAGGTCATGCAAATCGTGTTGGGATGGGACATCAATTTCAGCATCTGGGTTTCGTCTCTCACGGTTGCGGTGTACGTGACGCTGGGCGGATTGCGCTCTGCCATCTTTAATGAAGTGTTGCAGTTCTTCTTGATCTGGGCTGGCGCCCTCCTGATTCCGATTCTTGGACTCTACGAAGCTGGCGGATGGGGCAACCTGAAAATCCTGATCGCGCAACGCGCGTCGGAACAATATGTCCACCTGTGGGCCGGCTTGGGCTCCTTCAGCACAAATCCCATGGGCATTCACTGGACCGGCATCGTCTTTGGACTCGGAGCCGTGATCTCCATGGGCTACTGGACGACGGATTTTCTTGTCGTGCAGCGCATCCTTGCGGCGAAGGATATTCGCAGCGCCGAGATGGCGCCCATCATCGGCGCAGGATTCAAGATGTTGGTGCCGGTCATCGTGATTCTCCCAGGCTTGCTTGGTCTGGGCCTGCTCCCGATGAAACTCGTTCCGGAATCGGTGGCGACCATAACTCACGGCTACAGTTACAACGATGTTCTCCCTCTCATGCTGGCCCGTTACTGCGGGCCGGGACTGCTGGGCCTTGGAGTCACAGCGTTGATTGCCGGCTTTATGTCGGGAATGGCCGGCAACGTCAGCGCATTCACGACCGTCTGGACCTATGACATTTACCGCCCGCTCATCAACAGCAAAGGCAGCGACCATCACTATGTGAACATGGGACGCTGGACCACGATCATCGGCGTCCTGATCAGCGTCGGCACGGCGTACCTCGTCATGCGTTCGGCCAGCATCATGGACTACGTTCAGGCGCTGTTCAGCTTTTTCATTGCTCCGCTGTTTGGCACCGTGGTCCTCGGCATGTTGTGGAAGCGAGCGACCAATGCTGGCGGATTTTGGGGACTGCTATGTGGCACGCTGTGCTCGGTCAGCATGTGGACCTGGGTGAAGATCGATCCGACAGCCCTCCGCTACGTTGCGCTCTCCCCCGATGCCAAGGCACTGGCGCAAGACATGTACCAGGCGCTGTGGTCGTTTCTGACCTGCGTGATTGTGACCGTCGTTGTGAGTCTGGCTACCAAGCCGCGGCCTGACAGTGCATTGGCAGGCCTGGTCTATGGTGAGACGGAAATCCCGTCCGTGGGAGACGTCCCGCTGTATCAGAAGCCGCTATTCTGGGCGGCGATTGTGGGGATCATATTCATTGTGCTGAACATCATCTTCTGGTAGGCGGAGAACCTATGTCAACAGCTGGCAGATCGGCCTCAATCTGGTTTTTCATCGGCATTTCACTGCTGATCAATGGCGTGCTCATTCTGGGGGCAGGATTGTATGAATACGCACATCCACCGGCATTGGAACAGCAGGTCGTGCTGTTTCAGCTGCATGCGAGCGTGTGGTGGGGTGGCCTCTTGACCCTGCTCGGCGGTTTTTACTCGTGGCACTACTCTCCGTCGCGGGCGCACGAATAAAGGTTTTGCGATCTAGGAGAAGAGAGCTTTTATGCCTGGCAAGAAAATGACGATGGGCGTCATCATCGGGAATCGCGGGTTCTTTCCCGATCAGTTAGCGAAATCAGGGCGCGAGGAGATGATTCAGGCGCTGGCCAAGGCTGGCATGGACTGCATCGTGCTCGGGCCGGAAGACAGCAAACACGGCGCGGTAGAAACTCACGAGGAGGCCAAGCGCTGCGCGGCACTGTTCCAGAAGAATCGGGACAAGATTGATGGCGTGATCGTGTCGCTGCCCAACTTTGGCGACGAGCGCGCGATTGCTGACACTATGCGACTGGCCCGGCTCGACGTTCCAATATTAGTACAGGCCACGCCGGACGACGCGGCCAACATGACGATCCTGCACCGTCGTGACAGCTTCTGCGGGAAGATGTCGGCGTGCAACAACCTGCACCAGTATGGCATTCCGTATTCGCTCACAAAGCTGCACACCGTCAGCCCGCAAGCGAGAGAGTTTGAGAACGACCTAGCCTGGTTTGCGGCGGTGTGCCGCGTGGCCAATGGCATGCGCAACCTGCGCGTGGGCAGCATCGGTGCGCGGCCCACAGCATTTAATACGGTCCGCTACAGCGAGAAACTACTCGAAGCTCACGGCATCTCCACCGAAACGCTCGATCTGTCAGAAGTATTCGGTCGAATCGCCAAGCTGAAAGATGATCACGCCGGAGTACAGGGCAAGCTCGCGGACATTCGCAAGTACGTAACGACAAGCGGAGTTCCAGACGCCGCGCTCGTCAAAATGGCCAAACTGGGCTACGTCATCGATGACTGGATGAAGCAGACCGACGTCACGATCAGTGCCGTGCAGTGCTGGACCTCGATGGAAGAATACTTCGGCGTGGTCCCCTGCACCATCATGAGCATGATGAGCAACAACCTGCTGCCCGCCGCGTGCGAGGTCGACGTCTGCGGAACGCTGAGCATGCACGCTCTGGCACTAGCGTCGCAGACACCGAGCGCGCTGCTCGACTGGAATAACAATTACGGCGACGATCCCAACAAGGCCGTCTGCTTCCACTGCAGCAACCTGCCCAAGCATTTCTTCCAGGACGTGCGCATGGATTTCCAGGAGATCATCGCTGGAACCGTCGGCAAGGACAACACATTCGGCACAGTCGTCGGCCGCGTGAAGCCCGGCGCGATGAGCTTTGCGCGCTTCTCGACTGACGATACCGCGGGAGTGATCCGCGGGTACGTGGGTGAAGGGTCATTTACCAACGACTCGCTGAACACGTTTGGCGGGGTGGGCGTCGTGCAGATTGCCGAACTGCAGAAGTTACTGCACTACATCTGCGAGAACGGCTTCGAACATCACGTTGCGGCAAACTTCTCAACCACAGCGGCAGCGGTGCACGAAGCGTCCATACGCTACTTGGGATACCAGATGCTCTGGCACGGGAACACTTAGTAACGCCTCCGTCCCGCCGGCTGTCCAGTGGGGGCTCATTCGCCGATCCCAAAACTCGCCCAGAGAAATCGCGGTTCAGCGACCTGCTGACAACCTTCGTCCAGATTACCCCGCGGCAGAGGTTGCCATCAGAAGTTAGCGGAGAACTTCTACCGTGAATCCTCCCGGCGCCTGGAAGTAGAACGTCCAGGACCCATGAAGGCGAGCCGGTTTCGGGACCTGGTACCCGTCGTCGCGCAGTCATTGGTTGATCTGATTGACCTGCTCCTCACTGTCCTGAATGACCCGATATGGAATCCCGCGGGATATTTCGCTTCCATTCCCTTTGCTGCGCGTAATAGCGATAGGAGCATACCGTTGTCGTCCGACGTGAAACTCATGCCTTCGCGAGGCTCCATTCCGTGAAAGCCTTTCAAACCAAAATATTTCTCCAGAAACCGATGAGCATCCGGAACATTGGAAACCGTCAGGTTGAGATGATTCAGCTTCAAGTGCGCCTCCGATCCAGTGCCGTTTCTGAGTATCAGATTCGCAGCAGGGTTGGCAGGTCGCAGTTCTTGGCTCGATGGAATGGAGAGTTTTACCCTCCGGCAATGGCCCCGATGATCAGGAAAGCTTCCTTTCCCGAGACCACTGCGTCGGGCAGCGGCGAATCCGCCGGCTCGTGTGAGAGGTCTTCCTCGCACGCGAAGAAGCGCAGGAACGCTCTCCGCCGTTGGGTACCGTGATCACGAATCGTACCCTTCAGCATCGGATACGCCGCCTCGATCGCGTCGAGCACCGACCGTTGCGTGACGGATCCTTCGACTTGAATCTGAACCTCGCGGCCGACGTGCGCCAGCGTGCGCAGATGTTGCGGAAGCTCGACTCGAATCGTTACTGCCATTTCAAGCGCACCTTCATTTCACATACGTCTCTTGCATATAGAGACCTTTCCATTCGCCGCCCGCACGAACCCATACTTCACCAAAGGCACTCTTGGCCTTCGAAACTTCTCCACCGGATTTGCCCTCATACTGAGCGATGTAGGTAACCAAGGCGGCATTTGGCCCGATCGATTTCACGTTGAAATCGCTGAGCGTATAGCTGAGGAGTGCAAACTCATCCACGGAACTAACTTCTGCCTTCTTGTCCGCGAAAGTGCTCATGCCCTCCTCGAACTGGCGAAAGTCACCATCCAACATTGCCGAGAGAGTAGTTTTGTCTTTGTTCTTGTAAGCGTCCCAGAGCTTCCGCACTCGTGCTTCGATTGGAGGAGTCGCGGGCTTGGCTGCCGGTTGCTTCTCTTGTGCTGCTGCCGCACTTGCGAATGACAACAACAACACTGCAACCGCAACCAGCTTTCTTTTCATGTCTTCTCCTGAGGAAACCGTAGCGACGCTATCACCCTGAGAGCGGCAAAGTCAAAGACCCCACTCTCTCGCAAAAGGCACGAGAAGAGTGGGGCACCCTGGCAATTTTCTCTCGATTAGGTCAACGTCTGCACTTCCACCGACAGCACACCTGGAAGATCGCGGACGATCGGATTCCAGCTGTCCCCCGCATCGGCAGAGCAATACACCTGTCCGCCGGAGGTGCCGAAGTAAATGCCGCACTTGTCGAGCTTATCCACGGCCATAGCATCCCGCAGTACGTTCACGTAACAGTTTTCTTGCGGCAGGCCCTTCGTCAGCGCTTCCCACTCATTGCCGCCGGTTCGGCTGCGGTACACGCGCAGCTTGCCGTCCATCACGTAGTGCTCACCGTCGCTCTTGATGGGGACGACGTAAACCGTCTCCGGCTCATGCGAGTGGACGTCGATCACGAAACCGAAGTCCGTCGGCAGATTGCCGCTAATCTTGGTCCACTGATCGCCGGCGTTATCCGACCGCATCACGTCCCAGTGCTTCTGCATGAATAGCACTCCCGGACGCGTCGGATTCATCGCAATGTGATGTACGCAATGGCCGATCTCGGCGGTGGGGTTGGGAATGTATTTCGAATAGAGTCCCGTGTTGATCGGCTTCCAGGTCTTGCCGCCGTCGTCGGTCCGGAAGGCGCCTGCGGCCGAGATCGCAATGTAAATGCGGTCCGGGTTGCTGGGATCGAGAATCACCGTGTGCAGGCACATGCCGCCGGCGCCAGGCTGCCACTTCGGCCCGGTGCCATGCCCGCGCAGGCCGGAAAGTTCGTGCCAGTTCTGTCCGCCATCGGTCGAGCGAAACAGCGCGGCGTCTTCGACTCCGGCGTAAACGGTGTCGAGATCGCTAAGCGACGGTTCGAGATGCCATACCCGCTTGAACTCCCAGGGATGCTGCGTGCCGTCATACCATTGATGCGTCGTGAGAGGCGCAGCGGCTGCGTCGTAAACAAACTTGTTGCTCTCGCCCTTGGGCATGCCGCCCGGTCCAGTCGTTTCGCCCGGAGGAGTTCCCGGCTGGTGCCAGGTTTTGCCGCCGTCGTCGGACCGCTGAACGACTTGCCCGAACCATCCGCTGGTCTGCGAGGCATAAATGCGGTTCGGATCGACTGCCGATCCCTTCAGGTGATAAAGCTCCCACCCCGCAAAGTGCGGGCCGCTCACTTCCCAATTTTGCCGTTTGCCGTCGGCAGTAAGAATGAATGCCCCTTTGCGCGTACCTACCAGGACTCTGACTTTGCTCATGAATGACTCCTTCGTGGGGAATCGATTTTATACGATTTTACCCATGTGAATTCGTAATGAGTCAAGTTGTCGCTTAAGACGAATCGGTGACACGCGTCGCCAAGTAAGTTCGATCAACATCAGGACAATGTCAGTGTTTTGGGCTCGTTGCGGGTTCGTAGACGCGCACGTAGTCCACCAGCATCGTCTGGGGGAAGATGCTGGTCGCGTCCGGATTTCCCGGCCATTCTCCGCCAACCGCCACATTGAGCAGTATGAAGAATGGATGGTCGTATACCCACTTCGCTCCTTTGGGCAGGTCGGCGGGAGTGCGCGTCGCGTAAGGATGATCATCGACGTAGAAGCGGATCACGTTCGGTTCCCACTCGACGGCGAAGACGTGAAAGTCGTCTGCGAAGCGCTGATCGGCAGGGAGCGCGTAGGGCGAGCCGATGCCGCCCGCTCCGGAATATCCAGGACCGTGAATCGTGCCGTGAACGACCGCGGGTTCCTTGCCAATGTTCTCCATGATGTCGATCTCGCCACAATCAGGCCAGCCGGGCTTTTCAATATCGTTGCCCAGCATCCAGAAGGCGGGCCAGATTCCCTGTCCTCGAGGAATCTTGATGCGCGCTTCGAATCGCCCGTAAGCCTGTGAAAACTTGCCCAGCGTTTTCAAGCGCGCGGAAGTGTAATTCCTCGAAACACCATCAGCGCCGGGGTATTTCTCGGCCTGCACTTTGATCACAAGGTTCCCGTCCTGTTGCCAGGCGTTTTGCAGACGGCTGGTGTAGTACTCAAGCTCGTTGTTTCCCCAGCCTCCACCACCAGTTTCAGAGACCCACTTCGAGGAGTCGACTGCGGATCCGCTGGGGCCGTTGAACTCGTCGCTCCAAACCAGCTTCCACGTAGGAACGGAGGCCTGCGGCGCACCAGCCTGTGCATCCGCTGGGACCCAAAACATGCCAACCAGAATGATTGCGAATAAGGAAGGGCGATGCCATTCGGATCTCATGCATGCTCCGTGATCTCGAGAATGTTCTACCTATACTTTCGAACTATACTCACACACTCTGCTCACGCACTATACTTCACGGCGAACTCATTCGTGCCAGGAGAACTCGTGTCGAAGGAACAGACAAGACGTACTTTCCTGAAACTATCTGCTGTGGGACTCACTGCAACCGCAACTGCCAACCTCGCCTCCGCGCTCGCACCTTCCGCAGCCCCGCCGCCAACGGGAGACATCTCGGTGCGGGTCACGAGCGGTAAACTCCGCTACGCCGCCGCGGATGGTCTAACATGGCGAACTGCCAGCACGACGCCTGACAACGCCATCGTGCTCGATCCCAGCAAGAAGTTCCAAGAGATGCTCGGCTTCGGTGCGGCCTTTACCGATGCTGCCTGCTACATGTTCAACCAGCTCTCCGGGCCTGCGCGCGAAGAGTTGTTTCACGACTTATTTCATCCGTCGGAAATGGGGATGAACGTCTGCCGCACCTGCATCGGGTCCAGCGACTATTCCACCGAAATGTTCAGCTACGACGAAGGCGATCCCGATCCCGAGATGAAGCGATTCTCGATCGCGCACGATCAAGCCTACGTTCTGCCGATGTTGCGGCTGGCGCGCAAGGCGAATCCGGACTTGTTCCTATTTTCATCGCCATGGAGCCCTCCAGGATGGATGAAGGCCGGCGGCTCAATGCTGGGCGGTTCGATGCGGCAGCACTATTTTGGGCCGTACGCGCAGTATTTTGTGAAGTTCCTGCAGGCCTACGCCGCTGAGGGCGTTCCCGTACAGGCCGTCACAGTTCAGAATGAAGTCGATACCGACCAGGACGGCCGCATGCCTGCCTGCTCCTGGCCCCAAGAATACGAGATTGGATTCGTCAAGAACCACTTGGGCCCCGCGCTTCAGCAGAGCGGTCTACCCACAAAGATCTGGATGCTCGACCACAACTACAATCTGTGGGGCCGTGCGATCTGCGAGCTCGATGAAGAGGGCCTGCGAAAATACTGCAACGCCATCGCATTCCACGCATACGTCGGCACCCCGGAAATGATGGACAAGGTGCACGACGCGCATCCCGACGCACAACTCTATTGGACAGAGGGTGGTCCCGACTACACGTCTCCCGTCTATGCCACCGAATGGGCGACGTGGGGGCAGACGTTCACGCAGGCGATTCGACATTGGTGTCAGGCGATTAGCGGATGGAATCTGGCGCTCGATGAAAAGGGCCGGCCGAATATTGGGCCGTTTCCGTGTGGTGGAATGGTCACGATCAATTCGCAGACCAAAGAGATCACGCGCAGCGGGCAATACTGGGCGTTCGCGCATTTCTCGCGCCACGTGCGACGAGGTGCAAAGAGGTTTGACTCCACCAGCAAGCTTGCGGACGTAGACCAGGCGGCCTTTGAGAATCCAGATGGACAAAAAGTTCTGGTCGTAACGAATTCCGGGCCGGCGAAGACGGCAACTCTGAAACAAGCCGACAAGATCGCCGAGCTTGCTCTTGCGCCGGACTCCATGATGACCCTATCATGGAAGTGATGTGGGCCACGCCGACTTCCCAAGTGCAAGAATTACACGCCGGTCCTCGGCTGGCGGCATTCCAATTGGCTTAAAACCAACAACTTAGGTTTTGGCAGGTGTTGTGCAACCTTTTACACGTTCCCGTCCTCAGATAGAGACTTGTTGCTTCTCCGGGGTGAAGCGACGGACGCAGAGGTTTGCGTCTATTCGAGTCTATGGCTGAGGGAAGCGCGTTTCGTCTGTCGCCCTCGTCTCATGAGGCGACCCTGGGGGCCGCGCCGCATGCCTGAAGGCTGTTGTCCTGTCAGCAGTCCGAATCATACGGCAGTGTCACTTGTTCCCGGCGATGTCTGGGGTTAAGACCGCCCGTTGTACCGTGGGCTTGGGAGGACGTGCAGATGCGATTGCTTAGCGCCAGGCTGATCGTCTCGCTCGTTATCGGCATCATGCTGGTATCGCTGTGTACGTCCTACTACCAGGTCATCGTGTTGAATCGAGGCCTGCAGAAAGATCTGCAACGCAGCGCCGAGGTGCTGGGCGAGAGTCTGGGCAGGAACGTAGAGCGCGATTTGGAGCGGGATGCGCAGCACACCCTGCAGCGCACCGTGCAGCAGTTCGCCAACCGGGAGCATCTGGCCGGACTGGCCGTCTATGACCCGCAGGGCCATCCGATCGCGGTCACTACCAGCATCGAGCCGTTGATGGCGACCGCGCCCGCGACCGTGCTGCAATCCATCCGCGAAAATCACGACGCAAGCGCCTTCGTGCGCATGGGCAGCGCGTCGATTCACATCTATGCTCGGCCCTTGCATCGAGGAGACGATCTCATCGGCACTCTGGCGATCGTTCACGACTCCGGCTACATCCGGCAAGAGAGCTTGCGGATCTGGCGGGAGACTTTCCTGAGCGCACTGGCGCATGTTGTTCTCATCGTCCTCATCACGCTGTTGATCGTGCGCTGGAGCATCGCCGGGCCAATTGCGCGAACCGCGCACTGGATGAAAGCCCTGCGCACGGGCCGAGGTACGGTGCGGATCAGAGTTCCGGATCTGGAGATGTTTCGTCCTTTGGCGCGTGAGGTCGCGACCTTTGCCGAGAGTTTAAATACGGCGCGCTCGGCCGCCGAATTGGAAGCTCGACTGCGTGAGAGCGGAGAGTCGATGTGGACCGCCGACCGTCTCGCGGTGCACGTGCGCGCCAAACTGCAAGACGGCAGACTCTTTGTCGTTTCGAACCGCGAACCCTACACGCACGTAAGGCGCGGAAAATCCATTGAGGTTAACGTTCCGGCCAGTGGCCTGGTGACTGCGCTCGAGCCCGTCCTTCGTGCCTGCGATGGAACATGGGTGGCGCACGGATCGGGCGATGCCGATACGGAAATGGTGGACGCGAACGACCGGTTGCCGGTTCCACCGGATGACCCGCGCTACACGCTGCGTCGAGTCTGGCTGACCAAAGAAGAAGAGGAAGGGTATTACTACGGTTTCGCCAACGAAGGGTTGTGGCCTCTCTGCCACATCGCCCACACGCGCCCGCTGTTCCGGGCCGCCGACTGGAAGTGCTATCAGGAAGTGAACCGCAAGTTCGCTGACGCACTGCTCGAAGAGATGGAGAACGTCAGCCGGCCGGTTGTGCTGGTGCAGGATTATCACTTTGCGCTCCTGCCTCGCATGATCAAGCAGCGCAGGCCGGATGCGCGCGTGGCCATCTTCTGGCATATCCCGTGGCCGAATCCGGAAGCTTTTGGAATTTGTCCGTGGCAACGCGAACTGGTGGACGGCCTGCTGGGCGCCGATCTCATCGGATTCCACATTCAGGCGCATTGCACCAACTTCCTGCAGACTGTCGATCGGATTGTTGAATCACGCATTGACTGGGAACACTTCTCGGTGCAGCGCCTCGACCATCGCACTGCGGTGCGCCCTTTCCCCATCAGCGTGGAGATGACGGAGGCCGCCACCGCCGCCGCACCTCCGCGCGAATCGGCCTATGAAGAACGCGGGTCACTTCTGAAGAGCCTCGGCGTCCAAGCTGCGCTTATGGGCGTCGGCGTTGATCGCATGGATTACACGAAAGGGATTCTGGAGCGCTTCCTCGCGATCGAGCGCTTTCTCGAAAAGTATCCGCGCTACCAGGGAGTGTTTACCTTCGTGCAGATTGGCGCCCCCACGCGCACGCACATCAAGCGCTATCACGACCTGCAGGCCGAAGTGGAGGCGGAAGCCGACCGCATCAATTGGAGATTCCAGGCAGATCAATGGAAGCCGATCATCCTGTTGAACCGGCAGCACAGTCATAAAGAGATCGAGCCGTATTACCGCGCTGCTGATCTGTGTCTGGTAACTTCGCTGCACGATGGCATGAATCTTGTAGCAAAGGAATTCGTCGCTACCCGAAGCGACGAGCGCGGTGTGCTGATTCTCAGTTGTTTCACCGGAGCCGCCCGCGAGTTGCGCGACGCCCTTCAGGTGAATCCCTATGACATTGATCAGACCGCAGAGGCGATTCGAGCGGCTCTCGAGATGCAACCCGAAGAGAAGCAACTACGCATGCAGCACATGCGAAAACTGGTGCGCGAGAACAACGTGTATCGATGGGCCGGAACGCTGATAGGCGATCTCTGCGAAGTCCGCTTGGACGTTGCGGAAGAAGGTGGCAATCGATATCGCGCGGGTGCTTCGGTCGGATAGCGCGCATAGGGACAAGCCCCAACCTGCTACGTAACACTTGCCAAGCTGCGGCCCTATGCGTAGACCAGATAAGCCGTTTTACTTCAATACGTCGGAGCACCTGCTGCGCATCGGCAGGCAGAAGGCCGGCACTCTCTCCGAGCTATGGCAGGCGCTGCAAACTTGTCCCGATGATTCGATCTTTCAGCATACGTTCCGTACTTTGCAGGAACATCACTTCATTCGCCAGGGATTCTCCAACGACTTTGCTCATTGGTGCCTCTCCGCCTGCAATGAACCGGTATTGGCGGAACAGCTGGCCAGCGTAGACGTCCGGGAATTCACGGCGATCGACGGGCTGCGCCGGAGAATGGTGGGCATTGTCGATGACTTTCTGCAGCAGCGTCCGCGCTCCGGTTCAAACGCCGGCCACGAGCCATTCTATTTTTGTGCCTCCGACATTGTGGTGCTGCCCACGCCATTCTCTCCGGACTCAGTGCCCGGATTCGTCGACGGCCTGAAGCAAGTCAGCGTGCATTCCATTCACCATCATTTCATCGAGGCGCGGCTCCGATTGCACCTGATGTCGAACGACTTTTCGCAGTGGCTGCAAAAAGAAGTCGGCCTGTCTCAGGCCGCCGAGGCGATTGAGCGCATCGACATTTACACCAACACGATGGAAGGCGTACGTCAGCAGATCGCGACCATTGTCGAACAAGCTTTGAACTAGTAACTTGAACTAGAAAACGATAAGAATGAATTCACGTTCGGAAGATCAGCGCGCCACTGTGAGTAATCCCTCGACTGATTCGCGCACCGAAGCCGAGTACCTGGCCGCATCGCCCGAGCCGGCTCGGCCTGAGCCTGCCGGTGGCAACGGCAGGCGCCTACCCGCAAGCGTGCTGACTCCGCCTCCGCCTGCTCCTGCTCCACATCTGGACGACTACCGGAACATCATCGGACAAGGTCTGCTGGACGCTTTGCACTTTTTGGCCCACGATTTGAAAGGCAGGTCGATCAAGATGGTCAACTCCACTGCGGTGGGCGGTGGCGTTGCCGAGATGCTGAACCGCCTCGTGCCGCTACTTTCCGAATTGGAAGTGCCCACGCACTGGGATGTGATCACCGGCGGCAACGATTTCTTTGAGGTCACCAAAGCCTTTCACAACGCTCTGCACGGCAGCCCCTACGAACTCACTAAAGCGGCCCAGGAAATTTTTCTGATGTACAACGAGCAGAATCGCGAGCGCCTGCAGTTCGGCGAAGAGATGGTCGTCATCCACGACCCGCAGCCCGTCGGCCTCATTCGCTCGGGTGAAAGTTCGCACGCCAGTTGGGTCTGGCGCTGTCATATTGACTTATCGAATCCTGACGAGCATGTTTGGGAGTTTTTGCGGCCGTTTGTCGAGCGCTACGACGCCGCCATTTTTTCTTCGCAATCCTTCGCCCGACAGCTTCCTATCCCGCAATATCTCTTCTACCCATGCATCGATCCTCTTTCAGAGAAAAATAAGGAACTGCCCGATGCGGTGGTGCAAAAGATCTGTGACGAATTTGGAATCGACCGCTCCCGTCCCATCGTGGCCCAGGTTTCACGCTTCGACCGGTTGAAGGATCCTCTGGGAGTAGTGCAGGCCTACAAACTCGCGAAGAAATACGTGGACTGCCAACTCGTTCTGGCCGGTGGCGGCGCGTCGGACGATCCCGAAGGCGCGGCCGTCTTGCGGGAAGTGAAAGAGGCGGCAGGGAATGACCCGGACATCATCATTCTCGATCTTCCTCCATGGTGCGCGCTCGAAATCAACGCGATTCAGCGCGCTTCCACCATCGTGGTGCAGAAATCTCTGAAGGAAGGATTTGGCCTCACCGTTACTGAGGCGCTATGGAAGGGCAAGCCCACGATTGCGGGTGCCGTCGGAGGCATACCCAATCAGATCATCCACAAACTCACCGGTGTCTTGGTGCACTCAGTAGAGGGGTGCGCTTTTCAGATTCGCTACCTGCTGACCCATCCCGATTTCGCGAAGCGGATCGGCGCCAGCGGGCGCGAGCACGTGAAAGAAAATTTCCTCATGACCACGAACGTAAAACGCTGGCTGCTGCTATTTCGAATCCTGGAGCGTGCAAAATCCCGCCGCGGATTGGGACGTTAAGAGTAGCGCCGGCTCCTGTCGGCGCTATCGTGGCACGATTCTTTTGATTTTCTAAGCGCGTTCCCGAGCGCCGGCTTCCGCACCCGGCCGTTCATTCGGCAAATCGAAACAGGCATTTGGCAGCTTGGGAACCACCTTCATCCGGCGAGGCACAGTTTCCTTTTCAATCTGCCGCAGAACCGTATCCGCAGCCGACTCGCCCAGATCCGACAACCACACTCGCATCTCGTCGGCCAACGGCTCCGGAAAATCCATGTACTCGAGTTCCACCGATGCGATGGGCAACGCCAGTTCCTGCGGCAGAATCGCGTCAATCGCGATGACGCCTTCAATCCCGCGCTGCTGCAACTGCACTGGAATCGTGTTCCATTCAGAAGCACAATCAAAAGTTGCCAGAGCGAGCAGGTAGCCTCGACGATGCAACAGTTTTTGCACTCCGGCCACCACCCTTGCCACCGGCGCCCTGCCAATATCAGACGTGACGGCAGCAACCACGCGGGTACGTTTGGTTCGCAAAGATCGCGCCCAGAGATTGGGACGATAATTCAATTCGCCTGCAGCGCGGAAGACCCGCTCCTTGGTCCGCTGCGGAATCGCCCACGATGCAGGCGTATTGTTTAACACGGCAGAAACCGAACACGGGGCTAGTCCAACCCGTTCGGCGACAGTGCGCAGGCTTACAACGGCTTTTTTGTCCGACACTTCTCCCCCTCATCCCAATTGCAGGATTCTCAAACGCCCCGACCTTTTCAGTTGCCGGTGCAGGCCTTCTTGCAGACGACGAGGTCAACTACAGGAACCCATTCGCGGGGAACCGATCCGCAAAACTCTGGATGGTCTTCTGCGACTCTGCAGAAGAAGTGAAACTAGTTTGGAGGAGAAAGCGGCAGATAGTCCAACTCAAAAAATCCATTGTAAAGATCAGTGCAGCGATAGTGGACAGGTCAGTCGCGCGACTGCACGAAGTGCCCTTCACTCGCTGTTCTGATGCGTCCTCGCTGCATCCCTAGGTGGCGGCCGATTAAAGTCTACAAAAACACTGTATTGGTGTACCGCCGCCTAGGGGGGTCAGACTTAATCCGTGTCACCTCGTCGCCTCGACCTTCGCATTCGCGAGCTGTGCGCCCGTGCCGTGTCCGCAGACGATAAGAGTTTCGCGCCGATTCTTTCGGAACTCCGCTCTGCCCTCCACGAGCACGCTGCCAAGATGCGCGAGATGGCAGTGCGACAAATAGCACCACCAAGAAAAACCAGGCTCCGACGTCCGGAGGAAGAGCCATGCCAGTCGACGCTGACGCCAACGAGCAATTGAAGGAATTGATCGCCAAAATTGAAACGGAACAGAATCCGAAGGAGTTTTCGGTTCTGGTCGAAGAACTCAACCGTCTGCTTGAGCCGTCGATGCAAGTGCGTCCTGCTCCCCGATCCTGAGTTCCCGGAACGAGGCTTCCGCACGCCCCTAAACTACTTGCCTTCAAACTGGCCGCGTCGCCGCGCTTCCTCACACGCCTCGACCGGATCACGTCCAGTCATCTCTTTGTACCAGGCAGGATGAAACGTCCAAGCCCACGCCTCGCTGACTGCTCCGCGAATCATCGCCTGAAACGTACCCGGCTCGCCGATCGTGCTCAGGTAAATGTGGATAAAGATTCCGCCCAGCATGATGATGGCGGACATATCGTGCAGGATGTAGCTGACCGCTACCGCCCACCGCCCAAAGGTGCGCGTGCCTGCCCACAGAATAATTCCGGTGACCAGATACACGGCGCAGCCACCCACGATCTCCCAGAACTGCGCTTTCTGGCCCGCATTGAAGAAGCCGGTATCGGGCGGATCCTGCTTTTCCTTCCCGGTGGCGATATTCCGGATGTTCCGCATCCACTTCGTGTCGGCTGCGGTCCACGTCATCGGTTTGATCCAGTTCAGCATCTGCAATCCGAAGAAAATCACGAAGCCCAGCCCGAACCACGGATGCATTTCGCGGCTGAGCGGCCCGCCCCCGAAGATCGGTGTAAACCAGCGGAACAGCCACGGCAAATAGATCCCGAATCCCGTGAACAACGCCAGAAAAAAGAAAAGCGCAACCATCCAATGCAGGAAGCGGGTGTATACGCGGTGCCGCAGTAGTTCGCCTACGTGGACTTCGTTCTGTCCGATCTGATCGAAGGCGTCGCGCGCTTTATCGTCGAAACGTTCAATCGCACTGGACATCAGACGCCCTCCTTCTTAATCGGCGGCTCCGGCTGCGGACGCCGCGGTCCGACGGTGACGTAGTGCAGTAGCACGCCGACCAGCCCGAACAGCGCAAATGTTCCCAGCACCGGCTTGAACAGCCACTTCCACACGGTATAGCTCCACGGAATCACCGGGTTCTTCGGCAGGCCGCCATACCGTTCAGGGTTCTCCGCATCGTGCAAAACGTAAACCACGTGCGTGCCGCCGATCGACTGCGGATCGTACACACCGGCATGTTCGAATCCAAAGTTCTCGCGGAGTTGTTTAGCTCGCTCCTCCGCGATGTACTTCATATCTTCCTTAGTTCCGAACTTCAGGCATCCCGTAGGACACGCCTTGATGCAAGCCGGCTCCAGTCCACCTCCTACGCGGTCTGAGCACAGTGTGCACTTGTACACTTTCTTCGTTGCCGGATTGAACTTCGGAATGTCATATGGACATCCCGAGACGCAGAACTCGCAGCCGATACAGTTCTCCTGCTGAAAGTCGACAATCCCGTTGGTGTACTGGACAATCGCGCCATCGGCCGGACACGCACGCAGGCAACCGGGATCGGCACAGTGCATGCACTGGTCCTTGCGCATGAGCCACTGAATCGTGCCGTCTTCGCGCTGGTGTTCATTGAACTTGATCAGGTTCCAGAAATTCCAGCGCGTCTCCGGCATCGTCTGGTAGGTGTTGTCGAAGGTCGTGGGACTGAACGGCATGTCGTTCCATTCGACACACGCCACCTCGCAAGCCTTGCATCCGATGCAGATCGTGGTGTCGATCAGCTTGCACACTTCCGGATCGCGCTGCATGTCGAACCCGGCTGCTGGCCCCGAGTGCCCCGAGATTTGTCGAATCTGAAGTGTCTTGCGGTCGCTCATACGTGCTCTTCGTAGCGCCGGCGTCCGCCGGCCGTCGCGAGGGCGTCTCGCCCTCGCACCCATCCACCGTAACTACACCTTCTCGATCTTCACCAAAAATCCCTTGAACTCCGGCGTGAATGCATTCGGATCGATCACCGTCGGCGTCAGTTGGTTCGTCAGAGTCTTCGCCGTCTTACCCTCGTCTTCCGCAATGCCGCGGAATCCCCAATGAATCGGGATGCCAATCTGAAACATTTCCTGCCCGTCAATCTTCATCGGGCGAATCCGCCGCGTGACCATCGCTTTGGCGATGTAGTGGCTGCGAGCGCTGGTGACCCGGACTTTCTCCCCGCCCTTCAGTTGCATCTGCTCCGCGAGTTCGAACGGCACTTCCACAAACGGTTCCGGAACCAGTTGCACGTTCATGGGATTGTTCTTGGTCCAGTAGTGATAGTGCTCGGTCAGGCGGTACGTCGTGCAGATGACCTTGTATTCCTGGCCCGTCACCGCGTATTTGTCAGCATCGGTTTTGTATTTCTTCACCACCGGATTCGAGGACTGGTTCGGGTGCAGTGGATTCAAGATCGGGCTTTCGATCGGCTCGTAGAACTCCGGAAAAGGCCCGTCGGCCATAGCCCCAAGCGGCACGAACAGCCGTCCAACGCCCTCAGGATTCATGATGAATGGTCCCATGTGGTCCTTCGGCGGAGAATCAGGCTTGAAGTCGGGCACGTCAACGCCCGCCCATGTTTGCTTCGCTTCGTCCCACCAAACCTGACGGCGAGGCGGATCCCAAGGCTTGCCTTCGACATCGCACGACGCACGGTTGTACAACACACGCCGGTTCATCGGCCACGACCACGCCCAGTTCGGATAAACGCCAAGACCAGATGGATCCTCCGTGCCGCGACGCTGCGTTAGCGCGCCAGCCTCGGTCCATGATCCGCAATACAGCCAGTTGCCCGAGAGGGTTGTGCCGTCGTCCTTGAGCCATGAAAAGCCCGGAAGCTGCTGGCCGGCTTTGATGGTCACGTTCGTCTTGGGGTCGGTGATGTCGGTAAGCGCTTTCCCGTTGATCTCTTTCGCCACTTCCGAGAGCGATGGGCTGTACGGAGTCGTGTAGGCGAACGACGCGTTCAGGACCGGGTCGGGGAATTTTCCGCCGTCCTTCTTGTAGAGTTCACGCACTTTCAGGAAGATCGTTGCCAGAATGTCCTGATCGAGCCTGGCCTGACCCGGCGGTGGCAGTGCCACGTTCTTCCATTGCAGCCAGCGCGCGGAATTTACGAACGTCCCGTCCTTCTCCGCAAAGCCAGCGCCCGGCAGGCGATAGACCGTGGTGTTGATCTGCTTCATCTCGTCGGTTGAGATACCCGGAGCGCGCCAGAACTCGCTGGTCTCATCGGGATAGATTTCACAAACCACCAGCCAGTCGGCCTTCTTCAAAGCGTCTATGTTCTTCTCCGAATCCGGCCCGATCATCACGCCATTCATGCCGAAGGCGAAGATCCCCTTGACCTTGCCTTCGTACATGTCGTTCCAGATGTTGACCCAGGAATAGTTGCGGTCAATCTTCGGAAGGTAGTGAAATGCGTAGTCGTTTTCCTTGGTCGCCGCGCCACCATACATCGCCTTGAGGAACGACACCGCAAACTTCGGTGTGTTTGACCAGTAGTTGAACGAGTCCCACGGATCAGGCTTGGATGTCGTTGGCGTAATCCGCTTGAGATAGGTGGCAAGATCTGCGTCCGACGGGTTGGGCATCTTCAGATAGCCCGGCAGTATGTCGAAGATGCCAGCCATGTCGGTGGCGCCTTGAATGTTCGAGTGTCCGCGCAGAGCATTTACACCGCCTCCCGCGCGTCCGATATTCCCCATCAGCAACTGGAGCATCGCGGCCGTACGGATGATCTGCGTGCCGAAACTATGCTGGGTCCATCCGACCGCATAGATGATGGTCGATACCTTTCTCATGTCCCCGTCTTTGCGAACCGAAGTGTAAAGATCGGCCGCCTTCAGGAACTGTTCTTTTGGGATCCCGGTGATTCGCTCGACCATCTCCGGCGTATAGCGCTCGTATTGTTTCTTCAGCAGTTGAAACACGCAGCGCGGATGCTGCAGGGAAAAATCAAATGCAATCTTTGGTGGCAACGTTGGCGCAACAGCAGGTCCGCCTTTGGCTCCAGCCGGACTCGCCGCCTGATGTCCTTGTCCCTGCCCGGTGTCGCTGCCCGTAGCGTGCGCTGCGGGCGCGCCTTGGGAGGCTGGAGTTGGCATGACTGGCTTCCCGCCTAGGTCACCACCTTCTTCGTAGTTCCAGCTTACCTTGTCGTATACCTGCTTCTCCGGATCGAAGCCAGAGTAAAGCCCATCGTCCGGAAGCTTGAAGCCGTCCTTAATAATGAACGCAGCGTTCGTGTAATTGAGAAGGTAATCGCGAGCGATGCGGTTGTTCTGCACCGCGTAATTGATGAGCCCGCCGAGGAACGCGATGTCGGCGCCGGCGCGAATCTGCAGATACATGTCTGCGGTCGCGGCCGTCCTCGTCAGGCGCGGATCGACCACGATCGTTTTCGCATTGCGGTGAATCTTGGCTTCAATCGCCCACTTGAAGCCGCAAGGATGGTTTTCAGCCGGATTCCCACCCATGATCAACATCATGTCGGTGTTCTTGATGTCGATCCAGCCATTGGTCATTGCACCGCGTCCGAATGTTGGCCCCAAACTGGAGACCGTAGGGCCGTGTCAAACTCGGGCCTGGTTTTCCAGGTAGCAGACCCCCAGGCTGCGCATGCTCTTGACCACCAGATAATTGAACTCGTTGGTATCGGTGCAGCCGCCGGTGAACGCAATCCCTTCGCAGCGGTTCACCGTATGGCCGTTCGCGTCTTGCTCCAGGAACGTATCATCGCGCGTCTTCTTCACCTTCTGCGCGATCTCGTCGTAGGCCTGCTCCCACGAGATGTCTTCCCACTCCGTCGCGCCCGGCCGCCGCACTTGCGGCTTGAGCAGTCGGCGGTCATTCATGATGTCCTGCTCGAGCGACGAACCTTTGGGACAGAGCGTTCCACGATTGATCGGGTGGTCGGGATCGCCCTCGACATGTACCACTTGCGGGATCGCGTTCTTGGCCTTATCGCCCAGCGTGTAAATAATGATGCCGCAGCTCACCGAGCAATAAGGACACGTGCTGCGCGTCTCGCTGGCTCGCGAAATTTTAAGATTCTGGGTTTGGGCGTAGACCGGAGTGAGATCGAAGCCAAGTACGGAGAGGCCTGCACCACCGAGGATGGTGCCCTTGAGAAACGTCCTGCGGGAGAATTCCATGAAAACCTCCAGCAACTACCGCGCGCGTTCGACTGCGATGCGGACCCTGATCGACTAGGATGTGGGACGGAGGTTGAAGGTTGCGGCCACCGCAATACTTACGCCCGGCGACCAAGTCGCACCCAAACAGAATCCGGAGACTATACCTCTGGCAGCGGAAGAGAGTCAATCCGGAAGAAGCCGTATCCATCCCTGCGTCGAGTCGTCGACACCCGGGGGCTACCGCCACCGTACAGAATTGCCCAATTTCTGAACTGAGATGATAATGGCCCGATGCCCGTCTCTCCCTGGAAGCGGCGGATCCAACGCGCGCAAGAGCTTGCCGACCAGCATCCATTCGCAAGCGAAATTCTTGGGTTTTACGTACACGTCGCCCGCTTTCAGGACGAACTGCATCAGAGGCTGAGCGCGGTGCTGCAATCCCCGGCGGTTTCTGCGGATCGCGACCTCACCATTTCGGAGCTGTCGGAGCTCAGTTCGAGATTCGAGTCGTTTCTGTCGATGGCTGAAGCGCATGGGCCGAAGCCGTTGGCCGGACTTAGTCAAGAACTCCGCGCTCAGGGGCGATCCGCCTGGTCTGATCTGCTACAGAGCGGCTGGACCGCACATTCCCCGTCTGATGCGCCCGGACTCTTGGCCCAGGCTTTCCTGCAGCCCTTTGCAGAGTTGCTTCGCTCGCGTGCCCAGCTTCGCCCCAGTCAGACGACATACGCGCTGTGTCCTTTCTGCAATCGGAGGCCCGCGCTCGGCGTCTTGCGTCAGATGGGTGATGGCGGGGCGCGATCCATGGTCTGTTCTTTCTGCCTTGCCGAATGGGAGTTCCGCCGCATCGTCTGCCCGGGGTGCGGCGAGGAGAACGACAAGAAGCTCGATGTCTTCACGGCCAGCGACTTCGACTACATCCGCGTGGAGGGTTGCGACTCGTGCAAGACGTACATCAAGACCATCGATCTCACGAAGAACGGCCACGCTGAGCCGCTGGTCGACGAACTCGCCTCTGCTCCGCTCGACCTCTGGGCTCGCGAGCACGGCTACGCGAAAATCCAAACTAATCTGCTCGGGATGTAAGAAACAACGACTTTGTCATCCTGAACGGAGGCGTTTTTCAGGCGGAGTGAAGGGATCTCGGACTTCGCTGCGCTATTCTTCCAAGATGCGCAGCCACTTTCCATCGCGTGGAGACCAGAAGCTCATCCAGATCGTCGACTCCGCCCTGGCCGATGCTACCCAACGCAGCGGAAAGTGGCTGGCCTGCCGACCGGGATGCACGCAGTGCTGCATCGGCGCATTCCTCATCAATCAACTCGATGCTCTACGATTGAAGAGAGGCCTAGCCGATCTGGAAAAGCGCGCTCCGGATCGAGCCGCCCGAATCCGCGAGCGTGCGCGCGAGTCGATGTCCCGCCTCTCATCCGAGTTTCCCGGAGATCCCGTCACGGGCCAGCTGCACGAAGGGGAAGACGCGGAGCAACAGTTCGAGAAGTTTGCGAATGATGAACCCTGTCCGGTGCTGGACCCCGAGACGGGACTCTGTGAGCTCTACGAATCGCGCCCCATGACCTGCCGCGTCTTCGGCCCCCCGGTGCGGTCGGAAGATGGGTTAGGTGCTTGCGAGCTTTGCTTTCAGGGCGCGTCCGACAAAGAGATTGCCGCTTGCGAAATGACTCCCGATCCAGACGATCTCGAATCGTGCCTGCTCAAAGAACTCGAGAAGAGCACCGGCAAGCGAGGGGATACGATCATCGCGTTCTGTCTCGCCTCCTGATCCGATTCGAATCAGGCCTGCTTCTTCTCCAACTCCGCCCACCGCGCGTAGAGTTCAT
Organism: uncultured Acidobacteriaceae bacterium; assembly: GCA_963832015.1. Lineage (GTDB taxonomy): Bacteria > Acidobacteriota > Terriglobia > Terriglobales > Acidobacteriaceae > Sulfotelmatobacter. The sequence continues at coordinate 36,011 of CAWHSR010000027.1, forward strand.
CCACTTCCTGTTGTGCTCGTTCAAGATCCGCATGAGCGTTCATCAGCCGCGTGGCGTCGCTGGCAATTGCCGGATCTTCGGCCTGCGTCCGCTTTGCGTCCAGTACCTGTTCCGCCGCCGCGACGCGTTCCTCGATGCTGGAATACTCGCGAGCTTCGAGATACGAGAGCTTCTTCTTCGGCGATGTCGATTGCGGAGCTGCTCGTGGAGTGTCGCGCGCTTCGGTCTGTGCCGCTTGCAGCCGATCTGTCTGCCAGGTCTCCCATTGCGAATAGTCCGCAAAGCGCTCGGCGCCGCCCTGGCCATCCAAGCCCAGCACGACGGTCGACACACGATCGAGCATATAGCGATCATGTGTCACGAGTACGAGCGAGCCTCGGAACTCCAGCAGACTTTCCTCCAAGATCTCAAGCGTCGGAATGTCGAGGTCGTTGGTGGGCTCATCCAGCAAAAGAACATCGGCAGGCTGAAGCATGAGTTGCGCGATCAGCACTCGCGCCCGCTCTCCCCCGGAAAGCCGATCCACCGGCTGGTTCAGCTGTTCTCCCTTGAACAGAAACTTCGCCGCCCACGAGGCGACGTGAACCACGCGATCCTGATAGATGACCGAGTCTCCCTCCGGAGCGAGGGCCCGCCGCAACGTCACATTCGGATCGAGCTCGCGCCGCTGGTCGAAGTACACGATGCGCAACTTCTCCGCCCGGCGAATCTCTCCCTCGGTCGCCGCGACTTCTCCGCGTAACAGGCGCAGCAAGGTTGTCTTGCCGCTGCCGTTCGGACCCACCAACCCAACTCTGAGCCCCGCGGAAATAATGAAGTTCATGTTCTGAAACAGCCGCCGTCCTCCGATTTGATATGACACGCCCTGCAGTTCGACCAGTCGCTTGGTCTTGCGGTCGGTGGCGGAAAAATCGATTTGAGCAGAGCTGCTGCGGGTGCGAATGTTCAGGTCGGCGAGTTCTTCCATCAACTCGCCGGCCTTGCCAATCCGCGCCTTCGATTTTCGCGTGCGGGCTTTGGCCCCCCGGCGTAGCCATTCGATCTCCGAGTGAACCAGATTCTCCAGGGCCTCCTGGCGCTTCGACTGTGCGTGCAGAAACTCTTCTTTCTTCTCCAGGAATGTGCTGTAGCGCCCCTTCACCCGCAGCAAACCGTCAGGATACACGCGGCTCAGTTCCGCCATCTCGGTGGCGACATTCTCCAGAAAATAGCGATCGTGACTGATGACGACACACGCAAAGGCGCCTTGCTCCAGGACCTCTTCGAGCCACTCGATTCCAGCCAGATCAAGATGATTCGTGGGCTCGTCAAGCAACAAGATGTCGGGCCCCTGCACCAGCGCCTCGACGATCGCCAGCCGTTTCTGCCAACCGCCGGAAAGAGCGGACGCTTCGGCGTCCAAGTCGGCGAAACCCGCGCGGCCCAGCGTCTCGGCGAAGCGCGTACCCCGCTCCGATTCAGGCACTGCCGATTTTTTCAACGCCGCGTCGACCACCGACCGCACAGTATCCCCGGCCCGGAACGCCGACTCCTGCTCCACGTAGCTCAGGCGAATTCGCTTGCGAACCGCGATCTCTCCATCATCCGTGTCTTCCGTGCCTGCAAGAATCCGCAGCAGCGTGGATTTCCCCGATCCGTTCGGGCCGATCAATCCAACACGATCTCCCTCAGAAACGGTGAAGGAAACGTTCTGAAAGAGCGGCTCGGCCCCAAAGGCTTTGGAAATGCTGCGGACATTAATCAGCGGTGGCAAAGATGTGTGATCTCCTGAGGGTCGAATGAAAGTCTGCTTTGAGATTATCAGGAAGAGCCACGCCGAAGCGGGATGGCAGCGTTGCGCGGGCTGCTGAGCGGCTTTTTTGGGTGTTTCCCCTAAATATTCATTGCAAAGAACTTGTGGGTGGGGCATCGGGCGCAAGAAGGGCAAAATATTGAGTCGCAAGGACTTGCAGATAAAATCTTCCGGAGTATGGACTTAGCCGCCGGGTGATAGCCGTTCATGGGAGCATCGGTTGAAAACGGGCTGGGAGAGCCCTGGCGCATGGGACCAGTCTGTGCTTTCTGGAAAGCACAGTAAAGGTTGTTCGTCACAGAATGAGATTTATTGCTGTGGAAAACGCGAGCCGCGGCCCTGCCTTCACGTCTCCTTTGCTCGGCACGGGTGCGGGCAGCGGCAAGCTCGGCAGCACGGCGGGGGGGAACGATCGGACGGAGTCGGCCCGGGAAGAGCGCATCAGTAGGTCGAGTGGAGGTCGGGACGAGCGCAGAAGACGCACCCAAAGAAAAGGACCACAGCCGGCGAGGCGGATTTCCGGGGATGCCAGACGAACGCAATAGCTATGGATAATGCGAGAAAACTCTCCGGCGTCGGCGACTCGGTCAAACACAACTTCGCTCTCCCCGCGATGGCCTGAGAGAGACTGCAGGTTTTTTCGTACGAAGCTGGGCACCGCCATGCAGGTTTCCGTGTGACATCCCATCATCTGCGCGATGGCGTAGAGCACGCTGTAATCGATGCCTTCGCCAAACGCGATGTGCAGCGTGGAAGTAGTCTCCACATAGTCGACCGGGATCATGACGAAGGACTCGAGCAGAGTTACCGGAATCTGCGCAACGTGGCTAGGGGCTAGGTTCCATGAATTGGAAGGATTGCAGTTCCCATGATGATTTCGATTTCCCTTACAGGCTCGCGGGAGCCACTTCCGTAACGCGCACGCCATAGTTTCCGTCGAGGACCACGACTTCTCCCCGGGCAAGCAGGCGGCCGTCGAGCAGGACGTCGACCGGTTCGTCGACCTGACGATCAAGATCGACGACCGAGCCGGGAATCAGATCGAGAACCTCGCGGAGAAGCAGGCGCCGGCTGCCAAAGGGCAGAGTCACCGCCAGCTCGACGTCCATCAACAAGCCGAGTTTGATCTGACTCGTCTCCGCACTGTCGGGAACCGGGGAGGCCGAGGGAGGAGTGGCCGCCGGCTTCGGTGCCTCGGGCTTGTCAACGCGCAGAGAAGCCATCAGAGCGGCGCTGAGATGGACTTCGAGCAACGCTGCAGTCAGTGGATCGCTCCCGGCGCGCAGCCAACTCGTCGACGAAGCCGGCCAGGAAGGAGCATCAGCCGCTGCGCTGCGGCTGGTTCCAGCCGATCCTCGAAGCCCACTTCCAAGGCCAGCGCCTGCCAAGCCACGGCAAATGATGCGCGCGACGCTGTCGAGAATCTGTTCCTCGATCTCGGTGATCTCGCGGGTAGAGGCCATGCCTTTGCCTTCGCCGCCCAGCAGCAAATCGATAATCGGAAACGCGACCTTCAGCTCCAGTTGCAAAGCCGCATTCACACCCATCGGTTCCAGTCGGCAGGAGGCGAGATAAGTTGTTTCCGGAATACGCTGGAGGAATTCTCGGTAGGTCAGATGCCCGGCGGAAACCAGCGTGGCGGCAAAGACCACGCGCAGGTAATTGATGTAGACGTCCACCACGTTCGTGGTCGTATCAAACGTGACATTCCAGACGTGTTCGATAATCATGGAGCGCGTCACTCTGCGTCCGGCATTGAGCGTCAGGTATTCCAGAAGCGAGCATTCTTTTCCCGTCAGGTCGATCCTGCGACCTGCGCGTTCTACCAGTCGCTGCACTCGGTCAAGCCGGAGGTCCCCAGCGACCAGTACAGACTCGGATGGCAAATGGCTGCGACGCACTAGCGCCCGAATGCGGGCGGAAAGCTCGCTAAATGAGAATGGTTTGGCCAGATAGTCATCTGCGCCAGTGTCGAGGCACTGGACCCGGTCTTCCACCCGAGTCCGCTGGGTCAGCACCAGCACGGGCAGGCTTGGTTTTTTCGAGCGCAAATGTCGCAGGACGCTGACACCGTCCAGCTTCGGGAGGTTCAGGTCAAGGATGACGACGTCATACTCGAACTCGGTTGCTGCGGTTCGAGCCTGTTCGCCATCCGGCATAACATCCACAGAGTAATGCTCGCCTTCGAGACCCTGGCGAACGAATCGCGCCAAGGCTTCATCGTCTTCTGCAATAAGAATTCGCATAAAGTGAACCGTCTTAATCCAACACGCCAGTCTAGTTAGAAACCGCTCAGTTGCAGCCAAAACCAAGCCCACACGAAGGGCCGTAGGTGCAAGAATGGCGCTCGATTTCAAACCGGGAGATTTGTCCTGAGACCGTGTTCAAGAAGTTTCATTCCGGTAAACGAACCTCCGCGGCCAATTCCTTCGATCCGCTCGACAAGCGATAATTTCGAAGGGACTTTTCCCGCCGGAGTCATGCTGTGCGCATCTGGAGCAAGGCGACCCTGAAGTCCCTGCTGGTCCCCGGCGGGATTCTACTTCTGTGTGTCGTGGTGCTCGTATATTCCGGCTGGCTGACGCTGGCTCTACCATCCCTCAGTTTTCTGTACTATTGCGCGTTGGCTGGAGGGATGTTGCTGGCCTGGAGATTTCATTCCAGCCGCATCTTCTTCGCTTTGGTCGTGCTGTTTCTGGCCCAGGAAGCGATTGCGGCCTTTGGAGGCGGGCATGTCTCCCCCGGAACGGTCGGGTGGACGGCGGTGCGAGCCGCAGCCGTGCTGGTACCTCTGGATTTCGTTCTGATCGCCCTGATGCATGAGCGCGGCTTTACCTTTTCTTCCATCGCCCCCGTTGGAATATTTCTATTCGTTGAGTCCGTGATTGTGGCCGTGCTGTGTCGCGCGGCTGAGGATTTGCCGCAGGCTGCTGTCCGGGCGCATCACATTGCTACCGGGGTCTCTTTGCCGGGTTACGCGCTCGTTGTGTTTGCTGCTGCGGGTGTGTTCCTGCTGGCGAGATTTCTAATCACGCGTAAGCCGGTCGACAGCGCCTTACTGTGGTCGCTCGCCGCTTTCTTCCTGTGCTTGCGCTTTACCGATGTCGTCCGTCTATCGACGGTGTACTCGGCGACCACTGCGTGCATTCTCGCGGCTTCGATCATCGAGAATTCGTATCTTCTTGCCTACCACGATGAGCTCACGACGCTTCCATCGCGCCGCGCCTTCAACGATGCTCTTCTGCGGCTGCAGTATCCGTACTCGATCGCGGTCGTCGATATTGATCACTTCAAGCGATTCAACGACACCTACGGTCACGATACTGGGGACCAGGTCCTCCGGCTGGTCGCGGCCGGCTTGTCATGCGTCACCGGCGGAGGCCACGCATACCGCTGCGGTGGGGAAGAATTCAACATCCTCTTCCCGGGAAAAACGACTTCCGAAGTTGTCGATCATCTCGAGCAGCTGCGTGCGGCGATTGAGTCTTCGGAGTTTCGCCTGCGGGGCGGCGATCGCCGCCAGGCTCCCAGGGGACCGGATCGACGGAACGAAAAGATTCGTAGGCGCGCGCGCAAAGGCCATGCGATTCGGGAGCTGGCGCACGAGAAATCTCCGGCAGCTCTTTCGGTGACCGTCAGCATCGGTGTCGCCAACTCGGAGCAAGAAGGGGCCGATCCTGATCTTGTCCTGCAGGCGGCCGACAAGGCGCTCTACCGCGCCAAAGAGAACGGACGCAACCGAGTCGAGGTGTCGTTGTCGCCCCGCCGCAAGACGCGGGTCAAAGCCGCTGGAATTGCCTGAAGGCCTAATCGGGTGTGAATCCAGAATCCCAAGAAGATTGAGGGGCGAAGTATTCCTTCAGATACGTGCGGCCCGGACCGTCAACCGTAGGACGGGTGTAAGACGGTCCGGTTCCGAACGTTTCGCAAGCACCGCAAGCCGTGCGGTCAGCCGGCGGTCGAAGGTGAGATCGGGCGCTTCCGTCCGGTGCCCCCGCAGGCGGGACATTGCAAGCGGATAAAGGCGACACCCTCGGACTTACCGTTCAAGTCCACGGGCTTCGCAACATATCCACTACCGCCGCAACTCGGGCAGTCGTTCGGAGCCACTCCTCTCCCCCCTCACGTTGAGGACATTGTCCACGACGCGACCAACAAATTTTCTGCAGAATGTTTTACGTTACGAATTACGAACAAGATTTCGCGGTTCGGGAACTCTCAACCCCGTCCGTACGCGTGTCGTCGAGCCGAGAAGGGGAAAAACTCACGATCACGGCCTTTGACGCGGGAGTATTGCTCCTCAACGCGACACTGCCAATCGGCACCAATACATTTGCCTCGGGGAAATATGTGGCTACGCAGCGCCGGGGAATCTCGTAAGGCACTAGGACGAAACGCGGGGCGCGCCGGAATTCCTGGTTACCGCCGTTCTGAAAGTGGCTGGTGATGTCCAAGAGTTGGCCTGCCTCCCAGCCATTCTCCTGCATGTCGTCAGGATTCATCAGAGCAACCCGGCGGCCATGAAAGATGCCGCGGTAGCGATCGTCGAGGCCGTAGATAGTCGTGTTGTATTGGTCGTGGCTGCGAAGCGTGGTCATCAGGAACTGTCGCGGCCCAAGTGCAGTCGGCTCGATGACCGAGACTGCGAAGTTGGCCTTTCCTGTCTTGGTTTTGTAATCGTTGTCGCGCGCCGCATTTGGCAAGTAGAAACCGCCCTTGCGACGAACCCGGTCGTTCATGTCTTCGCAACCTGGAACGACACGCGCGATGAGTTCTCGAATGCGATCGTAGTCCTCGACAAGTTCCAACCAGTCGACAGTTGTCTTTTTTCCCAGCGTCGCCACGGCCAGGCGCGCCACCATCTCTGGCTCGCTTAAAAGCTGATCCGACGGCGGTTCCAGATTGCCCCGCGATGTATGCACGATGCCCATCGAATTTTCCACGGTCACGAATTGATCCCGACTCGCCTGCACGTCGCGATCGGTGCGGCCAAGACAGGGCAGGATCAGCGCCTGCTTGCCAGTGATCAAATGTGCGCGGTTGAGCTTCGTCGAGACGTGAACGGTCAACGTGCAGCGCGACAGAGCTTCGGCCGTGAACTCCGTGTCGGGAGTCGCCGAAAGAAAATTGCCCCCCATGGCGAAGAACACCTTTGCTTCGCCGCGGTGCATGGCTTTGATCGAGTCCACCACGTCCCAGCCGTGCTTGCGAGGCGGCTCGAATCCGAACACCTCCCGGAGCTTATCGAGGAAGCTCTCGGGCATCCGCTCCCAGATCCCCATGGTGCGGTCACCCTGCACGTTGGAGTGCCCTCTTACCGGACATACTCCCGCTCCCGGCCGACCGATGTGGCCACCGAGAAGCATCAGGTTCACGACTTCTTGAATCGTCGCGACCGCCTGCCGTTGTTGCGTTAATCCCATGGCCCAGCATGCAATCATCGCCTTCGATCGCATCACGACTTCTGCAATCTCTCGAATCTGACGCCGCGAAATTCCACTCTGTTCGACGATTTCGCTCCACGATGTTGCGGCAATTGCGGTTCGAAACTCATCGAACCCGCTCGTCTTCTCGACGATAAATGCGTGCTTGAGGATCTGGCCCGGCTGCCGCTCTTCTTCCTCCAGAAGCTCTTTGCACACTCCCTGGAAGAAGGCGAGATCTCCGCTCAAACGAACCGGAACGAAATGCTGTGCGATCTTGGTTCCCCGCCCAAAGAGATGTAGCACTTCCTTGGGATGCTTGAAGCGGGTCAGCCCCACCTCCGCCAGCGGATTGACGCTCACGATCGTCGCTCCGCGACGGGTTGCCCGCTGCAGCGTCGCCAGCATTCGGGGATGATTGGTGCCTGGATTCTGCCCAATAATAAGGATAGTGTCCGCGAGGTCGAAGTCCTCGAGGGTGACGGTTCCTTTGCCGACCCCGATGACTTCTTTCAGCGCCAGTCCCGAGGATTCGTGACACATGTTCGAGCAATCGGGCAGATTGTTGGTGCCGAACTGGCGCACAAACAACTGATAAAGAAACGCAGCTTCGTTGCTGGTGCGTCCAGATGTATAGAAGATCGCCTGATCAGGGCTGCTCAGGGCGTTCAGTTCGCTCGCGATCAAAGCGAACGCATCATCCCACGAAATCGCCTCGTAACGGTCTCTGCCGGTACGCAAGACCATGGGATGGGTCAGCCGTCCCTGATGGCCCAGCCAGTAGTCCGACTGCCGCGCCAGGTCAGAGACACTGTGCGAATGGAAAAATTCAGGCGTGCAGCGCTTCGCCGTCGCTTCCTCTGCGATTGCTTTGACCCCGTTCTCACAGTATTCGTTAAGGGAGCGGTCTTGGTCGGGGTCGGGCCAGGCGCAGCCCGGACAATCGATTCCGTCAAACTGATTGAGACGAGAGAGTGCCGCTATTCCTCGGATCAGCCCTGGCTCTTTGAGGGTGACCTCGGCAGCTTTGAGAACCGATTTCAGCCCCGCGGCAATCCCGGCCGGCTGGGTGATCCGGATACTATCGGTCTCAATGGGCGGGTGGGCGTGCGACCCTTCGATGCCCAGCGAACGCTCAGGCGTAGCAGTGCTGGCGTCGTCAACTCCGGATTTAGCTTCTGCCAAGACTCCCCCGCCCGGCGACTAGTTTACGACAGACCCCGTGGCCCATCATCGTTACCGTCGTTACTTCGCGCCACCGCGACGTTCGCGATTCTCCCCGTGGACTAACAGGCGAACCTCACGTGAACCGTCGCGACGGATATTGCAAATGACGACAGCCGCAGAAAACGCCCGTCCAAGACGTGGTAAACTGTAGCTCCGCACGCCGGAGAGGTGGCAGAGTGGCCGAATGCGGCGGTTTGCTAAACCGTTGTACGGGCTAACACCTGTACCGAGGGTTCGAATCCCTCCCTCTCCGCCATTACCTTTGTAATCTAGCACTTGCAAGCTGGTGATATCTACACTGATATCAACGTGGAGGATCACCAGTGAACCGCCAGTGCAACGTCACCAAACGAATCCAGACAAGCAAAGGGCCCCGCTATTGCCCAGTGGTTCTTTCCGCCAACGGGCGAATCAAGCCAGATGTGGTTTTAGTCGGAGACCGGGAAGAGCGACACCCCGAAGGGGCGTACTACATTTCCTGGTACGAGGGAAAGCGCCTTATCCGGCTCTCAGTGGGCAAGGACGCTGCCACCGCAACCGCCCGCCGCCTTCAAAAGGAAGCCGAACTAAACGCCGTGAACAACGGCGTCACTGTCCTGCCTGACGGCCAGAACGGACACAGGTCCGTAGCCGCAGCAGTCGCTGACTTCCTTGACGAAACCAAGCTCACCAAGAAGCCGAAGACGCTGGCCGCGTACACGACTGCTCTCAATTACTTCACCGAGTCCTGCCCAAAGCTCTACCTCGAAGACATTGACCGCAGAGACCTGCTCAAGTTTGCGGCATTTCTCCGTGACGAAAAGGAGCAGGCACCCCGCGTCTGTCTACAACAAATTCGAGAACGTGATGACGTTTCTGAAGGCGAACGGGATTCGCGGCCTGGCAGGAAAAAACGACTGGCCTCGGTACACCGAAGAAGAGCCTGAGACGTACGAGGACGACGAGCTTGACACGCTGTTCGCCGCCTGCGATGCAGAGGAAAGATTGTGGTTTGAGTTCTTTCTGATGACGGGCATGCGCGAACAGGAGGTCATGTACACGCTACTGGGCGGACCTCAACTTCAAAGCTTCCACGGTTCGCGTCAGCCACAAACCGGATCGAGGCTGGACGCCCAAGGCATACAAGGAACGAGAGATTCCGATTCCGGCAAAGTTGGTGACCAGCCTGAAGGCCCTGAAGGCGAAATCTGATAAGACCTGCAACTTGGTCTTTCCGACCTCCGGCTGCAATGTGAAGATGAACTTCCTCGACTGATCTGAAGGCCGTCGCCGAGCGTGCGGAACTGAACCCTGAAGACTTCTGGCTACACAAGTTCAGAGCGACGTTCGCGACACGATGCCTCTGGGCAGGCGTCGATCTGCGGACAGTGCAGCAGTGGCTCGGTCATTCTGATATGGAATCGACGATGCGCTACCTGAAGCCTTCTCGGAGTCAACAAGTGCGTGAGAAAGTGAATGAAATTTTCGGAGGGGTGCAATGAGCAGCGTACTCGACAGCCCAAATCCACATCGGTTGATGTCCCTCGCCTCGCGCATCAACGCCATTCATCGTGCTCTGACCGCCGAAGAGCTTGCGGAATTACTTCAGATGTCTCGCATAACGATTCTCCGGCGGGCTAAGCGAGGCAGCATACCCTCGTTTCGAGTGGGTTCCTGCGTCAGATTCGACTCTGCTGCAATCGCCAAGTGGCTAATGCAACAGGGCGTGCGATCCATGTCCAAGCCTTGAGTCCGCACTGGCAGGCCAAGAAGAGCAGGCGGGGCTTGACCGATCTGCCATAATTCCCTGCTGTGGAACTCGTTCAGATTCAGCAGCACCTCTTCTTGTAGTGGGGCAGTGAGATACTTGCCCATGCCGAACTCACGAATCATCGGGTTTTACAGTGGCACCGAACCAGACCATCGTGGTCGTTACCTCCACGAGATTCAACAGTGGCCCGACGATCAGTTGGAAGCCGTTCACGACTATATACAATGGCTCTTCCCTTTGCCCGAGCCCAGCACCTTCAATCTTGCCGCGCCTGTTTTGAACCTGGAGTCTATTCAAGAGTTCCGAACACGTTCCGACCTGCAAGAAAAGTTGCGAGTCTCTTTCCTGCGCTTGATGAGCTTCTATGGGCTTGAGGCTAACAAAGGAGAGCAAATCAGAGTTAATCGCGCTCTGAATTTTGCTGCCAAGGCGACAGCCTGGTTGTCTCCCGGGAATCACAACCATCTGCGGATCACGAGAATCGTGAGGTGTTTGAGCGTTCTTGGGCTGGAAGCGGAGGCAAAAGCATTCTTCGACTGTTTGTCTGAGATTTACGAAGATGAGCACAACAAACCAATGCCCGCAATCAGTGACGAAACAATGCTGTACTGGAGAGAAGCAGTAACCCTATGAAGCGTGCCATGATCAGCGGGGTAGCCCTTGTCCTGACATTGCTCATACCTTCGACCCTGATCGGTTGGGGACCCGAAGGACACGAAATCGTCGCCTCTCTCGCTGAGTCCCGCCTGACCGAGAACGCGAAAAGGGGGATTCGTTCGCTGCTCGGTGATGCGAGCCTCGCATCTGTCGCAAACTGGGCGGACGAGGTTCGACCCGAGCGGGACGCAATCATGCTCTGGGAATACAATTTGCGGATTATAACCCCGTGACGCGACTACGCCTCTAGCCCCGTGGTCTTATGCTGGATTCGGATCGGCAAGCTTACGCAAGGGATGCTACTAAGTTAGCGCGTATAGGGCTTGGCGCCACGACCTTTGGGTTATGAGCTGTTCAAACTTTCGTTGATCTGGCGCAACTTAACCCCATTTTGGGCTGAAAATGGCCTTCGAGTTGGACCCAACTTTGGACTCAAGTTTTCTATGAATTGAATCTTTGCCGTTTCTTCGCGGAGGGAATCGGACTATCGACGTTCTAGATGAGCTATGCTGATTGCATGGATCACCTAGCAGTGCTTCGGGAAAAGATTGGGCGTCTCCGAGATGACGAACGAACCGGTCTGAAACTTGCGGCATTTGCTATGAATTTATAGATCGAAGCTGACGTTCGTCTACCGAGTCAAGACACGCGGAGACTCTTGACCGAGGCGCGAGCCATTCCGCCACTGATGTCAGGAGTAATGATCGACTCAAGTACGGTGACTTCCGAGAGCTCGACAATGGTATTCCTCGACCTCGCGTGTCGTCTCAGGTGGGCTGAAATTCCACTGCTGGCGCACAATTTCCCGGAAAGGGTGTCCGACTCGCGGAGACCATCTCAAAACGAACTCCTGCGTGCGCGTTATTTCGGTTTCCTCAAAAACAAGTGATATGTGTCTCAGCCTTCGCGGCTGATCGAAGACCAGCCGAATGGCTTGAGTTCCCGGGATAGCCGCACGCCAGCCCCGGGTTTCTTCCAAGACCAACGCAGACTCGACCGGGAAATTCTCCTCTTCCGACGTGACCTCGACCGCAGCTGCACGCTCGAGGTCTAGCCAGCCTTCGCCGTCAGGCCGAACCGTTTCCGGAGTTGGAGGGATAAGCCGCTTACGCATATGGTCCTAATCTACCTCCGGTACAAATGGGGACATACTCGGGTTCATGGGTCGCTTCTCGGCGGATTTCGCTCGGTCTGAGATCACAAATGCCGGCCAATCGCCTCGGGCGTCTAGTGCTCGATTCTCTTACTGCCATTTGGTGTCTCATTCTGTTGAGCACTCTTTACCGCTACCGCAGGCCGCTCTTCGCCAATAGTTGACCGTATGCCTAGTTCCTAGTACATGTCTCCCATGCCGCTATGGCCGCCGGCTGCGGCAGCGCCCTTCTTCTCTTCCGTAATGTCGGCCACGAGAGCTTCGGTAGTCAACATCAGCGCCGCAATCGAGCCGGCATTGGTCAGGGCTGTGCGCACGACCTTGGTAGGATCGAGCACACCGGCCTTTACCAGGTCTTCGTACTCGCCGGTCAGTGCGTTGTAGCCGAAGTTATTCTCCTTCGAATCGTTGACCTTTCCCAGCACGATGGCGCCTTCTTCGCCGGAGTTCTCGGCGATCTGGCGCAGCGGTTCTACAAGAGCACGCTTCACAATGTTGACGCCGATCTGCTCATCGCCCTCGACCTTCAGCTTGTCGAGTGCGGAGACGCAGCGGGCCAGGACTACACCGCCGCCCGGGACAATCCCTTCTTCGACGGCCGCACGGGTTGCGTGCATGGCGTCCTCGACACGAGCCTTCTTCTCTTTCATTTCGGTTTCGGTTGCGGCCCCCACTTTGATTATGGCCACGCCACCGACCAGTTTCGCCAGCCGCTCCTGCAGCTTCTCGCGGTCGTAGTCGCTGGTGGTCTTATCGATTTGGCCGCGAATTTCCTTCACCCGGCCTTCGACGTCAGCGTGCTTGCCTTTACCTTCGATGACGGTGGTGTTGTCCTTGTCAATGGTGACCTTCTTGGCCTGTCCGAGATCCTCCATCTTTACGTTCTCGAGCTTGATGCCTAGATCTTCCGTGATTGCCTTCCCGCCCGTGAGCGTTGCGATGTCCTGCAACATGGCCTTGCGGCGATCGCCGAATCCAGGCGCCTTTACGGCAGCAACCTGCAGCGTACCACGCAGCTTGTTGACGACAAGAGTCGCCAGGGCCTCTCCCTCGACGTCCTCTGCGATGATAAGCAGCGGCTTGCCACTCTTGGAGATCTGCTCAAGCAGAGGGAGGATGTCCTTCATGGAGCTGATCTTCTTTTCGTGAATGAGAATGTAGGTGTTCTCGAAGGCAACTTCCATGCGTTCAGGATCCGTGACGAAGTAGGGTGAGAGGTAGCCGCGGTCGAACTGCATGCCTTCCACGACTTCCATCTGGGTCTCGAGCGTCTTCGACTCTTCGACGGTGATGACGCCGTCCTTGCCGACTTTCTTCATGGCCTCGGCGATGATCTTGCCGATGGTGTCGTCGTTGTTCGCGCTGATGGTGCCGACCTGGGCGATCATGTCGCCAGTGACGGGCTTGGAGAACTTGTCGAGTTCGCCCTTGATGCGGGTGCCTTCCTTGTCGAGGCTGCCGCAAATGGTGGTCACGGCCTTCTCGATGCCGCGTTTCAGGGCCATCGGATTGGCGCCGGCTGCGACGGTCTTGACGCCTTCGCGGTAGATGGCCTGAGCCAGAACGGTGGCGGTGGTGGTGCCGTCGCCAGCGACGTCGGACGTCTTGGAAGCGACTTCACGCACCATCTGGGCGCCTATGTTTTCGAGGCTGTCCTGCAGTTCGATTTCCTTGGCCACGGTGACGCCGTCCTTGGTGATGGTCGGCGAACCGAATTTCTTCTCAATCACAACATTGCGGCCCTTCGGGCCGAGGGTCACCTTCACGACGTCCGCCAAGAGGTTGACGCCGCGGAGGATCGCCTGCCGCGACTCTTCTCCGTGTACGATTTGCTTTGCCATAATTCTTTTCTCCTAAACCTAAAACTTTATTGTCATCCCGAGCGGGACGCGCTTAACCGTCGAGGAATCTGAGTTCGTCACCAATCGCAATCGCGGAATGCGATTGCAATGAAAGCACAAACGAACATCCGAACCTACTTCTTTGCTCCCACGGTCTCTTTCTTGGCCGCACCGGAGATGACGCCGAGGACTTCCTCCTCTTTCATGATGAGAAAGTCTTCTCCGTCAAGCTTGATCTCGGTACCGGAGTACTTGCCGAACAGAATGCGGTCGCCTTCTCTTACTGCGAGAGGAAATAGCTTGCCTTCGTCATTGGTCTTGCCCGTCCCCACCGAGATGACTTCGCCCTCCTGTGGTTTATCTTTGGCAGAATCCGGGATGACGATTCCGCCTCGAGTTGTGCCAACTTCTTCTACCCGCCGCACCAGAATGCGGTCGTGGAGTGGTGTAAATCTTGTAGCCATACTTGCAGACTCCTTTCATTCACCTCCGGTCGACAACGGGAAGGCTCCCATGCCTCGCTGATCTGCCATCACACTCGACTTGTTAAGGTGAAGAATGTGTCAGCCAACGTCAGCGAACGACAAGCGCTTTCGAGCCCAACACGTTTCTCTCGGTCACGCGACCCGATCATGAAGTATGATTCGCTCTCAACACTCATGTCGCCAATCGATGTCGCCGCCAACCTTGCAGGCTTAGAGCTCTGCCGCGATGTCCAGCTCTTTCCCATCATCAGTGGTTGGGAGCGGCCGGAAAACCGTCTTAGACGTCTGCTTAGTTGTGTAGGAATGTCTAAACTATTGGAATGTTTCTTAATGTTCTTAGCCACGATGGCCTCCACTCACGCAGAAGACCGTCGCCTCGCCAAGGATGGCGGAGAGGTGCGTATACAAGTAGTATACGCCTTATTACGTGCGATGGGAGTTTCCAGCAAGATGGGGTGGCGCCCTAACAGTGCGTTGCTGGCCGTGCCCCTGGTCGCGAAATTTACGAAGTTCTTCGCGTATGGCTAGGATTCGGAACTCCTGCTTATCATGCTCTGCCTTGTCTTCCAGTGAATGATTCCTGTGACCGCGATAGTTGAGCTCGCTTGCTGAATCATTGCAATCTCTCGGCGAAGCATTTCAACCCGACCCTTGATTGAACTGTCGTCCATGTGTCAACTCTACGCTCCGGCCTTGGTGAGCGCTATCTGAGCAAGTGGGTCGACCAAGGGCTAAAGCGTCCGAAGGAACACCGACTGAAGAAAGCCTACCAAAATGGAGTGGCCATCTATGAGATACACAGGATAGAAACTCCTCCAACCCTGAACATTCAAATGCTTTCAGGTTTAACGTCCACAATTGGAGTGGATTTAGCGGCAACAATGAAGTCCCCCGCTCGGTAGTGCTACAGTTTGAAAACGGAATCAGGAATTGAAATACAAGACCATAAAAGAACCGCTTGAGACCGCCAGTACCGTCAGAATTGTATTGCCGTATTTTCCTACGGCCTCTTCACGGGAGGGTTCCGGAATCTCGCGCTCATCTCCAAAAAAATATGTCAAGTTGTCGCTTGACCCTAAGAGGAGGCAGAGATTGTCGGCTGTCGAGGGGAATCCTTTAGTGGCAGACACGACCAACCCAACTTCGCTCGTAAAGCTGTCGACAAATCCCTGTACTTTGCCGTGCGAACCATCCCTGCCAATTAGAAATGCCAAAACAGGCGTCGCCTCATCCAAAAGCTTTTTTACGAGTAACGCCCCTTCTTCGTTGGTGGTCGGGTTCCGTGTCATAGCTCAGGATCAAGGTGTCGAGCGGGCTATCCCTTTGGGCCAAGTCTATTGGACTGAAAGCCAAAGAC